>NZ_CP171836.1:1917500-2382500 GCF_043995075.1 Komagataeibacter diospyri
ACCGCACCAATGCGCTGCAGGCGGCGGAGCTGGGAAAAGCGTCCATCCGCCCCTACTGCAAGGCGGGATGTGATCTCGCCCCCGTCATGCACGACCGTCATATCCTCCCCTATGCGCCGGATATGCTGGGTGGAGGTGCCGCCAAGCAGGCGGATACCGGGACGCTGGCTGGCTGCAAGGTACAGCCCGCGCCGGATGCAGTGGTTGGACACAAGATAACCCAGCGCATCAACGCCGCGCCCCTGCGTATCGAATGTAAGGGGATGATTGCTGCGCCCGGTTTCCACCCGCGCTTCCCGCAGGGGAGAAATGGCGACCTGCGGGATGTGTTCCCACGCCCCCAGTTCCTTCAGCACCGAAACCGAATGATGGGTCAGGGCGATTTCGCGCCCATCAAAGGCAGGCTCGGCCCAGCGCGGCTGCGGGGCACGTTCCAGCACCGCGACGGACAGGCCACAGGCCTCCAGCGACAGGGCCGCAGCCAGCCCTGCCGGACCGCCACCCATTATGGTTACATCACAATATGCCATTGCCTGCCTGTTTCCTGTCCATCTGCCGCCCTGATGAGGTTATCTGAAAAGCCTGCCCCTGAGATATCCTGCCAGTTATAAAGAAGTTTCCGGAGAAGCCCTTTTCAAAACACTTCGAAGAACGCCGCCTTTTTTCAAAAAGACGGCACCTGGAAACTTTTACTTTATCTATCAACTGGTTATTTCAAGAAGGCTTTTGCAGATCATGCATCCGCGCCGAAATGCACGGGGCTTCCCGTCCAACTGGCCACATATCCGTCAACCGGACGACGTTTCGGCGCGGTCGCATCCGGCTTTGGCGTGCCGACAAACAGAAAACCCGCCAGTTTGTGTGGGGCAGGAAAACCCAGTTCGGCCGCGAACTCCGGATCATAGGCCACATCGCCACTGACCCACACCCCGCCAAAACCCGTGGCATGCAGGGCATTGAGGATATTCATCGCCGCGGCACCTACCGCCAGTTCCTGCTCGATCAGGGGGATCTTGTGTTCGGGGCACAGGTGCATGCCCAGCACGATGGTCAGCGGCATGGTGGAAAAACGCGACAGGCGCTTCTCGATCTTGGCGGGTTCAACATCCGGGTCCAGACGCTTCATGCTGGCCACCACGCGCTGTGCCAGTCCTGGCCGGGCATCTCCTTCCACCAGCACATAACGCCACGGCCGCAGCTTGCCATGGTCGGGCGCGCGCATGGCGGTAGACAGGATGGCGTGCAGCACGTCCCCCGCGGGTGCTGGTTCCATCAGCGCGTCGGTGGAAAAGCGCGACAGAAGAAGATCGAGCGATGTCATATGGTCATTCCCTGATAAACTGGGCGCCCGCTGACAGTCCATGGCCTGATGGCGGGTGTCATGACACGACACCATGCAGCAAGTATCCCGTCCTGCCAATATCCACCCCGCCATGCGTGGCCAACACCATGGGATCGGTATGGATTCCAGCTACGGGCTTCTATAGAAGGGGAGGCATGAACACCCCGCGCACAGCCACGGTCCACCGCGCCACCAGCGAGACCGACATTACCGTCACCATCAACCTTGATGGCACGGGACAGACCCATATCGATACCGGCATTGGCTTCTTTGACCACATGCTGACAGCCCTCGGCCGTCACAGCATGTGCGATCTGGACATTACCGCCAAGGGCGACCTGCATATCGATTACCACCACACGGTGGAGGATACCGGCATCGCACTGGGCAAGGCCTTTGCCAAAGCCATAGGCGACAAGCGTGGTATCCGCCGTTACGGCAGCGCCACCGTGCCACTGGACGAGGCATTGTGCGAAGCGGTAGTGGATATTTCTGGCCGCCCCTTCCTGGCATGGTCCGTCACCTTCGGACGCGACAAGATCGGGGAAATGGATACCGAACTGTTCGAGGAATTCTTCCGCGCCTTCGCCATGAGCGCGCTGGTCACACTACATGTCATCCAGCGCGCGGGGCATAACTGCCACCATATCGCCGAAGCCGCCTTCAAGGCGCTGGCCCGCGCGCTGCGCACCGCAGGCGAGGCCGACCCACGCTCGGGCGGGATCATCCCGTCCACCAAGGGCAGCCTGTGACATTCCATTCCGCCCTGCTGCCCCCTGCCCGCGCAACAGGACCTGCCGCATGGCCGGTCATGGTGGCGTGGCGCATGTCGTGGCTGGTGCTGCTGTGCGGATGGGTCGGGCTGTTGCTGCGTGGCTGCTGGATCAGCGGACTGATCGCAGGGGGAGCGGCCATTCTGATCGAACAACTGCTGCCACTGCCGGTCGCCCTGCCGATTCTGGGCGGACTGCACCTTATCCTGGCGCTGAACGCCCCGGACCTGCGGCAGTGGGAACTGCGCCTGCGTGGCTACCGGCCCGTGCGCGGCGTTTACGCCACCGACCCCAAGGCAGCCGTGCTGCGCTGGATGGACCATGACCGGTCCCGTCCCCTTTCCCCCGTATCATGAGGCATCCCATGCCCACGTCCGCGCATTCTTCCGCACAATCCATCGTGGTGGTCGACTATAACGGTGGCAACCTTGCCTCCGCAGCCCGCGCCCTGTCCCGCGCGGCGGCCGACAGTGGCATTGACGCCACCGTCACCATCACCGCCGATCCGCAGGCCGTAATGCAGGCCGACCGGATCGTCCTGCCCGGACAGGGCGCATTTGCTGACTGCGCGGCGGGCCTTGCAGCACGGCCCGGCCTGCATGATGCCATTGTTGAGGCAACCGATAACGGCACGCCCTTCCTGGGCATATGTGTCGGCATGCAGCTTATGGCCGAACGCGGGCGCGAACATGGGGTAACATCCGGTTTTGGCTGGATCGCGGGCGAAATCGCCCTGATGGACGCCCCGGACCTGCGCCTGCCGCAGATGGGGTGGAACCAGCTTGAGTTCACGCCCGGCATCCACCCGCTGACCGAAGGCCTGCCGGTGGAAGCCCATGGCTATTTCGTCCATTCCTTCGCCCTGCGTGGATATGACCCGGCCGACATGGTGGCAACCACCGATTACGGCGGCACGGTGCCCGCCATCGTCGCGCGCGGCAACCGGGCGGGCACGCAGTTCCATGTGGAAAAAAGCCAGAAGGTGGGCCTGCGCATCCTGTCCAATTTCCTGCGCTGGACACCCGTGCCGGACCGCATGACATGACACGGCAGGCCCCTACTGCCGGCACGATCCATGCCGAACGCGTGCAGCGGATGCATGAAGATGACCTGCATGCCCTGTGTGACGCGACCAACGCCGCCATTCTGGAAGGTGGCGGGTTTGGCTGGTTGGCCCCGCCGCCGCGTGAAACACTGGAACGGTATTTCCGTGGCGTCCTGCTGGTGCCCGAACGCCAGATGTTTGTTGCGCGGCTGGATGACATGATCGTGGGATCGGCCCAGCTTGTCCGCCCGCCGCGCAATAACGAAGCACAGGCCATGAGTGCGACACTCATGCATTTCTATATCGCCCCCTATGCCCGCGGGCTGGGGCTGGGCCGCCTGCTTCTGAACGAAGTGGAAAGCTGCGCGCGCAGCATGGGATACCAGATCATCAACCTTGATGTGCGCGAAACCCAGACCGACGCGGTGCGCCTGTTCCGCAGCAGCGGTTTCCACCACTGGGGCACCCACCCCAGCTACGCCCGCACCGACGGCCGCACCGTGCGCGGCCTGTTCTTCACCAAGCGCCTGCAGGATGACGAGCGGATCGTACCCGCCCACCCGCAGGCGGCTTCAACCCCCATTCCTGCAGCAGGACATGCCCCCGTGACCGGACACAGCCTGACACTTTACCCCGCAATAGACCTCAAGGACGGCACATGCGTGCGCCTGCGCCGGGGGGAAATGGATAACGCCACCGTCTATTCCGATGACCCCGGCGCACAGGCGCGGGCATGGATCGATGCCGGATGCGGCTGGCTGCATGTCGTGGACCTGAACGGCGCCTTCGCAGGACGTTCAGCCAATACAGAAGCAATCGAGTCCATCATCGCCAATGCCTCCGTCCCGGTGCAGCTGGGTGGCGGGCTGCGTGACCTGGACAGCATCGGCAAATGGCTCAATGCCGGAATCAGCCGTGTGATCCTGGGGTCCATCGCGGTCAAGAACCCCGAACTGGTGCGTGAGGCCTGCCGCCTGTTCCCCGGACGGGTCGTGGCGGGCATTGACGCGCGCAGCGGGCAGGTTGCGACCGAAGGCTGGGCCGAGACATCGGAAATGAAGGCCGTGGAACTGGGCCAGCGCATGCAGGATGCAGGCGTCGCCGCCGTCATTTTTACCGAAATCAGCCGCGATGGCATGCTGACGGGCATTGATATCGAACAGACCGCCGACATGGCCAATGCCCTGTCCATTCCCGTCATCGCCAGCGGCGGGGTCGGCAACCTTGAACACCTTGAGGCCCTGCGCGCCGCGACCGCACGGGCACCGGGCATCGAGGGCGTGATCGTAGGGCGCGCGCTGTATGACGGACGCATCGATCTGGGCGAAGCCCTGCGGGTCCTGTCCTGATGCTGAAGCTGCGTGTCATCCCCTGCCTGGATGTCAAGAATGGCCGCGTGGTCAAGGGCGTCAACTTCGTCTCGCTGCGTGACGCGGGCGATCCGGTGGAACAGGCGGCCGTGTATGATGCAGCAGGGGCGGACGAACTGACCTTTCTCGACATCACCGCCAGCAATGAAAACCGCGACACCATCCTTGATGTCGTCAGCCGCACGGCGGAACGTATCTTCCTGCCGCTGACGGTGGGCGGCGGCGTGCGTACTACGGATGACATGCGCCGCCTGCTGCTGGCGGGTGCTGATAAATGCGCCATGAACTCGGCCGCCGTCTCGCGCCCCGAACTGGTCAGTGAGGCAGCACGGAAATTCGGCAGCCAGTGCGTGGTCGTCGCCATTGATGCACGCAGTGACGGCCATGGATCATGGGAAGTCTACACCCATGGTGGCCGCACCCCTACCGGGCGCAACGTCATCGACTGGTGCCGCGAAGTGGCCGAACGGGGTGCTGGCGAAATCCTGCTGACCAGCATGGACCGCGACGGCACGGGCAAGGGGTTCGACCTTGACCTGCTGCGCGCGGCCAACAGGGCGGTGCGCATTCCCATCGTGGCCTCTGGCGGGGTGGGAGAACTGGAACATTTTGTCGAAGGCGCGCGCGCGGGTGCGACCGGCCTGCTGGCCGCCAGCGTGTTCCATTTCGGCCAGTTCACCATTCCACAGGTCAAGCAGACGCTGGCGGCAGCGGGCCTGCCGGTCCGCCTTAGCGACTGATTCCTTATTTCCTGCCTATCGGAGCATTGTGATGGCCAAGCCAGAAAAATCCCGCAAGAACGCCCCGGCAAAAGCCGCCGCCAGCCTTAAGCTGGAAGCGGTGGGGCCTGCCACCCCTGATGTGCTGGACCGCCTGTTCGATGTTGTGGAATCCCGGCGCGGAACGGATCCGTCGGTCAGCCATTCCGCCCGCCTGCTGGCGCGCGGTCGCCGCAAGATCGCGCAGAAATTTGGCGAGGAAGCCGTTGAATGCCTGATCGAGGCCGTGGCCGGCAACCGGGGTGAACTGGTTAGCGAAAGTGCCGACGTGCTGTACCATCTGATCGTGATGTGGGTGGATGCCGGGGTGAAACCGGCGGAAGTCTGGACGGAACTGCTGCGCCGCGAAGGCACCAGCGGCGTCGCGGAAAAGGCGTCGCGCCCGCACGACCCGCTGGCCTGATCCCCCGCAAACAGGAGAATACCCATGGCCGTCAACGGCACCGGACCCTACGACCCGCAGAATGTATTCGCCCGTATCCTGCGTGGCGAACTGCCGTGCAAGAAAGTCTATGAGGACGAATACGCCCTCGCCTTCCATGACATCGCCCCCAAGGCGCCGGTGCATGTGCTGGTCATTCCCAAAGGACCTTTTGTCTCCTTTGCCGATTTCAGCAGCAATGCGACGGATGCCGAAATCACCGGTTTCACCCGCGCGGTTGGCAAGGTTGCACGTGACCTGAAGCTGGAAACGCCCGGCTACCGCCTGTTGTCCAATGTGGGCGTGGAGGGCGGGCAGGAAGTGCCGCATTTCCATGTCCACCTGTTTGGTGGCAGGGCGCTGGGCGCCATGCTGCCGGGCTAAATGGTTCTTTAAAAACAACCTTCTGATCAGAAAATAAACGTTTTTTGGTGCGGCCTTTTTGAAAAAATCCCCACCAAAAAACGGCCTTATGATTACTGGGTGTTTTCCAGTGATACCTATAAGGACTGAAGTTCAAACAGTCCGCGATAGAGTCCGCCCTCACGCGCCATCAGCACTGCGTGGGGGCCGTCCTCGCACACATGCCCATGGCGGAAGACGATAATGCGGTCCAGTCCCATCACGGTGGACAGCCGGTGGGCGATGACCAGCACCGTGCGCCCGGCCATCAGCCGTTCCATAGCCTGCTGGACCAGCATTTCGGAGCGGGAATCAAGGCTGGATGTCGCCTCGTCCATGATGACGATGCGGGCATGGCTTAAGAACGCGCGCGCGATGGCGATGCGCTGGCGCTCCCCGCCCGACAGCTTGACGCCGCGTTCCCCCACCATGGTGGCGTAACCGCGCGGCAGGCGGGCGATGAAGTCCGCTGCATTGGCCTGCCGGGCCGCATGTTCGATTTCAGCCAGCGTGGCATCGGGGCGGCCATAGGCAATGTTTTCCGCCAGAGAACGATGGAACAGCAATGGCTCCTGCGGCACGATGGCGATCTGTCCACGCAGGCTGGACTGCGTGACGGTGGCGATATCCGTCCCGTCAATCGTGATCTGTCCCCCCTGCACGTCATACAGGCGCTGCAGCAGCCGGGTCAGTGTGGTCTTGCCCGAACCTGACGGGCCTACAAGGGCCACCTTGCTGCCCGGCGCGATATCAAGGTTCAGGTCATCAAACAGCAGCCTGCCATGCTGGCGTTCATAGCCAAAGCGCACATGCTCGAAACGGATATGGCCCTGCATCACGCGCAATGTCGCGGCACCGGGACAATCGGCCACTGCAGGCTGCGTGTGGAACAGGGTGACCAGTTCCTCCATTTCATTGACCGAACGCTGCACGACAGAAATCTGCTGGCCGATGTCACGCAGGTATCCCTGGATCACGAACATCATCGTCAGCACATAGGCCACGTCTCCCGGTCCCGCGCGACCATGCATCCATAACAGCGCCACCCCTGCGATCAGCACCATGCGCATGATGAGGGCGGCGAGGTTCTGCAGATTGGCGCTGTCCGTCCCGCGCAGCCATGACCGCACCGTGCGCTGCCGCCAGCGGCCCGCGACCCATGCAAGACGCGCATCCTCCCGCGCTTCCGCCCCGCATGCCTTTACCACGGCATTGCATGTTACCGCATCCGACAGGGTCGCGCCCATGCGCGTATCCCAAGCATTGGCAAGACGCGCGGACGGTGCCACGTAACGCAGCGTCAGCATGACCGACAGCACTACCAGGGCCGCCGATCCCACCGCCAGCACCATCCCCATAAGCGGCCAGTGAAAGGCCAGTACGGCAGTGGTGGCGCACAGCACGATCCCCTCCGGCACCAGCATGAGCAGCAGCGTATCGCCCAGCGTATCGACCGCCCCCATCCCGCGCGTGATGCGCCTTACGGTTGACCCGGCGAAGTTGGAGGCATGCCATTCACTGGAAAACCGCTGCACGCGTGCGAACACCTCGGTCACGATGCCGGCCATGACGCGCGATGTCAGGTGGGTAATGCCGATATAGGCCGTGCGCCGCGCAATGATGCCACCCAGACCCAGCACGGCCAGGCCGACCACATCCCATATGGCGCGATGGACCGCAGCATGGCGCGCGGGCTTAGACACATCATTGACCAGCCAGCCCGCCACCAGTGGCATCATCACATCAGCCACGGTGGCAGATGCAATCCCTACCAGTGTCCATGCAAGAAAGCCGGGATGCGCGCACCACCTGCGCCAGACAAAGCCCAGCACGGCGGAAAACTCATGTCGTCCCGATGCCGGGCGGGAGAAAAAGGATGCCATTGCCAACACGCCCTGATGCAGGAAACCGCACGACCATGCGTTCGGGACACATGCACCGCCGGGGCCGGAACGACTAGCCTCCGCAGCAGCCATGCGCAAGGATAATGGCCGCGGCCAGAGGGCCGGGTGATTTACACCGCCCCCTGCAACGCCGCACAATGCCGGGCGATCCAATGCCTGCGAGTATCAGATGACAACAGCCAGAGCCCCGAAGAAACCCGCGCGCCGCGCCATGACACTGGCGGAAGTACGCGCCTTCATTACCCGGTTGGCCTCTGCCAACCCGAATGCCGAAAGCGAACTTGATTTCGTGGACGACTATACCCTGCTGGTTGCCGTGGTCCTGTCGGCGCAGGCGACCGATGCCTCGGTCAACAGGGCGACAAAGGCACTGTTCCGTGATGCGCCCACGCCACGGGCCATGGTGGAACTGGGGGAAGAAAAGGTCGGCGCACATATCCGCACCATCGGGCTGTGGCGGACCAAGGCACGTAATGTCGTGGCCCTGTCGCAGCAGCTGCTCGAACGCTTTGACGGCAGGGTGCCCTATGACCGCGCGGCCCTTGAATCGCTGCCCGGCGTGGGACGCAAGACCGCGAACGTGGTCATGAACGTGGCGTTTGGCGACAGCACCATGGCGGTCGATACCCACATTTTCCGTATTGGCAACCGCACGGGCCTGGCGCCCGGCACGACACCGCGCGCGGTGGAGGACCAGCTTGTCCGCCGTATTCCCTCCGACATGCTGCGCCCCGCGCATCACTGGCTGATCCTGCACGGGCGGTATGTCTGCAAGGCCCGCAAGCCCGAATGCTGGCGCTGTCCCGCCTTTGATCCGTGCCAGTACCGCATGAAGAACGACCTGCGTGCGACAGGCCCGGACAGAATCCCGCCCCCTTCGCCGGAATGAATGGACAGGCATGGCGGTCCGGGAACGATGAGCCCACAACAACTTCTGATTTTCAGGATATCTGACAGGCACAGGTTTTTTCCGCCCTGCCCCCGACAGATCTCATGCATGCACAATGTCCTGCGGTCACGGCCGCAAACGATGGATGGCACGGCCCCTATTCCGTGCGGGCCAGCGGCAGGTCAGGCATGCCTGCCCCTCCGGCTCGCATGACCCACGGCCGTGTCCCGCGCACCTGCCGGTCAGCCCACACCGTTACACCGCCATCATAAGGGGCAAACAGGGCATGCGCCCCATTGCGCCATATGTCGAAACGCCCGATTACCGGGACATCGGGACAGCCAGCCTGACCTGACAGGTTCACCACCATACGGGCATCACGACATAACGCCTGTCCCGGCCGCGACACGGATAACAGCAGCACAATATCCCCCACCCGTCCCCGGACGCGGCACGCACCTGCCTGACAGGATACCGGTCCCTGCCTGCCGTAATCCGGCAACAGCCCTGCATCCTGCCCCGTCACCCGCTGCCATTCCTGCAAAACGAACGGATCGGGATGCCCCCCGGGACCGGTCAGGATCGTATGGCCCGTGACAATACCCGCCATCCGCGCGTCGGGTGACACCATCACCGCCGGGCGTGCCACCCACCACGGCGACAGCAGCGCCAGCACAACCGGGACGAATCCCGGCAGCCGTCCGCGCCCACCCCACAGGCACAGCCAGCACAACCCGGCAAAAAACAATGCCAGCCCGCCATTGCTGATGGCAGGCATCCTGATATGCGCTACCGGCAGGCAGGCCACCTGCCGCGCCAGCCATGCCACCAGCCCGATCCCCCACCCCATGGGAAGCAGCGCCAGTTTTTCCCACCCCAGCGGCAACAGAATGAAAGCCGCCAGTCCCCATGGCATGATCCACACCGACATGAGCGGCACCGCCAGCAGGTTGGCCAGCACGAACCATGGCTGCACCGTGCCAAAATGCGCCATGCCGATGGGAATGCACGCACTACCCGCCAGCACGCTGGCCAGCAGGGGGTGAGCAAGCCACGCGCCAGCCCTGCGCCACCACGTCATGTCATGTTCCCATGCCGACAGGTACGGGCGCAGCGCATCGAAACCGGCGATCAGTGCCATTACCGCCGCAGCCGACATCTGCAGGGGCAGTTCGACCACATTTTCCGCATTCAGGCACAACAGGACGGTCACCGCCATCGCCAGGGCCCGCATCGACATCACCCGCCTGCCCGCCATTAACGCCATGACCGCAAGGCCCGCCATGAACAGGCTGCGCTGTGCCGGCAGGTGCGCGCCGGTGATGATGACATATCCTCCGCCGGCCAGCAGCGCACATACCGCCGCAATCTGCCTGCATGGCCAGAACAGGGCCGCGCGTTCGGACAGCGCCAGCCCCATGCGCACCACCGCCATGACCAGCCCCATGACAATGGCAAGGTGCAGCCCCGCCACCGCCAGCAGGTGAGCCAGCCCCGCATCGGCAAAGGCATCCCGCACGCCAGGTGCAATCACGCCATCCGCCCCCACAAGAACGGTTGCCGCGATATCGCCGCGCACGCCCGGCAGGGCCGTGCGAATCCGTCGGGCCACGGCCTGCCGCACACTGGCGATGCGGCTGGACATGCCGATCGGGGCCTGCCCATGCAGGCATATCACCCCATCCAGCGCACGCGCACTGCCCGCCCGCCCGTCAAACCATGCCCGGCGCTGGGCATCATAGCCACCCGGCAGGGCGGGAAAGGCAGGCGGTGACAGCATCACCCGCGCCAGAACGGTATCACCCGGCACGGGCATGCAGGCGTTATCAGGCCGCAGCCGCAGCAGAAGGGCACGGCGCAGCGGCGGCATACCGATATTGATGCCATCAAGAAAGCGGACATCCGCCAGCCGCACCCGCCATGCCTGCGTGCCATCGCGCAGGACCTGCGCGTCCACATCCAGCACCTGACCCGACAGATGCACCGCCCGGCGGGGCAGGTCGGGAAACGGCGGCATGTGGTGCGCCTGCACCCATGCCAGCAATGCCCCCGCCGCACATGCGCCCGCCATACCGCTACCGATGCGTACCAGCAGCCCCGTGCCCCATACCAGCCGCGCGGTCACACACGCCACGACCACCATGCCAGCCCCCCACGCCCATGTGACCGAAGGTTCCCATGACAGCATGAAATACACGGCAGCACCCGCCGCCAGCAGGACAGGCAGCCACAGCGCGAAACGGGCATGCTGCCCCCACAGCCATGCACTGACGCCCGCATTCACATGCGAAAGTCCGGCCCTGATCCGGTCAATATGCTGGCGCGGCAGGACAACCCCCGTAATGATCTGCACCCGTGACACGACCATGCCCATGCGTGGCCGGAATGCACACCCTACCGGTGGAGATGGCACACAGGCCAGACTGCCCCCTGTCAGCAGGGCGAAAACATGATAAAGAACCGGCTCATGACTGTCCGTACGCGTTTTGCTCCCAGCCCCACCGGCCTGCTGCATATCGGCAACGCCCGTGCCGCCCTTTTCAATTTCCTCTATGCCCGTCATCACGGTGGCCAGTTCCTGCTCAGGATCGAGGATACCGACCGAGAACGCTCGACCCAGAAAGCGGTCGATGTGCTGTTCGACGGGCTGGCGTGGATGGATATCCACTCAGACGAAAAACCGGTATTCCAGTCCACCCGGCAGGCGCGCCATACCGAAGTGGCGCATGAACTGCTGGCAAAAGGGCTGGCCTACCGCTGTTACTGCACGGCGGATGAACTGAAGGAAATGCGTGAGAAGGCGATGGCCGAGGGCCGTCCTCCCCGCTACAACGGCATGTGGCGCGACCGCGACCCGTCCGAAGCCCCCGCCAATACCCCTTACACCATCCGCATCAAGGCCCCGCGTGAGGGGGAAACAACCATCCACGACCTGGTGCAGGGCGACGTGCGCGTGGCCAATGCCGAACTGGATGACATGATCATCCTGCGCGCCGACGGCACCCCGGTTTACCAGCTTGCGGTGGTGGTGGATGACCATGACATGGACATTACCCACGTAATCCGTGGCGATGACCACCTGACCAACACCTTCCGCCAGGCCATGATCTACCGCGCCATGGGCTGGGACCTGCCGCATTTCGCCCACCTGCCACTGATCCACGGGCCGGACGGCGCCAAGCTGTCCAAGCGGCACGGGGCCCAGTCGGTGGTTGAATTCCGTGACATGGGCTACCTGCCCGAAGCCCTGAACAACTACCTGCTGCGTCTTGGCTGGGGCCACGGCGATGCCGAGATCCTGTCACGTGAAGAACAGATCAAACTGTTCGACCTCGATGGCGTGGGCCGCTCGCCATCGCGCATGGATTACGCCAAGCTGCTGCACATCAATGGCGTATGGCTGCGTCAGGCCGATGACACGCGTCTGACCAATGACGTGATGGAACGCCTGGGCAGGATGGAGGGCGTTGATACCTCCGACGCAACACGCGCAAAGGTGCTGGCCCTTATGCCGGGACTGAAGGAACGTGCGAAGACGCTGGTGGAACTGGCGGATAACGCCGCCTTTCTTGGTCGTTCACTGCCGCTTTCGTTCGATCCCAAGGCCGAAAAGCAGCTGACGCCTGAGAACCGCGTCATGCTGGGCAGGCTGGCCGAAGCCCTGAAGGCGACGGCGCCGTTTGACAAGGACGCCATCGACGCGACCCTGCGCCAGTTTGCCGAAACGCATGAAATGAAGCTGGGCAAGGTGGCGCAGCCACTGCGCGCCGCCGTGACCGGCAGCACCATGTCGCCCGGCATCGATGATACGCTGGCGGCCCTTGGCCGTGACGAAGTGCTGGCGCGCATCAACGCGGTTGCCGCCCATGAGTGAGCGCGGCAGCTATGGCAGCAATGTCTTCCTGACCCACCCGGCGCGTCACCTGCTGGGCGTGCAGGGCATGCATCCCGCCCGGATCACGCCCTTCCTTGATCTGGCGGAACATTACGCCCTGCTCAACCGCTCGCGCAAAACCCCGCGTGACCTGCTGCGCGGGCGCACGCTGATCAACCTGTTTTTCGAGGACAGTACCCGCACGCGCACCTCATTCGAACTGGCGGGCAAGCGGCTGGGCGCGGATGTGGTGAACATGACGGTTGCCAGTTCCTCGGTCAACAAGGGGGAGACCCTGCTGGATACGGCAGCCACCCTGAACGCCATGCATACAGACCTGCTGGTGGTGCGCCATTCGCAGTCCGGCGCGCCCGCCCTGCTGGCGCAGAAGGTACAGGCCAGCGTGGTCAATGCCGGTGACGGCACGCATGAACATCCGACACAGGCGCTGCTGGATGCGCTGACCATCCGCCGTCATTTCGGCATGTTCGAAGGGCTGACCATCGCCATCTGCGGTGATGTCAGCCACAGCCGTGTCGCACGCTCCAACATCCACCTGCTGACCGCCATGGGCTGTCAGGTGCGCGTGGTGGGGCCGCCAACACTGGTTCCCGGCGCCATCGGGGCGCTGGGGGTCAGCATCCACCATACGATGGAAGACGGCCTGCGCGGGGTGGATGTGGTGATGATGCTACGTGTGCAGCGCGAACGCATGAAAGGTACGCAGGTGCCCAGTGCGCGCGAGTATTTCCGTTTCTACGGACTGGACAACAAACGCCTCGCACTGGCGAAGCCGCATGCGCTGGTCATGCATCCCGGCCCGATGAACCGGGGCGTGGAAATTGACAGCCGTGTTGCCGATTCCGACCAGAGCGTAATCCGTGAACAGGTGGAAATGGGGGTTGCCGTGCGCATGGCGGTTCTGGACATCCTCTCCCGTGGGGGAGATGGCGCATGAAGCCGGTCCTGTTTGAAAATGTCCGCCTGATCGATCCCGCAAACGCCCTTGACCGCCCCGGTCGCCTGCTGGTGAAGGACGGCGTGATTGCCGGCACCGACCTGCCGCAGGCCGAAGGCGTGCCGGAAGGGGCCGAAATCGTGGATGGCGGCAGCCAGCTTGTCCTGTGCCCCGGCCTGGTGGACATGCGGGTCACAATTGGCGAACCCGGTTATGAATACCGTGAAACGGTGCTGTCCGCGGCAAAGGCTGCGGTTGCCGGGGGCATCACCACCATCGCCGTGCTGCCCAATACCAGCCCGACCATAGACAACCCCGCCCTTGCCCGCCTGCTGCGTGCGCGCGGCGAGGAAACGGGCATGATCGACATCCTGCCCTATGGCGCGCTGACACGGGAATGCGCGGGTAAGGAAATGGCGGAAATCGGCCTGTTGGCCGAAGCGGGCGCCATTGCGTTTACCGACGGTCCCCACGCCATTGCCGACAGCCGCATCATGCGGCAGATGCTGACCTATGCGCGCGGATTCGACGCGCTGATCGTCCAGCATCCCGAAGACCCGTCACTGGCGCGCGGCGGGTGTGCGACCGATGGCGAACTGGCCACCCGCCTTGGGCTGCCGGGCATACCGGCGGCGGCCGAGGCCATCCTGATCGCGCGCGACCTGCGCCTTGCGCGCATGACGGGGGGACGGCTGCATTTCGGCCATGTCTCCACTGCCGAGGGGCTGGACCTGATCCGGGCGGCCAGGGCTGATGGCATCAGGGTGACATGCGATACCGCGCCGCCGTATTTTGACCTGAATGAAACCGTGATCGGGGACTTCCGCACCTATGCCAAGCTGTCGCCGCCGCTGCGTACGGAAGCAGACCGGCAGGCGGTCTGCGCGGCGCTGGCAGATGGCACGATCGATGCTGTCGCATCCGACCACATGCCCTGCGACGCGGATGATAAACGCCAGCCCTTTGCCGTAGCCGCCGCCGGGGGAACGGGCCTGTACACGTTGCTGGCCGTAACCATGGCACAGGTACATTCAGGCACGATCGGCATGATGGACGCCCTTGGCCTGCTGACCCATCGCCCTGCTGGCGTGCTGCGCAGCGGGGCCGGGACGCTGGTTGCGGGCCGACCTGCCGACCTGTGCCTGTTCAACCCCGATACCGGGTGGATCGTGCGGGCGGGCGAATTGCCGGGCAAGGCCCAGAATACCCCGTTTGACGGCCGGGCGCTGGAAGGCCGCGTGCTGGGCACATGGAAAAACGGACGACGCGTATTCGGGACTACCGCCGCATGATTTACGGCATTCCCACCTACGACCTGCCGCTTATGGCGGCGGTTGCGTTCCTGTCCTACCTGATCGGCAGCATCCCCTTCGGGCTGGTACTGACGGCACTGTCGGGCAACGGGGATATCCGTAAGATCGGGTCGGGCAATATCGGGGCCACCAACGTGCTGCGCACCGGGCGCAAGGGGCTGGCGGCAGGCACGCTGGCGCTGGATGGCACAAAGGGGGCTTTCGCGGTTTTCTGCGCTTTCGTGCTGTGCCCGTTCCATACGCTGGCTGCCGAATCCCTGGCTGCCGTCTTTGCCGTGGCGGGACACTGCTTTCCCGTATGGCTGAAATTCCGTGGCGGCAAGGGGGTTGCGACCGGGCTGGGCTGCATACTTGCCCTCATGCCCGGTGTCGGTCTGTGCTGCTGCGCTCTGTGGCTGATCTTTGCCAAGGTCACGCGCATTTCATCGGCGGGCGCGATCATTGCCTTCGCGGCCCTGCCGCTGCTCATGATCCGGCCGGGACGGATCGACTTTTCCTCTCCCGCCTATGTCGCGGGCGGCCTGATCGCGATGATGATCCTGATCCGCCATCACGCCAACATCATGCGCCTGCTGAAAGGCACGGAACCCAGGATCGGCCAGAAAAGCGCATGACCTTACCCGATGCCGCAACGGTGCTGGCCTGCCTGCGGCTGGCGCGGACGGACGGCATCGGCCCGGTCGCCTACCGCCGCCTTGTCCGCACGCATGGCAGCGTGCATGCAGCACTCGACATGCTCGAACGCGGGGCAACGCGCATAAGCCGCAGCGTGGGGCCTGTCTGTCCGCGCGATGATGCATTACGCGAAATCGACCGCCTGCAGGATATGGGCGCGCACCTGCTGGTACATGGACAGCCCGGCTATCCGCCCCTGCTGGCCCACCTGCATGACGCGCCACCGGTATTAAGCGTTCTGGGTGATCCCGCATTGCTGGCGAATCGCATGGTAGGAATCGTAGGCGGGCGCAATGCCTCATCGGGCGGAATCCGCATGGCGGAAAGCCTGGCAGCATTACTGGCCGCCCACGGTGTGGACACCGTGTCGGGGCTGGCGCGCGGGATCGACGCCGCAGCCCATCGTGGTGCCATGACGGCAGGCCGCACGGTGGCGGCCATTGCAGGGGGACTGGACTGTCCCTATCCGCCCGAACATGACGCCCTGCAGGACCAGATCGCACATACTGGCGCGGTTGTGACCGAAGCCCCGCTGCGCACTGTGCCGCAGGCCCGGCATTTCCCGCGCCGCAACCGGTTGATTGCCGGTCTGGGGCTGGGTTGCGTTGTGATCGAGGCGGCACTGCGTTCAGGCAGCCTGATTACCGCACGCATGGCGCTGGAATATGACCGCACCATATTTGCCGTGCCCGGATCGCCGCTGGACCCGCGCTGCCATGGCAGCAACGACCTGTTGCGCCAGGGCGCGGTGCTGACGGAAAACGAACGTGACATTCTGCGTGAACTACCTGAATTCATGGAAGAAACCACGCTATTTCCCCTACAGGCACCGCCATCGGTTGCAACGGCGCGTGGTCCCGCTCCCCGCCATGAATCCCGGCCACGGGCCATGCCCGCGCCGCCGCCTGCCGCCCCCCCGGAGGGAACGGGCGACCTACATGAAATGATAGAGGGTTTTCTATCTTTCACGCCATCACCTGTTGACGATCTTGTACGGCGCTGCCAGTTCTCGACAGCAGCAGTCCTGACCGTCCTGTCGGAAATGGAGATTGCGGGTACGATCGAATTCCTTGCGGGGGATATGGTCGTGCGGCGTCCACCCCCCGCCTGACAGCCGGGATTATACAAGGTTTTAGAATCGTGATCCGGAGACAGAATGACTGACGTCGTGGTGGTCGAATCGCCAGCCAAGGCGAAAACGATCAATAAGTATCTGGGTGATAACTACACGGTTCTTGCCTCGTTCGGGCATGTACGCGACCTGCCGCCCAAGGATGGCAGCGTCAAGCCCGACGAAGGCTTTGCCATGGTGTGGGAAACCGACGAGCGCGGCAGCCGCCAGATTGCGGCCATTGCCAAGGCGCTGCGTGGGGCAAAGCACCTTTACCTCGCCACTGACCCCGACCGTGAGGGCGAGGCCATTTCGTGGCACGTACGCGCGATCCTGGAGGAGAAGAACCTCCTCAGGGGGATCGACGTGCAACGCGTTACCTTCAATGAAATCACCAAAAGCGCCATCAAGACCGCGATGGCCCACCCGCGCGGACTGGATTTCCCGCTGATCGAGGCGTATCTCGCCCGCCGCGCGCTGGACTACCTCGTGGGCTTTACGCTGTCGCCCGTGCTGTGGCGCAAGCTGCCCGGATCGCGCAGCGCGGGGCGCGTGCAGTCGGTCGCCCTGCGCCTGATCTGCGAGCGCGAGGCGGAGATCGAGGTCTTCAAGCCACGTGAATACTGGTCGGTCATCGCGCGCATGACCACACCGGGCGGGGCCGCATTCTCCGCGCGGCTGACCCATCTGGACGGGCACAAGCTGGACCAGTTCGACCTGAACAACGAGGCCCGCGCCATGGACGCGAAGGCGGCGGTGGAGGCAGGCGACTTCAGCGTTGAAAAGGTTGAACGCCGCAAGGTCCGCCGCAACCCGCCACCGCCCTTCACCACATCGACCATGCAGCAGGAAGCATCACGCAAGCTGGGCATGGGCGCGCAGGTGGCCATGCGTACGGCCCAGCAGCTGTATGAAGGCATTGACATCGGTGGTGAGACGGTCGGCCTGATCACCTATATGCGAACCGATGGCGTGCAGATGGCGGGCGAGGCCATCGGGGCCATCCGTGGCCATATCGGCCACAGCTTCGGCCCGGAATACGTGCCGGAAAAAGCCCGCATCTATTCCACCAAGGCCAAGAATGCGCAGGAAGCGCATGAAGCCATCCGCCCGACCGACGTGCGCCGCACGCCAGCCGACATGGCGCGCTACCTCTCACCCGAGCAGAAGAAGCTGTATGATCTGGTGTGGAAACGCTCGGTCGCCAGCCAGATGCAGTCGGCCGAACTGGATCAGGTCGCCGTCGACATCGTGGACCGCCAGCAGCGCGTGACCCTGCGCGCCACCGGCTCCATGATTGCATTCGATGGTTTCCTGCGCCTGTACAGCGAAGGCCGCGACGATTCCCCCGCCAGGGCGGATGACGATCAGGACCGCATGCTGCCCGCCATGAAGGAACGCGACGCCATCGGGCGGGGTGATGTCGCGGCGGAACAGCACTTCACCCAGCCGCCGCCGCGTTATTCGGAAGCATCGCTGGTAAAGAAGATGGAGGAAATCGGCATTGGCCGTCCCTCCACCTACGCCTCGATCCTGACCGTACTGCGCGACCGCAATTACGTGCAGCTGGAAAACCGGCGATTCGTGCCTGAGGATAGGGGGCGGCTGGTCACGGCCTTCCTCACCTCCTTCTTTGAACGCTATGTCGATACGCAGTTCACGGCGGGGCTGGAAGAACAGCTTGATGACATTTCCGGCGGCCGCGCCAACTGGCGCGATGTCATGTCCGCGTTCTGGTCCGATTTCTCCCACGCGGTGGACCAGACCAAGGACCTGAAAATCTCAGACGTCATCACGGCGCTGGATGCGGACCTTGCCCCCTATTTCTTCCCGCAGCGCGAGGACGGGCAGGATCCGCGCGTCTGCACCGCCTGCCACACCGGGCGTCTGGGGCTGAAGCTGGGGCGTTATGGCGCATTCATCGGGTGTTCCAACTATCCCACCTGCCAGTACACCCGCAAACTGGTGGTTGACCCTTCCAAGGAAGGCGAGGACGCAGCGGCGCTGAAAGATGGCATGCGCGTGCTGGGCAATGCCCCCACGGGCGAGGAAGTCACCGTGCGCCGTGGCCCGTGGGGCCTGTATGTGCAGCAGGGCGAACCCGACCCCGAGGACAAGAAGGCCAAGCCGAAGCGCGCCACCATCCCGCGTGGGCTGGATGGGGACAAGATCACGCTGGAACAGGCCGTGGGCCTGCTGTCCCTGCCGCGCATCGTGGGTATCCACCCCGAACTGGGTGAACCGATCGAGGCCGGTCTGGGCCGCTTCGGGCCGTATGTGAAAATGGGCGCGGTCTACGGGTCGCTGGACAAGGATGATGATGTCCTGACCGTAGGCCTGAACCGCGCGGTGGATGCGCTGGCGAAAAAGCTGGCATCCATCCGCACCATTGGTCCCCACCCCAGGGATGGCGAGCCGGTCATGGTGCGCAAGGGCCGCTTTGGTCCCTATGTGCAGCATGGCTCGATCGTGGCCACCGTGCCGCGCGGGCAGGACATGAACGATGTGACCATGGACGAGGCGCTGACGCTGCTGACCGAAAAGGGCAAGCCGCTGAAAGCCAAGGGCAAGAAGACGACCACCACCCGCAAGCCCACCGCCCGCAAGACCAGGGCCAAGACGGCAGAGGGGGCAGAGGGCGCGGACGAGGCGAAAGCCGCCCCCAAAAAGAAGGCAGCCCCACGCAAGACAGCGACCAAAACGGCAGCCAAAACGACCACGCGCAAGACCACGACCCGCAAGAAGGCCAGTCCGGCCAAGACTGAAAGCGAGACTGACTGATCATGAAACGGCAGCGTCCAGCAACTTCCGAGATGCCGGACCCCCTGCCCACGGGCACGCCACAGGCCCGTGCGGGCAGCCTGCCGGATCGTGAACAGCTTCGCGCGTTTATCGAAAACGCAACCGGGCGGATCGGCAAGCGCGAAATCTGCCGGGAATTCGGGCTGGGACCGGAACACAGGCAGGCCCTGCGGCAGATGCTGCGCGACATGGCGCTGGATGGCACACTGGCCCCTGCGGGCGCGCGACGGTTCCGTGTTTCGGACCGCCTGCCCGAATCCATGGTCGTGCAGGTGACCGGCACGGATTCCGATGGCGACCCCATCGCCCGCCCCGTGCAGTGGGATGGGGAAGGACATGCCCCCGTCGTCTTCATGCACCCGGAACTGCGTGGCCGCGCCGCACTTGCGCCGGGCGAACGCGTGGTCGCCCGCCTGCGTCGCATCGGACCGGGCAAATATGAAGGCCGCACGCTACGCCGCCTGACCGATGCGCCGATGCAGGTCGTGGGCCTGTTCCGCACCCTGAGTGAAACCGACCCCATGGCGTCCGCACCCGCCCGCTACCGCCCGGCCGGCACGCTGACCCCCGCCGACCGGCGGGCGAAGGCGCAATGGGTCATTCCCATGGGCGAGGACGCGGACAGCCCTGATGACGAAATCGTCATTGCCACTCCCCTGCCCCAGTCCGGACCGGGGCTGCATCCTGCGCGAATCATTGAACGCCTTGGCCCGCAGGGGGATGCCCGGACCATAAGCATGATCTCGGTAGCCATGCTGGGAATCCCGCATGTCTTTCCGGCCGAGGCGCTGGCACAGGCAAAGGCCGCCCGTGGCGTGGCGGCACAGGACCGCACCGACCTGCGTGACATGCCGCTGGTCACCATTGATGGCGCGGATGCACGGGATTTTGATGATGCGGTCTATGCCGAACCTGTTGGCGACGGTTTCCGCATTACCGTCGCGATCGCGGATGTCGCATGGTATGTGCGACCGAACAGCGCACTGGACCGCGCAGCCCGTCTGCGGGGCAATTCGGTCTATTTTCCCGACCGGGTGATCCCCATGCTGCCCGAAGACCTGTCCAACGGGTGGTGCTCGCTGCGACCGGGGGAAGACCGGGGATGTCTGTTCGTCAACATGGATGTGGCGGCCAATGGCGCCATCAGCAATGCCCGCTTCGGGCGCGGCATCATGCGCAGTGCCGCGCGCCTGACCTATGAACAGGTGCAGGAAGCGCATGACGGCGCACCGGACACCACCATCGCCGGCCTGCCCGACGGACTGCTGGACAGTCTGTTCGGGGCATGGCGATGCCTGTCGGCAGCACGGGCGCAGCGCGGCACGCTGGACCTTGAACTGCCCGAACGGCTGGTGCGGCTGGATGACCATGGGCGGATTGCGGCCATTGCGCCACGTATCCGCCTCGACAGCCACCGGCTGGTCGAGGAATTCATGATCGCGGCCAATGTCGCCGCCGCACGCTGCCTTGAAGGACGGCACCTGCCCTGCCTGTACCGGATCCACGCACCACCGACGCCCGAACGGCTGGAAAGCCTGCGCCGCACGCTGGACACCATGGGCCTGAAGCTGCCGCCTGTGGGCAGCCTGCGCGCCGCCGACCTTGACCATGTGCTGCGTCAGGTACGCGATACCGACCAGGCCGGACTGGTAAACGAACTGATCCTGCGCGCGCAGAACCAGGCGGAATACAGTCCCGAACCGGTCGGGCATTTTGGCCTGTCCCTTGCGTCCTATGCCCATTTCACCAGTCCGATCCGCCGTTATGCCGACCTGCTGACCCACCGCGCCCTGCTGGTGGCCATCGGGCTGGAACCCGGTCCGGCCCCCGGCCATGACGAACTGGAGGAAGCGGGTATCGCCATTACCCGCACCGAACGCCGCGCGGCACAGGCCGAACGCGAAACACTGGAACGCTACGCCGCCACATGGCTGCAGGCCCGCGTGGGCATGGTCATGGACGCGCATATATCCAGCCTGTCCCGATTCGGCATTTTCACCGTGCTGGATGCAACCGGCACCTCCGCGCTGCTGCCCATGTCTGCCCTGCCGGAAGATCAATGGCATCATGACGAAAAAACGCAGACACTGACCGCACGCGATACGACCATGGTATTCCGCCCCGGTCAGGCCCTGCGCGTACGGATAGAAGAAGCATGCGCCATCCGGGGGACAGTCCTGCTGGCACTGCCCGATGCCCCACCCAGCCACCGCAGGCGGCGGACATGAAACGCAGCCGGTTTCCGGTCATCATCCTGCGCCCGCAGGCCACGGGACGGGAAAACGCCAGCATGTGGCGTCGCCGTATCTCCACACTCGGGCATATCCCGCGTGACACCATTGTCCTGCTGCTTGTCATCATCCGGCTGACCACGGCCGCCTGTGCCGATGACATGCCCACAACCCCGCGCACCCCCACGCCCCAGCCCCCCATGCATGAAGACAGCGTGGACACGACCGATGCCGCCAGCATGGACCTTGGGGTCATTTCCTCGGTCATTCAGGCGAGTCTGTCATTCCTGCAGCCCCGGACACTGGACAGCCATGAGATCCGTGATTTCGCGCTATGGGGCCTGAACGGGCTGAGCGCGCTGGACCCGTCGCTGAGCATCGAGGAACAGCACGGCTTCCTGCAACTGGCCGCGACGCAGAAAACCGTCCTCGCCCTGCCTGTCCCCGCGCCGGACGACGTAACGGGATGGAGTGCCGCCATCACCCGCATACTGGATGTGGCGTGGCATCACTCCCCCGCCATGCGCAGCACGGGACAGGATGGCGTGCTGCAGGGTTTCTTTGATGAACTGTTCAACCATCTCGACCCGTATTCACGCTATGTCCCGCCGGGGGCGGCCGTATCGGACCGCAGCATCCGCACCGGGGGTGAGGCCACGGCGGGCCTGACGCTGGGGCTGGACCATCACGCCATCATCATTACAGCCGTCAACGCGAATGGCCCCGCATGGCCAACCAGCCTTGCAGCGGGCCAGATCGTACGCGCGATCAACGGACGTCCCACCGAGTCCCGCAGCCTGGATACCGTGACCTCATGGCTAAACGGTCCCAATGGCAGCCTTGTCCGCATAACGGTCGAGTCGAAGGGACGGCGGAGCACGGTCACGCTGCACCGGGCCTCCACGCCCCCCGAAACCGTCTTCGCCTATACCAGCGGCAAGCACGTCGTCCTGCACATCACCGCCTTTTCCGCCAACACGGCGGAGGAAATGAGCCAGTACCTGGACGAAGCGATGAACGTTCCCGGCATTTCGGGCCTGATCATCGACCTGCGCGGCAACCGGGGTGGCGTGCTGCAGCAGGCGGTCACCACATCTGCCCTGATGCTGGACCACGGTGTGGCGGCCATAACACAGGGACGGGACCCGCAGGCCAACCATGTCTGGGCCGTGCAGGGGGGCGATATGACCAATGGCCTGCCCATCATTGTTCTGGTCGATGGCCGGACCGCCAGCGCCGCCGAGATACTGGCCGCAGCCCTGGCCGACCAGAAACGCGGCGTTGTCATAGGCAGCGCCACGCTGGGCAAGGGACTGGTGCAGACCATCGGGCAGATGCCCAACGGGGCCGAACTGTTCGTGACATGGAGTCGCGTGCTGGCGCCGCTGGGCTGGCCCCTGCAGGGACTGGGCGTCATGCCCCAGGTCTGCACCAGCCTTGGGGAAAGCGAACTGGAACGCCAGCTGCAGGACCTGGCCGAAGGCGCGGCCGACAGCCGGGAATGGATCGCGGCCGCCCGCCAGGTCCGCTATCCCGTGGACCTGGCGCGCATCCTGACCATACGCAAGGCCTGTCCCGCCGCGATCGGCACGGATGGTGATCTTGATGCCGCCCATTCCCTGCTGGATAACCCGGTCGAGTACCATGCCGCCCTGTCCACCATACCCGAAGAAGGGCCACCCCCGCCCGGTGGCGGGTAAGCCACAACCATGCGGGAAACCGTGCTATTCCTGCATACCTCCCGCTGTTTTTCTGCATTACCGGAGAAGTCCGCCCCAATGGAAGAAGCACGTCTGAAAACCGGCATCTGGGTCCGGGCAATGCTGCGCCAGGCTGGACAAACGGGAAATCCGGGCATGGTGCTGCACCATGGCGATGACGATGCGGGTGGCGTTCTGATCGTGCTGCTGGGCCGCGGCGGACACATGTCCGTGCTGGCCCAGACCCGCACCCCCGATGGACGGCGGGCATGGTTCCGCGCTACAGGAGAGGCGGCTGTAGATCAGGCCGGTGTGGATGCCTATGTTACAAGACAGATGGAACGGGACCCGGATTTATGGGTTCTTGAATTCGACGCACCGGATCTGACGCCACCGTTTGAAGCAAAGTTGATATGAAAGACGTGATTCCACAGGTTTGAAAAACAGTGAAACCGGACCGGACAGGGGTGTGGCATCTTGCACACAGTCAGGTCCGCCAGTTGGCACGGCAGCCCAAAGCGGCCGATAAGGTGGTGGCAATGGATTGTCAGGGCTGGTTTCTTTCAGCAAAAGAATGCTGATGCTGATCATTCCAAGGAATAGGGCACGTGCACCCGACCGGGCCGATATGCCGGAAGAGGCCCGTCGAAGGGAGAAGAAGAGTATGAATCTGCGGTACGGATTGCTTGCAGGGTCTTTATTGGCTGCCTCGGTTACCCTGGGCTCCGTACTGGTCTCCGCTCCGGTATTCGCCCAGCCTGTTCAGGGCCTGTATATTTCAGGTGCTGGCGGTGCAAGCTTCAATCAGGGACAGGTCATACGTCATTCCTCCGCACGTGATGAGTTCAAGACAGGGGGCACGGGCATCGGCAGCCTTGGCTGGGGGCTGGGCAACGGTTTCCGTGTCGAACTGGAAGGCTTTTACCGCAGCAACGACATGAAGACGGTGGGCGGCAACGCAGCCTATCATGCCCATGCGGATGGCCGGCAGCAGACATCGGGGCTTATGGCCAACGCCCTGTTTGACCTTGATATCGGCAAAAGCTGGCTGTTCCCATATTTCGGCGCGGGTATCGGTTACGGCTGGCAGAACATGAACAGCACCATTACCGGCAACGTAGGCGGGCAGAACTACAGCCAGCACGTCGGGGGCACATACGGCAACTTCGCCTATCAGGGTATTTTCGGCCTGTCCTTCCCCATGCCGTTTGCCGTGGGCCTGTCAGCCACGGCGGAATACCGGTTCTGGACCATGCTTGGCCCGCAGTCGCACCATTCCATTGTCAGCGGCAGTTCCACGGCCCTGTCAGCCATGAACAGCGATTACGGCTTCCGCAATGGCAACCGCGACAGCCGGACCGATTTCAATCATTCGCTGATGCTGGGACTGCGGTACGAGTTCAACCCCGCCCCCCCGCCGCCGCCTGCGCCCACTTCCGTCGCGGCACCGGCACCGGCTGAAAACCGGACCTATCTCGTGTTTTTTGACTGGGATCGCAGCGACCTGACCGAGCGGGCCCGTTCCATCGTAGCTGTCGCGGCACAGGCATCGACCAATACCCAGACCACCCGGATCGAGGTCAACGGCTATACCGACAACTCGGCAGCCCATCCCGGTCCGCAGGGTGAAAAATATAATCAGACCCTGTCCCTGAAGCGGGCGCAGGTCATCAAGGCGGAACTGGTACGTGACGGTGTGCCTGGTCCCGCCATCGACATCCATGGCTATGGCGACAGCAACCCGCTGGTCCAGACTGCGGCCAACACACGCGAAGCGCAGAATCGCCGTGTCGAGATCATCCTGCACTGATCCCGCCACAACCCATCTGACCTGACTATGGAAAAGAAAAAAGCGGCGCCCCTAGGGGCAGCCGCTTTTTCCATATGCGCAGGCCCTCAGGCCGCGCATATGGGATGAATCAGACCAACCCGGTAAAGAGCGAAGTGGACAGGTAACGTTCAGCAAAGGACGGTGCGATAGTCACGATGGTCTTGCCCGCGTTTTCCGGGCGTCCTGCCAGTTGCACGGCCGCATGCAGTGCAGCACCCGATGAAATGCCCACCGGCACCCCATCCAGCCGTGCACAGCGGCGCGCGGCCGCAATGGCCTCACGTTCCGATACGGGGATCACGCCATCAAGGGCGGCCAGATCGAGTGTCCGGGGACAGAATCCCGGCCCGATGCCCTGAATGCCATGCGGCCCGGGTTCATCACCGTTCAGGATGGCGCTTTCCATGGGTTCGACACCATAGACCTGCAGGCTTTTCTTGCGTGGCTTCAGACCATGTGCGATGCCACTGGCCGTGCCACCCGTACCCAGTCCGGCCACAACGATATCGACCTCGCCCGCCGTATCGGCCCAGATTTCCTCTGCCGTGGTCGCGGCGTGAATGGCCGGGTTGGCCGGATTGTCAAACTGGCGCGGCATCCATGCATTCGGAGTCTTTTCGAGGATTTCCTCGGCGCGTGCGATGGCGCCCGCCATACCCAGACGCGACGGCGTCAGTTCCAGCTGCGCATCCAGCAGCCGCAGCATCTTGCGCCGTTCGATCGATGCCCCTTCGGGCATGGTGACAATCAGGCGATATCCCCGGGCGGCGGCGACAAACGCAAGTGAAATACCCGTATTGCCCGAAGTCGGTTCTACCAGCGTGGTCTTGCCCGGATGGATTTCCCCCCGGCTTTCCGCATCCTCGATCATGGCCGCGCCAATACGGTCCTTGACCGAGCCGAGTGGATTGAAAAATTCCAGCTTCATCAGCACCCGGCTCTGCAACCCATCCTCACGGGTCAGATGCGGCAGCGCCACCAGTGGCGTTCCCCCCACGGTATCGACAATGGAGTCGTAGACCCTGCCTCGAGGTGCTGCAAAACCATACGTGCGATCTGGCGGGGTGGTCTTTTTCATTCGTTATCACTCCTTGTTGCGGAAATGGCCTATTCACGCATACAGTCTGTACATAATCCACCATCCTCCTTAACAGAAGCGTGGATCAATCGGGGGATTGCTGGTAAATGAAGCGGGCTGGTTTCCAAATCCATTAAAAGCGAGGCTGAACGATATGCTGCTCCGGCGGGACAGGACCATGATCGCAATCCTGATCATGCTAGATGTGGCCTTCCACGCAGGGCGCAATGGCACCATCAGTGCGGCCGATATTGCAGAGCGCGCGGGTCTGGCGCGACGCGGAATTGAACCGCTGCTGCAGACGCTGTCGCGTTCCGGACTGCTGGAAAGCGTGCGGGGGCCGCGCGGGGGCTACCGGTTGGGTCGGCCCCGGCGTGATATCCTGCTGTCGGATATCCTGTCCGTCATCACGGCGGAAGACAACACGGATGATGGCCCGATCGGCGGACTGTTCCAGAAGGTGGTTGAACCCTGCTGGCAGGAATTCGACACGATGCTGGATGAGGAATGTCGCAAGATCAGCCTGGATGACCTGGTGCGCCGTGCCGAACATGCCGGCATGCGCCGTCCGTTACCCGAACCCATCACCTTTTCCATCTGATATTGGGCCGGGATACGCATTGACGCGTGTCCCGACCCGGTCAGGGCCGGAAAACCGGCCTTATTTCACAGTGCTTACGGCAGGTGCGGTGACGTTGGCCGTCACGTCCATGTATTCACGCGGCTGCTTTTCACCCGTAATCAGCACGACGCGGAACCTGTCCGCGCCGGAATAGGCGGTGTTGGGCGTATACGTCACATAAGTGTGATCGTTGTAGTTGTAGATGAACGCCTTGCCATGCTCAGGTGCCGGGGACACGCCAAACGAGGCATAGGGGTGGCCTGCAGAAACACGCGTCTCGATCGCGCAGTACCCGTCATCGCTGCGCACCTGCATGCTGGCGGTCCTGGTGTCCTTGCCCGCAGCGGTGGGGCCGGTCACCTGGCACTGCCCCGACGCCTTCATGTAGTTGTAGGGATTGGGGGTTCCGCCGATACCACCAAGGTTCACGGCCGGTTTGTTGTCACATCCGGCGAGCAGAATGCCCGTCGTCATCATGATTGCAGACAGTCGCAGTCGCACTCGTCAGCTCCGCTGTATTTGATACATACCCGTTATCAGGACAGTCAGTTTCGCCCGCGCCGTCCCGTAACGGTCTGGATCGGCACAACGGCTAACCGCTTTGGCATATGCTCTAGAGCAACGCACCCCGGCGGGAAAGACCCGTTGGTCCTTTTACGCAAGCGGACAAGCCCTGCCCATGTGGCATACCTGCCCCGGGTGGCGCTGTCATCCCATGCCGCCATCATAACGCATCTTTTTGAACGTGGGTTGATATCCCTCCCTTTTGGCGACTGCCGGTTTGCGCTATAGACCTGATCCGGATTTCATTCCTGCCGGAATATGCGGGGTCCGTGCATTCCCCGTTGGCAACTGCCCCAATATCTGGAGAACCCGTCCTGATGTCCATGTCGATCTGGCGCGCTGGCGCTGCTGCCCTTGCCCTTATGGGGCTGGTTAATGGTGGGCAGGCACTGGCTGCCGGCCCCTGCTCCCCCTCCCCCGCGCATGAGGCGTTTGATGTGCAGGGCCTGAAAAGCGAGCTGATGGTGACAGCCCTGTCATGCGGCGCACAGGACAGATACAACAGCTTTGTCATGAAATTCCGCACCAAGCTGGCATCCGAGGAGCATGTCCTCAACAGCTATTTCAACAGCACCTACGGCCGTAACTCACAGCGCCAGCATGACGACTACATCACGCAGCTTGCCAACGTGCAGTCCGAACGTGGCCTGAAATCCGGCACCGCCTTCTGCCAGCAGCGCATGTCCATGTTTGATGAAGTGCAGGTACTCGACAGCACCGCCGACCTGTCCAACTATGCCCAGGCGAAGGATATCCTGCAGCCTGCATCCTACCTGACCTGCACTGCGCCCAACCGCCCGGCCGCCAGCACACGCAGCCGCGCCCCGGCCCGCCGCACGGTCCGCAGCTAGGCTGTCACCCACCACACGGGTATGAAGAAAAAATATGGCCGGCCCCGTGTCCGGCCTTTTTCATGCCCGCAAGTGCAGGCATAGTCCATGCCGCGTGCAGGGCCTTACGGCTTGACAGGACGCGATCTGACAGAACAAAAGAACGCTTCATGAACGACGATCTTTTTTCCGCACCTGCAGGCCCCGCAAAGCCTACCCGACGCAAGGTTTCCGCTGACCCCATGCCAGATAACGCCAAGAACGGCCCCGATGCCTATGACGCCAGCGCCATCGAAGTGCTGGAGGGGCTGGAACCCGTGCGCCGCCGTCCGGGCATGTATATCGGCGGCACGGATGAGACGGCGTACCACCACCTCGCTTCCGAAATCCTTGATAACGCGATGGATGAAGCGGTGGCTGGCCACGCCACCACCATTGATGTGACACTGGAAGCCGGTGACTGCCTGACCATACGCGACAACGGGCGCGGCATTCCGGTGGACCCGCACCCGCGCTTTCCCGACCGTTCGGCGCTGGAAGTCATCCTGACCACGCTGCATGCGGGTGGCAAGTTTTCGGGCAAGGCCTATGCCACGTCGGGCGGCCTGCATGGCGTAGGATCGTCGGTGGTCAACGCGCTGGCGTCGCGTATGGAAGTCGAGATCGCCCGCGACCGCGAACTGTGGCGGCAGGTCTATGAACGCGGCCACCCGCTGAGCGGCGTTGAAAAGATCGGCCCGGTCAACAACCGGCGCGGAACACAGATCCGCTTTACCCCCGATCCGCAGATTTTCGGGCGGCTGCACTTTTCACCCCTGCGCCTGTACCGGCTGTGCCGGTCAAAGGCGTTCCTGTTCCGGGGCGTGACCATCCGCTGGTCATGCGACCCGTCCCTTATCAAGAATGATGAAGTCCCGGCGGAAGCGGTCCTGCACTTCCCCGGTGGGCTGGCAGACAGCCTGCGTGACGAACTTGGTGACAGGGCCGCCCTGCTGACCGACCTGTGGTCGGGGGATGCAGACCTGCCTACCGGCCCCGACGGGGCGGATACGGGCCGGATGGAATGGGCCATCGCCTTTCTGGAACAGGGCACTGCGGCCCTTGCGTCATACTGCAACACCATTCCCACGCCCAATGGCGGCACGCACGAGACGGGCTTTCGCAACGCGCTGCTCAAGGGCCTGCGCAACTGGGGCGAACAGCGCGCCAACAAGCGCGCGGCCAGCATTAACGCCGATGATATCCTTGGCTGCATCGCCGCCAAGCTGTCGGTCTTCATCCGTGACCCGCAGTTTCAGGGCCAGACCAAGGAAAAGCTGACCAGCAGCGAGGCCAGCAAGCTGGTTGAAACCGCCTTGCGTGATCGCTTTGACCACTGGCTGGCGGGTAACCCGCAACAGGCGGACAACCTGCTGGCCTTTGTCGTGGAACGCGCCGAGGAACGCCTGCGCCGCAAGGAGCAGAAGGAAACCCCGCGCAAAAGCGCGACCCGCCGCCTGCGCCTGCCGGGCAAGCTTACGGACTGCACGCGTGAAAACGCGGCTGAAACTGAAATTTTTCTGGTCGAGGGAGACTCGGCGGGTGGATCTGCCAAACAGGCCCGCAACCGTGAAACGCAGGCGGTCCTGCCGTTACGTGGCAAGATCCTGAACGTTGCCAGCGCCTCGACCGAAAAGCTGCGTGGCAATCAGGAACTGCGCGATCTGGTGGAGGCACTGGGCTGTGGCATGGGCGAACGCTTTGACGCGACCAAGCTGCGCTATGGCCGCATCATCATCATGACCGACGCGGATGTGGACGGGGCGCATATCGCCTCGCTGCTCATGACGTTCTTCTACCGTGAACTGCCGGGCCTGATCCGGGGCGGGCATCTGTACCTGGCCCAGCCACCGCTGTACCGCCTGACACAGGGCGGAAAGAGCATCTATGCCATGGACGATGCCGACCGTGAGCGAAAGATGAAGAAAGATTTCAAATCCAACAGCAAGGTTGAGGTCTCACGCTTCAAGGGGCTTGGTGAAATGCCGCCGGGTGATCTGAAACAGACCACCATGGACCCCAGACACCGCACCCTTCTGAAGGTCATCACCCCGCCCGAGGACAGGGCGCTGACGCTGGAACGCGTGGAACACCTGATGGGCCGCAAGGCGGAACTGCGCTTCCGCTTCATTCAGGAACATGCCCGTCAGGTCGATAACCTCGACGTCTGAACCATCCGAAACAAAAAAAGCCCGGTTGCCTGCATCAAGGTAGCCGGGCTTTTTCATAAGAAGCTTTTTGCCGAGGCTTTTTTTCAGAAAGCCTCACGGAACGCCGCCTTTTTGAAAAAAGGTGGCGCCCAGAAACTTTTATTATGCTCTGTCAGTTTCAACCCGCGCTGTTCAGCGGAACAACCTGCTGCGGGTCAACCGTAGCAACAGTTGTTACCGGATGCAGCAGACCGGTCACCGCCGGATCAAACACCCGCAGGAACGATCCCGGATGCACTCCCATCCAGATCGTCACGACAGCCAGCGGCACCAGCACGGCCAGTTCCTGTCCCGTCAGGTCACGCAGCAGGGCCACAACCCCACCCTGATCCGCCCCGAACAATACCCGGCGATACAGCACCAGCATATAGACCGCACCAAGGATCATGCTGGTTCCCCCAAGGAAGGCCAGCCAGAACGACACGTGCAACGCGCCGACCATGACGAGGAATTCACCCACGAACGCGCCCGTGCCTGGCAGGCCGATATTGGCCATGACAAACAGCATGGCCAGCGTGGCAAGCACCGGCATTTTGTGCGCAACCCCCGAAAATGCACTGATTTCACGCGTTTCCGCCCGCCACGACACGGCGGAGACACAGAAGAACAGCGCCGCGATCACGATGCCATGCGACAGCATCTGGAAAATCGCGCCGTCGATTCCCTCCGGCGTCATGGTGAACAGCCCTATGGCGATCACCCCCATATGCGAGAACGAGGAATAGGCGATCACCCGCTTCATGTCCGTTTGCGCCAGCGCAATCATGGCGGCGTAGATCACTGCAATCACACCCAGCGTCAGCACCACCGGCGCGAACATCCGCGCGGCGTCGGGAAACATCATCACGCCAAAACGCAGCAGGCCATACGCCCCCGCCTTGGACAGCACGCCTGACAGCATGACGGATGCAGGGGTCGGAGCCTCGGTATAGGCATCGGGTAGCCATGCATGCAGCGGGAACAGCGGCAGTTTCACGCCAAAGGCAATGATGAAGCCTGCCAGCAGCCAGCACTGCATGGCATGGCCAAAACCATGATGCTGCAGCGCCACGATGTCGGTCGTACCTGCAACGTTCCACATGGCCAGCAACGCCAGCAGCATGAACAGCGACCCACCAAAGGTGAACAGGAAGAACTGCAGCGACGCCCAGACCCGCTTCGGCCCACCCCAGACGCCGATCATAAGGCTGGCGGGCAGCAGCGTCGCTTCGTAAAACAGGTAGAACAGCACCAGATCAAGGGCGGAAAACAGCCCGATCAGCGTTGTTTCCAGCACCAGCATGGCGATCATGTAATCCCGTACCCGCCCCGTCACCTGACGCCAGCCACCAATAATGGACAGCGGGGTCAGGAACGCGGACAGCAGCACGAACATGAGGCTGATGCCATCAAGCCCGGCATGGTAGGAAATGCCGGCATTACTGGCCCATCCCACCTGCTGCTCGAACTGGATGCCGGGCCGGGCGGGGTCGAATTCGGCCCACATGATCACGGCCAGCGCGAATACGATGCCGCTGGTCCACAACGCCACCCATCGGGCGGCGGTCTCGACCGTCTGGGTCGTGCCGCGCGTCAGCAATATGGCCAGGGCCCCGGCAAGGGGCAGATACGTAACTAGGGACAGCAGGATCGGATGCACATTCGGTCTCACATCATCCATGGATAATGGCTGACCCTAGGGGTGTTACGCCCCGGGAATCCAGTAAGCCGCCGCTCACATTATGCAGAGGCCATGCCCCGTTCCGTGTCCAGCCACCCCGTCACCAGCATGCGCGGGTACTGGCCGCAGGGGATCACCTGCGGCCGAACATCCGCTCCAGATCAGCTTTTTCCAGCTTCAGCCATGTCGGCCGCCCGTGTGAGCATGTGCCTGAACGGGGGGTACGTTCCATGTCACGCAGCAGGGCGTTCATTTCCTCGTGTGTCAGCTTCCGACCTGCCCGTACGCTGCCATGACAGGCCATGCGCGCGATGATCGCGTCCATGCGCGCATCCAGCGCATCGGCCTGTGCGGGGTTGGCCAGATCATCAGCTTCCAGTTCCTCCGCCAGATCACGCAACATGCCCACCGGGTCTTCCTTGCCCAGAAGGGCTGGCATGGTCCGGACCAGAACGGCCGTGCCGCCAAAGGGTTCGATCTCGATTCCCAGCCGGGCAAGGGCGGCGCCAAAGGACAGCAGCGCCTCCACCTGTCGTGCCGGCAGATCCACTACCTCAGGCAGCAGCAGGCGCTGGGCGCGGATTTCACCACCCAGATACTGCTGACGCAGGATTTCATGGGTCAGGCGTTCATGGGCTGCGTGCTGGTCCACCAGAACCAGCGCACCATCAGCCGTCTGGGACACGATATAGGTACCCAGAACCTGCGCCACCGCAGCACCCAGCGGGTGGTCGATGGCAGGCGTCATGTCATCGGTTGCCGGCTGTCCCGGCCCGTCGGGCACCACCTTGCGCGCGGCAGGCAGGGCGGACAGGGGCAATGTCGATTCGGCAAAGCCCGGCGGCAGGCCCGCATCAGGCTGGCCAGGGGCATCAAGAGGGGCGGCCAGACGGGCGGAAACCCCTGCTGCATCAGCTTTGCGTTCGCTGGGGTACCAGATCCGCGCGGACGATGGCCCACGCGATTGCAGCAGGTCGGGCCTGACACCTGCGACCCCTGCCCCCGTGCCCAGTGCGCGCCCCAGCGATCCGATCACCAGCGCCCGTACCGCCGCCGAGTCGGCATAGCGCAGTTCCGTCTTGGCCGGATGCACGTTCACGTCCACCTGTTCTGGCGGAATGTCCAGTGACAACGCCACAACGGCATGCCGCCCGTGTTCCATTACATTGCGATAGGCCACCCGCACCGCCGTGCGCAGGACCGGGTCCACCACGGGGCGGCCATTGACCATCAGCATCTGCCCGTTGGCCGTGGCACGGTGTACGGATGGCGCGCAGATAAAACCACTCAGCTTCAGATCACCACGCTGCCCTTCCACCGGCAGCAGGCCATCGGCATGGCCCGCCTCCAGAATGGCGGCCACGCGCGCGGCCATATCCTGCACCGGAAGGTCGAGGACCACACGCTGGTCGAACTCCAGCCGGAAGGCGATATGCGGGGCAGACAGGGCCAGACGGCGCACCACGTTTTCGGCATGGCTGGATTCGACACGTGGGCTTTTGAGGAATTTACGCCGCGCGGGTGTGGCAAAGAACATGTCTTCCACCAGCACGCGCGTGCCGGGCGGCCCGGCGCAGGGTTCCACTTCCCCCACCACGCCACCTTCCACACGGATCGCCCATGCCGAATCGCTGTTGTGCAGCCGGGACATGACCGTAAGCCGCGCCGCCGCGCCGATCGAAGGCAGGGCCTCGCCACGAAAACCAAGCGTGGAAATACGCACCAGTGTCTCGTCACGCAGCTTGGACGTGCAATGCCGCTCCACCGCAAGAAGCAGGTCATCGGGCGACATGCCGCAGCCATCATCCGTGACATCGATCCGGTCGATACCACCACGGTCCAGACGGACGTGGATCCGGCGCGCACCGGAATCGATGGCGTTTTCCACCAGTTCCTTCAGGGCTGCGGCCGGGCGTTCAATCACCTCGCCCGCAGCAATGCGGTTGACGACCTGTTCCGACAGGCGACGGATGACCGGCTGGCCATTACCAGAAGACATGTTCATATCACGGACCGGACTTCACGCATCAGGCCACATGCCGCACGCCCACAGGACGCGCGTCAGGGACACTTTATTTGGCGGGACCGCTGACAGTGGGCGTCGCACCCTGCGTCAGGTTGCGCCCAAGGGCCGAATCCTCACGCAGGCGGGCATTTTCCGCCTTACCGTTCACAAGGTTACCGGCCCCGCCACCATGCCAGAACATCAGCTTGTCCACGAAGCTGGTGTCGGCGCGGCCCATTTCGCCCTTGTCTTCCTCATTGGAGGCAACCTGCGCCTCACCCACCAGCGCGGTCTGCCCGGCGCTGCCGGTGCCATCCGCGCCCTGCAGCGCCACATTGGGGGACAGCGTTTCCAGCGCCTGCATGCGCGGATTGGTGTCCTGCGCGCGCTGGATGGCGTTGCTGTTGGGTGCTCCCAGCTCATCGGACGGCGGCATGGACAGCGGCGCACGGGTCGTGACCGTGTATTCATCCGGCAGGCTCCGCTCCAGGCCGAAGGCGCGCGAAACATCGGCACCGGTGCAGCCTGACAACAGGAAGCCACCCGACACGAGCATTGCACAGGAAAGGGGTCTGAGAACAGAAATCGCCATATCTCGCCTATTACCGTTAGTGGAACGGTTCGGCAAGCATGTGCAGGCCGCGCCCCCCTTAATTTACATCGCGATTACGCATGTTGTCGATAATCAGGATCGCGACGCCACAATCAATCATGGCGTCGGCGATGTTGAACACCGGCCATGACCAGCCAAAGGCATGGGCGTCAATAAAATCAACCACCGCGCCAAAGCGCAACCGGTCAATCACGTTGCCGATCGCGCCCCCCATGATCATGCCCAGCGCAACCGCCACCCACCGGCGCGGCGTGCGCGCAAGCCATACCGACAGACCCGCCACGATCGCCAGCGCCGCCACGGAAAAGATGATGCGCCCGGCGGCACCGGCCCCACCCAGCATGCCGAACGTGATGGCATGGTTCCATACCATCGTCAGGTTCAGCACCGGCAGCAGCGGCACGCTTTCACGCGTCGGCAGGTCATAGATATCCAGTATCCAGAACTTGCTGGCCTGATCGGCGGCCAGCGCGCCCAGCAGGCAGGCGCCGCCCAGAACACGGTTGTTCATGAAGGTTACGTCCCGTCCCGCACCACGTCGACACAGCGCAGGCACAGTTCGGGGTGGGCCTTGTCCTGACCTACTTCCTCCAGCACCTTCCAGCAGCGCGCGCATTTATGGCCCGCCGCCACACTGATGGTGGGAATGCCGTGCGGCACGCCTTCCTGCGCCCCGTCCTCGCCCAGATAGATCGAACCGGCACCCGCGATGACGTTTACATCCGCCTGCGAAACGATGGTCAGTTCCGCCCAGTCCACGCCATCAAACCGTGCGGCTTCCGCTTCCGACAGTGGCAGTTCCAGTGCCGCCTGAAGCGATGACTTGACCATGCCGTCGCGGCGCGCTGTCTCGATTTCAGTCGTAATTACGCGGCGCACCGCGCGCAGCATGGCCCAGCGTTCACCCAGTTCGGGATCATGCCACTGCGTCGGCAGTTCGGGGAAGGGCTGCAGGTGGACGCTTTCGGTATTGCCCGGACGGGCCAGCCATGCCTCTTCCGCCGTGAAAACCAGCACAGGGGCAAGCCAGGCGCACAGGCAGCGATGCAGATGGTCCAGCACGGTGCGCGCAGCACGGCGCTTCAGGCTGGATGCGCCATCACAGTAGATGGTGTCCTTGCGCACGTCGAAATAGAAGGCCGAAAGGTCGGCGGCACAGAACCCATGCAGCGCGGGATAGACGCCCACCCATTCATGCGTTTCCACCGCACGCGCCACAAGGCTGCCCAGTTCGGACATGCGGTGCAGCACCCAGCGTTCAAGTTCCGGCAGTTCCCCGAACGGTACGCGCTCGGCTTCGGCAAAGCCGTCCAGCGCCCCCAGCAGCCAGCGCAGCGTGTTACGCAGGCGACGGTAGAGTTCACCCTGCTGCTTGAGGATTTCCTTGCCGATGCGCAGGTCATCATTCGTATCCGAATTCATGACCCACAGGCGCAGGATGTCGGCACCAAGGCTGTCATTCACGTCCTGTGGCGCGATGACATTACCCAGCGATTTGGACATCTTGCGGCCCTGCTCATCCAGCACGAAACCATTGGTGACCAGCGCCTTGTAGGGGGCGATGCCACGGGTGCCGACACTTTCCAGTAGCGAGGACTGGAACCAGCCGCGATGCTGGTCGGAGCCTTCCAGATACAGGTCGGCGGGAAATGGCATGTCGCCATGCCCCAGCACGAAGGCATGGGTCGAACCGCTTTCGAACCACACATCGACAATATCGAACACCTGTTCGTAATCGTCGGGGTTGCGGCCCTCACCAAGGAAGCGCGAGGCGGGAGAACTGTACCACGCATCAGCCCCTTCGGCGCGGAAGGCGGTGACGATGCGGTCCATCACCGCGGCGTCACGCAGGACCTCACCCGTGCGCTTTTCCACGAACACGGCAATCGGCACGCCCCATGCGCGCTGGCGGCTGATGCACCAGTCGGGACGGCCCGCCACCATGGATGTCAGGCGATTGCGCGACTGCGCAGGGACAAACGTTACCTTTTCCAGCGCCGCAAGTGCCCGTTCACGCAGGCGACCTTCACCGTCCATGCTAATGAACCACTGCGGTGTGGCACGGTAGATGATCGGCGCGCGCGACCGCCATGAATGCGGATAGGAATGGACCAGTGACGCACGCGCCACCAGGCCGCATGGTGCCGCGCCTGCCACCACGGCGCGCTGCATGGCCTCCAGCAGCGCCTGGCACACCGGCTCGGCCGCCTTGAACACATGGCCACCGGCAAACAGCGGCACCCAGTCGGCGTAGCGGCCGTCATCCATCACCATTTCAGTGATTTCCAGCCCGTAGGCACGGCCGAGGTTGAAGTCGTCCTCGCCATGGGCGGGAGCAGTGTGAACCAGTCCGGTGCCCGCTTCGGTCGTAACATGCACGCCGGGCAGCAGCGGCACGTCAAAATCATAGCCCTGCCCCCGCAGCGGATGGGCGCATATGGCCCCCTCCAGGGCGCTGCCGGGCAGTGTGTACAGCACATGATGGGCCGTCACGTCCGCCGCCTGACAGAACGGTGCAATCAGTTCTTCGGCCACCAGCACGCGGGCTTCGGGTTCCAGTGTTGCATTGTCGCCCACGCCATCAACGCGCACCACGGCGTAAGTGATGTCGGGACCATAAGCGATGGCGCGGTTGGCGGGAATGGTCCACGGCGTGGTGGTCCAGATCACTGCCGCCACGTCCTTGAGCGCCTTCGCCGGCGTGGGATCGGTCACGAAGGGGAAGGCCACGTGGATGGCGGTGGATTCGTGATCACGGTATTCGATCTCGGCTTCGGCCAGCGCGGTCTTTTCAACCGGACTCCACATGACCGGGCGCAGGCCACGGTACAGCAGGCCGTTGAGCAGGAATTTACCGATTTCGCCCGCGATTGCCGCTTCTGATGAAAAATCCATGGTGGCGTAACGGTTGGCCCATTCCGCCTGCACGCCCAGCCTGCGGAACTCACTGGCCTGCGTATCCAGCCATTTCTGGGCATAGGCGCGACATTCGGCGCGGAACTGCAGGACGGGCACGCTGTCCTTGTCCTGCCCGCGCTTGCGATATTCTTCCTCGATCTTCCATTCGATCGGCAGGCCGTGGCAGTCCCAGCCCGGCACATAATGGATGCCGTAGCCCGACATGCGGTGGGCGCGGTTGATGACATCCTTGAGAATCTTGTTCAGCGCGTGGCCGATGTGCAGGTGCCCGTTGGCATAGGGCGGGCCATCATGCAGCATGAACACGTCACGCCCACGCGCCTGTTCGAACAGGCGGTCATCAAGCTTCTCGCTCTCCCACCCCGCCAGAATCTCCGGCTCCCGCCTGGGCAGGTTGCCCCGCATGGGAAAGGAAGTGGTCGGCAGGAAGACCGTCTCCCGGTAGAGATCCTGTGGTTTTGACTCGGACATGGCCTGTTCTGTTCTTCTGGCAAGGGGAAGTGCATGCGTGACCGGTGGCCCGCATGCAGGGCAACGTTATGGGGACCGCGACGGCGCGTGGTCAAGTTCTGGCGGATATGGGCGCGAATTCGTGGGTGGACAGGTACGACATCGCCTGCGTGCAATCCCGCCCGATCTGTTCCTTGAGCGCGTCAAGACCGTCAAACCGGCGTTCGGCCCGCAGCAGGGTATGCAGCGCCACCGACAGGGTCTGGCCATACAGATCGCCTGAAAAGCCCAGCAGGTGGACCTCCAGCCGGCTTTCCTGTCCGTCATTGATGGTTGGCCTGCGGCCGATATTGGCAACGCCGGGATAGACACCGCCATCGGCCATGCGCACGCTGACGGCATATACCCCGCGCGCAGGTTCCAGATGGCGGCCCAACGCGATGTTGGCGGTAGGAAAACCCAGCAGGCGACCGCGCTTGTCCCCATGCTGGACCACGCCACGAATCGACCATGGACGGCCCAGTTCCTCCGCCGCGCGTTCGGGGTAGCCATCCTGCAGCAACCTGCGGATACGGCTGGATGAATACGGCCCCAGCGCATCCGACAGCGGTGGCACCACGCTCAGCCCGATGCCCAGTTCAGCAGTCCGTTCGGTCAGGAAAGCGACATTGCCGCGCCTGCGGTGGCCAAAGGCGAAATCCATGCCGCAGGCGACATGATGCAGCCCCAATCCTTCATGCAGCACGCGGGTGACGAAATCCTCCGCACTCATTGCGCTAAATTCACGGTCGAAGCCGATCTGGAACACATGCTGGACGCCAAGGGCGGACAGGGCGGCAAAGCGTTCCTGCGGCAATGTCAGGCGAAAGGGAGGGTCCTGCGGGCGAAACAGTTCACGCGGGTGCGGTTCGAACGTCACAACGGCCAGCTTCCGGTCAGGACGCGCCGTGTGCAGGGCCTGTACCAAGTGGGCATGACCCAGATGCACGCCGTCAAAATTGCCCAGCGCCGCCACGGTCCCCCGCGCGGTATCGGGAATATCGCGCCAGTCTGTATGCAGGTGCGCCTTCATGCCTGCCCCGCGCGGGGCAGGCCAAAGCGTTCGGCAACCTCATCCAGCGTCGCGGCCACGGGATGCGCGGTGCCGGGCTGCGTGCCGTCCTGCGGGCGGACGATCTGGCAGGTGCGCAGGCCTGCCGCCGCTGCCGCATCCAGTTCGGCCACCACATCGGACAGGAACAGCACATCGCCCGCCTGCCACTGCGCGTCCTGCAGGATTCTGGCATAGCTCTGCGCATCGCGCTTGCCACCCATCTGCAGGTCATAGAAGCCGACGAACACGCTGCTCAGGTCGCCATCGGTCGTATGGCCATAGATCAGCTTCTGCGCTGCGACCGACCCCGATGAATAGACCGCCAGCGCCAGTCCCGCCGCCGCCCAGCAGCGCAGCGCGGGCGTGACGTCGGGGTATAGCGTGGCCTTGAGCACGCCATCGGCATAGCCCTGCGCCCACACCATGCCCTGCAGCGCCTTCAGGGGGGCTACCTTGGCATCGGCGTCCATCCATGTCTCAAGCTGGCGCAGGGGCGGCACGCCGGGGGCAAGCCGTGCGATTTCTTCCACCTGCGCATGGACGGACGGGTCGTCCGCCTGTTTGCGCAGCAGTACTGGCAGCGCCTTGCGGGCATAGGGGAACAAGGTGTCATGGACGAAGGAAACCGGTATGGTCGTTCCCTCAATATCCAGCAGCACCGCGCGTACTGGCGGCTGCGTGGCCTGGGTCACGTTCTCATCTCCCTCAGTGCGGATCAGGCTTCAACGGGGAAGCGGGCCGCGATGTCACTGCCAGTATATTGCGCGATCCACCCATCGGGGTTGGTGAATATGCGCAGGGTCACGAAATCCGGCGTCTCCCCCCCATCAAACCAGTGGGGAATACCGGCGGGTACTGAAATCAGGTCACCCGCCGTGCAGCGCACGTCATACACGCGCCCGCCCACATGCAGGATGAAATCCCCCTGCCCATGGACGAAAAAGCGGACCTCGTCCTCACTATGGACGTGTTCGGACAGGTATTTGCTGCGCGCCTGCGCCCAGCCCTGTGTTTCGGGGCCGACCCGCAGCACATCGGCTGAGCCGGCGCCCGTCTCGCCCATCAGCTGGTCAAGATAGGGACGGTAGGCATCCAGTACCTCGGTTTCGGATGCGGTGCGCACGGGGACGACGGGACTGTCCCAGCGTTCGAAGCGCACATTGATCGCCGCCAGTTCGGAGGCGATCCGCTTCGGGTCGGTCAGATGGATGATGGGCGTGCCGGGATTGTTATCGGCATAGACGTTCAGGCTGCTCATCGGATCTTTCTTTCTTCCAGTTCGCAGGCAAGCAGGAATTCCAGGCCTTCCAGCCGGGCCAGCGCGGTATCCATGTCCGCGCCCCACACATACACCCCGTGACCACGGATGATGTAGCCTGCGCACATGCCATCCAGATGCGGGGCCACGACACCGGACAGGCGGGCAATGTCCTGGTCATTGTCGAATATGGGCACGCGCACCTGTGCCGCGTGGGTGCTCTGGCCCGCAAACACCTTCTGGACTTCATACCCGTCCAGCACCAGCGCATCCCCACCCAGTCGCGACAGCACGGTGGAGGCCACGGAATGGCCATGCAGCACCGCACCCGCATGTGGGTCATGGGCATAGATCTGGCAATGCAGCAGGGTTTCCGCACTGGGCCGGTCGCCTGTGGTCAGGGGCCTGCCCGCCGCATCAACGCATATGACCCCATCCACCCCCAGCATGCCCTTGTGGCCGCCCGAGCGCGTGATGGCCAGATTGCCGTCGGGCAGGCGGATGCTGATATTGCCAGCCGTGGCCGGCACCCAGCCAAAGCGGTCCATGCGCTGTCCCGCCGCGATGACCTGTTCCACCGCGCGGCAGTACGCACCAGCCGGAAACACTGCTTTATCCATTACGCCGCCCACCCGTGCGCCGCCGGCGCACGGTCCATCATCATTTTACGTTATTGGCCGAATGCTGCGGTGCTTCGGAAAAGGACGCGTCCTTTTCCTTGCCCGGCCCCTGGATATGGCCGGTCGGCACCGGCTCTTCCGGCGTGTCGTCCGCCATGTTCTTCTTGAACGACTTGATCCCGCGCGCCATGTCACCCATGAGCGAACTGATCTTGCCACCGCCGCCAAACAGCACCAGCACCACCGCCAGCACGATCAGCCAATGTCCCCAGCTCAAGCTACCCATCGCATCCCTCGATCCGCGTCCATGACGCAAAATACCGTATTGTCCATCCGCCATCCCATATGGCGGCGGCCTGCCCTTCCCCGCCTATGTGAGGGGAGAACCGGTGATATGCAAGCACCCCCGCCACAATACCGGTCAGCCCGCCGGCAGGATAAACCCGTAAGCAGGATAGACGGTTTTGCCCATGTCGTGAATGGGGGACCACCATACCTTCACCCGCGACCAGTCATTGCGGGCCGACACGTCGATCACCGGCTCACCCCGGCCGATGCGTCCGGGCACCCAGTTGGCCTGGTCCACCAGCACCTCACGCGGGCTGCGTACCGAACGCACGACGGATACATGCCCGTCGGGCAGGCGGCCCGTGGCGCGGAACACCAGCACCGCCCCCGATCTTGGCGCATGGGTACGCGGGTAATGGCCCTGCGCCTGCCCCCACCATGACGCGGCCGCCCCACTCAGCTGCACATGCGTAACCTGCCTTGCATAGGGTGCGCACTGCACCGCCCCGTGCCAGCCATGTCCACTGCCGCCACCTGCGCAGGCCGCAAGCGACAGCAGGCCGCCCACGGCTGCAATCCGCCCCAGCACGCCCTTCATGCCATCCTCATGCGCATGATCCTGTCCTCCGCCTCCTCCAGTTCCATGTCCAGCGCCCTGCGCGCCGTATCATGGCCAAAACCTGCCCGCGCCATGGCGTCCATCGCACGGCGGTAACGTTTATCCGCCTCGACTTCATCCGCATCGGGCCGGACGAAGGGACCGGCGCGCCGCTTGCGGGCAAAGACAAGGGCGGCGGCCAGTTCGGTATCCCGCCCTTCCCCGTCACGGGGGCCAAGGGCTTCCTCCACCGCGTGGCCCACCGTGGCCTCATCCACGCCGCGCGCGCCCAGATGGGCGGCGACCATGCGCCGCGACCGGCCCGCGCGGGTAAGGGAGCGGGCGCGGAATTCGGAAAAGCGGGCGTCATCCACAGCGCCCAGCCCCTCCATGTCGGTCACGATACCGGCAATGGCGCCGCGCGCGGGCAGCACGGCGCGGGCTGCCTCATCTGCATCCATGCCGCTGCTGACCGCGCGACGTACCCAGCGGTCGATATGACGCGCAAGCATCCGTTCCACGCCCATGCGGGTCGCGGAAAAGCGCGCAAGATAGGCAAGAGCCGCCTCACGCAGCCGGGCTGCATCCGGCACGGGGGCAAGCGGTCGGGGTTCGGAACGGGAAGGACGGGCCACCATAGTCCTTACTGTGCCACAGCCATGCGCCCGCGCCCATCACTATGCACGGATGTATGGCTGCCATGGCCGTATCGGGGGCGGAAATGGCGCGAAGGTTGCATTTCGCACAGGCGGGCCATATTCTTCCTTCTTTCCGGATTGACATACGGAGACAGGACGGCGCGTTGGGGCGCCACCCCGTAGTAGCCGGAGAAATCGGAAAACGGAATATGCCCACCCCCATGGCGGTGGGCCGTTTTCGTTTCTGAACCCCGATCCTTTTTCTTTGACCTGAAATCACAAGGCTGTTCCATGATTTCCGCCCTGATGCCGAATTACAATCGCGCCGACCTCGCTTTCGAGCGCGGCGAAGGTGCCTGGCTGTACACGGTGGACGGGCGACGATTCCTCGATTTCGGGTCCGGCATCGCCACATCCTCGGTCGGACACAACAACCCCCACCTTGTCGGCGCCATCACACAGCAGGCGCAGCGCGTGATGCATGTGTCCAACCTGTACCGCGTACCGCAGGCCGAGCGGCTGGCGGAACGGCTGGTGGCCAACACCTTTGCCGACAGCACGTTCTTCTGCAATTCCGGCGCGGAAGCCAACGAAGGCATGATCAAGATGATCCGCCGTGCGCAGGCCAGGTCCGGTCACCCCGAACGCACGCGCATCATCTGCTTCAACGGCGCGTTCCACGGGCGTACGCTGGCGACGCTGTCGGCCACGGGCAATCCAAAGTACCTCGACGGGTTCGGCCCGCGGGTGGAGGGATTTGACCATGTACCGCTCAACAACATGAACGCCGTGCGCGACGCCATCGGGGCGGAGACGGCCGGTATCATGATCGAGCCGGTGCAGGGCGAAAGCGGCATCCATGTCGCCACCCCGCGCTTCATGCAGGAATTACGCGCGGTGTGCGATGAATTCGGCCTGTTTCTGGGCGTGGATGAAGTCCAGTGCGGCATGGGCCGCACCGGCCGCCTGTTCGCGTATGAATGGTCGGACATAACCCCGGACATCCTGTCCACAGCCAAGGGTATTGCCGGCGGTTTCCCCATGGGGGCGGTACTGACCACCGAAACCATAGCGAAGCACATGACGCCAGGCAGCCATGGCACGACCTTTGGCGGCAGCCCGCTGGCATGTGCGGCGGCGAATGCGGTGCTGGACATCCTGCTCGCCCCCGGTTTCCTCGAAGGCGTGCGCGCACGTGCCGCACAGCTGGATGCGGGCATTGACCGGCTGTGCGCGGCCTATCCCGATGTTTTCGCGGGCCGCCGCGGGCTTGGGCTGCTGATCGGCCTGAAATGCAAGGCCGATGTGGCGCTGGTGCAGAATGCCGCCATCCTTGAGGGCATGCTGAGTGTCACGGCGGGGGACAACGTGCTGCGCATGCTGCCGCCCCTGACCGTGACCGAGGCCGATTGCGTGGATGCCCTGTCCATGCTGGACCGCGCGGCCCAGCGGGTGCGCGCACATGTCGCCGCCGCCAAGCCGGAGAACGTGGCATGAATGCGCTGCAGAACCCCATCCACGTAACCCCGCGCCATTTCCTTGACCTGCGTGACCTTGACGCTGCCACCCTGCGCGCGATCCTGGATGTCGCGGCCGGGATCAAGCGCATGCAGCGCCATCGCGCCCGCCCGCTGCACCCGGCCCTGCCGGTACATGGACGCGCGCTTGGCCTTATGCTGTCCAAACCGTCCACGCGTACCCGCGTCTCGTTCGAAGTGGGAATGCAGCAGCTGGGCGGAAACGTGATCCTGCTGTCGCCGGCCGACATGCAGCTGGGCCGGGGGGAAAGCATTGCCGATACCGCCCGCGTGCTGTCGCGTTTTGTTGACGCCATCGTGCTGCGCACCGGCAGGACGGAAAACCTGCGCGAGCTTGCGCGGTGGAGCAGCGTTCCCGTCATCAACGGCCTGACGCCGGATTCGCATCCGGTGCAGATCATGGCCGACATCATGACGTTCGAGGAACATCGCGGCCCGATCCGGGGACGTACGCTGGCATGGGTGGGCGATGGCAACAACGTCGCCACATCCTTCATCGAGGCGGCGGCCCTGTTCGGCTTCCACCTGCGTCTGGCAACCCCCGCGACGCATGCACCGTCAGGTGCTGCCGTTGCGTGGGCGCGCGAACATGGGGCGCAGATTACAGTCACAACCGACCCCCTGGCGGCGGTCAGGGGGGCAGATGCGGTCATTACCGATACATGGGTCAGCATGTCCGACAAGGAATCGGCACAGCGCATCAGCGCGTTTGAGCCATACCGTGTCGATGCAGCCTTAATGGCGCATGCGGCACCCGATGCCCTTTTCCTGCACTGCCTGCCTGCCCATATCGGGGAAGAGGTGACGGAAGACGTGTTCGAAGGCCCGCATTCCGTCGTGTTCGATGAGGCCGAAAATCGCCTGCATGCGCAGAAGGGCATCCTTGTCTGGGCGCTGTGTGGCGAAGACTGGCAGCAATATGGAAAGGAACCCACGGCATGACCGGACCGGCCGAACAGCCCGCCCTGCCCTCCGCTACCGAAGATACGCCGGAAGTCCCCGGCTGGGCGGAAAAAAGCGTGCGCGACATCTTTGCCGCCCTGCCCACCCGTGACACCCGCATTGATGCGGTGCGTGATGCCTATCTGGACTGCATTGCCGGCGCTGGCCGCACGGAAGACCTGGATATGGAGCATGACCGCTGCCGCCTGCGCGCCATGACCGCGCTGGAAACGGACGGCCTGCTGCCTGCGGGCCAGCTGAAAGACCTCGACCAGCGCCTCGCCGCGCTGGAGGCGGACATTACCGCCAATCTCTGATGACCCACGCCCCCCGGCAACGGGGTGCGTGATGCTGCGGGTTTCTGCCATGACTGCCAATCATTCCTCCCCCGCCTTTCTCGACGCCAGCCGTCCTGACACGCCCGATCTGGTCGTGCCGCAGGGTGTGGTGCCATTCTATCTGGACCACCGGCCGGTGCGCGGCCGCCTTGTCCGCCCCGGCGTGCTGACCGACACGCTGCTGACCCGCCATGACAATCCCGACGCCGTGCTGCGGCTGGCGGGGGAAGCGCTGGCGCTGGTCGCGGCCCTTGCGTCGTCCCTGAAGTTCAAGGGATCATTTTCCCTGCAGGCCAAGGGCGATGGCCCGGTCAGCCTGCTGCTGGCTGACTGCACCGATTCCGGCGCGCTGCGTTTCCATGCCCGTTCGGATGATGAACAGGTGGCCGAACTGCTGAAAACCATCCCCGACCCGACCGCAAGCCAGCTGCTGGGCAAGGGCTACATTGCGTTCAGCGTCGATCAGGGGCCAGACACCGACATCCATCAGGGTATTGTCGAGATGAATGGTGAAAGCCTGTCGGAAATGGCCGCGCATTACTTCGCCACCAGTGAACAGCATGCCTGCTGGGTCAGGCTGTTCTGTGAAAAGACGCCCGCTGGCTGGCGCTCGGGTGCGCTGGTGATGGAAAAGATCGCCATGGATGGCGGCGTGGACAACGACATCACGACCGAAGAAGGTGATGATGCATGGGAAACCGCCGTCACCCTGGCCACGACGCTGACGGCGCGTGAGGTGCTGGATGACAACCTGTCATCGGGGGACCTGCTGTACCGCCTGTTTCATGCCGAAGGACTGATCCCGGGACAGCCGCGCGCGCTGGCGTTTGGCTGCCGCTGTTCGCGTGCCCGCCTGTCGGGTATTCTGGAGACCTTCCCGCTGGATGACCTGGACCATATGGCACAGGACGGCACGATCACCATGAACTGTTCGTTCTGCAACCACAGCTTCCACTTCCAGCGTGATGAGATCGGCGGCCAGGCGGCCTGACGCTGCCCTGCCCCTGTTCCACCAGCGCGTAACGTGGCACGCTTGCCAGCCTGACCTACTGCGCTGCCAGCGCCTGCCGTTACCGGGATATAATCCATGCGACCGAACCGTTCGCCGTTTTTCGCCCCTGCCCTGCACCGCAGCCTGCGCATGGCGCTTGTGGCCAGCCTGCCGTTCCTGACGCTGCCGCTGTGCGGTCCTGCCTACAGCCGCAGCCATCATAATGACGCCCCCACCACGTTCGAGGGACCGCAATATGGCGATGCCCAGCCGCTGAACCTGAATGTGGCGTCCATCTCGATCGTGGACCGGGGGCAGCCGGGGCTGGTGCCGGGCGACCTGTCAGGCCGTGCACCCAATCCGCCTGACCAGCTTCTCAAGCAGATGGCACATGACCGGCTGATTGCCGCCGGTAGCGGGGGCGAGGGTGTGTTCACCATCGACCGGGCCTCCATCCTGCATGAACCCGGCGGCATACTGGACGGGCAACTGAACGTGCATCTGGACGTGACTTCGGCCGATGGCCGCCGGACGGGCTATGCCGTAGCCCAGGTAACCCGGTCCTATGACCCAAAGCGCAAGCACGGTAACAGCGACACGCCGGAAAACCTGAACACGCTCACCAACATGATGCTGGTGGACATGAACAAAGAGCTGGAGAACCAGATCCGCAACAATCTGGGCAACTGGCTGGTCACCGGACAGGGACAGGTGCCCGGCGGCATCGTCGCACAGCCTCTGGATGGAACCGAGGAGCCTCAGCCCGCCCCGACCACACAGGCCACCCCCACCACCCCGGACACCAGCACAATGACCATTGGCGGCGGACCGACCGATCTTCCGGCCGCGGCACCTTCCACGTCCGCCCCGGCGCAGGCCACCCCCAAACCCGCGAATGAGGGACCGGACGCCATCTTCCCCACCGGCTATCCATCCGATGACGGAGACAGCGCGACACCGGTGGCCAAGCCGCAATTGCGTTCCCCTCCACCGGGGAACCTGACGCTGCCGGGCAGCACCGACTGATCTTTCCATTCCCAGTTTTTGGTACCGCCTTTTTTTTCAAAAAGGCGGTATTCTTCCGGAGCTTTTTGAAAAAAGCTTCACCAGAAACCTTTATGCTTATTTCTCTTCCGGCGCGGTCATACGAATGACAAGGCCGGGTGTCAGGATTTCAGGCAGGATCACCTCCGGCCCGTGGGCTGGATAATAAATGTAAAACGGTACACCATCGCGTCCATGCTCATGCAGGAAGGCGGTAATAGCCGCATCCCGCAGGGTCCAGTCGCCTTTCATGTAAACGATCCCGCGCCGGGCAAAGGCATCCTGCACCGCATGGGTGGACAGGGCCACGCGTTCATTGACCAGACATGAAATGCACCATGCCGCCGTCATGTCCACGAATACCGGACGGCCCTGCCGACGCAGTTCCGCCAGGCGGGTGGGGGAAAAGGCGGAACTGCCATCCGTCACCCGGTCGGTCCCCCGGCTGCGGTCATGCACGCTGGCGGGTGGCAGCACACCGCCCCCCACGAACGCCACCAGCAGCAGAAGGATCGCCATGGCACGATACAGCCCCGCGCGGCCTTCCATGGCGTCACGCAGGTCCATCATGCTGGCACGGCGCAGGCACCAGCACCCCACCAGCACCAAAACCAGCCCCGCGGCCAGCAGGCCCAGCGCATCCATGCCACCTTCCAGCTTCGCCACCCATGCCAGCCACACGCATGTGCCCAGCACCGGCAGGGCCAGCAGGTTGCGCACGGTTTCCATCCACCGCCCCGGCTGTGGCAGCCAGCCCAGAAGCCCCGGCATGCACGCCAGCAACAGGTAAGGGGCCGCAAGCCCGCACCCAAGGGACACGAAAACCAGCAGCCCCACCACCGGCGGTGCCGCCAGCGCACCCGCCACCGCCGCCCCCATGAACGGCGCGGTACAGGGCGAAGCGAGGACAACCGCCAGCACTCCGGTCAGGAAATCCCCCGCATGTGCAGGCAACCCATCCCCCAGTCCCATGAGTCGCAGGCCGATGGTAAAGAAACCCAGCAGGTTCAGGGCGACGGCAAACAGCAGCAGGCAGATCGCGATGACAAAGCCGGTGGACTGGAACTGGAACCCCCATCCCGCCTGCTGGCCCGCCACGCGCAGGGCGGCAATCGCCCCCCCCAATACAACAAACGACCCGACCACCCCCGCCGCATAGGCCCCGGCCCCGGCAAGCGCCGCCCTGCGTTCGCCACGCGCCATGCGTTCCAGCGACAGTACCTTCATCGCCAGCACCGGAAACACGCAGGGCATGAGGTTCAGGATCATTCCCCCCACAAACGCCATACCCACCAACCAGCCGACATGCACGATCCCGTCGGGGGGGGCTTCCACGGGCGGCGACACGAGCGTGCGCACTTCGCCCACCACCGGCAGGACCGACAAACCGCGTTCCCGCCCCATGGGATCACGCAGCACCACGATACCGGACAGGGCCGCCCCGTCATGGAAGACCGGCCCCGGTTTCAGCACCAGTTGCACGACCCCGTCACGCACGGTGACAGCCTGCGGCGCGTCCTGATCGATCGCGCCCGCCACTTCGGGCATGAACCACGCATCCTTCACCGCATCCGGTGACAGTCCACGCCCGTCCAGTTGCAGGACACCAGCAGGCGAGACGCGGGCGGCAAAGGGCGACGGCACCGGCCTGTCAGCGGCAGCACGTGCGAAGGCCGCGGCCTCCGCCGAAGGGTGTACATCGCCGCGTGGCAGGGTCAGGGTGAAGCTGCCATTTTCCGGCACGCAGACTTCGGCGCAGACCAGCCACTCCGCCTTTGCACTGAGTGTGACCGGTCCATCCCCTGCCCCGGCCACCGGGGACAGCATGACCGGCAGCAGCACATCGCCGGTATAGGCATAGGACGTCAGCGGCCCGTCATGCAGCACGCGTGGCGTGGGCCATTCAATGGTACCGGCCTGTCCTGTTGCCCCGCCTGTCGCCCGCACATCCAGCGTCGGCGCATCCCCCGCGTCACCGGGATTGAGCCAGTAGGTATGCCACCCCGGCGCAAGCCGCAGGCGCAGCCCCACATGCAGGGGTCTGCCGGGCATGTAAGTATCGTCATCCGTGACCAGGGTTACGGTGGCCCGGGGGGAAATCACGGCATCACTCTGTGCGGCACGCGCCGTGGGCAGGATGCTCACCAGCAGGCACAGGATGGACACAAGCCACAGAAAGGGCACGGACAGTACTCCGCAAGAACCGGGTAAAGGAAAAACGCACCGGTGTACCATGCCAAGGATTGCCCCACCACCATGCCGGACGCCATAAGATCAGGATATGGCCTTAGACCCCACCTTGCAAAACCGTCTCAACACCCTTCTGTCCGAAAACGGCAACGCACTGCCTGTCGCCGCAGCCCTGCCACCGCTGCAGGCCGCGCTGGCGCGCACGTCCAACGCCGTTCTGGTCGCACCACCGGGTGCGGGCAAGACCACGCTGGTTCCGCTTGCGCTGCTGGATGCCCCGTGGCGGGGGGACGGGCGGATCGTGATGCTGGAGCCACGCAGGCTGGCCACCCGTGCGGCCGCCACGCGCATGTCGGAGCTTATGGATGGACAGCCGGGCGGTCTGGTGGGCTACCGCACCCGGCTGGATGGTGCGACGTCGGAACGCACGCGCATAGAGGTCATTACCGAAGGTCTGCTTGTGCGCCGCCTGCTGTCCGATCCCACACTGGATGGGGTGGCATGCGTCATTTTTGACGAAATCCACGAACGTTCGGTTGATGCGGACGCAGCCCTCGCCTTCTGCCTGGACCTGCAACGCAGCCTGCGGCCCGAGCTAAGGCTGGTCGCCATGTCCGCCACCATGGATGGCGCGGCGCTGGCGCAGCGCATGAATGCCGAACTGGTGGAAAGCGAAGGCCGGATGTTTCCGGTGGAAATCCGCCACGCCACCCGCGACCTTGTCCACCGCCGCGACCTGCCTGACGCGATGGCCGCCGCCATTCGCACCGCCATCACACAGGCCCCCGGTGATGTGCTGGCCTTCCTGCCCGGTGTGGCCGAAATCCACCGCACACGTGGCCTGCTGGACGGAATCGCGGCGGATATCCTGCCATTATATGGTGAACTCCCCCCCGCCGAGCAGGATCGCGCCCTTACCCCCCGCCCCGACGGGCGCAGGCGGGTGATCCTGTCCACCTCCATTGCCGAAACCTCCCTGACCGTGCCGGGCGTGCGCATTGTGGTGGATGGGGGTTTCCGCCGCGTACCCCGGCTGGATGTGGGCACGGGGCTTACGCGACTCGATACGGTGCGGATTTCGCGGGCTGCGGCCAGCCAGCGCGCGGGCCGCGCGGGACGTGTCGCCCCCGGTGTCGCCATACGGCTGTGGACGGAAATGACCACCCGCGCCATGCCACCACATGACCAGCCCGAAATGATGGAGGCCGAACTGACCGGCCTGCGGCTGGATGCGGCGGCATGGCAGGATGCGATGGGCACGGCGCCCGCCGACCTGCCCTTTCCCGACACGCCCCCCAATGGCGCGTTCGAGGCCGGGCGCAGCCTGCTGCAGGCGCTGGGCGCGCTGGATGATGATGCCCGGATCACGCGGGAGGGCACGCGCATGGCCGTCCTTGGCGCCCATCCCCGCCTTGCCGCCATGATGCTGGCCGCGCGCACACCTGCCGAGCGCGCCATGGCCGCCGATATCGCCGCCCTGCTGGAGGAACGCGACCCGCTACGTCCCCGTCGCCCCGCCGGTGGCAGCCGGGGCGCGCCACCCGTGGCCCCTGCGGATATCCGCTTGCGTCTGGATCTGCTGGCCGGTGGCGACCATCCCGATGCAGACCGCGCGGCGCTGTCGCGCATCCGCCATGCCGCCCGGCAGTATCGCAGGCGGCTGGGGCTGGGACGTGACATTCCCGCAAGTGGTGACCCCGCCGCCCTGATTGCCGCAGCCTTCCCCGACCGGGTGGCGCAGTCCCGTGGGGATGCAGGGTCTTTCCGCCTTGCTGGCGGTGGCAGCGCACGCCTGTCCAAGACGGATGAACTGGCGCGATGTTCCCTGCTGGCGGTGGCGGGAATGCATGTGCGCAAGGCCGCCGAGATCTGCCTTGCCGTCCCGCTGGACCGTGATGCGCTGCCTGCCAGCCTGCTGGCGCGGGCACGTGAACAGGTTGAAACCACGCTGGATACGACAACGGGCAACGTGCTGGCGCGGCGCAGGCTGCGCCTGGGCAACCTTGTGCTGCGTGACCGCACCGTGACCGCAGGTGCCGATGAAGTCCGTGCGCTGTTATGCGCGCAGGCGGCGCAGAACCTGGCCGCGGCATTTACATGGGGCGACGCCTGCCGGCAGTTGCAGGCCCGCGTGGAACTGGCACGCACCCGTCTGGACCGTCCAGACCTGCCCGACCTGTCGGATGAGGCGCTGGCCCAGGCAACAGAAAGCTGGCTGGCCCCATGGCTTGCGGGGGTGAACCGCCTGTCGGCGCTGGCGGAAATGGACCTGCTGGGCATGCTGCGCGCCACGATGGACCATGCCACGCTGAAATGGCTGGATCGCATGCTGCCCACCCATCTGGACCTGCCGGGCGGGCGGGCCGCGATCGATTACCTGCAACCCGTGCCGGTGGCGGCGGCACGGGCGCAGACTTTCTATGGTGTGACACAGACACCCTGCATTGCCGGTGGCCGGGTGGACCTGCGTATCGCCCTGCTGTCGCCTGCGGGCAGGCCACAGGCCATCACCGCCGACCTGGCCGGATTCTGGGCCGGTTCATGGGCGGATATGCGCCGTGACATGCGCGGTCGTTATCCCCGCCATGACTGGCCTGAAAATCCCGCCACGACCAGTCCACCGCCGCCAGGACCACGGCGCACACCATAAAACTGCATGCATTTACGTCGATGTTGTCATGCAGCCATGGCATTGCCGCTTTTTTCAGATAACATGGGGCATCATGAACATTCCTTCGCCCCGCCCTGCATGAAACGGATTGCCATGGTCTGTCGTCCGGCTTTCCGGCTGTTACCGATGCTGCTGCTGGGCCTGCCCGGACCGGGCGGAATGGCAACAGTGGCGTACGCCGGGGAGATTACGCCCTCACCCGCCGTGTCACCCAATCCTTCCCTGTTCGCACCACCCGTGCCGCCGGTGGTCTCGACCGGACCGCTGACCTTCGCCCCGCTGGTGCGCCAGGTGGGACCGGCCGTGGTCAATATCGCGGTGGCGCAGGACAGCCACACCACCACCGGCAGCCGCCAGCCCCTGCCCCCCAGCGTCAAGGGCACACCGTTTGAACACAAATTCCGCGAGCGCATGCGCGCACATGGGGAGGAAATGCTGGGGGCCGGCTCGGGCTTCCTGATCGACCCCGGGGGCGTGATCGTAACCAACGCGCATGTAGTGGGCGGGGCCGACCTGATTACCGTGTCACTGGCCGATGGCACGGAATTCCCCGCCCATCTGGTTGGCAGCGACGACCTGACGGATATCGCGGTCATCCAGATCCATGCACCCCATCCCATGCCCTTCGTGCCATGGGGGGACAGCCGTCTGGTCAATATCGGGGACTGGATCATGGCGGCAGGCAACCCGTTCGGGCTGGGGTCATCCGTTACCGCGGGCATCGTGTCTGCGCGCGGACGCGATATCGGCACCAGCCCGTTTGATGATTTCTTCCAGATCGACGCCCCGATCAATCCCGGCAATTCCGGCGGGCCGTCCTTCAACCTTGGCGGGCAGGTGGTGGCGGTAAATACGGCCATTGTCTCCCCCACCGGCGGATCGGTGGGTATCGGATTTGGCCTTCCGTCGGAAATCGTGGCACCTATTGTGGAAGAACTGCGCCGTAATGGCCATATCGACCGGGGGTGGCTGGGTGTTACACTGACGGACGGAACGGGACATGACGGCGTGCAGATTGTCGGCATCGACCGGAATGGACCGGCCATGAAGGCGCACCTGCATATAGGGGATGTCATTACCGCCGTGAACGATGAACCGATCGATACGTCACGCATGCTGATCCGCTCGATCGCGGCAAAAAGACCCCAATCAACCGTGGTGCTGCACATCCGCCGCCACCACGAGGCGTTAAGCCTGCCAGCCTGTGTCGGCCACCGCCCCGACGAGGACATGGAAGACTGACTGATCCCGCCCCAAACGACGTGAGGCAACGTGCATATTCTTGTTGTTGAAGATGACCCCACCGTCCGCAACTTCGTGGCCAAGGGCCTGAAGGAAGCCGGGCATCTGGTCGAACTGACCGATAACGGCAAGGACGGCCTGTTCATGGCCGTAAGCGAGAAATTTGACCTGATCATACTCGACCGCATGCTGCCCGGCGGCATTGATGGCGTGCGCCTGCTGGAAACCATACGCGCGCAGAACAACACGACCCCCGTGCTGCTGCTGTCGGCGCTGGCGGATGTGGATGACCGCGTGCAGGGGCTGAAGGCGGGGGGCGATGATTATGTCACCAAGCCATTTGCCTTCAGCGAGCTGCTGGCCCGTGTCGAGGCCCTGGGCCGGCGTGGCCGGACGGAAACGGCCCCCCAGACCAAGCTGGAACTGGCCGACCTGGAAATCGACCTGCTGTCGCGCACTGTACGCCGCGCAGGCCAGAAGATCGACCTGCAGCCGCGTGAATTCCGCCTGCTGGAATACCTGACCCGCCACGCGGGGCAGGTCGTGACCCGCACCATGCTGCTGGAAGGCGTATGGGACTACCATTTCGACCCGCAGACCAACGTGATCGACGTTCATGTCTCGCGCCTGCGACAGAAGGTGGACAAGCCGTTCGGCACGCCGCTGATCCACACCATCCGCAACGCAGGATACATGCTGCGTGCCGAATAGGCCCCATTCCTGCCTGTGGGCGGGACACTGATGCCCACCGGTTTTCCCCGCGCCATGCCCCGCCCGTCACGCTGGCGGGCATGGCGATCGGCCAGCCTGCGGTTTTCGCTGGCGTATGGCATGATGTTCGCCCTGTCCTCCATCCTGTTCATGTCCTTCATGTGGTGGGGCACGATCGGGTTTCTGGAACGCCAGGTGGAAACCGCCATCAACGCCGACGCCCACGCCCTGGCCGAACGGTGGATAATGGGGGGCCTGCCCACGCTGGCCCTGACCATCGAGGACAGGCTGGAGCAGAATCTGGATGACGATGCGATCTATCTCGTCATCGACCCACAGGGAAATTACCTGACGGGCAATGTCTCGGCATGGCCTGCGAAAGTGCAGTACACGGACCGCTGGTATTCCCTGCCTGATACACGGGCGGGACTGCGTGGGATGGCGGAACTGCATGCCTACCGCCTGCCCGGCACGGCGCAGAGCCATACCGCGGGACAGCTGGACAGCGGCTACCGCCTGCTGGTGGGACGTGACGTGCGCGCGCGCGGCATCCTGCGCCACCTGCTGACCGATTCGCTGTTATGGGCATGGGTCATGGTCACGCTGCTGGCTGTCAGCGGGGCGGTGCTGGTGCATGGCATTTTCCGCCGCATGGTCAAGACCGTGGCCCGCACGACCTCGGCCATCGCCCATGGCGACCTGAGCCGCCGCATGCCGCTGGTTGGCAATGGCGATGAAATGGATCAGGTGGCCGAAGCCATCAACGAAATGCTGGACCGGATCGTGCGCCTGATGGATGGCGTGCGTCAGGTATCCAATTCCATCGCCCATGACCTGCGCACCCCCATCGCCCGCGCGCGCACCCAGCTGGAAGATGCGGCCCTGCACGCGAAATCGGACGCGGAACTGCGCGATGCGATCGAACGCGCGGTCGGTAATCTGGACAACGTAACCGCCGTGTTCGAGGCCCTGCTGCGCATTGCCCAGATCGAGGCCGGCGCCCGCCGATCCGCCTTCATGACATTCGATCTGGTGCCGGTCCTGCGCGATGTTGCCGACCTGTATGAAGCCGTGGCGGAAGATCATGACATCAGGCTGGCGCTGGACCTGCCCGACAGCCTGAGCTTTTACGGTGACCGTTCGCTGGTCCAGCAGGCCGTGGCCAACATGCTGGACAACGCCATCAAGTTCTCGCCCCCCGGTGGCACCGTCCACCTGCGCGCGCAGGTGCGCGAACTGGCACCTGGCCGCGTTATCGGCCCCACGGGCGAAGGGATGCTGGACCTGTGTGTCAGTGATGAAGGCGTGGGCATGAGCGAGGCCGACATGGCCCGCGCCACGGAACGTTTTTTCCGCGCGGAAAAGGCACGCAACACCCCCGGTTCGGGGCTGGGGCTGTCCATGGTGCGGGCCATCGTGCAACTGCATGGGGGGCGGATGCACCTGTCGGCGCATAACCCCGGACTTACGGTTTCGCTGGCGCTGCCGATCGCGGCCTGCGCGATTTCGAAAAGCGAGGAGGATTTTCCATCTCCCCCACACATATCAGGCATGACGGAAAGGTCACCTTTCCCCCATCAGCATGACATGAACAGTAGCGTAGAGTAACGCCATGAACATGCACCCCGCCATGGCGCCTGCCATTGTTGTGATGAGTTTCTGCCTGTGTGGCGCGGCCCCGGCCGGGGCTGACACCGGGGCGGACGTAATCGCCGCACGGGATGGATCGGACAAGCCCGTGATCATTACCAGTGACACCAAGGCTTACTGCAACCGGCTGCTGAACATTATCGACGCCTATGGCCCGGCCCTGCCGCAGGATGTAGACAGCCTGCGCACGCAGGGCGAAGACATGTGCCGCGCAGGGCGAATCCGTTCTGGCATCGTGCGGCTGCGTCGTGCGTTGGTCGAACTGAAGGAGACTACGCATTCATGACTTTTCCAGCTTTCACGACCCTTGCCCGTCACAGCCTGCGTATAGCCCTGCCCGGCATGCTGGCGGCGGCAACACTGCACCCGGCAGGTAGCATGGCCCAGACCCAGCCCGCGAACAACGCACTTCCCCCCAATGCAACAGAACTGGAACTGTCCGCATCCGGCACGGTGCAGGCCCAGCCGGATGAACTGACCGCCACCTTCCTGGCCGAAGCGCGGGCTGATACGGCCGCCAGCGCACAGGCGCAGGTCAACGCGCTGGTGGGCAAGGTCACGGCGGCCAGTGCCCATGTAACGGGACTGACCCTGAATGCCGAGTCGTATTTCGTGCATCATGATGATGGTGACGCGCACCAGAACCGCAGACCGCAATGGGTGGCACGCCAGAGCATCCGTCTGACCGCCACGGATGGCAAGGTCCTGCTGCCACTGGTGGGTCAGTTACAGGCCGATAATCTGGCCCTGACGCGGCTGGACTGGTCCCTGTCACGTGAAAAGCGGATGGAACTGACCCGCGGGGCCGAAACGCTGGCCCTGCAGGACATGCAGCAGCGTGCCCAGGCGGCAGCATCCACGCTGAAGCTGACTATCGCCTCCATCCGCAGCGTGACGCTGGAAGACCAGAACATGCCGCGTCCGATGCCCATGATGATGATGGCCCGCGCCGCCAGCATGGACATGCCCGCCCCGGAAGCGCCGACCGGCCTGCAGGATGTCACGGCAACCGTCCGCGCCACGCTGATCCTGAAGCCCGCCGGATAAAAGCCCGCCAATAATGGAAAGTTTCTGGTGAAGCTTTTTTCAAAAAGCTTCCAAGAACGCCGCCTTCCTGAAAAAGGCGGCACCCAGAAACTTTTCCATATTAATGAGTTAACGGGCCGAATCTTTCTGTCATGCCCAAAACCATGCAGAACGGATTGACCGATATCCCCCATACATACCGCACGACGGTGGATAAGGGGCAGGATCTGTCTGCCGTTCCTGTTTCCTCATATGCAGGACAGACGAAAAAGGCCCGGTGGAATAATCCCACCGGGCCTTTTTCATGATGCGGACAGTGACACTGCGCCTAGCGCGGGGCCAGCACCATGATCATCTGGCGGTTTTCAAGCTTGGGCATATGCTCAACCTTGGCGACCTCATCCATTTCTGCGCGGATACGCTCCAGAACCTTCACACCCAGATCCTGATGCGCCATTTCACGGCCACGGAAACGCAGGGTGACCTTCACCTTGTCGCCTTCGCCGATGAAGGTCTTCATCGCACGCATTTTCACCTGATAGTCATTTTCGTCAATATTCGGACGAACCTTGACTTCCTTGATTTCAATGACTTTCTGCTTCTTGCGCGCTTCGTTGCGCTTCTTCTGCTGTTCGTACTTGAACTTCCCGTAATCAAGGACCTTCGCCACGGGCGGCTCGGCGTTCGGGCTGATTTCCAGAAGGTCAAGGCCAACAGAATAGGCACGGGCCAGCGCATCACGCGTGGACATGATGCCCAGCATCTCGCCTTCTTCGTCGATCAGACGGACCTGCGGTACGCGGATCTCTTCATTGACACGGGGGCCCTCTCGATTTGGCGGAGTGGGCATCGGGGGTCTGGCTATGGTCAGCTCCTGTAACTGTTTCATTCAAACGGCAGATAAGGCCATCCCGCATACCCGCGCGTCCGTGGCTGAAACCATGGGAAACGCACAGGCAAGGCATGACCTTACATTATGGAAAGATATGTGACGCAAAGACGCGTCCCAGATCAAGTACTGTCTTGTCCCGTACCTGCGAAAACAGCCATGCAATCGTGGCACGGAACCAGATGGATCAGCCGCGTGCCCTGCGGATATCGGGTGGCAGGGCTTCATATGCAAGGGCGGACACCGCTTCTTCCAGCGGCAGGACTTCCTGCGCCTTGCCGCCAAGACGACGCAGGGCGACGGTATTTTCCTCCGCTTCCTTGCGGCCAACCACTAAAATGACCGGCACGCGCGCAAGGCTGTGTTCGCGAATCTTGGCGTTGATCTTTTCATTCCGCAGGTCGGCTTCCACCACCAGACCCGCCTTGCGCAGGCTGTCGGTCACATGTTGGGCATAATCCGCCGCATCGGTCACGATGGACGCCACCACCACCTGCACCGGCGCAAGCCATAGCGGGAAACGGCCCGCATGCTGTTCTATCAGGATGCCAAGGAATCGCTCGAACGATCCCAGAATCGCCCGGTGCAGCATGACGGGACGATGCCGCGCGCTGTCCTCACCCACATAGGATGCATCCAGCCGTTCGGGCAGCACGTAATCGACCTGCAGCGTGCCGCACTGCCAGTCACGCCCAATGGCGTCACGCAGCACGAATTCCAGCTTGGGGCCATAAAACGCGCCCTCGCCGGGATTGTGCTCATACGTGACACCCGCCATGTCACACGCGACTTTCAGCGCGTTTTCCGCGCGGTCCCATGTCGCATCATCACCGGCGCGCTGTTCGGGACGGTCGGCGAATTTCACGCGGAAATGCTCGAACCCGAGATCCTGATACACATCAGCCAGCATGCGCACGAAACGCGCGGTTTCATCGGCGATCTGGTCTTCGGTGCAGAAAATATGCGCATCATCCTGCGTGAAGCCGCGCACGCGCATGATACCGTGCAGCGCGCCAGACGGTTCATAACGGTGGCAGGCACCGAATTCAGCCATGCGCAGCGGCAGTTCACGGTAAGAACGCAGCCCGTGGCGGAAGATCTGCACATGGCACGGGCAGTTCATCGGCTTCAGGGCAAGGGTCTTGTCCTCGTCCTCGACTGTGGCGATGAACATGTGCTCGCGGTACTTGTCCCAGTGCCCGGACGCTTCCCACAGGGCGCGGTCCACAAGCTGCGGCGTGCGCACTTCCTGATAGCCATTACCGTTCTGCGCGCGGCGCATATAGTCCTGCAGCACCGAATACAGGCGCCAGCCCTTGGGGTGCCAGAAGATCTGACCCACGGCTTCTTCCTGAATGTGGAACAGATCCATCTCGCGCCCGATGCGGCGGTGGTCGCGGCGCTCGGCTTCCTCAAGCTGGTGCAGGTGCGCCTCCAGCTCCTTGCGGTCGCGCCATGCCGTGCCATAGATGCGCGTCAGCATGGGGTTGCGGTGATCGCCGCGCCAGTAGGCCCCTGCCACTTTCATAAGCTTGAAGGCATTGCCCACATCCGCCGTGCCGCGCAGGTGCGGCCCACGGCACAGATCCAGCCATTCACCCTGACGGTAGATCGATATTTCCTCATCTTCGGGCAGATCACGGATCAGTTCGGCCTTGAAGCGTTCACCCTTGTTTTCAAAGAATTCGATGGCCTTCTCGCGCGGCCATGTCTCACGCACGAAAGGCTCGTTCGCGGCCACGATTTCACCCATGCGCTTTTCGATCGCGGCGAAATCTTCCGGCCTGAACGGTTCGTTGCGATAGAAATCGTAATAGAATCCGTTTTCGATCGATGGGCCGATCGTGACCTGGGTTCCGGGAAACAGCGACTGCACCGCTTCGGCCAGCACATGGGCGGCGTCATGGCGGATCATTTCCAGCGCCTCGGGGTCCTTGCGCGTGACAAAGCGGACCCTGGCGTCATGATCGATCTCGCGACCAATATCCATAAGCCTGCCATCCACTTCCATGGCGAGGGCGGCGCGGGCCAGTCCGGCACCGATGGATTGCGCCACGGTAGTGCCCGTCACTGCCCCGTCAAAGCGGCGAACGGATCCGTCAGGCAGGGTTATGGCAGGCATGGTTTCATTGCTCCGGTAAGAAGATATTCCGCTGTAATGGCGTCAGGCGAGCGTTGCCGCAACCCTGTCAACGCGCAGAGTAGCCAGATCATGTACATAAATGATCCGCACCTGCCCCGCATACTGGCCCACGGGCGCGGTCAGGGCAGGGTTGCTGTCGGCTGAAAACAGCACGGTGCTGGGCACGCCAAGAGCCGCCGCAAGATGCATGGGGCCGGTGTCGTTTCCCACAGCGCATGCTGCCCGCGCCATCACGCCACCCAGTTCCAGCAGCGATGTCCGCCCCGTCAGGTCCACCGCAACAGGGCAGGTGTCGCGGATGGTGGCGGCAAGCGTGCCTTCCCCCCTGCCCCCCACGATAACGGGCGACAGCCCTTGCGCATGCATGTGCCGCGCAAGGGCGGCGTAGCGTTCCACAGGCCAGCGCTTGGCCGGGCGATGCGCCGCCGCCCCCGGCACCAGCACGCCATAGGGCGCGGGCAAAACAGGACCATCGTGCATAAGCCACGACAGGTCGGGCACCGGCAGGCTGTCGATTCCCGCGCGGCGCAACTGGTCACGCTGGCGCGCACGGGTATGCATGATGCGCCGCTGCGGGCTGTCATGCACCGCCTGCGCGCCGCGAGCGATTCCCGACCATGCCTTCATGCCCGACAGGTGAAAATAGCGCGTGCTGCGGCCAGATGTCTGCAAGTCATAAATAAAGTCATACGACCGCAGCAGTCGGCGCAGCGCCATGACCGCAGGCAGGTCACGCCATGGCGGCCTGCGGTCGACATGCACATGGTCGAACCACGGTGCATGCCGTGCAAGCTCGGCAAAGGGCGCCTGCGTCAGCAGGTCGACCGTATCATGCACATAATGGGCGCGAATGGCCGCGAACGGCGCGAAGGACTGGATGAAATCGCCCAGCGCGCCCAGCCGGATAACCAGAATGCGGGCCATGGGTTCAGGGTGCCTCGGGGTCGGTTTCAAGCAGCGACAGATCCTGACGCGCCAGATCGGCCTCATCCGAATCCGGGGCCAGCGTCACGACATCCTGCCAGTCGGCGCGCGCCTGCGCCATCTGGCCCTCGCGCTGGTACAGGATACCGCGTTCCAGCAGTGCCGCGCCATTGCGGGGCATGTCCTTCAGGGCCGCGTTGATATCGGTCATGGCCTGTTCGATCCGGCCCATCCGGCGCCATGCGGCCGCGCGCGCGACCAGTGCCTCATCACGTTCCGCCGGAACGGATGGCAGCGGTGTCAGGGTATCGATCGCCCTCTGGGGCTGATCCAGTTCAACCGCGACCCGCGCATAGACCAGACGTAGCGGCACGTCATCCGGTTCCAGCATCAGGCCATAGGTCGCGCTATCAAATGCCTGTTTCGGGCTGTCATCCGCCTGCCATGCCCGCGCTGCCTGTTCAGCGACGGCCGCGCGGCGGCGCAGGGACTGCGGGGTATCTGGCTGCATGCCCGCATGGGCCGAGTCCCCCACGGGCCAGCCGGGCACATGCGCCAGACGGTCCAGCGATGCCGCCGCCGTCGCCACATCCCCCAGTTCGATGCGCGCAAGGGCTTCGCACTGCTGGGCCTCCAGGCCACCGCCATGGTTCAGCCAGTCCTCGGCATAATCACGCGCGCCATCGGGATCATCGGACACGGTGGCGGTGCAGCGGGCGAAGCTCCATGCATCATGCCCGGCCCCCTCATGCTCCGGCACGGTGGGGACAGGTGTCGGGGCGGCGGCCCGTGGCGCATCAGCCGCCCATACACGGCCATTCCACGCGACGTTGACTGCCAGCAGCAGGCATGCCCCCACAATCACGACACCAGCCGCCATGATGCCCCGGCATCCCACCCGCACCCGGCGGGCGGGCCGGACCGGCGCAATGGCGGGACGAACGGGACACCCCTCCGGCAGGGAAAAGGGGGATACAGGCAGGCACGCAAAGACTCTCATTACCGCATTCGTCGGCCTGCCCGCCAAGAAGGTCAAGGGCCAGCCCCCCATTCGCCACCGACCCGTGCAGTTCCGATACGATCATGATATGGGGAAGGGTGATGCAAACCGTGAGCGACCGACCTGTCATCCTGCAGGCCCTGCCAGCCCTCGAATCCGGCGGGATAGAACATGGCACGCTGGAAATGGCGCGTGCCATCGTCCAGGGCGGTGGCACGGCCATCGTGGCCAGTGCGGGCGGACGCCTTGTCCCGCGCCTGAAATACATCGGGGCCATTCCGGTCGAGATGGACCTGAAAGCGAAGAATCCCCTTTCCATCATGCGCAACGCGGCCCGCCTGCGCCATGTCATCCGGGAATTCGGTGTCAATCTGGTCCATGCGCGTTCGCGCGCGCCTGCATGGGCGGCCTCCCTGGCATGCAGGCGGCTGAAGATACCGCTGGTCACTACATGGCATGGCGTGCACGCCGCCAACCTGCCGGGCAAGCGGCGGTACAACAGCGTGCTGGCGTCCGGCAACCGGGTTATTGCCATAAGCCGCTACATCGAAAACCGCCTGCGTGAGGAATACAGGGTGGGCGACGATCGCCTGCGCCTGATCCCGCGCGGGGCAGACATGCTGCGCTTCGACCCGCAGGGCGTGCGCGGCAACCGGGTGCAGAACCTGATCAACCTGTGGAACATCCCCGACGGCGCCACCGTCATCATGCTGCCCGCGCGCGTGACCCCGTGGAAGGGGCATGCGCTGCTGATCGAGGCGCTGGCGCGGATGAATGAAACAGCGGGCTTCAACGGGGACTGGGTGTGCATTTTCGTGGGTGAGGCGAACGAAAAGCTGGGCCGCGAACTCGTCACTCTCGCCCAGCGCAGGGGAATCGCCACGCACCTGCGTTTTGCCGGGCACTGCGCCGACATGCCGGCCGCCATGATGCTGGCGGACATGGTGGTTGTACCCTCGCTGCGGCCCGAACCCTTCGGCCGCGTCGTGGTGGAAGCCCAGGCCATGGGCCGCCCCGTTATCGTGGCGGGCCATGGCGCGGCGCTGGAAACGGTGGATGACGGCGTGACCGGTTTCGTATTCCCCCCCGATGACGTGCAGGCACTGGCAGCCTGCATGCGCCATATCGCCACCATGACACAGGAAGAACGCACCCGGCTGGCATGGCACGCGCGCGAGAATGTGCGCGACCATTATTCAACACAGGCGATGCAGTACGCGACCCTGTCCGTATATGATGAACTGCTGCACACGCAGTTGGCGAATACCTTCTACCATGCCGCCATGGCGGACATGGGCTGGGGTGATGAAGCCCTGCCACAGGCAGGATAGCAGCACGTGTGCGGTAATTGTGCCATATCGGGTGCGGGATTACCTTGATCTGCCTCATGGCATTCCAAAAAGCCGGGCCGAGCATCCAGTATTCAGCATGGGCCTTATGCAACGGGTGGTTTTACAGTCGACAAGACGACTGAAATTCTTCACCCATTGCGCATTCTTCTTTCTGGCGGACGGGGATGACCCGCGGCCCGCCGTTTCAACGCGAACACTTCGGGACTGCACCACATGAACCAGATTTCCCCCGCCCAGACCGACGATATCACCCCCGTACCCGGCCCCCACCACCCCGACCTGCGCCGGGTCAACTCCAACCCGGATTTCTGGTATCCGGTGGCATGGTCAGCCGACCTGAAACGCGACAAGACGCTGGCCGTCAGCTATGCTGGCATTCCCATCGTGCTGGTCCGCCCCGAAGAGGGCAGCGTCTTCGCGCTGTATGACCGTTGCCCCCACCGGCAGGTCCCGCTGAGCAAGGGCACCGTGAACGGCCAGACCGTGCGCTGCTGCTATCATGGCTGGGCCTTTGGCCGTTCGGGCCGCTGCATCGACGTGCCCTATCTTGGCAAGGGCAAGCTGCCCAATGGCGTACGTACCTTCCCGGTGCGTGAAGCGGGCGGGCTGATCTTCATCTTTCCCGGCGACCCGGACAAGGCAGACAGCACCCCCTTCCCCAAGCTGGCCCAGACAGACAACCCCAAATACAAGACCAAGCATTTCAGCCCGCGGGTGAACTGCCACTACACCTTCATGCATGAAAACCTGATGGACATGAACCATCAGTTCCTGCACCGCCGCCAGATGGGCCAGATCAAGGCCCGTTTCCTGGGGCAGGACAAGGGCGAGGACTTTATCGAGGCACGTTACAGCTTCATGCGCTGCGCGGGACAGCAGCCGCTGGCCGAACGCCTGATCTTTGGCAAGCACAAGGACCTGCAGGGCAAGGAACAGCCCGTTGAGGAAGTTGTGACGATCCGCACGGAATATCCGTACCAGACCCTGCGCATCACCGACAAGGACGGTGACCTGATCATGGATCTGTGGACCGCCTACGTGCCGGTGGACAAGGACGAACGCGTAACCCAGTCCTTTGGCCTGCTGTCCATCCTGCGCCCGCAGACCCCGTTCCTGATCGACATGATCTGGCCCGCGCTGGGCTGGTTCACCAACCGCATCTTCCTTGAAGACAAGGAAATCGTGGAACTGGAACAGGCCGCGTGGAACGAGGCTGGCTACGACCGCAACGTGGAAATCTTCCCCGTGGTCAAGGCGCTGCGTGAACTGCTTATCCGTCGTGGCATTCCGCAGGACATGCCGCCCGCTACGGACGCGAAACAGCCTGCGGCTCCCGCCCCGGCCGAACCCGCCACATCAGCCTGATTGTCCGCCCGCCATCCCCATGGATGGCGGGCATTCCCCTTCCCGTCGCTACGTGAAAACACCCCATGACCGAACGGCCTGACACACCCCGCCTGACCGATCGGGCCGAGGCCGCCCGCCAGCAGCGCCTGGCCCGGGAAGCCGAGGCCCTGCGCGCCAACCTGCGCCGGCGCAAGCAGCAGACCCGTGCCCGCACGGCCCCTGCGTCCGATGCCCCCGGCAGCGGCGACATATCCAGCAACGAAGCGTGATTGCGGTTGCGGTCGGGCGGCCACTTCGTTAGTGGTCGCGCAACGGCCGACGGGTTGCCCGCGTGCCGCGCCACTGATGCCGAAGGAAGGGACAGCATGCCAATAATGCCCGATACGTGGATTCGTCGCATGGCCACGGACCATGGCATGATCGAACCCTTCGTGGAAAAGCAGAGCCGGGAGGGCGTGATTTCCTTCGGGCTGTCATCGTACGGGTATGATGCGCGCGTCGCCAATGAATTCAAGATTTTCACCGACGTGGACAACGCGGTGGTCGATCCCAAGAACTTTGCCGAAAACAGCTTTGTCACCCGCCGGGGCGACTGCTGCACCATTCCGCCGCACAGCTTCGTGCTGGCGCACACGGTCGAATATTTCCGCATACCGCGCGACACGCTGGTGGTCTGCCTGGGCAAGTCCACCTATGCGCGCTGCGGCATCATCGTGAACGTGACCCCGCTGGAACCGGAATGGGAAGGGCAGGTCACGATCGAGATCAGCAACACTACCCCCCTGCCCGCGCGCATTTACGCCAATGAAGGGATCTGCCAGTTCCTGTTCTTCCAGGGGGCATCACCGTGTGAAGTCAGCTACGCCGACCGCAAGGGCAAATACATGGGGCAGGTCGGCGTCGCCCCGCCGCGTATGTAAGGGCAGGAAGCGCAAGTCATGGACCGTTTCATCATTCACGGCGGCCACCCGCTGCGTGGGGACATCGTCATTGGCGGGGCAAAGAATTCCGCCCTGAAGCTGCTGGTGGCGGGGCTGCTGACCTCCGAAAAGCTGGTGCTGGACAATGTCCCGCGCATTGCGGACATCCGCACCATGCGCAGGCTGCTTGAACAGCATGGCCTGACGGTGGAAGATGTCAGCGGCGACGGTGGCACACTGTCGGTTGGTGGCGAGATCACCAATACCGAGGCCCCCTACAATATCGTATCCAAGATGCGGGCATCGATCCTTGTGCTCGGCCCGCTTCTGGCACGCTGTGGCGAAGCCCGCGTGTCGCTGCCCGGTGGCTGCGCCATCGGCACGCGCCCGGTTGACCTGCACCTGAAGGCGCTGGAAACGCTGGGGGCAAAGATCACGCTGGAAAATGGCTACATCCATGCCGAAGCCCCCCACGGCCTGAAGGGGGAGCGGGTGATCCTGCCGTTCGCCTCCGTGGGTGCTACGGAAAACCTGCTGATGGCCGCAACCCTGGCCAAAGGGCGCACCGAAATCGTCAATGCCGCGCGTGAACCCGAAATCGGGGACCTTGTCGGCTGCCTCAACGCCATGGGCGCGCGCATTACCGGCATCGGCACGGGCAAGCTGGTCATTGACGGGGTGGACGGGCTGCATGGCGCGCATTACCGCGTCATGCCCGACCGGATCGAATGCGGCACCTATGCCTGTGCTGCCGCCATTACCGGCGGCGAGCTGCGCCTGGTGGGCGGTCAGGTCGAACACCTTGGCGCCGTCGTGCGCGCGCTGGAAGAAGCGGGCGTGGAGATGGTGCAGGAGGAAGGGGCCGTGCGCGTACAGCGCACCGGCGCGTTGCGCGGGGTCGATATCATGACCGAGCCCTATCCCGGCTTCCCCACCGACATGCAGGCCCAGTTCATGGCGCTGCTGTCGGTTGCCGAAGGAGCATCGATGGTGACCGAAACCATTTTCGAAAACCGTTTCATGCATGTGCCCGAACTCAACCGCATGGGCGCGCGCATCAACGTGCATGGGTCATCGGCCATTATCCGGGGCGTGCATTCGCTGTCCGGTGCGCCAGTCATGGCGACCGACCTGCGGGCATCGTTCTCGCTTATCCTGGCGGGGCTTGCGGCCCATGGGGAGACGATCCTGAGCCGCGTCTACCACCTTGACCGGGGTTACGAGGCCGTGGAACGCAAGCTGGCGCAGTGCGGCGCGCATATCGAACGCGTTTCCGACTAGCTGCCGCCAGAAAAGCGCCCTTCCTGCATGATGGCTGAATGTGGTATGCGCGCATGTCACCAGAGGCGCCCCGTACCATGCGGGGCAACTCCAGCCTTCAATGTCGGAGAATGCATTGACCGTCCTGTCACCGGCCCAGACCGCCGTTCCGGAAACGGATAGCCCGCTGATACTTGCCCTGCCCAAGGGCCGTATCCTCAAAGCCGCGGCGCCGCTTCTGCATAGGGCGGGCATTGTGCCCGGACCGGATTTCAATGACGAGAAAAGTCGCCTGCTGCGCTTTGAAACCAATGATCCCAACATTGACGTGGTGCGCGTGCGCTCGTTCGATGTCGCGACCTTCGTTGCCTTTGGCGGCGCGCAGATCGGCATATGCGGCGCTGATGTGCTGATGGAATTCGACTACCCCGAAATCTACGCCCCGCTTGATCTGGGTATCGGCGGCTGCCGCATTTCCATCGCCCAGCCCAAGGACCGCAGCGGGCTTGAAGACAATCCCAACCGCCTGTCACAGGTGCGGGTCGCGACCAAGTATCCCTCCATCACGCGCCGTCACTTTGCCGCGCGCGGCATCAACGCCAGCATCGTCCACCTGCATGGCGCGATGGAACTGGCCCCGGTTCTGGACCTGTCCCACCTGATCGTTGATCTGGTTGATACGGGGTCCACCCTGCGCGCCAACGGACTGGAGGAAACCCACACCATCGCCCATGTCACCAGCCGCCTGATCGTGAATCGCACGGCGCTGAAAACCCAGCCCGAGCGCATAAGCGCCATCATCAACCGTTTCCGCACGGCGCTGGCGTCCAATTCCGCACCAGCCAAGGACCAGCAGGCATGAAGCGCCTTGATACCACCCAGCCTGATTTCAAAGCCGAATTCGCCGGCCTGCTGGCTGACCGTGACAGCGACACCGCCCGCGTGGACGGCCCCGTAACCGAAATTCTGGCTGCCGTGCGGGCACGCGGTGATGACGCATTGTGCGAATTCACCAACCGTTTCGACCGGGCCAATGTCACCCCCGCCACCCTGCGGATCACGGCAGCGGAAGTCGAAGCCGCCTGTGCGCAGGTTCCGGCCAGATTGCTGGAATCCCTTGAAGTCGCAGCCACGCGGATCGAGTCGTTCCACAAGGCGCAGATGCCATCCGACATGCGTTACGTGGATGATGCGGGTGTTACGCTGGGCATGCGCTGGACGGCACTGGACTCGGTAGGGCTGTACGTGCCGGGCGGCAAGGCGGCGTATCCGTCCTCCGTGCTGATGAACGCCATTCCCGCCCATGTGGCGGGGGTCGGGCGCATCGCCATGTGCGTGCCCACGCCCGATGGCGCGCTCAATCCGCTGGTGCTGGCGGCGGCGCGACGCGCGGGTGTGACTGAAATCTACCGCGTGGGCGGCGCGCAGGCCGTGGGCGCCATGGCCTATGGCACGGCCACCATCGCACCTGTGGACCGCGTGGTGGGACCGGGCAACGCCTATGTGGCCGAAGCGAAGCGGCAGGTCTTCGGCACGGTGGGAATCGACAGCATCGCCGGTCCATCCGAGGTGGTGGTGATCGCGGATGGCAACAACGATCCCCGCGCCATCGCACTCGACCTGCTGGCGCAGGCCGAACATGACCCCATGGCCCAGTCCATCCTGATCACGCCGGATGCAGGCATGGCGGCGAAGGTGGAACAGGCGGTCGCAACCGAGCTGGAAACCCTGCCGCGCGCTGAAATCGCCCGCACCAGCTGGGACGCCCATGGCGCAATCATCACGGTGCGTGACCTGAATGAGGCCGCCGACCTTGTAAACACCATAGCGCCTGAACATCTGGAACTCATGATCGATGATCCGGCCCCGGTCTTTGACCGCGTGCGGCATGCTGGCGCCATTTTTGTCGGTCGGTACTGCCCCGAGGCCATTGGCGATTATGTCGGTGGTCCCAACCATGTGCTGCCGACCAGCCGCACGGCGCGTTTCTCGTCCGGGCTGTCGGTGTTCGACTTCATCAAGCGCACGACGTTCATCGAGGCACAGCCCGAGTCGCTGCGCAGGATCGGACCCGCCGCCGTCAGCCTGGCACAGGCCGAAGGCCTTGATGCACATGCACTGAGCGTGTCGGTCCGGCTGGCCGACCTTGATCGCCGCGCATAAGGAAACTTGACCCGGGCGACGAGTATCCCCACATAAACCAACCGTATTGCGCTGCGGGCCCGCAGCATGACGGCAATTTTGATGATTGAAGGACACGATGTCTAAAGAAGACATGATCGAATTCAGTGGCACAGTAACCGAACTGCTGCCCAATGCCATGTTCCGCGTGACACTGGATAATGAGCATACCATCCTGGCGCATACCAGCGGCAAGATGCGCAAGAACCGTATCCGCGTGCTGGCGGGCGACCGCGTGAATGTGGAAATGACGCCCTATGACCTGACAAAAGGTCGCATCACGTTCCGCTTCAAGTAAGCCGCCCTTTGTCGGTCATGACCGCAGACACCGCTCCATCCGGGGCGGATACGGGTGCGCAGCTTGTCCTCGCCTCGGCTTCCCCCCGCAGGCTCGCGCTCCTGCGACAGATCGGGCTGGTTCCCGATCAGGTTCATCCAGCAGATATCGATGAAACGCCCCGGCCTGACGAACTGCCCCGTTCCCATGCCCAGCGTCTGGCGACGGAAAAGGCCGAACACGTAGCGGGCACGTTGGATATTCCGGCACTGGTCATCGCGGCCGATACCGTTGTGGCCCTTGGCCGACGCATCCTGCCCAAGGCGGAGGATGCGGATACGGCACGCAGGTGCCTTAACCTGCTGTCCGGACGGCGCCATACCGTCTTTACCGCCGTGGCCCTGCGTCCCACCACCGCATGGCAGGGTGGCCGCGCGGGCAACCGGCTGGTCGCCAGCACGGTCACATTCTCCCGCCTGACGTCGGTGCAGATCGATGCGCTGATTGAAGCAGGTGACTGGAACGGCAAGGCCGGGGGCTATGCCATCCAGGGCCAGGCGGCGGCGTTCGTGCGCTTCATGTCTGGCAGCTACACCGGCATTGTCGGCCTGCCACTGTTTGAAACCGCGCAGATGCTGCGTGGCCAGAAGGGATGCTGGCTCCGGTGAGCATGCGCATCTGCGCCAGCAGCAGCCCTGGAGAGGTCCGCATCGCCGTCATGGACAATGACGTCATGCAGGATTTTGCCCTGTGGCGGCCTGACATGGCTGATGGCGTGGGCGATATCTATCGCGCCCGTGTCAGCGCCCATGTCCCTGCACTTGGCGGCACGTTCATCACCCTGCCGGGACTGGAGCAGGCAGGTTTCCTGCCGGATTCTGAAGGACTTGGTCCCCTGACACAGGGGCAGACCGTCCTTGTGACCGTCACCCGCAGCGCACAGGGGGGCAAGGGCGTGCGGCTGGGTGCGCGCAACCTGCCGTCCGACCTGCCCGGTGGGGCGGAACCAAAACTGCTGCGTCGTGGTCCTACGCCGCTGGAACGACTGGCCCGATATTACCCGCTGGCGCCCATCATCATTGATGACGTCGCCATTGGCACCCTGCTGCCTGCTGTCTTTCACCCACGCCTGACCCGCGTCAACTGCGCGTTCGACAGTGACCTCCGCGCGCAGGCCGATGCGCTGGAAGATCCCGTTGTGCCATTGCCCGGCGGCATGTCGGCCAGCATTACGCCCACACCCGCACTGGTAGCGATCGACATGGATGGCGGAGGCACCAGCATGGACCGCCGCCCCAAGCAGACGGCACAGTTTGCCGCCAACCGTGATGCACTGCCTGACCTGCTGCGCCAGTTGCGGCTGCGCAACCTGTCCGGCGCGATCATTGTCGATGTCGCGGGGCTTGCCATACGCAAGCGCCGGGCGCTGTCGGAAACGGTCGAGGCGTTACTGAAAAACGACCCGCTGCGTCCGCGCTTCCTGGGCTTTACGGCGCTTGGGCTGGCGGAAATTGTCCGTCCGCGCATCCATCCGCCGCTGCATGAACTGTTCCAGTCGCGCGAAGGCCGACTGCTCCATGCGCTGCGTGGGCAGATGCAGGCCTATCGTGGCATGCCGCCCGATGGCCGCCCTGTCATGCTGGCGTGTGGTTATGGCATCATGGCGCTGTTGCAGGACCATCCGGGCTGGATGGAGGACTTCATGCGCCTGACGGGCCGCGTAATTCAGCCTGTCATGGATCAGGGCCTGCCCGCCAATGGCTGGAGATTCGATCATGGCTGAACAGTCTACCCTTCCCCCCTGCCCCGTCTGCGGTCAACCCGCACAGCAGCAATACCGACCGTTCTGTTCGCGCCGATGCGCTGATGTTGACCTGGGTCGCTGGTTTTCCGGCCAGTACCGCGTGCCCTCGACGGAGATTCCATCCGGAGAGGATGAAAAATACACAAGACGGGTTGATCCCGATGATGAGGTAGGTTAAACGCTTGTCCAACGTCACGGCGGTCCCGACTGCCCTGACATAGCCGGACAGACGGCCCGGTGCCCAAGTAGCTCAGTTGGTAGAGCATGCGACTGAAAATCGCAGTGTCGGTGGTTCGATCCCGCCCTTGGGCACCATTCAAATTCCAAAAAATATGATAGAATCTGTAAGTCCATGTCATTCCGCACAGCCTGCGGTTCATGGTCCAGTCGGCTGTCTTATCCCACATATTCCTGACATGCCTGGGGACGTCCGATGGCACAGGTGGCATCAGGCCGATGCGGCGGTCACCATCATGTCGCGGATCATATGATCTGCCTGGGTCAGGGCTTCATTACTGTTTAGCCCGTCTGGCGCTGAAAAATGGGAGACGACCGCAGAAGGAATCGGAGTAGCTACCCCTGTGGCCAGTAAGAGACTGTCTGAAACAGACTGCAAATCATCAAGAAGTTTTAGGTGAAGCTTTTTTCAAAGGGCTACAGGGAATACCGCTTTTTTGAAAAAAGCGGCATCCAGAAACTTTTACTGCCCTTCTGTCTGCCTGTCTGCGACACCGCTCAAACGGATTGCGGGCGGTCCGTAGCGTCAAACAGCAGGGGTTTGCCCTGGGCCGTCGGGGCAAGCTGGCCTTCCCACATGACAACATTGCCACGAATGATCGTGCCGATGGGGCGCCCCGTCAGTTCGCAACCAACAAAAGGTGACCAGCCACATTTGGAAGCCAGCCATTCCTGCTGAACCGTCCAGCGCGCGGCAAGATCGACCACCGAGAAGTCGGCATCATACCCCACGGCAATGCGCCCCTTGCGCACCAGCCCGAACAGGCGCTGCGGACCGGCCGATGTCATGTCCACCACCCGACGCAGCGACAGGCGGCCATGCGCCACATGGTCCAGCATCAGCGGCAGCAGGGTCTGCACGCCGGGCATGCCCGAAGGCGTTTCAGGATAACTGCGCTGCTTGGCTTCCAACGTATGGGGCGCATGATCGGACCCGATGATGTCAGGCACCCCCTGCCCCATCCAGTACCACAGGCCATCACGCCATTTGCGGCCACGGATGGGCGGGTTCATCTGCGCCAGCGTGCCCAGTTCGGCATAGGCTTCTTCACCCGCCAGCGTCAGATGCTGGGGGGTTACCTCACAACTGGCGATATCCTTGTGCCCCGACAGGAATTCCAGTTCCGCGGGTGTCGTGACATGCAGCACATGGATCCGCCGGCCCGTGCGCCGCGCCAGACGCACGATACGCCGTGTCGCGCGCAGGGCCGTTTCCTCATCACGCCAGACAGGATGGCTGGATGGATCACCTGCCTTGCGTTCAGACAGGCGTTCATGCAGCCGGGCCTCGTCTTCGGCATGGATGGCGACACGGCGGCGGCCCGAACGCAGCACGCGCTCCAGCACCGCGTCATCGGATACCAGCAGGCTGCCGGTGGAAGACCCCATGAAAATCTTGATCCCCGCCGTACCGGGCAGCATTTCCAGTTCACCACACCGATCGGCATTGTCGGTCGTGGCCCCCACATAAAACGCATGGTCACACCACATGCGCCCACGCGCGCGTTCCAGCTTGTCGACAACGGCTTCGGGCCGGTCGGTGGCGGGCTTGGTATTGGGCATTTCGAATACGGCGGTAATCCCTCCCATCACGGCGGCCATGCTGCCGGTCGCCAGATCTTCCGCCGCAGTCAGGCCCGGTTCACGGAAATGGACCTGCGTGTCGATGACGCCGGGCAGGATGGTCAGGCCGGTACAGTCAATGACGCGACCGGCATCACCCTGCCCCCCGATCCGGGCAATCCGCCCGTCGCGCACGTATACATCGGTCACGACCGTTGCATCAGGCAGGACAACGCTGCCATTTTTCAGACAAAGATCAAAAACGGGTAAGGTCATGGGACTATCCTGTGGCCATTGCCCGCAGGTCGGCAGCGCGGGCGGAAAATATCGCGCCGGGCCACGCCTGTGCCCGCCACGTCCTGACCCGATGTATGGCACGCGCCCGGTAGCATGCAAACCATCCTCACCCGTAATGACCCCCATAATGAAACACCCCGGCCCTTTCGGACCGGGGTGCTGCCATTACATTGACATGCCGGGAGGACGTCAGTCCGCAGACGCGATCTTACGTTCTTCCTGCGCTTTTTGCAGAACGGTCTGCAAGCTGCCTTCCTTGATCCATTCCTCCAGCTTCTGCGGCGTCATGGGACGGGCGAACAGGTATCCCTGAACCACGTCACAGCCAAGCTGACACAGCAGGTCAAGCTGACGCACGGTCTCGACACCTTCGGTCACCACCGTCATGCCAAGGCGCCCGCCAATCCCGATCACCGCCGTGGTCACGGCCTGTGCGTTGGCGTCGTGCTCCAGGTTCATGATGAAGCTGCGGTCGATCTTGATTTCCGTCAGCGGCAGGCGCGTCAGCCTCGAGAGCGACGAATATCCCGTCCCGAAATCATCCATCGACAGGGCGACGCCAAGGTTACGAATGGCCTGCAGGACCATGTTCGTATCCTCGTTTTCCGTCATCATGACGCTTTCGGTAATCTCGACCGTCAGGCGGTGCGGCTCCAGATTGCTGTCACTGAGCAGGCGGGCAATGAAACCGGGCAGATTACGGTTGCGGAAATGCCCCGCCGACAGGTTGACCGCTACCGTCGGCACATAAATGCCATGGGCGTCCCATTCCAGGATCTGCTGCACCGCGCGTTCCAGCGACCATGTGCCAATGGCTTCGATCTGCCCGGTTTCCTCGGCCACGGCAATGAAGCGCGAGGGATAGATGTTGCCCAGTGTCGGGTGGTTCCACCGCGACAGGGCCTCCACACCATACAGCGTATTGTTCCGCACATCGATCTGGGGCTGGTAATGCAGGTTGAGCAGGCCCTGCGCCAGCGATTCACGCAGCGCCGACCCCAGCAGCAGCCGGTCCTGTGCCGCCTTGTTGTCTTCCGAACGCGCAAGGTGGGTCATGCCCAGTCCCGAACGCTTGGCCTGACGCATCGCCTGTTCGGCATAGCTGAGCAGGGATTCGCCGTCCGGCCCGTTTTCGGGGAACAGGCTGATGCCGATACCCAGGGTCGGCACGATCATGTTGCCACCGATTTCAATCGGCTGCTTTACGCATTCATGCAGCCTGTCGGCAAATTTCAGTGCGTCTGCCTGGTTCGTATTCGGCACGATAATCAGGAATTCATTCGAACCGGAACGGCTGAGAATATAATTGCTGCGTGAAATACCCTTCAGCCGTTCGGAAACGGATTTCAGGAACCCATCGCCATTGATATGGCCCAGCGCATCATTGATATCGCGGAAACGGTCGATATCGATCATGTACAGCGCGAAATGATTGTCACCCGGCTGACCGATCAGGGAGCGGATCACCTTATGCACCGCCGTGCGGTTCAGGAAACCGGTCAGCGGGTCATAGTTCGACAGCTGCGAGATATGCTGGCGCGCCTCGTGCTGCTCGATCAGCACGCCACAGAACGGTACGCAGCTGCTGACGATCTGGGCCGGCCATTCGCCCCGGTTGCGTTCGGAACGCGAATACAGCGCGAAAATGCCCGTGATGCGCCCGTTGCGGGTACGGATGGCCGATGCCCAGCAATGGTGCAGCCCAAGCGAGATGCCCACGGAACGGTAGCTGTCCCACACAATGGTGGTGGCCTCACCCAGATCATTGGCCAGGGCTGCGATATCCGCATCCGTCAGGCGCATTTCTTCCAGGGCCGCGGCAAAGCGGCGCGGCATGCCGGGACCGGACAGGATGCGCAGGCGGTTCTGTTCATCAAGCAGGATCAGCACGGCGACGGTATTGGGAACCAGCACCTCCACCTCGCGGCAGACCATGTCGGCCACGTCCTGAATCTGGATCTCGCTGGAAAGGGAGCGGAAAACAGTATTCTGCAGTTCCATCACCCGGCTGCGATGGCCCGCGCCGGTAATGCCACGCACCATCATCAGGCGATAGGTGCGTCCACCCTTCCCCAGCCGTGCCGCCGTCAGGCTGACCTCGGCGGAGATGTAATCCCCGCTGCGGTTTTCAAACGTGACCTCACCCGCGACCGGCTCCAGTGCCGGTGCCTCCACGGCGATCGGCAGGCTGCTGTTCCCGACCGATGCGGCCAGAAGTTCACCCACCGGCCTGCCCGCCAGCGCGCCGGTGTCGTAACCCCACAGCGTTTCAGCCGCAGGGTTGGCATACAGGATCATGTTATGATCATCGATTATGACCATCCCGTCGCGGGCCTGATTCAGCAGTTCAAAGCTGATGTCAGGAATGGTCTCGGTAGCTGGAAGCGGCTTGGGGTTCTCGGTTTTCATGGTAATCCAAAATTATAAATGCCTGTTTCCAGGCAGGCACCAGGACGGGCGGGCGGTCATGGACCGCCCGGGGACCTATTTTGTCTGCTCGCCTTCATGCGGGACATCGCGCGCCATGTCGGACACGCGCTTCATGTCCGGCCCTTTCGCCCATTTCAGCAGGGCATCGGGCGCCATGGGACGGGCAAACAGGTAACCCTGCACCACATCACAGTTCAGCCCCCGCAGCAGCTTGAGCTGCGCCTCCGTCTCGACCCCTTCGGTCACGACGGTCATGTTCAGGCGGTTGCCAATCCCGATCACCGCCGTGGTCACGGCCTGCGCATTGGGATCGTGTTCAAGGTTCATGATGAAACTGCGGTCGATCTTGATTTCCGTCAGCGGCAGGCGCGTCAGCCGTGACAGGGATGAATAACCCGTCCCGAAATCATCCATCGACAACCCGACGCCAAGGTTACGGATGGCGGCCAGCCCCTCCATCGTGTCCTCGTTTTCGTCCATCATGACGCTTTCGGTAATCTCGACACACAGGCGTTCAGGCTGCAGCTTGCGCTCCTTGAGGATACGCTCGATCAGCGCAGGCAGGCCACGGTTGCGGAAGTGTGCTGCCGACAGGTTGACCGAAACCGTAGGGACATGCAGCCCCTGGCGTTCCCAGTCAATGATCTGGCGCGTCGCTTCTTCCAGCGACCACGTGCCGATCGTCTCGATCTGCCCGGTATCTTCCGCCACCGCGATGAAACGTGAAGGGTAGATGTTGCCCAGCGTCGGATGCTGCCAACGCGACAGGGCCTCCACGCCATACAGCCTGCCCGTCTTGATATCGACCTGCGGCTGGTAATTCAGGTTGAGCATGCCCTTGGCCAGCGACTCACGCAGCGCGGACCCCAGCAGCAGCCGGTCCTGTGCCGCGCGGTTATCCGCCGTGCTGGACACACAGTAGCCACCACGCGCCTCCTTCTTGCACCGGCGCATGGCGATTTCGGCATGGCCCAGCAGGGATTCGCCATCCGGCCCGTTTTCAGGGAACACGCTGATGCCGATGCCAAGCGAGACGACAAGCAGGTTGCCCGCAATCTCGATGGGTTCCTGCATGGCCTTGATCAGGCTTTCGGCAAAGGCGGATGCCTTTGCTTCATCACTGTCGGGCATGACGATGACGAATTCATCACCGCCCGAACGGCTGAGGATATAGTTGCTGCGTGACATGCCCTTCAGCCGTTCGGCAATCGCCTTGAGGAAGGCATCGCCATTCTGGTGGCCAAGGGTGTCGTTGATATCGCGGAAACGGTCCACGTCGATCATGAAGACCGCGAACTGATTGTCACCCGGCCGGTCGATCATCGACTTGATGACCTTGTGGATGGCGGTCCGGTTCAGGAAACCCGTCAGGGAATCATGGTTGGCCAGCTGCGAGATATGCTGCTGGGCCTCATAATTCTCGATCACGACGCTACAGAACGGCACGCAACCGGTGACGATCTTCTGCGGCCAGTCGCTCAGCTTGTACTGGTTGCGCGAATACAGCGCGAAAATGCCCGAAATCCGCCCGTTGCGCGACTTGATGGCCGAAGCCCAGCAATTATGCAGCCCCAGCGAGATCCCGAGCGAGCGGTAGCTGTCCCACACGATGCTGTTCGCTTCGGACAGGTCATTGCCCAGTGCGGCAAGATCCCCTTCGGTCAGGGACATGTTTTCAAGGGCTGCGGCATAACGCCGCGGCAGGCCGGGACCGGACAGGATGCTCAGGCGGTTGTTTTCATCCAGCAGGATGATGGCGGACACCGTGTTGGGAACAAAGCTTTCCACTTCACGGCAGACGAGGTCGGCTACGTCCTCCACCTGCATGTCATTGGAAATGGCCTGGAATACCGTATTCTGCAGGTCCAGCAGCTTGCGGCGGTGGCTTTCCTCGGTCACGCCCTTCATGAAGGCCATGTAGTAGCGCTTCTTTTCCGGCCCCAGCAGCGCGGTCGAGATCGACATCTCGCCCGAAATGTAGTCCCCGGCCTTGTTCTCGAACGTGACTTCGCGTGAGGTGCCGACAATACGGTTCACGCCCGTCTTGCGGTTCTTGTAGATATAGCTGTCATGATCGGCGCGATAGACCGAGGGAACGAGGCAGCTGACATTGCGGCCAATCACCTCTTCCTCGGTGAAACCCCACAGTTTTTCCGCTGCCGGGTTGAAAAACACGACCTCGTTGCGCTCATTGATGATCACGACGCCATCCGTTGCCTGCTCCAGCAGCTGGAGGCTGACATCCGCTGTCATGTCCAGCTTGGTGGCAGGCTTGTGGTCGTCAGTCATGGCAGGCGCTTCGTGGGGGTTCATTACTTTCTCACACAGTTTCATAGGAATATTCCAGCCGGCAATCAGGCGGCGGGATAGAATGACGGGGCGCACGCCGCACGCATGGGCGTCGCAGCGAACGCCTGTGGCATGGTGGGGGCTGCAGGCGCTGGCACGGTTGCCGCCATGGGGGCATGCGCGGGACGGCCAAGCAGGTAGCCCTGCCCTTCGTCACACCCTTCGGATGACAGCAGCGCAAGCTGGGCCGGCGTCTCGATCCCCTGCGCCAGAACAGAGACCTGCAGCGCATGACCCGCGATCATGACGGAGCGCACCAGTTCGGCCATGGCCGGGTCCGTGCCCACCTGCTGCATGAGGGTGCGGTCGATCTTGATCTTGTCAAAGGGGAATTCGCGCAGCATCGACAGGACCGATTTCGGGCCACCGAATTCGTCCAGCGCAAGCCTGACCCCAAGCGCATGCACCTTACGGGCCATGGCCAAGGCACGCGGACGGTCACGCTGTATCGTTGCCTCGGTAATTTCGATGACAAGGCGGCCCGCGGGCAGGCCAGTGCGTGCAAGGGTCGCCTGCACCGTATCGGCAAAACGCGGCAGCAGGAACTGCGATGCGGACATGTTGACCGCGACACGGACATCCCCATCCCAGCCCACCGCAGCCTGGCACGCCTGGTCCAGCACCCATTCACCCAGTTCGATAATCAGGCCGTTTTCATAGGCAAGGTCCAGGATTTCCGTGGGGGGAACGCTGCCACGCACCGGATGTTCCCACCGCAGCAGGGCCTCATATCCCGAAACCGCGCCCGTCGCGACGACAGTCTGCACCTGAAAGAACAGCGAAAGCTGGCCATTGGTCATGGCGTCGCGCAGGTCATCACCCATCGCACGGCGTTCACGCACGTTCTGGTCCAGCGAGCTTTCATAATACCAGATCGTATGCTGCAGGTCGGTCTTGGCGCGATACATGGCAAGATCGGCGCGCGAGATCAGGGTTTCACTGTCCGTCGCATCAACCGGATAGACCGCAACCCCGATGCTGCCGCCACTGGTCACCATGTAATCATCAATGGGAATGGGCTGGTTCAGCGCCTGCTGGATGCGGTTTACGAAATCATGCAGTTCCGCCTGATCCGACGTGCGGTGGATGGCTATGAATTCATCCCCCCCCAGACGAGCCACGAATTCTCCTTCCCCCAGTAGCGCGCTGAAACGCCCGGCCAGTGTGGTCAGCACGACATCGCCAGCCGCATGGCCACGGGTATCGTTGATTTCCTTAAATTTATTAAGGTCAATACCAATGACCGCAAACTGTTCGCCATTCTGGTCAGCCGTTGCGACTTCCTGATTGAGGCGTTCATTGAAGCTTATGCGGTTGGGCAGGCCGGTCAGCGCATCGGACATGGCCATGCGGTGCAGTTCGTCATACGATTCCTGCCGCACGCTGCCGTCAATGACAAAGCAGGCGATACCGGCAATGATTGTCAGCATCGAACCGGCAATGACAGCGAAGCCGATGGCCTGAAACTGTTCATTGTCATGCAGCATCTGCATATGCGGGTGCATGGTGACATGCATGGCCGCCATGCCGGTGAAATGCAGCCCGGCCACGGCACCCACCATGGCCAGCGTCATTTCGATCTCGCGCCGCAGGCTGACCGGGCGCAACGCCAGCAGCAGGGCTGCGGCGGACAGCCCGATGCCGATCAGGACCGACACGATCGCCAGCGGCATGTTCCACACGACGGGCGCATCGATATGGTACGCCGCCATGCCGATATAATGCATGCTGGCGATACCAAGGCCGAGGATGATTCCCCCCAGCATGCAGCCCCCGCGCCCGCGCAGCCTGACCGCCACCATGACCGCACAGGGCATGGCCACGAACATGGCCACCAGCGAAAGCACGGTATACTGCGGGTCCAGATTCACGTCGGCGCCGGCATGATAGGCCAGCATGGCCGCAAAATGAGTACACCAGACAAAGCTGGCACCCGCCATGGCGGTCAGAAAATACCAGCCGACACGCTGCCTGCCACTGGTTTCAGATACGCGGGCGACCAGTCGCATGGTAATCCATGCACCCAGCACACAAACGATCAGCGCACCAGACAGCAGAAAGGGGTTATAAACCCTCAGTTCATAGATATGATTGCTCATTGATTCCATTTTTCAACGATCAATACCATCCAGTTATCAGCAGATTTCTGGGTAAAATCTGCCACCACACACGTAATGCGGAAAACCGACCGGTATCAAACGCCTACAATAGGGGCATTTAACAAAGTATCAGATATTTATTTTTATATTTATTATGATTAATCGGATATTAGTAAAGGTTTCCAGAATATGCAACAACAAATATCCCGTTCAAAATCCTATATCCAATCTCCCGCATCCCTACATCATGCTGATAGGAACACTGCTCCAATATTAATAAGGAAATACCAGACCAACATACAATAATAGGTTTATTTTCCTAAATTATACCTATTTTCGTATTGTTTCTGTTTGTTTCTGGCTGGATTGCAAACGGTAGCAGTCCACCAAGCCCCGCATGCCGCCATTAGGGCAGCATGCGTTGGAAAACCTGATCCCGGATCCCCAGCAGGTGATAAAATCCTGCGCCGGCGTGAAAGCATGCCAGACAGAACAGTAACCATGCATTCCAATGATGTAACGACGAAAAAAAGAAATGCGCCCCGCCCATCAATGCCGGAAAAGGGGAATTGATCGGCACGCCAAATGCAATCACGGGACGCCCAGTTGTCCAGCGCGCCATGTAACCGAACACGATTTCCCCGCCCAGCAGCAGATAAAGCAGGCGGTGTATGCGGCGCGCGACACGATCCTGAAATGTTACAACGGGAAAACGAATTGCTTTCCCCCCCGTCATTGCCCATGCCATGCGGGTAACGAACACCGCCGCCAGCAGCACGCCCAGCGACGTATGGGTAACCGCCAGAAACGACCGCATGGGGGCCGTGCGGTCCATAAGGTGCCACGCCACCTGCCCCACCACGAACTGTTCCACCACCAGGACGGCGGTGATCCAGTGCAGCCAGCGGGTTTCCCAACTGTACCGCTGGGGCATACGCGACGTGACGGATGAATATGCTGCCATACCGATCACCTGCTGGCCTGGTAGCTGCGTGAAGACACTGGGAACGTGACGGTCGTATCAGTCAACGCCGAGCAGAATCGAACTGTCTTCCCCACCAATATGCATGTTGGAATAACTGCCGTCACTCATGCCGGGGGCTTCGCTGCCCGATGCGGTGCCGGGCATCATCATGGCGCCTGTCATCTGGTCGGATTCCTCGCCATCATTACGGAACTGTGGCACGCCACCGCCCGAACCGGTTTCCGGCGCGCTATAGTTACCCCTTACCCCGGCGGATGCATCGTTCGCTTCTGATTCACCCGGTGTATAGCTGCCCATGTCACTGCTGTTTCCGCTGGAATGGCTGCGTGCATGTGCTACGCCACCATGACTGACCGCCACCATCACCGTCAGGGCGGCCAGACCCTTCGTAATATAACCTGACATCCGGCTTTTCCTCCCGTTATGCGCCATGCAATTGGTCCACATGGCGTTCATGCTGTTTACATGGGGCATGCACCCCGCCGCGCCAATAGTATTGCGCATACGGCCGGACCGGGACATTTCTGCCACGCATATGACGCGCGTGTGCCATGCATCCTAAAACACGTGAACGGGCGTATGGTTGTCATGAAACGTAACGCTGTACACGGTCCACCCGCAGCGTTACCGACACATTGCCTGCTGGAGAATGAGAGATGACCATCCTCGCCACCCTTCCCCTGACCCAGATGACGGTTGTGCCCGACCTGCTGGCAGCACCGGTGGGCACCGTGATGCTTGCATCGGAAGTCTCACGCGATGACCAGAAAATCGTCATTCGCAGCCGCCTTGTCACGAACGGCAGGACAACGCCCGGCCTGATCATGATGACGGCGGCGGCCAAGGGCTATTTCGTGCCCGATGAAGCCTGCACCGCCTTCGTACGCACGGCGCTGGATGTCACGGAAGTCATGCCGCTGCTGCTGACAAAGATCATTCCCGGCTTCCGCTACAAATACGATGCGGTCGTGCGCGGGGATGTATGGCAGCTGAAGGATGAAGCGGGCACGCAGTTCGCGGGGCTTGCGATCGGTTCCTCCGATGAGGAGGAAAGCAAGGTCTATGCCTATGCCCGGATCGAGGGTGGCCGGATCGGCGACATCGTGGCCGCAAGCCGCGTGGCCTATCTGGGCCAGCTTGATTTCGGCGCAGGCACAGCTACCCCTACCCTGGGCTGAGGATATGGCCCCACCCGCCGCATTTGCGGGTGGGGACTGGACGGTTACGCCGCGCCGGCCTGGCTTTCCAGACTGGCGGAATTGGGCGTGCGCGGCAGGAAGAAGCGGATGAGACGCGCAAGATTGGGCGCAAGCTTCGGCCGCAGCAGGCGCGGGTCGTAGCCGGAAAAACGGCGTTCGTTCTCGATCAGGCAGATGTCGATCATGTCGCGCAGCGGCACGTCGACATTGGCGACTTCCTTCGTGCCATTCACGGTGAAGTTGTTGTCCTGTTCGTGCTTGTTGCCTTCGGCATCGAACGTCGTGACCATGCCCAGACGTTCATACAGCAGGAAGAACCATACGCCGATCACGCGCGCCTCGAACCAGGGGCGCTTCCACATCGGCATGGTGGCGCGATGCCACGCCAGCCAGTTGGCGAACAGCAGGATATGGCGGCATTCTTCCTGCATCACCGGCTCGAACGTATCGATCAGCGCGGGGGGGAAGAAGGCGGATTTCTGCGCGATGGCGAACAGGCCGAACGCGAAGAAGCTGTCCACGCATTCCGAAAAACCCGTGACCAGATAGGCCCATTCCACATCGCGCGGTTCGATGTAGGGGGGTTCGGACGCCAGCGGGATATCGTAGGCCGCCACCATCTTGGACAGGACTTCCTTATGGCGGTTTTCCTCCCACGCGTTGCGTGACAGGGCATCCTTCATGTCCGGGTCGTCAATCAGGCGGGCATAGGCCGCCATGCGCAGGCGGGCCTTGCCTTCGGTCTGCACGGCAATGTCCCAGATCGGCAGCGAGGTCACGCGTTCCAGCGTTTCCTTGTCCAGCTTGGGCCATTCGATGACCGAGGGTTTGTAGGGATTGAAGGTGTCGCGGAACATGTCCGCCACCGCCTTCTTGTGCTCCGCCGATCCGGGCGTAAGCGGGCCCGGCACCGGGCTGGACCAGTGACGGGCGTTGAAATCGGCCTTTGCCACGGCATCAGGGGTCGCGGCCCCCGGGTCGCGGGCTTCGGGCAGAGTAGTGTAGATGTCAGAAAGTGATTTCGTCATGTCGGCTCGCTGCTCGGAACGGTGTCGCGTGGATACGCCGGCCGATGTGGCATTTATCCCAACAGCTGACACCCTGATTTCTGGTGTCCATATCACACCAAACCAGGAAGTGCAGAACTGTTATCTGAAATTTGCGGGGAATGCCGAAACACCCCCCGCACAACGCACCATCAGCATTATGGACCCGACAGGCGGTCCGCCTTGCCTTAAATCAATGCAGGTCAGAGATTTTGTCGATCACGCGCGTCACCAGCCCGTATTCGATCGCCTCATGCGCGGACATCCAGTAATTGCGGTCCGTATCCTTGCACACCTTTTCATAAGGCTGTCCGGTTTCACGCGCGAACAGGCGGTTCAGGCGCTCACGCATCTTGATGATCTCGCGCGCTTCGATATCGATATCGGTCGCGGGGCCACGCACGCCGCCCATGGGCTGGTGCAGCAGGAAACGCGTATTGGGCAGGCAGTAGCGCCGTTCCTTATTGCCCGCGGCAAAGATCAGCGCGCCAGCGGATGCGACCCAGCCGGTACCGATCATGTTGACGGGCGCCACCGAATCGACAAAGCGGATCATGTCATGGATGGTGTCGCCACTTTCCACATGACCGCCGGGGGAGTTCACGTACACATCGATCGGCTTGTCCGACGCACCGGCCAGCGCCAGCAGGCGACCGGTCACGTCACGGGCGATCTTGTCATTGATCGGACCGAACACCAGCACCTTGCGCTGATCGAACAGACGACTTTCCAGTTCCCCGATGGGGGAGGACAACGTACGGTTCTTGTCGGGTTCCTCGGTTTCCGGGCCCTGGGGTTCGGGGATATCGGGATCCCTGGGATCCCTGGGATCTTCATCATCCATGCGGATGCGGTGTTTCGGCTGCATGCCGTTCATCGGGTTCTCCCTATGCTCCGGGACTGTCCTGGTCATGTCCTTATCCTGCGCCGCCTTGCGTCCGGTGCCAAGTCCCGACCTGACAATCAGCCACGATGACCGCTGCCGGCTACGGACCCGGTGCGCGATCCCCCTCGCTAAGATCGGCATTGCAGGCTAGTTTGCCCCGGTCGTGTTGTGTGCAGGCCAAAAAAAGGCCATGGGAGCTAAGATTGGGAAAGCGGGCACTATCGCCAAGTCCCGGAAGATTTTTTTTTCCGCCGTCCAGACAGACCGCCGTCGCGCGGGCTGCCCTGCTGGCGTTGCTTGCCACCGGTGTGGCGGGCTGCGCGCACCATCAGGACACGGTCGATTCCGTGTCCGACTGGTACCATAACTACCAGGGCGGCGTGATCGGCCAGCAGCGTCCCCCGCCACCCGGTACGCACCAGCCCTATCCCAAGGTCGGGCTAGGGCCGGACAGGACGCCCGAACTCCCCTCACCCGACCTGCGTCAGGACATCACCGCCGACCTTGAGGCCCAGCGCGAACTCAACCAGCGCCAGGACGCGATCATGGGCACCATGCCCACGGCTGCCGACATTCCCCCCATCCCGTCGCACCCGGCCAGCAATGGTGGGGGACAATCCGCCTCCCTCGCGGCGGCGGATGACGGCACGCAGGCAGGAAGGCAGGCAGCAGCGGGCACCAGGCCAAAATCCGAACGTGGCATGTCCCATCAGGCCGAACCCGTGCGTGACAGCAATGGACAGCTGGTCATGCCGGAGGTGACGGAAACGGTATCCGACACGCCCGAGGCGATTCCCGCCAACCTGCCATCGATCGCCGATGCACCGCCCGAACTGCCCTCCGTGGGTGGGATCAGCCTGCCCGACAATGCCGCGCGAGACGGCATGGACCTGCCCACCTATCATCTGGCAACGCCGGAAGACGGGGACCCGGTACGCTTCCTGCCCGGGTCGGACCAGATCGAGGATGGCGAGGAAGACGTGGTCGGCAACGTCGTGAAACAGCGGGGCAACCGCTTTGTGATCGTGAATGGTTATGGCAATGCCGCCACCGCCACGGCGGAAGGGCAGACCGCGGCCCTCAATCTTGCCCTGCTGCGCACCCGCACCCTGACCAACATGCTGCGGGCGCGTGGCGTGCCAGCCAACCGAATCGTGGTACACGCCCATGCCTTTGGCAATGGTGCAAGAATTGCCATCGTGCGCTAGAGTGTGGTGCATGCCCCCCGCCGGGCGGGCATGTCATTTTTCCAACCCGGCGCACATCCTGCCGTGCGCCCGCAACAGAGCGTCCCATGACCGAAGAATTCCATCGTATCCGCCGCCTGCCGCCCTATGTCTTCGCTGAAGTCAACAAGGCCAAGGCCCAGGCCCGAGCGCGGGGGGAGGATATCATTGATCTGGGCATGGGCAATCCCGACACCCCCACCCCGCCCCATATCGTGCAGAAGCTGGTGGAAACGGTGGCGGACCCGCGCGCGCACCGTTATTCCGTCAGCCGTGGCATTCCGGGACTGCGCCGGGCGCTGGCGGGGTATTACGAACGACGTTTCAACGTAAAGCTGGACCCCGAGACGGAAGTGATTGCGACCCTTGGGTCCAAGGAAGGGCTGGCGAATCTCGCCTCCGCCATCACCAGCCCGGGCGATACGATCCTGGTACCCAATCCGTCCTATCCCATCCATCAGTTCGGCTTCATCATCGCAGGCGCGTCCGTGCGCTCCATTCCCGCGACACCGGATGATGAAATGCTGGAAGCACTGGACCGCGCGGTGCGCCATTCCGTGCCGAAGCCCACTGCGCTGATCGTCAATTTTCCGTCAAATCCCACCGCATATCTCGCGGACCTTGATTTCTACCGCAAGCTGGTGGCCTTTGCGCGCAAGCATGAAATCTGGATCCTGTCGGACCTTGCGTATGCGGAAATCTATTTTGGCGACAATGTGCCCCCTTCCATCCTTGAGGTTCCCGGGGCGAAGGACATCGCCGTTGAATTCACGTCCCTGTCCAAGACCTATTCCATGGCGGGCTGGCGCATGGGCTTTGCCGCGGGCAACCCGAAGCTGATCGCGGCCCTTACCCGTATCAAGTCCTATCTGGACTATGGCGCGTTCACCCCCATTCAGGTCGCGGCGGTCGCGGCACTCAGCGGCCCGCAGGACTGTGTGGCTGAAATCCGCGACATCTATCGCAAACGCCGTGACGTGCTGATCCAGGGACTGCAGGCGGCAGGATGGGAGGTTCCTTCCCCCGAAGGGTCGATGTTCGCATGGGCCCCCATCCCCGGACGCTTCCGCGAACTGGGCAGCGTGGGTTTTTCCAAGCTGCTGCTGAAGGAAGCGGGCGTCGCGGTGGCCCCCGGCCTTGGCTTCGGGGAACATGGCGAGGGTTTCGTGCGCATCGGACTGGTGGAAAATACCCAGCGCCTGCGTCAGGCCTGCCGTTCCATCCGCCATTTCATGACGGAACATGGCGGCATCGCCCCCACCACGCAGCAGGCTGCCCCGCTGCCTGACTCGCAGCCTGCCCATTCATGACTGCCCACTCGGTTGACGGAAAACAGATGACTTCTTCCCCTTGCAAACCCGCCCCCAAACCGCCGCTGCGCATCGGTATTGCGGGACTGGGCACGGTTGGTGCCGGCGTTGTAAAACTGCTGCGTGAAAACGCGTCCCTGATCCGTGCCCGCGCGGGCCGCGAACTGGTGGTGACCGCCGTCAGCGCGCGCGACCGCACGCGTGACCGTGGCATAGACCTGGGCAATGTCGCCTGGTGTGACACGCCCGAGGAACTGGCCACCCACCCCGACGTGGATGTAGTGGCAGAACTGATTGGCGGGGCTGAAGGCGCTGCGCGCCTGACGGTGACCCGCGCACTGGAAAACCGGCGCCCGGTAGTGACCGCCAACAAGGCGCTGATCGCCATTCACGGTGCCGAACTGGCCTGCACGGCGCAGGCAGCTGGCGTGCCATTGATGTTCGAGGCGGCTGTGGCCGGTGGCATTCCCGCCATCAAGACCGTGCGCGAGGGACTGGCAGCGGACCGGATCCTGAAGATCGGCGGCATCCTGAACGGCACGTGCAACTACATCCTGACCGTCATGCATGAAACCGGGCGGGACTTTGCCGAAATCCTGTCCGATGCGCAGAAGCTTGGCTATGCCGAGGCCGATCCATCGACCGATGTGGATGGCATCGATACCGCGCACAAGCTGGCAATCCTTGCCGGCCTGGCGTTCGGTCGGCCCGTGGTGTTTGCCTCCGTCTATATCGAAGGCATCCGCCGCATCGGCGCGCTGGACCTGCAGTTCGCGCGCAGGATGGGTTACCGCATCAAGCTGCTGGGTATCGCGCGCCAGCATGAAAACGGCATCGAGGCCCGGGTGCATCCCTGCCTTGTGCCGCAGGATGCGCCAATCGCGGAAGTCAATGGCGTCTTCAACGCCGTGGTGGCGGAAGGGGCCTTTGCCGGCCGCCTGATGCTGGAAGGCCGCGGTGCGGGCGAAGGGCCGACCGCCACCGCCGTATGCGCCGACCTGATCGACATAGCCCGTGGCTCCGCCATGCCGGTCTGGGGTTGTGCCGCTGACAGCCTGATGCAGGCCGTAGCCCTGCCCAGCAAGTCGTTTACGGGTGAGTACTACCTGCGCCTGAATGTGGAAGACCGCCCCGGCGTGATTGCCGACATAACGGCAGTACTGCGGGACAACGGGGTATCGCTGCGCAGCATGCTCCAGCATGCCGATGCGCATGACGTCCGCGCCGATGGTACCCATGCCGTGCCGCTGGTGCTGCTGACGCACAAAACCAGCGAGGCGGCGATGCAGCACGCGCTGCACCATATTGCGGAACTGTCCGCCGTACTGGATGAGCCTGCGCTGATCCGTATCGAAGCGGCCTGACCGTCGGGCGGGGAATGGTTCCGGTCGGACCATTCCCCCTGCCTTCCCGTGCGCCGCATACCAACAAGGATCCGTTTTCATGTCCGCTGCCGACCTGCTTGCCCCCTTTCCCGCGTCCCCCGCGCCACAGGAGGAACAGGAGCCAGCCGTGCTGGGGGTTACCCGCAGTGTTACGGGCCGCCGGTGGAACTGGCGCGAAGGCGGACAGGCCAGCCATACCGACCGCATGGGCATGGCCATTGCACAGCAGACCGGGCTACCGGAAATCGTGGGCCGCATGCTGGCCCTGCGCCGTATCGCACCCGAACAGGTTGCAACCTACCTGACACCCACCCTGCGCGCGCTGATGCCCGACCCGTCCACCTTTACGGATATGGATACGGCGGCTGCCCGTCTGGCCACTGCCATCCGCAATGGAGAAACGGTGGGCCTGTTCGGGGATTATGACGTGGATGGCGCGTGTTCCACGGCACTCCTGACCGATTTCCTGCGCCGTCAGGGCTGCACGGTGCTGACCCATATTCCTGACCGCATGCGGGAAGGTTACGGCCCGAACGCGCCCGCAATCGCGGCCATGCAGGACCAGGAGGCGACCCTGATCGTCTGCCTGGACTGCGGCACGGCGGCGGTGGAGGTGCTGGAACACGCAAGCGGGCGCGGTGACGTCATTGTCCTTGACCACCATCAGGTGCAGGGCGCACTGCCGCGCGTGCTGGCCACGGTCAACCCGAACCGGCCCGACTGCCCTTCGGGACTACACGGCATCTGTGCCGCCGCGGTCACATTCATGACCGTGGTGGCCACAGTGCGCATCCTGCGTCACGACGGGTGGTTCGACACCCATCCCGACCCGCAGCTTATGGACAGCCTCGACCTCGTCGCGCTGGCGACCGTATGCGACGTCATGCCGTTAAGCGGCCTGAACCGCGCCTTTGTCACCCAGGGGCTGAAAGTCATGGCACGACGGCAGCGCACGGGATTGTCCGCACTGCTGGATGCGGCGGGGGCACGTGACCCGCTATCAGCATTTACATGTGGATTCGCGCTGGGGCCGCGCATCAATGCCGGCGGGCGTATCGCGGATTCCGGTCTGGGGCTGCGCCTGCTGCTGTGCGCGGACGCAGCGGAAGCGCAGGCACTGGCCGAGAAGCTGAATTCCGTCAACCATAACCGGCAGGGCGTCGAATCCGGCATCCTTGACCGCGCCATGGAACTGGCGGCCGAACAACGCGCGCAGGGTCATGCCGTACTGGTGCTGAGCGGCCGGGACTGGCACCCCGGCGTGGTCGGAATCGTGGCCGGACGTATCAAGGAAAAATTCAACCGCCCCGTTCTGGTGGGTGCGGAAATGGAAGATGGCAGCATAAAAGGCTCCGCCCGGTCCGTTCCGGGGCTGGACCTTGGTGGCGCCATTATCGCGGCACGACAGGCGGGACTGCTGTCATCGGGGGGGGGACATGCCATGGCGGCGGGCTTCGGCCTGCCAGCGGATGGCATTCCCGCCCTGCAGGAATTCCTTGACCGCCACCTGGCTACCGCCGCCAGCCTGCCCGATGCCGTGGACCTGACCATCGACGCCGTGGTGAATGTCGCTGCCGCCGATGTGGCCCTGGCGACCGACATGGACCGTCTGGCCCCCTTTGGCGCGGGCAATGATGAACCCCTGATCGCCCTGCCCCGCGTGCGCGTGGCCTATGCCGAACGGATCGGGCGGGAAGGCAATACCCTGCGCCTGACGCTGCAGGGCGAAGGCCGTGGTCCCCGACTGAAGGCGCTGGTGTTCCGCGCCAATGAAAGTCCCCTGGCCCCCGTGCTGGAAGATCGCGACAGCCCGCCGCTGCATCTGGCGGGATGGCTGCGCGCGGAAAGCTGGAACGGCCGGACATCCGCCACTTTTTTTATCCGCGACGCGGCAATCGCCCAATAATTTCAATATTTTTGAATCAGGGGGTTGACCCCACCCCCGTGTCGGGATACTTACCGCTCACGCCTTTAGTCCCGTTCGTCTAGAGGCCTAGGACACCGCCCTTTCACGGCGGCAACACGGGTTCGAATCCCGTACGGGACGCCAGCTACTTTGTCGCAATTTTTTGCGGATGTAAGCTGATTACAGGCACTTTCCAGATTGCCGCTTTATTTTAATTTGTATCCTGCGGGCTTCGTTGCCCGGGTTACAGCGGATAGGCTGGCGCGCCTATGGCCATAAAGGCAGTTTGAAAACAAAACTTATTGTAAAAAATTTTGACGCCGCCCCTGCCAAAACAAGACTGCATTCCCTGAAGCTTCTGACAAAGCTTCACCAAACAACTTCCTTTAATTACAGGAAGTTTCCCGGCTTGACTTTCCAACCAGCCTCTCAGCGACCGTTTTTTTACTGGTCTGTTCTATCCAATAACATTTTCTGCCCATCCGGTCGGACTGTCTGTTCAATAGTACAGGTTTCGTCTTTGAGATTGACGCCACTGTAATTGCGCATTCGCGCCATCTTCAGCAACCATACCAGACTGCTTGCTGCCGTCATGGCGGATAACCCGCCATGACCATGGATATTGGAAATGCAGTTCCGTCCTGAATCCCGCATCCCGACCTTCGGGTTCCATGTCATGTACAGACTCATGCTTTCGGCACAGCGCAGGCCGGGACGCTCCCCGATCATCATCACCACGCACCGCGCACCCAGGCAGGTCGCGATTTCATCGCCCAACGCCACCCGCGCCCTTTGCGCCACAACCAGCGGGGCGATACACCAGTCCGCCAGCAAGGGTATTATCGCTGCCAGTACTGCAGGCCCCTGCTGCTGCGCCGCGAGAGCCGACAGTCCATCGGCAATGACAAACACGATATCATACCGCCCATGTGGCAGGCTTTCCCGACTTGTGTCGGACAACTGTCGCCCAAGGTCGGGACGCCTGACGTATTCATCACGGTCCCCAGCCCTGCTTTCAACCTCGATATGAGGCAGCGACAGGTTCAGTTGGTTGATATCCAGCGCGATGGAGACAGCATGACGCGCACGGACATGGGCGTACTGGAATTCCCGTACCGCCGCGCCGGAAATCGTGTTGCCCGCACGGGCAAGGCCGATGCGCGCCGAAGTCCGTGCCTGCAATGCCTGCCAGGAAATGGGACGATCATCAGTCATTACAGGGTATCATCCCGGAAAAAATGCTGGGGGAATTGACGCGTATCCGACCCTTTGCATCAACCATTTCACGCGCAACCAGCCACTCTTCAAACTCCGGCGCCGCCCGCACGCCAAACAGCGAACGCAGGGTCTGGATATCGTGGTAGGACAGGCTCTGGTAATTCAGCATGATGTCATCACTGCCGGGTACGGCGATAAGGAAATTGATGCCTGCGGTGCATAACAGCATCATCAGGTTGTCCATGTCGTCCTGATCCACTTCCGCATGATTGGTGTAACAGACGTCACACCCCATCGGCAGCCCCATGAGCTTCCCGCAGAAATGGTCTTCCAGCCCCGCCCGGATGATCTGTTTGCCATCGTACAGATATTCCGGGCCGATGAAGCCGACCACCGTATTGACCAGCAGTGGCGAGAAAGCCCGCGCCACGGCATAGGCCCGTACCTCCGCCGTCTGCTGGTCCATGCCATGATGGGCGTCGGCCGACAGGGCCGACCCCTGTCCCGTTTCGAAATACATGGTATTCGTGCCCAGCGTTCCCCGCCCCAGCGACTGGCTGGCCATATACGCTTCCGACAGCACTGACAGGGAAATGCCAAAGCCGGCATTCGCCTCCTGTGTGCCCGATATGGACTGGAATACGAGGTCCACCGGCGCATTCCGCTCCATAAGCTGAAGTGTATTGGTCACATGCGTCAGCAGGCAGGTCTGTATGGGAATGTCATACCGCACCCGCACATCTTCAAGCATATGCAGGATGTCACTGGCATTGGCCATGTTGTCTGATGCGGGGTTTATGCCGACCACGGCATCACCCACCCCCAGCAGCAGGCCATCCAGCATGGATGCGGCAATGCCCGGCAGGCTGTCCACCGGGTGATTGGGCTGCAGCCGCGATCCCATGCATCCCGGCAGGCCCTGCGTGTTGCGAAAGGCCGTACGGACCGTAATCTTGCGCGCAACCGTCACCAGATCCTGATTGCGCATGAGCTTGCTGACCGCCGCAACCATTTCCGCCGTCAGTCCCGGCGCAAGCGCCGCAAGGGTCGCGCCGTCAGTTTCATGATCCAGCAGCCAGTCGCGCAGGTCCCCCACCGTCATATGCGCGACGGGGGCAAAGGCCGCGGCATCATGACTGTCAATAATCAGCCGCGTGACTTCATCCGTCTCGTACGGGACAGGAACCTCGTTCAGAAAGGTCCGGAGCGGAATGTTCGCCAGCGCTTCACGCGCACCGATGCGCTGCAGGGGATCAGGTGCCGCAACCCCTGCCAGTTCATCACCGCTGCGATAGGGTGAAGCATAGGCAAGTACCTGTTTCAGGGAGGAAAAGCAGAATTTCTCCCCCCCCAGAAAAGCATGATATGACACAGTACAATAGCCTTCCCAACGGGAGGTAGTTCATCCACGGCTGAATTATAAACGTCTGTTTTCAGATATCTTGACCGACAGGCACAAAGACTTGACCTGACTGCCGCGCCGCGCGGTACAGGCGTGGCGACACCCCGGTCCATTTGCGGAATGCGCGACTGAAAGCGCTGATTTCCGAATATCCCAGCAGTAACGCGATTTCGCCAACAGGCATCATGGGACGGGCAAGGTATTCGCGGGCCATTTCCTGCCGGGTCCGTTCCACCAGGGCGGAAAATGTGATGCCCATTGCATCCAGACGACGCTGCAGGGTCCAGCGCGGCATGCGCAGCGTTTCCGCCATCTGCGACAGGGCCGGCACGCCATTGCCCATGGAATACCGGATTTCGGTGCGGATGCGCAACAGCAGCGGATCCATGGCGGGCGGCGCCTGCTGGCGCATGTCGGCAGATGACAGTGCTGTCAGGCTACACCGCAGCACATCAAGCAGCCGCACATTTCCCTGCGGCATGGCGCAGCCCATTTCCGCCCTGTCAAACACGACCGCATTGACGCCCATGCCAAAATGCACCGGCGCGCCAAAGGCATTATCGTATTCGCCCGGCGCGGCAATGCGGCGATGTTCCAGCCAGATGGCCCGTGGCGCCCAGTATTGCCCCAGCACATGGCGGAATATGTTACAGAACATACCCATGGTCAGTTCCGCATCCTGCTCACGCCCGATGATGCCACCCGTCATGATCCGGTATTCCAGCCGCGCGCATCCATCATCCTGATAGACAAGGCGGGTAATGGTACCGCCCTGATGATACGGAAACAGTTCAGCCACATTTTCCACCGCATTGCCCAACGTGGGGGACGCCATGGCGATAAAACCGATCAGGCCCAGCATGTCCGGGGTAAAATGCCGGCCATATGACAGGCCCACCCCTGCATGCCCGCTCTGCCGGGTGGTTTCCTCAAACAGAAGGCAGTATCCGGCAAGGTCGAGCAAGGCCGTCTGCGACAGGCCCGGATCAAGCCGCAGCCCGGCAGACAGGGCCACGCGATCAGGATCGCAGCCCTGTTCACGAATGAACTGGTATGCCCCTGTAGCAGCGGCGGCAAGCACGTGCGGCTGCCTGATCGCGCCATCTGCCGGGCCGGGTATATCGCCAGACAGCATCGTCCCTTCCCCACATCCTGAAGCGACTGCCAGTTTTCATGTTTTGACGATCTGGAACAAGCCTAAACGCCATGATGCCAGAATTATGTAGGGCATGTCGTCAGTGCCCCCCATGCCAGCAATGACGATCTGGACGGAAGTCATTTTACTATACTTCAATTCCCGTCGCAAAAGCTGCGCGATGGTGAATTCCTTAATATTAAGGAACAAGACACTTATATTGACACAAGCGCGCACCGAAAAACCAGATACACGCGACCGGACAGCACCTGCCGGTCAGCCCCCTCAGGCTTCAGCCCTGCGGCTGATCAGATAAACCGTAAGCCCCATGACCATGAACACGACGTAGATGCCAAAAATGGCCAGATGACTGGCTGCCATGCCCACCAGTGCACAGGACGCCGCGACAAAGGCAAACACGGGCACCACAGGATAACCCGGTACGGACCATGGCCGCACCCGTTCCGGCTGCCTATGCCGCAGCCGGAACAGGCTGGCCATGGCAAACAGGTACATGGTCAGCGCACCGAATACCGATATGGTCACGATATTGGCGGTCAGCGGCTGGCCACCGATGGTAATATACCGGTCACCATAGATGGCCAGCATCCCCACGATCCCGCCAGCCAGCGTTGCGGCCCACGGCGTCCCGAACCGGGGATGCAGACGCCCCAGCACCACAGGCAGGTAGCCTTCACGCGCCATGGCATAGATCTGGCGCGAATACCCCATGATGATCCCATGGAAAGACGCCACAAGACCGAACAGCCCAAGCCACACCAGCATATGCACATAACCGCTGCGGGGGCCGACCACGCTCAGCATGGCCTGTGGCAGCGGGTCGTTCAGGCTGGCCAGGGTCTTCCAGTCACCCACGCCGCCTGCAAGGATCATGATGCCAAACGCCAGAACCATCAGGGTCATGATCCCGGCGATGTAGGCCACCGGAATGGTCCGGTGCGGGGTGTGCGCTTCTTCCGCTGTCATGGCCACCCCTTCAATCGCAAGGAAAAACCATATGGCGAAGGGAACCGCCGCCAGAATGCCGCCAACGGCATGCAGGCTGAACGTATCGGACCCGGCCCAGCCATCATGGACGAAATTCGCCCACGAAAAACCGGGCATCACCACAATCATGAACACAAGAAGCTCGGCAATGGCCGCTATGGTAATGACCAGTTCAAATGTGGCCGCAATATTCACACCGAATATATTCAGCGCCATGAACACTACATAGGCGCCAGTCGCGGCCGTCGATGCGCTGACATCGGGATATTGCACATGCAGATAGGCCCCGATCGCCAGCGCGATGGCGGGGGGCGCAAAGACAAATTCCATGATCGACGCAAAGCCCGTAAGGAATGCCGGTACGGGACCATAAGCCGCCAGAACATACGCAAACGGACCGCCTGCCTTCGGTATGGAAGTGGTCAGTTCGGTATAGGAAAAAATCAGCGCCGCATACATGAGCGCAACCATGAACGTGGTGACAAGGAAACCCAGCGTGCCCGCCGTGGCCCACCCGTAACTCCACCCGAAATATTCCCCCGAAATCACAAGACCTACGGCAATGCCCCATAGATGAAAGACCCCGAACCGGCGCTGGAGCGCGGGCGCGGGCGCGGGGCCGTCTGCATCATGCGGCGGAGTCAGCGGGGCGGCAGCAGTCACGGAAGGTCGGGTCATTGTCCACAACAGATCTTAGGATGGCCTGTACAGGCAACACGCATGATGAATGCCCCCGCTTAACACGAAGCCCGGACTGGCTTCCATCACCACGATAGACCGCTCCACCGGCAACATTCTTGACCCCTTGAAACATTTTCTTGACCTGGAAAAACGTCTTACTTCAACCTTAAGGGCCGCATCATCCCATTCTAATGGTGAAAATCCTGTTTCAGGCCGCCGCCCCATGAAACATCCCATGAATGATAAAAAATTCCGGTCGCCTGTCGGCAGGGTCATGGCAGGCATTGCATCATCAATTACGGGATACCCCCTTATTTGCCGGGGATATCAGGCATCCATTGCGCCATCGACAGAGAGCCCGACACAACGTGGCCCGCATGGCTGATGGACGACGCGACCCTATCCCACCGGCGTGATGAGATATGGCATAGTGCGACCACCACCCAAGGAGGGAACAGGCTTATGGAACCGTGGACTTCTTTCACGCTATTTGGAAAATCCGGCACGATCTACCAGTTCCGGCGCACACCCTCGCCCCTGCCGCCGCAGGCCTGCATATTCCTGCTGACAACCGTCATGGGATCAACGGTCAAGGGCGGATCATGGCAGTTTGTGGAACCGGCAATCGGCACCGTGACCTCACTGTCGGGCGATTGGGACAGCGTGATCACGCCTGCCCGCGAAGCCAAATCGGAAAGCGATGACGTCCTTGTCTGCTTTCCTGAAAGCGGTGACGTGGCCGACGCATTTACCGATCTGATCGAAGGCGGGGCGACACGCCTGCCGCGCTAGGTTTCACCTGAAAAAGCTGACTGAAAACAACTTATTGATAAATAATGAAAGTTTTCAGTTACGGCCTTTTTTTGAAAAAAGGCAGCGTTTTCCAAGGCTTTTTTCACAATTTGCAGGATGTTCCACAAGCAGGGTTAGCAAGCAGTCGCCCGGCCCGCCCAGATGTGAATGGACGCGCGTTTGCACGCGTTCCACACTGCGCCGTCCCGCCGGATGGAGATCCCGCCATGTTCCGTTACCGTCGCCCTGCCCTGCTGACCTTCATGACGGGGCTTCTGCTGGCCCACGGCATGGCCCATGCCCGGCCCGACCGGCCGGTGCTGCTGCGCCATGCCACCGTTATTGATGGCACGGGCAGCGCGCCGCAGGCGGATACGGATATCCTGATCCGCGGCGGACATATCGCGGCAACCGGTCACAACCTGCCGTCAGCAGCACATGCACGGACCATTGACCTGTCGGGCCAGACCGTGCTGCCCGGACTGATTTCCGACCACAGCCATGTGGGACAGGTCAGCGGCACGCAGAATGGGGAAGTCAATTATACCCGCGCCAACATCCTGTCCGAACTGTCGCAGTATGAACGTTACGGAGTGCTGACCATTGTTGCGCTGGGACTGAACCGTTCACCCCTGTTTGACGACCTGCGGCGCGAGCAGCATGCGGGCCTTAACCCCGGCGCCGACCTGTTTGGCGTGGATCAGGGCATTGGCGCACCCGATGGCGTGCCACCGCAGAACATGTTCCACCTTGGCGCGGATCAGGTTTTCCGTCCCACCACGCCCGATGAAGCCCGCGCCGCGGTCAATAAAATGGCGGATGAAGGTACGGACCTGATCAAGCTGTGGGTCGATGATTTCCGCAACGGCGTGCCCGGCGCACGTGGCCTGCCCAAAATGCAGCCCGAGATATACCGCGCCGCCATTACGCAGGCCCATCTGCGCGGCAAGCGCGTGGCCGCCCATATCCATGACCTGTCCGATGCCCGCGCGCTGGTGGCCGCGGGCGTGGACATCCTTGCCCACGGCGTGCGCGACAAACCGGTTGACGCCACCCTGATCCACGCCATGACACAGCAGGGCACGGGCTATATCGCGACGCTGGACCTTGATGAAGCCAACTATATCTTTGCCGAGCATCCCGAATGGCTGGATGATCCCTTCCTGTCATTCGGGCTGTCGCCTGCGTTGCGCCAGCAGTTCGCGGATCCGACATGGCGGGAAAAGGTTCTGGCAGCCCCGCTGACCGCAGCAGCACACAAGGCGCTGGCGATGAACATGCGCAATCTGCTGACCCTTTACCGTGCGGGCATCTCCATCGGGTTCGGTACGGATTCGGGGGCGACGCCAACCCGCATTCCCGGTTTTGCCGAACATCGGGAATTCCGGCTGTCGGTCATGGCCGGGCTGACCCCGCTGCAGGCCATTACGCTGGCGACGGGGGATGCCGCCCACCTCATGCAGCTTACGGACCGGGGCACCATCGCGGCGGGACAACTGGCGGACCTGCTGGTGGTCTCAGGCAATCCGGCACAGGACCCAACGGCGCTGGATCGTATCCAGCAGGTCTGGCACCGTGGGCGTCAGGTACCCGGCCCGCTGGCGGGACAGGACAGGCCGGTATCCCGGCCCGAGTAAAGAAAGCCGACATGACCGGAAAAATGACACGCAATCCCCTTTGCAGACTGCTTCCCCTGATCGGGATGGCAGCAGCCCTTGCCGCCTGCGCCGGGCCGACCGGCCCGCAGTTATCGGGACCTGATGGGCCGATGATCGCCAACAATGACTGGAACGAACATAATTACGGCATGGGGTTCTATTCCGGGCCGTATGATGATGGCTTCGAGGCGGAAGGCCTGAATGGCGGGCCGCCCAATTATCTGGGCGATGAGTTTATGGGCGTCCCCTAAGAAATATTCAAAATAAATATACTGATAAAAAATAATAAAAGTTTTTAATCTCTTCATTTTTTAAATGAAATTATCTTGTACTATTTAAAAAAAATCTTCACAAAAACTTTTATTATTTATAATCTGAGTGTCTGACCGAAAATGAGTTAAGTGATTTCAGCAGGTTATGATTTATGGGTTTACGAGAACCTGATGAGATCAGGATGGCCTGGACTGAAATCACCCGCGCGCAGTATCAAAGGGACGATCTGGAGTATGCAAGCGAGCTTCGCGATGCGGAGTGGGCGCTGATTGCGCCTTTGATGCCCGAGAGGAAACGACCGGGGAGACCACGACGTACGGATTTGCGCCGTGTCATGGAGGCGATCCTCCATATCGTCACGACCGGCTGCCAATGGCGGCAGTTGCCCCGGCACTTTCCGGCCTTTACAACCGTACAGGGCTATTTCTACCGTTGGATACGCGAGGGAAGATAGGAAGCGATGAACCATATTCTCGTGATCCTGTCGCGTGAGCAGGACGGGCGAGACGCCACGCCTTCAGTGGGCATTATCGACAGCCAGTCGGTTAAAACTACTGAAAACGGCGATCCACGCGGTTATGACGCGGGCAAGAAGATCAAGGGACGCAATCGGTATATCGCAATGAGAAACCAATCTATAAAATTTACCGGTATTCGTAACGGATATAAAATATTAACCCTTTGTATTTTTACCATTTTTCCACTCTGGGCATATGCCCAGAGTACAACACCAGCACAGGAAGTTCTGGAATTTTATCAAAAATACATGATCACTTGCGATCATATGTTTAGTAATGATGGTACGAAAAAAGAACGTGATGGTTTGTTTTGCAACATGGATATTGGAAAATATATTACAAAAAAATTGCACAAAAAAATAATTTCGGCCTATGAATCTGGAACTTACAGTGATTTGACTGGAGATAGGGATTATTTCACCCATACTCAGGATTTCGATGCACGATGGGCCTCTTTTATGTCGGTCACAGAAATAAAGGCAGATAGAAATAATTCAGTTATTCGACTTTTCATGAATTTTCCAAAAGGGGCTGGTGAACCGCTTGCAGTGTGTGTCAGGTTACACCGTGAAAGTAGTGTTTGGAAGATTTACCAGGTAGACCCGTCTCTCTATACTGACCTACCTGATTGCAAGGATAAATGAGTAATTTATTTGTAGTATATATTATTTTTTATAATTGATATGTAAGTTTCTCTTCTGGGAATGTGGTGGTTTCCTGATTTTTCTGTTGTCGTGACTTCCTGCGAACAACCTTGCTGACAGCATCTTTCAACGCATAGTCATGGTTTTTGAATTTTGCGAGGTCTTCAGGACTATCCTGGATAACGTCCAACAGGGTCTCAGTGTCTGACCGAAAATGAGTTGAGTGATTTCAGCAGGTTATGATTTATGGGTTTGCGAGAACCTGATGAGATCAGGATGGCCTGGATTGAAATCACCCGCGCGCAGTATCAAAGGGACGATCTGGAGTATGCAAGCGACCTGCGCGATGCGGAGTGGGCACTGATTGCGCCTTTGATGCGCGAGAGGAAACGACCGGGGAGACCACGACGTACGGATTTGCGCCGGGTCATGGAGGCGATCCTCCATATCGTCACGACCGGCTGCCAATGGCGGCAGTTGCTCCGGCACTTTCCGGCCTTCACGACCTTACAGGGCTATCTCTACCGTTGGATACGCGAGGGACGATGGGAAACGATGAACCATATTCTCGTGATCCTGTCGCGTGAGCAGAACGGGCGAGACGCCACGCCTTCAGTGGGCATTATCGACAGCCAGTCGGTTAAAACCGCTGAAAATGGCGGCCCACGCGGTTATGACGCGGGTAAGAAGATCTGGGGCCGCAAGCAAGCGGCATATCGCGACCGACACGCCGGGCCATGTCGTGGCGGCTGTCGTACATCCCGCTGACGTTCAGGATCGTGATGGTGCGCCGCTGGTAGCGACCAGAATACGCTCATTATTCCCCTGGCTTCGCCATCTGATCGGTGACGGGGGATATGCTGGCGAGAAGTTGCGTGGTGCGCTGGCTGAACGCAGCCGATGGACGATCGAAATCGTCAGGCATAGCAATCGAGACGAAGGCTTCGTCATCTTACCGAAACGCTGGATCGTGGAGCGCAGCTTTGCATGGCTCGGACGCTGCTGCCGCCTCACGAAGGATGTCGAGGCAACAATCTCGTCATCCCATGCATGGTTGATGATTGCCCATATCCGCAGGGTTCTGCGGAAAATCAATCAAACCGCTTTCTGATTCAGGCTCTGAGGATCATTCCACCCGATATACCCTGTGGTCGTGCCGTCAGCACCGCGTGGAAAAACGGTCCCACGGCGTGATGCGGGTTACGGGCAGTTCAACGGGGCGCGCATAGACCTCGGCCGACAGGAATGCCAGTTCTGCCGCCACCTGCTCTTCAGGCAGCGAGATGGACCATGCACGCGGGTTGCCATCGGTTCCATCATTCCAGCGGTAACCACGCTGGCGTAGCATATCCTTGTATTCATAAGGCGCGTTTTCAGCCCAGATCCGGCAACGGATCTGCCGCGCATTTTCCAGCAGCACCCCCAGCGCCGGACGCCCCGATACCGGCAGGTCACGATCCAGAATCGCAATCCCCGCCTGACAGTCATCCACCGCCCGATGGCCATCGAACCAGAAGCCCGCCTGCATGCCCAGATAGGACAGCTTGCGCCCTTCATACCCTTCCGCCGCCCAATCGACATCGCGCATGGAACATGCCCACGGCTTGGTAGTGAAGGCAGGCGTGAAGCGTTCTGCAAACTTGCGGTCGAAATTTGCATTATGAGCGATAATTAATGATGCAGGCGCGACAAAACGCTCCACCTCTTCCGGGGTGACGGACTGTCCCGCCACCATGGCCGGGGTAATGCCGGTCAGTTCGGTAATCTGGGCCGGAATGGGACAGGACGGTTCACGCAGGCGACTGAAGGGCTCCAGCGATCCCAGTATCCGACCGTCCAGCGTATAGACGAAGGGCACGATCCCGAATTCGATGATTTCGTCCTGGGCGGCACTCAGCCCGGTTGTCTCAAGATCAAGGAACATGCCAAGCCGCGTGCCCGCCCCCGCCGGATAATGGTCCAGCACGCGTGGCGCCAGCGGGCGCAGGACACGGTAACGACCCGTACCCTCCAGCGTCCGGGCCATGTGTTCCATCTGTTCGGGGGCTGGGTCGTCTGTCATCGCAGGTCTCCGGTGCAGGCATGTCTGCATGGATATGTAGACTGCATGCCCGTTCCGTCCAGCAGAACGGACGTTGTCCTGTAGCGCGACATGGAATATTACAAAACTTGTCAGGTCGGCCTGATCCTGATGCAATACGACATGCGCACACAGGATACGTCATGGCCCAGCATGCCGCGCCAGACCGCACAGCCCGGTCCACCAGACCCACGCCCCCGCCATCAGGGGCTGCGAATACCCACCGTCTGGAAGATAACGGGCATGATACGATCATACGCGTGGGGCAGGTTGACCGCATCTGGTCCGATTTCTATCACCATGCCCTGACCGCACCGTGGAGCACGTTCTTCTATGGCTCCCTGCTGGTTTATGTCGGCATCAACCTGCTGTTCGCCCTGCTGTACATGGCGGACAGTGACGGGATCAGCGGCACGCATCCGCACAGCTTTGCCGATTTCTTCTTTTTCAGCGTGCAGACCCTGTCCACCGTGGGCTATGGCGGCATGATCCCCATCAGCCGTACCGCCAACCTGATCGCCACGGTGGAGGTACTGGGCGGCATGATGATAAACGCCCTGGCGACCGGGCTGATCTTCGCCCGTTTTTCCCGCCCCCGCGCCCGGGTCATGTTCAGTGACAAGGCGCTCATACTACGCGAAAACAACCAGCTTCACCTTGATATCCGCATTGCCAACTGCAGGCGCAGCCCGATCCTGTCGGTGGATGTGGAATTCGCTCTGGCCCGCCTGATCCGCACGCCCGCGGGCCGGGTGGTGCGACAGTTTGATCCCCTGACCCTGCAGCAGGCCCATGTGCCGGTGCTGCGCTTTGCCTGCACGCCCACACATGTCATTGATGAAGACAGCCCGCTATATGGCATGACGGAAGCCGACCTGTCGGCACAGGAAGCGGAAATCATCGTCAGCCTGACCGGCACGGACGAAGCATCCGGCCAGACAGTATTCGCTCGCTCGGCTTACGGATTTGACCGTATGCTCTATAACCATCGCTTCGTGGATATCATAAACGCCGGGCCGGATGGACGGATCACCGTTGACTACACCCGTTTCGACCAGACCGAATCCCCACAGGACGCAACTGCCGATGTGGCGGAATACCTGGCTGACCAGCCTGACTGACATGCCTCCGCGCATCCTGCGCGCGGGCCTGTGCGCCATGGGTATCATGAGCTGCGCGGGGTCCACCCATGCCCGTCCCATTCACCATCCCCCGCCACCGCCCGAAGCCGCGCCGGAACTGCTGTATGGCCTGCCTGCCGCCTGCATTGCCCATGTCATCACGGCCCCGCTGCTGACCAATAGCGGCAGCCCCATCATTCCCGTCACGTTCAACGCGACGGACGGGCTGTCCTATATCAGCGTGACACAGGACAGGGTGGGCGTGTACGCCGCCACGACACATGATTTCCCCGTGGAATCCATCGTCAACATCAAGACCATCGCAGGCGAGGACACCACTTACGCCACCACCCTGAACACCCTGCGCATAAACAACGGCATGGCGGAAAACGTACCCGCCCTGCTGGAGGGGATCGGCCTGCCGCATATCAACACCCGGCCGGTGCTGGGGATCATCGGGTATGATGTGCTGGGTAATTATGACGTGCTGTTCGATTTTCCGGCCCGGCGCATGGTCCTGTTCCTGCCGCGTGAGGGCAAGGCGTGCCCGCCAATGCGTGACTGGCTGGGGGCTGACAGCACGGCGCTGCCGCTTCTGCCCGATTCCACCGGGCGGATGACCGGGGTGGCCCTGCGGGTGGGGGAGCGCACCGTCCGGATGGAAATCGAACCGGGGGCCGACATCTCCTCCCTTTCACGCAGGGATGCACGCGCGCTGGGCCTGACCAGTGCCATGCTGCATGCGGATATGCATGTGCGCACCAATGCAGGCAAGATCCTGAACGGACGGCGGCATCATTTCGATAATGTCACGCTGGGGACATGGCAGAACCTTGGTCTGGACGTGAACGTGGAAAAGACCACCTACAGCGTCCTTGGCATGAATTTCCTGCGCCGCAGGCGGGTCCTCATGGCCTTTCCACAGGACATGATCTTCATGACCCCGCAGCAGGACATGCCCGATGACCGGGGGCAGGCGACACATGGCGTGCTGAGCACGCGCACCGCCATCGCCCGCATGGTCGATACCCCCCCGCCGCCACCTGCGGGCAGCAGCACCCTGCTGGCGCCAACGGACAGCCCCGCTGCCCAGCCTGCCGCGCACTGATCCCTATGCCGGCAGGTCGCCGCCCATGGGCAGCAGCCTGTCACGATAGGGACCGGGCACGCGTTCGAGTTCCGCCATGCTGCCCTGCTGGGCGATGCGTCCTTTCTCCATCACCACGATGCGGTCAAACCCCCGCAACGTGGACAGGCGGTGCGCCACCGCGATCACGGTGCGCCCGACCATCAGCCGCTCAAGGGCAGCATGGACATGGCGCTCGCTTTCACCATCCAGCGCGCTGGTCGCCTCATCCAGGATCAGCACCGGCGCATTGCGCAGAAAGGCACGCGCAATGGCGATGCGCTGGCGCTGCCCACCCGACAGCATCACGCCACGCTCCCCCACCACGGTATCGAACCCACGCGGCATGGCGGCGATAAAACCGCTACATCCCGCGGCCTCCGCCGCCGCGCGGACTTCGGCATCGGTGGCGTCGGGGCGGCCATAGCGGATATTTTCCCCTACCGAGCGGCGCAGCAGGTACACATCCTGCGGCACGACCGCCATGGTGGCGCGCAGGCTGGCCTCATCCAGTTCCAGAATGTTGATGCCATCCATTTCCACCGCCCCCGCCTGCACGAAACGCTGGCGCTGCAACAGGGCGAGGACCGTACTTTTGCCTGATCCCGATACCCCCACCAGCCCGACACGGCTGCCTGCGGGAATATCCAGATCGAAATGCGACAGGACGGGCGGACTGCCGGGATAGGCAAAGGTGACATCACGCAGCCGCACATGCCCCCGACATGCGGCGGAAGGCAGGGTCATGGACTCCACGACACCGCTATGTTCATGCGGCACCAGCAGATGACCCAGCGTTTCGGACAGGCGGGTGACATGCTTCATGGCCTCGACCATTGAAAAAGCAAGGTCGCGCGTGCAGTTCAGGATCAGGAACCCCAGCGTCGTCACCATCACCACATCACCCGTCGTGGCCTGGTGCATGCGCCACAGCAGCACCGTCCAGACCAGAAGCCCCGTGGTCATGAAGGCGGTGACGGTGGAATGGATCATGCGCAGCTGTTCCATGTACCGCAGCGACCGGCTGTGCATGCCCGTTTCCACCTGAATGCGCCTGCGCATGCGGCCATGTTCGGAACCGATCATGCCATACGCACGCACCAGCGGCAGGTTCTGCATTACATCCAGCATTTCGCCGTCCACCTCCGCCGCCTCGGCGGCATAGGACAGGTGCAGGAACTGCCCCCGCCCCGCCAGCCGGTATATGCCAAGGCCCAGCAGCAGGGTCATGCCCACCAGAACCAGCGCCATCCACGGGCTGACCGTGCCAAGGGTGACGATGGCCAGCACAAGGTTCAGCACCGAAGGCAGCAGGTTCCATGCCGCCATGTTTTCCAGCGCCACCACCGCAGCCGCGGCTGCCGACACACGTGCCGCCAGCGCACCGGACAGCCGCTCCGCGAAATAGGTCGCGGCGTGGCCGGTCAGATATCGGAACAGGTCCTGGCGCACATCACCACCCACGCGCACGAACACACCCGACGCCATCCACCCCGCGACACGCCATGCCGCGTTGTCACAGATGATGGTACCGCAGAACAGGATGATGGATACCCATACCGCCCCCATCCCCCGCCCGCCCTGCGTCATGCCATCGACCAGATGGCGGATGATGGCGGACATGCCCACGTTGCACGCAACCGCCACCGCAATCGCGCCGACTATGATGACATGCCAGCGCGCATGCAGGCGCACGTAATGGAAAATGAAGGCAAGCGGATGATGCCGGTAACGCTGCAGGTCGACCACCCCCGCCATATCGGGCGCGGGATCGGGGTTTGCCGGATGGGGCAAACGGGGATCAATGACGGTCATGGATGTGATGCTGCCCTCCAGGCGTGACGAACGGAATGACCCGTATTTCTGCCGTATTCGGCCCGGTATCATGGCTGCATGACAGACGCACCCCTATCCCGACTGGCGGGACGTATCACGATCGTGTCCCTGCTGGTCCTGTGGCTGGCCATCATGGCGCATGACCCGGTTTCGCTCCCCTTCTTCTGAAACCCGTCGGGGCGGCGGTGGTTCATATCCAAACACCGACCGGCCGCCATATTCGTGTGAACGGTTGTATTCCTCTGCCATGATGGCGGAAAAGGTGGGGCCGGTCGCGTCCCGTTCCAGACGGCGTGCTGCCGCATCCAGCCTGCGGATGGCGTCCAGCCGTTCCTCACGCCCCAGCTTCGCCGCCGTCACCGCCGCCTTCATGACCGACAGCGTACGGTCATACACCGCCACCGGCACGGGATAGGGATGGCGGTCCTTGCCGCCATGGGCCAGTGAAAACCGCGCCGGATCGGAAAAACGGCACGGCGCGCCATGCACGACCTCCGCCACCAGCGCCAGCGCGCGCACGGTCCGCGCGCCCACACCGGGCACGCGCAGCAGGCCCGCGAAATCACGCGGCCCCGCTTCCGCCGCCGCAGCCAGCGCGCCATGCAGGCGACGCATGTTCACATCCTGTGGCTGGACATCATGGTGGCCGGGCATGGACAGGTGCGGCAGTTCCCCCTGCGCGGGCACTGGTGGGGGTGGACGCCCCTCGATACGCATGAGTTCGCGTGTCAGCCTGTCCGGCCCCATGTCGTGCAGCAGGTCCACCTGTCCCCGGCGCGAGGCATCGGCACGCCGGTCAGTCAGGTTCATGATCGCAGACTTCGTGACCTGGCCATCAATGGCCGCGTGCGGGGCTTCAACAAAATCATCCAGCCCTTCGGACAGCCAGTGATAGCGCCGCGCCATGCGCTGGCCCGCATGCATGCCCTGCTGGACCACACACCACCGCCCATCCGCCGCCACCATGAATCCATGCAGGTACAGATCGAACCCGTCCTGCACGGCGGCGCTGTCCACTTTCGCCACCATACGGCTGGTCGCCACCAGCGGGGTTGCATCAAGGCCGGTCGCCTGCCCCACTTCCAGCAGCTCATCAGGCGTGCGGCGCGAATGTCGACCCCGACCGCCACACACATACAGGCCCAGTTCGTCCTGCAACGGGGCCAGCCCGCGCTTGAGCGCACCGATCACGCTGGTGGTCATGCCCGATGAATGCCAGTCCATGCCCATGACCGCGCCAAAGGACTGGAACCAGAAAGGATGGGCAAGGCGGCGCAGGAATTCATCACGCCCGTAATGATGGATGATCGCCTGTGTGACGACCGCGCCAAGGCGCGCCATGCGCTGGCCCAGCCATGCAGGCACGCGGCCGGTATGCAGCGGCAGGTCGGCAGAACCCGCGCGTCTGGTCATGGCGTTCCCCCCTGTGGGCGTCCCCCCCCGTGGCCTGCCCCCCCGGCGGGGGTCAGTCGTGGCGGTGCGTGCTGGCGGTTTTCATGAATGCGGCAAGACCCGCATCCAGTGCGTGACGGAAAGCATCCAGCGTTTCAGCGCCCACATAATGCTCCATGCCCTCGGCATCAATACGGGCATTGGCTTCACTTACGCCCAGCGCGCGCAGGAAGCGTTCAACCGTATGATGCCGCGCGCGGCTCAGGGCCGCCATGTCATGCCCGGCCTCGGTCAGGAAAATGCCGCGATACGGGCGGCGCGTCACCAGCCCGTCCGCTTCCAGCCGCACCAGCATCTTGGCCACCGTAGGTTGTGATACGCCCAGCCGGGCGGCGATATCCACCTGTCGCGCTTCCTGCCCGTCATTGAGCAGGTCATCGATCAGTTCGACATAATCCTCGATCAGGGCGGTCTTGCGCGCCAGGCGCGCCTGTCGGAAACCGGCGGACTGCATGTCGGCGTCCGGCATGGGCTGCGGGTGCCGGTCACGCCGTGGTCCGCCACCGTGTCCCGCTGGCGTCATGGGTTGAACACGATCGTCTTGTGCCCGTTGGGAATGACCCGGCATTCGGTGAAATAGCGTACGGCGCGGGCCAGCACCCGGCGTTCGATGTCACGTCCCTTGCGGATCAGGTCATCAGGGCTGTCGGCATGGGTGATGCGTTCGACATCCTGTTCAATAATCGGACCTTCATCCAGGTCGGGAGTCACGAAATGGGCCGTGGCCCCGATCAGCTTCACACCACGCGCAAAGGCCTGATGATAGGGCTTCGCCCCCTTGAAACCGGGCAGGAAGGAATGATGGATGTTGATGCAGCGCCCGGCAAGCCATTCACTCATGCCATCGGACAGGATCTGCATGTACCGCGCCAGCACCACCAGTTCAGCATCCGTCTCGCGTACGATATCCGCGATGCGGGCTTCCTGTTCGCCGCGGGTGGCGGCGGTGACCGGCAGGTAGTGGAACGCAATGCCGTCCAGATCGATATGGGCGTAGGTCTGCCGGGGGTGGTTGGCGATGATGGCCACCGGTTCGATGGCCAGTTCGCCAATGCGCCAGCGGTACAGCAGGTCCACAAGGCAGTGGTCAAAGCGCGAGACCATGATGACGGTGCGGGTGGGACGCGGGTTCTCGCGCAGCGACCATTTCATGCTGAACCGGGCGGCAACCCGGGCCAGCGCGACGTCAAGCCCCCCGCGCGCGATGCCATCGGCCGGCACGCTGAACACGACGCGCATGAAGAAGATACGGCTTTCGCGTTCGTCAAACTGCTGGGCGCCCGCGATATCCCCACCCAGTTCGAACAGTGTGTGGCTGATCGCGGCGACAATGCCCGGACGGTTCGGGCATGACAGTGTCAGGATATAGGAACGGCGATCGCGGTTCTTGTGGTCGGGCATCATTTCCCCATTGCCGGACATGGCGCGCTAGCGCGTGCGGCCCGTATCGGGCACGCTGTTATAGAACCAGCATTCACCCGCAGCCTTGCGCACACCGGCCTGCGTGGTAGGCACTGGCCTGACCACATCACCACCCGGCACCCAGCCCTCGGGTGTCATGACGGCGTTGCCGGCACTGCGGCGCAGGGCTTCGACAAGACGGAGCAGTTCCTCCACCGAACGGCCGACAGACATGGGATACCACATCACGGCACGGACAATGCCATCGGGATCGATCACGTAGCACGCGCGCACGGTCGCACTGTCCTGCGCGGTCTGGTCCAGCATGCCATAGGCGCGACATACCGCCATGGAGGGATCTTCCACCAGCGGAAAGGGAATCTCGACCCCGAAGCGTTCGTATATCGTCTCCAACCACGCAAGATGCGCGTACAGGCTGTCAACCGACAGCCCCAGCAGGGCGCAGTCCAGCGCATCGAAACGGTCCTGCGCCTTGGCCAGCGCCATGAATTCGCTGGTGCAGACCGGCGTGAAATCCGCCGGGTGCGAAAAAAACAGAAGCCAGCGCCCACGGAAATCCGACAGGCGTATCTCACCTTTCGTTGTGCGGGCCTGAAAGTCCGGCGCCACGTCACCAATACGCAACGGGCGTGCTTCGATCACGCCGCCGGTTGCGGGAATGCTGCCCTCGTTACTCATACCCTGCCCTTTTGCATCTGTCGCGCCTTGACGCAAGCCATCTTATAACATACATTTATTATGTAATTCATAAAGTATGGAAAATATTCCATGACCGACCCTGTCATCGCGGCCGCCACCAGCCAGATCACAACATGCCGCGCCACAGGCCATATGCCTGTTGTCAGGACGTTTTTTGACGATCCGACCTTCACTGCCACACATGTCGTCCATGATCCGGCCACCATGGCCTGCGCCGTTGTGGACAGCGTGATGGACTACGACCCCGCATCCGGCCGCACCGACCACGCCATGGCGCAGGAAATCGTGGATTACGTGACGGCGGAAAAGCTGAAGGTGGAATGGCTGCTGGAAACCCACGTCCATGCCGACCATCTGTCCGCAGCGCCGTGGCTGCAGGAACGGCTGGGCGGAAAGCTGGGCATCGGGGAATCCATCATCCGCGTGCAGGACATCTTTGGCAAAATGTTCAATGCGGGCACACGCTTCGCGCGCGACGGGTCGCAGTTCGACTGCCTGTTCAGCGACGGGACGCAGTTCATGCTGGGTTCACTTCCCGTCATCGCCATGCATGTGCCTGGCCACACACCCGCGGACATGGCTTATGTGATCTCGGACGCCGCCTTCATCGGTGATACGCTGTTCATGCCCGATTACGGCACCGCGCGCGCCGATTTTCCCGGTGGCGATGCCCGCACGCTGTACCATTCCATCCGGCGGCTGCTTTCCCTGCCCGATGAAACCCGTGTTTTCCTGTGCCATGACTACAAGGCGCCGGGACGCGATGAATATGCGTGGGAAACCACAATCGGCGCGGAACGGCGCGACAATGTCCACGTTCATGACGGCGTGGATGAAAATACATTCGTCACGATGCGTACCGCACGCGACGCCACGCTGTCGCTGCCAAACCTGATCATGCCTTCGGTGCAGGTCAACATGCGTGGCGGGCACCTGCCCGAACCGGAAGACAATGGTGTAAGTTATATCAAAATTCCGGTCAGCGGCTCATGACATCCCTGCCGCAGCCGATTACAGCCGATCATTCATTCTGAGTTACGGAGACCCTTCATGACAGATACCGACGCAGCCGCCCCGAACCTGTCCAGCCCCGCACACGGGCTGACCTATGATGTTGTCGTGGTAGGCGGCGGGGCGGCCGGCCTGTCCACGGCTGCCAGCATCCTCAGGCGTCGGGGCGGTATCACGGTCGCGATCATCGAGCCGTCGGGATCACATTTCTACCAGCCGGGCTGGACACTGGTGGGCGGCGGGGTATTCAAGCAGTCCCAGACGCGCCGTTCGGAAAAGCGGCTGATCCCCGCGGGTGCCGACTGGGTGCAGGCGGCGGCGACCGGGTTTGAACCCGAATCGAACCTTGTCCACCTGTCGAACGGGTCGTCCATCCGCTACAACGTGCTGGTTGTCGCCACCGGCCTGACGCTGGACTGGGACGCAATCGAGGGGCTGAACGAAACGCTGGGCCGCAACGGTGTGACATCCAACTACCGTTACGATCTTGCCCCCTACACATGGCAACTGGTGCAGACGCTGGGCCGTGGCAATGCCATATTCACCCAGCCACCCATGCCCATCAAATGCGCAGGCGCCCCGCAGAAGGCGATGTACCTGGCCTGTGACGCATGGCGCAAGCGGGGGCTGGCCGACAATATCAACGTCTCCTTCCACACCGCCACGCCGGGGCTGTTCGGGGTGAAGGAATTCGTGCCGGCCCTTATGGAATACATCCAGCGCTACCACATCGACCTGCGCCTGAAATCCAACCTGACGAAGGTGGATGGCAAGAACCGGGTCGCGACCTTCACCAACGTAGCCGAAGACGGAACCAAGACCACGACCGAGACGGAATTCGACATGCTGCATGTCGTCCCGCCCCAGCGCGCGCCGGATGTGATCCGCAACAGCCCGCTGGCGGGTGAAGGCGGCTGGGTATCGGTTGATCCCGCCACCCTGCGGCATACAAAATACGAAAACGTCTTCGCGCTGGGTGATGTTGCCGGCACGTCCAACGCCAAGACGGCGGCAGCCGTGCGCGTGCAGGCCCCGGTGGTTGCAGTCAACGTGCTGGCCACGCTGGACCACAAGCCTGCCGTCGCCGATTACAACGGTTACGGCGCCTGCCCGCTGACGGTCGAACGCGGCAAGATCGTGCTGGCGGAATTCGGTTATGGCGGCAAGCTGGAGCCGACCCTGCCGACATGGCTGCTCAATGGCCAGAAGCCCACGCATCTGGCATGGATGCTGAAGGAATGGGTCATGCCGGCGCTGTACTGGGATGGCATGCTCAAGGGGCGTGAAATCATGGTTGCCCCACACAAGATCGGCACGCCACGCTGAGGACTCGTTTCAAGACAGATCATTGATAAAAAATAATAAAATTTTTGGATGCCGCCTTTCTTAAAAAGGCGGCATTCTTCCTGAAGCTTTTCGAAAGACAGTTTTCCGTCCGATAGGATGATGCATGGCCGCATGGGGTAGACCTTCACGCGGCCATGCGTATGAATACGGCCATGGATACCAAGCCGTCTGCCACCCACCATGTGGGGTCTTCCCGTCCGCTGCGCCTGGCCGATGATGTGGTCAGCCATGCCGTCTATGGCGGCCGGGACAGATGTTACCGTTACGAACTGACCCGCACGTGGGATGCGGACCGTCCCGCTGTCATGTGGCTCATGATGAACCCTTCGGTCGCGACCGAGGACGGGGACGACCGCACCGTGGCCAAGTGCCAGCGTTATGCACGTGCATGGGGATACGGCACGCTGCTGGTGGGCAATACGTTCGCCTATCGCTGCACCGACCAGAAACGCCTGACGGAAGTGCCCGACCCGGTTGGCCCCGATAATGACCGTCACCTGCTGGAAATGGCGCGCCGGGCCGATCTGGTGATCGCCGCCTATGGCTCCCCCCAGATCAAAAGCCTGCTGCCGCGGGGGCCGGAAGTGGTACGGATGCTGCAGCAGCACGGCATTACCGTCAGCGCCATGCGCCTGAGCCGCCGTTCGGGCCGGCCGGAACATCCGTTATACCTGCCCGCCGACCTGCGTCCCGCCCCCCTGCCCGCCTATCCGCCTGCCTGAACGGCTGCGACGGAACGCGGCGGACGTTGTGCGGGCTGCCGGGTCAGAAGCTTTCTTCTGCCCGGCAGTTGACCGGCACTTCGGAAATGCTGACCTCGTTGGGCGATGTGACAAGGAAATGGGCAATACGGCCGATTTCCTCCGGCGGGGTCATTTTCAGGTCCGGCATCATGCCAGCCACCATGTCCGTCTTGACGAATCCCGGGCAGATGACGGTAGCGCGGATGCCATGGTCAAAACCTGCATGCCGGATGGCGTGGGCCAGCGCCAGCGACCCGAATTTGGACACGGCATAGGCTCACGAATCCGCATCATAGACACGTTTGCTGGACAGTGAACCAATCACGATCACCCGCCCCTGTCCACAGGCCACCAACTGGTCCCATGCGGCGGCCACAAGCCTGCGGGGGCTTTTGATATGGACTTCCAGCATGTCGTTCATATCACGTTCGGAAATGTCGATGACGCTGTTCCATGTCCCGATGCCCGCATTGGCCACGACAGCGTCAATCCGTCCGAAACGGGCCTGTGTCTCGGCTACCCATGCCGCTTCGGTCGTGGCGTCAAGGGCATCATAGCTGGAAACCAGCACACGCTCCCCATCCGCCCATGCAGGCATGTGGGGGGTACGCATGCCAAGGCTGACACACCAGCCCTCGTCATGAAATTTGCGGGCGATGGCGGCTCCCATGCCACGTGCGGCACCCGAAACCATAATGACCCGTGTGGATTCTACCATCTAGGCTTTTCCTGCATCCTGTTTGTTATCGATACAGGTACCATCCTTTCACATGACGAACGATCTGACGAATTCATATGCACGCCGTAACGAAAAGAACGCCATCATGCCCTTAGACAGATAAAAGTTCATGGATGCCGCCTTTTTTTCAAAAAGGTAGCATTTTCCTTTACCCGAACAGTGCCAGTTGCCGGGGCGCAGGCTGTGTATCGCGGGTGCGCAGTCCCGATACGGTAATGCCCAGTAGCCTTATGCCCCGTGGCGGAGGAAAGCAGGGGGCCAGCAATGCCTGTGCCCGATCCGTAAGATCGATTGCGTCATGCACTGGCTCCTCCGCCGTGCGCCCACGCACGATCTGGCGGAAATCGTTGTATTTTACTTTTACTGTCACGGTAACGCCCGTCAGGCTGCGGGACGTGCAGCGGTCCCAGACACGTGCCGACAGGTCCACCACAATATCGCGTGCCATGGGCCAGTCATGGATATCGGCTTCGAATGTTTTTTCGGCTCCCACCGAACGGCGCGGACGATTGACCTCGACCGGGCGTTCGTCGATTCCGCGCGCGATGCCATAATAGAAATCTGCCGCCTTGCCAAAATGCCGCAGCAGGCGGGACAGTGGCTGCTGCCGCAGGTCCAGTCCCGTGCGAATGCCCAGCGCATGCATCCGCGCCGCCGTGGCCGGGCCGATGCCGTGAAATTCTTCCACCGGCAGGGCCGCCACAAAATCGCCCCCCATACGCGGCGTTATGACAAACTGCCCGTCCGGTTTGCGATAATCCGACGCCAGCTTGGCCAGGAATTTATTGTAGGACACGCCTGCAGATGCGGTCAGCCCCGTTTCCGCGCGGATCAGGTCACGAATGGTCTGTGCAATTGCCGTGGCGGATGGATAGGGCAGCAAAGGACGGGTGACATCCAGATAGGCTTCATCAAGCGAAAGCGGCTGGATCAGCGGGGTAAAACGCGAAAAGATGTCATGAACCTGTGCCGAGACGGCGCGATAGACATCAAAGCGCGGTGGCACGAACACCAGGTCAGGGCATTTACGTAGCGCGGTCACGGACGGCATGGCCGAACGGACACCGAAACGACGGGCTTCGTAACTGGCTGCGGCAACCACCCCACGGCGGCCCAGTCCCCCTACGGCAAGGGGCCTGCCCCGCAGGGCCGGGTCATCGCGCTGTTCAACCGAAGCATAGAATGCATCCATGTCTACATGGATGATACGGCGGTGCGCAGGCTGCTGCGTCACGGCGCGCCATCCGCCTGCTGGCATGGCGTGCCGCGCGCGGCCACGCCCCGATGGGGCATGGCCGGCACGACATTACGGCGGATCAGCCGTTGCACTTCTTCTTCTTAAGGAAATACGCGATGACACCGGCGATCGCGCCAAGAACCAGGATGCCCTTGAGGCAAGGGGACTTGGAAGGGCACTTGGTTGTACATTCAGACATGGTTCATTCCTTGATAGACAGGTCCGTTCCAGACGGGAACGACACCGTTTCATACTAACGCATGGCGGAAACATGACCATACCGCATTTTACACCGATTGCGCCCGGTCAGGCCTGACATGCGAAGACAGGGCAGCGGCATTGCGTTGCTACATCTTTTGTTACATCTGGCGCCGCGCGATGATGCGGTGACAGAGACCGGAGTATGAACCATGAAGAAATTCGCCCTACTGCCTGCCGCAGCCCTGATGATGGGAACCGCGCTGGGTGTTGCCCATGCCGTCCCTTCCAACGGTCGTGCCGTCAACCGTGACTTCGCCAAGCTGTCGGCGGATGGCAGCCGTGCATTTGACGACATCGCCATGGCCCGTACCGCACTGGCCAATAACGACCCTGCCGGTGCGGCAAAGCTGCTGACCGACGCCAACAATGCCCTGACCCGCGCCAAGAGCGACAACAAGGTGTTCATGAAGGCGGAAGCCCAGCTGACCCCGCCCAGGAAGGCCCCGGCCGGCACGCCCGCGCCCTCCGCCGCGGCTTCCACCCAGCCTGTCGCGTGGCTGCCGGTTGATGGCGAATATATCGTGACCGAGGACCTTGAGCCCACATCCACCAAGGGTTCGGCCGTGGCGTCCGCCAATACCAGCCTGAACAAGGGCCAGACCGCACAGGCGGCGCAGAACCTGCAGGTTGCGGCCGTGGATGTTGACTTCGTCCTGGCCATCGCCCCGCTCGACGCCAGCGCGGGCGATGTCTACCGTGCATCCAACCTGCTGGCAGGCAAGGACACCAAGGGCGCCGACAGCGCACTGCAGGAAGCACAGAACAGCATCCGCTTCGTATCCGAAGACATGGTCGGCTCCCCCGAAGGCCAGGGTAGCGGCAAGAAATCCGCTGCCCACTGATACGCAGTCGTTTCCGGTCGTTTTCATGCACTGCATGCTTACGTCATATGCCGCTTTCCGGTCAGGAAAGCGGCATTGCCTGCCTGACCGGCTACGGACAGCCTGCCTTACCGCTGCATATGTCGGCATGGCCTGCGCGGTCCTGTCGGCCCGGCCCGCACGGGCAGGTGGCGAAATCGAGCTGTGCCTGGAACAGCACGCGGTGGAAAACGCCTTTGTACAGGATACGCCAGCGCGTGGCCCGATCCATGTACCTGCGGGCACAGCGTTCAGCTATGCCGGGCATGCCTTCGGGCCTGCATCCGACCCGCTGGATCGTGCCCACGCCGCCCCGGACGGGGATGGATGGCGGAACGTCACACCAGCGGAAGAAGCGCGCCGTCGCCAGTTACAGATGGAAGATATCGGGGGGGACGGCGATTATCACCGTCCGCAGGCGGCCCTCATGACCACAACGGCAACGACCCTGTCCCGTGCCCACCCCTGCGCGCACATTGGTGCGATGGCGCTGTTGTCCGATGACTGGACATGGACAATGGATACCATCCCGGCCCGTCCCGACATGTATTTTCAGGTTTATGGCACGGTCACCAATGACCAGCTTGACCCGACATTCAACAATGATGCCGATCCATTCCAGTGGACTGCCGCGCATGGCGGCCTGAACGCAATCGTTACCCAGACCATTGACCAGTCACTGACCCTGCATTCAGGGAATTAGTATTACACGAATTTAAATAATATACTGCCTTATACTCCGACCGTCGCGAACCGTTCCATAACCTGCGCAACATGCCCATCCGGAATGTTGCATTCAGTTACCGGAAAGGCGGATGACCGAAGATGGTGGTATAACATAACATGCATGCTAAAGGTTGTTTTAACAGCCCTGTTGGCAGGCTGGACAGTTCCTGGCAACCGATATGGGAAACTATGGAGAACGGGATGGCCCTTTACCAGTCCGCACAGTTTGTTGATACGTGGACCGATCCTGAATTCGACAAGATCCATCCCCCTCGTACCGTAGCACCCCATTCCGGCATTTATCGCTGTGTTGGCTGCGGCGTGGAAATTGCCGCAAGCGAGGGGCATCTCCTGCCCCCCGCCCATGCCCACCCGCACCGGCTGGGTACACGCGAAGCGTGGCAAATGGTGGTCTATGCCGACCACCGCCCCAAAATAGTGTGAAATATCACTGAACAGGTGCGGTACACGGATGTACCTTACCCTTTACCACCAGCCGCCACCCCATGGGCCGCCCCAGCCGCCACCCCAGCCCCACATGCCCCAGTTCCATGAAGCATCCTGGTACATATCGGCGGTCATCTGCTGCTGGTCTGCCAGGTTCTGGGCCTGCACATAGGACATGTACCGTCCATAGGCCGCCTGGTTACCGACATACAGGCAATTACATACCTTGGGGTCGGAATAGACATACAGCATGTGATCCCCGAACGATTTCTGAAGAAACCGATTGGGGGGAAGTTTCTGCAGCATTTCCTGACGTTCCGGCGTATTGGCGGGACGGGCGACAAACCCTGCCGCAGCCAGGCTGTTTTCCTTGTCCACAATCTGGTCATGCACGCTTTCGCACGCCGTCAGGCCACCAGCCGCCGCAACCAGCAATGCGCCGCCAGTGTATAGGTTCCTGAACCTTTTCCTGTGTCCCATCGACATTCTGCCTGTTTCCATCCTGTTAATTCCCGCATCCTGTCCCATGCGCGAAACGGAATAAAGATGTGACAGAAAAAACATATGCATTATTCCGACCGACTTTGATTTATCTCATGTCCGGGGGTGGAACACCAATGCAATAACAGCAGGGCGATGGGGGCATCGCATATCGAATCATCACTTTAAAACTCAGGCAGGCTCACCATACGGTGGCCTGCCTTTTTTAATTACTACCAGATTCAACTGTTATCCATGCCTTTTTTAAGGCACGAGGTGCCAGAAAGTCATCCAGCGACAGCCATGCCGCGGTCAGAAAACCGCTGCATGCGTCTTGGCCTGTTCAGGGGGCACTGCAAGCGGACTGCCTTCATCACGCAGGACGTAACCCTGTCCCCATACGGTGGAGATAAGCTGCCCTGCCCCTGCCATCTGCAGTTTTTTGCGCAGCTTGCAGATGAAGACGTCAATGATCTTCATTTCCGGTTCATCCATGCCGCCATACAGGTGATTAAGGAAGGCATCCTTGGTCAGCACCATGCCCTTGCGCAGCAGCAACAGCTCCAGGATCATGTATTCCTTGCCGGTCAGGTGTACATTCTGGCCATGGACCGTGACTTCCCGGCTGTCCAGACTCAGCTCAAGCTCCCCCGCGCGCAGCGTTGGTTCACTATACCCCTTTGATCGCCGGATGACCGCCTGCATCCGTGCGGTCAGTTCCATGGATTCATAGGGACGTGTCACATAATCATCCGCACCGATGGAAAATGCCTTTACCTTGGCCATGGCGGTCCGTTCTTCCGACAGGACCAGCACCGGGGTGGGTACACGTGCGGCCCGGCTGATGCGCAGGACTTCATACCCATCCAAATCAGGAAGCCGGACATCAATAACAGCAAGATCGTAATTGTACGATTTCAGCATGCCCAGCGCATCATGCCCCGTATCGACATGATCGACTGTAAATCCACCTTTTTCCATATGCCGGGTGGTCTCTTCGGCTTTTCGTGCAACAGGCTCAACAAGCAGGATCCGCATATCGACCATCCAGTAGATATTTTACAACAAAACCACCTATAAGTGCATTGTAAATTTAGGACAACCTAAAGTTGATAATATATTACTCTCCTGTTATGACGATTATGAATTAATACCATTCGCTTTATTAATTAAATATTAATATCCCCACATCGTCATTCCAGCCGTATGGTCCAGTGGCCCAGCCCCCGCACCATAACCGGGAGCCCCGGCAATTGCCTGCTGCACATAGGCACGTGCCCGTACTACCGCATCACGCAGGGGCATGCCCTGCCCCAGGCCGGTTGCAATCGCACTGGCCAGCGTACAACCGGTTCCATGCGTATGGCGGGTATGGATGCGCCGGGTCACGAATTCTTCCGCTACGCCGCCACGTTCCAGCAGCACATCCACCAGTTCATCCCCTTCCATATGCCCACCCTTGAGCAATACGGCACGCGGTCCCAGAACCAGCAGGTCGTATGCTGCAGCAATCATTTCCGCCCGGTTCCCGATCCGTCGTTCCAGCAGGGCCTCGGCTTCCGGCAGGTTGGGGGTCAGGACGGATGCAAGCGGCAACAGCCGCGATTTCAGGGTAGACAGCGCACTGTCCTGCAATAACGCCGCCCCCCCCTTCGCCACCATGACCGGGTCAAGGACGTAGGGAATATCAGCGGAGGTCATCAGTACACTGGCGATGGCTTCGATCGCTTCGGGACGATCCAGCATGCCGCTCTTGAACGCATCCACGCCCAGGTCATCCATGACGCAGCGCATCTGCGCGATTATGAAAGCGGGCGATACCGGCATCACTTCCTGCACACCCAAGGTATTCTGCGCGGTCAGCGCCGTCACGGCGGTCATGGCGAAACCACCCAGCATGGTGACGGTCTTGATATCCGCCTGGATACCGGCTCCGCCCCCGCTATCGCTGCCTGCCATGATAAGGATACGCCCACGCATGGATCAGCCCGCCATCTGGATCGCGTTGATTGCGTCGCACATATCCTCGACCACTTCTTTCACCAGCACTTCATCTTCCGCTTCCGCCATCACGCGCACCAGCGGTTCAGTCCCGCTTTCACGCAGCAGCAGCCGGCCGCGTTCCCCCAGGCGTTTTTCCGCGGCCTTGCACGCTTCGTGCACCTGCGGGTCCTGCAGCGGGCTTTTTCCGGCAAAGCGGACATTCTGCAAAAGCTGGGGATAGGGTTTGAACATGCGGCAGACCGCACTGGCGGGACGGCCGGATTCAACCACTTCCGCCAGTACCTGCAGGGCGGCGATCAGCCCGTCGCCCGTCGTGGCGAAATCGGACAGAACCATGTGCCCTGACTGCTCGCCACCGATATTAGCGCCGAGTTCACGCATCTTTTCGACCACGTAACGGTCACCCACCGCCGTGCGGACCAGTTCCAGCCCCTGTGTTTCCAGATAACGCTCCAGCCCCATGTTGGACATGACGGTCGCCACGATATACCGGCTGGACAGTCGTCCCTGCCGCGCCCATGACTTGGAAATCAGGGCAAGGATCTGATCACCATCGATCAGACGGCCCTTTTCATCGGAAATCAGTACCCGGTCGGCATCCCCATCAAGGGCTATGCCGATATCCGCGCGGTGCCGCAGCACGGCGGCACACAGGGCTTCGGGCCGGGTTGAGCCACAGCCTTCGTTGATGTTGATGCCATCGGGGTCACACCCGATCCGCACAACCTCTGCCCCCAGTTCCCACAATGCCGTAGGTGCCACACGGTAGGCCGCGCCATTGGCGCAGTCGATCACGATACGCAGTCCGTCCAGCCGCAGCCCGCGCGGGAACGATGATTTGGCGTTTTCCACATACCGTCCCGCCGCGTCATTCAGACGGGATGCGCGACCGATCTGGTCCGGGGCCGCCAGCATGTGGGTCAGGTCGGAACCCATCGCCGCCTCGATCCCGGCTTCCGTCTCATCCGACAGCTTGAAACCATCCGGGCCGAACAGCTTGATGCCGTTATCACCATACGGGTTATGCGACGCCGAGATCATGACCCCCAGATCCGCGCGCAGCGAACGGGTCAGCATGGCAATGGCAGGTGTGGGCATTGGTCCCACCAGCGTCACATCCATGCCCGCCGACAGGAAACCCGACACCAGCGCACATTCGATCATGTACCCCGACAGGCGCGTATCCTTGCCCAGCAGTACGCTATGGCGATGCGTCCCCTGAATGAAGCGAAGGCCGGCAGCCTGTCCCAGCTTCTGTGCCACTTCGACCGTCATGGGAAAACGGTTGGCGGTGCCCCGAATTCCATCAGTACCGAACAGCTTTCTTGTTTTTACCATTACTGGGGATCTCCGGATGCATTCAGGTCGTACACCGACCTACCTTACCTGTCAGTGACGATCCAGCCCTTGGCAGACCCGCATGGCCTGCATCATGGCCGTAACGTTATGAACGCGCAGCACGGTGCCTGCAAAAACCAGTCCCGGCAGGCTGGCGGCAATGGTGGCCGGATCACGACGGGCCGCATCCGGCTGGTCACAGATTTCACCCAGCATGCGCTTGCGTGAAACGCCCAGCACCACCCGACAGCCCAGATTGGCCAGCAACGGCAGGCGGGCAAGCAGGTCCAGATTGCCCTCCACCGTCTTGGCAAAACCGATACCGGGATCAACCAGTATGCGCGTCCTGTCGATACCGGCGGCCACCGCTTCGTCCACCCGCTGCGACAGTTCACGCACTACATCCACCGCAATATCATCATAGGCCGTATGGTCACGCATGGTTGCAGGCGTGCCGCGCATGTGCATGAGCATGACCGGGCAGCCATGCCGCGCTACCACGCCACGCGCCGCCGGATCATATGTCAGGGCCGAGACATCATTGATGATATTGGCCCCTGCCCCCAGCGCACGGTCCATGACCATGCCCTGTCGCGTATCAATGGACAGGAGCAGGTCATCAAGGACAGTGCATTCCCGCACCGCATGGATAACCGGCCCGATACGCCGCCATTCTTCTTCCGCGGTCACCGGCGGGGCACCGGGACGGGTGCTTTCGCCGCCAATATCAACAATCCGGCATCCGGCCGCATACATCGCCTGTATGGATTCCAGCGCGGGGGCAACGCAGTAATGCCGTCCCCCATCGCTGAAACTGTCGGGGGTGACATTGATGATTCCCATTACCTGCGGCCCGGGCGGCAGACCGGCATCAGGAAATCCCGTGCTGACCCTGTCCACAACCCCCGCCCATTGTGCAGGAATGGCGCGAACCGGAAAGATATGTCCGTCTTTCCCCCCACCCCACAGGCGCGCCAGCGTATAGGCGGATGCCCCCCCCGCCAGCCAGCGGGCCAGACCAGCCGCCACGGCCTGCCGGGCGGCTTGCCCATGCAGCAGGGCAAGGGGTTCAATCAGCCAGTCGTTCATGATCATCCTGTCAATGCGGGTATCCGGGAAAGCATTTTTCGGAAACCGGTTTATCCCAAGAATGGTTCTAACGGCTTCGGACAATGCCGCCTTTATTAAAAAAAGGCGGCACCCAAAAACTTTTATTACTTTCCTATCAAGGGATTATTTCAAACAATTCCTTATGCTTCAGATACAAACATGGCGGGGCAGCCATGGGCCACCCCGCCATCTTCTTCCGTCCAGATCAAATGTCCTAGCCAGCCGGCGCCGTGCCGACTCCACCGCCACCTTCCGGCGCGGGCAGCGGCGCCACCGGGGCGGAAGGGGCCGAAGGCGGCACGGACGGACGCCGGTTTTCCGGCATCGGGTCATCCACCACCACGCGCTCGATCTTCTCGCCACGCAGTACCTGCCGGATTTCCTCACCCGTCAGGGTTTCATATTCCAGCAGGGCGCTACCCAGACGGTGCAGCTGGTCAATATGTTCCAGCAGCAGGCTACGGGCACGATCGTATGCGGCGTCGATCAGCTTGCGGACCTCATTATCGATCTCGCGGGCTGTTTCCTCGGACACGTTCTTGTTCTGCGTGACACTGTGACCAAGGAACACTTCCTGTCCGTTACCGCCATAGGCCACCATGCCCAGCTTTTCGCTCATGCCCCATTCGGTCACCATGCGGCGGGCCACGTCGGTCGCCATCTTGATGTCGCCTGAAGCGCCGGTAGATACATTGTCCGGGCCAAAGATGATTTCCTCAGCCGCACGTCCACCCATGGCCAGCGTCAGCTTGCCGATACACCATGACCTGCTTTCGGAATAACGGTCTTTTTCCGGCAGGCTCATCACCATGCCCAGCGCACGCCCACGCGGAATGATGGTCGCCTTGTGAACCGGGTCGGAACCGGGGGTCAGGATGCCTACCAGCGCATGACCACCTTCATGATAGGCGGTCATCTTCTTTTCGTCCTCGGTCATGACCAGGGACCGGCGCTCGGCCCCCATCATCACCTTGTCCTTGGCATTCTCGAATTCCAGCATGGCGACAGTACGCTTGCCAAGCCGGGCCGCCATAAGGGCCGCTTCATTGACAAGGTTGGCCAGATCCGCGCCAGAGAAGCCGGGCGTGCCACGGGCAATGACCTTGGGATCCACATCGGATGCCAGCGGTACCTTGCGCATATGGACACGCAGGATCTTTTCGCGGCCTGCCACATCGGGGTTGGGCACCACGACCTGACGGTCAAAACGGCCGGGACGCAGCAGGGCGGGGTCCAGCACGTCGGGACGGTTGGTCGCAGCAATCAGGATCACGCCCTCATTGCTGTCAAACCCGTCCATCTCGACCAGCATCTGGTTCAGGGTCTGCTCGCGCTCGTCATTCCCGCCGCCAAGGCCCGCGCCACGGTGGCGGCCGACAGCGTCGATTTCGTCAATGAAGATGATGCAGGGCGCAGCCTTCTTGCCCTGTTCGAACATGTCACGGACACGCGACGCCCCCACACCCACGAACATTTCCACGAAGTCGGAACCGGAAATGGTGAAGAACGGCACGTTCGCCTCACCCGCGATGGCGCGGGCCAGCAGCGTCTTACCGGTGCCGGGAGGACCGACCAGCAGCACGCCCTTCGGGATCTTGCCACCCAGGCGGGTAAATTTCTGCGGATCACGCAGGAAGTCGACGATTTCCTGCAGTTCGCCCTTGGCTTCATCAATGCCGGCCACGTCGTCAAACGTTACGCGGCCCTGCTTTTCGGTCAGCATCCGCGCACGCGACTTGCCAAATCCCATGGCGCGCCCGCCACCGGACTGCATCTGGCGCATGATGAAGATCCAGGCACCCACCATAAGCAGCAGCGGCGCATAGTTGATGAGGTAACGCAGGAAGGGGTTCGTGTCGCTTTCCAGCGGTTTGGCCGCGACCTCCACCCCCTTGTCCGTCAGGCGGGAAATCAGGGTCGGGTCCTGCGGCGCGTACGTGTCGAACGAGGTGCCATCCGTCAACGTGCCGGTAATATTATGTTCCTGCACCACGACAGACCGGACATGTCCGCTGTTCACGTCTCCGATGAAATCGGAATACGCCAGTTGCTGCGATGCGTGCTGCACGCTTCCCGGCTGGAAAACGTTAAACAGCAGCAGCAACAGGACGATGATGATAACCCACAGGGCCAGGTTGCGGCCGAAATTGTTCATCTTGCCTACTGTTCCATGCGCTGGCCCCTTCGTCATCACCCCACGCGGGCAGACGAACAGACGCCACGTTCACTACGTCCTAACATACATAGGACGATCAAGGGACATTCACACCCCCAATCCGCCACCTTTTATGACAATGGATCAGAAGGTCCGTCATCGGGAGCACAAAACATGGCTCCGGGCAGCACGGGATGGGGTGGCTGGTTCACAAAAACTGCATCGGCCACGCAATCCTGCGTGCACAGCCCCATATGCGGAACGGCCATTACCCGTCCATCATGCCACAGCGCGGGTAGCGTGCGCAACACGCGCGCGGGCCAGATGGAACGCGACCGGCCGGCAGGCCACCATGACGCCACGGCCCCAGCTGCCCCCATGGTCCACCCCGGCATCACGGCGTGCGTCCGCAGCACGAAGCGCCGATCCCATATAATGCCCGCGCGGGCAGGTATGGGGGGCGCAAGCGCCGATTCCTCACGCGCGATGATCCACTGCCCATCACGCCACGGAATGATGGCCGCACCCGCCAGGGTTGCGGGCCGGGGCGTATGGGCCAGTCTTTCGACAGCCTCGCGCCCCGGCGGGTAATCCCGTCCCCCAATCACGCCGATCAGGGCGGATAGCAGTCGTGCGGACGCCAGCCCCGCCGGCAGCACCACCCAGCCCCCGCAATGGAACCGCGCATGGGCCGCAAGCCACCGCGCATCCGCCGCATCACGCGCCATACGCCCTGCCCCTGCGTGCCGGGCCCCGGCCAGCAACTGCGCGGCGTGCGCCCCATCATGCGCCAGCGCCTGCCGCGCACGCGCCCGTTCCGTACGCAGGTCATGGTTTGACGGGTCTTCCACCCATGCCACCCCTGCCGCGCGGACGGTGGCATACAGGGCAGACTTGGGAATTCCCAGCAAGGGCCTGACAAGCCGCACATCGGTTACAGGAATCTCAGCCGCCATGGCCGCCAGTCCGTCATTCCCACTGGCGGCGCGCCTGCGCATCATGACCGTTTCAGCCTGATCCCCCGCATGATGGGCCACCAGCAGGTCCAGCGCCCCGATTTCGCGACAGGCGGCAAACAGGGCCTGATAGCGCATGCGCCGGGCACGTTCCGCCATGCGGGGACCGCGCACCAGCCCCGTCAGGGACAGCAGGAGACCGGGGATGCCAAGCGTGGACAGCCGGGCCAGGGTCTGCACGGCTTCGGATCGGGATTCGGCACGCAGGCCATGATCGACCACCAGCGCAACCACATCACGCCGCCATTGCCGCGCAAGAATGGCCAGCGCCATGCTGTCCGCCCCCCCCGATACGGCAACCGCAACTGGCACGCCCTGACCCGGCCATGGGCCAAGGGCCACCATCATGGCAGAAAAATGCGACGGATTAACCGCTTCAGCCGAAAGCACCAGCGCCCTGCCGCAGGTCAGCTACACTTGGCGCGCTTACGATAAACCTGTTCGGCGGATTTGATACGGGCGGCGGGTTCAGGAAACTCACTGGACAGCTTGTCCAGCGCCTGACAGGCCGATGCCCTGTCATTCAGCGCCACAAGCGTCGCTGCCACCCCCAGCAGGGCGCTGGGTGCGCGCTGGCCGTGCGGCGCACGGTTATAGGCGTCATAATAGGCCAGCGCCGACTGACGATACTGTTTCTGCCCCGCCAGTGACTGGGCCAGAAGATACTGGGCATCCACCTGTCGGGGCGATTTGGGACCGGACAGAACCTGCTGTGCATCAGCCTGCGCCGTGGCGTAATCCTGTTTCAGCAGCGCGTCATTTCCGGCTTTCAGCACTTCGTCAGGCGTGCGCTTGGCAGATGCAGCGGCCGGGGCCGCAGCCGCTGCGGTGGCAGGCGGGGCAACGGTACTGGCACCAGCACCGCCATGGCCATGCTGCATGGCGAAGTTCATGTCCTCGATCTGCTTGTTCATGGTTGCGTTCTGCTGCTGGACCTGATTGGTCAACTGGTCGATCTGACCGCGCATTTCCCGCGTCTGGTCTTCCAGCGCATTGACGCGGTCAAGCAGCTGCAGGGTCAGATTGCCGCTATTGTCAGCAGCCTGCGCCAGCCCCATGCCCACCAGCGAGACCCCACCGGCCAGCACGCCCACCCTGCCCCACCGTCGGCACAGGGCGGGGACCGAAAGGAAACATGACATCACAGACTGCATGGACCAAACCCTTTGAAACACAAGACATGCATACCTAAAACAAAACCGGCCGAGCGATAAGCGCCCGGCCGGTTCCATAACTGTCACGCCATAAAAAGCGTGGGCAGAAACTTACTGTACCGCCGTGATGGCGTTACGGTTCTGGGCCCAGGACGCTTCGTCATCGCCAACAGCGGTCGGACGGTCCTTGCCATAGGAAATGGTGGTGATGCGCGATGCATCGACACCCTTTGCCACCAGGTAGTCATGCGCCGCGTTGGCACGACGTTCACCCAGCGCGATGTTGTATTCTTCCGTGCCACGATCATCGCAGTTACCAGCGATCTGCACGTGTACCTGCGGGTACTTGGCCAGCCAGGCTGCCTGCTTGTCCAGCGTTGCCTTCGCATCGCTCGACAGCGTGTTCTGGTTCAGCGCGAACAGCACGCGGTCACCAGCGGTTGCAACCAGGTCAGCCTCGCTGCCCGGGGCCGGGCCGACCTGCTGCGTGGCGGCGCCCGTGTTCACGTTCTTGTTCGCATGATCGGAACAGGCAGCGAGAAAAAGGGCCATGCCGGCCGCACCGAGAAGCTTCAGTTTCATTACTTTTGATCCTGGATCGGTTTCATTGCTTGAAACCATTTGTTGAATTTCCGGATTTAAATATAGAACGGTCCCGAGTCTCGTTGCGCCCTGCCAAACAAACTGTCCAAACAGAAACTCGCGATCGCTGGAAACCGCCGCTAGCATAGAGATAAAATCCGGCCACAGTCAATGTTGGACAAACACATACCCGCCATTTGTTAAATGATTAGGTAGCGGAATATTATCTGCCCAACACATTGAAAGAATTACTTGTTCAGCGGCGACCATGTCGGATCGGACGCACTGCCCGCCGGCAGGGCCCGTTCATGGAAGCCGGTAATATCAATTGTATTGATACCTGTTGCAAATCCGGCACCATTGCTGCCTGCCGAACTCTGGCGACAGAAGGCCAGCACACGGCCATTGGGGCAGAAAGTCGGGCTTTCCACCGTAAAGCCCTGCGTCAGGATCCGCTCCCCCGTTCCGTCGGGGGCCATGACCCCCAGCGAGAAACTGCCATTGGCAATACGTGAAAACGCGATCAGGTCGCCACGCGGGGACCAGACCGGGGATCCATAATGCCCGTGGCCATAGGAAATCCGCTTCGCGTCGCCGCCCGCAGCACTCATGATATAAAGCTGCGGAGAGCCGCCACGATCGGAGTTGAAGACGATCTGCGACCCATCGGGGCTATAGGACGGGCTGGTGTCAATCGCACCGGAGGACGTAAGCTGCCGCCGCGCCATCGTGGCCAGGTCCACGGTATAGATATCCGACCCGCCACCACGCGTGACCGACAGGACCACGGAACGTCCATCCGGGGCGAAACGGGGCGCAAAGGAAATACCTGAAAAATCACCCAGCAGTCTCTGCTGTCCGGTATTCAGGTTGAACAGGTAAACACGCGGCCTATAGTTGGCATACGACATGAATGCCAGCTCACTATTTGCCGGATTGAAACGCGGCGTCAGCGTCAGCCACTGCCCGTTGGTCAGGTAACGGCTGTCCGCCCCGTCCTGATCCATGATGGCCAGCCGGGTGGTCTGGCGCGCGCGCGGGCCGGAACGGGCGATATAGGCAATGCGGGAATTGAAATATCCCTGCTCACCCAGCAGGCGGCCATAGATCACATCAGCAATCACATGCGCGATGCGACGCCAGTCCTGGGCAGATGCGGTATAGGCCGTGCCCTGGATCTGCTTGCCGGTCACGACATCCCACAGGCGGAATTCCACCCGCAGGCTGCCGCCCTGGTCCATGACCCTGCCGGTCATGGCTGCGCGTGCGCCCATGGACTTGTAGCTGCCGAAATCAGGCGTGCCCTGCGGCATGCTGGCGCTGATGGGACGGAACAGGCCACAATTTCCCAGATCAGCGGAAATGACATCCGTGATCTGCTGCGCCACACCACTGCCCAGCGAAGGCAGGACAATGGGAATGGGTGCCGTGCGGGCCTGGTCCACCGTGATTTCGGCATCGCCCGCCTGCGCGTGGGCGACACCCGCGGCAAACAGCGGCGTGGCCATAAGGCCCCCGGCCACACCAGCCCCCATGAAACCGCGACGGCCAAAGGCCGCGGCCAGCCGATCGGCATCATCATCGGGAATCAATGGCTTTACGCTTGACGTCATTTTCCTCTCCTCGCCTTCGTCCACTTTATCTCAGGGACGGAATACGAATTTCAGTTGCCTGGTCTGGCCCAGAAGGTTCTGCGGAATGGGCAGTTTGGCACAGGTGGGGCTTAGCACCGCATCACGCGCACGTTCCGCCAGCGCGCGGTAGGACGGGTCCGACGCCATCTGCGCCTGTGTCTGGGGAGCAAATTCCACCAGCCGCGCCGTGCCCGTTTCATCCACTGTCACAACCAGATGCGCCACGAACTGGGCATAATTACGCGCGGCCGTATCTTCCGAATAACAGCGCCGCACGGAATTGCCGATTGCCTTCTGCTGCGTTGCGTTCAGCGCGCTGGTGATATCCCCATCCGGTGTTCCGCCGCCATCCGGCGCGCCTCCCTGCTGCGGGTTGGGCCGCGCCTTGGGCGGATGGGTCTGCTTCTGGTCCGCGCGGAACGCATCCAGCGTCGCCAGCAGGGAATGCGTATCAGGCACGTGCTTCTTCGCCTCATTGGGCTGCGTCGTGCTTGACTTCTCCTGCACCTTGGGCGCGGCCGTCGGGTCCGGCTGGGCCGAAGGGGGCACCGGGGCATGGGCCTGTGCCGGGGCAGCCTTGGCCAGCGTGGGCGGCAGCTTTACCGCATCGGGCGAGGGCTGCTGTTCACGCGGGGGCGTTGGCGCGTCGGGTACCGGCCTGGGCGCCTGCTGCGGCGGTGGCATGGGGGGCGGAGGCGGCGGCGGCGGGGCCGCTTCCTCATTGGGTGCTTTTTCCGGTGGGGTGGGCGCAGGGGGCGCATCCTGCCTGACCGGCGCGGGCGCCGGGGCGGGCCTGGGTGCTGGCTTGTCACCCTTGTGCGGGGTGGACGTACCGGTATCGGCTGCGAATTCCATCTCGATCGTGGGTGGCGGCGGCGGTTCCCTGGGAACCGGCACCGGCATCCGCAGCAGCACGGCCAGCAGCAGTGCGACATGCAGCCCGCCCGACACAATGACGGAACGCCGCATGAGGACACGTTCGGAACGACGCGGTGGCACCACGATCAGACGGCTCCCGGTATCAGGTTCAGCTTAATGGCCACCGGGCGGCTGCTGTGCCAGCAGAGCCACGTGCGTAAAGCCACCTGCCGTGATCTGGCCCATGATCTGCATCACACGCCCATAATCGATATGGGAATCCCCGCGCACGAAAATGCGGTGTTCACGGTCATTCTGGGCCGCCGCCTTCAACTGGTCGACCAGCTGGTCCGGCGAGACGGGATCATCCCCCAGATACAGGTCGCCATTGGACCGGATAGAGACGGTAATCGGCTTGGTGTCCGTATTGACCGGGGCCGCGTCCGTCTTGGGCAGGTCCACGTTCACGCCACTGGTCATCATTGGTGCCGTCACCATGAAGATGATGAGCAGCACCAGCATCACGTCAACCAGGGGGGTGACGTTGATTTCCGCCATGGGCCGCCGCTTGCGCCGGCGTCCACGCAGGTCGCTCAGGCTTGCCCCCATGGTCACGCACCCCTTTCTTCGGACTGACGCGACAGGATGGCGGCGAATTCGGTGCCGAAGGCGTCCAGCCGGTCTTCGAACACGCCCATGCTGTTGCTGATCACGTTATAGGCGATCACCGCAGGAATGGCCGTGACAAGGCCGATGGCGGTTGCAAACAGGGCTTCGGAAATACCGGGGGCCACGACGGACAGGTTGGTGTTGTGCATCGCCGCGATCGACCCGAAGGCATGCATGATGCCCCAGACCGTGCCGAACAGGCCGATGAACGGTGCCACCGGTCCGATGGTGGCGAGGAAGATGACCCACCGGTTCAGGCGGTCCATTTCACGCGTAATGGTAATGGCCATGGCGCGGTTGACACGATCCTGCACCCCACCATGCACCAGGTCGATGCCGGTAATGCGCGATGAACGCCGCCATTCCCCCATGGCCGCACCGAATACGGCGGCCATCGGGTGGACCGGCTTGGCGCCATCGGATTCGTACAGGTCATCAAGGCTGCCACCGGCCCAGAAGCGTTCCTCAAAATCATTCGCCTGCCGGTTGATCCGGCGGACAGTCGTGAATTTGTCGAAAATGATTGCCCACACAATCACACTGCAGGTCACCAGGCCAATCATTACCAGCTTAACGACAATCGATGCGTGCATGAACAACGCCCACATCGACAGATCACCCGCTGCAGCGCCCAGATTCGCCGCGTTAACCGCTTGGTCCAAATATACCTCCTGCCCACCTTGACCGTTCGCACAAACACGAAACTTGCCCCTTTAGCAAGTCGCGGCCAACCCGCTTTCCGCACAGCCTTGCATCCCGGTCAACCCATGGCACGAAAAGCACATGCAGACTGCATGCCTCCGTCTGGCTCAGGCCACGAGTTCGCGTAACAGATCACGCCATCGCGGCGGAAATCGGGCAGCGCGCCCATCCTGTGCGCGAACGCAGGCCAGACGGACATCCAGCGATCCGCATCCCAGATCGCCAGCCCCATCCACGCGGTGGAAATCCTGCATGAGCCGACAGCTTGCCGCCCCGAGTTCGGTCAGGCGAGTCGTGATACGCACGATATCATCCAGCCGAAGCGGTGCACGGTAGTCGATGGCCGCATGCCGCACCACGAAGGCCAGCCCGTAATCGGCCAGCAGGTCGGACGCCGCCTGCCCCTGCGCGCGGATGGCTTCCGTGCGGGCGCGTTCCGCCAGCGCAAGATAGCGGGCGTGATAGACCACGCCACCCGCGTCCGTATCCTCATAATAGATACGGAAATCGATATTATGTTCCACCATCAGTCATCCCCCAGCAGGTCACCCTGTCCAGGCGTGCGGGCGGGGGGCTGCAGCCCAAGATGCCGCCAGCCCCGTTCGCCCAGCATGCGCCCGCGGCTTGTCCGTAGCACAAGCCCTTCCTGAATCAGGTAAGGCTCGATCACGTCCTCAAGTGTATCGCGTGCTTCAGCCAGGGCGGCCGCCAGCGTTTCCACGCCCACCGGACCGCCATGGTGATATTCGGCAATACGGCGCAGATAGCGGCGGTCCATGCCATCCAAGCCCATCGAATCGACTTCCAGACGCGACAGCGCAGCATCGGCCAGCGCCCGGTCAACCGGCCCGCTGCCCGCGCGCGCCACGGCGGCGAAATCTCTCACCCGGCGCAGCAGCCTGCCCGCGATGCGTGGCGTGCCACGCGAACGGCGGGCGATTTCCTCCGCCCCCTCCGGTGTAAGGTCGAATTCCAGCTTGCGCGCGCCACGGGTCACGATCTGGCGCAGTTCTTCAGGCGTGTAGAACACCAGCCGCAGCGGAATGCCAAACCGGTCACGCAGCGGGGTCGCCAGCAGACCCGCGCGCGTGGTGGCGGCCACCAGCGTAAAGGGGGCAAGATCAATCCGCACCGAGCGCGCGGCAGGCCCTTCCCCAATAATCAGATCAAGCTGGAAATCCTCCATCGCCGGGTACAGCACTTCCTCGATGGACGGGTGCAGGCGGTGGATTTCGTCAATGAACAGCACGTCGCGCGGCTGCAGGTTGGTCAGGATCGCGGCCAGATCCCCAGCGCGCTGGATCACCGGCCCCGATGTCGCGCGGAAGCCCACGCCCAGTTCACGCGCCACGATCTGCGCCAGTGTGGTCTTGCCCAGTCCCGGCGGCCCGTGCAGCAGCACATGGTCCAGCGCATCGCCACGCTGCCGCGCGGCAGCGATGAAAATGGCCAGATTCTCACGGCTGGCCTTCTGGCCGGTAAAATCGTCAAGCGTCTGGGGGCGGAACGAACCTTCGTTGCCGTCTTCCTCGCCCCGGCGGGCGTCGATCTCACGCTCGGGCTGTTCGCTCATCGGGCCAGCTCCTTCAGCGCGTCACGGATCACGACATCCAGGTCGGCACTGCCTTCCAGCCGGTCAATCACGCGTTCCACTACTGGCTGCGCTTCAGCCCGGCGGAAGCCAAGGCCGGATAGCGCCAGCAACGCATCCGCCGCGATGCTGCGCTGCGTCGGCACGGTAATGGTCACGCCCGGCACCACACTGCCCGCCGGTGCGCCCGTGGGCATGCCTTCACATTTGTCACGCAGTTCGGTCACGATGCGCTGGGCCAGGCGCGCGCCTACGCCGCCCGCACGGGTCAGCATGGCCTTGTCCCCTCCGCCAATGGCCACCATCAGGTCAGGCGGCGGCAGGACGGACAGGATAGCCAGCGCCACCTTGGCCCCCACTCCCTGCACGGTGGTCAGCAGGCGGAACCATGACCGCTCCGACGCCTCGGCAAAACCGTAAAGCAGGATGGCGTCTTCGCGCACCACGGTTTCCACCAGCACGCACGCCAGTTCCGGTGGCTGTGGCAGGACGGCCAGCGTGCGGCTGGACGCCTGTACCAGATAGCCGACGCCATTTACGTCAATCACGCAACGATCCGCCTCCACCTGCGCCAGCAGGCCACGCAGTTGCGCGATCATGCCATCCTCGTCGCGTTGGCGATGTGGGCTGCGCTGGCGCGATGGTGCGCGTGGCAGATGGCGACCGCCAGCGCATCCGCGGCATCCGCGCGCTTCAGCAGGGCCGTGGGCAGGATACGACGGACCATCATGCTGACCTGCTCCTTTGTCGCGGCCCCGGTGCCAACCACGGCGCGCTTGACCGTTTTCGCCCCGTATTCGGATACGGGAATGTCCAGCAGCATCGGCACCAGCAGCCCAACGCCACGGGCGTAACCCAGCTTCAGCGTCGCGGCCCCGTTGCGGTTGACATAGGTTTCCTCGACCGCGGCTTCATCCGGGGCGAAGTTACGGGCCAGTTCCAGCAGCGCATCATGCAGGTGACGCAGGCGCTCGGGCACGCTCCATGCCGAATCGGTGGCGATCACACCATCGGCCACGTGGCTCAGCCGGTTACCCTGCGCCGTCACGACCCCCCAACCGGTAAACCGCAGGCCGGGGTCAATGCCAAGGATGCGGACCACCGGCCGGGTCAGGCCGACAGCTTTTCGGCCACGTCGTCCGGCACGTCGAAATTGGCGTACACCGCCTGCACGTCGTCATGGTCTTCCAGCGTGTCGATCAGCTTGAACACGCTGCGCGCCCTGTCTTCATCCAGTTCAACCGTGTTGGACGGCCGCCAGTCCAGCTTGGCCGAAGCGGGTTCGCCAAAGCGGGTTTCCAGCGCGTCACGCACGGCAAAAAAAGATTCGACCGGGCAGGTCACTTCATGCACGCCGTCCACGGTCTCGACATTCTCGGCCCCGGCTTCAAGCCCGGTTTCGATCAGGTCATCCTCGCTGGCCGCATCAAGCGGATAGGTAATCACGCCAAGGCGAGTGAACATGAAGGACACCGAATTCGTCTCCCCCAGTGAACCGCCATGCTTGGAAAACGCAGCCCGCACGTCGGACGCCGTGCGGTTGCGGTTATCCGTCAGTCCTTCCACGATCACGGCCACACCGGCGGGGCCATACCCTTCGTAACGGACTTCGGTGTAGTCATCACCGCCGCCAGCACCCGATGCCTTCTTGATCGCGCGCTCAACCGTGTCCTTGGGCATGTTGACTTCACGCGCGGCCGAAATCGCGGCGCGCAGGCGCGGGTTCATGGCCGGGTCGGGCATGCCCTCACGCGTGGCCACGGTGATTTCACGAATGACCTTGGCAAACTGCTTGGCCCGCTTGGCGTCCTGCGCGCCCTTGCGATGCATGATGTTCTTGAATTGGGAATGACCCGCCATCGTTCGTCCCTGATCCTGTTTCGTCTATCGTTCTTGGCTGTCCGCACCGGGACGGCTGGTCAGACCAGCCGCCCGTGGCAGTGCTTGTATTTCTTGCCTGACCCGCAGGGGCAGGGCGAATTGCGTGAGACCTCGCCCCAGCTGGACGGGTCATCAGGCATGACCGCAGCCCCGCCAATGGGTGTCGCCATGGACGGGTCCGGCTGGCTGCCCGTCGCGTCGGGCATAAGCCCCGGTCCCGGCTCGTTCTCCAGCCCCGGCACCTCCGGGTCGGAATGGATTTCGGCGACACCGGCAAACGGGTTGTCGATCGGCGGCGGTGCCATTTCCACCCGCGCCATGGTTGACGTCACGCGCACCCGCAGGTGGTCAAGCATGGCATGGAACAGCTCAAACGCCTCGTGCTTGAACTCGTTCAGCGGGTCCTTCTGGCCATAGGCGCGCAGGCCGATGCCCTGCCGCAGCTGGTCCAGCGCCAGCAGGTGTTCCTTCCATACCGCGTCAAACGTGGTCAACAGCACCTGTTTTTCCACATAGCGCATGACGGACGGTCCGAAATTGGCGGCCCGGCTGGCCTGTGACTGGGCGGCCGCCTGCTCGATCCGTTCGGCGACGACCGTGGCGTCCACGCCGTCTTCCTTCGCCCATTCCGCGATTGGCAGGGTCAGGTTCAGCGTGGTCTGCACATCCTGCGCCAGTTCATCCTTCAGCCACTGTTCGGCAAAGGATTTTTCGGGAATGCGACGGGCCACCATGTCATGGATCACGTCTTCACGCATTTCGGTGATGATGGGGGAGACATCCTCCGCCGCCATGTATTCCCGGCGCTGGGCATAGACTTCCTTGCGCTGGTCATTCATCACGTCATCATATTTGAGCGTGTTCTTCCGCATGTCGAAGTTACGGGCCTCGACCTTCTTCTGCGCACGCTCAAGGGCCTTGTTGATCCAGGGATGGACGATCGCCTCCCCCTCCTTCAGGCCCAGCTTCTGCAGCATGTTGCCCATGCGGTCGGTACCGAAGATGCGCATGAGGTCATCTTCAAGCGAGATGAAGAAGCGCGAATTGCCCGGATCGCCCTGACGGCCCGCGCGCCCACGCAGCTGGTTGTCGATACGGCGGCTTTCGTGCCGCTCGGTGCCGATGACATACAGGCCACCCGCCTTGCGCACGATATCGTGATCGCGGGCCACCGTCTCACGCAGTTCCTGCTCGCGCAGGGCACGTTCGTCCGGATCCTCGATTCCGGCAAGGCGCTGATGGATCAGCATGTCCACATTGCCGCCCAGCTTGATGTCCGTGCCGCGCCCGGCCATGTTGGTCGCAATCGTGATCGCGCCCGGCGCCCCGGCCTGCGCCACGATCTCGGCCTCGAGTTCATGGAAACGGGCGTTCAGCACGTTATGCTTGATGCCATGCTGGCGCAGCAGGGACGAGAGGTATTCGCTCTTCTCGATCGAGGTGGTGCCCACCAGCACCGGCTGGCCGGATGTCTTGCTGATATCCTTGATAAGGCTCGCGACCGCCTCGTATTTCTCCCGTGCGGTCAGGTAGACCTCGTCATCATCGTCCTTGCGCGCGACGGGCAGGTTTGTCGGGATCTCGATTACGTCGAGCTTGTAGATATCCGCGAATTCGTCGGCTTCCGTCATGGCCGTGCCGGTCATGCCGGACAGGCGGGGATACATGCGGAAGTAGTTCTGGAACGTGATCGAGGCCAGGGTCTGGTTTTCCTGCTGGACCTCGACATGTTCCTTGGCTTCCAGCGCCTGGTGCAGGCCATCCGAATACCGGCGGCCTTCCATCATGCGGCCGGTGAACTCATCAATGATGACCACCTTGCCACCGCGCACGATGTAATCGACATCACGGGTGAACAGCGTATGCGCGCGCAGAGACTGCTGGACGTGGTGGATCACCGCCACGTTCTGGCTGTCATACAGGCCGCCTTCGTGCAGGACGCCAGCACCGCGCAGCAGCTCCTCCACCTGTTCCGCGCCCTTTTCGGTCAGGATGACGGAGCGGAATTTCTCGTCCTTCTCATACGCCTCCGGGTCAGCCACCAGGGCGACCATCACTTCGTCCACCGCACGGTACAGGTCGGAACTGTCCTCGGCAGGGCCGGAGATGATGAGGGGGGTGCGCGCCTCATCGATCAGGATCGAGTCGACTTCATCGACAATGGCATGGTGAAAGGGCCGCTGGACCATGTCTTCCACGCGGTACTTCATGTTGTCGCGCAGATAGTCGAAGCCAAATTCGTTGTTGGTGCCGTAGGTTATGTCGGCACGGTAGGCGGCGCGGCGCTCGTCCTCGGGCATGTTGGGCACGACCACGCCCACGCTCAGCCCAAGGAATTCGTACAGCCTGCCCATCTGGTCTGCATCGCGGCTGGCCAGGTAGTCGTTGACGGTCACGACATGCACGCCTTTACCCGCCAGCGCGCTGAGATAGACGGCAAGGGTCGCGACGAGGGTCTTTCCCTCACCGGTGCGCATTTCCGCAATCTTGCCATCATGCAGGACCATGCCACCAATCAGCTGCACATCGAAATGCCGCATGCCCAGCACACGCTTCGAGGCCTCGCGGCAGACGGCGAAGGCTTCGGGCAGCAGGGCATCCAGCGTTTCACCTTTGGCAAGGCGTTCACGGAATTCGGGCGTCTTGGCGGCAAGGGCGGCATCGTCCAGCGTCTGGACCTGGGCTTCCAGCGCGTTGATCGCGGGCACGCGCCGCTGGTACGATTTCAGCGCCCGGTCATTGGCGGTTCCGAACAGGGCGCGGGCAATACTGGCGAACATGAAGACCTTCCCGGAATGGCATTCCCGCACGCCCGCGACGGACCGGCGGGGGCGGGGGCAGGCTTGGCGGATAAAATTCTCGCGCGGAGACATGAGATAGGACCCACGCCGCCAACGGTCAACCGATGGACCGCAGCGCCGTGGCAAAAGCGGGGGAAAACGGCCATATCGCATCCGGCCCTTGCAGGCCGGGCCACCCTTCGCCATGATGCCTGCCGAACGCGTTCATAACTAGGGTTTTTTGCACATGCGGACTATCAGTCCGGCAAAGGCTGTCGCAACGATGGCCCTGCTTGCTTCCTCTTTCATCATCCCTCCTGCATTCGCGGCGACACCCGCCCCGGCACCCGCCCCCGCGGCGGCCAAGCCGGGCGCGCCGGCCACGGCGGACCAGAATCCGCTCCTCGCCAGCGTGAACGGACAGGACATCCGCCTCAATGATGTGCGGCAGGCCATGGCCACGATGCCCGAGCAGCTGCGCAAGCTGCCCGACAACATCATCGTGCCGATCCTGCTCAACCAGCTTGTGGACCAGCGCGCCATCCAGGTCGCAGCCGCCAAGGCCGGGCTGGACAAGCAGCCCGACGTCCAGCAGCAGATGCAGCAGGCGTCACAGAATGCGCTGCAGAATGCGTATCTGTCGGCACAGGTCGCCCCCACGCTGACCGATGATGCGGTCAAGGCGTATTACGACAAGAACTACGCCAACAAGCCGGGCGCGGAAGAAATCCACGCCCGTCATATTCTGGTGCAGACCGAGGCCGAGGCCAACGACGTCATCAAGCAGCTCAAGGGCGGCGCCGATTTCGGCCAGCTGGCCACCAAGCTGTCCAAGGACCCCGGGTCGGCCAAGCAGAATGGCGGCGATCTTGGCTGGTTCAAGAAGGGCGACATGCTGCCGACCTTCTGGGATGCGGCATCGGCCATGCAGCCCAACACCTTCAGCCAGACCCCGGTTCATACCCAGTATGGCTGGCACGTAATTCAGGTGCTGGGCAAGCGCACCGCGCCGACGCCCACGCTGGATGCAACCCGCGACCAGATCCGCCAGAAGCTGATCCAGGAAGGCGTGCAGAAGGCCGTCAGCAACGCCCTGTCACAGGTCAAGGTCGTGCGCTTCGGCCCCGATGGCAAGCCGCTGCCTGAACAGCCCGCTGCCCACTGACCGGACTGTGGCGCGGGTGGGCATGCAACCGCATTCCCGCCCGCGCCCTTATTATATTCATTCCCTGTTTCCCGCTGTCATCCCAGGATCCTGACTGACCATGGCCCATGCCCTGCCCGTCTCCCCCCTTGCCCGGCCAATGCCTGACCTTCCGCCCGTGGCGGGCGTGCGTTTTGGTGCAACAGCGGCAGGCATCCGCTACAAGGGGCGGACCGATCTGGTAATGGCGGAATTCGCGCCGGGCACGACGGTGGCAGGCGTGTATACCCGCAGCAAATGCCCCGGCGCGCCGGTGGACTGGTGCCGCGCCGCGATGGCCGATGGCCGTGCGCGTGCTCTGGTGGTCAATGCCGGGAACGCCAATGTCTTTACCGGCCGCGCCGGCTTCGAGGCGACACAGGCCAATGCAGCTGATGCGGCACGTCTGGTCAACTGTGCCGCGAGCGAGGTCTTCCTCGCCTCCACCGGCGTGATCGGTGAAATCCTGCCCTATCAGAAGATTTCAGCCGCCCTGCCCGGCCTGTACGCCACCCTGTCCGATGACGGGTGGGCGGACGCCGCACGTGGCATCATGACCACCGACACCTTTCCCAAGGCCGCGACCCGCACGGCACGCATTGGTGAAACGACGGTGCGCATCCAGGGCATCGTCAAGGGCAGCGGCATGGTGGCACCGGACATGGCGACCCTGCTGTCCTTCATCGCAACTGATGCGAAGCTGCCCGCCAGCGTGATCCAGTCCCTGCTGGCCGATGGCGTCAACCGCAGCTTCAACTGCATCACTGTGGATTCGGATACATCCACCTCCGACATGATCCTGCTGTTCGCCACCGGGCAGGCGGGCAATGCGGAAATCGGGGATGCACAGTCGACCGACCTGGCGGATTTCCGCGATGCACTCGATTCCCTGCTGCTGGAACTGGCGCTGCTGGTGATCCGCGACGGGGAAGGCGTGACGAAGATGATGCACATCACCGTCACCGGCGCCGTATCCGATGAATCGGCCCACCGCGTGGCCATGGCCGTCGCCAATTCCCCGCTGGTCAAGACGGCCGTGGCGGGGGAAGACGCCAACTGGGGCCGCGTCGTCATGGCGGTTGGCAAATGTGGCGAACCCGCCAACCGTGATACGCTGTCGGTCGGCATTGGCGGAGCATGGATCGCCCAGAATGGCACCGTTGCGCCCGATTACGATGAAACCCCCGTGGTCGCGCATATGCGCGGGCAGGAAATCGAGATTACCATTGACCTGGGACTTGGCAACGGCACAGCGCAGGCATGGGGCTGCGACCTGACGCACGGCTATATCGACATCAACGGTTCCTACCGCAGCTAGGCAATAATGGGCACCTGATTGAGGGGAGGCCGTTTTTTCCTGTTCCGTTGCGCACGCAGCGATGGCATTGCTGTCCGGGTATACCCACCACGTCTGCCAGACAGGAAACGCCTGCATGACAAACCCGTTTTTCCGCCCTGCTTCCACCCCACAGGACGTCTGGACCTATGGGGGGTTCTGGATCCGGGTCGTGGCCTATGTGATCGATTCCATCGTGCTATGGGCGGTGCTCGGCCTGCTGGGCATGCTGCTGGTACCGCCCAGCCTGTCGATCTCGATATTCGACCCGCAATCGACGGGGGGCAGCGGGGGCGACTACCGCATCTCCTATATCCAGCCCGCAGACTACACCATCCTGTCCAGCACGCCCCACCTGCACTGGAACGGCAACGGGCTGTTCGAACTGATTACCCTGCTGCTGCCCGCCGCGTATTACATCGTGTTCGAGGCATCATCCCTGCAGGCCACGCCGGGCAAGATCATGTGCAACATGCGCGTGACCGACCTGTATGGCAACCGCATCACGCTGCTGCGCGCGGCGGGGCGGTATTTCGGCAAATACCTGTCGGCGCTGATCTGTGGGGTGGGCTTCCTCATGGTCATGTGGACGCAGCGCAAGCAGGGTCTGCATGACATCCTGGCGGGCACCTGCGTGATCCGCCGCGAGGCACGGGCCGCTGCCCCGCCGCCACCGCAATGGGGTGGCTGACACAAAAAAACATGGCAAAAATGCAACCTTCCCGCCTCGCTCGGCCTTCTATTCTGATATTGAATGTTTTTCCCGCAGCATGACGGTCCGCCCCGCGCAGGAATGCGCGCGGGCGTTTTGGTGTTACGGCGGGGAACCTGACGCTGCGCCGGGTTTCCTGATTTTCCAAGGAGGTGAACAATCCGCATGTCGGCCCATTACGCGACAACGGTCCATTCCGCCCCAACCCGGTCCAGACGGGGCGGTATCCTGACATTGCTGGCGGCCTTCATGCTGGCACTACTGCCATGGGCCATGCAGGCCCGCGCGGCGGATACCGACGCAGCCCCGCAGGGCATAACCAGCCAGCAGGCGCAGCAGGTACTGTCGGTCATGAACGACCCGCAGAAGCGCGAGGAGTTCACCCGCACCCTTGACGCCATCGCCAAGGGGCTGCCCGCGCCCAAACCAGCCCCGGCTGCTGCGGCCCCCGCGAAAAAAGCCGCCCCTGCCGATGTGTCGCTTGAACCCGACAGCATCAGCAGCGAAACCATGAGCGAACTGACCCACATACGCGACATCGCGTTGCAGCAGGGCCAGAACTTCATGGGGCTGTTCAAGGACCTGGCCTTTGTGGGCCGGTGGGTTCACTCCATCCTGTCCAATGCGGATTCACGCCGGATCCTGCTGGATGCAATGGGTCGCGCCAGCATCATCTTCATCCTCGCCCTTGTTGCCGAACGCGCGCTGTCCATCGCCATGCGCAAGCCGCTGGCGGGTGTCACCGCGCGCGCAGTGGCGACCGAGCAACGCCTGAACCAGCGCCTGAAGCGGGAAGACCAGGCGGATGAGAACCAGCCTGCCCCGCCGCCCGCCACCACCGCCGATGCACAGGCCGAACAGCAGACCGAACAGGCACGCCAGAACGATGACCGCCAGCAGCATGAAACGCTGCGCATCATCACGCGCATTCCCTATTCACTGCTGCACCTGCTGATCAAACTGCTGCCGGTCGCCCTGTTCTGCGGGCTGGGTTATGGCGCATCCGCGCTGTTCACCTCCACCCATCAGGCCGCGATGGTCACCATCACGCTGACGAACGCGTACGTAATTGCGCGCGTGATCTACCTGCTGCTGGAGACGGTGTTCGTCCCGCACTCCCCCACCATCCGCCTGTGCAGTGCATCGGACGCGACGGCGCGCATGGTCACGCGGTGGTGGAACTTCCTTGTCGCGGCCCCGTCCATCGTGGTCTGCCTGTCCACGCTGGGTGGCGTGTTTCACATGCCCGCCCGCGGCACGGAAGCCATCATCCGCGCCGTGGTGCTGATCGAACATATCCTGATCGCGATCTTCATCTGGCGCATCCGCCACCATGTGGGTGCGGCACTGCAGCCCTCGGGCCGCCTGCGTGAAAAGCCGTTCTGGATCTTCGTGGGCAAGATGGTCCGCTTCTGGTGGATTCCGGCCATGTTCTTCGACTTCGCGCTGTGGCTGGTCTGGGCCACCCAGATCCGTGGTGGCTATGCCTGGATCCTGCGCACGCTGTCGCTGACCATTGTGGTCATCCTTGGCGCACGGCTGCTGTCCGTGCTGGCCTTCAGCGTGCAGAACAAGATCTTCCATGTGCCTGAAGCGACCGAAAAGCGCTATCCCGGCCTGCAGGCCCGCGTGGACTACTACTACCCCATCGCGCGGCGTGCGCTGTCGGTGCTGCTGACATTCGTGACCGTCGTGCTGCTGCTGCAGTCATGGGGGCTGCCCGCCATCCGCTTCTTCGTGCATGGTTCGCTGGGCACCAAGATCGTGGGGGCCATGCTGACGGTCATGATCGCCTACACCATCGCCATCGTGGTGTGGGAAGTAGCCAACGCCACGCTGCAGAACCAGATTACCCGGTTCGAGACATCGGACCAGGCATCCCGCGCCACCCGGCTGCGCACGGTACTGCCGATCATCCGCACGGTGCTGCTGACCTTCATCATCATCATCGTGACCGTGACCACGCTGTCGCAGATTGGCATCAACGTCGCCCCGCTGCTGACCGGTGCGGGCATCATGGGTGCGGCCATCGCCTTCGGTTCGCAGAGTCTGGTCAAGGACTTCATCACCGGCTTCTTCATGCTGGTGGAAAATGCGATGCAGGTGGGTGACTGGGTCACCGCGGGCAGTGTCGCGGGTACGGTGGAACACCTGTCGATCCGCACCCTGCGACTGCGCGCGATCAACGGGGACCTGCATATCATCCCGTTCTCCTCCGTCACGTCGATCGCCAATACCTCACGTGATTACAACCTTGTGGTGGTCAGCTTCATGCTGGACCTGACGGAAGATCCGCACCGGGTCGCGGCGATCCTGAAGGACGAGTTGTCCGTGCTGCGCAAGGACCCCGTCTATGGCCCGCTGATCAAGTCCGACTTCTCGTTCCTTGGTGTCGAACAGGCTGATGGGAACGGGGCCAAGTTCCTTGGCTCCATCCGCACGGCGGCGGGAGCGAAGTGGAAGGTCTATCGTGAATACTATGCCCGTCTTGGCGCGCGCATGGTGAAGGAAAAGGTCGCATTCCCGATTCCGACTTCGCTCAACCTGCTGGCCAATGGCCCGAAGGGCGCCCTGCAGATGAACATGGAGGAAAACCCCGCAGCCATCCTCGCTGCGCACAACGCGCAGCCTGATGCGTCCAAACCTGCCCCCCCCAGCCCGGATGACAGCGACGGCAGGGATGCAACCAGCCCCAAGGGCGATGAACCCTCCCATGGCTGACGGCACGCCCACGCTGCTGGCGCGACTGGAATCTCCCCTGCGCACGGATGGCTACGCTTTCGTGCCGGCAGGGGAGATGCGGCCCCTGCTGGAGCAGTATGGCCTACGGGACTGGACCAGCTTCGCCGCCAGCTGGAACCGGCTGGGCCTGGACCGCTACATGGCGGATGGCGGGCGTTACCGCCGCCGCCGCCATGCCACTTTTTCCATCAGCGACGACGGCATCCAGCGCAAGAAACACCAGCCCCATTACCAGAGCCGTGATTACAACGAACTCAATGGCGGGATCGAACGCTGGTTCCGCGCGGTGGAACCGGAAGTGGGCGCACACCCCGCACTGGTCGCCATCCTGCGGCTCATGCACCGGATCGTGGCGGACCTGACCGATCCGGCCAGCATGCCTGATACATGGCATACCGAAATCCACCAGTTCCGTATCGAGGCGCTGGATGACAGTCCCGGCCAGCCCACACCGGAAGGGCTGCACCGTGATGGCGTGGACTGGGTCATGGTCGTGATGATCCGGCGCGAGAACGTCATGTCGGGCGAAACCGCGATCCATGACCTGCAACGCAACATGGTAGGCAGCTTCATGCTGGATGAACCGCTGGATACGGCGGTGGTCAACGACAACCGCGTCTATCACGGGGTGACGGCGGTAAAGCCCCTTGATCCCGCGCGACCGGCCTATCGTGACGTACTGGTCGTAACATTCCGCCATCAATGACGCGGGCGCGCCCTGGCGCATGGAAGCAGTTCTGCCGGCTTGCGCTGGGAACCATGCTGGTGGTGGGCGGCGGGCTTTACCTGTTCATCGTAACGGTTGACCCGTGGGACGTACTGCCCTTTTCCCCCTGCCTGCCACGCATTCCCATTACATCCAATGCCCGCTACACCATGCCCGCGCTGGCGCGTAACCCGCGCTTCGATTCCGTCATGCTGGGTACATCCACCAGCAGGCTGATCCAGCCCGTCGTGATGGACCGCGCACTGGGCACCCATTTCCTGAACATGGCCATGAACAGCGCCAGCCCGTGGGAACAGGCGCGCGAACTCGATACCTTCCTGCGTGCCCATCCCGCCCCGCGCATTGTCATGATCGATGTGGACGCCGCCTGGTGCCATGAACGCCCCGGCAGCCTGACATCCCCCAACCGCCCGTGGCCGGAATGGATGTATGGCCACCCCGCATGGACCGGCTACCTGCACATGGCCAGCCTGTATGCCCTGCAGGAAGCGACCAACCAGTTCCTGTGGCTGGTGGGGCTGAAAACCCAGCGTTTCGGTCTGGATGGCTACACCAGTTTCGTGCCGCCCGATAACCGCTATGACCAGCTGCGCAACCGGGTGCAGGCCGCCTTCGACCACTGGACGCCACCTGACAACACCCCCGCCCCACCGGGCATGGCCGCCACGCCACCGGCCACCATGGCGCTACTGGATTCAATGGTCGGACGCATGCCTGCTTCCACCATACCCATCCTGTGGTTTGCGCCTGCGTCCGCTTTCCTGCACGGAACGGCAGGCGGTATCGCCGCAACCCGGCTGCAGGCATGCAGGCTAGGGGTAGAAAGGATCGCGGCCCACTGGCCCAACGTGATCGCCCTTGATTTCAACCATGACAGCCCATTGACGGAAAACCGCGATAATTTCTGGGATCCGCTGCATTACCGACTTCCGGTGGCACGGCGGCTGGTGGCGGATATCACGGCTGTCGTGCAGGGAAGGCCGGTTGCGGATCCAGCGCTGGATATACTGCATGACCCACGCGGCGTGCCCGATACGGACCAGCAGTAACCCAAAGCCATGCGTTGCCATCGCGGAGCCTCCACACCGGCGGGGCTTGTGCCGGGCGGGTCATCTGGTATGGAAAACAGAATACCATGGGATGCCCGCCATACGCATGCGCGACGCATCCATGTAACGTGGACGGGGATCGTTCTGTGCATGCCGCCCCCGTGACCGGGCAGGCATAGGTTGCGGCACTGAGGTTGGAGAGGCTGGTGAATACGTCCGTCAATGGTGCGCCGCAATGGCATCTTCAGCCCGAGGCGAACCGGACCCTTGTCACACTGTCAGGGAACTGGATTGCACAGGAAGGACGTACCCCCGCCTTTCCCGCCGAGGCACTGAAGGATGTGCCGCACGGTGAGCCGGTTGAATTCCGCACCGACCAGCTGGGCAGATGGGATACCTCGCTCATCAGCTTCCTGTGGGAACTCAAGCGCAGCGCGCGTGAAGCCCATGTGGAAGTCGATACCAACACCCTGCCGGAATCCGCGCACAAGCTGCTGGACCTGCTGCCTGAAATCCCACCCGAACCAACGCCTCCACCCTCCCACCATTTCGCGCCGGTGGCGGCAGTGGGACAGTTTACGCTCGATACCCTGAACGAGGTCGGCTGCGTCAGCGAAATGGGGACGGCCGCAGCCCGTGGTGGCCTGGCCTCACTGGTCGGGCGCGGGATGATGCGCACCGTCGACCTCATGTCCGACCTGAATGCGGCGGGGCCTGCGGCGCTGCTGATCGTGGGCGTGGTGAACTTTCTGGTGGGCGCGATCCTTGCCTTTGTCGGTTCGGTGGAACTGCATAAATTCGCGGCCGACATCTATGTCGCAAGCCTTGTGGCCATCGCCATGGTGCGCGAGATGTCCGCCGTCATGACCGCCATCATCATGGCCGGGCGCACCGGTGGCGCCTATGCCGCGCGCATTTCCACCATGCAGGCCAATGAAGAAATCGACGCGCTGCAGGTATTCGGCATCCCGGTTTCCAGTTACCTGATCCTGCCTTCGGTGCTGGCACTCGCCTTCACCATGCCGCTGCTTTACCTGTACGGGTGCCTTATCGGCATGCTGGGCGGGTTCTTCGTGTCCTACATCATGCTGGATGTGTCGCCGCTGGGCTACTTCCATGAAACGATCCAGGCGCTGCCGCTGGACCAGTTCACCTTCGGCTTCATCAAGAGCTTCGTGTTCGGCACCTTTGTCGGCCTGACCAGCTGCCGCATCGGGCTGAAGGCCGGACGTAGCGCCGCCGACGTGGGCATTGCCGCGACCAAGGCCGTGGTCGTGGGCATTGTGGGCGTAATCGCGCTGGATGCGATTTTCGCGGTTATTGCCAATGTCATCGGGATCTGACCGTCATGAATGATACGAATACCCAGATGCCCTCCACCGATGACCGCCCGGTGATGATTTCCGTCGATGACGTGACGCTGGCCTTCGGCAGCAAGGTGATCCAGCACGACGTATCCTTTCGCGTAAAGCGTGGCAGCATCTTTGCGGTCATGGGCGGGTCGGGCTGCGGCAAGAGCACCCTGCTCAAGAGCATGATCGGCCTGCTGCGTCCCACCCATGGCACTTACCTGGTGGAAAAGGACGATTACTGGGCAGGCGATGACGCCAGCCGCGTGCGGATCGGGCGGCGTTTCGGCGTCCTGTTCCAAAGTGGCGCGCTGTGGAGTTCCATGACGGTAGGCGAAAACGTCGCCCTGCCCATGCAGATGTTCACCAAGCTGAAACCGGACGTGATCCGCCAGCTTGTGGAACTCAAGCTGGGGCTGGTGGGCATGCTGCACGCCATTGATCAGTATCCGTCCGAACTCAGTGGCGGCATGCGCAAGCGTGCGGGCCTCGCACGCGCCATGTCGCTGGACCCTGACATCCTGTTTTTTGATGAACCCTCCGCCGGGCTGGACCCGATCACGTCCGCCCGCCTGGATGAACTGATCCTGAACCTGCGCGACGGGCTGGGGGCGACGATCATCATCGTCAGCCATGAACTGTCCAGCCTGTTCCACATCGCTGATGACGGCATCTTCCTTGATGCCGACCAGAAAACCGCCATTGCCCACGGATCACCACGCTGGCTGCGCGACCACTGCACCGATCCGATGGTTCATGCCTTCATGCACCGTGAACAGCTGGACAGTTCCAGCCCCGCTGGAAACGGGTAATGCCAATGCCCGGCAGGCAGACGCTGATCGGTTCAGCCGTGCTGGGGGTTGCGGCCATTGCGCTCGTCATACTGGGCGTAAAGGGATCGCTTCCCCTGCCCGGTCGCACCACCGAGGCACTGGTGATTTTTGAAAGCCCGACCAACGGGCTGGACATCGGCTCCCCCGTTAATTTCCGGGGCGTGCCGGTGGGTGCCGTCGAACGCATTACGGTCAAGGTCGATCCGGCCAGCCATCACACCTACATGCCGGTCTATATCCTGTTTGATCCCGACCATGCGCCCGGTCGCAGCGACCTGCCGGCATTGTCCGAACTGATCGCCAACGGGCTGCGGGCGGAAATGTCGCTGCACAGCCTTGTCACCGGACAGACCGAGCTTGACCTTGACCTTGCCCCCAACGTACCGGCCCTGCTGCACCCGGGACTGGTGGACACGGACCTGACGGAAATACCGATGGGACAGACGGCGCTGCAGCAGATGGAAACCTCGCTGGTCGCCATATCCGTCCAGCAGCTTCATCATGATCTGCAGACCGCTATGGCCAGTATCCACAAGCTGGCGGAAGACATGAACCGTGACCTGCCGGGCATGATCGCCAGTATCCGCGAGACATCCGTACATAGTGACGCGGCGGTCACCCACATCCGTACTGCCGTTGCAGATGTGGAAAACCGCGCCAGCATCACCATCAACAAGCTGGACCAGCTGATCGCCACCAACAGCCAGCAGTTCGCCGCACGGCGGGCGGAGCTTCTGACGCTGATCGCCAATACCCGCCAGACCATGACACAGGCGCATGAAACCCTTGCCAGCCTGCGAACGCTGACCGACCCGCAATCACGTGACAGGCTCAATCTGGACGATACGATGCGTGATATTATGGAAGCTGGTTACGGGCTGCGCGGATTCGCCAATGAAGTCGAAAGTAATCCGCAACTTCTGCTGATGGGACGCAATAAATGAAAACGCGCCAGCCCGCTGTCTCCCTTTCCCGTTTGTATCCGGCCCTGCGGGCAGGGGGCGGACTGCTGCTGTCGGCGGTTGTGCTGTCGGCCTGTTCCTCCGCCCCGGTGCGCTTCTATACCCTTGGCGCGCCCGCCGTGGCCGTCGGCGCGGAAAGCACCGCCACCATGCCCATCACGGACAGCACGCCCGTGATCGAGGTCGAACGCGCGCGCATGCCCGACTATCTGGACAGTCAGGACATCATGGTGCGCAACGGCCACGAGATCGAACGCAGTGGGCTGGGCCGCTGGGCCAGCCGCCTGTCGGTGGGTGCGACCGACCTGATCACGGCGCGGCTGGCGCAGAAATGGCCGCACCTGTTCGTAACCGACCAGAGCCAGCCTGACCGGCCGACATGGCGGCTGCAGCTCAATATCAGCCGTCTTGATGTCAGCCGCGACGGCCAGGCCGCCCTGAATGCAGACTGGGCCATCATTCCGCAGGATTCGCGCGCCTCCATCCTGCGTAACCGCACCACCATCGTCACGCAGGGCAATACGGGCAGCAATGCCAATATTGCCAAGGTGACCGAAAACCTGCTGAATGAACTGAGCGACCGGATCGAGGCAAGCTGGCCCAGCACGACCGGCACAGCGACGCCACAGACCGCCATGACGTTCCACCGCCACACAAGCAACTGACCCTGCAGCGGGACGGGAGCCAGTCCTGTCCCGGTCTGGCAGCATCAGGGAAATGGCCGGGTTGCGGCATCCGCCCCGCACGAATGGGGAACCTTTCGGCATGAAAGACATTGGGTGCGCAACCCTGTTCCCCCAGCCGGAGTGTCCGCCATGCCCCGATTTTTCCCTTCCCTTCGTGGGGCTGCCTGTGTCGCCAGCCTGTCTGCAGCACTTCTGTCGGGCACGGGTGTTGCGCGGGCGGAAAGCGGACCGGTGATCCTGGCGCAGCATCCCGGCACCGAACTGGACCGGCAGGCCCGAAAACTGGTGACACAGGACCTGCATGACGCCGCGAACCAGCGTGAACAGCCCGTCCTGTTGACCGGATCGGGCCAGTTGTCGGACAACCCGCGCCGCATGGCGTTGTTTGTACAGTTGCAGTCCGCCAGCCTGTGCGGATCGGCGGGATGTTCCACGTCCGTGTATCTGCCCGATGGGCGCAAGTGGATTTTGGTTCTGGATTCCGTCAGCGGGCCGATCACCATTACCCCACAGATGCATGACGGCATGCATGACCTGCTGGTTGATGACACGGATCGCTGGATCTGGACCGGCACGACCTATATCGATACGCAGGCGGCAGACGAACCGTCCCCCACGCCGACAGACAGGTAAACGACCGGTACCTCGCGACACCGACATTGCCGGACAGATCGGCTGGACATGGTGTTTTTTTGGGGGGGATGGAGCGGGTGAAGGGAATCGAACCCTCGTATGCAGCTTGGGAAGCTGCCGTTCTACCATTGAACTACACCCGCGTTCCGGCCCCTCTATACTGCACAAGCCGGACGGATGCAATCACCCCGCCATACGGGCGGCAGTTGACGCACCCTGCCCTGATCCGCAATAAGCATTGATGTCTGGCTGGCTTGCCCGTCAGACCCTCGTGATTTGATACGGCCGGCTTGCGGCGAGGTAAAACATACGCGCTAAAGAGGCCTGATCCCGCCCGCAAGGGCGCGGGCATCATGGTTTCCACGGTCGTGAACCGCCTTTTGGGGGAATGGGCTGCCGGAACAGAACCGGCGCTGGCCCCTGCCCGTATTCACGCCCATCCCCGTTCACAGGAATCGCCATCCGCCATGACTGACCAGCCTGATCCCAAATCCTTCCGCCCCGCCACCCGTCTGATCAACGCGGGCCTTGAGCGTACGCCATATGGTGAAACCAGCGAAGCGATGTTCCTGACCTCCGGCTTTGTCTATGACAGCGCGGAACAGGCCGAGGGTACTTTTACGGGCGATGTCTCGCATTACCAGTATTCGCGCTTTGGCAATCCGACCACGTCCAACCTTGAACGCCGCCTGTGTGATCTGGAGGGCGCGGAAGCCTGCGTGCTGACGGCAACGGGCATGGGCGCTGTCTCCTCCGCCCTGCTGGCGCAGGTGCGCGCGGGAGACCGGGTCGTGGCGTCACGCGCACTGTTCGGTTCGTGCCACTGGATCGTGGCCGAGCTGCTGCCGCGTTATGGCGTGGAAACCATATTCGTCGATGGTGGCGACATGGCGGCATGGAAGGACGCGCTGAGCAAGCCTGCGCGCGCCGTGCTGCTGGAAAGCCCGTCCAACCCGATGCTGGATGTGCTGGACATCCGCATGATCTGTGAACTGGCGCACAAGGCCGGGGCGACTGTGGTGGTGGATAATGTGTTCGCGACCCCGCTGTACCAGAAGCCGCTGGAACTGGGTGCGGACGTGGTGGTGTATTCATGCACCAAGCATATCGACGGACAGGGCCGCGTACTGGGTGGCGCGGTGCTGGGCAATGCCAAATGGATTGACGAGGTCCTGCGTCCCTTTACCCGCAATACCGGCAACAGCCTGTCGCCCTTCAACGCATGGGTCATGCTGAAAAGCATCGAGACACTGGGCCTGCGCGTGAATGCCATGACGCAGAATGCCGCAAGGGTTGCGGACTTCCTGGCGGATGCACCCGGCATCGTCCGGGTCTTCTATCCCGGCCGCAAGGACCACCCGCAGTATGAGCTGGCAAAAAAGCAGATGTCCGCCGGTTCCACGCTGGTGGCGTTTGAGGTCGAGGGCGGCAAGGAAGGGGCGTTCGTCTTCATGAACGCACTGCGCCTGATCTCGATTTCCAACAACCTTGGCGATGCGCGCTCGCTTGTCACGCATCCGGCCACGACCACGCACATGAAGCTGGCGCCCGAAGAACGCGCCCGCCTTGGCATTACAGACGGGGCGATCCGCTTTTCCGTCGGACTGGAAGATGCCGACGACCTGATTGATGACCTCAAGCGCGGCATCGCGGCGCTGGGCAACCGGTAAGCAAGGAGCTTCCCTCCATGAGCAAGAACAGGCCTTTCCCTCCCCCCGGTGGGGAAGGAGCGGAATCCCCGCTGGGCGAGACAATGGACAATACCCCCTGTTTCGAGGCGACGACCGACAATGTCCGCGTGGTTGTCCAGACCTTCTGGCTGGATGACCAGTCGGAACCGGATGAACACCGTTATGTATGGGCGTACCGAATCCGTATCGAAAACCACGGCAAGGACCAGATCCAGCTACTGCGCCGCAGCTGGCGCATCGTGGACGGAAAGGGACGGATCGACCGCGTGGAAGGCGACGGCGTGGTAGGGGAGCAGCCCCTTATCGACGCCGCCGCCAGTTTCGAATACATGTCCGGGGCCGCCCTTGAAACGCCAACCGGCTTCATGGGTGGCATGTACCACATGATCCGCCCCGCCAGCCGGCAGCATTTTGATGTCAGTATTCCCGTCTTCAGCCTGGACAGCCCGCATCATCCGGCCATCCTTCATTAAATTTCCCCTCTGCGGCGTGTCCCTGCCGGACAGGCCCATGCAACAAGAACCAACAGCATGACTCCCATCGATTCCCGCCCCTCCCGCACGGAAGCAGAGGAGGCCGTCCGCACCCTGCTGCGCTGGGCGGGTGAAGATCCCGACCGCGAGGGACTGCGTGATACGCCCCAGCGCGTCATAAAATCATATGACGAATTCTTCTGCGGCTATGCCGAAGACCCGGTCGACCTGCTGCGCCGCACCTTTTCCGAAGTCGATGATTATGACGAGATGGTGCTGCTGCGCGATATCCGCGTGGAAAGCCATTGCGAACACCACATGGTGCCCATCATTGGGGTGGCCCACGTAGCCTACCTGCCGCGCAAGCGGGTGGTGGGGATTTCCAAGCTGGCCCGCGTGGTGGATGCCTACGCCCGGCGTTTCCAGATCCAGGAACGGCTGACGGCCCAGATCGCCAACACCATCAACGAGGAACTGCAGCCTTATGGCGTGGGGGTGGTGATCGAGGCATCGCACCAGTGCATGACCACGCGCGGCGTGCATCGTCCCGGCGTGTCGATGGTCACCAGCCGCATGCTGGGCACCTTCCGTACCAATTCGGACACACGGCGCGAATTCCTGTCGATCCTCAACCGTCCGGCCATGAACAGCAGCGGTATCTGATTGATAAAAAAAGTTTTTGGTGCCGCCTTTTTTAAAAAGGCGGCGTTTCCCTGAAGCTTAAAAAAAGCTTCGCCAGAAACTTCTTTATTTATCGCGAGGCTACAGGGTGACTTTCGCCCCCAGCACGGCGATGAACTGTGCAAGCCATGCCGGATGGGCGGGCCATGCCGGGGCCGTGACCAGCTGGCCATCGGTAATCGCGGCATCCAGCGCGATATCGGCATAAATACCATCTGCCAGTTCCACTTCCGGGCGGCAGGCAGGATAGGCTGAAACCTTCCGTCCCGAAATGATGCGGGCGGCAGCCAGAAGCTGGCCCGCATGGCAGATCGCAGCAATGGGCCGGTCGGCAAAGGCGCGGACCAGTTCGATCACCCGTGCGTCCAGCCGCAGGTATTCCGGCGCACGCCCACCGGGCAGGACAAGGCCCGCGTAGTCGCCGTGACTGATCTCATCAAAGGTCGCGTTCAGCGCAAAGCGGTGACCCGGCTTTTCACTGTAGGTCTGCGCCCCCTCAAAATCATGGATGGCGGTCAGGACATGTTCGCCCTTCCTGCGGCCCGGACAGACCGCATCAACGCGATAGCCCAGCATGGTCAGGGCCTGATAGGGCACCATGACCTCATAATCCTCGACATAATCGCCAGCCAGCAGCAGCAGCCTTGGTGCGCTCATTATCCGTTTCCTTCCCGTTATCCGGTCAGTCGTGATGGTCGTCCGGGGACAGGTGCTCACGCAGCCGGGGCATGAGTTCGACAAAATTGCAGGGCACATGGCGACTGTCGAGCTGCCAGACCAGTATGTCGTCCCACCCGTCCTTCACCGCGCCGGATGACCCGGGCAACGCGAACAGATAAGTACCATTCGCAACCCCAGCCAGTGCGCGTGACTGGATCGTGGATGTGCCGATTTTCTGGTAGGACAGCATGCGAAACAGCTCACCAAAGCCTTCAATCCGTTTTTCGATCACTTTATCGAAAGCTTCCGGCGTAACGTCACGGCCCGTTACCCCCGTGCCGCCCGTCGAGATGACGACATCCACCTGCGGGTCCGCAACCCACCCCGACAGGGTGGCGGCAAGCTGCCCGACATCATCGGACACGATGGCGCGCGCTGCCACGGCATGGCCTGCGGCGGTGATGCGCGCGGCCAGTATATCGCCGGATCTGTCCGTTTCCGGCGTACGGGTATCGGATACCGTCAGCACCGCGATGCGGACAGGCAGGAAGGTTTTTTTCATATCAAGTCGCGACATGAAGCCATGTTCACCATTCCCGCGCCATGGCGTCAACGGGCATCGCAGCGGGCATGCCCACCGTCATTCCGACAGGGAAATAATGAGTAATGTGTGAGAACAAACACAAAATTCTGATGTATTTGTGCATTGCACAAAAAAACATACACATTAATAATAACATCTTACATAAATCTATTGATATAACAAAAAAAATTCCTTTACCGTTATTTTACAAAACATTAGTTTTTACATAATTCCCCTGCCAAGGTTTATATTCGGCATGAAATATGCTATCGATACGCGGATGATCAGAACATTCTCCCGCTTTTTTGTCCCGCTATCCCTGCTTCTTCTTGCGTTTTTCACCCAGAGTGAAACCGCATCGGCACAGGCCATCCCCGGCGAAGGACAGGGCGTGATCGGCTCTCAGCCCAGCCTCAACGTCAATGCACGACGTAATGTCCCAGTGAACGATCCGGGATCATTTTTCAGCGCGCCTTACGGAAACCAGCATTTTTTCGGGGACTGGGCCGGGATTCAGCCCTTCCTGCTGAAACACGGCGTACATATCGAGGCCGACGTGCATGAGGAGCTGGCGGGTAACTTCCGTGGCGGTGCCAAGCAGGGCGTGACCGATGCGGGTCAGGTCGGTGTGGAAATCGATATCGACTGGCACAAGCTGGCCGGTGCACCGAAGAATTTCTGGACACATACCATGATCGTGAACGGTCATGGCCGTAATGCCAGTACCGATTACATTCACGATTCCCTTGCCGGCGTGCAGCAGATCTATGGCGCCCGTGGTAACGTGGTCGCCCATCTGGTGTACATGTATGCCGAACAGTCCCTGTTCCATAACCGGCTGGACATCAGCGCAGGCTGGATCCCGGTGGGCAGCTTCTTCGCCGCATCCCCGCTGTTCTGTGACTTCATGAACGTGTCGATATGCGGTAACCCCGCGCCGGGCAAATACGTGCCGGGTGGCCGTGACTGGCCTTCGGGCAACCTGGGTGTCGTAGCCCGCGTCATGCCGACGGTCGATACCTACATCATGGCCAGTATGTTCGCCGTATCACCGCATTCCTATAACGGTGGCATTTCAGGCTGGTCATGGGCACAGAGTGGCCTTGGCAAATTCTCCACCCCGGTGGAAATCGGCTGGCTGCCGGAATTTGGTCCCCACCACCTGGCCGGTCACTACAAGGCAGGTTACGGCTACGACAATTCCCAGTACAGCGACCTGTATCAGGACATAAACGGCAACTCGGCCGTTCTGACGGGCCGGCCGTTCCGCAAGCAGTCGGGCGTCAGTACCGCATGGTTCCAGGCAGACCAGATGTTCATGCGCAATGGCGCAGGTCCGACCAACGGCCTGATCGCGCTGGCGGGCTTCATGTATACGTCGGGCAAGGTCTCGGCAATGAAATACCACGCATGGGCCGGCATGGTGGAAACCGGTGCGAAATGGGGCCGTCCGCTCGATACGGTGGGGGCAATGTTCCACTATTTCGAAATGAGCCGCGCATCCGTCCTGCAGCAGGAATCCTCGGTGCTGGCTGGCACGCCGTTCCTGACCAACCAGTGGGGCAAGGTATGGGGCATCCAGACGCATGAAGATGTGTACGAGCTGTTCTACAACATCCACACCGCTCGTGGCATGAGCTTCCAGCCGGATTTCCAGTACATCAACCGCCCCGGCGGCACCACGACCTATCATGATGCGGCGGTGATGGGCCTGCAGTTCAACTGCATCCTGTAACGCACCCTTCATCAATGGGGTTTCCCACGGTATGGGGGGCGGATCATGACCGATCCCGCCCTCCTTTACCGACAGGCCCATACGGCACTGGCTGATTACCGCCTGCCTGATGCGCAGACCACCCTGCTGTCCATTTCAGAAAACGTCATTTTCCGTATCGACGCAGGCGATGGGCGACGTTATGCACTGCGCCTGCACCGGCCCGGCTACCACAGCGCGCCCGAAATCCGCAGCGAACTGGCATGGCTTGATGCCCTTCACGTAGCGGGACTGGAAGTTCCCCTGCCCATCCCCGCCCATGACGGCATGCCCCTGCGCACCGTGCAGTGTGGTGACGGGGTAACGCGCCATGCGGTCCTGTTTGCATGGATGGATGGCACCGAACCCACGTCGGACATTGACCCGGCAGCCTTTGACCGGCTGGGCCGCATGACCGCACGCCTGCATGGCCACAGCCGCGGCTGGACGCGTCCCGACGGGTTTATCCGCAAGATATGGACACCTGACACCATGACGGGTCCCCACGCCCTGTGGGGACGATGGGACTGGGTACCGGGCATGACCCCATCCGCACACGACCTGATTGCGCAATGCGTGCGGCAGGTTGATGCGCAACTGGCCGGTTATGGCATGCACCCGGATCGATTCGGACTGATCCATGCCGACCTGCGGCTGGCCAACCTGCTGGTCAGCGGCACGCATACACGCCTGATCGACTTTGATGACTGCGGCATAAGCTGGTTCATGCAGGATCTTGCGGCAGCGCTGAGTTTCCATGAAGACCATCCGCATGTACCGCGCTGGGTCGATCACTGGCTACGCGGCTACAGCACGACAGGCACCATTACACAGGCGGATCTGGACATCCTGCCCGCCCTGGTCATCCAGCGCCGCATCCAGCTTCTGGCATGGACCGGCACGCATCACGACACACAACAGGTCCACAGCCTTGGCCCCGACTGGTTCGACGGCACGCTGGGGTTATGCCATGCGTGGACACGGGGGCGACTGCTGCGCGATATCGGCTGACACCGGTTTGGAGAAAAGGATAATTAGATATTTTTTTAATTCATCTATGCGATGAATGCGGCCACATTACTTTTTGGAAACTTTTGTAATGCGCAGGACAGAATGCCGCTGGGTTGCATGGTATCAATTAAATGTGACTTACAGAATCGCATTTCCGGCGTGGTATGTCTTTTATGCCTCATTCCTGACATGTATGGACGTTAGGTAATGTGTCGTTCGGTTAACAACCCGATTCACCGGAGCCCGTCCCGTCCTTGGCACATAACGGAAAAACAGCAATGACCCCTGCAGTTGACACGATTGCCTCGTCCCCGGCAGCTTCCCCCGTCGTCGCCGTTGGACTGTCCGTGGCATCCGATGAAATCCCGACCCGGTCCCAGACCACCCGGATGATCTATTCCCGCCACCGTCGCGCCCTGCGGGACTATGCCCGCACGCTGGCAACCACTACCGACAATGCCTGATCTGCCAGCATCGTTTAATCAGTTGACCGCATGGCCAGCACACCGGCCACGATAAAAATCAAACTTTGACATTATTTTTCTGATCGCATCTGCAGGGCCGCCAGGGCATGGCGGGTTGGTTCGGTCAGATCCACCGGCAACGCGTCCAGTGCGTACCAGCATGGGCCTTCATGCTTGTCCGGTTCCATAAGGGCCGGCACACCCTGCCATGATGTGACCAGATACACAGGCGAAATCCAGTGATATCCGGCATCGGCGTCCATCTGCTCCACAAGGCATAGCAGGTCACGGGCCTGTATGGTGATGCCCAGTTCCTCCGCAATTTCACGTTCTGCCGCCTGGGCCGTGGTTTCGTAAGAATCCACCTTGCCACCGGGCAGGCCCCAGCATCCGGCTTCCGGCCGTTTCAGACGTCGCAGCAGCAGGATACGGCCCTTTTTATCCACAATGGCCGCACCACATCCCACGCGTGGGCCGGTTATTGCCGTCATGTTCCTTTGTCTTCCCATTTAAGAGACTTCTTTAAAACAGCCCCTGAAAAACACATCCCATACGACAAGGGGGCACCCGAAGGCGCCCCCACCCATATGATCCCATTCGGGCATTACAGCGGCTCGTAATCAGCGCACGGCAGGCGGCCGGGCATTGGCGGTTGCAACGCGGCGGCCCCACGAAATCAGGTCGCTGGTGCAATCGTCACGATCGATCACGCATTCGATCAGTGTCGGACCTTCCTTATTCGCGACGGCTGCGGCAATGGCCTTTTCCATTTCAGCGCCGGTCGTGGCGCGGAAACCCTTGCCATGGCCGTCTTCCGCGTTGAATACGTTCACGAGACCTGCATAGTCCCAGTTCTTGATATTGTTGTACGGACCATCATGGATCTGGACTTCAATGGTGTAGCCACGGTTGTTGACCAGGAAAATGATCACCGGCAGCTTCAGCCGCACCATCTGGGCCACTTCCTGCGCCGTCAACTGGAACGATCCGTCGCCAATCATGGCAATGATCCGACGTTCGGGTGCAGCCACGGCATAACCGAAGGTGGCGGGCACGGACCAGCCGATATGACCCCACTGCATTTCCAGTTCCACGCGCGCACCGCGCGGCAGCTTCATCTGCATGGCGTTGAACCAGGAATCCCCGGTCTCGGCAATGACAGACGTATCGGATGTCAGCAGGCCCTGAATCTGGCGGGCCATTTCGGCCCGTACCAGCGGGGCATTGGGGTCGGCTACGGCCACCGGCGCTTCGGGAGGTTTGATGCGGCGGTATTCAACCAGCGTCGCATCCTTTTTTGGTTGGCCCTTCAGCCGTGCGATCAGACCTTCGATCACATCACGCAGGTGCACGCCGTCAAATGCCTTGCCACCGGCCGCGATATGCCGCGTATCCATCAGCGCCACGTTGTCGCCCCTGGGCCACGCGGTCCAGCCAACGGTGGAATAATCATTGAACACCGGCGTCAGGCACAGCACACCATCCGCCCAGTCAAAGATCTGCTGCGCACCGGGGCTGCTGACATCCCCCCAGTACGTCCCGGCATAGGCGGGGTGATCTTCGGGGAAGAAGCTCTTGGCGGCGGCCATGGTAGTCACGACGCAGCCCAGCGTATCGGCCAGACGGATGGCGGCATCCTCGCAGCCTGCGGCACGCAGGCGGCTGCCCACCAGCATGATCGGCTTCCTGCGCGCGGCAATGAAGTCGGCCAGTTCATCAATCGCCAGTTTCAGCGTGTCCGGGTCGGACGGCGCATCCGCCAGGATCGCGCCTGCCGGACCAGGACGCGGGCATGGCTGGGACGAGACATTACACGCGATTTCGATATAGGCCGGCTTCTTCTCACGCAGCGCGGTGCGGATGGCGTGGTCGATCAGCACCGGTGCGTCCCCGGCCGAAGTGATCGAGACCGCCGCACAGGTCAGGCGTTTGGCGATTTCAAGCTGGTAGCCATAATCCGGCGTGCCAATGGTATGGTGCAGGATATGCCCGCTGCCATGATCGTTGGAGTTGGGCGCACCAGAAATCAGAATGACCGGCAGGTTTTCAGCATATGCGCCGCCAATGGCGTTCAGCGCCGACAGCGCGCCCACGCTGAAGGTGACGACGGCGGCACCCGCCCCGTTCGCACGGGCGTAACCTTCCGCGCTGAAACCGCAGTTCAGTTCGTTACAGCAATAAACCTGCCGCAGGCCGTCAATTTCAAGAAGCTGATCCAGCAGGACAAGATTGTAGTCGCCCGCAACCGCGAAATGATCCTTGAGCCCGATCTGCGCCAGGCGTTCACCAAGGTAATGGCCAACTGTATATGTCATTATTCAGACTTTCCTTCCCTTGTGTGGGGGCGTGGCATGCCGCGCCCTTTCCCCATCATGGGGGAACCACATGGATGGCCCGCAACCGGGCCATTATGCCGAAAGGACAGCAGGGGCGGCCGCGTGTGCGGCCAGCTGCTCACCCTACACTTTCGGCAACCCAGTTCCGGCGCTTGGTGGCCTGACCAATGCCCGGATTGAAACAGTTGCACGGATCAAGCTGACGGTAATGGGCCAGCACGTCATCGGGTGCCGCATACAGGTGCCCGAAATTATGTTCCGCCGGGTACCGCGCGCCGCGTCTGTCCAGCAGCGGCAGCATGCGGTGTTCCAGCGCCATGCAGTCATAGCCTTTGCGGACCACATAATCCTGATGCATTACGTGGCACAGGAAATGGCCATAGTACAGCTTGACGATGATCTCGTCATTGATGTCTTTCGGTAGTACCTCGAACCAGTTCTGGTCGTTACGGCGCAGGGCCACGTCCAGCGCCACGATATTCTCGGTCGTATCGGTATGGACGTTGCGGTACCGCACGGCGGCTCCTGCTGCGGCAAAGCGGTGCAGGAATGCCTTCGATCCCTCATCGGGCGTGCATTCGAAGAAATCGCCCTCATGCGTTGCAAAATGGCTTTTCAGGAATTCCCGTGCTTCCTGCGCGCCCGACGCACTGACCTTGAGCATCAGGTGATGTTCAAACCGGTCACGGTAGTCGCGCATGCGCGCGGGCAGGTGCTGCGGAAAGAAATGGCTCATGAACTGCATGAACCGGTCGCTGAAATGCTTGGGCAGGAACCCGATTTTATCAGCCAGACGGTCAAACGCGTTTTTCATCGCGAACATGGCCGGCAGGCGCTTCGTGCCGATCATGCGGATGATGACAAACGTGTCCTTGCCGTATTTTTCGGCAATGTTGAACGCGTCGCGATGCAGGTATTCGCCCGCAATCGGCAGTTCGGCAAAGGATGACAGGATGTGGCGACGCACGTCTTCCAGCACATCGGTCTGGTTGGTGCCGATATAGAAGACGACGGGATCCTTTTCCGCCTCGAACGTATCAAGACGGACGGCGAACAGACCCAGCTTGCCCGCACAGCCAGCCCCTTCGTGCAGGCGACGCAGGTCGGCATTATAGCGGGCGGGCGTGTCAGCATTCACGTCGCGCACATGCCGGGCATAATCGTCGTCATGCCCGCGGCCTGCGTTCCAGTTGATGCTGGCGTCAGGGAAGTTGCCTTCTTCCGTGCGCTTCAGGATTTCCTCGGGATCGCTGCCCAGTTCGATGCCAAGGTGGTTGACCAGCTGCAGCTCGCCCCTGTCCGACACCTGCGCGAACAGCGCCATATCGGTATAGGCCGGGCCACGGCGCACCAGTGCGCCACCGGAATTGTTGCTGACACCGCCAAACACCGACGCGCCAATGCATGACGACCCGATAACCGAATGCGGTTCACGCCCGATGGGCTTGAGCATGTTTTCAAGCTGGTCCAGCGTGGCGCCGGGCAGGCACACGACCTGCCTGCCTTCGCCAATCAGGTGGATCGTGCGCATGCGCATGCTGTGCACGATCACCACGTCGCGGTCATAGGTATTGCCATCAGGCGTGGAGCCGCCGGTCAGCCCGGTATTGGCTGCCTGCATGATCACGATCACGCCCGCCTTCACACAGGCCTGCAGCACACGCCACTGTTCCACCAGCGAACCGGGCATGACCACCGCCAGCGCGCGGCCTTCGCCAAAACGGAACCCCCGGCGATACGGCAGGGTCGCCCCGTCTTCGGTCAGCACATGGTGGTGTCCCACCACCTGCTGAAGTTCCGTAACCAGTCGTGCGCCCGCAGTAGATGACATGTCCTGTGCCGCTTTCAGCATTTTATTTGTTCCTCAATCCCATTCTGAAACCTGCCGGCGCCCCGTGGCCAGGCCATGCCGCATTTCCAAAATAGCGTTTTATAGTCTGGCATGTTCTGCATCGGACGACGTGCGCATAAAATGCCGATGTCACATGTCCAAACAGAACGACCCGCCCGCCGGTCAGGGCGTGGCGGGCCGTTCGCGTCATGCATGCGACCGGTTTATGCGGCGGCCGACGTCTCGCCCAGCGTGGCCAGCGGCTTCATCAGCAGGTGATTCTGGGAATAGTCAACCGGCACCGAGATCACGACCGGACCTTCGATTTCCATGGCTTCGCGCATTGCGCTGGCAATCCCGTCGGCAGACTGCACCGAAATGCCGTGCGCGCCACACGAACGGGCGAACAGGGCGAAGTCGATCGGCCCGAATTCCACACCCGAACCACGACCGTACTTCTTCTTTTCCTGCATCTCGACCATGTTGTAGGCCTGATCAACCCAGACCATGTGGATCAGGTTGCACTTCAGCCGCACCGCCGTTTCCAGTTCCATGCATGACATCATGAAACCGCCGTCACCGGAAATGGAGATCACTTTCTGCGCCGGGTTGACCAGGCTTGCGGCAATACCCCACGGCAGGCCGACGCCCATGGTCTGCTGGCCATTGCTGATCAGCATCTGGCGCGCACGGAAGGACAGCAGGTAACGTGCCAGCCAGATGTGAAAGGTGCCCATGTCAAGGCACATCGTGACATCAGGGGTCACGAACGGCTCAAGCTCACGCACGATCTGCAGCGGATGCACCGCCGTGTTGGAGGTGCTGCGCGCGCCCGACAGCGCGGCCAGACGGGTCGCGTGGTACTGCGACAGGATTTCTTCCAGCTGGGGCGCACGCGGCAGCTTGCCCGCCTGCGTCGCAAGAGCGCGAACAGATGCGGCAATGTCACCGACCAGTTCAACCGCCGGGTCGTAATGCGTGTCCAGTTCGGCAGCCACGACGTCAACATGGACGATCCTGCGGCCGTTATCGACATTCCACAGCCACGGATCGTATTCGATCGGGTTGTAACCGATCGAGATGACCAGATCCGCCTCATGCAGCAGCTGGTCGCCCGGCTGATTGCGGAACAGGCCGACACGACCGCCAAAACGGTCCGACAGGTCTTCCGACACCGCGCCCGCAGCCTGATAGGTACCGATAACCGGCACGCCCGTGGTTGCGACCAGCGCGCGCACGGCGTCAGCGACATCAGGGCGGCTGGCCAGCAGGCCCAGCAGGATGACGGGACGCTGCGCCTTGCGCACCAGCGTCAGCGCCTCGTTCACGGCTTCAGCGGGGGCGGCGCCGGCGGTGGGCACCTTGCGGCCCGACAGCACCTTGCCTTCGGCTGGCATGGACAGGATATCCATCGGCGTACTGACGAAGGCCGCACCCGGACGGCCACTTTCGGCAAAGCGCAGGGCGTTGGAAATGCATTCCGACACGGCAGCAGGAGATGTGATTTCCGCGCTGTATTTCGTGATCGGCTGGAACAGGGCAACGGTGTCCATACTCTGGTGCGTAAGCTTCAGCCGGTCGGCCAGCTTGACCGCGCCACCAATGGCCAGCACCGGGTCGCCTTCGGAATTGGCGGTCGCAAGACCGGTCACGAAGTTGGACGCACCGGGGCCGGAAGTTGCGATGGCCACACCCGCCTTGCCCGTCAGGCGGCCAATACCACCGGCGATGAAGGCAGCATTCTGTTCATGCCGGGTCACCACCGTTTCGATCGGACTGTCCACCAGCGCGTCAAACAGGCGGTCCACCTTTGCACCCGGAATACCGAATACGTGGGTGGTGCCGTGTGCGACCAGGTTGCGCACGATCATGTCCGCCCCGCACTCAGGCGTGGCAGGTTTGTTCTTGTCAGTCATTATTTCAGATATCCTGAACGGGTAGGCGCCGCAGCCAGTGCGCGGGCGGTCAATTCCAAGGAAACGGGAGGGGAAAAACCCCTCAGCCGCCTTCAGCCACGCGAATGGCTTCGTGAATGTTTTCGGGGGACAGGTTGGCGCGCGCGAACTGTTCCGTACGGGGCAGCTGGATTTCCACGTCGGAAATCACGCCCACTTCCAGCCTGCCCTTCAGCACGCCGTAATCGGTCACGTGGCCACCGCGACGCCCGTCTTCCGTCAGGAAGTGCAGGTGATAGCCCGCGACGTTCACGCCCTGCATGTAGCCCGGCGTGCGAAAGCCGAGCATGGTGCCGGTGGACGCACCAAGCTGCATGGTCGGCTGGCGCGCCACCACTTCCAGCATGGGCGGATAGGGACGGCACTGGCAGAACACGGTGCGGGTCTCGACCCGTTCGAACATGCCGGTAAAGCGCACGGCGGCGAACAGGTTGGGATTGTTGACCAGCTGGTCGACAATCGCCTCGAAGCCTTCCTTGTCCTGCGCCGTGTCGATCATGTATTCCTTCTCCGGGTTGAAGAAGGTGACGCAGGCGAACGGGGTCTTGAGATCACCCGGCACGCGTCCGGCCTGACCGTCGGCGCGGAACTGGTGGATCACGCTGTCATTGACGATCATCTCGCCATCCAGCCCGTTGAACGTGCCCAGCCCGAAATTACCGTGCATCAGCAGTTCATCAAGGGTGGTCTCCCCATCGTACACCGCGTCCAGCAGTGCCGCCATGGTGGATGTCTGGTACAGACGGTTCATGCGCGGACGCACGCCCGTCGTATCCGCAGCACTGGAACGGGTATCGATATCGCCTACCGAGTAGCATTTCAGCTTCAAGACCTGAGTCTCCTGCATCGGGTGACAGCACGCCCCTGGGCGCCGCACTTCCCGGTCATATGTGATTGCAGGGGGATGGTGAAGCAGGCGGGTTCGTACGTCCAATATATATTCAAGGCTATTTCCATATATAAAACATATGGATTATGCCCTGCCCGTTTCCATCCGTGGGGACTGGCGTGCAGCGCGTGCGCTTGCCCATCGGGGCGCGCACCTGCCATTGTGAATGCCGGAATCAGATCAGGAAGACTGTAATTGATGAAACCATTCCACATGGCACTGGCCGCACTGGCCCTGGGTGGCGCTGTCGGGTGCAGCACCATCGCCCGCGCCGATGGCACGGACCCAAAGCCCCCCTATGGTCCGGGCGCCTATACCGGAAACTGGACAGCGCTGGGTCTCCAGCCTGTCACCATCAGCGCCAACAAGGCGCTTGGCCCGGCGGCAAGGCTGTACCTCCGCCTGCCGGACTCGCTGGGCAAGATCACCGGCCTGACCGGACGCACCATTGAAATGAAGGTGCAGGACGATACATCGCTACGGTCGATTAATGACAATCCGCGCGCGGTGTTCCGCCTGACATCGCCCAACGCCGCCGACCTGCAGATGCAGGGCGAAAAGCCGGGCCAGAAGATGAACCTGCCGCTCAGCCGCGCGGATTAAGTAAAAAATACCCCATGCCGGTTCGGCATGGGGGCCATACGATCAGTCAGTCCTGCATGCTGGCAAGCAGGGCGCGCACCCGGCTGCGCAGTTCGTTTTCACGCGGGACGCTGATGGCCTCACGCAGGCGACGCATCTGGCGCCGGGCGGCATAAAGCTGATCCAGCAGGGACAGGACGACGGGCATCCCTTCCGCGTTGATGCCCATGTCATCGCGCAGTTCAAGGATCAGGCGGGCGCGGGCCTCGTCAATCTCGCGGAACAGGTAATGCCCGCGCACCCCTTCGGGACGCAGCCAGTCGCTGTCGATCCAGCCCTGCACCTCGTCCGCTGGCACGTTGCCGATACGCACGCACAGGGTTTCGAGCGTGATCATGCCTTCTTGTCCTTCCCCTGCTCCTTCGCCTCATCCGTCGTCGTGCCTTTCAGGAAGGCCTCAAGGGCAGGGTCCACCTTGCCTATGGTCACGACCAGCTTGACATACAGGTTGCCTGCTTCCTGCTTGCCATGCGCCTTGACCCCGCGTCCGCGCAGGCGCAGCACGCTGCCACTGTCGGAATGGGGCGGGACATTCATCTTTACCGGGCCCGCAGGCGTGGGAATGGTGATGCTGCCGCCGAGCACCGCCGTTTTCAGGTCCACCGGCAGCGACATGCGGATGTCATTGCCATCACGCGTGTAGGTACTGTCCGGGGCGACGGTGATGGTAATCAGCGCATCACCCGCGGGGCCGCCCTGTATGCCCGGGTCCCCCTTGCCACGCAGGCGCATGACCTGGCCGTCGGTAATGCCGGCGGGAATCTTCACATCCAGCTGCGCGCCGCCGGGCAGGGTAATGCGCGAAGTGCCGCCATTGACGGAATCAAGGAAGCTTACGGTCAGTGCGTACTGCCGGTCGCCCCCCGGCTGAGGCCCCTGCGGCCTGCGGCGGAATCCCCCGCCAAAGCCGGCCCCGCCGCCCTGACCGAACATGGTGCCGAAAATATCGCCCAGATCATCTTCCGAAAACTGGCCGCCGCCGTAATTGAAACCCTGCGCCCCTTCGGCATGGTCACGGTAGCCGCCACGCCCGCCACCGAAACCGAAGCCCTTTTCCTGTCCTGCGGCGTCGATTTCGCCACGGTCGAAGCGGGCGCGCTGTTCCTCATCCGACAGCAGGGCATTGGCCGCGCCAACGGCCTTGAAGTTCTCCTCCGCCACCTTGTCACCGGGGTTGAGGTCGGGATGATATTTCTTGGCCAGCTTGCGATAGGCCTTGCGGATATCATCCTGACTTGCCGTGCGGGCGACGCCGAGTACTTCGTATGGATCCTTGCTCACTTAAAAATCATCCCTCCGTCGGAACATGCCAGCCCGGCCTGTGCCACGCCCGTTATCGTCCCGAACACCATGAATACGACCTTGCGGCCCCTCTTACCCCGATAATGGGAATTGGGGCGGACCGGGTCAATGAAAGCAGGGGGAAATCTTTATTTCCTGCATGGCAGGCAGAAGAAAATAACAAAACAGAGACTTCGAAATAACATTTTTTGTATTTTTAATTAAATGAAAAATGAAGTATTCCCCAACAACAATAGAAATATAAAAAAGACCCCTGCAGATGCATGCCGTTTTCATCACCCTTGCATTACTGACCGTCACCGGGATCAGCAGCCTGATTTCACGCGTGGGGCGCATTCCCGTGCCCCTGCCGCTGATCCAGATCGGGGTTGGGGCGATCGCCGCCCTGGCGGGGCTGAATATCGGCTTCGATCCCGACATGTTCCTGCTGCTGTTCATCCCGCCGCTGCTCTATGCTGATGCCTACCGCATGCCGATGCGCGAATTTGGCGAACTGCGGAACATCATCATCATGATGGCGCTGGGACTGGTGGTCTTTACCACGCTGGTCTGTGGTTACTTCATCCACTGGCTGATCCCCCCCATCCTGCTGCCTGCGGCCTTTGCACTCGCCGCCGTCATGTCCCCCACCGACGCGGTATCGGTCGGCAGCATGATCGAAGGTGGCCGCGCACCCGCGCGCGTGGTGCATATCCTGCATGGAGAAGCGCTGCTGAACGACGCATCGGGGCTGGTGTGCTTCAAGTTCGCGGTGGCGGCAGCCATGACGGGGCTGTTTTCCTTCCAGCAGGCGCTGGGCAGCTTCATCTTCATGTCCACCGGCGGCGTGGTGATCGGCATTGCCTGCGCATGGGCCGCCTGCCGGGCGGAACACATGCTGCTGGTGCGCGGGTATGACGACCCGCCCACCCATATCACGCTGGCCATGATGCTGCCGTTCGGCATCTACCTGATTGCCGACGCGCTGCAGTGTTCAGGCATCCTTGCCGCCGTGGCGGGGGGCATGACCGTCAAGTTTACCGGCGTGATGAACGAAGCCCGGACCGAGACGCGCCTGAAAGCCACCACGGTGTGGGACATGGTGAACTTCACCTTCAATGCCGTGATCTTCCTGCTGCTGGGACTTCAGCTGCCCGACCTGGTGAACGGCGGCGCCGCGATCGCACGCGCGGGCGGTGTTTCGCCATGGTTCCTGATCCTGGCCATCATCGGGATCCAGCTCATGATGAGCCTGATCCGCTTCGCATGGATCTGGATTTCCATTTCCGCACGACGGCTTTTCGCCCATTTCCGCCACCGCAAGACCGTCATTCCATCCATACGCACGGTGCTGCTGATGACGGTGGCGGGCACGCGCGGAGCCATTACGCTGGCAGCCGTGCTGTCACTCCCGGTGGCGTCCCTGTCCGGGCCGGGCTTTCCGGGGCGTGATCTGCTGGTCACGCTGGCGGCGGGCGTCATCATCTGCTCGCTCCTGCTGGCCAGCCTCGCCATCCCGTCGCTGCTGCATGGCATGAGTACGGATGAGGAAGACCCCACCCTGCACGAACTGGACATGATGCGCATCGAACTGGCGCAGACCGCCATCCAGACCCTGCATGCCGAACAGGCGGCGCTGGCGCAGCAGGAAATCGAGGACCTGCCCGGCCATGAGGAATCGGTGGACCTGAAACAGGAAGCCATTGGCCGCCTGCTGCATGAATATCAGGACACCGTGCACCGGCTGGATAATTCCCGTGCTGCAGAAGCCAGCATCCGCGCGACCGCCATACGGGAAAAGCGCGCCGAACTGGCGCTGCGCTTCCGTATCATCCGGCACATGCGCGAACGCCTGCACATGCGCGTGATCCAGAAGCACATCAATGATGAAACCGAATGGACCATCAATCAGGAACTTGATTTCATTGAACAGGAACTGCAGATCGAGGCGCGCTCCCTGCCCCGCCCTGACAGCCTGCCCCATGCCGGACATGAAACCGCAATACAGCCCACCAGTGAACGCATGGCCGAAGCTGTGACCCACTGACACGGCCGGTCCGCATCCCTATACCCACGACACAACCGCGCATGACCATTTCAGGAGAAGCCTGCCATGCCCTCCCTCCGCATCCTGTTTGCGGGGCTATGCCTTGCCACGATCCTCACATCCGGTGCCCAGGCCCGTTCGCACCACTTCAGCATGCCCCAGCGCCATGTCCATGCGAATTCACCTTATGGCCAGGTCAGGGGCTACATTGCCGCCATGGATGAACATGACCCCCGCTACATCGCAGCCGAGCAGAAATGTGAGACGAAAGCCTCGATGGGTGTCATTTCAAAAGGGGCAACAGGCAACGCCACCGCCAAGGCTGGTGGCAACCATGTCCATTTTTACTCGGAATGCATGGTGTCTGAAGGCGCATGGCGTACCCATTATGCTACAAACACGGGCGACCGGTTTGACGACTGACCGGATCGGCACCTGAATCATGTGCCGGGCATGACCGGAGATTGACGGGATGATCCCGGCGGTCATCGGACCCGCGGGGATTACCCCCTTCCCGTCCAGCCTGTAACGACCGCCGCTGGTCCGTTCGCATCATGCCGGTCGGGTCATGCGCATCATGTTACGTGACTGATATCGCGCATGCGCAACCCCGAACCTGCAGGCGTCCCTATCCTGCCATTGATCTGTGGTCAGGCATCGGAATACCTTTCCCTTAATCCCCATCGCCTTTGATGCCGAACACCGCCGCGATATGCCTATATCTGAGCTGACATAACAGTATGACCGCAGGTTACCGGTGATCATTATTCCTGCACCGAAACCGTGCCCGCTGAAGCGGCCCGGATATTGACCGCACCGCCTGACGTCATCCTGACAATACAGGCGCATGTCAAAATATACCTGCGCCACATGCAATGGCCACCTTCCCCATGGGGCCGGATGCAGGATGCATTTTCATCCATACAGCGCCGTCCCCCCTTCCACCAGCGCGGTCCACCCCGTATGGAATGAGCACGCCGCCTGCAATGGAGTGCCGATTTTGCGCAAGTTAGCCCCCCTCCTGTTCCTGGCCTGCCTTGCCGCCTGTGCCCATGGGCCGGACGACCATGCCCGGCGGGCGACCACGCCGGTCGCGCAATACGCAACCGGGGCGGGGCCGATGGCGGTCAATACCCATGTGCCGGATTTCGCCACCCGCAATTACGAACCCTTTACCCGGCAGGACGTGGTGGCCATTGCCCTGCGCGAATGGCGGCTGTTTGGCGAACCGGTCAGTGATGACGACCCCCTGCTGCGCCCTGAACCAACCACGCCGGTGGTCAAGCCCGAACGCACGCCCGGTCTGTGGCAGCGCGTGGGCGAATACTGGTGGATCGGTCAGGACCCGCAGGAAACCGAGATCGCATGGGACGGCAAGCATGATGCGGACGGCCACATAACCGATTTCGTGCATGATGGCCGCTTTGCCTGGTCGGCGGCATTCATTTCCTATGTCATGCGGGTGGCGGGAGCGAACGACCGTTTTGCCTATTCCCCCAACCACGCCACTTACATCAACGCAGCCGCAAGCGGGCAGGAAAAGGGCGTGAAGGCACGCAGTCCCGCCCGCTATGCGCCAAAGCTGGGGGATCTGATCTGTGTGGGGCGGGGGGCCAGCAAGTCGGTGCGTTTTCGTGACCTGCCCACGAAACAGGGCTTTCCTGCCCATTGCGGCATCGTGGTGGCAGGCCCGCATGATGATGCGCCCTTCGGCCATGAAATCAGCATTATCGGTGGCAACATAGACGACGCGGTCGCTTTGACCCATGTGCCGGTGGGCCGTGATGGGCGACTGGCCGACCACAGTGGCAAAAGCCTCGATCCGCGCTACCCCTGGTGCGTCGTGCTGCAGGTCCGCTACGATGCCGACAGCGAACCGCAGACGGACCAGTAGCCACCGCACCCGGCAAGGTTCATGCCCGCCGGGCCGGATCTGGCTGTAACGGCCATGTCAGTCAGCCGCGTGACCACGGCAGTTCGGATGCCTGCCAGCCGGCAAGGCGGCCACGGCTGCCGGTTGCATCCTCAGGCCCTTCAAACCCGTCGGCCACGTTGTGTACATTGTGATAGCCCGCATCATACGCCGCGTGGGCGGCCGCCATGCTGCGCGCGCCGGAACGGCAGATGAAATAGACCTCGTCCGTCCTGCCGATCCCCGCCTTTTCCAGCGTGGTGATGAAATCCGGGTTGACCTGCCCTGCAGGCGGCAGCTGCCAGCTGTCACGCACCAGCACCTTGCCCGCACCCGACAGGTCGGGCACGCCGATATGCTCCCATTCCATGGGGGTGCGCACATCAACAAGCCAGGCGTTGGGGCGGCCACGCACGGCCTCCCACGTGGCGGCGGGGGAAATATCATCAATCATCGCTGTTTCCTTTCATCGGGAAAACCTGTTTAGGGATATGCCAAGCCGCACGCATTCCTGATAGTAAGGAATGCAACACGCCCGGCATGGCCGCCATGTCTGGCCGCCGTGCCGCATGATATGATCCAGACCAGTGAAGGTGCTGCCTTATGGCCGAAAGTGCAAATCCCGCCTCATCCCTCTCACCGGACATGCCGGCTGCCATCGGCAATACGCCCCTGATCCGCCTGCGACGGGCATCAGAGGCAACGGGCTGCGATATCTACGGCAAGGCGGAATTCATGAATCCCGGCGGCTCGGTCAAGGACCGCGCGGCCCTTGCCATCATCAACGATGCCGAACGCCGTGGCACGCTCAAGCCCGGCGGCACGATTGTCGAAGGGACGGCGGGCAATACCGGCATCGGGCTGACGCTGGTGGCCAACGCGCGTGGCTACCGTTCGGTCATCGTGATGCCCGAGACACAGAGCCGGGAGAAAATCGACTTCCTGAGCATGATCGGTGCCGACCTGCGCCTGGTCCCGGCCAAGCCGTTCCGCGATCCGGGCAACTACGTCCATGTCTCGCGCCGCCTGGCGGAGGAGACTGGCGGCGTCTGGGCCAACCAGTTTGACAATACCGCCAACCGTGAAGGCCACCGCCACACCACGGCCCCCGAAATCTGGAACCAGCTGGATGGCAGGATCGATGCCTTTACCTGCTCGTGCGGGACAGGCGGCACGCTGGCCGGCGTTACGCTGGGGCTGGAGGACTGCGCGAAAAAGGCCGGTGTCGCACGGCCGCGCGTCGTGCTGGCGGATCCGGAGGGGTCGGGCCTGTATGGCTGGGTCAGGTCGGGCGACCTGTCGGTCAGCGGGTCATCCGTGACCGAAGGCATCGGCCAGTCGCGGGTAACGGGCAACCTTGAGGGCCTGCATTTTGATGACGCCGTGCGCATTCCCGACCCGGAAGCGCTGGAACAGATCTATGACCTGCTGATCCATGAAGGGCTGTCGGTCGGCGGCTCGGCGGGCATCAACATCGCTGCTGCCATCCGTGTCGCCCGCGCCATGGGGCCGGGGCACCGCATCGTCACCATCCTGTGTGACGGGGGCGCGCGTTACCAGTCCAAGCTGTTCAATCCCGAATTCCTGCGCGCCAAGGACCTGCCGGTTCCCAGCTGGCTGGCCTGAGGGTTCTCACCTGATGGGACGGGAATTGCTACGGATTGAAACATCTGATGTTCCCGCCCTTTTTGTGATGTAGGATCGTGACATGAGCCCGCTGCCGCATATCCTGATCATTGATGATGACCGCGAGATCCGTGACCTGCTGGCACGCTTCCTCGAACGCAACGAACTGCGCGTCACCACCGCGCGTGATGGCCACGAAGCACGCCGCCGCTGGTCCGAAGGGCATTACCAGCTGGTGATCCTCGACCTCATGCTGCCGGGTGAAAGCGGGCTGGACATCTCGCGCTGGCTGCGCACGCAGGCGAATGTGCCCATCGTCATGCTGACCGCCATGGGCGATGATACCGACCGGATCATCGGTCTGGAACTGGGTGCCGATGATTACGTGCCCAAGCCCTTCAACCCACGTGAACTGCTGGCCCGTATCCGCGCCGTGCTGCGCCGCGCATCCGACATCCCCGACCCCCGCAGCGTGCCGGTGCTGCATACGCTGCGCTTTGCCGGGTGGGAACTGGATACCGGGCGGCGTCGGCTACTCAACCCCGAAGGGGTGGAAGTGCCGTTGACGGGCGGGGAATACGACCTGCTTCTGGCCCTGCTGGAACGGGCCAACCGCGTCATGACCCGCGACATGCTGTTTGACCTGCTGCGCGGTCGGCAGGCCGGCCCGTTTGACCGGGCGATCGACGTGGCCATAAGCCGCCTGCGCCGCAAGCTGGAAGATAACGGGCGTAACGCGCAGCTTATCAAGACAGTACGCGGGGGTGGCTATGTCCTTGCAGCGGAAGTCGAGCGTCACTGAACCGCCCGCAATGCCCCATTCCCACCGGCAGTCCTTCCTGTCCGCCCCCGTTCCCGATGAAAATACCGCACCCGGCTGGGGGCAGAAGCTGCGCAGGCGGCTGCTGCCACAGTCACTGGCGGCGCGGACCACCCTGCTGCTGATTGGCGGGCTGGGAGTCATCCAGATCATCGGCCTGACCATCCATGCGATGGACCGGTTCGATTTTGACCAGCGCATGATCTACGAACGCACGCGCAGCAAGATGTTCAGCTATTACCGCGCGATCGTGGAAACCGCCCCATCGGACCGTGACAGGGAACTTGCCGCCCTGCCACTCCCCGAAAACGTGCACATTACCCTGACCCCCGGTCCCGAGCCGGACATGATCAACGCCCGCGCCCTCCCGCGTCCGCCGGGCCGTGCCGGTGAATGGAACGGCCACAGGCCCGATGACATGGGCGCCGTCCCCTTCTTCGGCCCATGGACCGGTGGGCAGCATGACCACAGGGATGGCCCCGACGGGACGGGCGGTGGCCCGCACGGACCGGGAGGGTCCCATGGTTTCGGACCTGAAAATGACGGGGGCATGGGCCCCCTGCCCCCCTCCATGCGACCCGAGCAGGTTCTGATCTCCCCCACATCGGGACGCAGGCGGGCCGTGGCCTTCCTGCTGCCTGACGAGCGGCGCTGGGTCACCATCCATTACATCCTGCCCCAGCCCAGCCCGTTCCGTTCTCCCACCTTTCCCATCGCTTTTCTCATCATGACATTCACTGGCGGGCTGCTGATCCTGTGGGGCGTGCGCCGGCTGATCGCGCCGGTCAGCACGCTGGCTGCCGCAGCCGAGGAACTGGGGCGCAACATGAATGCTCCCCCCATGCCAGAAAACGGCCCGCGCGAAGTCGCCCGTGCCGCCCATGCCTTCAACACCATGGCCCACCGCATCCGCCGCTATCTTATGGACCGCACGCTCATGCTGACCGCGATCGGCCATGACCTGCGCACGCCCATCACGCGATTGAAGCTGCGCGCCGAATTCGTTGAAGACGATGAAATGCGCACCAAGATGCTCAATGACCTTGATGAGCTTGAAGCCATGGTTGCCGCCACCCTGGCCTTTGGTCGCGATGCCTCGCAACGCGAACCGATGGGTCAGATTAACCTGACCGCCATGCTGCAGACCATCGCGGATGAAGCTGCCGAAACCCATATCGACGCCGCGGACAAAATCATGTTCGTGTCGGAAAACATGCCCGATGTGCTGGTGCGCGCGCGACCCATGGCGCTCAAGCGCGCGCTGAACAACCTGGTGACCAATGCCGTGAAATATGGCGGGGGGGCCAGGATAACCCTGCTGCATCCCCACAAGGGGAACGGAGAGGATGCCGAGGAATACAAGGTCACCATCCTGATCGAGGATGAAGGCCCCGGCCTGCCGACCGAAGACCTTGAACGCATGTTTGACCCCTTTGTCCGCGCCGAACAGAGCCGTAACCGCGAAACGGGCGGAACGGGACTTGGGCTGTCGATTTCGCGCAATATCATATGGGGGCTGGGTGGTGACATCCGCCTTGGCAACCGGCAGCCACACGGATTGCGTGTGACAGTCACACTTGTCTGCTAAGGTCCGATTCCCGTATGGACAATTCAGGATATAACGTTCAATGCCGGACAGAACACACCGCTATCAGGTCTCGCTTCTATGGACCGGAAACGGCGGAAATGACGGGGCTTCCCGGCAGGCCCATCATCGTGATTACGAACTGCACTGCACGGGGCGACCGGTCATTGACGGCTCCGCCTCCCCCGCCTTCCGTGGGGACCCCCAGAAGTGGAATCCCGAAAAACTGCTGCTGGGGGCCTTATGCGCCGACCATCAGCTATGGTTCATCCACCTGTGCACCGCCATGGGAATCGGCATCCTTTCCTATGCCGACCATGCCGAAGCCATGCTGGATGAATATGAGGACGGTTCCTTTTCCATTACGCAGGTTATCCTGCGCCCCCACGCCGCCCTGTCCACCCCACATGAAATACAGTCCGTGATCGACCTGCATCAGGACGCCGCCATGCGCAGCTGCATCGCACGTTCGGTCAGTTTCCCGGTATTGTGTGAGCCCCGCGTCACCAGCGCGCAATAAGTCCTTGCCGCAGACCGGGTGGAATGGCATTGCCCGATAATGCTTGATCGCCTGTATGCCCGCATCATCGCCCTGGCCGCCAGCCGACATGCCGTCATATGGCTGGCTGTCATTGCCTTTGCCGAGGCCAGCGTCTTTCCGCTGCCGCCCGATATCATGCTGGTGCCAATGGTGCTGGCCTGCCGGGCGCGCGCCTTCCGCCTTGCAGCCATCTGTACGGCCGCCAGCGTATGCGGGGCCATGCTGGGGTGGGTCATCGGGACGTTCCTGCTGGAATACCTCGCGATGCCCATTGTGCGTTTCTATCATGCACAGAACACATTGCTTACCCTGCAGGAGCGCTTCCGCGAATGGGGGGTGTGGATCATCCTAATCAAGGGGCTAACCCCCATCCCGTTCAAATTCGTCACCATCGCCAGCGGGGCGGCCCATCTTTCCCTTGTCCCATTCCTGCTGGCCTGCGCGGTGACGCGTGGGGCCCGGTTCTTCCTGCTGGCAGCCCTGCTGCGTCGGTTTGGCGCACCGATACAGGCCTTCATCGAACGCCGCCTGCCGCTGGTGGCAGGGATATTCGCGCTGGCGCTGGTGGGTGGTATCGTGGCGATGAAATACATCTGACGCGCGATCTGTCGTCACTCCTTCCACCCGCATGGCGGTGTTCGGGCCTGACGGAGCGTGATATGACGGATTTATCGTGATTTTTGTCCCCGCGCCGCCAGCACCAGCCGCGCGGGCCTATATTCCAACGGGTGGGGAGCATATTCATGCCGCAGCAGGTTGCCGTCATTACCGGAGCGGGCGCAGGCATCGGCCGCGCCACAGCACGCACGCTGGGTCGCGCGGGGTGCGATGTCGCCCTGCTGGGCCGTAACCGTGACCGGCTGAATGATGCGGCGGCCGAACTGCGTGAACTCAATGTGCGCACCCATATCGTCTGCGTCGATGTGGCCAACGCGAAGGCTGTCGAGCAGGCTGCCGAGGAAATCGAGGAAACACTGGGCGCCATCACCTTGTGGATCAACTGTGCCGGCGCCAGCGTGACCGGACAGGTCGCGGCCCTTGATGCCGATGAAATCCGGCGCGCGACCGAAGTGACCTATCTTGGCACCGTCAACGGCACCCGGTCCGCACTGGCGCGGATGCGCAGGCGCGGACATGGCACGATCGTCAACCTTGACCGTCTGGCCAGCCTGCGTCCGCCACCGCTGCAAGCCGTGGAAAACGGTGCACGGGCCGCCGTGCGCGCTTTTTCCGAAAGCATCCGCCCCGAAATCCTGCATGATGGCGACCGTATCCATATCGCGCTGGTCCATCTGCCCTCCATCAACACGCCGCGCTTTTCATGGACGCGCAACCATACCGGCAAGCGCCTGAAACCGATGGGTCCGGTATACGAACCCGAAATCGCCGCCGAGGCGATCTGCCGCGCCGCCTTCGGGCGTGAACGTGACATCTGGGTTGGCCTGTCGGGCGTGCGCAACTGGGCACTGGCCACCTTCCTGCCTGGCCTGTCCGACCGCTGGCTGTCGGGCAGGGGCTATGCAAAGCAGATGGAAAAGACACCGGTCGCGGGCAACGAACCTGATGACCTGTATGAAACCGTTCCGGGGGCCTATGCCGCCCATGGCCGTTTTGACATGATTACCCGCAAGGGCATGCCCCTGCTGCTGACCAGCCGCCATGCGCAACTGGCCACCGTGACGGGGCTTATGGGTATTGTGCTACTGGCGCTGCGCCGCAGGCAGGGCCAGGGCACACCCGGAAAGTAATAAACGTTTTTGGGCGCCGCCTTTTTTCAAAAAGGCGGCATTCTTTAAAGCTTTTATGATTTGCAGGATATTTCACCTGTCATTGTAAGTATCACGCAGGCAGCGAATCGGTGCAGGGTTCCAGGCGTGCCCCCGTGCGGCACAGATCGCCTGCCCAGACCCACCATTTTTTCTGACACACCGCGGATTCGGCGGCCTTTGCTGCCTCCGGGCTGTCAAACAGGGCGAAACAGGTCGCGCCCGACCCGCTCATCCGCGCAAGGCGACAGCCAGGGGCCGCACGCAGGGCATCCAGCACGGTCACGATTTCAGGGCAGATGGCGCAGGCCGCATCCTGCAGGTCATTGGTCTGCGCGGACAGATCACGCACCATGTCCGCCAGTGTCTTCCACTGCGCGGGCAGGCCGGCACGCGGCGTGAAGCCGGGCGCACGTGACCTGAAGACCTGCGGGGTGGACACGCTCTGCCCGCAATTGACCAGCATCATACCACAGGGGGGCAATCCGGGGGCCGGGGTCAGTTCTTCCCCGATTCCTTCCATGCGGGCAGGTATCTGGTCCAGGCACACCGGTACATCAGCTCCCAGACGGGTCGCCAGCACCATGAGATCGGCACGGGAGATGGACAGGTCCCATGCCTTCAGCAACAGCCGCAGCGCCGCCGCCGCATCAGCCGACCCCCCGCCAATGCCAGATGCCACGGGCAGTTCCTTGCGCAGCACGATCTCCACATCCGGCAGATGACACGCCACATCCGGCCCCACATGCGCGCGCAGCAGCGCGCCCGCGCGTACGATCAGGTTATCGGCGCAGTCATCCTGCAACCCCGGGGCGAACGTCCCCTCGATCCGCAGATCAACCCTGCCCCCGCGTCCAGTCCCCTGTTCCAGCCGCAGTTCATCAGCCGCACCTGCGAACACGGCAAGGCTGTCCAGCAGGTGATAGCCGTCATCGCGCCGTCCCGTGACATGCAGGTACAGGTTGATCTTTGCATGGGCCAGTTCGCGTAGCGGGGACATCAGTGGTGGGTTCCATTTGCCTGTGAAGGGGAAGATGCGGGAGAAAGCGCGGGCCGCAGATCAGCCGGAAGTGCTATGCCGGGACGGGCCGCATTGGCCTGCCATGCCTTGGCATAGGTCAGGGCCGCCGTGATCTTGCGCCGGTCCATGGGATCGGGCTGGAACTGGATGGCGTTCTGCCATTCATTTACCGCTTCCAGCCTGCGACCCGCCATCCAGTACGCAACGCCAAGGTGGTAATTGATGGCCGGGTCCTGTGGCATCTGCTCGGCGGACTGTTCCAGCAGCGGCAGGCCTTCGGCCACGTGGCCAAGCCGCATGAGCACCCAGCCCACGCTGTCGCGGATCTGGTTATCGGACGGGGCCAGCGCCAGCGCACGCCGCAGGTAGGTTTCCGCCTGAACGGGATCTCCGCCATGTTCAACCATGGAATATCCGAGGTAGTTCAGCAGTTCAGCCTCGTTCGGCGAAAGCTGGAGGGCATGCAGCAGCAGCGCGCGTGCCTGTGGCCAGTGGTTCTGCCGCTCCTGCGCTATGGCCTGACCGAACAGCAGCCGCCAGTCATCACCTTCCAGCTGGTGGGGGGTCAGGGTCACGGCATGCTGGTAGGCATCCAGCGCTTCCGCCCATTTCTGCTGGTCCAGCAGCGCATCACCAAGGCTGGACCACAACATGCGGTCATCAGGAGACTGCCGCAGCAGGTCGCGCAGTTCCTGCGCCGCCTGTTCCTTATGCCCCATCACGACATCAAGGTCGGCCTGTTCGGTACGGTAGACCGGCAGCAACGGGTCGTCCGCCGGCGCGCCATCCAGCGCCTCACGCGCCTGCCGGTCCTGTTTGCGCAGATGCAGCATGGAGGACAGCAGCAACCGGGCTTCCGAATCCGCCGGGTCCAGCATCAGCGCCATGCGCAGCATCATCTGCTCGGTGCCGCGCAGGGTGCCGATCTCCATCGCCATATCGGGCGGCTGGTGATCATCATCCGGGCCATCATGTGTATAAAGCTGCTGGTCGATCAGCAGGGCGACCAGCCCGTATGCCTGCGCCAGCCCCTGCGTTGCATGGGTCACCACCGGGCGCTGGATCATGGCCATGATGTTGGCGCGCGCCGCTTCCAGCACCGGCATGCCCGCGATACGCTGATTGACCAGCGACTGCGCATCGGCCTCGTGCCCCTGCGTCACCAGCCACCGCGCCATGACCAGCGAGGTAAACAGGTCCCCGCCCGTCATGCCGCCAGCCTGCCGGAACAGTGCATCCGCCCGCATCTTCTGGCCCGACAGCTGGGCGACCAGCGCGGCATGGAGGGTATAATATCCCCCCAGCGTACGATCCTGCCGGGCGGTATCAAGGGCGGCCAGCGCTTCATCCGTCCGGCCCGCGCCCTGCAATGCCCATGCGCGCAGCAGCGGGCGCAGCAGGGTCATGATCTGGTCGGCAGGCGCACCCTGGTAGCTTGTCAGCGCCTCATCCCATTTTCCCGCCAGGGCCGCGGCATTTCCCAGCACCAGCGCGGACATCACGCCGGGTGTCTGGGTACGCGCCAGGATTGCGGCCTCCGGGCGGCCCGCAAGGATGCTGTAATAAAACGCGCGTTCGCTGAACAGGTGATATGCGGGGGCCAGCCGCGCAGCATTGCCAAAAGCCTGCGCCGCGCTGGCGTTATCACCCTCGCTGGAGGCAACGCTGCCGACAAGCAGGCTGGTGGCCAGGTCCTGCTGTCCCGCGTGGATGATGGCTTCATCCAGGGTTGCTGCGTGTATTTCGCGGTTGGGAATCCCGACGATGAGCGGTACAACAAGGGAGGCCACGACCATGCGTGACAGACGAGGTAAGAGCATGACGCCAGAATCTACCGCGTGCGGCGTCCGCTGCCAAACCCTGCGCATGAGGGCAGGACGGCGCGTGCATGCGTTGCCTGTGCGGGATATATCCATCCGATGACTGATTCCCTGTCCCTGTTGCGCCTGTATGTCGAATGGGGCGCCGATGACGCATTGGACCCCTGCCCACATGACCGGTTGGCATCCGCGCCCACAATAGACGACCGTTCCCGACCGACACAGCCCCCCCCCATACAGCCAGATGCGGGGAATGGACATAAAAAACACCGCCCGACGCCGCCCCCGCCACGCGGGTCCGCCACCCTGATCGATCAGGCCGTGACAACGGCGCGGGCGGCGGCACAGGCCGCGCGCACGCTGGCGGAACTGCACGCCGCCATCCGCGATTTCGGGGAATGCAGCCTGCGCGACACCGCAACCAACAGCGTATTTGTCGAAGGGCCGGCAGAAGCCCCGCTCATGCTGATTGGCGAAGCCCCCGATGCGGATGAAGATCGCAGCGGCCACCCCTTCGCGGGGGAAAGCGGGGCGCTGGTCAGCACCATGTTCGCCAGTATCGGTATTGAACAGGCCAGCCTGCTGCGCGCACCGGTCATTCCGTGGCGGCCCCCAGGGGGCAGGCCGCCTTCCGCCGCCGAAGCGCGGATATGCCTGCCCTTCATCCAGCGCGCGATCGTGCTGGCGCGCCCCGCGCGCGTGGTCCTTATGGGCAATCTGCCGGTGTCGGTCCTGCTGGACCAGCGCACCACGGCGGCACGCATGCGTGGCCGGTGGCGTGACCTGCCCCTGCCTGCCGAAAGTGCGGATAAGGGGGCAACCCAGCCCATGCTGCAGGCGTTGTGCATGCGCCATCCACTGCAGTTGCGCGCCAGCGCCACAGCCCGCCGTGACGCATGGAAAGATATGCTTCTGATCCGCGAAGAAATCGGCAATATTCCTTTAAGATCATAAAATGTATTATCATAATCGTTCCAGGACATTAGCTTGGAACAAAACAGATATTCATTGCACATCAAGTATATGTTTTTCACTGTTTACATATAGTTCCCGCATCTGTTCTGAAAACTTATTTACCGCCCTTCAATACGATATCTATTGCTTTCCATTCGCGCAGGGCTTACATCCGGCTCCGCTATGCGAGGGACAATCAATACCCCCCATCACGCGGTGACGGCCTTTCTGGCTGGCGCCGCATTTCTGGCAGGGGCAGCGTTCGCGCCGCTTCGTGCCCAAACAGTGGAAGCCGGCAGGGCGGATCAGGATCCTACCCCCCACGGTGACCATAACGAGGAAACGGCGCTTGCCCTTCCGCGCCTGCCCGCACATGGCAGCGCCGGGCTGCCGCGTCCCCTCACGCCCGATGACGTAAGCCGTATCCGCCGGGTGTTCCGGCTGCAGGCTGATGGCAAGTTCGATGCCGCCATCCGTGAAACGGCCACCATCCACGATGATACCCTGCTGGGTGACATCCTGGCCGCGCGTTACCTGAACCCGGCCTACCACGCCAGCCCGGGACAGCTGCGGCTGTGGCTGCGCACGTTCTCCGGCCTGGCTGATTCGCCCGCGATCTATTCGCTGCTGTCGTCCATGCCCAACCGGGGTGGCCCCCTGCCCCCGGCGCCCGCCCATAACGCGCTGGACAGCAGCCACCCGCCACAGCATATCCACCTGCCCGAGGAGGATGATCCCTCCCTGCGCGTGTTCACCCGCAACAGCCTGCTGGATCATACGGTGCGCGATCGCGCCGCACAGGGGGTGAAGGGGGCACGCAGCGCCCTGCACCTGATTGCGGTGACGCCGGGCATGAACGACCTGTATGCCGCGCACCTTCAGGCGGAAATCGCCATGACCATGTTCAGCAGCGGTGAAAACCGGCTGGCCATGACGATTGCACGCAACGCATTTGAAAGCTCCGGCCAACGGCTGGGGCTTGCAGGCTATGTGGCCGGTCTGGCCGCATGGCGTCAGGGACGGCCCGACGTGGCCGAACCCCTGTTCGAGGCCGCATCGCGCGCCAGCCTGACACCGGGCAGCATCCGCGCCGGCGCCGCCTACTGGGCCGCACGCGCCCATCAGGCGACGGGTGACGTGGCGGCTTACCAACCGTGGCTGCACCGCGCGGCCGCAGCCCCGCATACATTCTATGGCATGCTGGCGTCACAGATCCTTGGCCTGCGCACGCCAGCCCCAAAATCCACCCGTACACCCAATACCATCGGCCCGAACGCCGCCATGACACTGGCGGCCGAACAGCAGACCATCCACGCGGGCAACCGTGTGCTGGGTGAAATCGATATCGAGGCGGTCGCCGCCACACCGGCAGGACGTCGTGCCTTCGCCCTGCTGCAGGTTGGCGAGCGAGACCGGGCGGAAGCCACCCTGCGCCGCATGTGGCCCGATATCCAGAACGACGCCGCCCTGTGCCATTCCACCCAGATGGTGGCCGACGCCATGAACATGAAGGACCTGTCGGCCCAGATGCTCATGCTGATCGACACGAACGAGAGCGAGCACAGCACCTATGCCTCCCGCTTTCCCCTGCCGCCGCTGCAGCCCGCACATGGTTTCCGCATGGACCCGGCACTGGTCTATGCGCTGACACGGCTGGAATCCAATTTTGACAGCACCGTGGTTTCCGGGGCTGGCGCGCGCGGCCTCATGCAGCTTATGCCCGTGACGGCCTCCTTCATCACGCACGACAAGGACCGTTTCATCCGTCGTCCCGCAGACCTGCATGACCCTGCGACCAACCTTGATATCGGGCAGAACTACGTGCTGTACCTGGCCCAGCGGTCCACACAGAGTGGCGGGAAGCACGTACCCCCGGGTGGCGACATGATCCGCATGCTGGCCAGTTACAATGCGGGACCGTCCGCCATTTCACGCCACAACGCCACGATGGACGAAGGGGAAGACCCGCTGCTGTATATCGAAAGCCTGCCCAATGCCGAAACACGTGATTACGTCCGACGGGCCTTCACCTTCCTGTGGATCTATGCTGACAGGCTGGGGATTGCAGCGCCTTCACTGGAAACACTGGCGCGCAATGAATGGCCCGGTTTCGACGCAGAAATCGCCATGACAGGCCATGCCGGCCACACCATTCACTAACAGGTCTGTTACATTCATTGAAAAAAGGGGCATCCCCGGCAACGGGATGCCCCTTTTTTATGCTGGACTGCCTGCAAGACGTCTCCGCGTGGCGCTTTTTCCAAATAACTTAAAAGCAGGCCACCCTTTCAAAAAAGACGGCACCCAGAAACTTTTTTCTTTTATCAGGGGCTGTTGGGAATTGAGTTTTCTAAAGGGCCATGATGTGTTTCAAAGACCATATGGATCGCTTCATACTGACGGATGCCCAATGGGCGAAAATGGAACCGCTGTGCCTTGGCAGGAAGACGGATCGAGGTCGCAGCGGGAAGGATAACCGCCTCTTTATCGAAGCGGTTTTATAGATAGCGCGGACCGGCAGTCCGTGGCGGGATCTGCCGACGTATTTCGGACATTGGAACTCGGTTTACTCGCGCTACAGTGACTGGATGAAAGCCGGTGTTTTCAAACGGCTTTTTGACGCTGTCTCTGACGATGCCGATATGGAATACGCGATGATTGACGGTACGGTGGTCCGGGTTCATCGCCACGGCCAGGGCGCAAAAGGGGGACCCGGAATCAGGCGATAGGACGCAGTGTGACGGGGTGGTCGACCAAGATCATCGCCATGACCGACGCCCTGGGCAATCTGGTCCGCTTCACGCTTATTCCTGGCCAGCATTACGACACGGTCGGGGTTGCCCCCCTTCTCGAACCGGCGGATTTCAAGGGGATTCTCGCTGACAAAGCGTTTGACGTCCACTGGATCGTGGACGCCCTACACGCGCAAGGGGCCTGTGTGGTCATTCCCCAGCGCAAAAACCGCCTCGACAGACGCCCGTTCGATGGGGCCCTGTTCAAAGCACGCCATCTCATTGAGAACTTCTTCTGCAAGCTCAAGGAGTTCAAGCGCATCGCCATGCGCAGCGAAAAAACAGACAGATCATTCGAAGCCATGATCTATCTCGTTGGCGCAATCATCAATTCAAGATAATTCCCAACAGGCCCCAAATAATTAGATAATATTTATCAGTTTTCTGCCAGCAGCTGCCGACTGGCCTGAACGCGCACGACGCGGCGACCTTCCATTTCCAGCACCTCAAACAGCCAGCCGGAAAACACGACCTTGTCCCCCCTGGCGGGCACGCGCCGCAAAAGGGCAAGTATCAGCCCGGCAAGGGTGTGATAGCTGCCTTCGGCTGGCAGGTCGGACAGACCAAGCCGATCCTTGACCTCATCAGCGGGCATGGAACCATCCAGCACCAGCACATTGTCATGGGCCAGTCGCTGGGGCGGAGTGTTGCCCGGTTCATGCTGCTCACCCACGATCGCACCGAACAGATCGGATGAGGTCACGATTCCCTCAAACGAACCATATTCATCCAGTACCAGCGCAAGACCCAGCGGGGAGTCACGCATACGTTCCAGCATGTCAAAAGCCGACAGCGTATCAGGCACCGAAATGGGATGACGCAGCCCAATTTCGACCGATGGGCTCTTACCGTCCAGAAACCGGTCCAGCATGTCCTTGGCCAGGATCACGCCCACCGGGTTGTCCACGCCCCCTTCACACACCACGATGCGCGAATAGGTAGTTGAACGCAGCACCTGCAGCAGTTGCGCGCGCGGCACGTGCCGTTCCACCCAGCACAGTTCGTTACGTGGGGTCATGATGGCGCGGACAGGCCGTTCGGCCAGACGCAGCAGGCGTTCGATCATATCGCGCTCCTCCTGCTCCAGCACGCCAGCCTGCGCCCCTTCGGCGATATAGGCCCGCAGTTCCTCGACCGAGACGGACTGCCGTATCGCCCCGCCGATTCCCATAAGCTTCAGCACCAGTTCGGATGACCGCCCCAGCAGCCAGACAATGGGTCGCGTCAGCCATGCCATCCATTCCAGCAGCAGCGACAGGCGTGCCGCGATCTGTTCGGGCTGACGCAGCGCGATCTGCTTGGGCACCAGTTCTCCCAGCACCAGCATGACAGCGGTAATGGCACTGACCACCAGGAACATGGCCAGCTCATCAGCAATGGAATGCAGGGCGGGAATATGGGCCAGCCAGCGGCTGACGCCAGCCTCGATACTGTTGCCGCCAAAGGTGCCTTCCAGAATCGAGACAAGGGTCATGCCGATCTGGACGGTAGGCAGGAAGCTCTGCGGGTCACCCGCCAGTTTCAGGGCACGGTCCGCGCCCTTGATGCCATCACGCGCAAGAATGGCCAGTCGTGCGCGGCGGGCGGAAATCAGGGCCAGTTCGCCCATGGCAAACAGCCCGTTGAGCAGGACAAGGCATAATATGACAATCAGTGAAACAACCATGATCCCGCGATCCTACAGCATAATCATGCACACGGGCACATGCCTGAAAATACACACACAAAAAAGAAAAAGGCGGGACATATGCCCCGCCTTTCCCAAACGTAATGCATGAAAGCGCGAACCGCGCGATCAGTCAGCCGCGTCGGCCGTTTCAGCCGGGGCCGCCACCTTGCTTACGCGCGGCGGTGCCGCAGGCTTCTTGCGGGCGGCCAGTTCGGCCATCTTGGCGTCAACATGCTGTGTAAACACGTATTCGGCCGGACGCTGGTTGGCCAGCGAGATTTCCGGCGCCATCGGCTTTTCCGTCTCGGGCCCGAACAGGGCGACCTTGGCAATGTGCCAGGGCCTGCGGACGGCATCCATGACGGCAGTCGATTCGTATCCGGAATGGACCATGCAGTCGGCGCATTTTTCGTAATTGCCGGTGCCGTATGCATCCCAGTCGGTGTCGGCCATAAGCTCTTCAAAGCTCTTGGCGTAGCCTTCACCCAGCAGGTAGCACGGGCGCTGCCAGCCAAAGACATTACGCAGCGGCTTGCCCCACGGGGTGCAGTGGTACTGTTCGTTACCGGCCAGAAAGTTCAGGAACAGCGGCGACTGCGTGAAGCGCCACTTCTTGCCCTTGCCCAGACGGAAGATGTCACGGAACAGCTGCTTCGTCTTGTGACGGTTCAGGAAGTGCTCCTGATCCGGTGCGCGTTCGTAGGCGTAACCCGGCGCGGTCATGATGCCGTCAACGCCCATCGCCATCACTTCGTCAAAGAAGGCGGCAACGCGCTTGGGATCAGCGCCATCGAACAGTGTGCAGTTGATCGACACGCGGAAACCACGGGCCTTCGCCTTCTTGATGGCAGCGACCGCGCGTTCGTACACGCCGTCCTGACACACCGATGCGTCATGCATCGCCGGGTCGCCATCCAGATGGACATCCCACGAAAAGAAGGGGTTCGGCTCGTAATCGTCCATCTTCTTTTCCAGAAGAAGGGCATTCGTGCACAGATACACATACTTCTTGCGTGCGATCAGCCCGCGGATGATATCGGGCATTTCCTTGTGCAGCAGCGGCTCACCACCGGCCACGGCAATGACCGGCGCGCCCGCTTCGGTATCCGCATCCAGGCATTCCTGAAGGGTCATGCGCTGGTTCAGGATCTGGGCGGGATAGTCGATCTTCCCGCACCCGGCGCACGCCAGGTTACAGCGGAACAAGGGCTCGAGCATAAGCACGAGCGGATAACGTTTGCGCCGCGTGACATGCTGCTTGACAACATAGGCGCCGACGCGGACTGCCTGCATAATAGGAACGGCCATGAAACCTCTGCTCCTGCACCGGCCCAACGCCGGTCTCATATTTCAAGTCTGGTAGGTCGGATATGGTCACATCCACCTACGAGAAAACAAGCCCAACATCGCCCAGCCGTGCATTTAAAGCATGCCGAGGTTGCGGACTTGTACGACACATGAAGCCTTTCGCGAGGGTATAGGACAGAAACCATCCTGTATTCAATTGCTATCAGCTTTGGTGTGGCCAATTAACAACAGTCATAGAATTAGAGACTGTATTTACAGCCTTAACCGGAGTAACACATCGCGATTACGCTACGGTCGCCATGGTTTTCGTGCCATGAGCCGCCATTCATCGCCGCCGGAGCAGCCTGTTTCCGGCCCCGATCGCGGGGCCGACGGGCCAAACCGAAACCCGGGTTGGTTCCTCCCCTGAAAATGGGGCAAGGGCCAGCGCAGAACAATGGACGCGAACATCATGGATCAGACCAAGCCCGCGATTCCGACCCTTGGGCGTTACCCCCAGCTTGACCGGGTGCGCGCGCCGCATGACATGCGCAACCTTTCGGTGGAGCAGCTGAAGCAGCTGGCGGATGAACTGCGGTCCGAGACGATCGATGCCGTGTCCACCACCGGCGGGCACCTTGGCGCGTCGCTGGGCGTGGTTGAACTGACCGTCGCGCTCCATGCCGTGTTCGACACACCCGATGACCGGGTGATCTGGGATGTGGGCCACCAGGCCTATCCGCACAAGATCCTGACCGGGCGGCGCGACCGTATCCGCACCCTGCGCCAGCCGGGCGGCCTTTCGGGCTTTACGCGGCGTAGCGAGAGCGAATACGACCCGTTTGGCGCGGCGCACTCCTCGACCTCCATTTCCGCCGGCCTCGGCATGGCCGTCGCCCATCACCTGCGCGCGGAGGAAGATCCTTCCTACCGCGAGCGCAACGTGATCGCGGTGATCGGCGATGGCTCGATCTCGGCGGGCATGGCGTACGAGGCCATGAACAATGCGTCGCATTGCGGCCCGGGCGCCGAACGCCTGATCGTGGTGCTGAACGATAACGAAATGTCGATCGCGCCCCCCGTGGGCGCGATGTCGAACTACCTCTCGCGCCTCATGTCCTCGCGCAAGTTCCTGTCCTTACGCGAACTCGCCGCCAAGATGGCCAAGCGCCTGCCCGGCCGCCTGGAACGCACGGCGAAGAAGGCGGATGAATACGCGCGCGGCATCATGACCGGCGGCACGCTGTTCGAGGAACTGGGCTTCTATTATGTCGGCCCCGTTGACGGCCATGACATGAACCAGCTGGTCCACATCCTGCGCAACCTGCGCGACGCCGAGGATGTCGGCCCCGTGCTGCTGCATGTGATTACCGAAAAGGGCCATGGCTACAGCCCGGCCGAATCGGCGGGTGACAAGTATCACGCGGTCTCGAAATTCAATGTCGTGACCGGTGAGCAGAAGAAGGGCCCGTCCGGCCCGCCCAGCTACACTTCGGTCTTTTCGAAGGAACTGGTCCGTCAGGCCGCGACCGACGACAGGATCGTCACGATTACCGCCGCCATGCCCTCGGGCACGGGGCTGGACAAGTTCGCCAGGCTCTATCCCGACCGCTTCTTTGACGTGGGCATTGCCGAACAGCATGCCGTGACGTTTGCCGCCGGCATGGCGACCGAGGGGCTGCGCCCGTTCTGCGCCATCTATTCCTCCTTCCTGCAGCGCGCCTATGACCAGGTGATGCATGACGTGGTGCTGCAGAAGCTGCCGGTGCGCTTCGCCATCGATCGCGCGGGGCTGGTGGGGGCCGATGGTGCGACGCATGCGGGTTCGTTCGACATCGCCTACCTTGGCTGCCTGCCGGGCATCACGCTGATGGCGCCCAGCACCGAGCTGGAACTGCAGCACATGACCGCGACCGCCATCGCATTTGACGAAGGCCCGCTTGGCCTGCGTTACCCGCGTGGCCCGGGGCTCGGGCTGGAACTGCCGGAAGCCGGCCAGATCCTTGAAATCGGGCGTGGGCGAATCGTGCGCGAAATGACCCGCCAGTCCGGGCCGGAACAGGGCGGCATCGCCATCCTGTCGCTTGGGCCGAGGCTGGCCGATGCGCTGAAGGCCGCCGACATGCTGGCAGCCCAGGGCCTGTCCCCCACCGTAGCCGACGCCCGCTTCGCCAAGCCGATCGACACCGCACTGATCGAGCAGCTCGCGCGCAACCACGCCGTGCTGATCACTGTCGAGGAAGGATCGGTTGGTGGATTCGCAAGCTTTGTCATGACCCATCTGGCCAGAACCGGCCTGCTGGACCGCGTGCGCTTCCGCCCCATGACCCTGCCCGACCGCTTCATCGATCATAATACCCAGGCCGCACAGTATCATGAGGCCGGGCTGGATGCGGTGGCCATCACCAATACCGCCCTTGAGGCGCTGGGTGTCGGAATCAGCATGACGCAGCCCTTGCTAAAGACAGCAAACGGACCGAAATCATGAACATTATGAAACATGTCCTGAAAACCACCTCGCTGGCGCTGTGCGCCGGACTGATGGCGGCACCGGTCGTCCCTGCCGTCCTCCCCCTTCATGCAGCCCATGCGGCCAGCGCAGCCGATGCGCAGGTGCAGGAGCCGATCAAGAGCCTGTATGCCGCGCTGGAGCGCGTGCAGGCCAAGGGCAGCGGTTCGTTCGAGCAGCGTTCACAGATGCTGGCCCCGGCGATCGACCATGCCTATGATATCGAGGCCGTGCTCGCATCCTCCATCGGACCGCGTTACGCCGGCCTGAGCGATGATCAGAAGCAGACCCTGCTGACCACATTCCGTCAGTTCACGATCGCCCGCTATGTTTCCAGCTTCAAGCCCGGCAGCGACGCCCGCTTCACCATCGACCCGACCGTCACCCCTTCTCCCGTTGGCAATGACCGTATTGTTGTAACACATATCGGCTCGTCCGATGACCCGAGCGGGACCGAAATCAACTACGTCATGCGTTCGGGTGCCAAGGGCTGGCGGATCGTTGACGTGCTGCTCAATGCCCATATCAGCCAGGTCGCGGCCCAGCGGGCGGACTTCAGCTCCGCACTGTCGGGCGGGAATGTGCAGAAACTGACGAATCTGCTACAGAAAAAGATCAAAACGTTCTCGGAAGAGTGATATTACACTCCCCTGACGTCGTTTTCTAATTCAGCTCCATACGCGGGACCTTGCCGGAAAGATAATGTCTGTTTTCAACGCTCTTGTTTCACCCGCCGGACTGGCCGCGACCGTTGCGGCCGCCGGGTGCATGCAGGCAGCGCTTGGCACTTTTCTGGTCTCGCGTTTCCGATGGCAGGAAAAACGCGTGGACCGGGCGGTGCCCATGCCTCCGGTCTCCGTGCTCAAGCCCCTCCACGGCGATGAACCGCTGCTGGAGGAAGCGCTTGAAAGCTTCTGCACGCAGGATTACCCGCAGATGCAGATTGTCTTCGGCGTACAGGCTGAAGACGATGCGGCGATCCCGATCGTACGCCGGTTGATGGAACGTCACCCGGACGTGCAGATGGAACTGGTGATTGATCCCACCTTTCACGGGGTCAACCGCAAGATCGGCAACCTGATCAACATTATGGCGCGTGTGAAGCATGATGTCCTGGTCATTTCCGACTCGGATATCCACGTTGCCCCTGATTACCTGCGGCATGTGGTGGGTGCCATGGTGCCCGACAATGTAGGCCTGGTCACGACGCTGTACGCGGGACTGCCGGCTTCCCCCACCGTGCCACGCCTGCTGGCCGCATGCCAGATCAACCACAATTTCCTGCCCGGCGTGATGCTGTCACGCTATCTCGGGCGGCAGGACTGCCTTGGCGCGACGATGGCGCTGCGGCGTTCCATGCTGGACGAAATCGGCGGGCTGGAAGCACTCGTGCCACATGTGGCCGATGATGCGATACTGGGCCGCTACGTACGTGACCGTGGCAAGGATATCGCCATTGCCGCATGCATGACATGGACCACCGTGGGCGAAACCTCGATGCGCGAGGTGCTGGCGCATGAACTGCGCTGGGGCCGGACCGTCAAGACGCTGGAGCCGGCAGGTTACGCCGCGTCCACCATCCAGCTTCCCCTGTTCTGGGCCACTGTTGCCGTGCTTGCCGCACCGCATGCGGCCTGGGCATGGTTCTTCTTTCTTGGTGCATGGGGATGGCGGGCCGTATGCTCCTTCATCCTGGACCGGACGCTGGCACAACGCAGCCTGCTGCCGTTACTGCTTCTGCCATTACGCGACTGGATTTCGGCTGCAGTCATGGTGGGCAGTGTCACGGGCACACGGGTTGCATGGCGTGGCCAGACAATGCATGTCACGCCCCATTCGGTCATGACACCACGATCGCAACCGGCTTCCCCCGGTGACTGACCCGCCGCCCGCAGGCTGAACTGCTTGAGAATTCCACCCCTGTAGTCAATAAGAACGGGTATTAAGGGAACCCCATTCCCCGCCAGAGCCCGAGGATATGCGTAGCATGATGAAAACCCTGTTTCTCCAGCCGCCTTCGTTTGACGGATTCGACGGTGGGGCCGGCTCCCGCTATCAGGCCAAGCGGGAAATCAAGTCGTTCTGGTATCCGACGTGGCTGGCGCAGCCTGCCGCCATGGTGGAAGGCAGCCGCCTGATTGATGCACCACCCGCGCGCATGGGCATGGAGCCGATCCTGGAAGACGTGCGCAACCGTGACCTGGTCATCATGCACACCTCCACCCCGTCCTTTGCATCCGATGTGCGCGTCGCCCAGATGCTCAAGGACGCAAACCCGAAGGTGAAAATCGGCATGGTCGGCGCAAAGGTTGCCGTCCAGCCCGAGGAAAGCCTGCTGAACGCCCCGCCGGTCGATTTCGTGGCGCGCAACGAATTCGACTTCACCATCAAGGAAATGGCGGAAGGTCGCGACTGGAAGGATGTCGATGGCATCTCCTGGCGCGATGCTGATGGCAAGATCGTCCATAACCGCGACCGTGCGATGATCGAGGACATGGACAGCCTGCCGTTCGTGACCGAAGTGTACAAGCGTGACCTGAAGATCGAGGATTACTTCATCGGGTACCTCATGCACCCGTATATCTCGATCTATACCGGCCGTGGCTGCAAGTCGCGCTGCACCTTCTGCCTGTGGCCGCAGACGGTGGGTGGCCACCACTACCGCACCCGCAGCCCCGAACACGTGGCCGCCGAAATCCGTCTGGCGAAGCAGTATTTCCCCCAGGTCAAGGAATTCTTCTTCGACGACGACACCTTCACCGATGACCTGCCGCGCGCTGAAGCGATCGCCAAGGAACTGGGCAAGCTGGGTGTGACGTGGTCGTGCAACGCGAAGGCCAATGTGCCCCGCAAGACGCTGGAAGTACTCAAGGCCAACGGCCTGCGCCTGCTGCTGGTCGGTTACGAAAGCGGCAACCAGCAGATCCTGCACAACATCAAGAAGGGCATGCGCGTCGAGACGGCGCGTGAATTCACTAAGAACTGCCACGAACTGGGTATCAAGATCCATGGTACCTTCATCCTCGGCCTGCCGGGCGAGACGAAGGAAACCATCCAGGAAACCATCAAGTTCGCCACCGAAATCAACCCGCACACGCTGCAGGTCTCGCTGGCAGCGCCGTATCCCGGCACGTTCCTGCACAAGCAGGCGACCGAGAATGGCTGGCTGGATGAAAAGAACGCCGAGTTGATTGATGATAACGGTGTGCAGATCGCACCGCTGCACTACCCGCACCTGTCGCACACGGAAATCTTCCAGAGCGTGGAAGAATTCTACCGGAAGTTCTATTTCCGTGCGCCCAAGATCGCCTCTATCGTGAACGAGATGGTCCGCAGCCCGCAGATGATGAAGCGCCGCCTGCGCGAAGGGGTGGAGTTCTTCCAGTTCCTGCGCGAACGCCGCGCCGCCTGATCGGCTTTCTGCGATTATCCCATGCCGGGACCTTCGGGTTCCGGCATTTCTTTTGTCATGTCACCCGGTTTTCCATCATGAAGCGCGTCATCATATCCGCCGATGATTTCGGCCTGTCCGAAGAAGTCAACGAGGCGATCGAGATCGCCCATCGGGATGGATTGCTGTCGACTGCAAGCCTTATGGTATCCGGCCCTGCCGCAGCCGACGCCGTGCGCCGGGCCCGGAAACTGCCAGACCTGCGTGTAGGATTGCACCTTGTCGCGATCGAGGGACCGGCAACCCTGCCGCCTGCCGATATCCCGCTGCTGGTACCGCAGGACGGGCAGTTCCCTTCCGACCAGCTGAAACTGGGGGTTGAATATTTCTTCCGCCCCGCCGTGCGTCGTGAACTGGCTGCCGAGATCGAGGCCCAGTTCCGCGCCTTTGCCGCGACGGGGCTGGCGCTGGACCACGCCAATGCACACAAGCACATGCATCTGCACCCCACAGTGGGGCGGTACATGATCGAAAGCGGACTGCGCCACGGACTGCGTGCGATCCGCGTGCCGCTGGAACCACCCGAGCCGCTTTATGCCGCGGGCACCTATACCGATACATTGGGGGATGCAGCCTTACGCCGCTGGACCGGCCTGCTGCGCCATCAGGCGCACAAGGCGGGACTGGTGACGAATGACTGGTGTTTCGGGCTGGCGTGGAGCGGGCATATGACAACCAACCGGGTATCGGCCCTTGCAGCCCACCTGCCGGACGGCCTGTCGGAAATCTATTTCCACCCGGCCACGGCCAAGAACAAACTGCTGCAGAAGCTCATGCCCACATACGAGCATGAAGCCGAATTCCGCACGCTATGCGCGCCCGGTTTCCGATCCGGCCTGGCCCATTCAGGGACAGTGCCCACCACATGGACGGATGTGGCCCGCGCATCCTGACGGGCCACTCCTGACGGCTGGACAATCAGCCGAGATTGCTCTTGACCCATTCCTTGAGCTGGCTTTTGGGCAGGGCACCGGTCTTGCTGGCAACCGGCGCACCATCCTTGAACAGGATCAGCGTCGGAATGCCGCGCACGGCGTAATTGTTGGGCGTGTTGGGGTTGTCATCGATATTGACCTTGGCGACGGTCATCTTGCCCTTGAATTCAGCCCCGATTTCATCCAGTGCCGGTGCGATCATCTTGCACGGGCCACACCATTCCGCCCAGAAATCGACCAGAACGGGTTCCTTGGATTCCAGAACCTGCGTCTTGAACTGGTCGTCGCTTACGGCAATCGTGTTTTCACTCATCACTCAAAACTCCTTTATGGCGGCCAACACCGCCCTGTCCTGCTGACATGGCCATGCCGACGCATGCGGTCAAGTCGCAGCGGCCATATCCGGCGCATACCGGTCCAGTAGCGTAGCAGGCAGAATGTCAACGCGCACGCCCTCCGTCCAGACCAGCACACACACTACCTGCCTGCCGGGATAGACCCCATGCAGCAGGGCACGGTAAGCCGCCATCTGCCGCAGGTACAGCACCGGCGTTCTGTCAACGTCTGCCGGTGGTGTGCGGTTTGTCTTGAAATCGCACACCGTCACCGTATCCGTACTGACCGCCATGCGGTCCACCTGCCCTACGATCACCTGCTGGCCCACGATACCGGCCAGCGGCTGTTCAGCCCGGCTGCCAGGGGCAAACAGGGCGGCAAGGCGCGGCATGTCCATGACCGCAAGCACCTGCGCCACCAGTGACTCGCACTGCGCAGGGTCCAGTCCCGCCGCCGGGCGCGACAGCCACGACCACGCAAGCTCCGCCCGTTCATCCTCAGGACAGTCCGGCAGATATTGCAGCAGGGCATGCACCAGTTGCCCGCGTTGCAGGGCACGGGCGCGCTGGCCGGTCTGGTCAGCGCGGCTCCGCATGGTGCTGGCAGATACCAGTGGCGACCGCACGGCGGGCTGTGGGCCAAGGGCTATGTCATCGGGACGGCTGGGGGCCAGCGGACGGGCCAGTGGCCCCTCCATGACCGGCATGACGGGCTGCCATAGCGGGGCATGGCCCATCCATGCCGGCAGGGCAGGTGCCGTTTCCTGTGCAACGGAGCCGTTATCGGTACGGGACGCCCGAGCGGGCAGGACCGTACGCGCTTCTTCCAGCACAAGGCTTTCACCTTCCCAGCCAAGATCAAAGGGCCGGGCCGTGGCACCGGCACTTTCGAATCCCTGTCTGCACAGATCATACCAGCAGCCATCAGGCACGCCGCGCCGGGGTTCCCACCCACAGATCACCAGCCGGTCACTGGCGCGGGTCAGGGCGACATACAGCAGGCGGTTATATTCCTCCGCCGCTTCACGGCGTATCTTCTCCTGCACGGCGGCCGTCACATCGGTGGCCAGTTCCCGCCGGGGCACCCATATCGGAATGTCGAGTTCCGTGGCCGTGTCGGTTTCCCACAATATATTGGTATCGGAACGGGGCGTTGCGATCGTATCGGGCAGGATGACAAGGCGCGCCTGCAACCCCTTCGCCCCATGCGCGGTCATGACACGCACCATGTTGGCCGATGCATCGGGTTCATGCCGCACGGTTTCATCCGATGCATTGAGCCAGTGCAGGAAACCCTGCAGGGAAATGGCGTGCGTTTCCTCAAACCGCAGGGCAGCGGACAGCAGTTCGTCCACAGGTTCCACCGCTTCAGCTCCAAGGCGGGCCAGCAGCCGGGCACGACCACCCAGCGGGCCAAGGGCTTCGGCCAGAAGCTGGTAGGGCGTGGCGTAATCGACCTGACGGAACAGGGTATTGAGGATATGCCACGCCGCCGACCAGTCGGGCCGTTCCGCATGACGCGCCCGCAGCACTGCCCAGAGCGGCTGCCCATCACGCCCCGTCGCCAGATGCATGAGCGAGCCGTCATCCAGCCCGCCGATGGGGGAGGTCAGCACGCAGGCCAGCGTCAGGTCATCCTGCGGCAGCAGCAGGGCCGCACACAGCGCCATAAGATCCTGTACCGCAAGCTGGTCGGTCAGCACGGTGCGCACCAGTGTCGCCACCGGCACGTCATTGCTTTTCAGCGCCCGGATCAATGCGCGCGCGAAGGCGGAACGACGGGGCACAAGAATCAGCACGTCACCGGGCACCAGCGGCGCTTCGCCTGCCGGGGGGGACGTACGCAACTGCCGGGAGATCCAGCCCGCCAGCGTGTCGGCCAGACGCTGCTGCGCCGTGGACTGCCCGGCGTTACGGGTCGGGGCCATCCAGGGGCTTATGTCCGTCTCATCAGGTTCCACCGGCACGGGGGGCCAGATTTCCACGCATCCGCCCTGCCCCGGCCGGGCGGTGACATGGGCGGGAATGGTGCCGTCGGGCTCCACCACGCCACGCGCGGCAGCGGGATTGGCGAACACGCTGTCCACCAGTTTCAGCACCGGTGCCGTTGAACGGAAGGAAACCGTCAGCGCCGGTTCGCGCCATATGGCGCGGGCGGCGGCAGCGCTGCGGCGGAATCGCTGCCGCCACGCACGAAAGGCCTCCGGATCGGCCCCCTGGAATGAATAGATCGACTGCTTGTAATCCCCCACCGCGAAAATTGTGCGGGGGCAGCCATCATCATCATGCGTGCCTTCGCCCGCGAAGAATTCCGCCGTAAGGCCACCGGCAATGGCCCACTGGTCGGGGGATGTGTCCTGCACCTCATCAAGCAGCAGGTGGTCGATGCCGCCATCAAGCTTGTACAGCACCCATGCCGCCCCCGGATCGCGCAGCAGGTCCAGCGTCCTGTCGATCAGGTCATCATAATCGACCATGCCCTGCGCGTTCTTGCGCGTGGCGTAGCGTTCCAGCACCGGCTGGGCCACGGAGAGCAGGGCACAGGTCAGTTCGAACACCGTGATGGCGCGCAACTGCTGGTCGATGCCAATGACCCGCGCGGCTTCAGCCAGAAGCTGGTCAACAAGACTGGAGCAGTCGGCAGCCAGCCTAGCGTTCAGGCCACCACGCTGACGGGGTTCACCCTTCTGCGTCAGCAGGCCACTGCGCCATGTGGACCAGTCCGCCGCGCGGGCAGCCGTGTCCTGCGCCAGCCAGCCCAGCATGGTTTCCGCCTGCACCCGCACCTTGGGCGATCCTTCCTGCGCCACGTACCGCAGGCCGTCACGCAGGGCGTCCTCGTCCGGGATCGTGGCGCAGGCAGCGCGCAGCACCTCGTCCACGCTGCGCCCGCTTATGCCCAGCAGGCGCATGAGGGCCGATTCCACGCCCGCGCGGTCCACCATCCACCGGCGCGCCACCGGCAGCATACGACGCGACTGGGCCTGCAGCCGGGCAATCAGCACGGTGAAATCCCCTACCCCGATCTGCCCTGCCAGCATGGCGACGGCGGGACCATTCTGTCCCACCACATCCTCCACCGCCGCGCGCTGGGCCAGACGGGCATCGGTTTCCTCAATCAGGGTGAAATGCGGGCTGATCGCGGCCTCGACCGGGAATCGCCGCAGCAGCGACTGGCAGAAGGCATGGATAGTGCCGATGCGCATGCCGCCGGGCAGGTCCAGCACGCGGGCGAACAGTTCGCGCGCCACGCGACGGGTTTCTTCCCCCGTGGGAACGGACAGGCGGTCCAGTTCCCGGTCCAGATCCGCATCAGGCAGCATGACCCACTGGCCCAGACGGTTCTGCAGGCGGATGGACATTTCCGCCGCCGCCGCCTTGGTAAAGGTCAGGCACAGGATACGGCCGGGATCGCTGCCGGGCACGCGGGTCATGACGCCATCACGGTCGGGCACGTCACGCGGCAGCATGAGGCGCAGCAGCCGGTCGATCAGCAGCTTGGTCTTGCCACTGCCCGCCGATGCGGAAACGAACACCGACGCCTGCGGGTCAGAGGCTTCCGCCTGGCTGCGATTGGCGATGTCGATGGCAGACGCCATGCCGTCACCCTTCGTCATGACCCTGTTCATCCGCCATTCTCCTCACGCGCGGCACTCCATTCCGCGACACGGGCCAGATGCGCATAATCGGCAAAACGTGGTTCCTCCCCCGGAAAGGGATGGGACAGGTAAGGCTGGTCAGGATTGTCATAGGCCTCAACCAGCGCGCGCAGCCCGGCCCGACACCCCGCGATCAGGTCCGCCAGTTCTTCCCCCCGCGCCACATCCAGCACCTGTGCCGGGACATGGCCGCCGGTCAGCCGCCAGTACACCAGTTCCGCAACCGTGCCCGCGACCGGGGGCGGGAAGCCGCCGCATTCGATCATCGCCGCCTCCAGCACCAGCTGCGACTGCCATCCTTCCATCACGCTGCGCCGGGTGGGCAGCGTGCCGGTCTTGTAGTCAAACAGGCTCAGACTGGCATCGCCATGCAGATCAATCCGGTCCGCGCGTCCCCGCAGGGTGAAGGGGCCACCCGGCAGGTCCTCCAGCCGCATCGTGCCCCCCAGTTCCGTCAGCACGGTGCGGGGGCCGCCAGTGGCGCGACGTGTTTCCTCGGCCTGGGCGCACCATGCCGCGATACGTTCCAGCCGGGGCGCCCACCATGCGGCAAGGGCGGGACGCAGGTCGGCCTCCCGCAATACATCGGCGAATACGTCGCGCAGACGGGCCGCACCGTCATGGGGCCAGTCGGCAGGATGGGCGCGGAACCAGCGATCCAGCGCTGCATGCACGATCTGCCCGTAATCGGCGGCATCGGCCAGTTCCTCCAGATCCGCCAGTGGACGCAGCCGGAGGATACGCCGTGCGTAAATGGCGTAGGGGTCGCGCATCCATGTCTCGATTTCCGTCACCGACAGGCTGCGCGGGCGCAGGCCCACCGCAGGCCGTGGCTGTGGTGGGGCAACCGGCACGGCAGCACCCTGTGGTCGATCAAGGCTGTCCAGCCAGCGCAGCGCCGGATGTCCCGGCAGGCCATGGCCATGCCCCGCCAGATACGCGTCCAGCCGCACCAGCCATCGCGCGGGCACCGTCGGCGCACCCTGCCGGCGGGCAGCCAGCGACAGCACCACGTGGGGTGCCGCGCATGCGCAGGACACGAAATCATGCGCCGCCTGCCCGATCGCCCATTCGGGGGATGGCAGGCCGACGCGCGTACGCATGGGGCGGCTCATCCACGGCCCCGGATCGGTCGCGGGTGGCCAGACGGTTTCAACCAGGCCGCCCAGCACAATGGTATCCGCCGTCTGCAGCCGGGCTTCCAACAGGCCCCATATGAATACGCGCGGATGCACCGCCGTACCCTCGCGCCCCCGCACGGCACGCCGTCCCTGCACCGTCATGCCGGCAAGGGAGGACGCCAGCAGCCCATCCAGCGCGCCAGCACGTGCATCGGGCAGCACGTCGCACCATGCCAGCATCGCACTCATATGCTGGCCCAGCGCATTGCCTTCCTCACCTGCCCACAGCCGCTCTGCCCCATCCATCATATCGGTCGTGGCCAGCGCCTGCGCGGTTTCCACCAGTGCGGACAACAGGATGGACACCGGCACCATCGTGCTGCCCGGCAGGGCCAGCAGCGGGCCGAAGGCTGTTTCCAGACGGTCGAGGAAGGCGTTGATTTCCTCCGGCGCGTCCGGCGCATCGGCCAGCGCGCCATGCGGGTCATCGGCCGCGCGCGCCAGTGCGCTGCGCAGGCCCGCGATACCCGGCGGCGGGGCCGGACCACGCAGGACAAGGCGTTCAAGCTGTCGCGCGCTGGCGCGGCAGTTACCCGGTGACAGCCCACATGCCGCAAGCGGATGCTTGATGACGGACAGAAGGGCGACCGGCGACAGCCCGCCATCCACTGCCTGCACGATCAGCCGCAGGAAAGCGGTCTGCGGCACGGTCAGCAGGCTTTCGCCCGCACTGTCATCGGCAATGACGCCCCAGCGCACCAGCTCCGTCGCTACACGCCCGGCCAGCGCCCGGTCGGGGGTGACAAGGGCCGCGCGCCTGCCTGGCTGTTCGATAACCTGCCGCAGCACCATGGCAATGGCGGCGGCTTCTTCCTGCTGGTCGGCGCTGCGCAGGACCGACAGGCCCTCGGCCACGACCGGGGCATCCGGCGCGCGCCAGCGGTCCAGCGCGTGGGCGGGCAGCAGCGCGCGGGCCAGCAGGCTGGCGCGGGAGACGGGGCTGCTGGCCACGCCACCATCACTCAGGGTGTCCCACTGTTCCATGCACGCGCGTTCAATGCCCAGCCTGGCCAGCATATGCGCCGTGCCTGCCTGCGGGTGGTCAGGCGGCAGGCGCTGCCAGACATCATCATCGCAGTCCATATCCACACCGGGCAGCACCAGCATCCCGTCCGGCAGGGACAGCACGGCACGCAGCATGGCGATGGTGGAAGGCACTGCATCGGAAAAACCGGCGGCCCAGATGGGATAACCCGATGGCGGCGGTGTCTCCATCCATCGCGCGGCCTGCGCATGCAGCAGGGCGGTCTGACGGGCGACGGGGTTCATCACGCCCTGTTCCGCAAGCCACGCCGGCCACACGCTGGTGACAATGGACAGGAATTTCAGCGTCTGGTGCCAGTGCTGGGCGAAATCACCATCCGCCGCATGGGGCAGGCGTTCACACAGGTCGCATTCCGCCCATTCCGCCTCATCCATCAGGTCCGCCAGCGCACGCGCCAGCGGCCATGCCTGATCCACACCCTGCACATCGCCAAACGCCTTGCCCGCCTGCATGACCAGCAGCGTCAGCGTCGCCAGCCGCCGGACAGGATCAACCGCGGGCGGCAGTTCCAGCGCGTTGCATCCCGACAGCGCCAGCGATGCCTCATCCAGTGCGGCGATGGGCGCGATACGGGGCAACAGGATGGGACGCCCATCCACCTGGCGCACGAAGGCTTCGGTCAGCGCACGGGCCGCACGGCGGCTGGGCAGCAGGATCACGCCGTTGCCGCAGGCCTGCGGGTCATGGTCCGCCTGTTCCAGCCAGCGGGCGGCAATCTGGTCAACAAATGGCACATGCGGCGGCACGACCGCCGCACGCCCCAACACGCAGGCGGTCGTGGCGTCGGTCATATATCGTTATCCGAATCCGGATTCAGGGCGGAATGCAGCACGCGTTCCGCCGCATCGATATCGGCGGGACGGGACAGGTGGAACCACAGCGAATCGTGTACGATCACGCCCAGCCTGCCCGCCTCCATCGCGCGGTCCCATAGCCGGTTCATGCTGAACCCGCCTTCCGGCGCGCCATCGAACAGGGAGGGGGAGACGATCTGCACGCCCGTAAAAACATAGGGCGTGATTTCCCCGGTACGGGGGCGGCGCGGCACGCCATGCGCGTTCACCGCGAAATCTCCGTGCCCGACTTCACCCACCGCGCGCGTCATGGCCCCCAGCAGCAGCATGGCGTCCATACGTTCGGGATCGAATGCCGCAGCCAGCCTGCGCAGCGCGGGCACCGGCCCGTTGAGCCACATGGCATCACCATTGAGCAGGAAAAACGGCCCCGGCCCCAGTCGTCCCACCCGCAGGGCAGCAGCCGCACTGCCCCCGGTTTCCAGCAGGGTGGGTTCGGGCTGTTCAATCGTTACCGGCCCGCGCCGGGCGGCCTTCCGCGCGGCAAGGGCTGCGTGGATGTCATCGGGCCGCCAGTGGGCGTTGACCACCACCTGCTGCACGCCACAGGCCTCCAGCCGGTCCAGCACGTGATCCAGAATGGGCTGTCCCGCCACGCGCAGCAGCGGCTTGGGCATCGATTCGCTCAGCGGCCGCATCCGCCGCCCCAGACCTGCTGCGAAAACCATGGCGGTATGGGGCATGTTCACGCCCATGATGCATCTCCTGTCCCGAAAACTGCTGATTGCGCCAGCCGCGTATCCCACCCCTCCAGCCGGGCGATCCGGCCGCCCGTCGCATCGGGCGCAAGGGTAATACGCAACGCATCAGGTGGGGCAAGCGTGCCCAGACGCTGCGGCCATTCCACAAGGACAACCCCCTCACGCGCGTCATCCCAGCCCAGTTCATGCACCCCTTCCGGTCCATCAAGACGCCACAGGTCGAAATGCGCGACCTCACCCACCGGCGCGTCATAGACCTGCACCAGGGTGTAGGACGGGCTTGGCACCTCCATGTCCGCATCGTCGCACAGGGCGCGCAGCAGGGCGCGCGCCAGCGTGGTCTTGCCCGCCCCCAGATCTCCTTCCAGCAGCACGCAGTCGCCTGCGCGCAGCACGCTGGCCAGCGCATGGCCAAGGGCTGTCGTGGCCTGTGTATCAGGCAGGGAAATTTCACGCATTGGCGGTCCCATCCCCTGCTTTTGCACGATTATATCTCATGAACCGATTGTGCCCCCCCATACCGCCCACGCACAAGGGGCGATGGAAAGGATGCGCCAAAGCGCTTGCGCCAGCGCCCGCAACAACGCAAAACCGCACGTGACATATGCCTATGAACCAGACCACGGACTGCGGAACACCAGAGCCGGACATGACCATGCCCTCCCCCACCCACACCACCGATGTCGCCATTATCGGCGCAGGCCCCGCCGGGCTGTTTGCCGCGTTTGAATGCGGGATGCTCAAGCTTGGCTGCATCATCATCGATGCGCTGGATGAAATCGGGGGACAGTGCACAGCGCTGTATCCCGAAAAGCCGATTTATGACATTCCCGCCCACCCGGCGATCGAGGGTGGCGCGCTGATCGAAGCCCTTGACCGCCAGATCGCTCCCTTTGACGTGCCCCGCCTGCTGGGCCGCCGGGTGGAACGGCTGGATGGCACGCGTGGCAGTTTCGTACTGGGCACGTCCAGCGGGGATGTCATTGCGGCCCGCGCGGTCATCATCGCGGCAGGGGCTGGCGCATTCGGCCCCAACCGCCCCCCGCTCGACGGGCTGGAAGCGTTCGAGCAGACCGGCGGCGTGCAGTATTTCGTCCGCCGCCGCGCCGATTTCGCGGACAGGGACGTTCTGATCGCAGGCGGTGGCGATTCCGCTGTGGACTGGGCGCTGGCCCTGCGCGACGTGGCGCGCAGCGTGAAGCTGGTGCACCGCCGCGACCGCTTCCGCGCCGCCCCTGAAAGCCTGCGCCAGCTGGATGACGCCGTGGCACTAGGTCAGGTGGAAAAGATCATCGGCTACCAGCTGCATGGCCTGCATGGCGCGCAGGGGCAGCTGACCGGTGTGGACCTTGCGACACTGGATGGCACGGTGCGGCATGTGACATGCGATCACCTGCTGCCCTTCTTCGGGCTGGCGACCGACCTTGGCCCGATCGCGCAGTGGGGGCTGGACACCATACGCGGCACCATTCCCGTCACTCCGTCCACCTGTGAAAGCAGCCTGCCCGGCATTTTCGCCGTGGGTGATGTCGCGACCTATCCCGGCAAGCTGAAACTGATCCTGCAGGGCTTTACCGAAGGGGCCATGGCCGCCCACGCCATCCACCCCATCGTGCATCCCGATACGGCGCTGCATTTTGAATACTCGACCAGCAAGGGCGTGCCCGCGGGCTGATTTCAGCCATCCCATCCTGTCATAACAGAAACGGTTGACCATTCTTCCGCCGTGGCGCATCCCCGGTGTGTCGATGATGGAAGTAAGGATGAAGCTGTGAAAGTGATCGTTCTGGGCGCTGGCGTCGTGGGTGTCACAGCGGCATGGTATCTGGCCAGGGCCGGACATGAAGTCACGGTCGTGGACCGCCAGCCTGCTGCCGCATTGGAAACCTCCTTTGCCAATGCGGGACAGATTTCACCGGGTTTTTCCGCGCCATGGGCTGAACCGGCCCTGCCGCTGAAGGTACTGCGGTGGATGGCCAGCCGCCATGCGCCCATCGTGATCCGCCCGCGTATCGATTTTGCCATGATGCGCTGGATCGAGCAGCTTCTGGCCAACTGCAACGCGCATGACTACGACATCAACAAGTCCCGTATGCTGCGCATTGCGGAATACAGCCGTGACTGCCTTGATGCCCTGCGCCGCGACACCGGCATTACCTATGATGATGAACAGCGTGGCCTGATCCAGCTTTTCCGCACGCAGAAGCAGGTTGACCATGCCGCACGCGACATGTCCCTGCTGGATCAGGCGGGCATTGCCCACGAATTCCTCAGCCCCGATGAAATAGCCAAACACGAACCGGGCCTTATGGAAAACCGGCACCTGTTCAAGGGTGGCCTGCGCCTGCCGGGTGACGAGTCGGGCGACTGTCACATGTTCACCCGGCGCCTGGCACAGAAAGCGGAAGAGGAACTGGGCGTTACCTTCCATTATGAAACCACGATCGAGGCGCTGGATGCCTCGGCCACGGATATTTTGGGCGTGCGCACATCGGCCGGTCGCATGACAGCCGATACTTATGTCGTGTCCATGGGCAGCTATTCGCCGCTGCTGCTGCGCCCGCTTGGGCTGCACCTGCCGGTCTATCCCACCAAGGGGTATTCCCTGACGCTGCCGGTAACCGATGCGGCACGCGCACCGGTTTCCACCGTCAATGACGCGACGTACAAGGTGTCCATCACCCGCCTGGGCGACCGTATCCGTATTGGCGGCACGGCGGAACTGGCTGGCTACAACCTGCGCCTGCGTCGCGACCGGCGGAAACTGCTGGAACTGTCCTTTTCTGAACTGTTCGGCGCCAGTGCCGACCTGTCACAAGGGGCGTACTGGACCGGCCTGCGTCCCAGCACCCCCGATGGCACACCCGTCATCGGGCCAGCCGGGCGTTTTTCCAACCTGTGGCTCAATACTGGCCATGGCACTCTGGGCTGGACCATGGCATGCGGATCGGGCCGTGTGCTGGCCGACCGGATGAGTGGCAAGCGTACCGAAATCCCCTGCCTGGACCTATCGCTAGACCGTTACACCACGGTCTGAAAATAACTGTCTGATAAAAATAAAAAGTTTTTGGGTGCCGCCTTTTTTTTTAAAAAGGCGGCATTCGCTCCAGCCTTTTGAAAAAGGCTTCATCAGAAACTTCATGATGATCGACCCGGTATTCCTTGGGCAGGCTGTCAGCCCACCGAGGGCCAGAGCATAAAAAAAAGCCCGGTCCGAGACCGGGCTTTTCCTTTGGCTGCCCTTACTCCGGTCACATGGACCTCGGTAAGGGACGCGACAGATATTACTGCGCGGCCGGAGCTGCAGGCGCTGCATCCGTGGATTCAGCCGCCTTCTTCGCACCATGATGGTGCCCACCGTGATGATGACCACTGTGATGCTTGGTTGCCTTCTTGGCGCCAGCTTCAGCCGGAGCAGCACCTTCAGATGCATCGGGAACGTGTTCCGGTGCGGAAACGGCCGGGGTGGTCGGCTCGGCGGTCTGGGCCATGACAGGGGCGGCAACGCCCATAACGGCAACAGCGGACAGGGCTGCGACGAAACGACGGGGGAAAACGATCATATAAAAATACTCCAACAAATCAGGAATTCGGATCCCAATGCGTCAAACTGGTGACGAATCGACACACCCGAGCTGACTTCCCTGCTGTAACATGCCGCAGGAAAGCCGTCTCGAATTAAAATTCTTAAATTTGTTAGTAATGTCTTAATTCTGCCCCATGGTGACCGCAATCTCAAGAACTGAAACGTAACTAAAGATTGCAGCCACCACCGTGGCAGGCAGCCAGATCAGTCAACCGCACCCGAACGTTCGCGCTTCTTGCGTTCGTGCGGGTCAAGGTAGCGCTTGCGGATACGCACGGCAGACGGTGTGACCTCAACCAGTTCATCATCTTCAATATAGGCGATGGCCTGTTCCAGGTTCATCTTGCGCGGCGGTATCAGCAGCAGGGCCTCGTCCTTGCCTGCGGCACGGATGTTGGTCAGCTTCTTTTCACGGACCGGGTTTACTTCCAGATCATTCTCACGTGAATGCTCGCCGATGATCATGCCGACATAGACCTTTTCGCCCGCGTCAACGAACAGCGTGCCACGATCCTGCAGCGAAAACAGCGAATACTGCGTGGTCGCGCCATCTTCGGACGAAATCAGCGAACCGTTACGACGGCCGGCGATCGGACCGACATAGGGCTGATAGCCATGGAACAGGCGGTTCATGATGCCCGAACCACGCGTATCAGTCAGGAATTCGCCATGGTAGCCGATCAGGCCACGTGACGGGATCAGGAAGCTCAGGCGCACCTTGCCGCCGCCAGAAGGCTGCATGTCCTGCATGATGCCCTTACGCAGCGCCATTTTTTCGACCACGACGCCCGAATACGGCTCGTCCACGTCGATCAGGACTTCCTCGAACGGCTCTTCGCGTTCACCGGTTTCCTCGTTGGTGCCGAACAGCACGCGGGGACGACCGATGGTCAGCTCAAACCCTTCACGACGCATCTGCTCGATCAGGACGCCAAGCTGCAGTTCGCCACGGCCCGCGACCTCGAAGGCCTCGCTCTCGGGGCTTTCGGATACGCGAATGGCAATGTTGCCTTCCGTTTCCTTGAACAGGCGGTCACGGATCTGGCGCGACGTGACCTTCTTGCCCTCACGGCCACCCAGCGGGCCGTCGTTGAGGCGGAAGGTCATGGACAGCGTCGGCGGATCAACCGGGGTGGAGGGCAGCGGTTCCTTGACCTCAAGGGCTGCGATCGTTTCGGGAATCGTCGCTTCCGACAGACCGGCCACGGCCACGATGTCACCAGCTTCCACTTCCTCAACCGGCACGCGGTCCAGCCCACGGAAGGACAGCAGCTTGGTCAGGCGACCGGTTTCCACAACCGAACCATCGGGACGCAGCACATGCACCGGCATGTTCATCTTCGCTACGCCCTGCTCGACACGGCCGGTCAGCACGCGACCAAGGAAGTTGTCGTTTTCAAGGATGGTGGCGACCATCGCGAACGGCGCGTCCTTGTTCACCTGCGGCGGCGGCACATGGCGCAGGATCAGGTCGAACATGGGAGAGAGGTCCTTGCGCGGACCATCAATCTCGGTATCGGCCCAGCCCTGACGGCCCGATGCGTACAGCATGGGGAAATCAAGCTGCTCGTCATTGGCGCCCAGGGCCGCGAACAGGTCAAAGATCTCGTTATGGACTTCGTCAGGACGGGCGTCGCCGCGGTCGATCTTGTTGACGACCACGATCGGCTTCAGGCCGCGCGCCAGCGCCTTGCCTACCACGAACTTCGTCTGCGGCAGGGCCCCTTCGGCGGAGTCGACCAGCACGACCGCGCCGTCAACCATGCTCAGGATACGCTCGACCTCACCACCGAAATCGGCATGGCCCGGGGTGTCGATGATGTTGATGCGGGTATCTTTCCACACAACCGACGTACACTTGGCCAGGATCGTGATGCCACGCTCACGCTCCAGGTCATTGCTGTCCATGGCACGTTCGGCAACGTGCTGGTTGTCACGGAAGGAACCGGACTGTTTAAGAAGCTGGTCGACCAGTGTTGTCTTGCCATGATCGACGTGCGCGATAATGGCGATATTGCGGATATCCATAAGTGCTCTTGACCTGACTTTCCTTGGCTGACGCCATAAGGGTGCGCAGCGGCACATGCGGGGGGCACCCGTGCGTGCGGCGGCGGAATGAGTGGCTGCTGCCTGCGTAGATAAAGCGGAAGGGCGCGGATTGCACGCGAAACTTCGCGCCCGCACCCATCACACGCCCGGCAGAATGCCGCCGTGGATCAGAAATCCATGTCCTGACGCATGTTCATGAGCGGACGCGCCCCGTAATGCGAGATCACTTCAGACGCCGCGACACTGCCCAGACGGCCGCATTCGGCCAGTGTCCGGTCCGATGTCCAGCCAGCCAGGAAGCCTGCGGCATAGGCGTCGCCAGCACCCGTGGTGTCGACCACCTGCGTGCGCACGCTGTCGATCACGATGCGCTGCTGGTCCTGTATGATGACGCTGCCACGTTCGGAACGGGTCAGGACGGCGAAATGCGTATCGGCCGAGACAAGGCGGGCAGCTTCGTCAAAGTCATCGGTCTGGTACAGGGCGCAGATCTCGTCCTCGTTGGCGAACAGGATGTCGATATGCCCGCGCACGAGTTCATGGAATGCATGACGATGACGGTCCACGCAGAAACGGTCGGACAGCGAAAGGGCGACCTTGCGCCCCGCGTCATGCGCGATACGGGCGGCGGTGCGGAAAGCTTCCTGCGCATCCGGCGGATCGAACAGGTAGCCTTCCATGTACACGACCTTGGACGCACGCACGACATCCGCCAGCACGTCTTCGGGGCTGAAGGTGACACATGCACCCAGATAGGTGTTCATGGTGCGCTGGCCATCGGGCGTGACCAGAATGATGCAGCGCGCGGTAGGATGGTTTTCCCCCGCATCACCCTGCAGCGGGGAAGACGGGAAATACACCCCCGCCGCCTGCATGTCCGCGCCAAAGGCCTGTCCCGGCGCATCCGCCGCCACCTTGCCCAGATAGGCCACACGCGCACCCATGTTGGACGCCACGACGCAGGTATTGGCGGCGGACCCGCCACCCATTTCCTTTTCACGCCTGATCTGGCCATACAGCGCCTTGGCGCGGTTGGCATCGATCAGCGTCATGCTGCCGGGCGTCATGCCGTTATTCTGCGGGAAGGCCGCGTCCACCGGCGCCAGGACATCAACAATCGCATTGCCGATACCCAGCAGATCAAACCGGCATTCCGCCGCCTGTCCCGAATTTTCCATCGTCTGTCCCATTACCCGTCATTAATCAGTCATATCCGCGGGTATGGCGTGCCTACGCCACGAAATAACCCATTTTTTCCCGCTTGATGTGGCCCATCGCTATCATTGGCGGGTAAGAGGCGCAATGCATGATGTTTTTTATGCGCTCCTGTTCCCCTTAACGCCCCTTGTCGGCATGACGGGGGGGCGTATAACCGTTTAAAGGGGGCTGCGGCCTGCAACCAGCCCGACAGCGTATCTTCCAGTTTCCGGGACACATCATGTCCCGATGCAGCATAACCAAGCGGGGTAATATTGTTTAGAAGACGCAAGCCAGCAGAAACCCAGCCAGCCGCCCCGACTACGCCCCCCGTGCAGCAGCCGGGCCGACCAGCCTCAGGCGGTGGCGCCTCTCCCTCAACCACACCTGCCAGCAAGGAAAATACATCCATGGCCCGTCCCCCCTTCCCGCCCACGCCCAACGCCCCTCCCGCACCTGGCGGGGCACGTCCCGGTGCACCGGGTGCCACGGCCGCCAAAAAGGAAAATGACCGCCGCACCCTGGTTGTGGGCCGTGGCATCAGCGTGCAGGGGACCATTCAGGACGCCGAGCGTCTGGTTGTGGAAGGAACGGTTGAATCCTCCCTGATCAATGCATCCGAGCTGCAGATCGCGCAGGGCGGCGTATTCAAGGGTGAAGTCGAGGTTGAGGACGCTGAACTGGCTGGCACGATCGATGGCACGCTAACGGTGCGTGGCAGCCTGACCATCCGTTCGACCGGTCGCCTGCTGGGCAAGGCCAAGTGTCGTCGCCTGAAGGTGGAAGATGGCGGCCAGGTCACCGGTCAGCTTGAAATGATCACCACCCCCGGCGCACCGGCGGCCCCGGCGACAGCCCCCGCCGCGCCACCGCGTCCGGCTGCGGAATAAGGGATCCGGTCCGTCCACACCTGTCGGACGCATACGAAAAACGCCAGCGGCAGTGATGCCCTGGCGTTTTTTAATGCAATCCCTGTCGGGTTGCCTGAAAAGGCGGACTGGAAAATCCATCCATAAGGAAGTTTCAGGCATTCCCTAAAGCGAAAACGAATCAGGCCACGTTATCGCGGCGATCGCGCAGTTTGACATAGGCAAGCTGCGCATGTTCCGCACAGTACGGTTTGCCCGGCAACGGCGTGGCACCACAGAAATGGAAGCCTGGCGTACCCGGATCACCCAACGGCCAGCAGCAGGACTGGCTGCTGCGCCGCCGTGGTTCACTGACCGGACGCAGGGCGGATTTCGCCGTGGCACGGGGCTGTGCGCGGGTGGCGCGGGGTGCCGGGGGCCCATCCTCTGCCACCGCCGGGGCGGCTGCCACGGGCTTGGCCTGCTGTGCCGGCGCAGGGGCCGCCTGCGCTTTTGCGGGGGCCTTTTCCGGTACCGGAGTCGCTGTCGCCACCGGAGCTGCCGTAACTTCGGATTTTGGGGGAGCAGGCGTGCTTTCCGTGGCGGCGGATGACGCCGTGGTTTCCACTGCTGCCGCGGCGGGCGCAGGGACCACCTTCGCCGCACGCCGGATGGGCGATGGACGCGGCTTGAGGCCCAGACGGTGCGCCTTGCCAACCACCGCGTTCTTTGTAACAGATAGCTGACGGCCGATTTCCGCGGTCGATAAGCCCTGCTGCCACAGATCACGCAGGCGCGCGATCGTCTCCTCGGTCCATTCCATCGCCATCGTTCTGCACTCCTTACGCGGAATGGTGGGAAATTAGGCTTATACTGTGCCCGGCTCAACTGCCATGGCACAGAATCTTGTGGACAGTTCTGCGCATAACCTGTTTGCAACCCCGGTAAAACGCAACCGGAGCCATAAACCGGGTCAGTCGTGGATCAGCCTGACCTTCCCACCTTCGACCCCCATGGTCAGGTGGCCTGCCTTGAGTTCACGCGCCAGTTTACCAAACACCTCGTTCCGCCAGCCATGAAAGGCGGGGATGTCGGCCGCGTCATCCAGCGCAAAACGGTCAAGGTCCTCGGACGAAGCCACCAGCCTGGGAGCGACACGATGCGTCTCGCAACAGGTGGCCAGCAGTACCTTGAGCAGCGCAATCAGTGCCGGTGACGGACGCTGCGCATCCTTTGCCCGCCCCTTGGGTAAGCGCGGCAGGGCCGCTTCCGGTTCCATGACCGCCTGCGCTACGGTTTCCAGCAGCGCCTGACCACTGCGCCCTTCGGCAAAACCGCGTGAGACGCCACGCACGCGGGCCAGCGCATCAACCGTACCAGGCGCGGTCGCCGCGATTTCCATCAGGCTTTCGTCCTTGAGCAACCTCTGGCGCGGCACATTGACGCGCTGGGCCTCACCTTCACGCCATGCGGTGACGGCGCGCAATATGCCCAGCATCCGGCGGTTGTTGGTGCGCGGGCGCATCTTTTCCCACAATGTCAGCGGGTCAGGACGGAACGTGGCGGGATTGTTCAGGATATCCAGTTCGGCTGCGACCCAGTCCAGACGTCCTTCGCGTTCCAGCTGGACCAGCAGTTTTTCATAAACCAGCCGCAGATAAGTGACATCCGCCGCCGCGTATCCGATCTGGGCCGGGGAAAGCGGACGCGCCGCCCAGTCGGAAAAACGGTGTGACTTGTCAATCTGCACACCCAGCAGGGAGGAGACGAGGTTGTCATAGCCCACCTGGTCACCATACCCCGCCACCATGGCTGCGACCTGCGTATCGAACAGGGCGGCCGGCAGATGGTCAAACAGATGCAGGAAGATTTCCAGATCCTGCCGTGCGGCATGGAATACCTTGACCACGCTGGCATCATCCAGCAGCACACCCAGGGAAGACAGGTCGATGCCCGGTGCGGTCGTATCGATCACCACCACGTCCTTTTCCCCGGCCAGCTGCACCAGACACAGCTCAGGCCAGTAAGTACGTTCGCGCACGAATTCGGTGTCGATCGTCACAAATGGCTCATGCCGCAGTCGCGCGGTTACAGCCTCAAGCTCCGCTGTGGTGGTCACCAGCACAGGGGCAGGAAATTCGGGTCGGGATACACGTGCCATCCGGTGCAGTTATCATGCCTGTGCCCTGTTGCGAAAGCGGGGAAAACTGCATGCCGCCCCCCTGCATTTCCGTTGACGGTGCCCTGTCCCTTCCGGCATCAGCCACACATCCCTTCCCTATTCCTGACGGACCGCCAAATGAACACCCGCCCTACCCCTGATGATGGCAGCCAGTTCCTGACGCAGCTGGGCCAGAATACCCGCCAGCCCAACAGTCCGGAAGAAGCCCGGCTGGAACGCGTGCCCGCACCCGAACGCGGACGGAATTACGTCGTACGTTTTACCGCGCCGGAATTCACGTCGCTCTGCCCCGTGACCGGACAGCCGGATTTCGCGCATATCGTCATCGACTACATTCCCGATGAATGGATTGTGGAAAGCAAATCGCTCAAGCTGTTCCTGACCAGCTTCCGCAACCATGGCGCCTTCCATGAAAAATGCTCCGTGCAGATCGCAACGACACTGGTGGAGTTGCTGAAGCCTGTATGGCTGCGGATCGGCGCTTACTGGTATCCGCGTGGTGGCATGCCTATCGATGTGTTCTGGCAGACCGGCGCACCGCCTGCAGGCGTGTGGATCCCGGCACAGGACGTGCCTGGCTATCGCGGTCGCGGCTGATAAAAGACAAAAAGCCTTGGGGTGCCGCCTTTGTGCAAAAAGACGGTATTCCCTGAAGCTTTTTTGAAAAAGCTTCACCAGGAGCGTCTTTAATTTTCAGAATGTTTTGTAGGCAGGCTTTTTAAACAGCTTCTTATGAAACAGCCCGCAGATCCCGAAAACGTTTTCCGGCAATGCTTTTTTTCACGGGGTTCCGGAAAACGTTGCCTTTATCAACAAGCGATACCCGAACACGCCTGTATTTTTATCAAGGGATTGTTTCCAAATATCCCTGAAAGACAGGCACAAAAAAAGCGCCCCGTACAGGGGCGCTTCTTCGCAGATCCATCATGATTCCGCCCCGGTTACAGGGCGAAATGAATCATTAGATGGACATGGACGGAATGGAGGACTGTCCGGCCTCGATCTCGGCACGGGCCGACTGGATTTTGTCCATGAGGATATCAAGCGCGGGCACGTTCATCTTGTCCGCTTCCTCATAAGATTTTTCCAGCGCGGCAAGACGTGCTTCCGCATCGTCAACCGATACGTCTTCCACCTTCAGCGCCCGGTCGGCAAGGATGGTGCAGTGGGTCGGTGCAATATCAGCAAACCCACCCGCCACGAAAAAGCGATGCATCACCACATCACCTTCATACACATCAACCACGCCACCGCGCAGGGTCAGCATGAGCGGCGCATGTTCCGGCATTGCCGCGATGTCACCTTCCGACCCCGGCATGACGACCATATCGGCGTCATGCGCGAACAGCACCTTCTCCGGACTGACAATCTTGACCTTAATGGACATGGTCTATCTTCCTTGCGTCAGTGGGTCGGGGTTCAGGCCGATTCCTTCATTTTCTCGGCCTTGGCCACCGCTTCCTCGATCGCACCGACCATGTAGAAAGCACCTTCGGGCAGGTGGTCATATTCACCAGCCACGATCGCCTTGAACGAACGCACCGTGTCTTCCAGCGAAACCAGCTTGCCCGGCGCACCCGTGAACACTTCGGCCACGTGGAACGGCTGGGACAGGAAGCGCTGGATACGGCGCGCGCGCGCCACGATCAGCTTGTCATCTTCCGAGAGTTCATCCATGCCCAGGATGGCGATGATGTCCTGCAGGGACTTGTAGGTCTGCAGGATACGCTGCACGTCACGCGCCACCTGATAGTGCTCGTCACCAACAATTTTCGGATCAAGCGAGCGGGACGTGGAATCCAGCGGGTCAACGGCCGGGTAGATACCCATTTCCGCGATGGAACGGTTCAGCACCGTGGTCGCATCAAGATGGGCGAAGGTCGCGGCAGGCGCCGGATCGGTCAGGTCATCGGCAGGAACGTAAACGGCCTGTACCGAGGTGATCGAACCCTTCTTGGTCGAGGTGATACGTTCCTGCAGTGCGCCCATTTCCGTTGCCAGTGTCGGCTGGTAGCCCACGGCGGAGGGAATACGGCCCAGCAGCGCGGACACTTCAGCGCCAGCCTGCGTGAAACGGAAGATGTTATCGACAAAGAACAGCACGTCCTGACCTTCGACATCACGGAAGTATTCCGCAACAGTCACACCGGACAGGGCGACACGGGCACGCGCGCCCGGCGGCTCGTTCATCTGGCCATAGACCAGCGCCACCTTGGACCCTTCGGTCGAATCGCCATCAAGCTTGATGACGCCCGCATCCTGCATTTCGTAATACAGGTCGTTACCCTCACGGGTACGTTCACCGACACCGGCAAAGACCGACACGCCGCCATGCGCCTTGGCAATGTTGTTGATCAGTTCCTGAATGATGACGGTCTTGCCCACGCCGGCGCCGCCAAACAGACCAACCTTACCGCCCTTCAGGTACGGGCACAGCAGATCAACCACCTTGATGCCCGTGGGCAGGATTTCGGTTGCGGCAGCCTGTTCATCAAAAGCCGGTGCAGCGCGGTGGATGGGTGCGCGCCCCTTGCACTGAACCGGGCCACGGTCATCAATCGGTTCACCGATCACGTTCAGGATACGACCCAGCGTGCCCGGGCCGACCGGCACGGTGATCTGGCTGCCGGTGGCGGAGACTTCCGCGCCGCGGCTCAGGCCATCAGTGGTATCCATGGCAATGCAGCGGACTTCATGTTCGCCGATTTCCTGCGCCACTTCCAGCACCAAGGTCTGGCCGTTCAGCTGAACGTGCAGTGCCTCGAGGATATGCGGAAGCGTACCCTCGAACTGAACGTCAACAACGGCGCCGCGGACCTGCGTCACGCGACCAACGACATTGCTTTTCTGCGCCTGCGTGGAGACAGGAGCCTCTTGAGTTGTGGTTTCCGACATGGGACAGCTCCTGTGAGCGTGAAGATCGATCCTCAGACAGCCTGGGCGCCCGAGATGATCTCGATCAGTTCATTGGTAATATTGGTCTGACGCGTACGGTTGTAGGTCAGGGTCAGGCGGTCGATGGCCTTGCCAGCATTACGGGTGGCGTTATCCATCGCGGTCATCCGTGCGCCGTTTTCGCCCGCCGCCGTTTCCAGCATGGTCGCATACAGCTGGACCTGCAGATTGCGTGGCAGAAGGCTGGCCAGCATCGTGCCCTCGTCCGGCTCGAACTCGTAGCTGGCGACGTCGGCATTGTCCGTATTGTCATTTTCCGGCAGCGCCAGCGGCACAAGCTGCATTTCCGTCGGCGTCTGGGTCATGACGTTGCGGAACTGGTTGTACACCAGCGTGCAGACGTCGAATTCACCCTTTTCCAGCAGGGATGCAATCTGTTCACCCAGTTCCGTCGCGGACGAAAAGGGGATTTCCTTGCTGGCAGACAGATGACGGTGGCCGATGATCAGATCGGCGAAGTCGCGCGAAAGGAATTCGTACGTCTTGCGCCCGACCGGCAGGATCTTGACCGTCTTGCCTTCCCCCTGGAGCCTGAGCACCAGGTTACGGGTCGTACGGTTGATGTTGGAGTTGAATGCACCGGCCAGACCACGGTCGCTGGACATGGGGACAATCAGATGCACCCTGTCCTGACCCGTTCCGGTCAGCAGTGCCGGCTGCCCGCCTTCGCCCGCCACGCTGCGGCCCACTTCGGCCAGCATGCGGCGCATTGCATCAGCGTAGGGCCGTGCGGCCGCCGCGCGGGCTTCCGCCCGACGCAGCTTTGCCGCCGCCACCATCTTCATCGCGCTGGTGATCTTTCGCGTCGATTTGACGCTGCCGATCCGTGCGCGCAGTTCCTTCAGGGAAGCCATGGTTGCCCGATCTTCCTCAGTTGGCGAACTGACGGCCGAACGTCGTCAGGAAATCATTCAGACGGCTTTCGATATCCTTGGTCAGCTGACGCTGGGTGCGGATCGATTCCAGAATGTCCTTGCCCGACGTGCGGACATCGTCCAGCAGGCGCTTTTCATAGGTCGTCACCTGATCGACCGGCACGGCATCGATATAGCCACGCGTGCCAGCGTACAGGACAACCACCTGTTCCTCAACCGACAGGGGCGAGGTTTCGGGCTGCTTCAGCAGTTCGACCAGACGCGCGCCACGGGCCAGCTGCTTCTGCGTCGCAGGGTCCAGGTCGGACGCGAACTGCGAGAACGCCGCCATTTCACGATACTGCGCCAGTTCCAGCTTGATCTTGCCTGCAACCTGCTTCATCGCCTTAATCTGTGCCGCCGAACCAACACGGGACACGGACCCACCGACGTTCACGGCGGGGCGGATGCCACGGTAGAACAGGTCGGTTTCAAGGAAGACCTGACCGTCGGTGATGGAAATCACGTTGGTCGGGATGTAGGCGGATACGTCGCCAGACTGTGTCTCGATCACCGGCAGGGCGGTCAGGGAGCCCGCACCAAACTTGTCGGACATCTTCGCTGCGCGTTCCAGCAGGCGCGAATGCAGGTAGAACACGTCACCCGGATACGCTTCACGTCCCGGCGGACGACGCAGCAGCAGCGACATCTGACGGTATGCGACGGCCTGCTTGGACAGGTCATCATACACGATCAGGGCGTGCATGCCGTTATCACGGAAGTATTCGCCCATGGAACAGGCGGCATACGGTGCCAGGTACTGCATCGGGGCCGGGTCGGACGCGGTGGCGGCCACGACGATGGAATATTCCATCGCACCGGTTTCTTCCAGTGTGCGCACCAGCTGCGCAACCGTCGAACGCTTCTGCCCGATGGCAACATAGATGCAGTACAGCGACTTCTTGTCATCACCCAGGGCATTGACGCTCTTCTGGTTGACGATGGTGTCAATCAGGATCGCGGTCTTGCCGGTCTGACGGTCACCGATGATCAGCTCACGCTGGCCACGCCCGATGGGCACGAGCGCGTCAATGGCCTTGATGCCGGTCTGCATCGGTTCGCTGACGGACTGACGCGGCATGATGCCGGGAGCCTTGATTTCCGCGCGCCTGCTGATGACTTCACCAACCAGCGGCCCCTTGCCGTCAATCGGGTTGCCAAGACCATCGACCACGCGGCCCAGCAGGGCCTTGCCGGTCGGAATTTCCACGACCTTGCCGGTGCGGGCGACGGTATCGCCTTCACGCATGGCGGTGTCGTCACCGAAAATGACAACACCGACGTTGTCATTTTCAAGGTTCAGGGCCATGCCCTTCTGGCCGCTGGCGGGGAAGTCCAGCATTTCGCCAGCTTCAACATTCTGCAGGCCGTAGACACGGGCAATGCCGTCACCCACCGACAGGATGGTACCTGTCTCGGCAACGTCAACGGCCTTGTCGAACGTAGCGATCTGCTGCTTGAGGATATCCGAAATCTCGGAGGGGCGGATTTCCATCACGCGGCTCCCTTCATGGCATGGTGCAGGCGGGTAAGGCGGGATCTGAGGCTGGTATCATACAGGCGGGCGCCAATGCGCACGACCAGACCGCCCAGCAGGGCCGCGTCAACACGCTCCTGGATATTGACTTTGGAATAGCCGGCCTCGGCAAGGCGGCTGCGAAGCTGGACACGCTGCAGATCGGTCAGGGGATGGGCGGACACGACATCCGCCACAACTTCCCCGCGCCGGGCCGCAGCGATAGCCGCCAGCGCGGCAAGAATTTCACGCAGGCGCGGAAAGCGGCGGTTATTCGCCACCACGCCAACAAAATCACGCATAAGGGGGCTGAAACCTTCAGCCTCCAGCACGGCATCGACCGCCTTCCGGCTGTCGCGGATATCGAGCGTGCGATCCGTCAGAACGGTGCGCAGGTCGGCATTGCCGTCAATCAGTCCGGCAAGGCTGGATGCCTGCTCCAGAACAGGGTCAAGCTGCTTGCGGTCAGCCGCAAGCTCATAGAGCGCCGTCGCATAACGACCGGGAAGGCCATTGGCAATGGAGGCGATCGGTATTGAGGTCGTTCCACCCGAATCCACTGTCCGCTTTTCCAATCCAGAATCTTGATTCAAACACAAGCCGCCTACCCGGAAACCTTGGCCCCGTGCGCTGCTGGCGCGGCTCTAGCACGCAGCGTAAGCGCACGCAACAGATCAGGCAGCCTGTTGGCATCGTCAGATACCGCTGAACCGCCCGTTTGCCCGCGCACGTGAACGCCCCCGCTACAGGTTGGCGGGATCATACATGCAGGACACCATTTCGGAAACAGCAAACCCGAGATTTTGTTGCGCCCCGGCGCGCCCCGTGCGGCAGGATCATTCAGGCAATGATATGCATTAAACGCATATCAATAATGCGTCAGTTTGAATCGAGCAGCGCCGCGACCTGTCGCGCACTTTCCTTCGCCCGGATTCCGGTTGAAACCAGCCCCAGACCGGCAATCCCGACCGCCGCAATGGCCATGCACCACCACACGACATGCGTGGCCTGGGGGAATTCGTCCCACTGCACGCCCCCGGCATGCACGCTACCTGCACTCAGCGCGCCGCCAAGTGCTATGCCCAGCAGCGCGCCCACCTGCCGGCTGGTGGACGCGATGGCCGCCGCCACCCCCGCCTGCGTGCGCGGCATGCCCGAAATGGCGGAATTGGTAATGGGCGCATTGCACATCCCGAACCCGCATCCACACAGCCCGTAGGACACCAGCAGCAGCCATAGCGGCGTATGCGCGTCCAGCCCGGTCAGCAGCAGCGCGCTGATCCCGAATCCGACAGCCGATATCAGCAGCGGCAGCCGCGCACCGTACCGACCTGTCAGGCGTCCCGACAATGGCGCGCATGTCATGCTACCAAAGGCGAAGGGCAACGTGCACAGACCCGCCTGCAACGCGGGCAGGCCACGTACATCCTGCAGGTAGAGGGTATTGAGAAACAGGAACGCGCTAAAAATGGCAAAGGCCAGCACCGCCGTCACGATCGCGCCGGAAAAGGGCCATGCCCGGAAAAACCGCAGGTCGATCAGGGGGATTGCCGCCCGCCGTTCCACGATGATAAAGCCCAGGACGGACAGCGCCCCGAAACCGAGGAATCCGGAGATGGTGGGCGAAGACCAGCCGTAATTATGGGCCTCGATCAGTCCGGACGTAATCATGGCCAGCGCCACGATGGCCAGCAACTGTCCAGGCGCGTCAATGCTTCGCCCACGCCCGCCACGGGATTCGGGCACGAAACGCAATGTCAGCACGATCGCGATCAGGCCAATGGGCACATTGACCCAGAAAACCGCCTGCCATCCCACCCAGTGCACCAATATGCCACCCACGACCGGCCCCAGCGCCAGCGCCACGCCGGATGTCGCACCCCATATGCCGATCGCCTGCGCGCGGGCGCGTGGTTCCACATACACATTGGTCAGGATCGACAGGGCAACGGGGTTGAGCATGGATCCGCCAATGCCCTGTAGCGCGCGCGCCATGACCAGCATGTCGACACTGCGGGCCATACCGCACAGGGCTGACCCGCCACAGAACAGCCCGATCCCCAGCAGGAACATCCGCCGCCGCCCGAACCGGTCCGCAAGCGACCCCACCAGCAGCATGAGGCTGGCGACCATCAGCGTATAGGCATCCACCACCCATTGCAGGGTGGAAAAACTGCCATGCATTTCCGCGCGGATGGATGGCAGCACAACATTGACGACCGTCACGTCCATCATGACCAGCAGCAGGCTGAGACAGCACGTGCCCAGCACGATACGCGGGTGAACCGCGGAAGAACCGGTCATTGTCATGTAAGGTCACCCCTCCCCCTGCCGACAGCGTAGCCCGTACGGCCACGAATCCGGCATCCTGTCCGGGAATATCTGGTTATTTCAAGGGGAGTATGGAGCGGGCGAAGGGAATCGAACCCTCCTCAGAAGCTTGGAAGGCTACTGCATTACCACTATGCTACGCCCGCTCATAAGGTTGGCTGAACCTATACCGTTCCTGCCCCGCACGTGGCAAGCCCATAAACCCATGCCGGCGGACAAACAGGTAAAACTTTCATTTTTATGCCCTACCCCCTTGACTTTCGACGCGAGTCATACTTTTTTCCGCTTCCTGTGCCGGGTTCGCATGGATGGCCCGAAACGGCGCGGCAGTCGCCACGCCATGATGTTTCGGGTTGATGCAGGCGGCTTTGCAGGGGTGTAGCTCAATTGGCTAGAGCGCCGGTCTCCAAAACCGGAGGTTGCGGGTTCGAGACCCTCCACCCCTGCCATTTTCCGGTCGGGCATTACCCTTCCGGCCTGGCACCCGATGGGTCGGGCCACAATGGTCCGCACCGGTTCTTAGGCCCCGCACTGGCTGGAATGGTCCGGTTGGTGCGCCGTGGCGTTGCAGGAAGGGTATTTCGTGTCGGTCAGTCCCGCGAAATTTGTTGAAGATGTTCGTGCCGAGGCCCGCAAGGTCACATGGCCAACACGACGCGCCACCCTGATGACAACGGGTGCGGTCCTGGCGATGGCCGGCCTTGCATCGGTTTTCTTCTTCCTCGTCGACGAGGTGATCGGCCTTGCCGTACGGAAACTCTTCGGACTGGGAGGCTGAGTTCAGCCATGGCCAAGCGGTGGTATGTGATCCACGTCTATTCGGGCTTCGAGAAAAAGATAGCCCAGCACATCACGGAACAGGCCGCCCAGAAGGGCCTGGCCGATCATTTCGGTGAAATCCTTGTTCCCTCGGAAGAAGTGACGGAAGTGCGCCGGGGCCAGAAGGTCAATTCGGAACGCAAGTTCTTCCCAGGTTACGTGCTGGTCAACATGGAACTGACCGATGAGGCATGGCATCTGGTCAAGGACACACCCAAGGTCACCGGCTTCCTTGGCAGCAAGACCCGTCCTTCGCCCATTCCCAAGGTCGAGGCCGAACGGATCATGAAGCAGGCGCAGGAAGGCGTGGAACGCGTCCGTCCGTCCGTCACCTTCGAGATCGGCGAGCAGATCCGCGTGGCCGATGGTCCCTTTACCTCCTTCAATGGCACCATTGAGGAAGTGGACGAGGAACGCGGCCGCCTGAAGGTCAGTGTGTCCATCTTCGGCCGGTCCACGCCGGTGGATCTGGAATACAATCAGGTGGAGAAGGTCTGATCCTTCCCCCTCCGACGATAAAGGCGCCTTCGGGCGCCTTTTTTATTGCATACTGGAAATTGACAATTTTTTTGGTGAAGCTTTTTCAAAAGGCTTTGAAGAATGCCGCCTTTTTGAAAAAAGGTGGCACCCAGAAACCTTTATTTACCGTTCAGGAGTGATGCGCCGCTGGCGCCACAGGCAACGCCTGCAACCGTTCAGCCGCCATATCCGCCACCTGTCCCGTCAACTGGCTCAACGCCGCCACCATGGCCCGCGTGCCGGTGCCGGTGGGTGACGCACTCAGGTCAAGCGGCACGGACAGACCGTGATCCGCATCTCCTACCCTATGCACGGACAGACTGCCGGCGAGGTGTACCAGCCCCGCCGAATCGCGCGCGAAGCGGGTGATCTCGACCTCGACAGCACCCTCCGCCGGTATGGTGGTCGCATCATTCTGGGCAAAAACGGTCCGGCCCGGCAGGCGCTGCTGCAGGTCAGTGGACAGCACATGCCCCAGCATCAGGGCCAGCGGCTCGCTCCATGCAGCCCCCGTCAGCGGTGTCACACTGTAATCATCCTGCACGCCCACAATGGTCTGCCGGTCCAGTGTGGACGGAACACCAGGGGTGCGGACTTCGATCACGGCGGGAACCTGCGACCCGACGACGGCAGGCTGCGTGCTGGCCACCGGGGCCAGTGAATACAGCGTCGGGTCGGATGACCCGCACCCAACCAGCATAAGCGTTCCCGCCATGGCAGCAGTCACGGCCATGGCCCGCCGCGCGGAATGTGTGAAGAAGGGGCGTCGCATGGTCTTATCGTCCCGTAATCAGTGCCGAGGGATGGTGGGTCAGGAAGTCCGACAGGAAGCGCAGCGAACGTGCGGCATCGTTAAGCTGCTGCATCATCTGCTGCAGATTGCGCTGGAAGTCGGTATCGCCGCCATAGCTGGACAGGACCGAGTTCGCGTTTTTCAGCGTCTTGTCCATGCCGGTCAGCAGTTGCGGCATTTCGCTGCGGGCGTCACGCGAAATGACCTGCAGGTTCTGTAGCGAACTGCGCAGCGCGGTCAGCGCCTGCTTCGTATCGGGGCTGTTGATCCGCGCATCGGCGTGGGCCAGCAGGCTGGTCAGATTGTCGCCCATCTGGGTCAGCGGCATCGCGGCGATCTTGTCGCCAATGACGGACAACGAATCCATGATGCCCGCCATGCCACCCGCCTGACCCGGCAGGACCATGGCGTCGCCTTCCATCGTGATCTGCTCGGGCTTCGCGTTCTTGACGAAGGTCAGCGCGATTTCGGATTCGCCGGTCAACATGCTGGTGCTCTGCACCGATGCGCGCAGCCCATCCGCCACCTGCGTACGCAGCAGTCCGGTCATGGCATCGGGCGGAACCTGCTGGTTATCCAGCACGCGTTCGGGCTGCAGTTCCATGGCCACGCGTACATGCGCCTTGCCGGTGGCGGGATCAACCTCCAGCTTTACATCGTCGATCATGCCGACCTGAATGCCGAACATGGTCAGGCGCCCCCCCTTCGTCAGGCCGGAAACCGAACTGGTCAGGTAGGTGACAAGGGGAATGCGTTCACGGTAGCCCGCGCTATTCGCCTCTTCCGCGCTGTCATACAGCAGGAAAGTGGTATCCTCCCCGGCGGTGCTGGGCAGGGTATTCTTCTCGTTACGCGCATCGGGCGGGTCGAACGCGACCCCACCGGACAGCAGCGCCTGCAGTGACTGCAGCTTGACCTTCAGCCCACCCGGGCCAAGCCCCACCTGCACCCCCGACACGTTCCAGAAACGCGTAGTGGTGCGCAGGTAGCTGTCATACGGGGCCTGCACGAAAATTTGCACCTTGATCGGTCCGCGGCCTTCGGGCGGCATGGTGTAACCCAGCACTTCGCCCACCACCACGTCGCGGAAGAAGATCGGCGCGCCCTGACCGAGCGAGCCAAGGGACTGCGTAATCAGCGTATAGGTATGCCCCGGCTGGTCCGAACGCACGCCCGGCGGCGATTCCAGCCCCTTGAAATGCGTGGTGTAATGACCGCCCGGCTCCCCCGCATCCATGGCAATGTAAGCGCCGGACATGACAGTTTCCAGTCCGGTCACGCTGGCACCGTTGATACGTGGCCGCACGACCCAGAAACGGGCATGATCGGTCAGCGTGCGGGCTGCCGATGATGTCATGCGCACGGCGACCTCGACATGGTGCAGATCATCGCTCAGCCGGATCGAATCGACCGTGCCCAGCGGTACCGACTTGTTCTTGACCTCGGTCTGGCCGCTGGTCAGGCCATCAGCCGTATCGAAGCTTATGACGATCAGCGGCCCACGCTCGGTCAGGCCGCGCCAGCCCAGGTAACCTGCGATCAGGATGGCGACAATCGGCACAAGCCAGACCACGGAGAAACGGTACCGCCGCGCACGGGCCTGTGGCACGTCCCCCTGCGGGTCATTGGAAAGGAAATCGTCATTCACGCCTGATCTGGCTCCATGCTGGCCGGTCCGGTGCCGACCGGGGAAAGGGAAGGTGAAGGGGGCATCTGTCCGGGATCCCGTGCGGCCTGCGCACGCAGCACGGACGGGGGCAGGCCATCCACCACCCGCCCATTGCGTCCCGCCGCATCCCACATGATGCGCGGATCAAAGCTCCATGCCCCCAGCAGGGTCAGCACTACGACAGCGGCAAAGGCCACCATGCCCGCATTGGCGGTGACACTGGCCATGGCGTTGAAACGGACCACCGCTACAAGGATTGAAATCATGAACACGTCGATCATGGACCACCTGCCCACCATATCCACCACCCGGAACAGCCGGGTCCGGGCCACAAGATGCCCGCGCGCACCATGCCATGTCTGCCAGACCATCCAGCCAAGGCTTGCGATCTTGAGCATCGGAACAGTGATGGAGGCAAAGAACACCAGAAGTGACAGCGGAATCATGCCGTCCACCCACAATTCGATCGCGCCTTCGACAATGGTATGGCCACCCCCACCACCCATGCGCATGAAGGTCATGACCGGGTACAGGTTGGCGGGAATATAGAAAACGATGGCCGCGATCAGGAAGGCGGTGGTGCGTGTCAGTGACTGCGGCAGACGGCGCCAGACCTTGTGCTCGCAGCGCGGGCAGATCCCCACGCAGGTCAGGTTGGATACCGGGTGCGCCAGTTCTCCCACCAGCCCGCACGACGTGCAGGCCACCAGATGGTCCACCGGCGGCATGCCGACATCGTCCACATGCACGTAATCCACCTCGACCGCCTGATCCCCTTCGGCACGGGTCAGGGAATCGATGCGGCGATGCCGCCAGATCATTTCGGTATCCAGCGTCGAATCCGTGGCAGCCATGGTCAGCATCAACGCGCCGATCAGATACACGGCAGGTCCGACATCGACATGGGCCATGTCGGTCAGCTTGGTATAGGCAACGAAAATGCCGAGGATATAGACCTCGACCATCGACCACGGTCGCAGCTTGTCATACCAGACGAGGACACGTGGCGCCCAGTCGGGCAGTTGCCGGGATGACGCGGCGTACAGAATGGCAAACATGAACCCGATGGCTACAGCCGGGGCCAGGATCGTGACCGCGCCGACCAGCACACCGGCTTCTCCCCACCCTTCGTGCATGAGTTCCATCGGCCCGGTCAGCAGGTCCACGGTGCGCTGCCTGCCATACACATCCAGTGTCATGAGCGATGATGCAAGTGCCGCCAGATAGAACGCAGCCGAGCTTATGCAGAACGCAAGTGGCGTCGCCAGTGGGGCGGTGCGCCGCCTGCGCGCCAGTTTCTGCCCGCAGCGCACGCAAGACGCCTGCTGCCCCGGCTCCAGATCCGGCAGGCGCTGGTACAGGCCGCAGCCGGGGCATTCCGACAACCCGCCAATAACACGCACGTGGCGGATGGGACCTGGTTCCACATCATCACAACGTAGGCGCGGGGAAGAAGAAGACGTGTTCATACCGGACACAGCATATAGACCAAATTAAAATGGGGAATGCCGCATTTGAGATATTGCATCATGCCAGACCATCGTTTATCAGACGCCACAGGTTTGCCGACATAGCTCAGGGGTAGAGCAACTGATTCGTAATCAGTAGGCCCTCGGTTCAATTCCGAGTGTCGGCACCACCTTCCCCCAGTTTTTCAAGATTTCAAAACTTACCCCATTCATAAACCGTTCCCGTGATTCCATAGGGCAACGCGTGGGTAAGCCTGTCCCGTCTGGCTGGTGCCTCCGCATGGACAAAACCGCCATGCCATTCGGCCCCCTCCCCTGATCATGATCATCTGGCCAGTCCGCAAACCCTCATCATGTCGGATATCAGCCTGTTCAATCATTGGCATTACAATATTTACAGAATATATCTTATTTATAATAAATTGTAATTACAATAGGGTGTTTGTTGTATTTTAAATGCATCATATAAAGGAGCACCTGCCATGGGGATAATAAACAACCTCAATTCCTTTTTCGGAAATTACAAAGATACATTTTATATAGAAAAAATATCTATTGATGAAATATCCATAACAAAAGATGGAAAAATTATTCCGGATAAATTGGATATTTTACAAAATTTTTTATACGAACAGGAAGAAAGGACTATATTGAATACAAGTGAAGGCTTTGTATTTCATATAGGCGGCGATTCTTATGTTGTTGATTTTGATGATTATCTAACAAAAAATATTAATCTATACCCAAAAGTTACAATATCAAGAAAAGGCACAGGGCTGGAAATTAAACTATTCATGAGACATGATTAAAATATAGAAACATATATACATAACAAATCCACCCGCTATATTATACAGGCGGCTTTGTTTTCATAACATTGCACGCAGTGCTTCCCGCCGCATCCTACAGGCCGCACCAGCCCAGCATCACGCACATGGCCAGCCCCGCCACCCCGATCAGGGTCTCGATCACGGACCATGTGCGCAATGTCTGCGGCACCGTAAGACCCAGTGCATCACGCACCTGCCAGAACCCCGAGTCATTCATCGGTCCGAACATGACGGCCCCCGCCCCTGTCGCCAGCACCAGCAGTTCGGGAGAGACGCCCGACCCATGCGCCATGATCGGGGCGACGATTCCGGCCGTGGTACTCATGGCGACCGTGGCGGACCCCACCGCCACGCGCATGCCCGCCGCCAGTCCCCATGCCAGAACCAGCAGCGGCACATGCATGCCCACCGCGGCGCTGGCAATCGCATCGGAAATGCCGCTATCCATAAGTTCTGCGCCAAACCCGCCACCCGCGCCGATCATCAGCAGCAGGCTGGCCAGCGGGCCGAGGCATTCGTTGGAATAGGCCAGTATTCTCTCACGCGTCATCCCCCGCCGCAGTCCCAACGTCCAGAACGACAGCAGGGCCGCCAGCGCCAGCCCCACATTCGGGTCGCCCACGAACCGCAGGACAATGGCCCAGCCACTGCTGGCGGCCGTCCCCATGAAACGGGTGGTCGATCCCGCCAGCATCAGGACCATGGGGGCAAGGATGGTGAACAGGGTAATGCCGAATCCCGGCAGGTCCGCCTGCGCGCGGAGTGCGTCATGCCCGTGCGCGTGTTCCGCCCCGGCCCCTGCATCAGCCGGCAGGTATGGGACGATGAAACGGGTATAGACCGGCCCGGAAATGATCGCGACCGGCACACTGACCACAGCCCCCATCCAGATCAGGCGCCCGATATCGGCATGATAGGCTGCAAGGGCGAACATGGTGCCGGGATGGGGCGGCATATACCCCTGCACCACCGACAGGGCGGCAGTGACCGGCAACGCCACATGCAGGATAGGCCGCCCCGTCTGCCGCGCGATGGAAAACGCCAGCGGCACAAGGATGACGAAGCCCACGGTAAAGAAAACCGACAGCCCGACCAGCAGGCCGATCACCATCATGGCCCAGTCCAGCCGCCGTGGCCCCGCAAGAGCCACCACAGTCATGGCGATGCGGTCAGCGCCGCCTGACACTTCCAGCATCTTGCCCAGCATGGTTCCCAGCGCGATGACGGAAGCAATCTGCCCCAGCACCTGCCCGGCGCCACCTTCAAACGACGCCACGACCCGTGCCGCAGGCATACCCGCGGCGAACCCCAGCAGCATGGAGGCGATCAGCAGGGCCAGGAACGGGTTGAGCTTGATCCGCTCAATCAGGAAAACGACAACGCAAATGGCCACAACAGCCAGTAACAGGGCCATTCCGACCGACATTGACGCCTATCCTCCAGTTCCATGTCCCGATGCGTGGCCTGTCATGGCATCAGCCAGCGGGCGTGGACATGGTGTTTACTATATCAGGGCCGGACAGGAAGAACTGATACGGGTCAGTCAGAAAGCATTTCAAAACAATCAACGTTTTGGGGTGCCGTCTTTTTTCAAAACGCAGCGTTCCCTGAAGCTTTTTGATGGTTTACGGCGTAACGGTGGAATCCATCATCACATTCTCCGCCTGCCGCAACACACGGGACAGGACATCCATCATGTCCTGCACCCTGTTGGCGGGAACGCCATCCAGCACGCGGGCCTCCATGTCGGCACAGATGCGGTGCAGGGTCGCGCATTTACACCTGCCACGCGCAGTCAGCACAAGGCTCTTGGCGCGCCTGTCCTCCTGATCGGGGTGGCGTTCGACCAGCCCTTCTTCCTCCAGCAGATCCAGCACACGCACCAGCGCCGAGCTGTCGGTATTCATGGCCTGGGCCAGCGTGCGCTGGCTGACACGGTCGGGCAGCATCATGAGGTACGCCAGCGGGCGCATCATCGCCATGCTCATGCCTTCGGGCCGCAGGGCGCGGTCCAGGCCCAGCCGCCACGTATTGGCCAGCCGCATGGTCAGGAACGTCATCCTCATGTCCTGAAAGCCCGCGCCCTCAATATCAGGCAATGGTGAACGGTCAGCCATGCGCATCCCCTGCTGGTGTCAGACCCCGCCGAAGTCCTCTGCGTGCCCGATAGCATGCCCGCATGGCCGGATCATGACCCATTTATGCGATGGCTGCCCGGCGGCACCGATATATACAGGGCGGATATAATTGACATGGCATTAATTGTCATACAATAAATTGCGTTTCAGGCCCTTTATCTTCCTGCGGCATGCGTTATCAGATGCCCCAGACGCCGCAGCCGGGAGTCGGCACCCACATGTTTTCCAGCCTTACGCGCCATTTTTCCGATGATGCCCAATGGGCCGCGCTACGCACCACGGCGGCGTTCAGCGGGCGGGCGCTTCTGTCAGTCGCCATAGCCCTGTTCCTGGCGTTCAGCTTCCAGCTGCAATCCCCCATGAGTTCGGTCACCACTGTCATGATCGTGGCCAACCCGACGGTGGGCGCGCTGGTGTCCAAAAGCGTATGGCGCGTGATCGGGACCATTATCGGCGCATCCATAAGCGTGGGGCTGATGGCGGTGTTCGTGCAGTCGCCGGCCCTGTATTTCATGGGGCTGTCCGCCACGGTGGGGCTGGCGTGTATGGCGGCGACCTTCCTGCGGCTGTTCCGCGCATATGCCGCCGTGCTGACGGGTTATACCATCGTCATCATCTCGGCCCCCGCCTTTGACGACCCGGATGGCATTTTCCTCAGCGCCATGTCGCGGCTTTCCGCCGTGGTGGTGGGAATCGTGACGACGGCGGCGGTATTCATGGTCACGTCACCGCGCCGGTCAGACACGCTGTTCGTGCAGATTCATGACCTGTTCCGCGATACGGTCAGCTATATCCTGGCCTTTCATCAGGGCTACACCAACGTGCCGGCACGGAATCCGGACGCCCTGCCGGGCAGCACGTTCCGCACGCTACCCACCAATTTTCATGACAGCCGGGCGGCCATGCTGGCACGGATAGGGCGGCTGTCGGATGCGGTGGAATACGCGGCCACCGATAATTACGACATAAGCGTACGCGAACGCGAAATCCGCGCGGGGCTTGCGCGCCTGTCGGGTATCGTGGCGTCTTACCATCCTCACACCATCACCGCATCCGATACCGAACAGGACCGTGTGGTGCATACCGAGATCGTGTCCATGCTGCAGTTCCTCATGGACAGGACGGCGGACCGGACGCTGGAAGCCAGTTGGATGGAAGGATGCGCGCGCATACGCCATACCCGCGACCTTATGATCACGCAGGCACGGGAGACGCATTCCCCGCAATCACTGCTGTTCCTTGACGACATACAGGACCTGCTGGGCCAGATCGAAACCGCGTTGCAGGATCTTTCGCGCCGGGGCAGCGCGGGGCGCAGGCTGCGGCTGCAACCCTATCTGGAATGGCCGACGGCGCTGCGCAACGGTGCGCGCGGCATGCTGATCACCATGTCGGCCTGCCTGATATGGTACGTCCTGCACTGGACTGCGGCCCCGACCATGATGCTGTATGTGGTGGCGGCGGCCAGCCTGCTGTCCACCCTGCCTTCCGCATCACGCGCGGCAGGGCTTATGGCGGCAGGGACCGCGCTGGGGGTTCCGGCAGGGCTTCTGTGCCATACCTACCTGCTGCCACAGATAGACGGGTACCCGCTGCTGTGGCTTTCGCTATGCATCATGCTGCTGCCGGGGATATGGCTGCAGTTCCATCCGAAATTCGGGGTTGGCGGGTTTGGTTACGGCGTGTTCTCGACCGTGATGCTGCAGGTCAACAACCCGATCCATTACTATAACGATGTCAGCCTGCTTAACGGGTGGATGGCGCTGCTTATGGGCTGCATCATGCTGGTGCTGTCGTTTCGGGTCATCCTGCCGCCCAACCACAGGCTGGATGCCGCCCGCCTCGTCACGTCACTGACCCGCAGCCTGCGCAGGCTGGCGCTGTCGGGACGCCGGCAGGGCAAGGAATGGCTGGTATGGGAAAACCTGCAACTGCAGAAAGTGCTGCGTCTGGCGATGCGGCTGTCCTTTTTCGCCCGGCCCGCCATGATTCATGAATACATAGATGCCGCACTTGCCACGCTGTCACTGGGGCGACTGGTGGAACGGATACGGATGCTGGCCGCAAGCCCCGACATAACCGGGGCGCAGCAGGTCGCCATTTACGATGCGCTCGATACGTTTTCCGAACTGGCGCACAACCCGCTGCTGACGGCGGCGGGCCTGCGGCGGGCAGCAGATGTGCTGTGCCCGCCCGATGCGATCACGCTACGTCCCCCCGCGCAGGTGGAAGCCATGGCGTGTCTGGAACAGGCGGCGCGGATCATACAGGATATTCCCGGCTTCCTCGACCAGCGCGGCCCGCTGCAATGGGCGGAGGATTATCCCGCCGCCCACCGTCCGCCGCTTGCGGCCGTCAGGACGGAATCCGGCTGAGCACCGAGAACGACACCGCATCCATGACCGTCGTGTCCACTTCGTCACCCGGCTTCAGGGTTTTCAGGAATTCCTGCATCGGCTTCTGACGCACCAGCACGACGCGGGTAATGTCATCAGGATCGACAAACACAACCTGATTGCGCGTGGTGTCCACGCCCGTCACCTTCACGCGTTCACGCTTGAAGGACACCATCATACCATGCGGGTGCGGTCCGGTGCGCGTGCCTGCGGCACTCTCGGTCGATTCCGGCATCGGCGCGCCCGGCGGTGCGATAGCGGCGTCAATGGTGCGCACGATACGCAGGCCGATCTTGTCACCGGCATGAAGGGTCGGCAGCTTGGCGCGCAGGTCGGGATCGACGCGCACGGTGTCCAGGTTGCCCGCCTTGTCACGCAGCAGCACCATGCCCGCATCGTGGTCCACGCTTTCGACGATTGCGGTCGCCGTCTGGTTGCCCACGATAACCGGGGCGGCCTGCGCCATGGCGGCATGCGACCCGCCACACAGACTGGCGGTACCTGCCGTGATGGTAATGGCCAGTGCCGCCGCAACGCGGCGGGGTGCAAACAGCTTCATGTCCATGTTTCTTGTTCTTTCCTCAGTCTCTTGACGGGTATGGATCCCTGCCGGTCGGGCCTGCGCCCGGGCCGACTTCGTCATATTCCATACCCCCTAAATGCAGTCATGTATCCAAAGATGTATGATGATCAGGCATAGTCCGGAACGCCGGGCATGACCATAAAGCCCGGCAGGCCGCGCATCCGGCGTGCCCATCGCCGCAGGGCGGGGCAGGTATCGCGTTCCACCCCAAGGTCCACCGTCAGCGCGAACACGACAAACAGCACCACATCGGCAATGCTGGGAGCGGGGGAGGCGAACCAGTCGTGCCCTTCCATCGCGCGGGCGGTCATATGGTCTTCCATCCGGCGCAGGGCAGCCACCAGCGCGCCCATGGGCGGCAGGACCGGCAGCGTGGTGCCGAAGGCAATATCCCGAGCCGCCGCCATTGTATCAAGCGCCGTGGCCCCGAAATCCAGCCAGTCGAGGATCATCCATTCATGCGCCGGGTCCAGCCATGCCCGCGCGACCGCAGGCTGGCGGGCGACAAACTGCATGATCGCACCCGGACGTGACAGCCTCACGCTGCCTGCCACCAGTACCGGCGGCCTTTCACCCGGCCGCAGTCCCGCCGGGCGCTGGCCCATGGGCAGGTCCATGTCAGCCGCCCGCGTCTCATACGTCATGTTCATAAGCGACAGGCCAAGGCGCACGGCATAGCAGCGCACATCCGGCGTCCAGTCATACAGGACCACTCCAGCGCTCATGCCAGTGCTCCCATAGCCAGTTCGTTCATGATGCGGTCGGTCACAGCCCCGCTTTCCACCGCGTCACGCAACCGTTCGGCCCAGCGTGACAGCGCGGGGAGCGGTACTTCCTCCGCATCCGCCACCCGCACCACATGCAGCATGCCCTGCCCTGCCACCGGTTCATGCACCGCAAGGCCAACCGGCCCGTGCCATGCAATCCCTGCATCAGGCGCAATGCCGGTCACATGGCGCAATGCCCCCACGGATGCATTGACGTGAAGGGTGCGCACCGGCTGCACGTTGTCCGGTCCTGTCCCCCCGACAGGAAAATCCTCCGCCCCGTCCATGCTGACCCATGCAAGGCCTGCATGTTCACGCACGCTGTAGGCATGCACATGGATCGAGGCGGGCACGCGTACCTGCGGGTGGGCCGGGATCAGCCTGCACCGTGCACCGCCGCCAAACTGCCAGCCATGGTACAGGCACCCCAGCGCATCATCACGCACGAAGCCGAAACTCAGCCGCATGCCACGATGGGGGCAGCGGTCTTCCCACGCATGCAGCGCGGGAGTGGGTGTGTCCTCGCGCCACAACACGACTTCGCGGCCATCAATCCGCACACCCGCGACCTCGCCACGGCGTATATCGGACAGGACACTGACCGGCTGCCATCTTTTCATACGTTCCCCACTTCTCTTCCATCAGACCCTGAGGATTGCACACCGCCGGGCTTACCGGACACAACAGCGTGTATTCTTTCACGCAACACCATGGCGTACCACCACGGAGGCAGCTAACATTACGTCATCGTCACGGCAATCCGCGCCCAACGCGATGGCATACCGCAAACAGGAACCGGGCAATGACACAGATCACCGCCGATGAAACCATCCTGTCCGACTGGCATGTAATCAGTCCCCTGTCACAACTGCGCACCACGCCCACCGACACCATGCTGCTGGACCGGCACATCACCTTTGGCCTTGATGCGCAGGGCAATCCTTTCGCCTGCGACGTGACGGACAGGCGCAGCCTGCCGGTCCGTGCCCGCCATGGCTGTCTGTGGACCTGTCTGGGCACGCCCGCAGGCGATATTCCCGCCATTGACGAAGCACAGGAACCAGACCGCAGGCTGGTGGATTGCGGGGTCTTCACGGTGCGGACATCGGCACCGCGCATTGTCGAGAATTTCCTCGACATGGCGCATTTTCCCTTTGTCCACACCAATATCCTTGGCGCCGAGCCGAACACCGAAGTCGCCCGCTACACCATCGAGATGCGTGAAGACGGTAACGAGGTCTGGGCTACGGACTGCCATTTCTTCCAGCCACAGGCCGCCCTGTCCGCCACCGACGGGCTGGATACGGAATACCTGTACCGCGTGGCGGGGCCGTTCGTGACGCTGCTGTACAAGACCTGCCCCGCGCAGCCCGAACGCTTTGATGTCATTGCCCTGTTCGTGCAGCCCATGACGCAGGAATGTTCACGTGCGCATCCGGTCATGTTCCTGGTTGACGATGTCTCGTCCCAGGCCAGCCTGATCGAATTCCAGCAGACCATCTTCCTGCAGGACCGCATCATACTGGAAAACCAGCGCCCGCGCCGGCTGCCGCTTTCGGCCGGGGCGGAAATCCCCACCATGGCGGACCGCATGTCCGTCGCCTATCGCCGGTGGCTGCGCGACCGCAAGGTGACCTATGGCACGACAGCCTGAACACCTGCGCCTGACGCATTACCCCCTTCCGCCGGGTGGGGCTGCCCGCGCGGGACACATGGTGTAAGCGTCACGCATCACCAGACAGAGACAAGTCAGGAAAACCCATGACCGACCAGACCCAGCCCGACGCCTTTGAACAGGGCAAGGTAGCCGCCACCAGGGGCGAACCGCTGATCGAAAACCCGTTTGACGAGACCCTGCCCACCTATGAACAGTGGAACAAAGGCTGGTGGAGCGTGCGTGAAAATGACGGCGACTTCGATCCATTTTCCGAAAAATAATATATTAATTTCAGATAGTTATTTATAATAATAAAAATTTTTCAGATGCTGCCTTTTAAAAAAGGCAGCATTCTTCGAATGCTTTTTGAAAAAAGCTTCACCAAAAACTTCTTTATAATTTGCACGATGGCGCAACGGCAGGGCCACGATGACGTGAGGTCATTGAAACGTGAGTGTTCCCCCCATTGTAGGGAGGCTGGTCCGCGTGGAATGAATGGCGCTGACGGTTTTGCTGAAACGAAAACGGCGACTGTCCTCAGGGAAAGGCGGCATCGGCACCGATGCCGCCTTTTTCCATTCAGGCAGTCAGGACCGGACCGACATGCTGCCCGGCGCGCCGGGCTGTGTCTGGATTGCCATCCGTCCTCCCAACCGCGTACAGACCCGGAAGGCCAGCAGCGCACCGGCGGATGTAATGAAAACCGGGATCCACATGTCATGCCCCAGATGCGTGAACTCGATCCCCAGCGCCACCGCCGTCAGCGGCATGGACATGAACGTGCCAAGGAAGGCGATGCCACCCAGCAGCGCCACGCTGCCTGCATCCACCGCAGGCAGCACCATGTTCCACACCCCCGCCAGAACGGTAGACAGCAGCGCCCCCATGGTCAGGCTGGGTGTCAGCAGGCCGCCCGCCGCCCCCGCGCGCAATGCCCCCATGATGACCACGACCTTGAGCACCAGCAGGATGGCCGCCAGTTCCATGCCCAGCCGGGCCGATAGCGCAAGCTGCATCGGCCCGCGCCCGTTACCCGGCAGTTGTGGGTAAAAACAGGCCAGCCCCCCCAGCAGGGGAAATACCACCAGGCACCAGCCAATGCGCGAAACACCCTTCGCCGCACGGTTCTGCACGATACCCATCAGCCGCCTGGCAACATGCGCGCCAATTCCAATGACCGGACCGGCGCATATCGCCCACAGCACCACAGGGGCGGTCACCCCCATCGCCCCGGTCTCATACTGGTGCACGTTACCCAGCACTGCCCACGGCACGAACGCCCCGATGGCTGACGCCGCCACCGCGCACAGCACGGCCCGCTGCCCGACAGTGCCCAGCAGCACCTCCAGTATGAACAGCGCCCCCCCCAGCGGCACGTTATAGACCGCCGACAGTCCCGCCCCCGCGCCGCAGGCGATGATGATACGCCGGTCATCGGCCGCAAGGTTCAGCATACGACCCGTCCCGGTCGCCAGCACCGCGCCCAGTTCACGCGGTGCAACCTCACGCCCCAGCGGCGAGCCAAGGCCCACGGTCACGATCTGCAGCAGCAGGTGGATCACGGTGGAAAGCGGCGGCATCGGCTTGCCCGGCCCCGTCTTGCCAACAGCGGCGGCAATGCTGACCAGCGGCCTGCCAAAACGCCCCAGCGCCCACCATCCCACACCGGCCACGACACCCGCAACGGACAGGGCCACGATACGCCGCCAGTGGGGGGCCGCGCTGACGCCGAGCAGGAAGTTATGCGGCCCGCCCGCCTGCCCGTAGCCATAGGCGATATGCTGGATCACGTGCAGCAGCAGCGACAGCACCGTGCCGCCCAGCCCGGACAGGATACCCGTGCAGACAACCGCCATGGCCATGACCGGCCAGGGCGTGGAGGCAGCAGGCGGAACGGAAGGCGAAGCGGGTGTGGTCATGGCTGCATGGGGTATGCCGGATCAGGGTGCGGGCGCAAGACAGGTTTCAGAAGCGGAAGGACAGGTTGGACATGTAATAGGTGCCGCTGCTGCCCCCCACGCGGTTCAGCGCCGACGCGGTCATGAACCGCGACAGGGTCTGCGCCCATGAAAGATGGGGCCCGATCTGCCATGTCAGCGTGGCCTGCGGGGCCATGCCAATGAACGAACCGTTGTAATGATATGCATACTGCAACGCACCCGGCCGTGACAGCGGGGCCTGCGTGCTGTAGCGCCAGTACAGCGGATAGCGCGCCATGATGCTGAGCGACCTGAAGAACGTCATGCGCACCTCTGGCGCGATATCGACCATGTTCGATTCGGATACGGTGAGCGAGGCATCGACATAGGTCAATTGCGGGTTGAACGGCTGGCTGTACGTGCCCACCGTATTACGCCGCGCATCGCCCCCCGAAAACACGTCCGCCTGCAGACCCACAAAGGTATGGAAACGGTCATGCGGGATACGGTAGCCCGCATTGCTGCTGAACGACCATGCATCAATGGGGCGCGACGGGCTGTCTGCCCCCGTGGCGCGAAAGGCGCCGCCCTGCCATATGCCGCCCACCGAAAACTCGATCGGTCCCGCGATGCCGTGCCACCGGCCGCCGAAGTTGTTGCGCGTGGCCATGCCGGGCTGCACCGCGAATGATGGCGCAGATACGCCACTGATCCCACCGCCCGCCTTGGTGCCGAAATAGAACAGGTCAAGAAAGGAGTAGCCCGTCTGCCCCATGAAGACGAAGTCAGGCGGTGCCCATGTGGTCTCCACGCCATACAGGCGGGTGCCGTAATCTTCCGTATCGTGGAAAATGCCATCTGGCGTGATGTCGGTGCCGACAAAATCCCACGCATCCACCCGCACGCGCGACCATGCGGCATAAGCCCGGAACCCGTTCCACGCCAGCGGCACGGAAGAGGACATGCGATAGTACAGCACATAGGCCGGCATATCGAGAAAGGCCTGCCGACCGAACATGAAGCCCGCCTTCGCCCCCGCCACATGCCCCTTCACTTCAATGAAGGCCTGCTGCACATCAAGCTGCTTGCGATAGGTGTCGCCATAGCCATAAGGTCGCCAGCCACCCGCATCGGCATTGATCAGTTCGCCATACAGCCGCACATGCGTGCCCAGATGCAGGTCCGCCCCATACAGGTTACGCACCGTAAAGCGACCCGAATCCGCAACATGCGCCGCCCCCAGCACCGGACGGTTCTCGAACCAGTTGCGGGCCCGCGTCTCACCCGAAAAACTGATCCACACGCTACCGCTGCGGGTCAGGGGAATGTATTTCAGAATATCGAAGGGATCATCACCCTTCTTTTTGCTGCGCAGGCTACTCCAGTCCTCCGCCCAACGGGCCACGCCATACCGGCCGACCGGGCCAAAGCCTGCCGCCTCGCCGCTGTCGCGGTTGAACACGCCCCAGTCATACTGGTGGCCCGACGGGCGGCGATACGCCATGGCGGGCATGCGAACAGGCTGGCCCACGGGGTTGGCCGATGGCAGGTACTCAACCGGTGGTACGGGGACTGCGTGCACATGGATGTTTTCCGGCGCACTGCGTCCCGGCTGCGTGACGGATGCAAAGGCTGCGGGTAGCTGCGCGCCCCATGCCAGCGCACCCGATACCGGCAGGACAAGGGCGGAAAAAGGACGTCGCCCCAAAGGCCGGACACGCCGCGAAACCGTGCGGACGGAAAGATCAGACATAAAGTGGAAAAGCACCTTTCGTTACGAAACAATTCCAATAACGGCATTTCCCCATATCGCAAACGAAAACCGGGAACACGGCGGCTCCGTAATGGCAACACACAGGCACTGCACAACCGGGGCCAAAGGCGGTAGCAAGTTCATATTGCTTCCGGATATGGTTACCTGTACGGAACAGAGACAGCGAAATGATGTTTCAGGGGCAAGGCAGGAAGGGAACGAAATGAAATTCGTTATTGCCGTCATCAAGCCATTCAAGCTCGATGAGGTGCGTGAAGGGTTGCATTCCATCGGGGTGGACGCCCTGACCGCAACCGAGGTCAAGGGGTATGGCCGCCAGAAAGGCCAGACCGAAATCTATCGCGGCGCCGAATACAACATCCAGTTCCTGCCCAAGATCAAGCTGGAGATCGCGGTGGCGGACGCGCAGTGCGACAAGGTGGTGGAGGTAATCCAGACCGCTTCGTGCACCGGCAAGATCGGCGATGGCAAGATTTTCGTACTCGACCTTGAGCAGGCAATGCGTATCAGGACACAGGAAACCGGAGAAAACGCGCTGTGATCACAAAGATTGGCAAGAGCGCCCGCCAGTTCGGGCCTGCGGCCGCAACTGTCGCGCTGTCCATGGGCTGCCTGCCCGCCATGGCGGCTGATGCGGCCCCCGCCGCGATCGACACGGGTGATACGGCATGGATGCTGATCAGTACGGGCCTTGTGCTGATGATGACCATCCCCGGTCTTGCCCTGTTCTATGCCGGGATGGTGCGCAAGAAGAATGTGCTGGCGACACTCATGCAGTCATTCAGCATCTGCTGTATCATGACGGTGGTGTGGATGGTGCTGGGCTACAGCCTGACCTTCACGTCGGGCAACGCGTTCATCGGCGGCCTGTCGCGCGTGATGCTCAACGGCCTGGGCGCAGGGATCTCCAAGGGGTCCGACGTGGCCTTCACCATGGCTGCCGGCACGCCCGCCGCAACGACCATGACCATTCCCGAAAGCGTGTGGATGACGTTCCAGATGACGTTCGCCATCATCACGCCCGCGCTGATTACCGGCGCATTTGCCGAACGCATGAAGTTCAGCGCGCTGTGTGTCTTCACCATCCTGTGGTCGCTGATCGTGTACGTGCCGGTTGCCCACTGGGTCTGGGGACCGGATGGATGGGTCGCCAGCAAGATTGGCGCGATCGACTTCGCCGGTGGCACCGTCGTTCATATCAACGCCGGTATCGCGGGTCTTGTCGCGGCCCTGGTGATCGGGCGGCGCAAAGGTTATGGGGAAGAAGACCTGTCCCCGTACAACCTGACCTACGCCATCATTGGCGCGTCCCTGCTGTGGGTGGGCTGGTTCGGGTTCAATGCCGGGTCCGCCGTAGGCGCGAACGGCCGTGCGGGCATGGCCATGGCCACCACCCAGATCGCGGCTGCCGCCGCTGGCGTGTCATGGATGTGCGCCGAATGGATGAAAACCGGCAAGCCGACCGTGCTGGGTATCATTTCCGGCGCCGTAGGCGGCCTTGTGGCCATTACGCCTGCGGCGGGCTTCGTGCTGCCGGGTGGCGCGCTGATGATCGGTCTGGCTGCTGGCCTGATCTGCTTCTGGGGGGCGACGGGCCTCAAGCACATGATGGGCTATGACGACAGCCTTGACGCCTTTGGCGTGCATGGCATTGGCGGCATCGTAGGTGCGCTGCTGACCGGCGTGTTCGCCTATGGCCCACTTTCGGCCACCGACGCCAGTCCCGAAGGGGTCAGCGGGTCGTTTTCACAGTTCGTGGCGCAGGCGGAATCCGTTGGCATCACCATCGCCTGGTGCGCGGTGCTGACGTTTATCCTGCTCAAGCTGATCGACCTGACCATCGGCCTGCGCGTTACACGCGACGAGGAAATGGAAGGGCTGGACATGAGCCTGCATGGCGAGCGGATCAATTCCTGATTCCCTCTGCCTGTTCCTGCCATCCCCTGAAACTGAGGGCGGCCCTGACGGGTCGCCCTTTTTTCATGCGCAATAATCCATTGATGAAAATAAAAGTTTTTGGGTGCTGCCTTTTTTCAAAAAGGCGGCGTTCTTCGAAGCTTTTTGAAAAAAGCTTCGCCAAAAACTTCTTTTTAATCTGCAGCCGTCACATCCCGCCGCATTGCGCAGCGTGATCCGGCGGGAAAGCCCGCCTGTGCTTCCTCCCGCAGCGCGGCCGCGAGACGCGCATCCAGCCTGTCGGACGACAGCAGGGAAAAGCCCGATTTTTCATAAAACGGGGCGTTCCACGGAAGCGCGCGGAAGGTTGTCAGCGTAAGCCCGGACAGACCGAGCGCACGCGCACCGCCATACGCCGCTGATAACAGCCGTCGCCCCAGCCCCCTTCCCTGCCGGTCATGATCTACCGACATTTCAAGGATATGCAGATCCTGCCCACACGGCTGCGCGCTGAGGAAACCTGCGATCCGCCCCTGTTCATCAACCGCGACCCAGCAGGTGCGCGTGGCGATGCAGGCCCGGTGCGCGTCAACGGACATGACCCCGTCATCCGCCACCCAGGCCAGTTCGGGCACACTACGGAAAGCCTGCCCGGCCGATCGTTCGATGGCGGGAAGGAAGCTGGCGTCATCATCGACCGCCACGCGGATGGAAAAAGACATAGGGTCATCCCGGTTATGTAACGGGATGACCCTAGCACACCCGTCAGAACGACTGTGAAATACCGGTCAGGATGGTCCGGCGCAGCCCGTATTGCGGTGCGCCCACGCCCACGCCGGTGCCGCTGCGCAGCATGTAAGGGTGATCGAACAGGTTGGTTACATCCAGCCGCAACTGCGTGGTGCGCAGGAAGCGGGAATGGAACAGGTCACGGAAGGACTGCACGACCGACATGTTGAAGGTCGCATATTGCGGAATGACGCCGCCATTAGGCACGTCCGAATCCTGCCGCAGGCCACTGCCATAGACCATGGTGGCCGAAACGCGCGTGGGATGTCCTCTGCGATAGAAGAACGTGTAAGACCCACCGGCAGATGCCGTCCAGCGCTGGTCATGATCCAGATGGATCCAGTGCTGGCTGATATATTTCAGGTCATCGGCGTCAAAGTTGAACTGCGCGCTGGTAATGTCCTTGCCAATCGCCCGCGACCACGCGAAATTGCCATACAGCGACAGCGGCCCGTGATCATAGGATGTGGAAAATTCGTACCCGTTGACCTGACCACGCCGGTAATTGAATCCGGACAGGATGATGGGCGCGCCGAACTGCCCTTCATCAATCAGGTTATGGGCCAGCTTGTAATAGGCATCGACCGAGACGCGCCAGCCGGGCAGGATGACCTGCTCGATGCCTGCGTCGAAATAATGGTCACGCTCGGCCTTGACCGTATCGCTACGGCTGACATCGGTCGCAGCGGAGGTATTGGCGAACTGCCGCAGGTCGGTGCCCCCCACCACTTCGAACGGCGGCGGCGTGAAGTAGCGTGAATACCCTGCATGTAGTGCCGCCCCCTTCCATGCGCGCCACACCACGTTGATGCGCGGGCTGAGCTGGTGTTCGTCGGTGTATTCCCCGACACCGTCAAAGCGCAGGCCGTAATTGACCGTCAGGTTGTGCGTCGGCTGCCATTCGTCCTGCACATACAGGCCGTAGATATCGCCGGTGCGGCCATTGCCCGTGTGGATGTTGATCTGCTGGTTTGCATCATTGAACACCGTGGCATCGGCCTTGGTGATGTTGCGTTCGGCAAAGACCTGAAAGCCGAAACGGATGGTGTGGTCGGGGCGGACACGCCATGTCACGTCACTCTGGGTGCCGGTGGACATGACCGAACGTTCGGCATGCTGGCTTATACCCATATACGCAAGGTCACCCATATTGGGGTCGGGGCTGTAGCCAAGGCTGCTGTAACGCGAGAAAACCGATGTCTGCAGGCTGAACGCGCCAATCGTCTTCTGTAGCGACAGGATACCAAAATCGGTAATTTCCTTCTGGCGTTCATTCAGATTGCTGCTGCCCGGCGCCTGGGGCAGCAGGCTGCTGTAATTATCGCCAAACATCGGCTGGCCGCCAATATTGGGCAGCTGGTACTCGGCATTGGATACACCGGCGATCAGGCTGATCCGCGTATTCTCATCAACCGTGTACCGCACGTGGCCCAGAAAATGGTACTGATTGCTCAGGTCATGCGGCGCATTGAAGGACGGGGTCGTGTTCTCGATCCCCACCCGGTCATGCACGTAATCGGCGGTAAAGAAGTAATCCCACTTGCCCGACTGTCCCCCATACTGGGCGGAGGGAAAGAAATAATCCCGCGCCCCACCATAAATGGATACGTTGCCGCCCTTGTTGGTGGATCCGTTCTTGGTGTTGATGTCCACCACGGCGGCCTGCAGGAAGCCATACTGCACGGGCAGCGCACCGGTTGAGAGCGACAGGTTGTCGGCAAAACGGGTCATCAGCGTCTGCCCGAACACATTCAGACCTTCGGGCAACTGCACGCCATCAAGACGGAACTGCACCTCGTTATGGTCACCACGGACATGGATCTGGCCATAGCTGTCCTGCGCCACACCGGGGGCCTGCAGCAGCACGCTGTTCATCCCGGCATTATCGCCACCGGGAATGGTTTCCAGCGCCTTGCGGCTGAAGGCATGCACCGTGGCCCCGGTGGCAGGCTGCAACTGGATACGCGCACGATCCAGCCGGGCGGTGACCGTCATGGCGTCCGGAGCGGAAGACCGGCGCGTGCTCTCCAGATCCGTCGCCTGCACGATGGTGGTGTCAGTGGGGGTGGGCACACTTTCCCCCGTCGTGGTCTGCGCCACGAGGGAGGAAACCGGTGTCAGCACGGTCATGGCCGCCAGCACGGCGGGAGACAGCGGGTGGCGGGAAAACCATAAGCGCGTCATATCAGAGTGGGCTCGCATCCAGTCAGGAGATTTCGGATGACCCAGCCGTATATTGGTACAATATAACATAACAATCTAAAAAAGCAGACTTCTTCACGACGCAGCCAGAATGTTGTTTTTATGCAACATAAGCATGACCGCCCTGATCTATGAGCAGGACAACGATGGCATCAGGCCAGAAAGCCAGCCGTTTCAGATGAAAAGGACAGACGGGATCGCGATGCGTCACCAGTCGGGACGTCGTGATCCTGTCACTCCGCAACAGGTAGGAAACAGCGGAGTATATGGGCTACCCTGCCCGCGTTTCTGGTGAAGCTTTTTTCAGAAAGCCTCCAGGGGATGCCGCCTTTTGAAAAAAGACGGCATCCAGAAACTTTTATGACCTTGAACCGGATGCCGGGCGTTCCATCACGACGGGCGGCAGGCGTGGGGCATCACGCAGGTACGCATTGAGGAACGTGCGCACGGCGGACCGGGCGATGAATTCGATATGCGCCTCATCCGTATTGACCGGCAGTTGCAGCCGAGCACGCGCCACGATTCGGGTCTGGCACAGGCCATAGAACTGTTCCGCCGCGAAAACCGGATCGGGAATGTTCAGCACGCCCGCGTCATTATGCTGCATGAGCCACGCGGACAGGATGCCAATGGCCTTCTGCGGCCCGTGTTTCCAGAAAGTTTCGGCAAGGTCAGGAAAATTCCCCGCTTCCGAAATGATGATACGGTTAAGCATGAGCGACAGCGGCGATGTCAGCAGCCGGATCATGGCCACGGCAAGGTGTTCGAGCGATTCCGTAAGGTTCGCCCCTTCGTCAATCCGGCTGAACAGCAGGGGCATTTTCTCGCACGCACACTGTTCCACAAAGGCGGAGAACAGCATGGCCTTGCTTTCGAAATAATTATACAGCGTTCCCTTGGACACGCCCGCATCCCGCGCGATGCCCGACATGCTGGCCCCTTCATATCCCTGCTGGGCAAAAACACGCGCGGCACCGGCCAGTATCTGCTGGCGCTTGGCCGCGGACGCACCGGACAGCGGGCAGCTTTCGGCCTGTATCTGGCCCGGATGGTCTGGCGTGGTACCCATGGAAATCATCCTGCTCCCATTATCGGTGCGTACTTTCGATTGACCCCGTGTGGAAAGCCGATAGGCTAGGGGACTGACCGAACTGATCGGTCAATTCATGGCATGGTCACGAAACCATGCCAAGAGCATACAGATTTATATTAACTGTTTCCGGGACAACAGGGGGCCGCGTTGGTGGGTAAGGGATTTTCATGGCGCACGGCGGTGGTTGGGTTGTCGGTCATGACCGCCGGATGTGCGGTTGGCCCGAACTTCCACAAGCCAACCCCGTGGACGCCCAAGGAATATGGTGGTCCGAAGCGCATTCAGGCCACGAACGGCAAGGATGGCACGCCCGCGCCGGTGGCAAGCCAGACCTCGTCGGATGACCCCGATACCGCATGGTGGACCATTTTCCACGATCCCGAGCTGACAAAGCTGGAACAGCGCGTCGCGACCGACAACCTTGATGTCCGCCGCTATGCCTACCGCATGGCGCAAAGCCGCGCGGAACTGCGTATCGCAGGGGCCGAACGCTATCCCGCCATGTCAGCCAGCGGGTCATACGCCCGCCAGCAGTACAGCACCAAGATGCTGCAGCGGATCGTAACCGATGTGGAAAGCGATCCGCAGCTGAGCAACAACCCCGTATTTTCCCAATACGCGCCGGCACCCGGACAGGCCAAGATTCCACTATTCAACCAGTGGCGCGACAGCATTGACGCCACATGGGAAATTGACCTGTGGGGCCGCGTGCGTCGCCAGTATGAAGCCGCCGCTGCCCAGGCACAGGCCACGAACGAAGCCCGACGCGGCATGCTGATTTCACGCCAGGCCGAAGTGGCGCGCGATTACATGGAACTGCGCAATACGCAGGAACAACTGCGCATCGTCATGGAAAACCGCGACGTGGCCAGATCCATGCTGGACCTGAACCAGCAGCGCTACACCAGGGGACTGGCCAGCGACATGGAAGTGGAACAGGCCCGCGTGCAGTACCAGAACACGCTGGCGCAACTGCCTCAGCTGGAACAGCAGCTGGTGGCACAGGTCAATGCGCTCAGCCTGCTTATGGGTGAGCCGCCGCGTGCCCTGTCCGATGAACTGCTGACCGCATCCGCCATTCCCCCCGTCCCGCCGCGTGTGCCGGTGGGCGTGCCGTCCGAACTGGCGCGCCGCCGTCCCGATATTCGCCGCGCCGAAGCCAACCTGCACGCCGCAACAGCGCAGGTGGGCGAAGCGGTGGCCGAATTCTATCCGCGCGTGACGATCAATGCCGGGTTCGGGTTTGAATCCCTGTCGTTCCGCGACCTTGGTTTCTGGAATGCGAAGGCATGGAATGTCGGCCCGTCCATCACCCTGCCCATCTTTCAGGGCGGACGCCTGCGCGGGCAGCTGGAACTGCGCAAGGCAGCCCAGAAGGAAGCCGCCATCAGCTACCAGCAGACCGTGCTGGGCGCATGGCATGACATTGACAACGCGCTGACCGCCTATTCCGATGAACAGATCCGCCACGACAACCTGACCCAGCGCATGGAAGCCAGCCACCATGCCCTGCAACTGGCGCAGGACCAGTACCGTCACGGTATGGTGACCTATCTGAACGTGCTGGACAGCCAGCGCCAGTACCTGGGCGCGCAGTCCGACCTGACCACCAGCACGGCCACCATATCGGGCAATCTTGTCCGTCTTTACAACGCACTGGGCGGTGGCTGGGAAACCACATATCCCGAACTTGTTCCCCGCACGAAGCAGACGAATACGGCCCAGGGCCCGGTCACGACCACCACGCCCGCAACCAGCCCTGCCCCCACCACATTGCACCAACCGGCCTGAAACCGGCGTTAAAGGCTTGGCGTGCACGCGCCTTGCTAGTATAAGCCGCCCCGTTCCCGACTGGATGGGCATACGCCGCCACACGGAACCACGGCGCAGGGACCTGTCATCATGATTACATTGCCCCCCGATTATCGCCCTTCGGATGATGAGGAATTCATGAATCCGCAGCAGGTGGAATATTTCCGCCTCAAACTGCTGAAGTGGCGAGCAGACCTCCTCAAGGAAGCGGACGAGACACTTGCCAGCCTGTCCGAAGGCGGCATTCACGAAGCGGACATTACCGACCGTGCCAGTGTCGAGACGGACCGTGCACTGGAACTGCGCACGCGCGACCGGGCGCGCAAGCTGATTTCCAAGATCAACCAGGCGTTGCTGCGCATCGAGGCCGGGACCTACGGCTATTGCGAGGAAACGGGTGAACCCATCGGCCTGAAACGGCTGGAAGCCCGCCCCATCGCGACGCTGTCGATCGAGGCGCAGGAACGTCACGAACGCATGGAACGCATCCACCGCGACGACTGATGACGCCTGCTTCCCGGCTGGATGCCCCCAATTTTCCAGAATACGACAAAAGGGGGTTGCCAGCCGATGCAGGAAAAGTTAGGAAGCGCGCATACAGTGCTGCTGTAGCTCAGTGGTAGAGCACTCCCTTGGTAAGGGAGAGGTCGACAGTTCAATCCTGTCCAGCAGCACCATGATTTCCCTACATATTCCGCCTTGCATGTTTCCGGTCCGGGTGGGCCATGGAATAAAACGCACATGCCGCGTCCGTCTGGGCCAGTATGGCTGACCGGGCGCATGGATATCCCGCCCTTTTGCCCGACCGGGCTGCCCTGTCCCCATATCCGCAGCAATCAGACATTCTGATGCCTTTCCCCTCTCGACCGGGTGCATGTGGCCGAATATGCTGCCGCAGTTGCCTGTTCCGGTCACAATGCAGGCGGGGCAAAGGGAGTCTCTTGTTCTTGTGAAGGGCATGGATCCCATATTAAAGCAGTGCCGCAGGCGGGGACGGGAACGGTAGGCACCTCATGATCGAGAACATGCATTTCGGAAACATTGCCATTGTGGGCGATGTGATACTGGACCGTTATATTTCCGGCCGGACTGACCGTATCTCCCCCGAGGCCCCCGTGCCGGTTCTGGTGCATGAACACCTCAATACCGTTGCCGGCGGAGCCGCCAATGTGGCGGCGAATGCTGCGGCACTGGGTGCCCGCGTCGCACTTGTTGGACTGGTGGGGGCTGACGATCATGCAACCTGTCTGACCCGTACCCTTGCACGCTGGGACCATATCGACACCCATGGCCTGGTACAGGATACCCACCGCCAGACCACGACCAAGACACGGGTCATGAGCGGTCGCCAGCAGATCGTGCGCATTGATAACGAAGACACTCACGCCCCTGCCCCCGCCATACAGGCTGAACTGGTGGAAAAGGCATATATGGCCATAGACGGGGCCGATATCCTGATCTGCTCGGATTATGGCAAGGGCGTGCTGGATGACGGTGTGCTGGAAAAAATCATCACACGCGCCCGCGCACGGAACATTCCCGTGATTGTCGATCCCAAGCGCACATCCTTTGCCGCCTATCGGGGGGCGACACTGGTCACGCCCAACCGGCAGGAACTGGCACGGGCCACCGGGCTGCCGGTCCGCACGGATGAGCAGATCATTGCCGCAGCCCGGATGGCGGGCGCACAGTTTGGCGGCAGCGTGCTGGTCACCCGTTCGGAAGAAGGCATGACGCTGTGGCGGGATGATGGGGCGGTCAGCCATGTGCGCAGCCAGGCGGCCGAAGTATTTGACGTCTCGGGCGCCGGGGACTGCGTGGTTGCAACCGTGGCCGCGATCCTTTCGGCGGGTCATTCCATGGAAACGGCGGTAACAATTTCCAACACGGCCGCTGCCGTGGCAGTGGGCAAGCTGGGCACGACCACCGTTTCACGCGCCGAACTCAGCCACGCATTGATGCGTGACATGCCGGATTCGGGAAAATGCGTCTCCCTCGAACAGGCGGCTGCCATGGCGCGGGACTGGCGGCACCATGGGGCACGGGTTGTCTTTACCAACGGATGTTTCGACCTGCTGCATCCGGGCCATATTTCGCTGATACAGGGGGCCGCAGCCCAGGGGGACAAGCTGATCGTGGCACTGAACACCGATCGCTCCGTCCGCCGCCTGAAGGGGGAAAGCCGCCCCATACAGGATGAACGCGCACGGGCTACCGTGATCGGCGCGCTGCGCAATGTCGATCTGGTGGTGCTGTTCGATCAGGACACGCCGGAAGAGGCCATCCGCGCGATCCTGCCTGATGTCATCGTAAAGGGTGCCGATTACCGCGAGGATGAAGTGGTGGGCGGCGATATTGTAAAGGCCAGTGGCGGACGCGTCGTGCTGGTTGACATCATGCCCGGCCGGTCAACCACATCGCTTGTGCGGCAGGCAGGCGGCGAGCCCCGGGCCGAGACTGATACCACAGCGTGACCCCCGACCACTTCCAGACATGGGCTGTCCGGCAAGCCCTGCCGCTATGGTCTGAAAATGGGTTCGACAGGGACCGGACCCTGTTCCATGAACGGCTGGATTTCAGTGGCCGCCCGATCATCCTGCCCGCCCTGCGCCTGATGGTGCAGGCGCGCCAGATCGCGACCTACTGCCGCGCGGCCCTGCGCGGTGATCACCCCGCAGGAGAGATGGCCCTGCACTGCCTTGCGGAAGTCAAACGCCGCTACCACCGTGCCGATGGCGCGGCGGGCTGGGTCTTCTCCCTCTCGCCCGATGGACGGCCCGCTGACCGGCGGCGTGACCTGTATGGCCATGCCTTCATCCTGTATGCCCATGCATGGGCCTACCGCCTGTCGGGTGATCCGGGCCTGCGACGCCGTGCGGGGGATGCGGCGACCGAACTGGAGACCATATTCCACACCCCTGGCCCGGGATTCATGGATGCCGTCCCGCCCCATGACGCCATCCGGCGACAGAATCCCCACATGCACCTGCTGGAAGCGTGGCTGGCCCTGTTTGAAGCTACGGGAGAGGATATTTACCGCGACCGCGCAGCCAGACTGGTCACGCTGGCCATCACACGCTTCATTGACCCGGCAAGCGGCCTGCTGCTGGAGGACTTTACTGCGAACTGGCAGCCCCTTCACCCTGCGGGGCAGAACCGTGCGGAACCCGGTCATCTGCTGGAATGGTCGTGGCTGCTGCACGAATACCTGCGCCTGTGCGCGCCACGGGATGCGGACAGTATCCGGCAGGTCGCCGTACGGCTCCATTCAACTGCGCTGGCCCATACAGCGCCCATCCATCCCCCCGTCATCCGCAATACCGTGGGGCAGGACGGACGGGTCGTGGATGGGGGGACGCGCATCTGGCCCCAGACGGAACTGATCCGCTCCCTTGGCATGAACCATTCCACAGCGGTCTCATCCGGCGTGATCGCGGGCGTGCTGGCCCATTTCACCACCCATTACATTCCACCCCACCTGAACGGAGGATGGATTGACCGCCTGAATGCGGACGGGACCCCGGCAATGGATCATATGCCCGCCAGTTCGCTGTACCATATTTACGGGGCGGTCTGTGACCTGACCGATGGCAGGAACGCAGGACATAAGGATGCGGCGGACAGCCTTTCGCATTCCGAACCATGATATCAACCCGACCGGATTAGCTGTCGCACAGGCAGATTTCCCGACAAGGAGGGAATGGAATGAAGATTGCTGTCATCGGGGCTGGCTATGTCGGACTGGTCACGGGTGCCTGTTTTGCCGATTTTGGACATGAAGTCCGCTGTATCGACACGGACCCGGACAAGGTCGCGGCCCTGCGGCAGGGCAGGGTTCCGATTTATGAACCCGGCCTTGCGGAACTGATTACAACCAATATGGCGGCAGGCCGCCTGTGCTTCGACATGGACCTGGCATGGGGCGTGGGCGATGCGGATGCCGTCTTCATTGCCGTGGGCACCCCGTCACGCCGGGGGGACGGGCATGCAGACCTGAGCTATGTATATGATGCCGCGCGCAACATTGCTGCCGAATTGCGGGGCTATACCGTGGTTGTCACCAAGTCCACCGTGCCGGTGGGTACGGGCGATGAAGTCGAACGCCTGATCCGCGAAGCCCGGCCTGATGCCGATTTTGCCGTGGCCTCCAACCCCGAATTCCTGCGCGAAGGGGCCGCCATTGGTGATTTCAAGCGCCCCGACCGCATCGTAATCGGCACGACCGACCCACGCGCACGCGACGTGATGGCGGAAGTCTACCGTCCGCTATTCCTCAATCAGGCCCCGATCCTGTTTACCGACCGCCGCACGTCGGAACTGACCAAATACGCGGCCAATGCCTTCCTTGCCACCAAGATCACCTTCATCAACGAAATGGCCGACCTGTGTGAACGCGCGGGAGCAAATGTGCAGGATGTCGCCCGTGGCATGGGGCTGGATAACCGCATCGGGTCGAAATTCCTGCATGCAGGCCCCGGCTTTGGCGGGTCATGCTTCCCCAAGGATGTCAGCGCCCTGATAAAAACCACGCAGGATTACGGCGTGCCGGGTCGCGTCATCGAAGCCGTGGCCCATGTGAATGAACAGCGCAAGCGCGCCATGGGCCGCAAGATCATCCGGGCAGCAGGCGGTGACGTGCGGGACCGGACGATTGCCCTGCTGGGCCTGACCTTCAAGCCCAATACCGATGACATGCGCGACGCCCCCTCCATCGCCATAACCCGCGCATTGCACGATGCCGGGGCGCATATACGCGCCTTTGACCCGATTGGCATGGAACAGGCGCGGCGGGTGCTGGACGGCATCACCTTCTGCACCGATGCGTATGAAACGGTCACCGGGGCGGATGCCGTGGCGGTCGTGACCGAATGGGACGCCTTCCGTGCGCTGGACCTTGCACGCATGCGCAACCTCATGAACACGCCCGTTCTGGTGGACCTGCACAATGTCTATAACCCCGGTGACGTGGAAAAGGCCGGCTTTTCCTATACCGGCGTGGGTCGTGGCCACACCGGCCCCAAATCTGCCTGAAAGGGCTGCCATCCGTTTTTACCGTTGGTCGTATCGTGGCCCGTGTTCCATTTATCCGCCTGAAGATGATGCGCTTTTCCCGGCGAACCACCTTGCAGGCCGATAACGGAAAAGCAGACCACGTGACGTAAGGACGTGAACAGGGCAGCCTGCCAGGACTGTCCGGATTTTTGGGAGTTCGGGGATGCGTATCCTTGTTACCGGCACGGCCGGGTTCATCGGTTTCCACCTTGCCCGCCGCCTGCTGCGCGATGGGCACGCGGTCACCGGCATTGATGGCATGACCAGCTATTACGATGTCACGCTGAAGCAGAAACGCCATGCCATACTGCGTGAATTCGAACACTTCACCTGCAATGAATTCATGCTGGAAGATGCGCAGGCGATGGAAAACGCATTTACGCGCTGCAATCCAGAACTGGTGGTCCATCTGGCGGCACAGGCGGGCGTGCGCTACAGCATCGAAAATCCCGGCACCTATGTCAGCGCCAACATGGTGGGCACCTTCAATGTGCTGGAACAGGCCCGGCGATGCCAGCCCGCACATCTGATGATCGCTTCAACCTCATCCGTCTATGGGGCCAGCAAAGACGTGCCCTTTTCGGAAACCCAGCGCTGTGACCATCCCCTCAGCGTCTATGCCGCGACCAAGAAGGCTACGGAAGAACTGGCGCATTCCTATTCCCATATCTGGAAGCTGCCGATCACCGCCTTCCGCTTCTTTACCGTCTATGGCCCCTGGGGTCGGCCGGACATGGCGCTGTTCAGGTTCACAGCCAATACGCTGGCAGGCCAACCGATCGACGTTTACAACAACGGTGATATGGAACGTGATTTCACCTATATCGACGATCTGGTGGAAGCGATCTGCCTGCTGTCTGAAAAGCCGCCACGCGGTCCGGGCGAAAGCGATCCCGGTGCCAGTCCGGTTGCCCCTTACCGGGTCATCAATATCGGCAACAGCCATCCCGTCAGCCTGATGGCGTTTATCGAAGCGATTGAAAAGGCGCTGGGCCGTCCCTGCATCCGCAACTACATGCCCATGCAGCCCGGTGACGTGCCGCGCACATGGGCCGACTGTTCCGCCCTGCAGACCCTGACCGGCTTCCGCCCTGCGACACCGGTGCAGGCAGGGGTGGATGCGTTCGTGGACTGGTACCGGCAGTACTACCGCGTGCCACAGACTGCATAAGCATACTAACTGATAAAAGTTTTTGCATGCCCCCTTATTTCAAAAAGACGGCGCTCTCTGAAGCTGTTTGAAAATAAGATTCACCAGAATTTCTTTGATTACAGGCTATCCAGCCCAAGGGCCGCAATATCCGCAGGCGGCCCCGCCAGCATGCAGGCAACCCCGGTCGTGCGGTCCACCACCATGCGGATATCCACCGGGCCTTCCGCGCCAAACAGATCGGATGTCACGACATAGGCCGGACGCAGGGGTTCATCGTCCGTGGCGTCATGGCGCGCCACCTCCGTCATGATGCGGCCAAGCGCACGTTCCAGCCCATCCATGACACGTGATGGGGCAAGGCGCGGGTGCCCTGGCGGGCCGTCACCGGTGCAATGAAGTTCCAACAGCCTTGCCCATGCCGCAGTCGGAATGAACATGGGCATGCGCGACCCGTCATTATGCCGTTCGGCATGCATGATGCGCCGCGTATTGGCCAGCTCGATTACATCGATACGCGGCAGGTCGTCACCAATCCGGGCGGCAACGGTACGGGGGGTATCGGTCATGCGCAGGTTGTCCCATCAAAATGCGATGGCAGCTTGAGTATATCCTGCGATGACAGGGCGGAAGAAATATAGAAACCCTGTATCCGTTCCGGCTTCATCTGCATGACCAGGTCAAACTGTTCACGGTTTTCGACGCCTTCGACCGTGATTTCCATCCCGAATCCCTGCCCCATGTCGATCAGGCTGGACAGGACCATGCAGGCATCGGGATTGCCGACGATGTTGGCGACCATGCTCTGGTCGATCTTGACCTGTGAAAAGGGCAGTTCGCGCAGGTGGTTCAGCACGGTAATCCCCTTGCCGAAATTATCCAGCGCAATGCGGAAACCCGAACGGGCCAGTTCGCGCAGGTTGCGGATCCCCTGATCCGCCCGGCGGCCATGCAGCATCGCCTCGGTCACTTCCAGCACGAAGCTGTCCGGGGACATGTTGAAACGCCTGAGCGATTCCTCCAGTTCGCGCTGGTAGTCATCGCGGATCAGGTCCATGCGCGACAGGTTGATGGCAAGCTGGCGCGGGGGCTGGCCCTTCTCGTTCCACATGCACACATCATGGCGGAAAGCCTCGATCATGCGTGGGCCCATGGCCTGCGCCAGGCCGGCATCGGTAAACACATCGGAGAAATCTTCCGCCGCCAGCAGCCCGCGTTCAGGGTGCTGCCAGCGCAGTAGCGCCTCGATCTGGTCCACTTCACGCGTGCGGCAGTTCAGGATCGGCTGGTAATAGACCTCGAACTGGTTGCGTTCGACACCGCACCGCGCCTCGCTCAGGATGGACACACGGGCCTGCGCGCGCTCACGCAGGCTGCGGGTGAACATCTGCGACTGCTTGCCACCCGCACGCTTGGCCGCATACATCGCCATGTCGGCGTTTTTCTGAACGTCTTCCATCGTGTCGGTGCCATCCAGCAGCACCGCGCCAATGCTGCCCGCGACACTTACGGTCACCGTTTCAATGTCGATGGGACGTTCCAGCACGCCCTGCAGGCGGTCCATGTACCGCTCCAGCGATACATCCTCCAGCGTGCGGTGCAGGATCACCGCGAACTCATCCCCGCCCAGACGGCTGACAGGGTCATCCGGGTGGGTCATTTCAATCAGACGCGAGGCAATGGCGCGCAGCACGATGTCACCGGCATGATGGCCATGCACATCGTTGATCTGCTTGAAACCATCAAGGTCGAACATGGCCAGGGCTGGCTGGGGCGCCCCGCCACCACCGGTTTCGCGGCAGCGCGCGATCTCGTCAGCCAGGGCAGTATTGAACCCGCCCCGGTTGAGCAGCCCCGTCAGCGTATCCGTTTCCGCCAGTTCACACAGGCGGTCACGGGTGTTCATCAGTTCGGTAATCTCAAACCGGCTGGCAACATACCCCTGTATCCGGCCCTGTCTGTCCTTCTTGGGGATGATGGTGGTCGCCACCCAGTACAGTGACCCGTCCTTGGCGCGGTTGCAGATATTGCCCTGCCACAGTTCGCCCGCCTCGATCGTGCGGTACAGGTCACGGAAGAAATCCGCGTCATGATAGCCGGAATTGACGATACGGTGCGTGGAACCGATCAGTTCCTCACGCGAGTACTGACTGATTTCACAAAAACGGTCATTCACATAGGTGATGACCCCCTTTGTGTCGGTAATGGCGACGATCAGGACACTATCAACCAGGTCGGCCCAGAAATCCGAATCCTGATGTGTCAGTGCCCGCAGCCGATCATCGTGTTGCAATGCCATATTCCCGCCTGGAACCTACAATAAAAAACAGAACAGAATGCTTCATGAAATCAGCCCGGCAACAGGACCGGAACGGTGCATGATATACCCATGCAGCTTCGTCATGCCAGAGACCACGCCATATTATACCTTGGTCGGGATAAGGAACGAACCGCGTTCCTGTCGCTCGCGAAACCACTTTTCCAGTTCCTCCGGCGGCAGGGGTTTCGCAAACAGGTAGCCCTGCATCACATCGCAGTGCAGTTCTTCCAGCAGGCGCCACTGCTGCTCGGTCTCGACCCCTTCGGTCACCACCGTCATGCCCAGACGCGAACCGATGCCGATCACAGCCATGGTTACGGCCTGGGCATTGGTATCATGCTCGAAATCATTGATGAAGCTGCGGTCGATCTTGATTTCCGTCAGCGGCAGGCGCGTCAGCCGCGACAGGGACGAATACCCCGTGCCGAAATCATCCATCGACAGGCCGACATCCAGCCTGCGGATGGCGTACAGCACCTCTTCGGTGTCGCTGCTGTTATCCATCATTACGCTTTCGGTGATTTCCACCGTCAGGCGGTCGGGCGTCAGGTTATGATGCTTCAGCAGGTTGGCGATATATTCCGGCAGTGCGCGATTGCGGAAATGCACCGCCGACAGGTTGACCGCAACCGTGGGGACATGCACCCCGTCGCGGTCCCATTTCACCATCTGGCGGCAGGCTTCCTGCAGCGACCAGCGGCCAATGGCCTCGATCTGCCCCGTATCTTCCGCCACCGCGATAAAGCGGGAAGGATAGATGTTGCCCAATGTCGGGTGATGCCACCGCGACAGGGCTTCCACCCCGTACAGGCCCCCGGTCATGGTTTCCACCTGCGGCTGGTAATGCAGCTTCAGCATGCCCCTGGCCAGAGAGTCCCGCAGGGCGGACCCCAGCATCAGCCGTTCCTGCGCCACCTGGTTCTTTTCGTGCCCGGCAAAGCGGTACAGGCCACGCCCGTCCTCTTTCGCCTGACGGGCGGCGGCATCGGCCAGGCTGAGCAGGGATTCACTGTCCGGCCCGTTTTCGGGGAACGTGCTGATGCCTACGCAGCAGGAAATACTCAGCGTGTTCTCACCGACCTGCAGGGGTTTGGCGATGGAATTGATCAGGTTTTCGGCAAACTGTTCCGCGCGCCTGTGCGAACAGTCGGGCACGACAATGATGAACTCGTCCCCGCCCGAACGGCTGACGATATATTCATCATTGACCAACGCGCGAATGCGGCGACCGATCTCGATCAGGAAACGGTCGGCGTTTACATGACCCAGCGCGTCGTTGATATCACGGAAGCGGTCGATATCCACCATGAACAGCGAGAACTGGCTATCACCGCCACGCATGATAAGGCGTTCGATGACATTATGCAGCGACGTACGGTTCAACAGCCCGGTCAGGCTGTCGAAATTGGATAGCTGGGCAATGTGCTGGCGCGTCTGGTTCTGTTCGATCGCCAGCGCGCAGAAGGGCATGCAGGTCGAAACCACCCGTTCGGGCCATGCCAGCGATGGCTCGTCATCACGCAGATACAGGGCGAACACACCCATGACCTGCCCCTTGCGGGAAATGATGGCGGACGAACAGCATCGCTCCAGCCCCAGCGAACGGGCGAGGGAGGAATAGCCATCCCACACCACGGTGTTGCTGCTGGCGGGATCACTGCGCAGCGCATCCATCTGTTCCGGCGTCAGCTGCATGCTGTCCAGCGCGGTACGGTAGCGGTTGGGCATGCCGGGGGAAGACGTGACGGAGACCTTGTGCGCGCCGTCAAACATCAGGAGGGCCGCCACACCGCCGGGCACGAAACTGTCCACGCGGCGGCACAGCTGGTCGCCCACTTCCTGCAGGGTGACATCGGATGCCAGCGACTGGAGCACTTCGTTCTGCAGGATCAGGATCCTGCGCTGGCGGCTCTGTTCCGTCACGTCCTTCATGACGGCGATGTAGTAGATCCTGCCTGCCTCACCCACCTGCACGCGGGAAATCGACAGTTCACCGCATACATATTCGCCGTTGGCGCGGCGGAATTCCACCTCACGCGATGTGCCGACAATCCGGCCTACGCCCGTCTCACGGTTACGGTCGATATAGCTGTCATGCAGCGCGCGGTCCGTCTGCGGCACAAGGCAGCTGACATTCTGTCCCATGACCTGTGCGCGCGGCAGGCCCCATATCCGTTCGGCCGCGGCATTGAAGAAGATGATGCGGTTATGCTCATCAATCACGACCATGGGATCAATGGCCTGCTCCATTGCGGACAGCAGGACATCGGCGCTTATCTTCGGCTGATCCACCGTAAACTCCAGAACGTTGGCACAACACATCGCGCCATGTGAGATCACTTTTCCTGATCGTGGCGGGTACGCCTGCGATACCACGCCGGGCAGACCAGCCCTACACGGCGGCAGACACCACCGGGACCGTCGATTGGGGGGTTACCCTACGGGGTAAGGAACAGGGAAAACATGACATGCCTCAATCTTGACACAAAGCCTTCAGTTCCGGCTCCGTTCAAGATCCTGCGGCAGCATGCCCGCCAGCGGGCGGCAGGCATACGCACTTTCGTTTTCCGGCTGGGGCCGGTTCTGGCGCAGTTCGGCGGCCCCGGCGGCCACCGCCCGCCATGCCGCCTGTGCCAGCGCCTTGCGACTGGGAAAATCATTGGGGTCCAACGGTGCATGCAGCAGCACGGTCGCACGCATCGAACGCCATTTGACCAGCTGCCACACATGCGGCCCCAGTTCCATATCACCATACCAGGCAAAGACCGGGCGACGTCCGCGGTTGACCGGCACGCCTTCCAGCTGGTCATACACCACCGATACCGGCTGGATCAGCGGCGTCATGCCGGGACGCGCCGCGATGGCTTCCGCCTCGCTTTCCGGTGCCGCCGGGGCCTTGCCCGGCGGCAGGCGCGGCGGCTTGGCAATGGCGAAAAAGGCCGACAGGAACGGCAGCACCCGCGACCCGTCGGACGACGTGCCTTCGGGGAACAGGATCAGGTTGTCGCCTTCCACCATCAGGCGGTGCAGCATTTCGTCCCGTTCCCGGCCTGTCGTGCTGCGCTGGCGGCTGACGAATATGGTCCGGCCAATACGCGAGACAAGTCCCATGATGGGCCAGCCCTCGATATCGCCCTTGGCTACGAAATTGGACGGCAGCACCGTTCCCAGCACCGGCACATCCAGCCATGACGAATGGTTGGACACATAGATTACCGGGCGTTCGCCATTCTGTCGCGCGCGCCTGCCACCCACGCCGCCGGCCCTGCGCCCCACAACGCGGATACGCAGCGACAGCAGCAGGCACAGCCCGCCCCAGACCATCCGCGTCCACCGGATCTTGGCCGTGCCGGGCACCAGCAGCAGCACCGCCTCGAACCCGACCGACAGTGGTACCCACACGGTAATGGCGGCCAGGCGGCCCACCCCGCGCACGGTCCGGGCACAGGCGCGTATGCGCCCCGATGGCAGGACCGTTGTGGTGGCGATGGCCCGTTCCGCAACCGACCCGGGCTGGGGCGCAATGACCGGACGGGCAGCGCGCGACGTGGACCGGGACACAGGCTGTGGAGAGCGACGCCGGATAAGGCGGCGGATGAAATCGGCGATCATGCGCCTATCCATAGCCCCACCTGATGGGACGCGACAATATGGCGAAAGCGTGCAAGGCACGGGACGTGTCCTGCACGCAACGACGCGGCATGCATCAACCCTTTCATCATACGGTCATATTATGGATGCATGAATATCCATGCGCGTCATGCGATCCGTTTGTCACATCTGTAATCCTTCCTGACTGGACCCATCGTGCATACCCGTCCATGTTGGGCCCCTATCCTTCAGGAGTTGTCCCTTATGTCCGCATGCAGCCGTCGCGGCCCCCTTGTTGCCGCCACGACCGCCCTCATCATCCTTGCAGCCATCCAGCCCGGCCCGACACGGGCGGCAGATGATGTGCTGAACGTGCTGACATGGTGCGACCATGAAGACCCGGAACTGCTCGGCCCTTTTGAACAGGCGAACAAGGTACGGGTCCATTTCAAGGATATCGACAGCACCGCCGCTGCACGGACCATCCTGCGCCAGTCGCAGGCAGGCGACTGGGACGTGGTGATCCTGGAGGAAACAGCCGCCCCGCAACTGGCCGCCGCCGGCCTGCTGGCGCCGCTGGACACAGCGGATTTCCCATCGGACGGCATTCCTGCCGCCATTGCCAATCCGGCAGGCGGTTCGTACCAGGGGCGGCTGTACTCGGTACCGGAAAAATACGGCTTCCACGCCGTCGCCTTCAATCAGGCCCATGTCAGCGCGCAGGACATGCAGGACATCAACGCGGTATGGCAGCCGCGTTATCACGGGCATATCGCAATTTATGACAGCTACCTGCCCATCCTGTCCTATATCGCCCTGGCGCTGGGACTTGATCCCGCGCATCTGACGGACGCCGACCTGCCCGCATTGCAGGACAGGCTTGTGGCCCTGCGCGCCAATGCAACACTGGTGGGCGATAGCGCCAGCGTGCAACAGGCGCTGGCCGATGGCGTGGTGGATATTGTCGTTGGCGGTGGCGCATGGACCACGGCGGGTGTTGGCGAAGGTGGCACGGTCAGTACGCCCACGGCACAACCCGATATCCCGAAACAGCGGCCGGACCTGACATTCACCCTGCCACGGCAGGGCGGTATCCGGTGGCAGCATGGCATCTCGATCATCGAAGCCTCGCAGCGCAAGGCACTGGCGCTGGCATTCGCGCAATACCTGCGCACGCCTGCGGCACAGGCACGGCTGGCAACGTCATCGTGTTTCTGGGGCATGCCCGCCAATACAGGCGCGCCGCTTGATGCGGACACGAAAGCCGCACTGCACTGGGACCAGCAGCCTGCCTATATCGCGGCAAGCCATTCCTTCCCCGTGCTGGATGAGGCCATGGACACCAAGCTGCACGCAATATGGGACAGGGTCATGAAGGACAACACCCCCACCGCCGCCCCGACGCCTGACAAAATGGGCGGAAAGAACGATGGGGATGATACGCCGGATCAGCCGTAACGCGGCGCACCGCGTCCCAGCAGCCGATCGGCCATCATGCCGAACACCAGCCCGAGGCCGCCCCACAGCACGATCTGCATGCCAAGGGCGGCTTCACGGAAGCGCCACAGCAGGGTAGCGGGGAAATTGTCCGGCACTTCATTGATGTCGGGCAGTGCCCATTGCAGCAGCGTCACCAGCACAACGAACACCGCCCCCCCACATAGCGTGGCACCCCAGTTGCCCAGGCGTACAGCCAGTGCGCGACCCGACAGGACCGCCAGCGTCAGAGCGCACAGCGAAAAGACAACCATTTCAAAATAGGCGGTCGTGCGCAGGCCAATGGTTTCCGGCTGCCCCACGGCGGGGGGATTGGCCGGGTATTTCAGGTCCGGCACCACCACCACGGCCAGAAACCCCGCCCCCGCCAGCAGCATGGACAGCATGCGCGGCGAAAAGCGGCCAATACGGCCGTACGCCAGCGAGAACACCAGCGCAAACAGCCCGCCATAGGCCGCGCCATACATAACGGCCGCCGTCAGCAGGCCAAGGGATGCCTGTACGCCCCGGCTGACCAGTTCGGGTTCCGGCGGTTCACCCGCCGCCGCATCCATGGCGGATTCAAAGGCGATGGCAAGGTTGACCTGCGGTTCGCCGAACACACGGGCGAACAGGAACGCAAGGGCAGCGGCGGCAATGCCAGCCAGCATGCCACGCAGCAGAAGGCGTCCGGCCATCAGGGCATATCCCGATGCATATGGGGAAAAATAAAGGACATGGGGTCAGATCTCCTGTCGGGAAAGCGCGTCCCGTAACGGAATGAAGCTCTATCCGCCGGGAGGTCTGACTTCCGCATGGGCTGCGGTGTACAGTGGCGCGACCGTGCCGGAATCCCACCGGCTTCTCCCCACGGATACGGAGAGACCAGTCAATACCGCGCAGAGAGCGCAAGTCAATGTTGCGGCCCTGAGGGCTACTTCAGAAGTCTATGTGAAATCATAAGAAGTTTTTGGTGAAGCTTTTTTCAAAAAGCTCCAGGAAACGCCGCCTTTCTGAAAAAGGCGGCACTCAAAAAACTTTTATCTTTATCAGGGCCTGTTGGGAATTATCTTGAATTGATGATTGCGCCAACGAGATAGATCATGGCTTCGAATGATCTGTCTGTTTTTTCGCTGCGCATGGCGATGCGCTTGAACTCCTTGAGCTTGCAGAAGAAGTTCTCAATGAGATGGCGTGCTTTGAACAGGGCCCCATCGAACGGGCGTCTGTCGAGGCGGTTTTTGCGCTGGGGAATGACCACACAGGCCCCTTGCGCGTGTAGGGCGTCCACGATCCAGTGGACGTCAAACGCTTTGTCAGCGAGAATCCCCTTGAAATCCGCCGGTTCGAGAAGGGGGGCAACCCCGACCGTGTCGTAATGCTGGCCAGGAATAAGCGTGAAGCGGACCAGATTGCCCAGGGCGTCGGTCATGGCGATGATCTTGGTCGACCACCCCGTCACACTGCGTCCTATCGCCTGATTCCGGGTCCCCCTTTTGCGCCCTGGCCGTGGCGATGAACCCGGACCACCGTACCGTCAATCATCGCGTATTCCATATCGGCATCGTCAGAGACAGCGTCAAAAAGCCGTTTGAAAACACCGGCTTTCATCCAGTCACTGTAGCGCGAGTAAACCGAGTTCCAATGTCCGAAATACGTCGGCAGATCCCGCCACGGACTGCCGGTCCGCGCTATCTATAAAACCGCTTCGATAAAGAGGCGGTTATCCTTCCCGCTGCGACCTCGATCCGTCTTCCTGCCAAGGCACAGCGGTTCCATTTTCGCCCATTGGGCATCCGTCAGTATGAAGCGATCCATATGGTCTTTGAAACACATCATGGCCCTTTAGAAAACTCAATTCCCAACAGCCCCCAATATTTTTTGGAAACAGGTCTTTACCGGGATGTGGCGGGCAGCGTGACCTTGCTGGCATTACCTTGCGCCGCGTGCCACTGCTTCAGCGCCCCCAGCGTCCCGCTGACATGTCCCTTGGGCGACAGGGCGCTATAGGCGTAAATCACCTTGCCATCCGGGGCAATGACATAGGACGTGCGGCTGGCGCGGTTCACCAGCGGCAGGCGGCTGTCATACATCTTTGCAATCTGGCCCTTCGGGTCGGTCGCGACGGGGAAGCGGCCATGACCTTCGCTTACGGAAAAACGGTCGAGGGTTGGCATGTCATCGGTGGAAACACCAATGACCGTGGCACCAAGCGCCTTGTACTGATCCATGGCGTTGGCGAAATCATGCGCCTCCATGGTACAGCCACGGGTAAAGGCAGCGGGATAGAAATACAGCACTACGGGTCCCTGACGCAGCGCATCGGCCAGCCGGAAATCGAACTCGCTGCCATTCGTGGTAGCCTGCGCATTGAACATGGGGGCCTGGCTGCCTACCGGCAGGGCCGCGCGCGCGGAGGAAAAACAGACAAAGCCGGCAAACGCCATGACACCGACCAGCGGCAGGCACAGCCCCGGCAGGGACCAGCGTGAACGCCTGTAAAAATACCTCATGTATCCTCATCACCCTGTGGGACAGGGTTTATGCCATCATGTGGTTGGCGGCAGAATCTGGCATCCTGATCCACCCAGTCGCTGACAGACCTGCTGGGCCGCTTCGTGCGACAGGCCGGTCAGCCTTGCACGATAGACATGACCGCGCGCCGATGCAACGGTTGCAACCTGCGTATGCACGCCACTGAACGAAACCTTCGCCCGTGCCTGCCCCGCCGCATGCTCCGCCTGCCCGATCGATCCATAAGCACCGACCTGCACCACCCAGTCATGACTGTTTGCCATACTGATGACGCCGGGGCGGGTTCCGGCCGCGGCCATCGGGGCCAGTCCATTCTGTTCCCGGGCACTCCATGCCGCGCGCACTGCGGCAGCCTCAGGCGATGGCGTATCAGCCGCAGCCCCGCGCGGCACGGATGCCAGAAGCTGGCGGCCACGGCTCCGGCCGCCACGCGCATTCTGCGCCGCCTGCGCGCGGGCAAGGGCGCGCGCCTGCACCAGCAGGTCGGCCTGTGAACGGTTGACCGGGCTGCTGCCCGCGATCCGTGGCCCGATGGAAGCGACGTAATCGCGCGTTTCCTTGGGCAGGGTATGGTAACGGTCAAGGAAATCATCCAGTCGTCCCGGCCCGCTATTATAGGCGGCAAGGAAACCGGGGGAGCCGTAAATGTCGTACATTTCACGAATATAGGCCGTGCCCGCCTCGATATTGTCATGCGGGTCATAGGCGTCAGGGCCAAGGTTGTAGCGCGCCCGCATTATATCGTAGGTCGGCGGCATAAGCTGCATCAGTCCCATGGCGCCCGGCAGTGAGGTCACGAACTGGCCATTATGGTAAAGCTGGCCCCCCGACTCGCGCCGCATGACCTCACGAATCCAGACGCTGGGCACATCGAAACGCTGCGCGGCCTCGTTGATATAAGGCCCCCAGGGGTCTTCCGGCGGCCCTGGCGGGGTATAGTTGGCGTGGGCACGGGCACGATAGGACTCGGCCTCGTGAATGATCTGCTCCTCGCTCATTTCAGAAGAAGGATTATGAGCGCAGGCGGCCAGCATGCCCGCGAACCCCAGCGCCAGCCATCGCAGTGACCGACGCCTGGAGGAAGCCTGCGCCAGACCGTCATGTTCGTCAGATGCCGCTACTGCCTGCGCTGGTGCCATGCTGGTGGTATGATCCCGGTCATGCCCATTTTCCCATGGCAGACGCGCCAACATGGCCCGCCCGACGGGACGGGCGCCGCACCATAACAGCGTGACTTCGGCTTGTGCAATCCTGACCCGTTAACATGTCCATGACGTAACCGGCGGGTCAGGTTGATATGGGCCTGTCACAATGCCTAGTGAAGTTTTTGCAGGCAGAAAGCTTCAGAAGAATACCGCCCTTTTGAAAAAAGGCGGCACCCGAAACCTTTTACCTTTTAATGACCTCTCATTCCTCGACGTAGGTGGCCGGGTCGCCACCGGTGCGGTTGTGGGGGCTATCGAGTGTTGCCAGATCACTCATGTCATCCGATGTCAGCTGGAAATCGAATGAATGCAGGTTCGCGCGCATACGATCGGGATGCGCGCTCTTGGGAATGGGCACCACGCCACAATCGATCACCCAGCGCAACAGGACCTGTGCGGTGGATTTGCCATGCCGGTCCGCGATCCGTTTGACAACGGGGTTTTCCAGCAGCTTCCCGCGCCCCAGCGGACTCCATGCCTCGGTCAGGATGCCCAGTTTCCTGTGCAGCGCGACCTGTTCCGACTGCGCGAAATCGGCATGCATCTCGATCTGGTTGACGGCGGGGGTGACGCCGGTTTCATCAATCAGGCGCTGCAGATGCGCAGGCAGGAAGTTGGAAACACCGATCGAGCGGACGCGTCCTTCCTTCTGCAGGCGGATCATCGCCTTCCAGCTTTCGACATACTGGTCCTTGGCGGGAAGCGGCCAGTGGATCAGGTACAGGTCGACATAGCTCATCTTCAGACGTGCCAGGCTCTCATCAAACGCGCGCAGCGTGCTGTCATATCCCTGATCGGCGCCGCGCAGCTTGGTGGTGACGAAAATGTCCTCACGCCCCACGTCAAAGCTGACCAGCCCGGTCCCTACCCCGCTTTCATTTCCGTAACGCGACGCGGTATCGAACAGCCGATAGCCCGCCGTCAGGGCCTCACGCACGGCCTTTTCGGCCTGCGGATTGTCCAGCGGATAGGTGCCGAACCCCATGGCGGGGATCTTGTGGCCATCATTCAGCTTAAGCAGGGGAATGGAGGTGGTCATGGTCGTTCCTTCGTCAGGCGCTCCCGGCGGCTCATGGTGCCCCGGCGCGCAGGCGGCGGGGTGGCGACCGGGCCGGGGGCTGGACGTGCGTCGCCGGTCCCTACCCTAACGACAGGCAACCACTTTTGGTTTATGCCCAGTTTTCAGGACTGGGCTGCATGTGGTTCATTGTCACCATTGCTGGAGGCCCCATGACTGACACACCAACCGACATATCCGCCACGGACGCGATCGAACTGCACCGCACGCTGCTGACCATCGATACCCATGTGGACATCCCCTGGCCGGACCGGGATGATTTCGCCACGGGTGCCCCGTCGCGACGGGTGGACCTGCCACGCATGCGCGCAGGCGGCCTGCGGGCGGCCTGTCTTGTCGCCTATGTAGGACAGGGCGCACGTGACGTGACGGGGCATGAGGCGGCCTCCACCCGGGCGGAAGCGATGCTGCGCGTAATCGGGCAGACCGGCCAGATTCCGGGCGTGCGGGTATGCGATACGGCAGCGGCAGTGCGCGCCACTTATGACGCAGGGGAAATCGCCATCATCCCCGCCGTGGAAAACGGTTATGCGATTGGCGAGGAGCTGTCGCTTATCGCGCGTTTCCGTGCCTTGGGCGCGCGTTACATGACGCTGACGCATAACGGACATAACCAGCTGGCCGACTCGGCTCGGCCCATGCATCACCTTGATGATCCCGAAACGCTGCATGGCGGGCTGTCCGGCCTTGGCCGGGATGCGGTGGCCGAGATGAACCGCGCGGGCATGCTGGTTGATGTATCGCACACGTCACGCGACACCATGATGCAGGCGGTCGATCTGTCCCGCGCGCCGGTCTTCGCCAGCCATTCCTGTGTGCGCGCCCTGTGCGATCACCCGCGCAACCTTGATGATGGACAGCTTGATGCGCTGAAGGCCTGTGGCGGTGTCATCCACATTACCGCCATGGATGCCTTCCTGCGCCCGCGTGACGTGCGCGACATACGCCCGGTCACGGTGGCGGACTTCGTGGACCATATCGATTACGCGGTGCAGCGAATCGGGATCAAGCATGTTGGCATTTCGTCCGACTTCGATGGCGGAGGCGGCATACGCGGCTGGGCCGATGCATCGGAATCGCCCAATCTTACGGCAGAACTGCTGCGCCGTGGCTATGACCGCAGCCAGATCGCGGCCCTGTGGGGAGAAAATTTCCTGCGTATCCTGAAGCAGGCGGAAGAGGTCGCCAGCACGATCGCGTGAATATGGAATCCCGCGCGCTCTGGATCACGCGGGCCCAACGGGGTATATCCTGTGCCGCATTGACGAATACAGGATAAGAAATGACCACCAGCACCGACTACAAGGTCAAGGACATCTCGCTTGCCGAGTGGGGCCGCAAGGAAATCTCGATCGCGGAAGGCGAAATGCCGGGGCTTATGGCGCTCCGTGAGGAATATGGCGCGTCCAAGCCGCTGAAGGGCGCGCGTATCGCCGGCTGCCTGCATATGACGATCCAGACCGCCGTGCTGATCGAGACCCTGACGGCGCTTGGCGCCACGGTGCGCTGGTCCTCGTGCAACATCTTCTCGACACAGGACCAGGCGGCGGCCGCCATCGCCGCGACTGGCGTGCCCGTGTTCGCGTGGAAGGGTCTGACCGAGGATGAGTTCTGGTGGTGCATCGAGCAGACCATCAAGGGGCCTGACGGCTGGACGCCGAACATGATCCTCGACGACGGCGGGGACCTGACGACGCTGATGCACGAGAAGTATCCCGACATGCTCAATGACGTGCGGGGCGTCTCTGAAGAGACCACGACCGGCGTGCATCGTCTGTGGGACATGGCCAGGAAGGGCCTGCTGAAGGTTCCGGCCATCAACGTCAACGACAGCGTCACGAAGTCGAAGTTCGACAATCTGTATGGCTGCCGTGAAAGCCTGGTGGACGCGATCCGCCGTGGCACGGACGTGATGATGGCGGGCAAGGTTGCCGTGGTTGCCGGTTATGGCGACGTGGGCAAGGGTTCGGCCGCATCCCTGCGCAACGCGGGCTGCCGCGTGCTGGTGACCGAAGTCGACCCCATCTGCGCGCTGCAGGCCGCGATGGAAGGCTATGAGGTCGTGACGATGGAAGATGCTGCGCCGCGTGGCGATATCTTCGTCACCGCGACCGGCAACGAGGGCGTCATCACCATCGAGCACATGCGCGAGATGAAGAACCGTGCCATCGTGTGCAACATCGGGCATTTCGATTCCGAAATCCAGATCAACGCGCTGCGCAACTACAAGTGGGACAACATCAAGCCGCAGGTGGACGAGGTCATCTTCCCTGACGGCAAGCGCCTGATCGTCCTGTCCGAAGGGCGCCTTGTGAACCTGGGCAACGCGACGGGCCACCCGTCCTTCGTCATGTCCGCATCGTTCACCAACCAGACGCTGGCGCAGATCGACCTGTGGCAGGCACCGGCGGGCAAGTACGAAAACAAGGTCTATACCCTGCCCAAGCACCTGGATGAGAAGGTAGCCTTCCTCCACCTCGCAAAAGTGGGTGCGAAGCTGTCGAAGCTGTCGCAGACGCAGGCGGATTACATTGGCGTGCCGGTCAATGGCCCGTTCAAGAATGACCTGTATCGTTACTAAGTGCTGCAAACGTCCCTAACATATGCGTGACTGGTCCGGCATCCGCCGGACCACATCATGTGATGGAGAAAGAGAACATGAGCATTTTCGGTTCAATCCTGTCCAAGATCTTCGGAAGCCACACAGCTGCTGCCGCTACGCCGGGTACCGCAACCACTGCTGCACCTGCAGCAGCGGCAGCACCTGCAGCAGCTGCGGCTCCCACCGCCCCGGCACAGCCGGTTGACGTGGACGCGGTGCTGAGCGCGCTGGCTGCCAAGAACCCTGAAAAGCTGAACTGGCAGACCTCCATCGTGGACCTGCTGAAGCTGCTGGGTCTGGACAGCTCGCTTTCCGCGCGCAAGGAACTGGCGACGGAACTGCACTACACCGGTGACATGAACGATTCTGCTTCCATGAACGTCTGGCTGATCAAGCAGGTCATGCAGAAGCTGGCCGCAAATGGTGGCAAGGTCTCCCCTGACCTGATGAAGTAATACGCCGCTGGCGAAACGGGCGGGCGCGTGGCCACTGGCCACCGGCCGCCCGTTTCGTATCAGCTACGGACAGGGCCACCAGAACCAGCCAGACCGGCAGCATGACGGAGGGATACGCGATGGAAAACGTCCCCGACTTCCCCATGATGGACAACGCCACCGGGCTGTCTGTTGACATGTTATCCGCGTCTTCTGTGTCCAATGGTCTTGTATGGGCCATTGCCTGCCAGCCGGGTCAGAAGCCCGAGCGTCTGACAGATGAACAGATTGCCCGCGCGCTGGAAGGCAGCCCCCCCAGTGAGCCAGCCACGTGGGTCTGGCTGCATTACGATATTGTTCACACTGCCAGCCGTGCCCATATCCAGGCCATTCCATGCCTGTCCGAAGAAGTGCGCCTTGCTTTGGGCAGCACGGACCGGGGCACCAATGTCGAAGCGGAAGGGGACATCGTCTATGGCGCCCTGCCCGGCTTTGACGACGCCATGTCGGAAGACGACAAGAATCTGTCTGCATGGCGTTTTGCGGTCCTGCCCGACCTGCTGATTACCACACGCCGACAGCCGGTTCCGGCTCTGGGGGTGATTTACCGGGCCATGCAGCGGGCTTCTTACGACTCCCCTGCCGAGGTGGTGGATCATACCCTGCTGGAATTTGCCGATACCGTACGGCGCAATATCGCCATGCTGGATGACCAGCTGGACCGGGCCGAGGACCTGCTGCTGACGCTGGACCAGCACACTGATTTTGGTCGCATAAGCGGGTTGATCGGGCGCGTGCGCCGCCGTTCAACCGAACTGCGCCGCGTGATCTCGCCCGTGGACCGTATTTTCCATAACGAGGATCTGGAACTGCCCGAATGGGCGGAAGATGACATCCGCGACCGTTCGCAGCGACAGATCCATGCGGCCCTTGATGACCTGCTGGCCCTGCAGGATCGTGCACGATCGCTGCAGGACGAACTGGCGTCCGGTCAGGCGGAAGAAACCAACCGCCGCCTGTATACCGTATCCATCGTGACGACACTCATGCTGCCCGCAACCTTTGTGACGGGCTTTTTCGGCATGAATACTGGCGGCATGTTTCTGGCCACCGGCACACTGGGAACCGTGGAAGCCGGCGGGATCTGCTTCGTGTTCATGATGATTACATGGCTGCTGCTCAAGATCATGAAACTGCTATAGGCCCGCCTGTTTCAGAAAATTGCCGGACAGACAGGGCACATGCTTCAGATTTTTTCAGGATTGTTTTGCATGATGGGTACTGGCGCTATCCGGCCGGATCAATGCTGACGGCAGGCCATGCAGGCAGGGCGAGAGCATATGCCTGTATATTGCCATAGACAGGCATATATTGTATAATTTTCAGCTTTTCAAATCTCCCCATACGTTCAGGATCATAGGGAAACCGGCAACTATTATGAAATGTCTTGTTACAGGTGGGGCAGGTTATGTGGGTAGCCATGTTGTAATAAGCCTGCTGGATGCCGGACATGACGTCGTTATTCTGGATAACCTGAGCACAGGTCATATTGCCGCCATTCCTGAAGGGGTTCGCTTCTGGAATGTCGATCTGGAAGACGCGCAGGCGACACATGACGCTGTGGCACGGGAAAACTGGGATGTCGTATTCCATTTTGCCGCCCTTTCATCGGTAGGGCATTCCATTTCCGAGCCGTTCCACTACCTGCGGCACAATACCATGAACTCCCTTAACCTGATCGAGGCATGCACATTCCATAATGTAAGGCGCTTTGTTTTTTCCTCCACTGCGGCATTGTTCGGTGATGAAAGCGATTTACCCCAGATTACGGATGATGCACTGGTCAATCCGACATCTCCCTATGGTGATAGTAAATTTTTCATTGAACGTGCATTACTGTGGGCGGATCGCATTTATGGCATGCGCAGTGCCTGCCTGAGATATTTCAATGCTGCTGGCGCTGACCCCAGGGGACGGTTGGGAGAAGACCATCGACCGGAAACCCACCTGATCCCCCTTGCCATTGATACAGCTCTGGGTGTGCGTCCCTGCCTGAAAATATTTGGCAATAATTACGACACACGGGATGGTACATGCATTCGCGATTACATCCATGTAACCGATCTGGCAGATGCGCATATCCGTGTTATTGATCAACTGGATGAAAGGTCGGTTTCGTATAATCTGGGCAACGGTCTGGGATTTACCAACCTTGAAGTCATCCAGAGCGTAGAACGCGTAAGCGGACAGAAAGTGTCATGGGAATGGGCCCCGCCCCGTTCGGGAGATCCAGCCATCCTGGTGGCTGATTCATCACGGATGCGCAGTGAAACCGGATGGAACCCCAAATACCATAGTATCGATGCAATTGTAGAAACCGCCCTGCAGTGGCGCAAACGGCACCCGCATGGGTATGATGATTATAATAGCCGGTCGGTCCTGCCGGAATTATGGTCCTGAAAAAACTGATGACACTCCACCTTCACGATGCCGTCTGCTGGCCATAAAGATGCTAATTGAATGTCTGCATTTTTTGCCGCAGGACCAAAAACCAGACCGTCCCGACAGGAGCGCCTGCAGCGGGCACGACATTCCTTCAGAACGGTCAGGGACAGCCACCACCAGCCGGACATCAAGGATAAAAATTGCTTTTTACGGCAGTTTTCAGCCATTTTCAGGGTGAAGCCTCTCACGTCATGAATTAACATAGCCAGTTAAAATACGACGTGATAAAAGTTTCCGCATAGATATTGACCGGCCACGTCCACACAACATGCCGTAGACATGGGAATACGTCCTTAAACCTGTTTGCTACCTTCACTATAACCTCCAGTCGCGGTGCTACATTGACCAATTTCTGCTTTCCGAAAAATTTGGGTTCAATTCTACAGCGTGGTCGAAAAGGTCAGCATCTTGCTGTGATCGGTGGCACACTCCTGTTACTGGCTGGTTGCAATTCCCTGCCAGATAGCGGACCAACGGAAGCGCAGGTCAACCACGCCCAGCGTGACCCGAAACGCAATGCGGTCGGGTATGCTATTGTCCAGGTCAGCCCGGACCTCATTTCCCTTCTGGAAAGTGAGGCGCCACCCCTGTTCAGCAGTCTGGACCAGAATAATACGCCTGTTAATTACACCCATAACGATACGGTTGGCCCGGGCGATATCCTGCAGGTTTCGATATACGAGGTCGGGAGTTCCCTGTTCAGTCTCAGCAGCGTGAATATGGCCGCCTCGACAAATGCGGCCGGTGGTGCAAGCACGATACCGAGTACGTCTTCGGGTTCCAACCTGCCCCCACTTAGCGTTGATGCCAGCGGCAATATCCGGGTGCCTTTTGTGGGCGAAATCCATGTGGCTGGCATGACCACCATTCAGGTGGCGGAAGCAATCAGGGCACGACTGAAGCAGAAATCCCTCTCGCCGCAGGTTCTGGTGCGGATTATGGCGGATATCGCCAATTCAGTCATGGTTTATGGTGGTGTACGACGGCCCAGCCGTGTCCCCCTGACACCAAATCGGGAACATATCCTGGATGTCATCGCTCTGGCCGGTGGTGCGGATCACCCCAACCAGCCGGATGAAGATTATGTCGTGCGCCTGACGCGCAACGGCAAGATCGCTGAACTGCCGCTCAAGACAATTGAAAATACGCCGGCGCAGAATATCCTGATGCAGCCTGGCGATCGGGTACAGTTAACCTTCAAACCACGCAGTTATTCGGTTTTTGGCGCAAGTGGTCGGGTAACCCAGACCCAGTTCACGACCCCGACCCTGACCATGGCCGAAGCCATTTCACGTAATGGTGGCCCGATTGATTCCCGTGCGGACCCCAATGCGGTGTATCTGTTCCGCTTTGAAAATGCAGACATCGTCCGCCGCCTTGGCATGCCGATTGCTGATAGCGCGACAACGGCACCTGTGGTTTATCAGTTGGATATGATGAACCCCAGCAGCTATTTCCTTGCGGAACGTTTCATGATGCGGGATCACGATCTTATCTATATTGCCAATGCATCAAGTAACAGATTCTATAAATTCTTCAGCTTGATTACTACTGTTATATCCCCGATAGAATAACCAGGGAAAACGTTGGGAAATACCTTGTGGGATGTGAATTGGAAGGTTTCCACAGGCCGCGGCATTGCCCACAGGGTTGGCCGCATCCGCCTCGACGCTTTACGGCCCAATGCAGCCAGAAATGGCTCGAACCACACTTCCAGACCCGATCGCCAGTTATCATTCATCGCCAGCCTTTCACTATAACGGGCCTTTCATGAAACACTGATCGCAGCCAGCAGGAATCCCTGTCCCAAATTTTCTGCCAAAGTAGTGCTGGCATTCCGGCGTATTTTTGGTTAGATGGGTCTTTAATATTAAATCACATCTTGATGCAGGCTGCGCATGCCCGTTGATAGAAAAGGAATGTAATGAAGTGTCTTGTGACTGGCGGAGCGGGATTCGTCGGTAGCCATGCTGTCATAAGCCTGCTGGATGCAGGCCATGAAGTGGCGGTACTTGATAATCTCAGCACAGGTCATTTATCCGCAGTCGCACCGGGCGTACGTTTTTTTAATGTGGATCTGGCAGATCCTGTTGCCACGGACAGGGTCGTTGCAAGTGATCAGTGGGATGCAGTCCTGCATTTCGCGGCACTGTCCCTTGTCGGGGACAGTATGCGAGACCCGTTTTACTATTTGCATAACAACTATGTCACGGCACTGAACCTCATCCGTTCGTGCGCCGCGCATGCCGTGCCACGGTTTGTATTTTCCTCAACGGCAGCCCTGTTCGGCGGGGACCATGGTTCGGAGCCGATCGTTCATGATGCCCGTATCGACCCCAGCTCCCCTTATGGCGAAAGCAAATTCTTTATCGAGCGGGCGCTTGTATGGGCAGACCGCATTCATGGCATGCGTAGCGCCAGCCTGCGCTATTTCAACGCAGCAGGCGCTGACCCTCTGGGACGGCTGGGGGAAGATCATCAGCCTGAAACACATCTGATCCCGCTGACAATTGACAGCATCCTGGGGCGTCGTCCGGGGCTGAAGCTGTTTGGCAATGATTATCCGACACATGATGGCACCTGCATTCGCGACTATGTCCATGTGACCGATCTGGCTGACGCGCATATCCGGGTCCTGTCCCTGCTCGATACCAGATCCGTGACCTACAATATCGGGAACGGGCTGGGTTTCAGTAATCTGGAAGTTGTCCAGAGCGTTGAGCGTGTGAGCGGGCGCAAGGTACCCTGGGAATGGGCTCCGCGCCGACAGGGGGATCCGGCCGTGCTGGTCGCCAATTCCACACAGCTCAGCAGGGACACCGGCTGGAAGCCCAGATATCACGATCTGGATCAGATTGTTGAAACGGCCCTCCGATGGCGAGAAGCACATCCTTACGGATATCGTGAAAAACAGTCACATGATCTCGTGGCTACATAATACAGACATCAAGAAGCCCCTTGAAACAGCCTGCCCGGAAAACATCTGGCAGTCATAAAAGCGTTTTTGATGAAGCTTTTTCAGGGCCTGTTGGGAATTAACGTGAATTGATGACTGCGGCGGTGAGATAAATCATCGCTGCGAATGATCTGTCTGTCCTGTCGCTCCGCATGGCGATGCGCTTGAACTCCTTGAGCTTGCAGAAGAAGTTTTCGATGAGATGGCGCGCTTTGAACAGGGGCCCGTCAAACGGGCGTCTGTCGAGGCGGTTTTTGCGCTGGGGAATGACCACACAGGCTCCTTGCGCACGTAGGGCGTCCACGATCCAGTGGACGTCGAACACCCTGTCAGCAGGAAGCCCCCTGAAATCCGCCTGTTCAAGAAGAGGCGCCACCCCGACCGTGTCGTAATGCTGACCGGGGACAAGCGTAAAGCGGACCAGATTGCCCAGGGCATCAGTCATGGCGATGATCCTCTGGTTGACCATCCCGTCACACTGCGTCCTGTCGCCTGACTTCGGGTCCCCCTTTTGCGCCCAGGCCATGGCGGTGAACCCGGATGACCGTGCCGTCGATCATCGCATATTCCATGTCGGCATCGTCAGAGACCGCTTCAAAAAGCCGCTGGAAAACACCGGCTTTCATCCAGTCGCTGTAACGGGAATAGACTGAGTTCCAATGCCCGAAATACGTCGGAAGGTCCCGCCATGGACTGCCGGTCCGGGCAATCCATAAGATCGCCTCAATGAAAAGACGGTTGTCCTGCCCGCTGCGACAGCGATCCGTCTTCCTGCCAAGGCACAGCGGTTCCATTTTCGCCCATTGGGCATCTGTCAGTACGAAGCGATCCATATGGATTTTGAATCACATTCAGATACTTAAAAAAAAGACGATACCCGAAAGCGGATCATCTGAGGCGGTAAGTAACCGGTTGTCAGCGTTATGCACGTTTTACGACGAAATGCCAGATTTCCGTATGAATCTGCTGGGAAAGGAGCCAGCCCTGCCAGCTCCTTCCGTTTCAGTCAGGCAGGATCAACAAAAAATGCCGGGATTTTCTGACCAGATCCGAGCAATTTATCAATCTGGTCACAGGCATTCAGGGCTTCAGTAATGGTCACGTCCATATCCAGGTAACGATATGTCCCCAACCGGCCAAGGAACGAAACACCGGTCTGTTCACGTGCCAGTTCAATGTATTCGTGCAACTTGCGCTTTTCGTTTACCAACCTGATCGGATAGTACGGAACATCCTTAGGCTCCGCCAGGCGGCTATATTCACGGAAGTAAACGGTGCGGGAGAATTTATCCTGCTCCCACGGTGCAAAGTGCTTGTGTTCTGAAATACGGGTATAGGGTACCTTCTCGTCACAATAATTCATGACTGCCGTGCCCTGATAATCGCCTTCATCTTCAAAACGTTCGAAATCAAGGGTCCGGTAACCAAGACGTCCCAGACGGAAATTGAAATACCGGTCAATAGGGCCTGTATAGAATACGTGGGCAAAGGTCTCTTTCACGTCTTCAAACGGCATCCCCAGACGCACCTCGATACCGGGTACCGAGATAATATTTTCAATAATCGATGTATAACCATTTTCCGGCATCCCCTGATAGGGATGGTTAAAATAGTTATCATCATAATTGAACCGGACGGGCAGACGCTTCAGGATGGCGGCAGGCAGTTCAGTCGGCTCGAACCCCCACTGCTTGCGCGTGTATCCGTAGAAAAAGGCCTTGTAGAGTTCCGGGCCGATCATCGCCAGCGCCTGCTCTTCAAAATTGCGCGGCTCCACAATGCTGCGGTCGGCCTTGTCCGAGATGAATTGCCTAGCGTCCCGAGGTCCCAGGGTCTTCCCAAAGAACTGGTTGATAGTGAGAAGATTGACAGGCAGCGTGTAAACGCGCCCCTCTGATATCGCCTTCACCCGGTTCACATACGGACGGAACGTGCCGAACTGCTGAACATAGTCCCACGCGCGCCTGTCAGCGGTGTGAAAAATATGAGGGCCAAACTTGTGAACCATGATCCCGGTGGATTTGTCACGTTCCGTATGACAGTTCCCAGCCAGATGATCGCGTTCATCAAGCAACAGAACCTTATGGCCGTTTGTGGCAAGATGGCGAGCAAGAATCGCGCCGCTGAATCCACACCCAACTATACAATATCTCATATTATCCCAACACCTGTGTAAATGTACCTTATTATTACCCACTCATTCCATAAATGGAAATCAAGCAATGCAATGAGTGATCTAGGGAATCTGGAGCGAAATTTTGGGGTAATGAACGGCTTTTTTATGACGCAGTCAAAGCTTTTCTCATTTTTTTACGTCCGCAGACAGACCTTTATTTCCCGCTGATTTTAAGAAAATTTTCCCACCATTCGATAGTTGTCATCTTCCATATATTTTGTTTTGAAGGCGGTTTTCGGAAATATTGAGCAACAAGTCCTTTAATTAATGAATGAAATATAGCGCGGAAACGCTTTGGATCACGGACAAGGCGTGTAACCTTATCTCCGGTTTTTGCCAGAATGCCTTCCGGGCGCTGCCGTGTGCCGCTTACCCAGTCACGATTATTGACAACTGGCATATGATTTATTTGTGACTGTGGTGCAAAGTAATCATGAATGATGCGCATCACGCTTATCAGCGTTCGAAAAAAAGGAGTCGGATAACATGTGATTGCAACGGGACGTTCCACAGGGGCAGCCTCGTCCTTTATTCTGTTGGCCAGCAGACGCCGATGGGATTCCGCCCCCCATTCGGCCAGGGCGTCTGCGCCGCGTTGGTAAGCCCGCAGGGCACCGATCCCGGCCTCAGCAAAATCGTAGCGATACGTCACCATCGCGTTGATGATACCGCGAACCAGAGACGCAACGGATGGAGCCTGCCCCTTCGGGCTATACAGCAGGCTGCAGAGCAGCGCGTTGCGTCGATCATAGAAATGATGCCAGGCCTGTGTCTGTGATGTCAGCGCATTATGTTTCACCGCAATACCGGGCCACATCACGGTACGAAAACCCGCATGGGTTAGACGCAGGCCATATTCTGCGTCATCTCCCCGAATGAAAAAAGGCAGGGGCAGTCCGCACTGCTCAACCGCCCGCTGCGGAAAGCAGAAACACCACCATCCACAGAAATCGACATCGGGCAGTTCTGCCATCTGCCGTAATGTCCCTTCATCATTCAGGGACATTCCCTCTTTTGGAACAATATCCCGAACGGCACATTTGTTGACATCAATCCTGTGCCCCAGGGACACAACGGAATCCGGGTTACGGATATCCAGCATCGCGCCGCCAATACATATGGAATCCGGCACATAGGCACATATGGCCTTCAGCCGGATGATCAATGTATCTGAAATCTCGACATCATCATCCATAAACAGAAAATGCGTCATACCGCGCATTTTCAGGCTTTCCATGAGGCCACGCGTAAAGCCTCCCGCGCCGCCATAATTGGCTTGTTCGACAATCTGCAGAAATGAAGGATCATCCTCTCGACGAACCCGTGCGGCAAGTCCGGAATGCCCCTGATTGACGATGCAGATATGACCGATCGCTTCGCGCTGTTTCCCTAACGCATCAAGCACCAACCGCAACTGCTGATCCCGATTAAACGTGCAGATAATAATTGCAATGGCGGGAGCATGCACGGGGGGCGCGGAACACACCCATTCAATTTTCAGATCGGAATCGGGAACTGCGGTGTTCTCGACCTCACAAATCAGCCAGTCTCCGCAGGCGTCGGCCCTGCCAATGGGCAGAACGGTCAGACCCGGCGCGCATCTCTGCTGAACAAGGACCTGGCCGTCAGTTCCTCCCTGACGAATGAAAACATGACGGGACTGCCCCGTGCGGATACGCAGGCCCAGTGCGCCCACTTCCGCATAGACTGCCCACGGACGCGGAAAAAAATCAGCCTGCCACTGCGGGGAAGCCGGATCCATGCAAACGGTCTGGAGCGTAAAGAATTTATCTGCGGATATATTGGTCATCAAACATCAGAATCAAAAGAAAATTCTTTCCGGCAAATGCAGACGGAAGGAACGCCATGGGAGCAGAAGTCACCCAGACCTATACCCCAGATGCAGTGGGTTTAGAAGCAGCCCGGGATAATAGGACACCATTGACGGTGGTGAGTGCTTCTACCCAATGCAGGAAAATCCGTTTGCCTGCGCCGCTGTCGCTTGCATCATGGCGTTGCGTTCACGGTTTTCGCCCGAAATAGGGAGAAAATATTGTAGATTGGATGAAATTATGACATCCAGAAGCAAGCTAATGCTGGCCGCTGCGCAGCAGCGTTTGAACGTAATTTCTTGAAGAAAAGACCGGCAGAGGGAAGCGCAGATGCCAGACAGGCAGGCCATTATAGGTTACGGGACGTAAACCGCTGCCAGATGATCTTCACAAAATAATCCCTATAACATTTACTGTTTCTTAATAGAAAAAGATTAAAAAATATTTCATATGTTGGTGTGAAAGCGATCAACTTTGCCATCCCAGCAGCACTTTGGCAGAATATTCGGGATAAAAATTCTCAACGGGTATGACCAGTGTTTCATGAAAGACCCGTTGTAAACGGGGCTGATATCGTGGAACCAGAGGCAGCCGGACTACCCGCTTTGCAGATGGATCAGTCCGGTCCTGCAGGTAATGCCTACACTGTGGAAACCTTCTGTCCTCCCAAGCATTCTAGCAAAGTAGTGCTGGCATTCCGGCGTATTTTTGGTTAGATGGGTCTTTAATATTAAATCACATCTTGATGCAGGCTGCGCATGCCCGTTGATAGAAAAGGAATGTAATGAAGTGTCTTGTGACTGGCGGAGCGGGATTCGTCGGTAGCCATGCTGTCATAAGCCTGCTGGATGCAGGCCATGAAGTGGCGGTACTTGATAATCTCAGCACAGGTCATTTATCCGCAGTCGCACCGGGCGTACGTTTTTTTAATGTAGATCTGGCAGATCCTGTTGCCACGGACAGGGTCGTTGCAAGTGATCAGTGGGATGCAGTCCTGCATTTCGCGGCACTGTCCCTTGTCGGGGACAGTATGCGAGACCCGTTTTACTATTTGCATAACAACTATGTCACGGCACTGAACCTCATCCGTTCGTGCGCCGCGCATGCCGTGCCACGGTTTGTATTTTCCTCAACGGCAGCCCTGTTCGGCGGGGACCATGGTTCGGAGCCGATCGTTCATGATGCCCGTATCGACCCCAGCTCCCCTTATGGCGAAAGCAAATTCTTTATCGAGCGGGCGCTTGTATGGGCAGACCGCATTCATGGCATGCGTAGCGCCAGCCTGCGCTATTTCAACGCAGCAGGCGCTGACCCTCTGGGACGGCTGGGGGAAGATCATCAGCCTGAAACACATCTGATCCCGCTGACAATTGACAGCATCCTGGGGCGTCGTCCGGGGCTGAAGCTGTTTGGCAATGATTATCCGACACATGATGGCACCTGCATTCGCGACTATGTCCATGTGACCGATCTGGCTGACGCGCATATCCGGGTCCTGTCCCTGCTCGATACCAGATCCGTGACCTACAATATTGGGAACGGGCTGGGTTTCAGTAATCTGGAAGTTGTCCAGAGCGTTGAGCGTGTGAGCGGGCGCAAGGTACCCTGGGAATGGGCGCCGCGCCGACAGGGGGATCCGGCCGTGCTGGTCGCCAATTCCACACAGCTCAGCAGGGACACCGGCTGGAAGCCCAGATATCACGATCTGGATCAGATTGTTGAAACGGCCCTCCGATGGCGAGAAGCACATCCTTACGGATATCGTGAAAAACAGTCACATGATCTCGTGGCTACGTAACTGTCAGGTTGCAAGACATTATTGGGCAATGTGGCCCGGGCCATATTCATCATGCGCCATGACAGATGCCTGTTGAGCAAGGATCTATCAGAGCGGCTCGACAGAACGGCCGCAGACAATCGTCTGTTTGTGAAAGCCGCGCTGTATCGTAATTAACACAGGCATCCCCTGACATGATCTGCCCGTCCGCTTCAGCGACTGGAAGACTGTGCAGAGACATCTGCAACGCCTTATGACGGGCTGAAATCAATTTCCCCGCGCCCCATCCACCGCGTCTGCGCCATCATCAGGCTGACCTAACGACACGCCCCGGATACATATGATCCCTTTGGCTGCTGATCTTTTTGGGGTTGGCATGCAGGTTGGCGTAGCACGGATTCTTATATTCTTTTCTCGCCTCACTTCACTGTCCAATCTATAGTCACCCGGAAATAAGTTGCCGAGATCATGACCCTGAATGAGAATACGAATGACCATATATGACAAACTGGCGGAGCTGAAAGAAGATTTCAGAATCCAGTTACAAGTTATTTATGCCTTGATGATGCGTGAAATTCATACACGTTATGGTCGAGAAAATCTTGGTTTCTTATGGGTTCTGGGCGAGCCAATCTTATTTTGTGCTGGTGTCGCCATCTTATGGACTGCGATACGCCCTTCACATGAACATGGCCTGCCGATGACCGCGATTGTGGTGACGGGCTATGTGCCGCTGACAATGTGGCGGCACTGTCTGGGACATTCCGTGAAGGCTTTTGAAGCAAACGGTAGCCTTCTTTTCCATCGTCAGGTAACCCCGACCTGCATTATTATCGCACGCGCCAGTCTGGAAATAATAGGCACGACCATGGCGGGCGTACTGGTTACTTGCGCGGCAATTTTTGCCGGATTCATGAAACCCCCACAGTATTATGGCATGCTATACCTTGGACTGGGGTTTCAGATGGTATTCTGCCTGGCGATAGCCATGATTTTTGCTTCGTTAAGCGAAATGTCCAACTTGGTTGAAAAAGCAGTTGGAATTTTAAGCTATCTTTCCCTTCCATTTACCGGTGCATTTACAATGGTCAATTGGCTACCGCCAAAATACCGCTGGTATATGATGATCTCACCTAGCGTCGACAATATAGAAATGATCAGAGAAGGAGAATTTGGATTAAATGCCCATGCCCATTACGATATATTCTACGATTTCTGGATAACGCTTCTTCTTCTTATTTTAGGTTTTTATTCAGCACAACGTGTTCGCCGCTTTATATTGGTTCAATAATAATATGTTTGTTATGTAATTTTTTAAGATTAATCTGACTTCCTAAATAACACAGCCGGAGCGTGTCGTCAGGCAGCGCCCGGCTCTGTGAGGCTTGGACTATTAGGTTATACGTAATGTTTTCTCCCTGTTACGCAGGGAGAAATGAAGATATCGCGGGCATGGCCCGATCCAAGTGACACAGTTTAGTGGAAGCCGATAAAGAGTCTTCTCTCATGTCATGAAGGCCATGCCGGCAGAATGGCCGCAGATAACCATCTGTTTACCGTGCTGTATCATGATCGAGCAGGCGTCCCCTGACGTGATCTGCCCACCCACTTCGGTGACTGGAGGAATGCGCACAGAGGGTTTCGCCGCTGATGCAAAAGCGACGTGCATGAACAGATTTTCCGGCATCCAGCAGCCGACCATGACAATGAATACATGATGCTCGACAGCACGACTGTCCGCTCCTGCCAGCATGATCCAGGTGCCCGTTAAAAAGAGCGCGCAGATCAGGCATCGGACAGTTCCATGATGGATTGACCACCAAAATCCATGCCGTTGTCGATGCCGCAGGAAAGACGGTCGTTGCGTTCCCAATGCCCGGATATGACCGAAGCCTTATCCCGCTTTATCAACCAGGCAACACGGGAATTTCTGCATATACGCGTCAGTAAAGATAGTATCCGGAACTACCATTCAATCCGGCAGAGCTCCCGCATTCCCCGATCAGGACAGATCCAGACAGGCCAGCTTTGCCACCAGCCTGCCAGAAACAATAAAACCGCTTTATCTATTCTTTAACTTCAAACGTACGGACAAGGTCCGCCCAGAATGGTTCCGAGATCAGCCGCTCATAGGCCCCAGCCCATTCACCCTGTATCTGCCCGACGTGTTTCTTGAAATCTTTTAGCACTGCCTGCAACCGTTCATGCGCTTCGTGGTACAGGTCCGGGTTATAGGCAAAGATATGATACCCGATCTTCTGCGGGTCATAATATGCCCAGTCGCGGCCAGCACGGATATCGCGCCAGTTGATGTCATTGCGGGATTTGAAAACGGTTATCTGCCGTCTGCGGGTGCTCAGGATACCCAGCGGGGAGTTCTTGAACCGTAGCGGCGAGACATTCCCGTTATGGCTGATTTTTTGGTACAGATTGTACGTTTGAGCCAGGAGATTACGCTTGGAACTGGTCTTCTGTATCCACGGAACAATAAACTTACCAGATGTCCCGGGAGGTGTGGGAATGGCACCAATCGGCAGATCGGGACTGAACTGGTAATTGGTATTAAACCGCTTGTAAACCTGCATGATGCTTGCATGCAGGTCAGCAGCATCCGTCTTGGCCAGAATATTCGGACCTTTCAGGAAATCTTCGATAGCCAGAACCAGCAGCATGGCTGATCCATAGTGATAAATATTGATGAAATTGTAGAAACGACGGATCAGAAGCCGGGCCACGCGACGCATCAGTGCTTCAATACGCTTCTGCACGTCATCATGGTATGTTTCAAAGTTATCCTGCAGTAGACGAGCGTAAAGCGCTTCCGTATGGCAGGAAAGCCGGATCAATTCGTTGCGGATATTGTAATATGCGAACCAGCCTTCAGGCTTGGCATAATACGGTTCGTGCCAGACCCCGATACCGGGAACAGACAGGATATGCCCCCCACCCAGCGAGATGCGGATACCGTATTCCACATCATCCAGATGGACAAAACACGGTAGCGGCATACCGAATTTCTTGAATCCTTCAACACTGCCGCCAAACAGCCACCAGCCATTAAAGTTGAGCTGATGATTGCGCATCAGACCATCTTTGGTCTCGATCTTACCCAGATTGGCAGGCGGCAGTCGACCAAACGGGCGTTCAAACCGATCCGGTATCCAGTGCGCGCCACCATCCGCCAGCATAACCGGATTGTAGACATCCAGCTGTGCGCCCCCCAGGAACAGGTAAGGGTCGGACGCCACGCTGAAAAGATTGGTCAGGCGTGTAATGGCGGTTGGTTCGACATCCGCGTCATCATCCAGCATGATGACATGCGTATATGACCCGTCCTGCAGGGCTTCGAACATGCCGCGTCCAAAACCGCCAGCCCCGCCGACATTGCGCTGGGGAATCAGCCGGACGTTTTCAGGCCAGTGTTCCGCACGCCTGATCGTGCATGCGTTATCGACAACCATGATGCCAAAGTTCGGAGAATGTTCCGTCAGAGCCGAAACGAGGCGGTCCACATTGGCGCCCAGCTGTTTTTCGCGTTTAAAGGTACAGATGACAAAACATGGGCGCACATCACGCACCATGGCGTCATACATGCCCCAGCAGGCGCCCTTTACCATAAGATCGGACGTTAATGCTTCGATGACGAAATACCATCGGCCAATCGTGGCTTCGGAACCCGTAATGTCAAAGTCAATACGAATTTTCCTGACGCCCTGCTCGCCTTCTTCGGCGACATACTTGCGCTTTACGAATTCCGTAACCTCACCATCCTGTGCGCGGTGATAAAGACCGACACGACAGTTCCCGATAACGCTCAGCTCCAGATACAGTTTTGCATCCGGGATGATCTGGTTTATTTCCCGTTCATACAGTGCCGTCAGAAAGCCATCGAATGTGACAGTCTCCCCACATTCAATAAGAATGGAGCCGTCTTCCTCAAAATCAGGGAAGGGGCTGTTCATGTAAAGTGGCTTGATTTTTTGCGCCAGGGCAAAATTAATCGGGAAGAAGGGGAACTCACGCACTTTCTTGACAGAAAGTTCCGAAGTGTCATCTTTGGCTTTGAGGTTCATAATGCACAAGGTATCCAGATTTCAGATTATTGGTCCTAGAATGACCATGAAATACACCCTCATGCAAGGCACATAAAAAATCGGCGCCCTTGTGCAAATTCAATCTGAAGGGTTGATTTTCAAGCAATCTTGCACGCGATTCAAGCTCTGAATATGGTCGCCGGGGCAAAGAAACAGAATGGCCAGCATTACGTAACAGAACATCATTCATTTACAGGCAGTCCCGCAAAGTGATGCGTTGTCTGGCTTATCTCCGCTCATGACCTGTTCAAGCCAGGGCAGGTCCAATCATGGCATGACACAAAAAAAAGACATATCCATTATTGAATTTATGAGTGAATGATTGGACCTATCGATATGGTCCGTACCAGGCGCCCGGATGTTTCCGCACCCATGAAAAGGGCTCTCTACTGCCGAAGCCCTACCCCTCCTACCCGATACCGCGTCTTCACCCGGCCCTATTTCCTGTGACAGGCATCCTGCCTCTGGTCTGGAAACGAGAACTGAGCCTGTAGGCTTCAATCCGGTTATGTGTGAAAATAGGGTTACGACCGCTGCTCCTGATCCATGCTTGATATTGGCATGCAGGCACAGACATCAGAAGTATTTGAAACATATATAAAATAACAGGATTTAACCGAGTGTTTGACAATATAATTTTTTTATCAGGTGCCAATTACATGAGCACTGACAGGAAGGACTGGATAAGTGATTTCCTGTCGCTATTTCAACCGGTCATAAAACATGCCGTGGGCAAGGAGCCCGCCTGGTCTACCCTGGAGATGTCTGCCGACCTGCCAGAAGCGTACCGGAAACCAGGCACACTGCTCATAGGTCATGAAATTTCAAAGAAGCAGGCCCTCGATCTGAATGCTACCGGGGTATCCTTCATGGATATCCGTATTTCTCCGCTTCGTTTCATGGTGCAGGACAACATTTTTGCCATAAGTACCAACAGAACGGAACCAAGGGACATTCTGGCAGAATTTGCCATGCCTCCGTTTGACATCGCTGTTGAAGCAAGGGCACTGGCATTGTCACTTCGCTATCGGGATCTGGGACAACACCAATTTCCCGCTGGCTCACTGGTGTTTTTTACAGAACAGCCAGGGGGAGCAGACAGCATACATTACGGCGATGAAGTATCACTGCATGATTATAAACATAAAATCCAGTATCTGTCGGAACATTATCCCGAAAGATACATGATCTGTCGGCCCAATGATCCGCCAGAGGACATCACCCTGCTGGAAAACATGGGATTTCGCCCGGCCTCAGCTAATTTCTATGCCGTGCTCGGCAGCAGGAACGTGGCTGCCGTCGCTGCCATTCGCTCTGGAATCCTGTCGGAAGCGCAGTATTTTGGCAAGAAAGTTCATGCCCTGGAGCAACCAACCACGCGACTATGGAAGGATAGCGGGGATTATAACGACGGTTCTTCGTGGTTTTTCAACATTGCGCCGGATCATGCGCTGTCCTCGCTTTTCTGGAAGAATGTACTTGCCGGCAAAACATGCTTTCCGCCTGATCGGGCCGCCATACGCCGTCCGCAGGACCTGATCCGTCGCGCGCTCAATAACTGGAATTCCTCGGCTATCGGCTTAAATCTTTACAATCAGATGTGGCATGAGACGGTTGGCAATCATATCGTTGGTCTGCGTCACCTGCTTCAGGAGGAAAACGGATTTCGCCTTGGGCAACGGCCGGATGCTGACCAGAGGGGCTGTGCCGCACTGACGGGCCGTTGGCGGTGGTTCAGTGGGGAAGTCGTGCATATAGAAGCTGACGGACATGCACGCAGTGATTCCGATTTTGGCAGACTGGCTGGCAGCGCCGATGAATGGACGATCCACTGGGTAAGGCGGAATCTGATCGATCGGCTGAAGCTGGATGAGACAGGAGGGAGCCTCTTCGTACAGAACCAGTATGGCGATGGCGGTGAGGCGGCACGGCTTGCCTGAAGCTGGCAGAAGGGACGCCGGGTTCGGTCTGGCGTTGGTTGATGTTGCGGACAATACGGATGGACAGATCATCCGCGACGCCATGCGCACATGCTGACCGGCGGTGAAGTATGCGCGCGAGTGGCCTTGCGCGTAATACACTGCTGGTCAGCACAATCAATATATTGCGACCAGCCTGCTGGGCAGCCAGATGGGCGTTCCGTCTGTGGTAGGGAATCCGATCAGGTAGCGCAGACTCCATAGCAACCCGATCAAACCTGGCCCGCCGCCACATGATGGAGAAACCGGAGAATGAAAAAGGCTGTTCTTCTGTCGGTCACGGCATTGTTTGCCTGGAACGGGGCAAGCCATGCACAGTCATCCTCCAGCCAGCCCCCGCAGGAACGCATGGACTGGCAGGCTGACAGGAAGAATGCCGCCACGGCACGATCGGTAATAGATGTCCGGGATTACGGTGCCGTGGGCGACAGGACAACGGATAACGGAACAGCGTTCAAAAATGCAATTACGGCTGCGGAGGCCAACAATCCTGAAATCAATTTTCCCTATTCACCAAAAGGATATGTGATCCAGTCGGGTGCGTTTACCAACAGGATGCTGGGGCGTTTCAATTTTAATGGTAACGTGTTTTCCGGCAAGGCTCTGGGTAGACCGGAAAACGGTGCAGGCCGGTTCAATTCGCTTTACACAAATCCATGGCTGATTGTCAGTAACGTCAAAGAAGAGATGGACCCCGCTGCACTATCCCTTCCGAGCAGTGGTTCAGCACTGATCGGGCATGCTTTTGAATGCCTGCCGAACAGGCCCAACAACACCGATACCATAATGACCAGACGCATGGTGGCATGCCTGTACGCTGGCACGGATACAGGAACAGGGGGAAAGCCCGGGACGGCTTACACCATGGAAGTTTTCAATCCTGTTCTCAACCTGGATTCCAATTCAGGCAGCGTTCAGGAAATCGACCTGAATTTCAATGGAACGGTCAGGGACGGGGGCATTTCTCGTGGCCTGTTCATTACAGGCGGCGGGAAAGTGGGGAATACCACCAGTTCGGTGGCGCTCGATATCCAGCACAGTGATTATTCCGGTGGTCCGCTGCCTTGGTCAACAGGAGTTTCCGTTCGTGAAGCCACTGTATCGTATCAGGCCCATGCACGCTCTGACGGGACAGGATCCATGTTCGAAGGGTTCAGCCCGTCGGGCACAAAAGTCTCTGCAATCGACGATAACGGGTATGCGACCTTTGCGGGGATTGCCGCGTCTGCCGGGTATACACCGACGGCATCCTCCACCTGTAAAAAGGGGGCTATCATGAATGATGACAGCTACGCCTATTTCTGCACCAGCAAAGGCAAGTGGAAGAAGGTCGCACTTGATGCACTGTAATACACCGGAATGCCTACCAGCCAGTAATTACTTTCCAAAAATACCCACTCGATTACTTCATTGAAAATATAATGCATCGTGGTTCATTACATTGTCACGAACGTATCCAACCCATTCAATGCGCCATCATATGTTTTATTTTCCCCTGCAACTGCTTGATACGCATCAATAATGTGGGGCGCCACAGCCGCATATCATTAAAACGCTCAATCACTGTTTCCACTTCACAGGGGAGCTGTGTCAGGGGATCGATGTAACGCGGATAGAGAATGAGGGCCCCGGCTACCAGATCCTCCAGTAAAAGAGTACGCTGTCGCCGATTGGTGGGAACCTGCCCCAGATCCGTGGTTAAACCCCACCCTGCATAAAAAGGACAGCCGTACGTCACGACCTTGCGCTGTCGCATCAGACCTTCAAACCCGGCAAGCGAGGTCAGCGTATGAATCTCATCCACCTGCCCCATAATATCCGTAATGCTGCCCCCGATACTGATGTGATCCGCGTAAGCCATGACCGCTTTATCCGGCAGCCTTCCCTGCCGGTGTCCGGCCACCACATCAGGATGGGGACGATAAATTATGAAAGCATCAAGATTATATCGGCGCACCGCCTGCAGTAATTCCAGATTGCCCCGCACCGGACCGCCACCCTTCACGACGGACAGATCATCACTGACCTGTCCGGGAACCAGCAGTACACGCTGTCCAGGCATGCCCCATTCACTTACCTGTCCCTGTTCGGAGCGGCCATATTTCGAGATTCCCTTGCAAACCACATGGTCAATCAATAACCGCGCCCGTTCCCGCAGATGACTGTCGAACGTTGCTGTCGCCAGAATGTGCTCAAGATCGCTGGGCTCAGAAGGATCGTAATAAATGCCGCGCTGGTCCACAAAAATGGAGGCAGGAACCTGTAATCCACTTCCCAAACCGACCGAACGGACAAAACCATCCTCCACACGCCACACCGGCACCTTTGCCGCCTGTGCCTGCGGCGCCAGTGTTGGCGGCATGCGCGTGGCCCATGTGACAAGCGCCCTGCCCTGGGTAGCGCACCTTTTTACCGCAGGACCGACCTGTCTGAAAAATGGTGGGTGAGTGGGAGGGGTCGTGAAGAAAGCCGCAATGCGCCTGCGTTTCCACAGGGACATGCCAAAACACACCCCGATGTTTTGGTTGGCATCGATAATACGCCGCCACAATGCCTGAAATTCCAGAACTTTCAGGATTGTTGTCGCTTTACCCGTGTACGGGTCCCGATAATGCCAGTCCTGTATCAACTGTCGCGCGACCTGTGTTCCCTCAACACGATGACCATGGTCAGGGCTGGCATACCGCGTTACCTTCAGGCCCCGCAGCGCCGCAAGATCCCCGATATCGCCCCGCCCCAGTTCATGAATTTCCTGCGCATGATCCAGCAGACCATGCGGGTCCACGGGGGTATGCAGGTGAAGAACACCATGTTTACGGGCAACCCGTGCGGCCGGCCCATATGCCCCAGGTGCAACCAGCAGCAGGTCACGGGCAGGAAAAACGGTCACAAGGCGTTCCAGCAAACGTGCCAGCACGCGCATGCTGGCCCCGTCCATCCCATATCCACCACAGATCAGCACAGGTTTTACATGGGAAGGGGACAGCGCCCAGAAGTTGCCGCCCGTCCTGTCCGTAATAATCCGCTGGGTAATTTCCGCCACGGCCTTCGCCGTGGCAGTTTCCCCGATTGCAGGCACTGCAATTACCGGCAAACCACGCCGGAAAGGAGGCATCCGTAACAGACAGGAATACGATGCCAATGTCATGATTGCTGCCTCTGGCCTGTCATGGCCTTTGTTAAAGACCTTTATGCAAATCGTTCATAGGTCCGCAATTTCCAACCACGTTCCCGGTGTTTATTCCAACGGGGATACCTTGTACAAGAGCCTGTTATCGATAACAACCTCCAACGCAACGGGTGCCATGCCGATTGCACAACGGGATTTTCATGTTACCATTTCAGGTTCTGGCGTCTTTTATTGTTATCGTCTTCCTGACGCCAGCTATTGAATACGCTGTTGTAATGCCACGAGCAGAACGACGCCTGTCGACACGTCGCTGGTTGCTGGACGTTTTATGCAGCATGGTCGCGTATGGGGGATGGCTGACCCTGACCGGAAGCCTCCCGATTGCTACCATCATGGTCTTGACGCTCATGACCGTTACGGTCGTGGCATCGAACATCAAATTCCGTGTGCTGGGTGAACCCCTGCTGTTCAGTGACGTTGTGGTTGCCCGCAGCTTTCTGCAGCATCCCAAATTCTATCTTTTTTCCATTCCCCTGACCGGACGCATCGCCCTTCTGGCGATCAGCATTGCAGCCCCGGTCCTGCTGTGGATCTACTCTTCAGCCGCACTGTTGCCCCATCTGGCAGGTGCCGGGATATTGCTGCTGGGGGGGCTGCTGCTATGGCTCCGTTCACCGCGAACACTCGCGCCAACCCCGGATATTGAACGTGATGTCGTGCTACTGGGCCTGCCGGGAAGTATTATAATGTACTGGCGACAATGGCGGGCGAGCGCCGACCTCTCATCGCCTGCCCCACTTCGCGGCAGCCCTGCCTATGATCAGATCGTGATCATTCAATGTGAATCATTTGCCGACCCGGCACGACTGAATCTGCCAGCCGACATAGCCCTCCCGGCGATGCCGGGTCTGAAGCGGGCCTATGAAATCGCCTCCCACCGGGGACCTTTATCCGTAAGTGGATTTGGCGCCTATACCATGCGTTCGGAATATGGCGTTATTTTCGGGCAGGAAGAACGCGACCTTGGTTTCCGGCGTTATGACCCTTTCCTGACTGCAGAACGCGAACGCGCGCATGCCATTGGCAACCGACTGAAAACCATAGGGTATGACAGCACGTTCATCCACCCACATGACCTGCGATTCTATAATCGTGAAACGCTTATGCCAGCCATGGGCTTTTCCCGCCTGGTCAATCCTGGACCCCATATCCCGACACCGGACATGCCCTATTTTGGCGATGTCGCATTGGGACAGACACTGGTGGACATGATGCACCAGGTCACCACACCATCATTATTCTATACCGTCACCATGGAAAACCATGGGCCGTGGCCAACCGGTGCGGATCGACAGACCCCCTTGGAACACTATCTGCGGCATGTGCAGAACAGTGATCAAATGCTGCTGGACCTGATTGAAAACATGTCAGCCAGGGATTCCAGGACATTGCTGATATTTTTTGGCGATCATCGCCCATCAATCACGGGCATTGTCACGCCGTCGCCCATACGCGACGTACCGTACGTCGCGATTTCCTTTCCGCTGCAAGACAAGGCAGCACCTCAGCCCCCTACGGCCCTTACGCCAGCCCAGCTCAATCATCTGATCATTGAAATGTCAGTGCGCTCATCGCCCTGAACACTGCCCCATCAGTGGGTCAGTTACGATCACATTCCGTATGGCAGACCTTGTCCAGAAACACCGCCGTAATCGCATAATTGGCATCGGTCTGCCGGTAATGGTGATTGATGTGATGGATCTTGATCTTGCGCAGCAGAGGAAAACGCATGGGAAACTGATGGCATGAATAATGCACCGTGTCGTATGCCACATACCCACACAGAAAACCGGCGGCTACCGCCCCACCAACACCATAGCCCATGGACCAGACACATCCGCCCCAGATCACCAGCGCCAGCGGCAGGGAGACGCTCAGCGGCATCAGGTTACGCAAGGGATGGTTGGGCTGTTCATGATGATTGCCGTGCATCACGAAAACCATTGACTGGATGAATGCCGATTTTGCCTGAAAATGAAATAGGAAACGATGCATCAGATATTCAAAGGGAAACCATACCACAAACCCGATCAGGCAGTACAGGGCCATCATCTTGATCGAGACAGCCATCCGCCACGCGAAGAACAGGGCGGCAAACAGTATGATGCTCCAGACAACGACAAACGCACTGAAGGAAAGCAGCGTCAGGGATTCCATTACAGGATTTTTGAACAGGCGAAGGGGGGCCTCTTCCTTCATCCTACGCTTCTGCTGCATCATGGTTACCCTCGAACATTCCCATCTGGCATGAATGCGTATCCCTGCCTCAACGACCCATTATAGACAACTTATTTCAGAGGTGCAGCCCTGCCATTCCACTGCAAGAAAGTCTTTTTTTATTAATCTGTGGCAAGTTTCTCAAGTTATACGATTTCCCTGTCCATATTGCGTCATATATGGGGACGGATCCGGCTGTTGTCCATCTCAGAAGGCAAGCACCTATCAATAAGAATTTTTCCAATTCCTACTCTTTAAATGCACTCTCGGACTACCACTCATCAGAGTAACAGCAATTCCGCGGGAAGGTTTCATACCCGTCCGGATAATCCCCACCCTTCCTGATCGCGACATGGGTATCATGATATATCCATCAATGACTGTATGGTCCAATCTCATTTTCCCAAACCGTCGAAACAGAATTCATCAACCTATACAAAACCACATTCCGTGGGGTCATAAACTTTTACTATACGGTTGTGATGCCAGAAAAAGTAAGCACATTATATATATTCCGTTTGGGGCTATAATATGTACTATAAATCTATTTTTCTTATAATATTATTTAACAATTTATTACATTTTTAATGCTTGTCCGCTACGCGCAGAATCGGACCTGCCACCGTTTCCAGAAGACCCTCACCATGAACCATGGCCCCTGATCCATGGTTCATGATGTTCATTTCAGACGTTCAGGAAAAAGCTTACACAAATACGCATGGAATGTGCGTAAACGCCCGATCTGCGCGGACTCCGTAAATTCCTGCGCCCGTTCCAACCCGGCATGACGCAGTTTTTCCATTTCTGGCGCATCAGGCTGCATTTGATCCAGCCATTCAATCTTGCTGGCAATATCCTGCGTATCATAAGGATCCACAAGCATGGCTGCGCCACCCGCGATTTCCTCGGTCGCCCCCCCGCGAGATGTCATGACCGGGACACCCAGCGCCATGGCCTCGATAATAGGCAGGCCGAACCCTTCCGCCAGAGAGGGAAAAACGAGGGCATGGGCATTCGCCAGACTGCGCAGCAGGGAATCCCGGCCACACCATGGCACGCGGATAATCCGCTGACGCGGCGTGCGGGGACGGAAATCGGGCATATCATCACCGTCCGGTCCCAGCAGCACCAACGGCCGCTCTGTGGCGCTGGCTGCATGGGCGTCCACCAGCCGTTCGATATTTTTACGCTTTTCCACCCGGCCGATACAGATAAAGCAGCCTGCGGGCGCCACCACCGGAGCCGTTGTCAATTGCTGGCGTTCGGCTACCGTCACACCCGCAAGCTGATAGAGATTGATGACCTTACCAGCAGGGACACCAAATATCTCCCTGATCTGCTGCCTGACCGTTTCTGAAACCGTCACCACGACATCCGCCCGGGCAACCAGTTGGGTCAGCATCTGCTGCAGACGCTGGGGGTTGATCCCGGTCAGATGCGGGTGTGTAAGGGGAATCAGGTCATGGATCGTCACGATGTTGATCGTATTTTTCACCACGATCGGCAGTGGATAGGTCCAGAACATGATGTCCGGAAGCCGCTGGCTACGCAGAAACAGCAGACGCTTGCATATCCTGAAGTGAATATGAGCCACCCTGTAGATATCCGAAATATAGGGATAGGGTTCAGCTGATGACTGCTGATAGTGGCTACGGATTATCTGAACGGGCAGGCAGGCCCGCAGGAGCCTGGTCAGTCGCCGCCATCCGGTATCGGGATGCTGCTGGGTGCCATCATCCGGGTCATGGTCCCACAGATATTGTGTGTGAAATCCCATACGGGTCAGGCATGCCTCCACCCCCTGCACGTAGGTTGCAACGCCAGTACCACCTGACCTGCCCATGTTCCTGCTATCCAGCCATATCGTGGGAGCAGCCGGTAGGGGGCGGTCACTATTTTCAGGATGCGGAAAAATGGTCATGAAAGATGCAGTTGCCAATCACGCGTGCGTCACAAGCGGGAGATGCGGCGCGGGATACCCCCACTCGCTCCTGTACCCGGAAAAGAATATACGCCAGTTCCTGCACAGCTATAAACGATCCGGACGCATGCACCGGTCAGGGATCAGGACCCGTGCCGTCCGTCTGATCGAAAAAATGCTGCCGTCTCGTCAACAACGGCAATGCCTGCCGCAACCTGACGGGGCCAGTTGAACAGGTTCATGCGCGCCGTACGTGCTGGCCCCCTGTGTGCCAGACTTTCCGCGACCATGGCGTCAATGGCCCCCCGCCATGCCGGGCCGTCGGTCGGATCAAGATATGTTGCATCCGCGCCCGCCACCTCATGGAATACCGGAATGTCGCTGCAGATGGCCGGGGTACCCAGAACCAGGGCCTCGGCCAGGGGAAGTCCGAACCCCTCGGAAAAGGAGGGAAACAGCAGCCCCAGCGATCCCTGCAGCAGACCGACGACTTCGGGGTCCGACAGGTCGTTATATTCCAGCACATTGCCCTGCAATGCCGGGCAGCGTTCCAACATGTCGAGAACGTTTTCGTTTTCCCAGCCACGGCGCCCGACAAGGATCAGACGTGGAGTGTCCTTTCCCTTTTCTTCGGCCATGGTACGCCACAAGTTCAATAATAACAGGTGGTTCTTTCGCGGCTCAATGGTTCCCAGACACACAAAATACGGCCTGCCATCATCCGGCAGGCGCGATGGTGTCCCGTCAGGCGACTGGGAAAGCTGCAAATGCAGCCCATGGGTTACGACATGCACATGGCCTTCGGCAGGGCGGCCTTTGACATACGGTGCAAGCGAACGGGCTACGGCTTTGGCCGGAACGATAACGCCGGCGGCAAGACGCGCCACTGTTTCCATGCGCCGGGCATGACGTTGCGGTTCACCCGGCCGGGCATATTCGGGAAATTCCATGGGAATGAGATCATGCACCATCGGCACGAACAGGCTGCCATGACGGGACAGGAACGTCTCGATCGCCTGCGGGCGCGTCAGGTGATGATGCGACACCAGAAGATAGACACTGTCGCCCCGGTACCGGGGCATCGTCCAATGCGATAGCAGCACCGACTGCAACAGGCGCTGCGCCATGCGGGGCAGCCGGTCGCGCAATGCGATATCGCCATCCCAGACCTGTCCCATCATATGCAGGAAATCACGCACGGCCTGCATCCGCAGAGTACCTATGATACCGACCGGATGGAAAGCGACAAAGGTCAGACGATACGCCTCATTATGCAGCAGGTAATGGACGTATTCATATTCGACACGGTCAATCCCGGTTGGAATCGGGTTCCGCGCCCGCGAAAGCAGGCGGGAGACATCCATGAAAATATGCGGGGCGTCCATCATCGTGATCAATCAGTGTTAGTGAGAAGAACGTGCATCAAGGTGCGAGATGGTGAACACCTTCCCGTCCTGTGGCGGGGTCGTACGATTGATCCGCCTGAGCGTTCCCTGCACCAGTAACTGTAGCCCTTCACGAGAAAAGAAACCGCCCTCGATCAGGCAGCGATCAATCAGCACGCGCCGGAAATCCTCGAATGTAACGGGATCTGGTGCCGTGGGCGTGCCCCAGAAATGATCCAGTGTTCCCTGATCGGTAATGCCCGGCAGATCGTAAATCGCCTGTCCCAGCGTAATGACCGGGACATTGCAGATCAGCGCAAGCGTACCCGTGGTGCTGTTGATGGTCACCACGCCTTTCGCTGCCCGGACCATCTGGGCGATATCACCACTTTCCAGATAGCGCACGCGATCCGCAATTCCCAGCTTACGCGCGGTCGCCTGCACAAGGGCATTCCAGTCCTTGACCCCATTATCCAGGGGATGTTCTTTCACCAGCAGGTAAAGATCCCTGGGCGCATGCCGCGCAAAGGATTCCAGCACCACATGGATTGCCCCTGCTATGCCATCAAAATCCGAATGCAGCCGGATCTGCGCATCGGCATCCAGCTGAAGCGGAAATAGCATGTAAGGCAGGTTGTTATCCGCCACTTCCGCCAGAATCTGTTCCGTGCGTTCCCGCGCCGCATCACGATGATACAGACGCTTGAGCCACCCGATCCCTTCCGTCCACGGATGCCACGGCCGGTAATCATGCCAGTTCTTGAAATACCGCCGCGTCAGCAGATCAGCCGCGTTATAGGCCACGGCTTCCAGCGCCCGCCGCCGGAACGAAGACGGAACCTGAGCATGTGGCTGCAGGGGCGGAAGACGGGCAGCCTGTTCGTGATACCAGGCCGGATCACGAGGCAGGGATGAATGGCCATTGACCCCGTCAAGTTCCAGCGTCACCCAGTCAGGACGGATGTAGCCTTCTTCAAACACATAAACCCGTATGCCACGCTTGACACATAACTCCGTCGCCTTACGGTGCAGTGGACGACAGTCACCAAACAGCATGACATCGGTAATACCGTACCGGGTCAGGACATTCGTCAGAAAGTCAGGCCATTCGTCCATGCTGCCTGTAAAATTGATTCCATTCGGCAGACGCCAGAACAGTTGATCGCCACCGTTGAAATTGATCTTGTAGACTGCATATCCGGCCTTACGGAATGCTTTCCCAATTTCATGGAAAAAAGGCCCCATCAGTCCCTGAAGCAGCAAAAAACGACGGGAAGAGGTTACAGCATTGTTTTGTGAAATGTCAGGCATCACATATCAGTCTGTTCAAGCTTGACAGGCATGCCAATTCCTTTGGGAGCAGGACAGCGCCGATACGGACCGCCGACCTTTGTTTAAGGTTACAAAGTCGCACAGATATATGAGGAACAATGGTACAAGCATATGGCAGTGGTATGTTTTATCAACGGGCCAGAGCTTCACTTTCGGTATAATCCAGTCAGACCGCCACCCGTTCAAGGGCCAGACAGACTGTTTCCCGTGGAAAATGACAAAGGCGCACGGAAAGATATGCGAAGAATGCTGACTTTCCATGCTGTTGATCTACCTGCCACTCCCTGCCGTTCTGTTCTCGTAGCGGGCTATTTTAGAGTATGGGGGATTAGAAAACAAATCCTATCTTATTTATGGGACACTCTGGCACGCCACCCTTTCCGGGTATACAGCAGACAAAAATCTGTTTTAAATAGTATTTTAGGAATAATTTCTTCTGTTGTCTGGAATTTACAGGGAATGGTATAAATCAATTCCCTCCTGAACGGATGCACATTCTATCATTTTCCGATCATGTATTACGGCGCTTCTGTCGCATATTTCTTTAATAAAATTCATATCATGCGAAACAATTATCAATGCACGATCCGCACGCTTGATAAACAGTTCCTGTCGGCACCGTTCATAAAACCGGGCATCACCAACCATGATGACTTCGTCAATCAGATAACAGTCAAATTCGATCACGACAGACAGGGCAAAGGCAAGACGCGCGCGCATACCGGAAGAGTACGTTTTTACCGGATCCATAAGCTGCTTGCCCAGTTCGGCAAAATCATCGACATATTTCCGCGTCTTCGGATAATCGAGATTATAGATCCTGCAAATAAAGCGCAGGTTATCCAGCCCGCTCAGGCTCCCCTGGAATGCCCCGCCGAAAGCAAGAGGCCATGAAATTGACATGGTACGTTCGATACGCCCCGATGTCGCCAGTTCAACGCCCCCGATGATTTTGATGAGTGTTGATTTCCCGGCACCATTACGGCCTAGAATACCAAGCTTTTCGCCCTTTTCGACCTGCAGGTTGACACCGTCAAGGATACGACGCTTACCGTGCTCGACATGATATTCCTTAACGATATCAATACAACGTAACATACTGACTTTTCCCATTGGTCCGGTGACTGATACGCCGCACCGGACCGGTCATGACGACCGGCCCCATCATGAATGACATGAATTACCGCAGGTTACGTTCCCGCGCGCCCGAAATCAGCAATTTACCCATTACATAAAGGCCAAGTGTCGAAAAGAACACGATTACGAGAACGATTATGTTACGGGGATATGCTGGCCAGTCAGCTGCATTGGGCTGCGCCACTTCATCGACATAGATCATCTGCTGGTTGGCCTGCTGCTTGGCCACTTCCAACGATGCGACATCACTGAGCAGGATACGCTGCTGCATATCACGCTGCACCATCAGATCTTCGTACCCGGTAATCTTTGGAACAAGGGATTCATCCGAACCCGTAATCTGGCTGCCCGATTTCTTGATCTGGTCGGTCAGGATGTCAGCCTGCCGCTGGTAGGCTGCGATCAGCGGACTGCCGGGGGCTGATTTCTGCAACTGGTTCAGCTGCATGTTCGTCGACGTAAGCATATTCTGCAGGCTGGTCACAAAATTGACCATCGGGACAGATTGCCGCATGGGGTCGATCAACGCGACCTCATTCCGGTATTCGGCCAGTTTGTGGTTGATATCACGCAGCCTGGCCTCGGCTGCCTGCACTTCGTTCGCAGAAGCACGAATCAGATTTTCCCGCTGTCTGCGATTGATCTCATTCACCAGATTCTCACCGGCATCCAGCAGCGCACGCGCAATCCTCTGGGAATCTTCCGCACGGAAAGTACGGACGGTCAGGATGGAAATGTTCGTTTCCGAATCCTGCTCTACCAATACATGCCATTGATAGTAAAGGTAAAAATGCTCGAAATTCCGGGGAAGCGCAAAAAACGGATACCGTGCAAAAAAGTCGGCTTCCGGCCGCGAATATACATCCAGCAGGTTATTATGCTTGATCAGCAGTTCTGCAGCATCGCGTGACTGGATATAATCCTGCACCACGTATGTATTTTCAGATGTCGCGCCGCTGCCACTGGATTGCAGGATATTGCTCAACGAAATACCGGACTGCCCGGAGCGTCCACGCACGACAAAATGCGCTTCGGATATATACTGCGGCGTTGCAATCAACGTCAGGTAAAGAAAGACCAGAAACGTCGGCGCAATGACAAAGATCAGGAATGGCGTATGGTTCCGCACCAGATTACGAAACCAGTTTAAAACCCGCGTCAGAAAGGATTCATCGTCACGATTGTCATGGAACCGATTTTCATCCTGATTATACACCTCAATATTCATGACATGCAGGCCCGATCCAGCGTACGACCAGCAAGAATTTCCGAACCATACCAAACAGCAGACAATTTTACCGCAGGATCCACAACAGACACACGACCGAAGCCTTTATGTTTCAAAAATTGATTCATTATCGGACTATCCATGCCGCAGTGATCCCAGGGGCGATAAGTGTACTGATCAGGTTGAAGAACTTATAGAATTTGTTACTGGCGGAATTGGCAATATAGATCAGATCCCGATCCCGCATCATGAATCTTTCCGCCAGAAAATAATTACTGGGGTTCATCATATCCAGCTGATAGATTACCGGCCCGGTTGTCGCATTATTATCAACCGGCATGCCAAGATGTTTCAGCACATCCGCATTCTCGAAGCGGAACAGGTAAACCGCGTTAGGATCGGCACGGGAATCAATCGGGCCACCATTACGCGAAATGGCTTCAGCCAGATTCAGCGTAGGGGTGGTGAACTGTGTCTGCGTTACCCGTCCGCTGGCACCAAATACCGTGAAGCTACGTGGCTGGAACACGAGTTGCACCCGGTCACCCGGCCGCATCGTGATATTCTGCGCAGGATCGTTTTCTATTGTCTTGAGCGGCAGTTCGGCAATTTTGTCGTTACGCGTCAGGCGAACGATATAGTCCTCGTCCGACTGGGCTGTCCGGTCTTCCCCCCCGGCCAGAGCAATGACATCAAGTATGTGTTCCTGATTGGGTGTAAGGGGAATACGGCTGGGTCGGCGGACCCCCCCATACACTATGACCGAATTGGTAATATCGGACAGAATGCGCACGACCACCTGAGGAGACTGCGATTTCTGCTTGAGTCGCGCCGTAATCGTATCGGCCAGTTGACTGGTGGTCATGCCAGTCACATGGATCTGCCCGCCGAAAGGAATTTCAATATCCCCGTTCCCATCCACGCTCAATGGCGGCAGGCTGGAGGCCGTGGACATATTCATCCCACCAACATTGCTGCCCCCTGCACCACCATTTGCATTGGCGCTGGCACCAGCACTGGCGCCCCCAGGACCTGTCGGCGTCCCTACGCTACCGGGACTGAACAGCGCGCTTCCCACTTCATATATGGAGACCTGAAGGATATCGCCCGGCCCGATTGTGTCATTGCGGGGCGCACTGACGGGGGAATTATCCGCATCAAGGCTACTGAACAGCGGCGGTTCTTCGCTTTCCAGCAGACCGATCAGCTCCGGGGAAACCTTAACAATGCCGTAGTTTACGCTATTTTTCTGTGGGTTCCGCTGGGCATGATTGACCTCGGATTCCGTGGGACCACTATCCGGCAGGGAGCTACATCCAGCCAGCAACAGAATCATCCCGCCGATAACGGCAAAACGCTGACCTTTTCGAACATGCCGTAGAACTGAACCCAAATTTTTCGGGAGACAGAAAATGGTCAATGTGACACCGCAGCTAAAAGTTATGATCAGGAAGATAATCCGGCTGAAGGAAGAAAAGGGCCAGCGCAGGGGCCTTTTATCAGATCACACTTTGACTGACCATACGTGAGGACATGAATGCCCCATAAAGCTGACAGTAGCGGAAAACCATGCATTACACACCCGTTTTCCAAGCATGGACATACCATGACAGCCCTCTTTACGCAGGTCCGATCGGCACGCGCGAACGTAAGAAAACGTTTCGATATGCACGAAAATCACCTTTCCATGACGACATCAGCAACCGGCACAAGACCATGGCAATAAGGCAAAAAAAAGACATCAATGCGCGCCGCCAGATCAGATCGCGCGTGTGTGGAAAACGTTCCCTGTGCAACTACAGCATATCGTCAGTCAAGCGGAACGGTAACCGGGTATTGCACGCCCCGACTGTCCGTGCCGACTGTTTCCCGGGGATTTCCCGGAAGACAGGCGGATACGGCAGCATGATATGCGCAATGACGGAACGGATACACCGCCACCGCATCATTACCGGAAGGGGAACCCTGCCGAACATTCTTTAATAAACTGAAACAGTTCCAAACAGTTGCCCCCGCCATGACAGGCAGCAAGCAGCCTTGCCGACATCCGTGCAGTCCGCTTCAGTCATCATCATGCCTGACTGACAATACACCGTAGCATATGCCTGCGGCCCTACCACTCCTGCTTAAGGGCATGCAACAGACCACGAATACTGTATGTATATAATGCCAAAAACAAAAACGGCCCCGAAGGGCCGCTTACCAACCAACTGATTTAGTTTTTTAAATCTGGAGCGGGCGATGGGATTCGAACCCACGACCCCAACCTTGGCAAGGTTGTGCTCTACCCCTGAGCTACGCCCGCGCTCCGTGTCGGTGAAGCGGTGTTTACGGCAAACCCGATGGGTGTGCAAGAGGTTAAAGTGCTTTTATCGAAGTTTTTTTTCATCCCCCCATAATGCGGTTGCGGGGATCGCCGGGAATGCCAATCTATCCCTACAGCATATGAACCGACCGGCATGGGCATCAGGGTAGGCAATGTCCCCGTCCCCATGCTGGCCGCCAGACCAAACAGGAACACGACCAGATGGACTACATTATCGGCCAGACACCCCGCCCCGCCGGTTCCGCCCCAGCGGGTAGCCCGCCAATTGCAGGCGGCAGGCCCGACCCGGTGATGGAAGGCACGCAGAACACCTTCATGCGTGACGTGGTGGACGCCAGCCGTGAAATGCCGGTTCTGGTCGATTTCTGGGCAACGTGGTGCAAGCCCTGCACGCAGTTGACCCCGGTGCTGGAAAAGGTGGTGCGTGCCGCCGGCGGCCGCGTGCGACTGGTGAAAGTAGATGTGGACGCCAACCGCGCACTGGCCCAGCAGCTGACCCAGATCGGTCTGCCGCTGCAGTCCATTCCGCTGGTCGCCGCCTTCTGGCAGGGGCAGATCCTTGACCTGTTCCAGGGCGCCAAGCCCGAAAGCGAAGTACGCCGGTTTGTGGAAAACGTGCTGAAATCCGCAGGCGGCGCCCTGCCCGCGGCCGATCTGGTGGAAGCCGCCCACAAGGAAATGGAGGAAGGCCGCGCCGAAGCCGCCGCCGGACTGTTTTCACAGGTACTGGAAATCGAACCCGAAAACCCCGCCGCATGGGGCGGCCTTGCCCGTGCCCTGATTGAAATGGGGGATGAGGAAGGGGCCGAAACCGCCCTGAACGACGCGCCTGCATCCATCGCCAATCATGCCGAAATCACCGGAGCGAAGGCCGCACTTGAACTCAAGCGCGAAGGACGCAAAGCGGCTGAGGAAGCTGAGGGAATCCGCGCCCGCATCACCGCCAATCCCAAGGACTACGCCGCCCGCTTCGAACTGGCCGCAGCCCTGAACGCCGCAGGCAAGCGGGCGGAAGCAGCAGACGAACTGCTGACCATCATGAAAGAAGACAGGGCATGGAATGACGACGCCGCGCGCAAGCAGCTTATCCGCCTGTTCGAAGCCTGGGGCCAGACCGATCCCGACACGGTCGCGGCGCGTCGGCGCATGTCCTCGTTGCTGTTTTCGTGACGCGTCATGACCCACGGGGGACCATCATCATCCATGATGACATCCCCCGCCGCATCCCGCAGATCGGGGAAATGACACTGGCGGACTTCCCGGCGGAGCTGGGGCTGTTCCCGCTGGATGAAGCCCTGCTGCTGCCGCAGGGGCGGCTGCCGCTCAACGTGTTCGAGCCGCGCTATATCGCGCTGGTGGAAGATGCGCTGGCGGGCAACCGCCTGATCGGCATGATCCAGCCCCGCCCGCTGGACGGCATGGATGGCAGCCCGCTGGATGATGCCGGGGATGCCGACATGGATGATGGGTACAGCACGACCCCACCGCTGTACAATATAGGATGCATCGGTCGTATCACCGCCATGACCGAACGGACGGACGGCACGTACGCCATCACGCTGACCGGCGTTGCCCGCTTCCGCCTGCTGCGCGAAACGGAGATGCGCCGGGGCTACCGGGTCGCACGGGTCGATGCATCGTCCTTCGTATCCGACCTGACGGATGCTGGCGATGACATTCCCTTCGATCGCGAGGGGCTGCTCAACGCCCTGCATGATTTCTGTGAGGCACAGGGAGTGAGTACGCAATGGGACGCGCTGCGCCAGATGGATGACGCCGCCCTTCTGGTCACCCTGCCCATGATCTGCCCGTTTGGCACCGAACCCCGCCAGATGATGCTGGAAGCGCCCACGCCCGCCGCCCGGGCGCAGATCCTGCGCAATCTGCTGGACGGGGCTGGACATGAACCCGATGAGGGTGCATCCCCATCGTGATTAATTTCGCCTGAATAACTGCAACCTGCATGGGATCTGCCGCCATGACTGAAAAGCCGCCCGCCCCCCCGCTGGACCCCCGGCTGCTGTCCATCCTTGTCTGCCCGGTAACCAAGGGGCCGCTGGTCTATGACCGTGAGGCCGGTGAACTGATCAGCAAGCGCGCGGGCCTGGCTTTTCCGGTGCGTGACGGTATTCCCATCATGCTGCCCGACGAAGCCCGCAAGCTGGACGCCTGAAATACCGATAAAAACAAGAGTTTTTGGTGAAGCTTTTTTCAAAAAGCTTCGAAGAATGCAGCCTTTTTGAAAAAAGGCTGCACCCAAGAACTTCTTTATTCCGGCAATGGCACAGTCATGCCGTCAATCAACCGCACATCGCCCAGCCATGCCGCAGCCAGCAGGCGCGCGGGCGCATCCCCGCTCAGCGAAGCCAGCGGCTGCAGGTCCAGTTCCGAGCGCAGTTCCACGTATTCCACCGGCTCAAAACCCGCATCCGCCAGTTGGCCGGCTGCCTGCGTCAATGCGGCCGGAATATCCGCGCCCGCTGCGATATCGGCGGCACAGGCCCGCATGATGCGTGGCAGGGCCACGGCAATCTGGCGCTGATGGGGTGCCAGACGCCGGTTGCGCGATGACAGGGCCAGACCATCAGCCTCCCGCTGCGTGGGACACGCCACGACCTCAACCGGCAGATCAAGATCGGTGACCATGCGCCGGACCACCTGAACCTGCTGGAAATCCTTTTCGCCAAAAAAGGCGCGATCCGCCAGCGTCTGCATAAGCAGCTTGCACACAACCGTCGCCACGCCATCGAAATGGCCCGCGCGGGTACCGCCACACAGCCCCTCCGACACCCCTGACACGTTGATGCGGGTGGCGAAACCGGGTGGGTACATCTGCGATACGGTGGGCGCATACAGCACATCCACGCCTGCGCCCTTCAGCAGGCATGCGTCCGCCTCCAGCGTGCGAGGATAGGTTTCAAGATCATCTGCGTTGTCAAACTGGATCGGGTTGACAAAAACGGTCGCAATCACCCGGTCCGCCTGCGCCCGCGCCGCATGAACCAGTGACAGGTGACCTTCATGCAGCGCACCCATGGTCGGTACCACTCCCACACGGTCACCTGCCTGCTTCCACTTCCTGACACATGCGCGCAATCCGGCTACGGTGGTAATGGTTTCCATGCGCTATCTTTTCCTCTCCCTACCCGTCACTGACACCAATGACAGGACGGATTACATAACATCATTTCGGTTTCGTACACGATGGACATGAGGACGCACACCAGTTCATGTATGGACGTGGTGCAGGCATGGCTTTTCTGCTATGTCGACCATTGCGTCATGCAGGAGGTTTTTTTGGCCCGTTTTCTTCCCGTTCTTGGTATCTGTGCCATCGTGCTGTCACTGGCCGCATGCGCCACCAACACGCCGGGATCGGTCAAGGACCGTTCGACATGGGCACGCTGGGGTTATGCCGAAGGGGTGAAGAACGTCGCATCCCACTGACGCCACTCCACGCGTTTCCTTACAGACCTGATATTCCCCAGCTACAGGATGCCGGCTCGACCGGCTGTTTGACTGCATGACCAATATTCCCGAACCCGCATGGTTTCCCATTGCGTTGCGGCTGGACGATGTCCGGGTGCTGGTGATTGGCGGCGGCATGATCGCGGCCAACAAGGTACGTCTGCTACTGTCCCACCGCGCAAAGGTCGAGGTTGTGGCAGGCCGCCTTGATGCGGAAATGCAGGTATGGGCGGAAGACGGCTCCATCACCCACGTCGCCAGCACGGCCGATGACACCACCCTGCGCACCATCATGCCCGGCTGCCGTCTGGTCTATGCTGCAACCGATGACCGCGCGGTCAACCGCACTGCCGCGGCTCTGGCGCAGGAAATGAACATTCCCGTCTGTGCGGTGGATGATCCGCAGCCTTCCACTTTCATCACCCCGGCCCAGATCCATCGCGGGCTGGTGCGCATCGCCATATCCACCGGGGGGGCAGCCCCCGTCCTGGCCCGCCGCCTGCGCGAACAGGTGGAAAGCACCATACCCGATGGCACGGGGGAACTGGCCGTTTTCATGCAGCAGCAGCGTGAGCATGTGGGAGCGGCCTGCCCCGATATCTCACGCCGCAGGCAGGTCTGGGAAACCTTCCTTGACGGTGCGGGCGCACAGGCTGCCCGGCGGGGCGAGATCGAGCGCGCACGGGCCATACTGGATGACATCATCGCGTCCACTGGTACACGGGGCGAGGTCTGGCTGGTCGGCGCAGGACCGGGTGATCCGGACCTGCTGACGCTACGCGCACTGCATCTCATGCAGAATGCGGATTGCGTGCTGTATGACCAGCTGCTCTCCCCTGCCCTGCTGGACCGGGTCAGGCGCGATGCGGAACTGGTGTTTGTCGGCAAGCGGCGGAACAAACACACCATGCCGCAGCAGGAGATCAACGCCGAACTGGTCCGTCGCGCGCGTATGGGCCAGCGCGTGCTGCGACTGAAAGGCGGCGACCCGTTCGTGTTCGGGCGCGGGGGCGAGGAAATCGAGGCCCTGCTGGACTCCGCCATTCCGTTTCAGGTCGTGCCCGGCATCACGGCGGCCAATGGCTGCGCCGCCTATGCCGGTATCCCACTGACCCACCGCGACTGTGCGCAGGCCTGCATGTTCGTGACCGGGCATGCCCGCGCGGATGGCACCCTGCACCTGCCATGGGACAGTATGGCGCGACCGGGGCAGACGGTGGTGATCTATATGGGGGTTTCCGCCCTGCCCGCCCTGTGCGCACAACTTATGACGCACGGCCTGCCTGCGGACTGGCCCGCCGCCATTGTCGAACGCGGCACGCGCGCGGACCAGCGCGTGCTGACCGGTACACTGGGCGGACTGGCACGACAGGCAGCGGATGCAGGTGTAGGCAGTCCAGCGCTGATTATCGTAGGCGAAGTAATCCGGCACCGGGTGATATCCCCTTAGTGAATATCAGATATGCAGGTTGCTCCCGTACATCCTTTGTTATGAATTCCAGTCTACTTCCATTGTATTAAACGCCGTGAGGCCACTGAACGGTCAGGGAGGCCATGCCAGACCTACAGGCAAACAGCACGCGGCGTATTCACGACATCATGCATGCCTTCATGCCCTGGGCTGACCGCCTGCCTGCGGGCTGGGTGGGGTTCAGCCTGCGTACATGGTGCTCGCTGGTCCTTGGTCTTGCCACGGCCTTCTGGCTGCAACTGGACAATCCGCTGCTGGTTGGCGTCACGGTCATGATCCTGGCGCAGCCTTTGCGCGGACAGGCATTATCCAAGGCATTTTACCGGTTGCTGGGCACCATGGTGGGCATGGGAGTGTCCATTGTGCTGGTGGCGGTGTGGAACCAGCAGCGCGGCCCCTTTCTGGGGGGTGTCGCGCTGTGGCTTGCGGCCTGCGCCTTCGTGGGATCGCTGGAACGCGACTTCCGCTCCTACGCCGCGCTGCTATCGGGCTATACAGTCGCTCTTGTGGCCGTGAACTGCATTGATACGCCACAGAATGTATTCAACATCGCGGTGTCCCGTGCCTCGGCCATTACCCTTGGGGTCTTTGCCGTCGCCGTGGTCAATATCCTGTCAGGCTCGCCCGAGGCATGGCGCGGACTGGCGAACGGGCTGAAGCAGCTTATCCGACCGCTTAGCGAAACCGCGCGCGCCGCCCTGCAGCATATGTACGACCGGGGCGCACAGACCGACATCCGGCTGGGCGCACGCATACTGGCACTGACCACCCCCCTGTCCTACGCCCGCACGGAACTGGAACGCGGCGGTGCGCGCGCCAACGGGGCACGGCTGGCCATGGTGTCCATGCTGACGATACTGGACTGCGCGCGTGGACTGGGGCGACATACCGGTCATGGCAACATCAATCCGGCAGTGGAGGACGCCATTGCCCGTGTCGCCCGACAGACCGACCTGCGCACCGATCAGGCCGGTTTCACCACACATATACTGGATGCCGTGCGCACCACCCTGTCCGGCCATGTACCCAATGCGGACGAAGCCTTTGCCATTGAACGCGCCGCCCGCATGCTGACCGCACGTACCCGCATGCACGCCGGACAGGAAGTACTGACCGAGGGCACTGGCAGCGCCATCCACAGCAGGACCGTCAATATCGCGGTCCAGCCCAATTACCTGCTGGCCCTGATCGGGGCTCTGCGGGTTCTGGTCGGGTTTTCGTTTGCCGCCGGGGTCTGCGTCATCACCGGCCTGCCGGGGGCGACCGTGGCACTGGCCCAGACCGCGCTGACCCTGACCCTCGCCGCGACCAATGTGGATACGGCACGGTTTGGCATGGGCGCGATCATCGGCCTGCCGTGCAGCGTGCTGGCGGCTGCCGTGCTGAACTTCTTCGTGCTGCTGCATGGGGCGGACATGCCGTTCCTGGCGCTGACGTTGCTACCCCAGACATTCCTGGCCTGCCTGTTGCTGATACGCCCGTCCACGGCGGCCATCGGGTTCAATTATGGCGTGTTCTTTTTCGCCATACTGGGGCTGGACAACCACCAGAGCTACAACCCGACGGAATTCCTCAACCGCAACATCTTCTATCTTCTGGCGGCCCTGCTGGCTTTCATCATCCTTGTGCTGCTGTTTCCGCCATCACCACGGCGGCAGCGGTTCTGGATGGCATCCACCATCGTGCGCGCGCTGGAACGCCAGATGACCGGGCATGGCGAAGCCGACAGCCCGACCCGCCTGACCCGCACCTATGACCGGCTGGCCCAGATGCAGTTCTGGACCGATCGCCTGCCACGCAGCGCCAGCAGCGGGCGGCAGATGGAAAGCTTCACCACCTTTGCCGAGCTTGATGGCGCGCTGGCGCGGGCACGGACCTATGCCCGGCAGGCACAGGCAGTCCCCCTGCTGCGCCCGGCCGCCGAACTGGCGCAACGTGAACTGCTGCTGCACGCCCCATGGGATGTAGTACCCGCGATGCATGAGGCAATGGCCGCCATACCCGCCCCGCAGGCCCATCTGTCCCCCCAGACCCAGATCGCCGCCATCAACCTGCTGGCGGGGCTGGATGGCGTGATGCGGGCATGGCAGACGGCGGCGCCACGGTTGCGGCATTACGGCATCATCAAAACGAAGAAGGCAGGCTGATGCGTCAGGTTGTTGATCTGGAAGGCGTGCTGATCTCGGCCTTTGTCATGAACCTCGGGCTGGCACTGTGCACGCTGCTGGTGCTGCGCATCGTGCTGTCGTGGCTGAACCTGTGGCGGTTTGTCTGGAACCCGCCGCTGGCGCAGTTCGGCCTGATGATCTGTCTTATTGGCCTGTATACCCTGATCCTGTGAAAGAATCCTGACGTGTTCGCATATGCAAACCGCCTTGTGCGTCTGGCCGTTACCGCAACCATCCTGTTCGTCGCGGCCATCGTGGTCATTGTGCTGTGGGATTATTATACGGCGTCACCGTGGACACGGAATGGTCAGGTCCGTGCGCAGGTCGCCAATATCGCGCCGCGCATTTCAGGCCAGATCAATGAAGTCCGCGTGCATGACAACCAGTTCGTCCATAAGGGCGACGTGCTGTATGTCATCGACCCGTTCGATTTCAGGGTGAAGCTGGATATTGCTGATGCCGCCGTGAACGAACGCCGCGCGGACCTTGAATTCAAGACATCGCAGTACGAACGCCGCCAGAAGATTTCAGGCGTTGCCGTATCAGGCGAGGAAAAGCAGCAGTTCGAAGCCGTGGCACAGCAGGCAGAAGCCCAGTATGCGGCAGCGCTTGCGGACCTGAAACAGGCACGCATCAATCTGGAACGCACCGAGGTCCGCAGTTCGATCAATGGTTACGTCACCAACCTGACCATGCGCGCGGGTGACTACGCCAATGCGGGGCAGGTCAACATCCAGATCATCGATGCGGATTCCTACTGGGTGGACGGGTATTTCGAGGAAACGAAAATCCATTCCATCAAGGTAGGTGAACCGGTGCGACTGGACCTGATGGGATTCCATGAACCCCTGTTCGGCCATGTGGAAAGCATCACGCGCGGGATCGCCAGCAATAACGCCGCCACGTCCATACAGGGACTGCCGGCAGTAGACCCGGTCTATACATGGGTGCGGCTGGCGCAGCGTATCCCGGTGCGCGTGAAAATCGACAGCATCCCGTCCGGCCTTGTGCTGGCAGCGGGCATGACGGCCACTGTGACCGTGGTGTCGGAAGCAGGCAACCGCCGCCATATGTCGGTACGTGACGCGCTGCGCCATGTAGGCGATGACATGCAGCACCTTGCCGGGCACCGTTAAAAAACTGTTTGAAAATAATAAAAGTTTCTGGGTGTCGTCTTTTTTCAACAAGGCGACGTTCCCTGAAGCTTAAAAAAAAGCTTCAGCAAAAACTTCTTTCCCCGTCACCTTATCCACAGATTCAGGGGACGAATATCCGGGCAACCCTGTGGATAGAACCGTCGGGAACCGGGGATAAGGTGTGTGTTTTCCACGACTCGTTGAGAGTCGTATGAATTTTTTCTGATATCCCATCCGTTCGGCGCCCCGCACATTCAGGGTGACCGCCGCAGCATCGTCAGGCGCGCGGCGGCGGGGCATAGGGATCCCGCTTCCCCATATCCGGCGCCGGGACATGCCCCATGCGATGGGCACGGTACAGCAGGCCGTGACCCAGTTTTTCAATCAGGACACCACGGCGCTGCATGCGATCGTGGCTTATGGCATATCCGATTTCGCGCACGATCTGACCACGAAGCACCTGCAACCAGCCACGCAGGACAAGTTTCATCCGTGTCATATCGCGTGCACTCCCGTTCACCACCATGTCAGTCATTATTATCATGGCAGATAAGAGTTATCCGCATAACTTTCAAGATAAGTCAGATGGTCTAAAAGGTTATTTTTATTTAATCCATGTCATGACATGAAATGCATGGCCGTCCGTACCGGCCCCATTCATGACAAGGATGGTCCGAACCAGTCCTGCCATGGGGGATATCTTGCGTTACCTGTTCCTGTTTCTTGCCCTTATGTGCGGATATTGCAGCACCACGGTCGCCCAGACAGCCCCGTCACAGGTCATCAGCACGCTGTTTGCCGACAAGCTGACCATGATGGACCTCGGCCTGATCCGCGCCGAACGCGCCATGCAGCATGAAATCGACAGCCTGCCCGACAGCTATGACAGCGAGATGATGCCCGTCGCCGATTTCGACCCCCGTCGTAACACCATACTGGTGGGCATATGGTATCAGGACCATGATACCTTCAATCGCGGGCAGTGCGACAAACTGCTGGAAACAATCAAGAAATCCTTTGGTAACCAGCCCACGACCATCGTTGCGTCATGGTTCCGCCATCATGGCTATACCTCGCTACGGGATGCGGGACAGTTCTATATCGGGCTGCGCAATATCATCTGGCTGGTGGTGACTGACGGGGACCGGGCCTGTTCCTATTCCATGGCCAACGGGCAGACCACAACCAGCGGATTCTGAACTTAAGGAATTTTTTGGTGAAGCTTTTTTCAAAAAGGCGGCTCCCAAAAACTTTTACCTTTTTGTCTTCAGATACATCTCTCAGACGGCAGGTTCATTCTTTCCCCGCCAGAACGTACGCTGCAGTTCCGCCGCTTCGTCTTCCAGCAGGGGACCAATGACCGCGACCGACCGCTGACCCGCCGCAAATACGGTGCGACAGGGCAGATCAAGCGTCGGGTTTTCGGGGTGATTGCCCGTTATGTCCTTCAGGCTGGCCTCGCTCTGACCATAGACCACGCGGCCGATCCCACTCCAGTACACCGCACCCGCACACATCGCACAGGGTTCGGCGGATGTGTACATGGTGTACGACGCCAGTTCGTCCGGCGCATGGGCTTTTGATGCCCGCGTGGCCAGCAGGCGTTCGGCATGGGCGGTCATGTCACCACCTTCCGCCGTGTATCCATTGCCCTGTTCCATCACTACATTACCCTGCGCATCGACCAGCACGCAGCCAAAGGGATGGTCGCCCCCCTGCCGCGCACGCTCCGCCACGGCAAAGGACTGCCGCAGGAAATGTTCGTGATCCAGATCGGGCAGGCAGGTTGGTTGGGTCATTCCACATCCATGAAAAAGGGTTCCCTTAGCTTGTGCCGGTTCCCGATTTCATTTTCAAACGGAAATATTCAGCCCCGTCTCCTGTAATCCGGCTTCACCCACGGCACTCATCAGACTGGGATCAGTCCCTGTCCTGTGGGTGCGCCATTGCCATGCGGACCGTTTCCATTTCGTCATCCAGATAGCCAAGGATATCCACCCCGTCATACGCACCGTCAAAACGATCAGACGCCAGTTCGACCCGGATGGCAGCCAGACGGTTCAGACGATGCTGGAGCTGCGTGACGTAAGGCGCGACCCAGGCGGGTTCCTCGGGTTCGAATCGGGCATCGATATCAGCCTGGTTACAGCCTGCGGGCAGATAGGGATCGTGCATTACGGTTCCTTGCATGTGTATGAAAAAGATACACAAACATCTCGCAGGCACGATTACATTTCTTTCCCCTGCATTATTCCCTTGCTGCATGTGTGTATTTTTAGCACAAATATCGTATGAAAAATGCACACGAAATCACGCAGAGCGCACAGACCCCGTCCACACCCCGTCGCACACGCCCGCCACGGCTGGACTGGGCTGCCATTGCTCCATCCGTCGCACAGTTACGCAGGCAGGGCTACTCCGCCCGTGAAACCGCGCGCAGGCTGGGCCTGAACATCAAGACACTGGAGGCCCACCTGCGCCGACACCGCATCCGCCACGCCATACCCATGGACCGTCCGGATCAGGTCCGCCGCACGTGCCTGAACTGCGATACCGCCTTTGTCGCGGATGGCCGTTTCCTGCGCCTGTGCCCGGACTGCCGGACCATGTTCAGCTAACGGCGGCTCACATTTATGTGCAACCGGAACCCGCCCACCGCTTTCACACTTGAGGAAACATCATACCAGGCAGGGATCCGCACATGGATACGCATACGTCTTCACTACCGACATCACCGAATACAGCCCAAGCATCGACCCATATCCAGTTCCGCCTGTCCCTGCATCATGACCGTCCCGCACGCCCGGCCCGACGTAGCATGCGTTCCCTGACCGCACTGGGCCTGGCGCTGGTCCTGGCCAGCACGGGATTAAGCGCGTGCAAGCGCCACCATGAAACCACGGGCGAGAAAATAGATCATTTCGGGGACAAGATGCAGGATACGTTTGATCCGCCAAAGGGACCGGCGGAAAAGGCCGGGCGCTCGATTGACCGCACGATCCATAACGACTGATGTCCGACGCGGTCAGGGCGTGGTATCGCGCCCGATCGCATCAAACGGCAGGTCCATGACCGGGTAATCCTGCCAGTCCACATAATCGAAATGCCACCATTCCTCAGCCAGTGGCAGGAAACCGCTGGCCGCCATGATACGGCCCAGCAGGTCACGCAGGGCCCGGGCCCCCTTATTACCTCCCGCATAGGCCACATAGGCACGCGACGTCATTTCATCAAAACCCGACGGCATGGAGACAACCCGCCCTGTTGCCAGATCCCACAGGGTCAGATCCACGGCGCATCCACGATTGTGGCGGGAGCCGATGGCGGGGTCACCGACGAATTCGTACAGATCCTGCGGCACCGCCTGACGGAACAGGTAACTGACATGCCATGGACGATAGGCATCGTAAACCAGAAGACCATAGCCATGCCGTGCAGCAAGTGCGCGTGCGTGTGACAGGGCGTGCGCCGCCGGACGCTGCAGGAATGCCCGTGGCGTGGGATAGACAGGAAAGCCCAGGAAATTCCGCGCCGTGGCATAACGTATATCCAGCGCAATCGCCGGATCGACCTGAGTTATGTCAACCAGGTCGGCAGCCCGGGACGTGGGCGCGAACCCCGGCATACGCGCCGCCCGTGCATGGGCCAGCAGCACATCGGGCGCGTACTGCAATGGCACGCGGAATGCATCTTCATCCGGTGGCCCGTCGGCAACCGGCCCGGCCTGCCACTGGCGTTCATGCGACATGACTGGCGTTTTCCATTACGTCACCGGGCATTGCATGATGCCCCATTCAGGCGGGTGGGGTATAGGACTGCACATCTTCCAGCGTGTGGCCGAGCAGGATCTTGCCGCCATCAGTGGACTGTACCCATGATACGGGAATGGTGAAGGTACTTTCCGCCGGGCCATCAACCGTAATCTGGATGGTCGCATCGGGGTTGACCGCTGTCAGCGTGCCCATACGGCCCGAACCTGTCGCGAACACATCCTGGCCCAGCATGGACTGCGTTACATCTGTCATGAATTTCCCTTCCCTGCGCGACATGAAAGTCGCGCCACCCTGTCGGCCTGAACCCCGCCATCATTACAGGATCATCCGGTCACGGGGCCGCCCGGGTACACGGGCCGGCAGACAGATTGCGATTGATGCCGCCATGGACATGGCGCTACCGGATTCATGCCCCGCATAACACACGCCGGGGGCACAAGTTGCCCAGCCCTCAGTTCACGCCAAACTGCTTGCGCTGGGACATGACCTTATTCAGGCGTTCGTTATAGCTATGGTAGGTACCACGGGGCACGCAACCCATTTCCTCCAGATCCTCAAGCTTGATGCTGTCATTCAGCCACGAATTGACTTCATTGAACTCGACTTTCTGCGGCACGTCGCGGCCACTGAACACCACCGGGTCATCCTGACCCTGCACATAGCCAAACTTCATGAATACCCCGCCAGCAGCGGACGCGTTGTGCGGGGCCATTTCGCCACACACCACCGATGTCGCATCCATGGGATGCACCGTGACATTGCGGAATGTTACCCCGTGCGGGTCAGGCTGCGTGGCCGCGACGTGACGCTCCGCCTCGGCAATGACGGAAGCCGTTTCCCCATGCCGGCCACCGCCCACCGCATGGGCCGCCCCGGAAAACAGGCATATGGATACGCCCAGTATGATGAACCTTTTCATGCTTCCGCCTGCCTGATCGTCTATATCTGTCATTATCCAATCTTTCTGATGCGCTGCCCTGTTCCATCGGTCAAGCGGGTGGTCTGTTATCGGATCATATGTAATTATATAACGTGCGATAATAGTATTAAGCTGCGCCAGACAAAATCTGACAGACGCGTTATAACGAGGGGGCACAGACGCACCGCCGCAACCGGTACATTGCACGAAGGCCCTTCCATGTCGCAGCGCCCCATTTCAAGTCCCGCCCCCGATCCACACAACCGCGCGGATTTCGTGCATGTCCGGGGGGCGCGCGAACACAACCTGAAAGATGTGAACGTGGACATGCCGCGCGACCGGCTGGTGGTGTTCACCGGAGTTTCGGGATCGGGTAAATCATCCCTCGCCTTTGGGACGCTGTATGCAGAAGCGCAGCGACGGTATCTGGAATCCGTCTCCCCCTACGCACGACGGCTGTTCCGACAGATGCCGGTGCCTGACGTGACCGCGATCGAGGGCCTGCCACCAGCCATCGCCCTGCAGCAGCAGCGCGGCACTGGCACCGGGCGATCTTCGGTCGGCAGCATCACCACGCTGTCGAACCTGCTGCGCATGCTGTATTCCCGCGCAGGACATTATCCCGCTGGCATGAAGCGGCTGGAAGCGGAATCCTTTTCCGTCAACACCCCCATGGGCGCGTGCCCGCAATGCCACGGGCAGGGCCGGATCATGGACACCACAAACGCCCTGCTGGTGCCCGATGACAGCCTGTCCATCCGCCAGCGCGCCGTGGCCGCGTGGCCCACCGCATGGCAGGGGCAGAACCTGCGTGACATCCTGATTACCAAGGGCGTGGACGTGGACTGCCCCTGGCGCGACCTGCCACAGAAAACGCGCGACTGGATCCTCTATACCGAGGAAACGCCGACTTTTCCCGTCTATCCCGGCCTGGACCACGCGGGCGTGCAGCGTGCGATCCGCGACCATGTGCCACCATCCTATAACGGCACGTTCACCGGCGCGCGACGGTACGTGCTGCATACCTTCGCCACATCACAGAGTGCGAACATGCGCCGGCGGGCCGAACGCTTCCTGACCGCCACCCCATGTCCCACCTGTCATGGGCAGCGCCTTAACCCCGATGCTCTGCGCGTCACGCTGGCCGGATTGAACATTGCGCAGATGACACAGCAGACCCTGTCTAGCATTGCGCGTACCCTTGCTCCGCTGGCCGAAGGCACACAGGTGCTGGATGATACGCCGCAGGCAGGCGACGCCACCGCCATCGCCGCCCGCCGCATGGCTGCCGACCTGATTGGCCGCATCGGCGTGCTGGAACATCTGGGGCTGGGGTACCTGCAGGCCGACCGGTCGGTCACCACCCTGTCACCGGGGGAATACCAGCGGCTGCGGCTGGGGACACAGATCCGGTCCAACCTGTTTGGCGTGGTGTATGTGCTCGACGAACCTTCCAGCGGATTGCACCCGGCGGATGCCCATAACCTGCTGGATGCGCTGGAAGGGCTGAAGGCAGCGGGCAACTCGCTGTTTATCGTTGAACATAACCTCTACCTGATCCGCCGCGCGGACTGGATTGTCGATGTCGGTCCCGATGCGGGCACGCGTGGGGGCGAGGTGCTGTACAGCGGTCCGCCCGATGGCCTGCGTGACGTGCCGCGCTCGCGCACCGCGCCCTACCTGTTCGCCAGTGACGCGCCCATCGCAGGCATACCGCGTGCACCGAAGGGGTGGCTGAAACTGGGTGGGATTACGTGGAACAACCTCCATAGCCTGAGTGTTGATATCCCGCTGGGCACGTTCGTGACCGTTACCGGCCTGTCCGGGTCAGGCAAATCCAGTCTGGTCAGTCAGGCCATGCCCGCCATTGTCGCCCATGCGCTGGGACAGAAACTGGCGCAGGATATGGACGGCGAAAATATCGAGGATATGCCCATCGGTACACCGCAGGGGCACGTCACCGCCGGAGCCAGCCAGATCAAACGGCTGGTCATGATTGACCAGAAGCCGATCGGCCGCACACCGCGTTCCAACCTTGCGACCTATACCGGCCTGTTTGACACGATACGGCAGATGTATGCCGCAACCGATCTGGCCAAATCCCGCAGTTACGACGCGGGCCGTTTTTCCTTCAACCTGCCCAAGGGCCGCTGCCCCACCTGCGAGGGCGCTGGATCGGTCATGGTGGAACTGCTGTTCCTGCCCAGTGTCTATTCTCCCTGCCCCACCTGTCACGGCACGCGCTATCAGGCAGATGTGCTGGAAGTCACGATATGCGGGAAATCCATTGCCGATGTCCTGAACATGACAGTGGATGACGCGGCCACGTTCTTTGCCGGCACGCCTTCACTGGCCAACGCGCTGGGCACCTTGCAGCAGGGCGGTCTGGGCTACCTGCGGCTGGGACAGCCCGCAACCGAGCTTTCGGGGGGGGAGGCGCAGCGCATCAAGCTTGCGACCGAACTGCAGAAGCAGCGCCGGGGCCACACGCTATATATCCTGGATGAACCGACCACCGGCCTGCATCCGGCGGATGTGGACCGGCTGCAGACCCATCTGCAATCGCTGGTCGATGGTGGCCATACCGTGGTGGTGGCTGAACATGACATGCGGGTCGCCGCACGCGGGGACTGGGTGATCGACATGGGACCGGGCGCGGGGAATGCGGGCGGCAAGATCGTCGCCGCAGGCACACCCCATGATGTCGCCCGCGCATCCCACAGCCGCACCGCACCGTTCCTGCTGCCACTGACGGGCTGAAAACCATAAGAAGTCCTTGGTGAACCTTTTTTCAAAAAGCTTCGAAGAACACCACCTTTTTGAAAAAAGGCGGCACCTTTCAGACTGGCATTACTGCCCACATCGCGGCGACACCCGCAAAAACCAGCAGGGCCGCGATCAGTGTCATGATGCTCCAGCTCCGCAGTCCTTCGCGCACACTTACGCCGCACATGCGGGTCACGATCCAGAACCCCGCATCATTGACATGCGACAGCGCCATGCCGCCTGCCCCCATGGCCAGCGCCACAAGGGCCAGATGCGTCTGGTCCAGATGCAGCCGCCCGATCATGGGACCAAGGATACCCGCCGTGGTCATCAGCGCCACCGTCGTCGGCCCCTGCGCCACGCGCAGGATCATGGTCAGGACAAAGGCCAGCACCAGCAGCGGCAGGCCACTTGCCGCCAGCAGGCCACCCAGCGCATCACCCACGCCGCTACCCACCAGCACCTGCGCGAACGCGCCACCCGCGCCGGTAATCAGGATGATGATGGCCGTTCCCGGCAGGGCAGCGGCCACCACGTCGGACACGGTCGCCAGCGCCAGCCCGCGCCGCAGCCCCAGCAGCCACGCGCACAGCATGACATCCAGCCCAAGGGCGACAAAAGGAATGCCCGCAAAAACCAGAACCGAGCGCAGGCAACCCTGCTGCATGAGTTCCCCCGCCAGCGTACCCGTCACCATCAGCATGACCGGCACGGCAATGACCGCGACGATTTCCCCCATGCCGACCGGCCGGTGCTGGCCTGCCTGCATGAACAGGCGGGCAGGTTCATCCGCCGCACCATGGCCCTGGGCCGCATCGCGTGCTTCATCCACCACGGCGCGGATATCGGGCGCACAGCCGAAGGCCTGCGTCATGATCGGGCGCGTCAGCACATAGGTCAGCACGGTCACTACCGCCGCCAGCGGCAGGCCAAGCAGCAGCATGTGCCCCGCCCCCACACCGAGTGCCGCCGCCACCGCCACGGCACCGGGATGAGGCGGCAGCAGCGCATGCACCGTCAGCATGGTCACCGCCATGGGAATGCCAAAGACCGCAGGTGGCCGCCCCGTCTGCCGCGCCATGCCATAGACCAGCGGCATGAGCATGATGACGCCGACTTCGAAAAACACCGGAATTCCGACCCCGAAGGCGGAAATGACCAGCGCCAGGGGCACATGGGCGGCCCCCACCCGGCGCACCAGTCCCTGCGCCACGACAGCGGCCCCGCCCGAAAGGTCAATCATCCGCCCGATCATGGCCCCGAGGGCCACGATAATGGCAATATGGCCCATGGTGCGACCCATGCTGCCCTGAACCGCATCAGCCAGCTTTGCCACCGGCATGCCGGTCAGCAACGCCACCCCCACCGCGACAATCAGCAGGGCCACAAAAGGATGCAGCCTCAGCCGCAGGATCAGCAACAGCAGGACGGCAATGGAACCAATGCCGATCAGAATCAGCGCAAGCGGAGTCATGCAGGGAATCCCGGACGTAAGGGCGGCCTGTCTCAGATGGCCAAACGGATCTTATCGGGCATCCCGACACGGCCCGCAACGCCGCCACGCATGAAAAGCATGCCCAACAGAAAAAGTGGCGGGAAACCGGTATTTTTCAGGTGATTGTCATGCCCCTTGCAAATAGGGGGAATTTTCATGCTTGACAGGTTTCAATCCTGTCTGCATTACGCGCCACCGGTCACGAACCGCAGTCGCTTTTTTGGGGCCAGAGCGCCCCGGGACGCATGCCATGACAACCATGATCAATACGCCACTGCCCTCCACACGCAGCGTTCATACGCGTCGTGCCATGGACCATGCGAAAGGCATCATGCGCGAGATGTGGATCGTGCCCATGGTCGTCATGGGCAGCGTCCTGTGCGGTGGGGTGGTGACCGTGCTGTCGCACCTGCTTGGCCATTAAGCCACGTCCGCCCCGGAACGCAGGTTCAGGGGCGGGGTCCGGACGCCCCTAGCGGGAAGCCGAACGTTCGTTGCCCGTGCGGTGCCGTTCGACCCTGTGCGGCACGGGTTCCGCCAGCCAGTGGATACGGGCGTTGCGCAGTTCGAAATTGCGCTGTCCCTGTACTCCCATATCCCCGAACGGGTCGTATACCACACCGCTGACCTCGGCCTGACACTGTACATTCCTGCCGGTATCGCCACAGATCTGCTGGGCCTTGCGAAAGGAGGATTCCTCCATCGTCGGGCCATCAAGCGGCACCGCCCCGTTCCAGTCCACCTGCCCCGGCAGGTCGGCAATGCGGAAGGCCGCGCAATCCGCCCCGCCTGAATTGGCGGAGGTAATGTAACACCCCTCGACCTGCACCAGCTTGCCCACATACTGGGCCGCCTGCGTCTGGAACGCCGCCACGTCCAGTGTGGCCACCGGTGCCGGGGCTGCTTCATGGCGTGCCTTCGCATCCCGTGCCGCGGCCGGGCCGGGGGCCGTTACTGCCGCGATAATGGCCAGCCCGCCCGCCAGTACGCCAAGATGAAAACGTCGCCTCATCACGTCCTGTCTTCCTTTTCATGTGGGTCAGCCTGCGCTGACAATCCGGAAGGGAAGAGTGTTTGCCATACACACCGTCATTGTCACCACGGCACAGCGTGCGGGCTGCCATGCACGCACAACCGGCTGGTTTCCCCAACCGTACGCAGGCGCCCGCCTGCCCGTCACCAGCCCTGCGTTGCGTGGCGGCAGGCATCACGTCCGTCACTGTCCTGCCCGCAATGGGAATGATGCATGCGGGTCTGCGGATAAATCGACGATATATCCCTATCCTTATAATGATGAGGTCGTTAACGTATGCCCCGATCTGTTCCTGCATGTGGTTTACACAATAATATTTCATGAAATAAAAAATGAATAAAAAATAAAATGAAACCACAACCAAAATATATGAAACGTAATTTCCCGGAAATTCTTGTAATCAGCCTGTCATGCGCTATAGAACGTCGGAATACACTGACACGGCAACTTACCGCATTCGGTCTTGATTTCGATTTTCTGGACGCGGTTGATGCCCATGACCTGACCGATCATGATTACGAAATCTATAACAGGCGCAGACGCCGGATTTTCATGGGCAAGGATCTGTACCCGGGAGAAATAGCCTGCATGCTGTCGCACAGGCAGGCCCTGCAGCGGATCGCAACCATGGACAGGCCATGGATCGTGCTGGAAGATGACGTCCTGCTTTCCCCCGACTGGCCCTATGTCGTGCACGCCCTGATGACGCGACAGGATGAATGGGAATTCGTGCGTTTTTTTGGCGACGGAAAACATGCCACCCGCCTGCAGCGCAAACTTGTGCCGCTGGGGCGTGATTACTGGCTGACCCGTATGTCCACGTCACCCGGGGGTGCCCATGCCTACCTGATTACCCCGTCTGGCGCGCGCAGGATCCTGCGTTGCCTGCACTACACGGCCACGCCAATCGACACATTGATGGGCCAGCCATGGAAAACCGGGCTTGGCGCCCTGAGCGTCTGGCCCGGACTGGCGCGGGAGAACGGGAAATTCCCGTCCTATATAGGCAATGCCCGCTTTGCCAGCGCTCCCACCACGACAGGACTGGAACGCACGCTGTATTTTGCGGCCAATCCCGGCCTGCGGCTGGTGGAAAACATACTCAAGCGCGGGTTCTATTACAGCCACGCGCCATCCGATCACTGGCACAGGTACCGCGTGCAGGCGGCATGCCCCCCTGCACCCGTACGGACCTGACCGGCTTCATGTACATCAGCTCTGGTACAAGCCGTCCTTACCCGGATAGCCACACGCATTCACGCCCCTAAAACGGGGAAGCCTTCTGTCCCGCACCCTGGCCCAGATTGGCGAAATGCTGGGTTTCGGCACAGCCACGAAAACGGTCCAGAACGGGAATGCTGCCCGCCAGGTTGACGCTCAGCGTCGTGCGGCTACCAAATTTCACCACCGCCATATGCGATGTCGCCATGGCGTCCAGCAGATGGGTCAGGTCATCGGCGCGGATGTCGGCAGCCAGGGTCGTGGCGTCATTGGCCTGCATGTGAAACACACGGGTATAGGCACCTACGGTGACCGTCATGTCGCCCTTTTCACCGTTGGCCAGCGTCCAGTGGTCATCCGCGCTGCGCACCTGTAGCGAATCGGCATCGGCGCGGAACATCAGGATCTCGCTTTCCGACCCGGCAATGCACAGGTCGGTATGCACGCCCGCATCGGGCGTATGATGAATGGCGACCCAGCCACCGGCACGTTCATCCACCAGCATCCGCGATGGGCTGGGGCTGCTGTTTTCATCTTCGGGCTGCATGGCCACGGGCACGGCACGGGGCCGTTCATCGTACGACTGCGCCAGCGCAATCCCCGGCAGGGAGATCAGTGCCATACAGCCCAGAAGAAAGTTCTGTTTCCTGCTCACTTTGCGACAATCCCATTGCAACAAGGACCGACGAATCGGGGTAATGGATAATTCCAGCATCACTGTGACGTGATTTAGACATATATTGTCATAATTCAGGCCATGGAAGGATATTTCCACATGCCTGTTTCCATGACGGGGAACATGGACACCATGATGCATGATCGTGACCGGTCTGCGACAAAATATGTCCGTCCTTCACCGCGATGCGTGCCATGCCGGCGGCAAAAATAATACTAAAGAAGATTTTCATTTTTTACGCGCCACAGGGGCGACCTGTGCGGTCGGCATTGGCCAGTTGGTATCGCGCCGTTATCATGGCGACCGTTGATGACTTTTTTTTGGATACTGGAAGGAAATAGCCGGGATGCGCCTGCTACCTGCTGCCATCCTGGCAATCGGGACCCTCTGCGCCACATCATATGCGCACGCCGCTGACCCGGACTGGATATTCGCCAATAACGGACCGGCGGGCCAGCCCATGATCATGTCCCATCAGGGCACGCTGGATATCATGTTCTACCGTGCAGCCAGCGGTACGGTGGGCATTGCCGTCCATCAGCGTCACGGCCGTTACCACAACCCGAAAGGAGTGGAGACGGCCATGGTGATGATCGGCAAATTCACCATTGCGCTGCAGGTCTTCGGCAATGCCCAGAAATGGGATACTGCCGGGGGCGACCTGAAACCCGACACCGTGCCCGATCTGGTCGTCGCCCTGAAGGGAGCTGCCACGGGCGCACTGATCCCGTTCGAGCACGAACCGGTACAGTTTTCGGTAAAGGGAGCGATGGCAGCCCTTGATGACCTGGCACAGTATGCCACCCAGCATGGGGAAAGCCTGCCGTCGCCGCTGCAACCGGCTCCCGCCGCCCATGCGGCGGCCCCGGTGGTGGATATCGAAAAACTGGCCCATCATCCTTACGATACCCAGCACGGCCGCAGGCTGGTGCTGCCACAATATGATATCGCGGCCAACTGCGACCGCGCCCATATCGAAATGCAGGATACGGATGGGGAATGCATTGGCGCCGAACAGAAAAGCCAGGCAACCCTGACCGCGCACTGGACCGGATACGACAGTGACCTGCGCGCCGCCTGCCTGTCACTGGTCAGCGATCCGGGGCGGCTGGAAAAATACCAGGCGCTGCTTATGTGCCTGTCGCGCTATCAGGATGACCGACGGCAGTGGCAGCTTGTTTCCGGCTCCAGCGGCAGCGACGACATCATGCCCGCCAAGAACCCGGCGCAACCGGGCGATACACCTGCGGCACCTGCCGCCCGCCCCTGAAGTAATCAGTCGGTGGGGTTACGGCGTGTCAGTGCGAATATGAAAAAGGCCACACCGCTGAGCAGCAGCCCGAACAGGATGACCAGCGGCTGGATGTAGAGCACCACCAGCACAAGGAACAGCACCAGCAGGGCGCTGTATTTCAGCTTGCGGTCCTCACTGGAAAACAGGTCGATCAGGCCGTCCGAAATCTGGTGCAGGGCCGATGCGCCATCCGTCCTTTCGCGCGGTGCGACCGTCAGCCCCCGCTGTTCCAGCTGCAGCAGGAAAACACGCGCCCGATCCTGTGCCGGCATGGTCACCGCATCACGGCCCGTGACGGTGGGCAGACATGCCGCCACGGCATCAACGACATGACTATCCACAGAAACCTTATCGTCCATTTTTAGCAGTTCCCCCAGCCATGCAGCGTGCGACGCGCTGGCCCATCCACGCTGTTATCCACATAACTTACTGGTTTATCCCCAAAAGGGGGATTATTGCCCCCCGGCATGAGTGTGGCCCACATGGGCGCATGCGATACGCCTGCCATCACGGAGCGACGGGTCAACCGTCATCTCCCCACGTGGCACCGGGCCGTCAGCAATCCGGTGGCCCGTGCCCATGTGACCCGACCATGTGGCATAGGACAGCGTGCGGTACGTATCCGCCGCACAGTTGTACATGACGGAAAACCGGACCGAGGCAAAGGGCAGCCCGTGACGGATCATATCCTCGTCAAAATCCTGGATGAAGGTGGCGGATGAATGCGTGCCATGTACCTGAACGGATGCAAGGTCGATATATTCATTCACCTTGTTCTGGTACGGCGGCAGCTTCTGCAGTTCCGTCTCGGCATGCGGGGCCGGGGATGCGGGCAGGTCCTGTACCTGTGCCGCCCGTGCGCCGTTTACCATCCCACCACAGGCAATACCCGCGGCCATCAGCGCCACCACAACCCTGTATCGCATCTTCTCCCTTTCAGGCGCACGAAACGCGCGCGTACACACCAGACCCGGATTCATTGCCCTGTTTTGCAGGATCGGCCCCATAGCGGCAAGATAAACAGCAGATAACAGGGTTTCATATCGACCCCATAATGACAGGAATGCTCCATGCACACTTTTTTTTGGCACGGGAGCCGCCGTTTTCCCGTAGCCGGGCTGCTGCTGGCGATGGCGGTTGTCACGGTGGCGCATGCGGACACCACCGATCCGGTGACACTGGGCCGCGCACCGTTTGGCACCACCCCGGACGGCCGGATGGTCGACCGTTTCACCCTGTCCAACAGCCACGGCATACGCGTGCAGGTCATGACCTATGGCGCGACCATCACCGCCATTGATGCACCGGATGACAGCGGCCACGTGGCGGATATCGTGCTGGGGTTCCCGACGCTGGAAGGATACACGCGTGACAGCGCCCGTGGTGGCCTGTTTTTCGGGGCGACGGTCGGGCGCGTGGCCAACCGCATCGCCAATGGTGCCTTCGTGCTGGACGGGCATACCTACCACATCCCCCGAACCGAGGGGACCAATGCCCTGCATGGTGGCCACAGGGGATTCGACAAGCATGTATGGACGGTGGAAAACACCAATGTCACCGCCAGTGGCGCCAGCGTAACCCTGAAACTGGTCAGCCCGGACGGGGATGAAGGCTTCCCTGGCACGCTGATCACGCATGTCACCTTCAGCCTGAACGACAGCAATGAACTGTCGCTGCACTATACCGCAACAACGGACCGGCCCACGGTGATCAACCTGACCAACCACAGCTACTTCAATCTGAATGGGGAAGGCAGTGGGTCAATCGAAAATGAAGTCCTGCAGGTCAATGCCGATACCTTCACGCCGATCAATGCGAAATCCCTGCCGCTGGGGACGGTCGCGCCCGTTGCGGGCACGCCACTGGATTTCCGCACACCCCACCGTATCGGCGACCGGCTACGCGATACGGACCCGCAGATGATGTATCCGCATGGTTATGACCAGAACTGGATCGTCAATGGCCAGCTATCGCACACCCCTGTGCCTGCCGCCCATCTGTGGGATCCGGCATCGGGACGGGTGCTGGATGTACTGACCACGCAGCCGGGGCTGCAGGTCTATACATCCAATTCGCTTGACGGGCGTTACGCCGGGCCAGCGGGCCGGGCCTATCGCCAGACGGACGCCGTGGCGCTGGAAACCCAGCATTACCCTGACAGTCCCAACAATCCCGATTTTCCCAGTATCGAACTGAGACCGGGGCAAACATATGATGAAATCACCCTTTACCGCATGGGCGTGCAACCCGTACCACGCCGGCGCCATTAAGGGAGATGGGAAATACCGTTGATTCCGGGGGGAAGATCCTTACATACCTCACCATAGCGTGATTGAAGGACATAAGACCCAGATGAAAAAGATTGCCGTTCTGCTTCTGCTCGCGGGGCTGACAGCATGTCAGGCCGATCGTTCGCCCAGTGATCCAAGCGAAAGCGGCGGCGTTGGGGGCATGACCGGATCACCGGGACAGGATGCGCCCAGCGATGGCCCCGGGGGAACGGGCGGACCGGGCATGGGCAACTAGTCCACACGATCCGGCGCGGGTGTGGCGGTATCAGTCGCGCCCGCCGCTGAGGTTGATGACCCCAAGCCCCAGCAGACCAAGGCCGGCCAGCCCTTCAGCCACCATCCATGATATCGGGCCAATCCCCTCGGCCGTCATTCCGCGCACCAGAACGCCCACGCTACCAATCATCAGGAGCAGGGACACAATGGTAACCCATTTTACAATTTTGCCGCGATTCATCAATCTCTTCGCTGTCTGTCGATCCGGTCACCGGCAGGCCCGGCACCTTTCCTTCTAACACCCTGAACGGACAATCGTCCAAACACGGCATGCGCAGCCGCAATGCGCCTGCCGCGCATCAGGAACCATTTCATGCAGATGTGATCCGCGCCGGCGCATCTTTCATGCCTTCCTGACGTTGCTGGATTCATGGACCCTTCGGGCGCGTGCTCCGCGACAGCAGCACCCCGGCACCGGCAAGGAGCAAAGGTCATGCAGGCAATCCGCCCCCCCTCCATCCCGCCACGTGAATGGTCCGCCCGGATGCGGCACCTTGTCCGGACATGCGTGGCCTATCCTTACGCTTTCCTGCACCTGTGGGATGGGGACTGAGCACTTCCCGGGTCATTCATGGCGCAGGTCAGCTGCGGAAAACCATTCGTCATTGCCCGTGCGGTCACTGCGCACGCGGATCTGGCCATTTTCAATAATTTCGACAACGGCGCCTTTCATGCCGCGCAGTTCCGGTTTGACTGCCGCATCGTCCCTGACCACCACGATATCGCCTGCCTTGAAATCCACGTCCTGTTCTCCCTTTCCCGATTACGGTGGTCCAGTCTCCCGGGGGATCGGTCCGCCGTGGCCCATGTCCCACCCATCCCCTCCAATCATGCCAGCGATGGCGGGTATCACAAACCGTTGTCCGGCCATGTCATACCACATCCGCACAAAGGGCAGGTTGCGACAGGGGAAAGGTGTTCCGACATGAAGGGGCAAGCCAATACAAGAACACAGGAATACCTTATGTCATCTGAACATCACCTTCCTTCCGCCACAGACCTGCAGCGCGAACTCGAACAGGTGCGTCGTGACTACGCCATTGCACTGAAAGACCGGCCCGAACACGCACGGGCACTTGAAGAACGCGCCAGAAAGCTGGAAGCCGAACTCGCGCACCAGAAATAACAGGGCGATACGGGTCGGGGTACGGTACATCCGACCTGATCGGGCGGAACGGCATGCACACGGTATCGACTGTCCCCTTGTCAAGATAACCGCATGACAGGCTGCCATGCGGCGGCAGGCATGGATCACCGCGCGGCCCCACCCCATGTAAATGGGAACGGACACACTGCGTGTCCCCTACAGAACAAGAATTAGGATGCTATCATGAGCAAAGTGGCAACCAGTGGTCCCGATGCACAGGGCAAATACAGCCTGGAAGTTAATATCGGTGGTCTGACCGGCACGCTGAGCGGTTTTTCTTCCGCCATGGAAGCCGAGGATTATGGCGTTTCCCTGCTGCGCCGCGTCAAGGAACTGGCCAAGGCCGATAACCTGAAGACGGCCTGAACCAATCCCTGAAACCCGCAGGTAATGGATGGTGTGCGCTATCGCCCCGTCCATCACCTGCGGGATGACGGCCATCAATGGTCGTCTTTATACCTTTTTTCTTTATACAGTTGGAAACCTGACAGGATCAGGACGTGAAGCTGTATATGGAAAAAGGATTTCTTTCCCATGAAACGACTGACCCGATCACTGTCGGCGCTGGTATTGGCCAGTCCGCTTGTCGCCTGCGTGGATGGCCCCGGATATGGCGGCTATTACGGCGGGTACGGTTACGGCCCCTCGGGGGGGTATTATAGCGGATATGGCGATTATTACGGCGGCGTGCCCGAATATATGGGGCGCGGCGGCGGATGGGGCCGCGGTGGCGGCGGTCGTGGTGGCCCAGGTGGAGGCTTCCGTGGGGGCAGGCCCGGCGGTGATTTTCATGGCGGTGGGCCGGGTGGCGGTTTCCACGGTGGCGGCGGCCATGGCGGTCCGGGCGGTGGTGCCCCCGGCGGCGGTGGTCGCGGTCCCGGTGGACCCGGCGGTGGCGGCGGCCACGGTGGTGGTGGCGGTCACGGCGGCGGTCCGGGCCGACATTGATGTATGTGGCCGGTCCTGTTTACGGGACCGGCCATTTTTATCCGTGCTGGCCTGCGCTGGACAGCAGGTTCATGACCAGTACGCCACATATGATAAGCGTCATGCCAGCGACCGCTGCCAGATCCAGCTTCTGTCCCAGCACCACGCGACAGACCAGTGTGATGAGCACGGTGCCAATACCCGACCAGATGGCATAGGCCACACCGGTGGGAATGGCGCGCAACGCCAGGGACAGCGAATAGAACGCCACGCCATACCCGACCACGGTCACGCATGATGGCCCCAGACGCGTAAAGCCATTGGATAACGTAAGGCAGAATGTGGCGGTGACTTCCGCCACAATCGCAACCAGCAGATAGACGTATGCCATGCCCTATACGCGCCGACGGGCCGCGGCACCCCGTGGGGGCAGTCCCGTCAGCCGGGGACGCGGTGCGCGGGGAGGAAGCGGCGTTTCATCGCGAATCGCCACGGCATCATGCCCACGGGCACGCAGTGCATCAGCGAATCGCTGGACATGCGTCCATTGCGCCCCCGCATACAGTTCACGACCATCCAGCATTACACGATGTCGTCTCAAACCTTTCCCTCATCCCGTCCGTTTCTGACCTTAAAGATGGGGGCAGCGGACATAAAACGCAACGGCACGGAAAATTTGTTTCAGCCCTGCAGGAAACCTTCGCTTTCATGAAACGATTCATGTATAGGAAGGATAGGAGGTATGATACATGAGCAACTCTGCACGCATGATCGCCCATCTGCTGATCACGGTCCGGTTGAGTACGCGCAATCGTCCTTCCGCTCCTGTTCCCGCGGCATCGCGCGATTGAATATGTCGCGCCGGGTAGCCCGGCGCGCATTCCATCAGACATGTTTTGTCATGTTATGACATAATGAAGGATCATGCCTTTTTCCGCGCCCGCGCCAGACGGGTCGCAAAAGCAGGCAGTTCATCATGATGTAGCAGAAACACGTTATTGGACCGTGCCAACTGCCGGGCCGAATTCGTGTAATCCGCGTTGGAGACCACAGCCGCGATATCGGCATGATAATGCAGCCGGGCCGCTGAAATCTGCTGCACGGCTTCGTTCCCCACCGCATTACGGTACAATTTGCACTGCACGACCAGTCGTGTTCTGCCGCGTATGGCAATGACATCCGCGCCCTGGTCCCCTCCGGGTGGCGTGGCCTGTGCATCCCATCCACATTTACACAGGCGTTCGGCGCAATACCGTTCATAAGCAATAGGGTCCATGTCCGGCGCGTAACCACTGCTGGCCTGCCCTGCCCCGCCGCCTGACGGCTTCTGGCTGGCCACATGTTCGATCCGGGCCTGCACGCGGGCCGCAATGATGGGCCATGCCCATTGCAGACGGGACTTCCGTAGCGCGGGCTGCACGATGGTCCTGATGAATTCCGCCTGTTCCCGTCGCCACCGGGTCGTACGTTCCACGCCATAGCTGTTCAGTTGCACCAGTTGCCTGCGCCGGATACGCAGGGCATCGGCATGGCGGGCCACCAGTCGCCTGCACACGCGCCAGGCCTGCCACCTGCGTAAAAACCGCCAGCCATACCGTAACAGTGGCCACAGCATCACCGCCCCGATCCCCGCCATGACAAGACGCGGCAGGCCGAATGATCGCGGCCCCTCCCAGCCTGACATGGGTTGCAGGATGGCGGCAGGGAAATACAGCGCGCCCTCCCCTTTGTGGATGGGCAGGTGACGCAACAGCACCACATCCCCATGATGGCCTACCACCTGCCAGTTTCCTGTCCCGTCCACGCGCCTGCAATGCAACTGGGTCAGTGTGCGCTCAGACGTGGCTGTAGCCGACAGGCCCGCCATCCGTTGCAATGCGCCTGGCTGTGCGCAGCCCACGGTTGCGGGGGGCACGTGATGGATCACCTGTCCCGCCATGGCGGATAATGGGGCCAGCAGCAACCCGCATCCTACCCATGGCATGATCCATGCACGCATCCCTGTATTCCCACCCCGTGTTCATAACCTGTTCCAAGAACCCTAAAGCATGAGAACAAAATAGGAAAGTAGAGAAACGCCAATCCTTTCCACCATGGTTTTTCCCATCTGCCACGCCTATCATGCGGATATGCGAATCTGTTTTATCGGTGACAGCTACGTAACGGGAACCGGCGATGAAACCTGTCAGGGATGGGTGGGACGCCTTTGCGCCACGGAACGACAGGCAGGCCATGACATCACGCCCTACAATCTGGGCGTGCGCGGGCAGACCGGCCGCGACATCGCCTTGCGGTGGCATGCCGAAACCCGGCCCCGGCTGGAAGGACGCCACGATGGGGGCATCGTGCTGTCCTTTGGCGTCAATGACTGCACATCCACCACACATGGGCAGCCCCGCATCCCGCACGATGAATCCATCGCGACGACACGACAGATCCTGCAACAGGCCCGACAGACATGGCCGGTCCTGATGATCGGCCCGCCGCCGGTCGGGCGGCCCTGCCCCGATGACCGCACGCGGGCACTGTCGCACGCCATGGCGGAATTATGCGCGCGGTTGTCCGTGCCCTTCCTGCCGGTATGGGAACCACTGCTGGCCCATCCCGCGTGGTGCGCCGAAATCGCGCGTGGTGATGGCGCCCATCCGGCAGGTGGCGGCTATACCGCACTGGCGCGGATCATCCATGACTGGCCGGCATGGCGGGAATGGATGGAGCCGCTACCCTAAATCCACATGCCGGTTTATCCGTTTCCCCTGGCATGGCGCGACGGCAGGGTCACATTCGCCACATGACCGCCATATCCCGTTTTGAACAAAGGCATACAGACATGAAAAAGATCCTTACCTGTGCCCTGCTGGGCGTGCTGGCCGCCGGCACTGTCTCCATGGCACACGCCGAGGTGCCGGAGGGGGAACTGAACTCGCTCTACATCCGCCCCGAAGTAAAGCTGCCCGCGCCTGCACTGACATTCCCCAATTATCCGATCGTTGATGACTGCACGACGGAATTTGGCGATGACGTCACCAATGCCTGCGTCACACAGGAAAAGGAACGCGCGCTGGTCCTGCAGCCCGCATGGGAAGAATATCAGGACAGCGACAAGATCGCCTGCCAGGAAGACGTGACGCATATCCGCCATATCCAGCTGTACAAGAACCTGGCCTACTGTCTGGACAAGCGACGCTATGACGCATGGCTGCAGAAGCATCCCAACGGGAAATAAGAGAGTCTGCCAAAACAAATCATTGATAAGAAATGAAAGTTTCTGGGTGTCGCCTTTTTTTTAAAGGCAGCATTCCCTGAAGCTTTTCCGATAAAAAGGCTTCATCAAACACTTCTGTATTCAGTCCCGTGCGATATGACACCTGCCATCATCATGGCTGTGGTCATAATCAACAGTCTGGTTGGTCGTGCTGTCTCCATGCACAATCCGCGCCATATGGGCAGGATGGGCTGACAGCACCGACAGGGCTTCATCTGCAGCCCCGTAATGCAGCCCTGCCGCATCCAGCACGCTGGGTGGCAGGGCCGCAAGCGTCAGCGGCACATGCACGTTATCGCGCGCGGCCTGCGCCGCCTGCGGGTGGGCCGTCTGCCACGTGGCGGAGGTCCACAGGTAGAATGGTATTTCATACGCGGCGCGCACATCCCCATGCGCTGGAATACCGCCGGTGCATTCCGAAATCCGCACCCCATGGTCGGATACGTAAAACAGGGCGGCTTCCCCTCCATGCGCCACCAGCGTGGCACGCACATGGGCCAGCATATGGTCGGTATAGGCAATGCTGTTGTCATAGGCCGTGCCAAGGCTGGCAAAGCCACGGGGAAAACGGTCGGCCGCATTTTCATGGCTACCGAACAGATGCAGCACGATAAAGACGCGTCCATGCGCATCCGTAACTGCATGATCCACGACCGGCAGCATGCGTTCGTCCAGCACCGGACTGCCCATCAACCCGTCATGCACGGTGGTGTAGACGATATGACGGGCCTGTTCCGAATACGCGCCAATCACGCTGTCATATGGACCCAGCCGGGGATGGTTGCTGATCCACCATGTATCGAACCCCGCCGCGTTGAATACGGATACCAGGTCGTGCCCCGGCATCGCACCGGGCCGCAGGCGGTCATAGCCGGACAGGATGACCGGCACGGCGCCCACCGTATAATCAAAAGGGGTGATCATGTCATCAAAGCGCACCAGCCCCGGCACCCGCTCCATTTCCGGCGTGGTCGCGGGACCATATCCATAAATATGGTGGTGGTCCCGCCGTGCGCTTTCGCCGATCACCAGCACGATCACCTGTGGCGTGGTGGGCGGCGGCGGATCGAAACGGATCGGTTCATGGCTGATCCGTCGCGCCATGTCGGTCACGCGCCGGGTTTCACGCCGGGCGGCGATGTAGCCGGTCGCCATGCTCCACGGCCATGCCCGGTCAAAGCGGGAATGGATGGGCACCATCGGATTTTCGGTCCCGCCCCGCGTGGGAGGCAGATGCCGCCATAACTGCACGGTGGGCACGATGATCCATCCCAGCAGCACGGCCATGCAGACCATGCGCGTGCGGACCCGCCAGCCCACTATCGCGCCGCGTGGTCGCGACAGATAGAACCCGGTCAGCGTCACCCACATCAGCGCCCATAACCCCAGATACGGCAGGACAGGCCGCACATACCCCACCACAACGGGAAAAGAGCAGTAAAACAGGATCAGCCACAGCGGATATCCCGGCGGCACGCCACTGATGCTGATGTAATACAATGCCGCAGGCAGCAACACGACCACCGGCAGCATGAACGCAAGCAGCATCCGCCTGCTGTTGAACAGCAGTGCGACCACCGCCCACAGCACGACCGACCGCACGATCCCCTGCAATGCCGTGCACGCGGGCAGCAGCGCAAGGATGACCATGAGGCCAGCCAGCATGTCGGGCCACAGACGCCGGAATGCGGCCTGCCTGCGGGCCGGATCACGGGGGAAACGGACAGTCATGACCGTTTCATGTCACACGCCCTCCCCCTCGGGTAGTCCCATCATGCGGGCAGGCCGCACGATGATGGCACGTTTGTGAATGAACCCGCATGCAGCAATGCTTTTTATCCCCTGTCGGCACGCCTAATAATGCGACCGCCGGGAGGCCCGCTGCGCGAACGGGCGTCAGAAAGAAAAAACACACAAAAACAGTCATCATTTAAAGGCAGACAAACGTACCATGGCAAAAATAAAGGTCAGAAATCCCGTTGTCGAAATGGACGGCGACGAGATGACCCGCATTATCTGGCACTTCATCCGCGAACGGCTGATCCTGCCGTATCTGGATATCGACCTGAAATATTACGACCTTGGCATCCGCCACCGTGACGAAACCGATGACCGCGTAACGGTGGAAGCCGCCGAAGCCGTGCGCCGTTACGGCGTGGGCGTGAAATGCGCTACCATCACCCCGGATGAGGCACGGGTGGAGGAGTTTGGCCTCAAGAAGATGTGGCGTTCGCCCAACGGCACCATCCGCAACATCCTTGATGGCACGATCTTCCGCGAACCGATCATCTGTTCCAACGTGCCACGCCTTGTCCCCCACTGGACCCAGCCCATCGTGATCGGCCGCCATGCCTATGGCGACATCTACCGCGCAGCCGAGACACGCATCCCCGGCCCTGGCAAGGTTACGCTGCGCTACACCCCCGCCGATGGCGGGCCGGAGCAGGTGCTGGACGTGCATGACTTCAAGGGGCCCGGTGTAGCGCTGGGCATGCACAACACCCGCGCCTCGATCGAAGGCTTCGCGCGCGCGTCACTTGCCTACGGCCGCGACCGGAAACTGCCGGTTTACCTGTCCACCAAGAACACCATCCTCAAGGCCTATGACGGCATGTTCAAGGATGTGTTCCAGGAGGTGTACGAACGGGAATTCAAGGCCGAGTTCGAGAAGCTGGGCCTGACCTACGAACACCGCCTGATCGATGACATGGTGGCCTGCGCGCTGAAGTGGAAGGGCGGCTATGTCTGGGCGTGCAAGAACTATGACGGCGATGTGGAAAGCGACATCGTGGCACAGGGCTTCGGCAGCCTTGGCCTCATGACCTCGGTGCTGCTGAACCCGACCGGCGATGTAGTGGAGGCCGAAGCCGCCCATGGCACCGTCACCCGCCATTTCCGCGAACATCAGAAGGGGCGGCCCACCAGCACCAACCCCATTGCCTCGATCTTCGCATGGACGCGTGGGCTGGCCTATCGTGGCAGGTTTGATGACACGCCTGACGTGACCCACTTCGCCCATACGCTGGAACGCGTCTGTGTGGAAACGGTCGAAGGTGGCCAGATGACCAAGGACCTTGCCCTGCTGGTCGGCAGGGACACCAAGTGGCTTGATACCCAGCCTTTCCTTGACGTGCTGGATGAAAAGCTGCGCGCAGCACTGGCCAAGGCGTAAAAACACGAACGGGACGGCCCACCAGCCGTCCCGTTTTACCTAGGCCCGGTTAACAGAAGTTTTTGGGAACGCTTTTTTTAAAAGGCTGCATTCTTCAAAGCTTTCTGAAAAAAGCTTCATCAAAAGACTTCTTTACGACTTCAGTCTTTTCATACAGTTCCTTATTCCCCTTCCGCCAGCGCGTGATCGGCCAGCTGGCCTTCCCACCGCGCTGCGACGGCGGCAGCGTAGCCATTGCCCAGCACGTTGGTTGCCGTCCGCGCCATGTCGAGGAAATGGTCAATCCCCAGTATCAGCGCCAGCCCCGCCTCCGGCAGGCCGAACTGCGGCATGACGGCCGCCAGGGTGACCAGTGCCGCACGCGGCACACCGGCGATACCCTTGCTGCTGAGCATCATCACCATCACCATCGCGACCTGCTGGCCCAGCGGCATGTGAATACCGTAAGCCTGCGCGATGAACAGCGCGCCAAAGGACTGGAACAGCACCGACCCATCCAGATTGAAACTGTAGCCCAGCGGCAGCACGAAGCCGCTGATACGGTCGGGTACGCCAAAGCGTTCCAGCCGTTCCACCAGCAGGGGATAGACGGATTCACTGCTGGCCGTGGCGAAACCAAGCAGGATGGGCTGCACCAGCAGCCGGGCCAGTTCAAACACGCGCCGACCCAGCACGCAGAAGGTCATGGAGGTCAGAAGTACCCACAACACGCCCAGCGTACCATAGAATTTGCACAGGAACATGCCGAACGTGCCAAGGATGCCTGCCCCACTATGCGCGACACTACCCAGAACGGAACCGAAGACCGCAACAGGGGCAACATACATGACCATATCGGTCATGCGCAGCATGATGCGCGCAAGCTCCCCCGTCCATGGCAGGATCATGCGCTGCGCACCCTTTCCCGCCGCCGGCAGCGCCAGCCCGAACAGGATGGAGAACACCACGATCTGCAGGATGTCATTGCGCCCCATGGCGTCAAAGATGCTGGTAGGCACCACGTGCAGCACGAATTCGATCGGGTCGAAATGCGCGTGGGCAAGCCCCAGATCCCCCACCGATAGCGGAGTGGTGAACCCCGCTCCCGGCTGCAGCAGGTTGGCCGCCACCAGTCCCGTCGCCAGCGACAGGAAGGATGCGGCGATGAACCACAGCAGGATGCGCCCGCCGATCCGCATGACCTGCGCCCCATCGCCAAGGCTGCCGATGCCCGATACCAGTGTCGCAAAGACAAGCGGGGCGATGATCATGCGCACCAGCCGCAGGAAAAGCCCCGTCAGCATGGTGGCGAACCGGGCGGCGGGTTCGCTTGCCGCAGGGCCTGCCGCATGCAGGACCAGCCCCACCACAACACCCAGCACAAGGGCTACAACAATGGCGCGCGTACGATGGTTCGCATTACTTTTACCGGAAACGGCCAATATCGGTATCCTGTTGCGGTGGAAGACACGCGGGAAGTAGCGCGGCGTCCCCCCGTCACGCAAGATGGCGGCACGACGCGGCCCGTCTCACGGGCACCTTCCGCACCCGCCGCGCATTCTGCCCTATCCCCCCGTTCATGCCGCCGCAACTCCCATCCCATGATGGTGGGGTGACCATGCCGACACACATAATTGTCATCACCGGCCGCGGCAGGAAAAAAAGTCCGATAAAAAAAAATTTGGACATGCAATATATACCTACCCATTCGGGTAGGATGAGATTATACAGGCGTCATGCACGATCCCACGCCGCAGGCGTCGTCTCCGGTTCCCACGCAGGGAACACCATGGCTAGAAAGCGGCCTGGAGCGACTGTTCTTCCGTGCACGGTGGTTGTGCGCACCGCTGTATCTCGGGCTGACGGCCGGGCTGCTGGTAATACTGGTCAAATTCTTCCAGACCGTGTGGACGCTGGTCAGGCATAGCTACACGCTGGAATTCGATGATGTGTTTGTTGGCATCCTCGACATGATTGACCTGGTGCTGCTGGCGAACCTGCTGCTGATCGTGATGTTCGCGGGATACGAGAATTTTGTTTCAAAGCTGGACGTACGCAGCCACCGGGATTTTCCCGACTGGATCGGGCACGTCACGTTCGGGGACATCAAGATAAAGCTCATGGCTTCCATCGTGGCCATGTCCGCAATCCATGTACTGGCGGATTTCATACGGGTTAATGAAATCTCCAGCCGGACACTGGCCTGGAGCGTGGGTATCCATCTGGCCTTTGTCGTATCGGGCCTGATGCTCGCGATGATGGACCGGATGATGGAACCACCCGCCCCCGCTACAGGGTCGGGGGCAGAATCGGGCACCCACTGACAGGCTGCCCATTGCCGTTACGACGGCCAGGAATAAGGCGCCCCGGCGGGCGTTGCAGGCATGGATTGGCGCCTGAGCGAACTCGCACCCGTTGATTTGGGGCGAGACAAAGGCGTTTTCGTCCCATTACAATCACATTTACGTGATAGTATAGGACCGTTTCCGTCGCCTTTATTTGTCATTGGCTTACTAAAACCAAGGGCTGGAGCATGTTTTGACATATAAACGGCATATGGAATACCGTTTATATGGGTCTGTCTCTGTCGATTGCCCCTATGTTAGGTAGCCACATGCGCCTGACCCTGCACACCGATTATGCCTTACGCACGCTGCTATACATGGGAATCCATGCGGACAGACGTGTGTCGATCCATGAAATCGCCAGTGCGTACGACATATCCGAAAATCACCTGGTCAAGGTCATTCATCGGCTGTCACGTCTTGGGCTGATTGATGCACGGCGTGGCCGGGGCGGGGGACTGCTGCTGGCCCATGACCCCAGGGACATCCGGATTGGCGATGTCGTACGCCAGACCGAGGATGACATGCGCCTCGTCCATTGTGAACCAAACACTGATACCGAAAACAGCAGTTGCTGCGTCCTGTCGGACATGTGCCGCCTGCGCGGGGTTCTGTCGATGGCGCTGGGAGCATTCATGAAAGTGCTGGATGGCACGACACTGGCCGACCTGCTGCCGCCAGAAGAACATGCCATGCTGCGCGAACGCCTGCCCGGTCCCCGGGTTCCCGTCCCGTCCACCAGAACGGTCACACCCACAAACAGGCCGACGCTGCAATAAATCCTTCCCTTGCATGGGACAGCCGGATAGTGACCTGATTACGCCACCGGCGTCCCGGGCACATCCACGGTCCGGGCCGCCGCATCCACACGAGCTTCACGCAGGGCCTGCCGGGTCAGGCGTTCTTCATTGCGACGCAGGAAAATGGCGCTGGCCACCAGTCCGGCAGCCACAGCCAGACCCATCGCGATACTGGCCGGGCCGGATACCTGCGTTACCTTGCGGCCAAGGTAATACGCACCCGTGGCATACCCCCCGGCCCAGCACATGCCACCGAGCGCATTGAACACCATGAAGCGCGGCCACGGCATATGGTTTGCCCCCGCCAGCAGGGCAACAAATACCCGCAACAGGGCGATGAACCGCCCGAAAAACACGATGCCACTGCCATGATGACGGAACAGGAAGCGCCCCAGCAGCAGGCGATCCGGGGTCAGCTTGATCCTTGCGCCATATTTCTGCAGCAGCGGCAGACCGACCCTGCGTCCGATCATGTAGCCGATATTATCCCCGATCACGGCACCCGCCACCGCCGCAAGCGCCACCCACTGGATATCCAGCTTATGGGTTGCAGCGCAGTAGACGGAAGCGGAAATGATCAGTGTTTCAGCTGGCAGCGGCAGCCCCATGCTTTCCAGCATGACGATAAAGGTGATCACCCCATATCCATAATGCTGGAACAGGTATTCAAAATGATGCAGCAGCGTTCAGTCCTCCATCGCCGGGAAACGGGCACGGGCCATGCACTCCGCGCGTCGGCAGGGCCAGCCCGTCCTGCGCGGAACGCCAGCAGGTGGGTGGAAACGCATCACCTGGATCTGACCAGCCTGAAACCCGGCAGGCACAATGGGTGAAACACGACGGCAGCAAAACCGGCTTTAACGAATATCTGCCACCCGTTTTTTTTCCTGCCCTGGTCCCCGCCCTTTAACTTCAGGCCGGCACCCGCCGCCCTGATCGGGCAACGCTGGCCATGATCCGTGCATACTTAGGAGAGTGTTTGAAAAGTCAGCTCATGACAGGCCCCAAGAGCTTCAGGGAACACCGCCTTTTTCAAAAAGGCGTCATCCAAAAATTTTTATTTTTTATCAAAAGGTTATTTTCAAAAAGTTTTTTTAAGGGTGAACCGGACATATCCCGTAATATGGGCCGCCATCGCGCCGGATCTGATGGAACCGATGGCCCTAGCGCCGGATCCATTCCCGGCGTTCGGGCGCGCGCCTTTCCCACCCGCGCCGTTCCAGTTCCGGCGTGCTGGCAGGCTGGGCCGGGTAGCCCACACACAGATAGGCCACAAGCTCCAGCGTGGGGTCCATATCCAGCACGCCCCTGATCCGTTCGGGGTCGATGATGGAAACCCAGCCAACACCGATTCCCGATGCCGTGGCCGCCAGCCAGAACGTATGGATGGCCATGACCGTGGACCATGTGGTGGTCTGTGGCATGGTCCCCCGACCCAGGCCACGCCCCTGTGTGGGTTCGGGGTGGGACAGGACCGCGATGTGATGCGGTGCGTCATCCAGTCCCGCCAGTTTCAGCCGGGCATAACGCTGTGCATCCGTTCCCGCGCGGTCCGACAGGGCACGGGCGTTGCAGCGGGCAAAATCCTCGCGCACCGCCGCGCGGCGGTGCGGGTCATCCACCCGCACGAAACGCCATGGTTCACTTAATCCCACCGATGGAGCAAGACAGGCAGTGCGCAGCAGACCATCCAGCACGGGTTCGGGCAACGGATCACGGCGGAAATGGCGCACATCACGCCGCCAGCGGAACAGGTCTTGCAGCTGCTCCCTGAAGTCGGGAGAAAATTCGGGCATGGAAGTCATGCCCCCTCTTTCGTTCATTGCAGGCGGTCTGTCACGTCCTGGATGCTATCGGGGTCTGCGGGCGTGGGTTGCGTCACACCCCCTTCCTCCGGCGTCAGGGGGGCGGCATAGGCCGGGTCTTCCTCGAACCTGGAAGCCACTTCGCGGATTTCGTCAAAACTGGCCTTGTACCAGTCCACCTGCGTATGGGTATGGCTGTTCACGACAAAACTCAGGAACGCGGGGGATGCGCTTTCCTCAATGCCATATAACGCCTCGTCCTCGCCGCCGCCGCCTTTCGTATGGAAGACGAAGTGACAGTTCACCGCATCCGTATAGCGCAGGAAGGTATGGTAAATGATGGTCGGCACGATTTCATGCATGGCCTGCCCAATATAATAGGCAGGCCGCGCGCTGATGACCGCGGGTGTGACGTTATCGAGAATCCCTTCGTTTTCCAGTGCGCTGGCACTGTCGATAAAACGGGACTGGTTGATCGTGACCGTCACCCCGCACCGACGCACGTGATAGGCGCTGGTGACCGTAATGCCGAATTTCTCATAATCAGGCAGCTTGTTGAACGCGGTCGTGGCCGCATGGGCTGTTCCCATCTGCGCCAGCATGACAACCGCCAGCCATGCCGTACGTCGTGGCGTATGTTTACCCATGTCCTTTCGCTGCTCCCCCACATGGCTGCCTGTCAGGTGTATTTTACGCTCCTGTCATGTATCGTCCAATGAATATGGCGGCGCACCGGAATGCGCCGCCATATCATCATGATGCAGGATCAGCCCGCCTGTGGGCCATGGCAGTCAGGAGCGGTCCCAGCCCCGCAGCGCCAGCAGGGAGGGCGATCCCTCCATCCCCGCATGACAGCCTGAAGGCACCGCGATACTGGGCAATGTCGCCAGCAGCATCATCCCCTGCTTGCGGTAGGCGGCACCCACCCAGCCCACGACGCGCTGACGCATGGACCGGACCGGGAGGGAATTGGAAGAAGGGGAAAATCCCACGGCGGGGACAGGAGAAAAACTACGCATCAAGGCGTTTCCCGTGAGCCTAGCGGGCGAGACTGCCGCATGCTGCTCCTGCGCGCACGCTACGACGCAACCGGGGGGTTGGAAATACGATATTTTCGCAGATTTCCGGGGTGATCCATGCTTTTTTCGCAAAGCTTATTCCGACAGGTGTTGCATGGAAAAGACACCTGCCGGAAGACCCATGGAGTCAGATGCAGCCAACCTGCCACGAAGCCCGCCATTCCTGTCCGGGCTGCAGGTGGAACACGCCCGGGCGCATGGAAAAATCGCCCTTGAATCCGACCGGGCTGGCCATGCCATGCCACGGTTCGATGCACAGAAAATCAGCGCCGGGCTTCATCCATATGCCCAGTTGTGGAAAGCCTTCCCATGTCAGGCGCAGGCCCGGGCCACCAGGGATACAGTAGGTCAGCCCCGTGCTGGTGGGCTGGTCAAAAATCAGCGCATCCGCCGCGAACAGGGATTCGTCGAGGTGCAGCACCCGCCCTGTGACCGGGGTGGGGAAAGTATCAGGCAGCAGCAGGCCATCTTTCAGGCGGCGCACACCCTCAGACTCCGGCTGGTCGAATTCAATGATATGCCGGTCCTTGGGCATATCGGGGGCCAGCGGCCATATAAAGGCGGGATGCGCGCCCAGCGATGCGGGCAGGACACGATGCGCATCGGGATTGGTCACGCAGTACCCAACCCGCAGCCTGCCCTGTTCAATGCGGTATTCAATGACAAGGCTGAAGGCAAAGGGATAGATTTTGCGCGTGGCGTCCGTATCGGACAGTTCAAGGCGGCAACCCGTTTCGTCACGTTCCAGCCAGCGGAACGTGCAGTCCCGGGCAAATCCGTGCTGGGTCATGCGGTACGCCTGCCCATTCACCCATGCCGCATCATCCACCAGTCGCCCCACGATGGGAAACAGCACGGGTGAGTGCCGACGCCACGGATCACCCCCGCCCCATAACAGGTCGCGCCCGCCCGCGCGCAGGGCACACAGTTCTGCCCCGTGGGCACGCACGCTGGCCGCAAGCTGGCCATCGCCAAAGGTATGGGTGTCTTCTGTCATGCTGGTGGCTCCATCTGTTTTCATGATGGCGCCTACCATGCACGATCAGGGGGCGACCTGCCTATTCATGTGAAGCAGGGGTGGTAGCCGGAGGGGCGGAGACGGATGCGGTCTTTGCATCAGGTGTCAGATGTATGGTCAGGCGTTCAACGGAAAACGCCAGCCGTGCGCCACTGCTGCGCGATGTGAACTTGATATAGATGCCGTTGTTATTTTCCATGACGGCACCACCCTTCCCCGCGCCAACCGTCGCCTCGCCCTGCACGGACCAGTACGTGCCTTCAATATCCTGAATGCGGTACAGGTTGTAGACGGTGCCGATGGCATGGGTCCTGGAAAAGCCGATGGCCGCACCCGAGCCGCCACGGATGCGGAAAGAATAGTCATGCCCTTCAAATGTCAGGACACCCTTTCCCCATGACATCCCCGCCCCCAGATCGGCGGCTGACAGGGTAAAGGCGATCGTTGCCGTATGCTCCCCCAGCGCATCCGCCGCATGGGCACAGGTGAACGGGGTGATACCGGACAGGGACACAGCAGCCGCCACGGCGGCCAGAGATGCTAGGCGCAAAAGCGAACTCCATGACTTCTGGCGGGCGGGGGTCACCCCGCGTCCTTACGTGACAGACATGATTTCCATGTCACCATTGCACTGTGCCGCACAAATAGCAGCCATGCAAACTATATCATGGACATGATCCCAATGGGTTGCGGTTTATTTTCCCTCGCCAGGACGAACCGGTGCCAGCTGGGCGCGGGCCTCGCCATTGGGTTGGGCGTCAGTATGCAGGTTGACGTAAACCTGACCATTCTGAAGGGCCTGCGCCTGTTCGGCCGATAGCAGGACGGACCCGTGCTGACCGGATTTATAGGGGCTGGGAATGGGCACCAGTACGCCTGCTTCCTCACCTGCCGGGGCAGGACCATGGAAATGGGCGGCCACCACCGGGCCGCTCAGCCCCGTCCACGTCAGGGTATATTTCACCAGGTTCGTGCGCGTATTCAGCGTGGCCTGCACGGTGCCATCGGGCTGGCTGGTCGTGCCATGTTCCGCAGTGAAATGACCTTCTAGCCGCACTGTGGCCGCAAGGGCGGGGGACGCCGCCACAATACTGGCGACGACAAGGGCGGGCAGGGCAGGAAAACGGATCATGTCGACCTCCAACCACAGGCAGGGCCTGCGGAAAATGTTCTGTTGCTGAAGTAATGAATAACGCCGTGAATGCATGATTGGGTGCATGATCCGTAACACGGCGCAACATAAAACATGATCGGGCGGAGGAACCGGTCCCGCCCCGCATCCAGCGGATATGAGGGGCAGTTTGAAAAATCGGCCCGGGAAACAGTCTGCAATCCAAGGAAGTTTTTGGTGAAGCTTTTTTCAAAAAGCTTCGGAGAACGCCCCCCTTTAAAAAAAGGGGCACCCTCAACATTTTATCTTTCTTATCAATCAGCTGTTTTCAAAAAACTCTGCACGTTTCATGACTGGAACCCGCAGTGCAGGCAAAACGCTGCCCGTGCTCACCAGGGATGGGAATCGGAAATGAAACGTCCGGCATCGGCAATCATGCCAAAGGCGTAATAACATGCTGCAACCCCCAGCAGCATCAGCAGGCAGGACATAATGATACGCATCCATGCCATGTGCCATTGCGGGGATGATGCTGCAAGGACATTACATGCCGCTAGCCCACACCCGTCCCACCGGCGGCGCCATAAACCTGACCGGTAATGTAACTGGCTTCTGACGATGCCAGCAATACATAGACGGGTGCCAGCTCCACAGGCTGCCCCGCGCGGCCCATCGGGGTTTCGCCACCAAAATTGTGAATGTTATCCTCCGTCTGGCCACCGCTGACCTGCAGCGCGGTCCAGAACGGACCGGGGGCCACGGCGTTGACGCGGATACCACGGTGGACCATCTGCTTGGCCAGTGATTTGACAAAGGCGACAATCGCCCCTTTGGTCGCGGAATAATCCAGCAGGATTTCGGACGGGCTGAACGCGTTGACCGATGCCGTGGCAATGATCGCACCCCCGCGCGGCATAAGAGGGATGGCCGCCTTGCTCAGATAAAACAGTGCGTAGATATTGGTGCGGAAGGTTTCGTCAAACTGTTCATCGCTGATATCGAGGATGCTGTCCTGATGGCGCTGGCGACCGGCATTACTGACCAGAATGTCCAGTCCACCCATCTCCTGGTGCGCGCGCTGCACAAGGGTATCGCAGTATTTGCGGTCCCGCAGGTCACCGGGCAGCGCCACAGCCTTGCGCCCGGCTGCGCGGATCAGGGCAATGACTTCCCGCGCATCGGGTTCTTCGGCTGGCAGGTAGGCAATCGCCACATCCGCCCCCTCGCGCGCATAGGCGATGGCGGCAGCGCGGCCAATGCCGGAATCACCGCCGGTAATCAGCGCCTTGCGTCCCGCCAGCCTGCCAGAGCCACGGTAGCTGGTTTCCCCATGGTCGGGCCGTGGCGTCATCTTGCCCGCAAGGCCGGGCCATGGCTGCGACTGCTGTGGAAACGGCGGCCGGGGATAGGCATTTTCCGGATCCACCAGCGGGGGCATGGGGGCCGCCATTTCGGCGGCAGCACTGGACTGGCGGGCACCGGCGGCCGAGACAAGCCCGGCCGCCGCCACACCTGTCAGGATCTGGCTGCGGGATGAGGCATGGCTGTTATCATCTGGCATGGTGGTCTGCTTCCTGTCGTGGGTGGGTCGGTGGAACCGCATTCACGAATCTGAACAGCCCGCCCACCCCGACGGTTGCATGAAAACCGGCCTTCAGGGCCGCCCGTAGATCAGGGCAGGGCTGCGATTCCGGTAATTTCGACCTTCCAGCGCGGATCGGCCAGACGGGCTTCAACCGTTGCGCGGGCAGGTTTGGCGTCACGGTCCAGCCACGCATCCCATGCGCGGTTCATCGCAGCCATGTCGTTCATGTCGCTCAGGAAAATCTGCACCGACAGCAGACGCGCGCTGCTGGTCCCCGCTTCCGCCAGCAGGGCGTCAATCTGGCGCAGGATATCCGCCGTCTGGCCTTCGGCATCAAGGGTGGGATCATCGGCCACCTGCCCGGCCAGATAGACGGTCTTCCCATGCACGACGGCACCAGTCAGTCGTTCCTCAGGTTGCAGGCGTTTGATGGTCATGGGTAGTTCCTTCAGGCTGGTACGGGTTCGTGCCCGGTCCGGCCGGTCGCGAATCGGGCGGGGCGTGGAAACGGTGGGTAATATCAAAAAAACGGGCATGGGCCACAAGTTCACGCACCAGTATTTCCAGATAGGCGACACTCCACCCCAGATCGAGGCGACGCGACAGGTTCCCCTCCGCCGCCACACGCGCCCGCACGCAGGCCAGCGCATCCGCCACTGTATGGGCCAGACCGGCAGACGGCTGGCCCCGCCATGCGGCAAAACCTGCGATCGTGTGTTCCACCGCCTGTCGGGCATCAGGCGGCAGACTGCCACGGTCCAGCATGCGCCGCAGCCGGATCAGGTTCAGCCCCACGGTCATGACCGCCAGCACGCCATCCAGATAGGCGTTGGTCTGTATATCTGACATGGAGGTGGAATGACGCACCAGACGGGCAAAACGCGCGGTCAGCGTATTCACCCATGCACCTGTATCGGGAATGGCGGGCGTACGGGCGATACGGCGCAGGTCACCCACCATCTGGCGGCGCATGCGCCAGCGTTCCGCATCCTGATCAAATGGCAGCACCAGCCGGAACACCAGCACGCTGCACCATATCCCCAGCACGACCGCGCTGTTGGTATTGAAAAAGGTCAGTTCATCCAGCCGCGACTGGTTGCCGGGATAGACCATGAACGGCAGGAAATTGTTATAGGGCGCTGCCGTACCTACCGTGCGGGCGTCACGCAGCGCAAGGCCACCCACCATCATGGGCAGAAACAGCGACGCGACCAGTGTTTCCCACACTGCCTGCCGGGGCAGCACGACAAAGGTCAGGACCGCCGCCACCACCGCTGCCCACACCGCGCCCCGCAGGAAGCCGAGACTGTCCTGCACCGGGTTTTCATTCGCGGCAAAGCGGCTGCATGTCACCACCACGAACATGGCAAATGTCGGCCCGTCGGGCCAGCCCGTCACTTCCCACACCAGCCCGCCCGCAAGAACCGCGCCGGCAGAACGCACACCGTTATGCCAGGCATCCGTCCGGTCCCGCCACGGCGGGGTGGAAAAGTGGAAATGGTCATGGACCGGAGCCACCTGCGTCGCGGCCAGATGCACCAGCGCCGCATCCAGCCGGACCAGCAGCACCCCGAGCGAGGCATTGAGGATATACCCGTCCAGATGTGCCTGCGACCCGGCTTCATCCATGCGCACGGGTCCGCTGACGGCAATGATGTCATTAACCAGCTGCTGGCGGCATTCCGCCCCCAGCATGCGGATACGCGCGCGCAGGTCCGGCACGGCAGCAACGGGATCGGGGCCATCCATCCGTGCCTGAATATCGGCAAACAATGCCTTTGCCGTGGCCAGCGGGATGGCAAAGCCGGGCGGCACGCTGCCTGCCTCCCGTATGCGCGCAGCCAGTCCCAACCCGCGCGACATCACCACCGCGACCGCCGCAAGTGCCGCGCGCGCATGATCACCGGCGTGGGTGCGGTGCCGCATTTCCACTTCACTGAACTCAATCTGGTCCGCAATGGAAAAGACGGACCCCAGCAATGTGCGTGAACGCAGGAACCCGGAATCCTGTCCCACCATCATGCCCGTCAGGGCCTGCGCCGCCTGCCCCACGCCGGCCGCGACGCGGCGCGTAATTTCCCGGTGCGCAACATCGGCCAGATTGGGCGCGAACACAGACGCCAGTCCGCTTTCACACAGGATGCCAAGGAAGATGTAAGTTGAACGCGACATGGCGATGGCGAACACATCACGCGGGTCATTCGCCGCATTCAGCGCGATCAGGCCACTGGTGAACGCCATGAGCACCAGCGCATAGGAATGGAAATTACGCAGGAAGGTCGCAAGACCGCAACATATTCCCACCCAAACCGCCAGCACCGGGAAGAACAGCCATGATGATTGCGGCAGGGCCGCGATCAGGGCAACCCCCACCACGGCGCCACATACCGTGCCCAGCAACCGCCACCGTGCCTTGGACATGCTCTGTCCGCGCGAATTCTGGGCCACGATCCATGTGGTCATGGCTGCCCATTGCGGATCGTCCATTTCCATCCACAGGGCAAAAACCAGCGCCAGCAGGGCCGCGATGGTGGTACGGAGCGCAAAGCCGAAATCCGCCGCACGCGGGGCATACAACCACCGGAAACGGCGCAGGAAGCCACCCATGACACTAGACACGCAGGCAGCGGGCCATCAGTCTGTCGCCATTCGGACGGGTCGTATCACGCGGTCGTGTCATTCATCCCGAATGACAAGAATGCCGCAACAAATCCATGCGTTATAACATAAATAGTTTTTCATGATCCGCCCGGGTCCGTGGCCGCCAAGCGGACCTGCAGCATCATCCACAAACCGTGTAGAAAATCCGCTTATGGAACAGCCCGCAAATCTTCAGGGCAGCTTTACAGGGGCATCCATACGATACCCTGAAAATCCAAGGATGTTTTGGTGAAGCTTTTTTAAAAAAGGCGGCACCCAAAAACTTTCATGATTTTGTACGTGATCCTCAGCGATGGCGGTACATTTCATACAAGGCCACGGCTGCCGCGTTGGATACGTTCAGGCTTTCCATGTCGCTGCTCATGGCAAGGCCCGCGATCTCGTCACAATGTTCCCGCGTCAGGCGACGCAGGCCCGCCCCTTCCGCCCCCAGCACCAGGGCCACGCGACGCTGGCCGAAGGACGCGCCATCCAGTATGCCGCCGCCCGCGTCCAGTCCCACCACCCACAGGCCACGGGTCTTGAGCGCGTCCAGCACGCGCGACAGGTTGACCACGCGGATCAGCGGCACGATTTCCAGCGCGCCGGATGCCGCCCGCGCCAGCGTTCCCGTCTCGTCCGGGGCATTGCGGTCCTGCATGACAACCGCAACCGCACCAAATGCCGCGGCCGAACGCAGGATAGCCCCCACATTGCGTGGATCCGTCACCTGATCCAGCACCAGAACGGGACCAGGTCGTTCCAGCACGGTATCAAGGTCGGGCGGGGTCAGCACATCCACCAGCAACGCCATGCCCTGATGCACCGCATCAGGCCCGCACAGCGTATCAAGGCGGGCACGTTCGGTGCGTACGGCCTGGATGGGGAAACCACCTTCCAGCCGCGCGGCAAGAGCTTCCTGTGCTTCGGCCGTGACCAGAAGCTGCCGCAGCTTGCGGGCAGGGTTTTCCAGCGCGGCCTGCACCGCATGCTGCCCATACAGCCAGCATGTACCACGCGGAGCCGAAGCCGCACCCCGCCCGCCCCGACCACCCCGGTCGGATGCAGGACGGGCGGACGGAGCGGAAGAGGCGGCTGACGCGCCGCGACGACGGGGAGTGCGCATGTTCATGACCGTTCTTTAAGCCCAACCGCAGCCTGCGTCATGTCCCCAAACCGGGAATGGGTGAAGTTTTTCACACTCCCTATTGACACCCCCCGCCAATCCCCGTAATTACCGCGCCAACCCGGAGGGATGCCCGAGTGGCTAAAGGGGGCGGACTGTAAATCCGCTGGTGTACGCCTACGTTGGTTCGAATCCAACTCCCTCCACCATCTCCCTTTATCAATAGACAACATGCTGTATCAAAGCGCTGGTTTTCCGGCGCTTTTTGTGTTTCTTCTGTCCCTATTGTTCCCTATTTGTATCAGGCAGCATCAGCAAACAGCGGGTATGAAATCCGTAGGGAGCGGGTAAGGGAGGGAATCGGCATGCTGACCGACACCCAAATCCATGGGACCCGACCTGCCAACCGGCAGGCACGGCGGATTATTCGTGTCTGCATGCCCACAGTACCGCCCACCCGGTGGGCAGAAACACACTACGCCAGGCGAGAATGAAGCCGCCTCATTCATTACTATGAAAGAACAATATCCTTTCCGTCTCAAGATCATGTGAAGGGCACGCCCCCATGATCACCGCCACGGAACCGCATCGGGCCATCAGACGCTATGTCATGTAATAACGATGACAGACCGGAAAGAGGAAAGATGCACAGATCACTACCTGTCCTGGCCGCCTGCATGGCACTTGCACCCGTTCTCACCCCGCCCGCCCATGCACAGACAGTTGCATCCGGACACCGCGACATCCTGCTGCAGGCCACGAAGTCATGGAATGGCGTGGCGTATGAAAAATATCCCGCCACCCAGCCGGAACTGATGATGATCCGGCTGACCATTCCCGCCCATACCGCCCTGCCGTGGCATACCCACCCCGTACCCAATGCGGGGTATGTGCTGCAGGGGCAACTGACGATCCATGACCGGGACAGCGGAAAGACGGAAACTTTCCATCAGGGCGAAGCGTTCGCTGAATCCGTGAACGACACCCATCGCGGGGAAAGCGGCGATACACAGACCGTCGTGCTGCTGACCTATGCCCTGACGCCGGGGACACAGCCCTCCATCCCGGCCAAGGGAGAAAAACCGGAATACTGACAGTCCAGTTGAGACCACACCGCCCCGCAGGCTCGATCACGACAGTCAATACGTCACTTTTTCATGTAATGAGGTTGGGGTGGCAGACCATAAAACTGCCGCAATATAATCAACATAAAATAACGCTTTCGTTTCCCCCTGCCCAACGGTACTGCCTGTCCCCGATAGCCCTTTCCTGTCCGGGACATGATTACCCGTTATTATATTGTGAAAGACGCCATCATGCCGGACATCACACAGATTTCCTCCCCCCTGCTGGAAAAGCTGCCCATGGCCGTGATGATGGCGGATGTATCGGGCCGCATCGTGTATGGTAACCCGCGCGCCTGCACCATGACCGGTTACACTGCCACGGATCTGGCACAAACGCGTCTGGGTCGCCTCTTTCCCGACAGGGCGGCCGATGTCACGGCCACGCTGGATACGTCCACAACGCAGGATCGGGCCACGGCACAGGACGGGTGCGCCACCCTGCGCCGCAAGGATGGGCTGGGCATGCCCGTACGCCTGTACCGGGAAAGCATAAGCTGGGATGGCGATCTGTACGAACTGGTAGCACTACTTGACCGCACGGAAGAAGAACAGACACGCGAGGACGCTGAAATCAGCGCGCTGATCGTGCAGGCGACGGATCGGGGTATTCTGGTCCTTGACCCGCAATACCGCATCACCCACGCCAACCGTGCCATGACCGACCTGCTGGGGGCGGAACCCGCCGCCCTGCATGATGCCCCGTTCGGCACGCTGCTTTCGGGTGGGGAAAGCGATATCGCGACCCTGCGGCAGTTCCGGACGCATCTGGCACGACGCACGGGGTTTGAACTGGATATCCACACACGTGGGCGACAGGGCAAGGACCTGTGGCTGCGCTGCGCAGTGACCCCGCATTACGGGGCCGATGGGCAGCTTGCCGATATCATCGTCATCCTGCACGACATTACCCATGACCGGCAGTTGCGCGAACTGCAGCGTGATGTGGTCGAAGCATTGACCGACCAGCTTTCCCTGCGCGAGATGCTGGATTTCATGTGCCGCCGTATCGAACTGATCGCACCGGACTGCATGGCGGTGGTCATGCTGGGCACGGGCGGCACCCTGCGCATGGGCGGACACGGCGCGCTGCCCATGCCCGTATTGCAGGCTTTTGACGGGCTGGAAGCCAGTACTGCCGGCGGGGCCTGCGGCACTGCAATCGTCACGGCACAGGACGTGGTCGTACCCGACTTCACGACCGAAACCCGCTGGCCCACCCTGCGTGACGTGGCAGGCCAGCACGGGATCGCGGCGGAATGGGCGGTACCCATCATCCTGCGCAATGGCGATGTGGCGGGCAGTTTCTCGCTGTATTTCCGCGCCCCCGGGCAGCCGGGGGCATGGCACCGGCGCATTGTCGGCGCCTGCGTGCATCTGGCCATGCTGGCCATTGAACAGCAGCGCAGCCGGGATTCAATCATCCGCCTGTCCTATACTGACCGGCTGACCAGCCTGCCCAACCGCATGTGGCTTAACCGCCGCATGCAGGAACTGGCGACCCGGCCACCGGCCGCACCACTCAGCATCATGGTCATCGACCTCGACCGCTTCCGCAAGATCGTGCAGGCGCTGGGACAGGGGCGTGCCGACCAGCTTCTGCTGGAACTGGCCACCCGCCTGCGCCACGGCATGGTGGGACGTGACGTCCTGGTACGCACGGAAGGTGATGAATTCGTTGTCCTGACGGAAGAAAACGCGCCGGACGTCACCCTTCTGGCTGAACGGATCATCCATAACCTTGAAGAGCCGTTTACCGTTGATGGCATTCCCGTCAGCATTTCCGGCAGCATTGGCATAAGTACCTACCATGGTGAGGGGCAGGATGTGGAAGAATCCCTGCGCCAGGCCTATACCGCGCTGGCGCAGGCCAAGAAGGCGGGACGGTGCTGCTACCGTTTCTTTCACCCATCCATGAACCGGCAGGCGGATGACCATGTCATCCTTGCCTCTGCCCTGCGTGAAGCCATAGCCGACAACCGCCTGACACTGGTGTACCAGCCACAGGTCAACCTGCGCACAGGCGAACTACATGGCGTGGAAGCCCTGTCGCGCTGGGATGACCCGGTTCTGGGCATGGTGTCACCGGGGCGGTTCATTCCCGTGGCCGAGGAAACCGGACAGATCCGCGCCCTGGGCGTATGGTCGCTACGGGTTGCGTGCGAACAGATGGCCAGGTGGATCGCCAGCGATATTCCTGTGCCGACCGTATCGGTCAACCTGTCCGCCATCCAGTTTCAGGACCCCGATCTGGTGTCGCAACTGGCGACCATCCTGCACCAGACCGGCGTACCCCCGGAACGACTGATTGTTGAACTGACCGAAACCGCCATGATCGAGAATTTCGACCAGACGGTAACCACCGCGACCGCCATCCGCAACCTTGGCATCGGGCTGTCAATGGATGATTTCGGCACCGGCTATTCCAGCCTGTCCAACCTGGCCAGCCTGCCCATAAGCGAGGTCAAGATCGACCGCAGCTTCATGAACGGCTTCGGCAGCACCGGCAATGTGCGTCAGGTGGTGACCGCCATCATCCGCATCGGGCACACGCTGGGCATGACCGTCATTGCCGAAGGCGTGGAAGAAGCCGCGCAATGCGCCCAGCTGCGCGATATCGATTGTGATGTCATACAGGGTTATTACTTTGGTCGGCCCATGAATACCGCATCCCTTGACGCATGGATCAGGGAACGCAGGGCCGAACCCGTCCCGGTCATCTGACACCGCGCAACCGCATGGGCAGCACGGGCCCGACAGGGCAGGATTTGCCACCCGGGCTCAGTCACCCGTACCACGCCGTTCTGTGCACCGAATGACAACATGCGCACCGGCATGGAAAAAAACGGCTTGATCCATTAACAGTCCTGCGGACCCCATACATGGGGCATGCAATCCGTAGGGCGGCCAGACCTTGAATTACAGACACAGCTATCACGCCGGCAATTTTGCCGATGTCATGAAACATATCATGCTGGTGGCGCTGATTGATGCGTTGCGCCGCAAGCCCGCCCCCTTCTCCGTCCTTGATACCCATGCCGGGATCGGCCTGTATGACCTGTCGGGCCGCGAAGCCCAGTCAACGGGGGAATGGCGCGATGGGATCGGCCGCCTGCTGGACGTGCCACCTGATCCCGCCGCACCCGCCTGCATGGACGAATGGCTGGATATCGTGCGCGCCACGATTGCATCGCATGAAGGGCGGCTGTTCTATCCCGGCTCCCCCGCCATTGTCGCAAGCCTGCTGCGGCCGGACGATACGCTGGCCTGCTGCGAACTGCACCCCGAGGACCAGCGCAGCCTGCGCCGCCTGTTCCGGCATAACCCCGCCGTCTCCGTGCACGGTCGCAACGGGTATGAAGCCATCACCGGCCTGCTGCCGCCAAAGCAGGCGAAGCGCGGGCTGGTGCTCATGGATCCACCTTTTGAACAGAAGGATGAATTCCATGCCCTTGCAAAAGCGATCATCACCGCCCGCCAGCGTTTTGCCACGGGCATCATCGCCGCGTGGTATCCCATCAAACACCGCGCGCCCACGCATGCCTTCCACAACGCGCTGAAGGACGCGGGACAGCGCAACCTGCTGGCCCTCGAACTGACCCTGCGGCCACCGCTTGATCCCGCACGGCTGAATGGCAGCGGCCTGCTGATCGCCAACCCGCCATTCCGGTTCGAACAGACCGCCCGCGCCATCCTGACCACGCTGTGCCAGCATCTTGGCGATGGTGAAACACAGGCGAACGTGAAATGGATTGCACCTGAATAACCACTTGATAAAATAACAAAAGTTTTTGAGTGTCACCTTTTTGAAAAAGGTGACATTCCCTGAAGCCTTTTAAAAAAAAGCTTCACCAAAACTTCTTTACGATGGGCAGCAGCCTTCAGGGCCGGGGCCTGTATGATTGCGGGGTAGAATGGTAAATAAGCCTTGCATGCTCATTTACACTACCCAGGGTTCCCGCCATGCCTACGTCCCATATTGCCGTCATTGGCAGCACCAATATCGATTTTGTCGTACATGTCACACGCTTTGCTCGGCCGGGTGAAACGCTGCATGTCCATTCCTCCACTACCGGGTTAGGGGGCAAGGGGGCCAATCAGGCAATCGCGGTGGCGAAGCTGGGGCAGGACGTGGCGCTGGCGGGCTGGACAGGTGCGGACATGCTGGCAGACATGGCGCGTACCACGCTGGAACAGGCCGGGGTCAACACACGCTGGCTTATGAAAGACCCGGCGGCAGGCACCGGCCGGGCCTTCATCACCATCGACCACGCGGGGGAAAACCAGATCCTTGTTGATGGCGGGGCGAACATGACGCACGCGGCGGAAGCGTGCCCCCTGCTCTGCCCTGTTCTGGATCACGCCACGCTGGTAATGATGCAGATGGAAATGTCTCCTGCACTGGTGCTGGCAATAGCCCGGCAGGCCCACGCACGCTCCATTCCCGTCATGCTGGACCCTGCACCGGTCCCCGTGGATGGCCTGCCGGAAGACCTGTACGCGCTGGCGGATATCCTGACCCCCAACGAACGCGAAACCCGCGACCTGACGGGTATCGAGCCCATCGATGAAGCAACAGCCCTGCAGGCGGCACGCATTCTGCACGCACGCGGCACACGCACGGCCATCATCAAGCTGGGGCACCGCGGCGTGGCGTATTCCGCACCGGGTGGGCAGGGGTTCATCCCGCCCTTCCATGTCCGGGCGGTTGATACGGTGGCGGCGGGGGACAGCTTCAATGCAGGGCTGGCCTGCGCACTGGCGCGCGGGGCGGTGATTGGGGAAGCCGTGCGCTTTGCCGCCGCCTGCGGCGCGCTGGCCACCACCCGCCCCGGTGCCGCACAGGCCGCGCCAGACATGGAAGAAGTTGCAGCACTGCTGGACCAGCAACCCCCGGCCGACCTTGCCTAATGGACTGTAAACGCTATAGTCCGGATCAATAAGTCAGCGGTCCCGTGCAAACGGGTGAGAAAGGGAATGTCGTAAACCCCGGCGGGATATCATATCCGGGGGTCTAGTCGACAGCTGTACCCGCAACTGTAAACGGAGAGTATTTCATCTGATGCCGCCATACGGCACCCACTGGCCCCGGCCGGGAAGGGAGATGAAATGCAGTGACCCGTAAGCCAGGAGACCTGCCGTTGTCCTTCACAATATCGCCGGGCGGGCTGACCGGAGATGGACACGAAACATGTACAAGACCATCTGACATCCCGTCCCCCGTATCAGCCGTGGCCCGTTACAATGGGCCGTTTTTTTCCGGCCATTCATGGTCGGCCCCATCCTGACGGGATGTTTTTCATGAAATTCCTTTTCCCCCTCGCGGCACGACATGGCTGCAGGCATACCCTTCTCCTCTCCTGCGGCCTGATCGGCATCACAGGGGCCAGCACCCATGCGCAGGCCCAGACACAGATCGCGCAGGACCGCGCTCGCCTTGGCAATTCCACCCCCCTGATCCAGCAGATCGACCCGGCCACCGTGCGCGATTCAGAACGCGCGCAGGCCGATGCGGAAGAAAAGGCCGCGGTTGCGGCTGGGGGTGACGACAAACTCGACACCAGCGGCAACCTGCTGGGCAACATGTGGGGCGCGCGGCCGTGGCTGTACAAGCATGGCATCAGCTTCGACATTCAGGAAGTCGATGAGGTCTGGGGCAATGGCACCGGCGGGTCAGCCTCGGGCAATGATGGCGCGGCCGGTTCGGGCACCGGCCCCGCCTATGACGGCGTCACCATGCCAACCCTTACCATTGATACCGAAAAGCTGTTCGGCCTGAAGGGTGGCCTGTTCAATGTCAGCGCGCTGCAGACGCGCGGGCGCTCGATCTCGCAGGATCATCTGGCCAACTTCAACCCGGTCAGCGGCTTCGAGGCCGACCGCTCCACCCGTCTGTTCGAGCTGTGGTACCAGCAGTCCTTCCTGAAGGGCAAACTGGACGTGAAGATCGGCCAGCAGGACCTTGATACCGAATTCCTGATCAGCGATTACGCCTCGCTTTACCTCAACGCCAATTTCGGCTGGCCCATGGCGCCCTCGGTCAACCTGTATGGGGGCGGGCCGTCATGGCCGCTGTCATCCCCCGCCATCCGCATCCGCTACCGCCCCAGCGAGAAGTTCACCTTCATGTTCGCGGCGGCCGACGACAACCCGCCGGGCAACCGCTACAACTCCCTGCCCATCCAGCAGGCGACCGGTTCCATCAGCGGGTACAATTCCGACCCCACCAGCCAGACCACCAATGGCGCCAATGGCACGAACTTCAACATGGGCACCGGCGCGCTGCTGATCACCGAACTGCAGTATGCGCTCAACCCACAGCCTGCCGACATGTCCAATGTGACAAAAAATCCCGGCCTGCCGGGCGTGTACAAGCTGGGCGGGTATTACGATACGGCGAAGTTTGCCGATTACCGTTACAACCAGCGTGGTGGCTCACTCGGTGCGGCCACGCTGAATGCCAGCAGCACGCAGTCCGAACTGACCCCGCGCTGGGACCGGGGCAACTGGATGGTTTATGGCATCATTGACCAGATGATCTGGCGGCCTTCGCTCAGATCCGCGCGGTCAGTCGGGGTATTCGTGCGCGCCACGGGCAATGGCGGCGACCGCAACATGATCAGCTTCGCCACCGACGCAGGCCTGAACCTGAAGGCCCCGTTCAGGGGGCGGGACAACGACACGATCGGCCTGGGCTGGGGCATTGGCCGCGCCAGTTCGGGACAGCGCCAGTTCGACCGCGACAGCAATTCCCTTGTCCAGGGGAACGAGAACCATCTTGAACTGACCTATCAGGCGCAGGTCACGCCGTGGATGGTGATGCAGCCCGATTTCCAGTACGTATGGAACCCATCCGGTGGCGTGGCCGACTGGAGCGGCAACCGACGGGTGGGAAACGAAGCCATTTTTGGCCTGCACAGCAGCCTTACATTCTGATGGGTACGTATATTCCGGCCCGTGCGGATACCACCCCATGCCACGGACCGGATATCACGCCCGTCCTGCTGGTGATGGTACTGCTGTTATTCGCATTCGCGGCCCGTAATCCACGCATCCCCACCACAGGAAAGACAAGAGGAGACAAAAGCACAGGGCGGAATTGAAAATTTACATTGTTGTGAGGGACGGGCCCCTTCTATACGCCTGACTTCATAGGCACATGGCTGGGTCCCGTGCCGCATTGCAAAAGGAAAAAACCGTTGCGCCGTCTTGTTGCTTTATGTCTTCCGCTTGGTATGGCCGCCTGCGCGCAGCACGCCCCCCACCCCATGGTCAACTACTGCCGGCAGCCTGCTGTTGAATCCGCAGTGGTGGCCATTGCCAATCAGGGCGCGCCCAATGCATCCCCGGCCGTCGCTTTCGAAGGCGGGACGATCAAGAGCGCCATCTATAATGACCACATACAGGTCATGGCCTGCCACGGCAGCATGGTGCACAAGGATGGCACGCGGCAGGATGGCATTGCCGTTGCCCGCCTGCCGCACATGCGCACGGGATGGAAGGAAATCTGGAGCACCAGCGCCGCCAGCCACCAGTGGATATCGGATGCGGACATAGAAAAAAACAGGCAGAACCGGTACGCTGAATATTACGAACACACGCCGCAGGCCTGCAAACCCTATGCGCACGACCTGTTCTACGGCACGCAGAAGTCGGACAGGGAAACGGAACACCTGCGCGAGACCCTTTATGACTGCCTGGCGGAACACGACGTCAAGCCGCTGCGTCCCGTATCGGGTGTGGACCATACCTACAGCCCGTTCGGCATGAACTTCTACATTCCGTATTACACCAACCTGAACGCGGACGATAACGGTCCCTTCCTGTACTGATTGCGAACCGGAACCCAGCCTGCATGGCCATCCTGCCAATTATCCGCTTTCCCCATCCCTGTCTGGAACAGGTGGCGAAACCTGTCGATGCAACTGCACCCGAAAATGCACAACTGGCACGCGACCTGCTGGAGACCATGCATGCCGCTCCGGGAATCGGCATCACCGCGTGTCATGTTGGCATTGCGCAACGGCTGGTGGTGATTGACCTGCCGGATGGGGGTGGCCCACATGTCTATGCAAATCCTGAAATCATCTGGCAGTCGGCGGAAACATCCACACAGGAAGAGGGCAGCGTGTCCATGCCCGGCATCCAGGCGCCCGTCACCCGTCCCGCACGGGTAAAGGTGCGCTATACGCGCCCCGACGGTGGGGATGGGGAAGAATACGCCGATGGCCTGCTGGCCACCTGCCTGCAACATGAAATCGACCAGATCAACGGCATTTTCTGGCTGAAACGCCTGTCACGCCTGCGGCGCGAACGGGCGCTGAAACGTTATGCCAAGCTGGAACGCAGCGGCATATAAAAAAAGAAAGTCTCTGGTGAAGCGTTTTTCAAAAGGCTTCGAAGAACACTGCCTTTTAAGAAAAGGCTGCGCCCAGAAAGCTTTTATTACTCAATACTATCCGGAAATGCCGATCAGGCCACCTTGCCATCATCCAGCATGTAACCACTGGAACGCACGGTGCGGATCAGGTCCGCCCCACCTGTGGCGTTCAGTGCAAGACGCAGCCGGCGAATATGGACATCCACCGTGCGTTCTTCCACATGGATACGGTCATCCCACGCGGCGGCCAGTATTTCGGCGCGCGAAAATACCCGGCGCGGATTGCGCAGCAGATGCAGCAGGATACGGTATTCCGTAGGACCAAGGGCAAGCGGTGTCCCCGCACGGCTGACCCGGCGGCCGGCATGGTCCAGCGTTATGTCGGCAAAAGTCAGTACGTCTTCGGCCTGTGCCACCGCAGGGGTCGCCGCCCGCCCCGCGCTGCGCCGCATGACGGCGCGCACACGCGCATGCAGCACGTCCATCCCGCATGGTTTGACCAGATAATCATCAGCCCCGGTATCCAGCGCATGGACGGAATCCTGTTCCTCGCCGCGTGCGGTCAGCATGATGATCGGCAGATAGCGTGTGACTGTTGCCATGCGCAGCCTGCGGCACAGGTCAACCCCGGACAGGCCCGGCATCATCCAGTCCAGCAGGACAAGGTCGGGCTTCCATTCGGTTACTTCACGCAGGGCGTCCAGACCATTATCCACCGGCATGACAAGGTGGCCTGCTGCTTCAAGGTTGTAGGACAGCATGACGGAAAGCGCGGCGTCATCTTCTGCGACAAGGATGCGCAGCGGGCGATCTTCGAGCAAGGACGCTACCCCCCCTGTCCTGAAAACCCGCCACGGGGGCGGACAACCGGTAGTATCTCACCCGTCGCGGTATAATAGACGCGTTCGGCGATATTGGTGGCGTGGTCACCAATCCGTTCAAGGTTCTTGGCGATGAACAACAGGTGCGTGCACGGACCGATGTTACGCGGGTCTTCCATCATGTAGGTGACCAGTTCGCGGAACATGGCGTTGTAAAGTTCGTCCACCGCTGTATCGGACTGCCAGACTTCACGGGCAAGGTCGGCGTTGCGCTGGCTCAGGGCGTCGATCGCGCGACGCAGGTTGTCCTGCACCAGCCGCCCCATGCCGCGCAGGCCGCTGAGCGATATGCGCGACGTCACCAGTTCCGTGCGTAGCGACCGCCGCGCGATGGAAGCAGCACAGTCACCAATGCGTTCCATGTCTCCCGTGATCTTGAGCGCCGAGACCACTTCACGCAGGTCGCCCGCCACGGGGGAGCGCAGGGCGAGGATGCGGATGACCATCGCCTCCACATCGCGTTCCAGCTTATCGACCTGCGGGTCGAGATCGGCTGCGACCCCGGCGGCGTTTTCATCACGGTCGGCAATGGCGGCGACAGCCTGCGATGTCTGCTGTTCAACCAGTCCGCCCATCCGCGCCATCATGGAACGCAACTGTTCCAGTTCCTGCTCGTAACTGCTGACGATATGTGCCGATTCCTGTCCCACCCGCGAACCTTCCTGCCTGCCCGCACAATTATACGGGATATGCCCGATAACAGGGCTTACGATACGCCACACGGATATAATATATCCGTCCCGGATTTGTTCAAGACGATGTCATACCCCATGGGGATGGCCCAAAATAATGAAATAAAAAGATTTCTTCAGGAATGCCCCATGCCCCGTGTCCCCCGTCCGCCCATCCTATCCGATCCAGTCCCCGTTTCCTACCGGCACATGCTGACAATCGCGCTGGGTACGATGCTGGGCATGGGGCCGGGCATGGCGGCAGGAAATGACAATACGTCCCCTGCCACGCCAGCCACCAGTACGCCGGCCACCACGCCTGTCCACGCGCCCTCCGCCCGGGTGGAAACCATGACCGTGACCAGCCAGCACGTAGTGGGCACCCAGCCCGGCGGCGGCCTGATCCGGGTGGAGGACGCGCCGAAATCCGTCAGCACCATCGGCACCGATTTCATGCGCAAGCAGGCGCCCAGTGCCACGGCGTTCGACATGGTCAGCCTGCTGCCCGGGGCCAATGTCGCTTCTTCTGACGCGCTGGGATTTTCACCACAGAACAACATAACCGTACGGGGGCTGAGCGGGGATTCGCTTGGTTACATTCTGGAGGGGATGCCGCTTAACGATATCGCCTATTACAACGGCTATCCCGGACAGTTCGCGGATACGGAAAATTACCAGAGCGTCTCGCTGCAGCAGGGATCGGCCGATCTTGATTCCCCCGTGCTGAATGCCGCAGGGGGCCTGATGGAGATGTCCTTCCGTGACCCCTCCATGAAAGCGGGGGGATATGCGGATGTCTCGTACGGGTCATACAATACCAACCGGCAGTTCCTGCGGCTGGAAACAGGGCAGATCGGACATACCGGCATACGCGGCTTCGTGTCCTATTCCCACGGTTATACCGATAACTGGCGCGGGCCGGGGCATGATGAACGCCAGCACATCGACTTCAAATTCCTGCGCGAATGGGGGACGGGCAACCGGGTGTCCCTGATCGGGACATGGAACACGATGGTCGCCAGCTACTACCCGCCGGTGGACAAGGCGGACTGGCAGGCGCAGGGACCACACGGGGCGGCCAACAACCTTGCCGCCACCTACAACCCCCATGATGCGGCGGGTGGCACGGATTACTGGCAGCTGTACCGCCAGCCCGAACGCATCGCCTACATGGCCGCACCCACACGCTTCACGCTGGTGGACAGCGTGCACCTGAAGGTCACGCCCTATGCGCAGTGGAGCTACGGCAACGACCCCAGCGGCACGACCATGGGCGATAGCGGCCTGTGCAGCAGCACGGGAAGCTGCGACGAAAACGCCGTGGTGCGCGCGAACTGGACCCAGACCAGCTACCGTTCCGGCTTCAACGCGACACTGGACTGGCAGCTTGGCAACCATGACCTGGTGTTCGGGTACTGGTATGACTATTCCGATGACAGCGAGCACCAGCCCTTCACTGCGGTCAATGCGCAGGGCACGGCCGCCGACATATGGGTTGACCGGATCAGCCGCACCCTGCTGCAGCCCGATGGCCAGCAGGTGGACGCGGGCAGCTACCACATGATTTCCCAGACCAATGCGCTGTATATTGGTGACCGGATGCATTTCCTGAACCACCGCCTGATGGTGGATGTAGGGTTCAAGGAAGTCATGCTGGACCGCCACGGCACCACCACATCGGATAACGTGCAGACGGCGGCGGGCAGTAACTCCGCAACCCCGCTGCCGCGTATTGCAATCCGCTATCGCATCAGTCCCCGGCACATGGTCTTTTTCAACACCACGACCAATTTCCGCACGCCCGATGAAACTGCGCTATTTGGCGGGGTGACCGCCAGCGGCATCGCCACGCAACTGAAAAACGAATATTCCGTGTCGGAGGAGCTGGGCTACCGTTACAGCGGTGACCTGATCATCGGCAGCCTGACGCTGTTCAACTATGATTTCACCAATCGCGAAATCCAGACCCAGATCGGGCAGGTGGAATCCACCATCAATGGCGGTGGCCAGACATCACGCGGGGTGGACGTTGAAATCGGCATGAAGCCCTGGCACCATTTCGCGCCCTACCTGTCGGGGGAATACCTGCACGCCACCATCGACAGTGATATCCCCTCCAGCAGCGGCATGCTGGCAACGCGGGGGAAAACGGCGGTGGAAAGCCCGACATTACAGGCATCGGCCGGGCTGAGTTATGATGACGGGCACATATTCGGCATGGCTTCCGTCCATTACACGGGACGGCAGTATTCAACCTTCATGAATGATGAACGCATGCCCGACCATACCATCGGCAACCTGGCCATCGGGTATCGCATGGACGACCATGCTTTCTTCTCGCACCCTGAATTCCGGATGAATTTCAATAATATCACCAACCAGCATTACCTGTCCGGTGTCGCCACCCCCACCCTGACCAAAGCCGATGGGCCACAATATTATGTTGGCGGCGGGCTTGCGGTGCTGTTTACCGCCTCCACCGGGTTCTGACGGGCGAAATACCGCAGCACGACCCCACCCGCCAGCAGGTACAGCAGGGCCGGCACCAGCAGGAAACCGGCATGGATACCCACCTGTGCATGCGCTGACTGCACGCCCATGCCACTGACCAGGCCCGATGCCGCCAGCACGCCCGCCAGCAGGCTGCCGCCCACATCAAACGCCATTTTCGATGCAGTGGAGTTCAGCGCCCATGCCAGCCCCACCGTATGCGTGCCTGAAAATCCGTCGCCGCCATCCATGCAGTGCGCCAGCAGGGTAAAGCAGACCGGATTGCAGATCCCGACACACAGCCCGAACAGCGCCAATGACGCACCAGTCACCTCCACCCGCACGGGCAGCGCGTACGCCACCAGCAGCACGCATCCCGCCGCCAGCGTACCTGCGCGCATGACCGGGGCCGTGCCCCACCGCGCCGCCAGTGGCAGCGACACGCCACAGCCCACCAGCACCATCAGGCTTATGATACCCAGCAGCCAGCCAGCCAGATGGTCGCTGTCATGCAGGACGTAGCGCACGTCATAAACCAGTGCGCCAAACAGGAAGGTACTGCCCAGCATGGTCAGCAGCATTGCCCCCGTCAGCCGCCGCCACCCCCGGTTGGCCAGCAGCCCGGCGATACGCGTGCGCACTGTCACATCACCACTGTCGGTCGCGACCCGTTCACGGCAGAACCGCGACGGCAGCCACAGCAATCCGCCCACCACACACGCCACCACCACCATGAACAGGGCAAATCCCGCCTGCCGGTCACCATGGCCCAGCCAGTCCACCATGGGCAGTGTCGTGATGCTGACCAGCAGGCTGCCCAGCGTCGCCCCCACCATCCGGCTGGTGGCAAGGCGCAGGCGCATGTCATGGTCGGGCGAAATCAGGCTGGTCATGGCGCCATAGGCGGTATTGACCACACCATACGCCACGCACAGCGCCATGTACCCGATCGTGGCGCACAGCCCCCGCGCGACCACCGGCCATCCGTGCGGCAGGGGCATGAAGGCCAGCGCCACCATTACAATGAACGGCACGATCCCGCCACGCAGCAGCGGCAGGGCCTGACGCCCTGCGGGCCTGCGATCGATCCATATCCCCACCACCGGGTCGGTCACCAGACTGGCCGCGCGCGCGGCCATAAGCATGAATCCCACCATCTGCACCGGCAGCAGGCAGATTTCGGTATAGAAATACGCAAGGTAGCTGAGCATCAGCCCCCAGATGATGTTGAACCCCATGTCGCCCGCACCGAATGCCACGACCTCCCCCAGTCCGATACGGGATGCGGGTGGCATGGGCGGGCGGGCGGGCATCATCCCGGCAGGATCGTGCCGCGCACGCCAAAGCATTCTTCCGGCCCCGGAAATCCATGCGTCCGTACATCATGCGCATACCGTGCGGCGGCGTCATCAATCACGCTGCCCACATCGGCATACCGGCGGACAAAGCGTGGCGTGAATGCACCGGACGCCCCCAGCATGTCATCAACCACCAGCACCTGCCCATCACAGGCGGGCGATGCGCCAATACCGATGACGGGGACGGGCACAGCCGTCGTGATTTCGCGTGCGACGGGTTCCACCGTGCCTTCCAGCACGATGGCGAATGCACCGGCATCCGCAATGGCACGGGCATCCTCGTACACCTTGCGCGCCTGCTGCGCATCACGTCCCTGCGTGCGGAAACCGCCTGCCATGTTGACCGCCTGCGGCATCAGCCCCACATGCCCGCATACCGGAATGCCGCGCCGGGACAGGAAGCGCACGGTGTCAGCCATTTCCGTTCCGCCTTCCAGCTTGACTGCGCCACAGCCGGTTTCCACCATGATGCGCGCGGCATTGCCGAAAGCCTGCGCGGGCGACTGCTGATACGACCCGAACGGCATGTCCACCACCACCAGCGCCTGCCGGGACGCACGGACAACGGCCGCGCCATGGGCGATCATCATGTCCATGCTGACACCAAGGGTATCCGGCATGCCATAAACCACCATGCCCAGCGAATCCCCCACCAGCATCACATCCACATGCGGATCAAGCCTGCGGGCCATGGGTGCGGTATAGGCCGTAAGCCACACACCCGGCACATCCCCCTTGCGCACATCCCGGATGGTCCGACGCCGGGGCTGTTCCCCATTGCCCATGCTTGCTATTCCCCTGACCTGGCCGTCTGTTACGATGGCATCAGGCATATTGCAGCATATCCGTGTTTGCAAATCAGCCGCCAGACAGCAATGGAGACAGCGTAAATGGGACTGGGCCGGACCGATATATGGCAGACGGGACTTCTCCACCGGTCCATGCCCGACATACTGCGCGCAGGCACGCTGGCGGATGTTCCGGTCACGTGGCTGCCCGATCCCGGCCCCTTCCGTTTCATCGCCGACCCCTTTGGCATCTGGCACGGGGACAGGCTTTACCTGTTTGCCGAAGCCTACGACTACCGCGTGAAGGTCGGGCGCATTGATGTCTTCATCCTTGATCGCGCCCTGAACATCACAGCCCACGCCCCCGTGCTGGTGGAACCGTGGCACCTGTCCTATCCCGTCATCCTGCGCGATCGGGACGGGTCTTTCCTCATGATGCCGGAATCAGGCAAAAGCGGCACGCAGCGCCTGTACCGCGCGACCGATTTCCCCTATCGCTGGAAAGAGGTGGAAGGCTGTGCCTTTCCCGGCCCGATGATCGATGCCTCCCCCCTGTTCCATGACGGGAGATGGTGGCTGTTCCATACCCCGTGGCATGAACTTGAACGCCCACGCGTCGATACCCTGCATGTTGCATGGGCCGACAGCCTGACCGGGCCATGGCACCCGCATCCGGGCAACCCGGTACGACGCGACATACGCAGCGCACGCCCCGGCGGAACCCCCGTGGCGATGGATGACGGCACGATCATCCTGCCCACGCAGGACTGTGCCCATACCTATGGCGGCGCGATCACCCCGCTGGTCATTACCACCCTGACCACGCGCGACTTTGCCGCGCACCCGCTGCCCCCCCTTGGTGCACCGGCTGCATGGCGGCCCGCGATCGACGGGCTGCATACGCTGTCCGCCGCCGGCCCCCTGACGCTGGTGGACGCCAAGCAGACCAGCCGCTCGGTCATCAGACGGGCGGGCGTGGATATCCACCGCATGACGCGTGAACTTATCCGCCGCACGCCGCGTTACTGATAAAACGGGCAAAAAACATATTCATGACCAGTGTGGGGAAACCTGTCATGGATTTAATGTGATATTAATTAGCATTATCACATAACATGCTTATTATATACATCAATATGGCATGTAACGAACCATTTGATAACACCCTGTCCCGATAACCGGGAAAATGCCGTAGCCCGTGCGACCCGCCCCCATCCCATCGTGGCGCATGGATCCACATCGTGCCGGCAACCCCGGCACGGCAGACCCGTTAACCAACACCGATCCTTCCAGCCCCAGATACTTCAAGGACCGTCCGATGCGTGAACCACGTACCGCCCCGGCTGCCTGGCATCTGCAGCATTCGCGCCCCGAAAGCCTGGTCAGCTATTTTGACCCATGGCAGCCGGTGGCACGACAGCTGGACATGCTTGCCAACCGCTTCAGGACCATCAAGGCCCTGTGTGATGCGCAGGTGGACAGCCTGGCCACCGAACATGTCGCACTGGCGGAACTGCGTGATGCGCTTGCGTTCCACCTGATGCGGGCATGCGTCTGGTGGCAGGTCGATTTTTCCCCCCATGCCGTGACCGGCCTGCAGGCCACCAGCTTCATGAAGCATGTGCGCCGCCATACCGACAGGTTCGTGGATGATGACACGCTGCTTGATGTCATGACGTGGCAACATTACATGCACCGTGCCGATAGCGGTCATATCATGGTGACCGGGACCGATCCGCTGTGCCGGGGCAACACCACCATCGTGTATGGCATTGATGGACACCGTGGCTTCCGCTTCGCCATGCAGCGCGCGGGACAGAAGCTGGAATGGAACGACATTACCCATGCGGATTTTGTCGCGTCCTGCCTGAATGCCCGTGCCCTGCATTGTCTGATCGAAACGGAATGCACCGCCATCGGGGAATGGGATCTGGCACGGGAGGAACACATACAGGCCTCGCGCTACCACACCCAGCATTTCCGCACCGCGACACAGGCCGACCCGGTGGAACGCTACGCCACGGCGCTGGACCAGCTGAGTCGCTGCCATTCACGCTTTGGCCGGTTCGAGTTCGAGAACATCGTCAACCACATGGCATTTTCGGTCGTGCAGACAGCGCATGCACGTGGGGTCAGCATTGCCGACATGCTGCGCCACGGGACCGACCGGGCCGTCAGCCCCCGAATCGCCGGCAGCCTGAAAAAACGTGCCCGTGGTCATATCGCCACCGGTACCGATCCGCTGCGCCATGCTGAACTTGAAGCCATGCTGGATCAGGTTGAAACCGGGTTTGCCCTGTCGGGCGGTCACTGATGTGACAGGGGGGAGAGAAAACATCTTCCTCCCCCCACGACATCTGCCCCTGCAATACCTATATTCAGACAGGAGTAGCAGGAGACCCGATATATGGCGCTAGCCAAAAGCAGACGACCGGCAACACGCCGCAGGACGGTACAGGCCCGCTCGCCACGCGTGCGGGGCGAGACACGCCGTCTGCTGGAAATGCTGTGCGTACTGCATGGTTCGATCCATCGTGGATCGCGCGACGCGGGTGCACTGGTGCGCTGCGTGGTGCAGGCCCAGCCCGATCTTGGCCTGCATGACAAGGAACTGCCCGCCGCCCCCCGCCATGACGGGGAAAATCCGCCCACCGCCACGGAGTGGAAGCGTCTTGGCCACGCGCTGGAGGAAGCACGCGCGCAGCATGCGGGCGATCGGGGTTACGTGGATGCCTGGCTGGAGGAACTGAGCCAGGCCACCGGACTGGGCCGGGTCGCCAGCGAGGTCCTTGGCCTGGCCATGTGCTACCGCCTGAACGGCCATTTCGAACAGTTATGGGACGACCTGTGTGAAAACCGTTCACGCGGGCCATTCCTGTGCGAGGACATTCCCCTGCTCCACCTGCTGCTGGGGCAGGAGGAGGACGCGATCGCCACCGCACTCGCCCCCGATGGACAGTTGCGCATGAGCGGTCTCATGACCGTGGACGAGGACGGCGACATTACCCTGCTGCCCCGTCTCATGGCGCTGATGAACCGTCGTGCCAGCGTGGTGGGCGACATCCGCTCCCTGCTGCTGGGCCAGCCCCGGGACGCGACCCTGCCGTGGGATGCCTTCGCCCATCTGGGCCAGCAGGCGGAAATCGCGGCCAGGCTGCTGAAGGCTGCGGTCGAACAGCATGCGACCGGCATCAATATCCTGCTGTATGGCCCGCCGGGCACAGGCAAGACCGAATTTGCCGCAACCCTTGCACGGCATATCGGTGCGACCCTGTATCCCGTGGGCGAGGCCGATAGCGCAGGGGATGAACCATCCCGCCATGAACGTCTGGCCGACCTGCGGTGCAGCACGCGGCTGCTGCGCAACACGGAATCCATCCTGCTGTTTGACGAGGCGGAGGACCTGTTCACCGCCAGCCTGTTCGACCCGCCACAATCCTACAGCCGCGTCTTCTTTCACCGGCTGCTGGAACAGGGCGGCACGCCGGTCATATGGACGGCCAACGACCTTGATACCCTTGGTCCCGCGATCGCACGGCGCATGGCGCTGTGCATCGAGGTACGCCAGCCCGGTATCGGCGTGCGTACGCGGCTGTGGCAGGACATGGCGCGCGAAGAAAAGGTCGCCCTTGCCCCCACGGACGCCGCCGACCTTGCCCGCGCCATTCCTGCGGCACCAGCCATTTTCCGCAATGCGCTGCGTTCCACCCATCTGGCGGGGGGCGATTCAGCCATGGCCAGTATGATCGCGACCGGCATTGCCCGGGCCGCGGCAGGCGGCCAGATGCCCATGCCGTCACAGCCGGATGTCACGGATTACGATTCGACCCTGATCAACGCGGATTGCGACCTGCAGGCCCTGACCACGCGGCTGGCGCGTCCTGGCGCGCCGCGCGCGGTCTCGCTTCTGCTGTCCGGTCCGCCGGGTTCGGGCAAAAGTGCGTATGCCCGCCACCTGGCGGAGCAGATGGAGATGCCGGTGCTGCAGAAACGCGCCTCCGACCTGCTGGACAAATATGTTGGCCAGAGCGAGCAGCAGATCGCCGCCGCCTTTGCCGAAGCCTGCGACAGCGGGGCCTTCCTGATTATTGACGAGGCCGACAGCCTGCTGGGTGACCGCCGTTCGGCAGAACGGTCATGGGAAATCAGTCAGGTCAATGAAATGCTGACATGGATGGAGCACCATCCCCTGCCGTTTGCCTGCACCACCAACCTTGTGGAAAAGCTGGACCCGGCCAGCATGCGGCGGTTCCTGTTCCGCGCCCGTTTTGGCTATCTTACGGCGCAGCAGGCAGCCCATGCCTTCAGCCGCTTCTTCGGAAAAGACGTGCCTGCGGGGCTGCGCCATCTCCATACGCTGGTTCCATCCGATTTTGCGCTGGTACTGCGTCGTGCACGCCTGCTGGATGAAGACCCGACGCCCGATGAACTGCTGGAACGCCTGAAGGCGGAAACGGCGGGACGGGACGGGAACCGCCGTATCGGGTTCCTGTCCTGATCCATCGGATATAAAAGCTTGGGGCTGGCATAGGTAAGCCAATAAAGGCTTGATATGTCTGTGAAAGCACGTCGTCGCAGCCGGCTGCCTGCCAGCACCCAAAAACGCCTTCTGGAGCACTTCGTTGCGGGCACGCCCGCCCGGAGCGCTGCCGAACCTGCAGGCATCAATCGTAATACAGCGACCCTGTATTACCGGAAATTGCGAGAGGTCATCGCGGAACAGATTGCTCATGAGGCGCCGATTTCGGGTGAAATCGAAGTCGATGAGAGTTATTTCGGTGGACATCGCAAAGGAAAACGAGGCCGGGGCGCTGCCGGAAAAGTGGCCGTGTCCATGCCGTCATGATCCCCAATGTCGGACATCAGACGCTGATGTCGATCATTCGAAAGAAAGTGCATCCGGATTCAATCGTTTACAGCGATTCCTGGCACGCTTACGACAGGCTGGATGTCTCGGAATTCCATCACGAACGTCTTGATCACAGCAGGCATCCTGCCATGGGCAGAAACCATATCAACGGCATCGAGAATTTCTGGAGCCAGGCGAAGCGGCATCTGCGTCGATACAATGGAAAACCACGCAAGGACTTCCATCTCTTCCTGGCCGAGTGTGAGTGGCGCTTCAACATCCGCTCACCTGCAAAACTCCTGAAAATCCTCACTCAATGGGCTAAACTGCCCACGTGAACCGTCGCAACAATGCTTACCTATGCCAGCCCCAAACTTTTATTATTCTTCATCAGTCCATTACTGCGGTGGATGGGCAGCAGCGTCCGCTTCGACCGCACATTCATCCGCAGGTGGCGCGGCCATGGTCGGATGCAGGGCAACCACTTCCGCGCGGGCCGCATCCATTTCCTGACGGAAGCCTTCATCCTGTTCCATGACGGAATACAGCACGCCGCCATTCAGCCACGCGGCCGTCACATCGCTTTGCCACTGCACGCCACACACCACCCGACTTTCCCCGAATACCCGGGCACGTTGCATGATCCATGCCGTCCGGTCAGGCAGGATGTCAGCCAGAATCAGCCCCGTCACCCAACCCAGCGTGGCATGGAGCGAAGGATAGGACGGGTCCTGTCTCAGGCTGGCCCGTAGCGGAATGCAGGTCGGCAGTTCTGCTTCGGTAAAGGGGCGGGGTCGGTTCCACAGCATTTTCTGGGCGTGGACCGCAGGCGTCAGGCGCTGTTCGATCCGTGTAACCAGCCCCACCAGTTCAGGCAGGCGATCGGGCGGCAGGGTAAAACCGGCGGCACAGGAAAAGGCCGAAACCATATGGGCGGGCGTGTCACGGTTATCCGCCTGCGCCAGTTTCCACCGGGGCGTGCCCTCCAGCACGCGGGTCGCGGCAAAAATGCTGGCATCTGCCGCGCGCTGCGCCGTGTCCGGGCCAGGTGGCGGGGGCAGGAAAATCTGTCCATCAGGCAGGGGTGGACCCGCAGGGACAGCCGCCTGCGCCGCATGGTGCACGGCACCTGTTCCATGATGATGAGGATGCGCATGGGCACCCACGGATACCGTCGCCAGCAGGGTCATCATGGCACAGGCGGCAACGCCACCGGCCATGGCACAACGGTCAAGACGCATCTGTTTCCTGTCAGTTCACCTGTCGGCCGCAACCCACGACCCTACCATGCGCATAGCATGGGTACGGGGGCTGGCAAATCCTGTTGCAGGACAGGTGCAGCTTCTGCGCCGCCGGGTTTTATGGCATGGTGGCGTCAAAGCCCGGAGGCACGCAACAATGAACCGCAGAAACCAGATATGGCCCACCACGGTCAGTCCCGTACGCATCGGCCTGTGTGTCGTCGGCCTGACGCTGGTGGTGGTCCAGTTCTTCCATGGCCTGCACATAAGCCCCGATTCCATGCCGGGACAGGTCATGTTCCATATTGCCATGCTGGCACTGGGCGCGATCATATTCGTCGTCGGCATGTGGGGACCGTCGCTGTAAAATCCCCAAAGTTTTTTGCTGAAGCTTTGTAAAAAAAGCATAGAAGAACGCCGCCTTTTTAAACAAAGGCGACATCCAGAAATTTTTATTGGATTTAAATAATTCCTTACCGCCGTTCGGAATCAGCACCACTTCCCTCATCCGTAATCCCGGCACGCGACGGGGCGTCCGTATCGGGTTCCACAGTGCGGCTCATGCGTGCGACAGCAGCGTCATCACCAAATCCGCGCCCTGATACGCGACGACGGGGGGCGGGATTTTCCATCAGCACATTTTCCAGTGCTTCCGGGTCAGTCCGCTCGGCTTCGTCAAACAGTTCATCGGCACGAGCCTGATCGCCCGCACGCTCGGCCTTCAGTCCGGCTTCCGCCAGCCTGCGCGCGGTACCGTGCTTGCCTTCGCCGGCATGATCGGGACGGTCATCATCATTCATGAAACGGGACATCGGTTTCCCTTTCCTTTGCAATACATGGGTACGTGACACCCTGGCTTACAGACAACACATGGAACAGGGTTACGGTTCGCCATCCTGTCCGTGATGGCACGCATCATGACAGATGGGGTGGGCACCCGGCTGCCGCAACCGTGTCAGACCTGCACCCCATCGGGGGCATCCATGCCCAAAAACCGCCACGGCATGAAGGGTATATCCATGTAATATCACAACAACCATCCGCCACTACGGGCCGGTGGCGGATATATGAAACGGAGTACCCCATGTCCGATCTGATCGTTATCGGTTTTGACAGCCAGGACGAAGCCACGGCTGCCCTGACCGAATGCAAGAAACTGGAAAAGGAATACCTGCTGGATCTGGAGGATGCGGTTGTTGTCGTCCGCACCGCTGATGGCAAGCTGCACCTGCAGCAGAGCGTCAACCTGGAAAAGGTCGGTGCATCATACGGCCTGTTCTCGGGCGGGTTCTGGGGCGCGCTGGTTGGCCTGCTGTGCCTGAATCCGCTGGCGGGTTTTGTCGCAGGCAGCATCGTGGGTGCCGGTGCGGGCGCGATTGCGGGCAAGATGTCCGACTACGGCATTGACGACAATTTCATCAAGTCGCTGGGCGCTACCATCCCGGCCAACACGTCGGCGCTGTTCGTTCTGGTGCGCAAGTCCCAGCCCGACAAGGTTCTGGCCGACCTGCGTGAGTTCAAGGGCCATGCCCGCGTGCTGCAGACATCGCTTTCCCCGGAAAACGAGAACAAGCTGCGCGCCGCACTGGGCCAGATGGCAGCCCCCGCCCCGGCAGCCTGAATGCCTGTCCCACATGCCGCCCATGGCATGTGGGATCCTGTCGACACATAGCCGTGATGACTGATTACCCCACGTAATGATATGCTGGGAGCATGCAGACCACCGGTAAGCGCCTGCGGGGCGTGTTCCTGTCACTTTTTCTGGCCATCGCGGCGTCCATTACATGGCACGATCCGGCATGGGCACATGAAAAACTGCATGTGCAATGGACATCCAACCGTGTCCTGAACGCCGTGGCGGTTGCCGATAACGGGCGCACCTTCGTCTCCTTCCCCTATTGGGGCGGGGGTGGCAGCGGCCCTACCGTTGCTGAAATCGATGCGAACGGCCAGCCCCATGCCTTCCCCGACTTACGCTGGAACCATCCCGACGGGACAACGGGCGACCTGCGGCCCTTCGTACGCGTCAACGCCCTGCGCATTGGCCCGGACGGACTGTTATGGATTGTGGATTCAGGGGACGCAAACGTGGGTGGGCCGCCAAGCCCCCACAATGGCGCACCGGCACGCCTGCTGGCGTTTGACATAACGACCGGCCGCGTGATGCATGCCATCTCACTCCGGGCGACCAGCACGCCGCACAGCTATATGGATGACATCCGCTTCCACGGGGATACGGTTTTTGTGACCGACGCGGGAGATCCGGCGCTGGTGGTGGTCAACCTGTCCACCGGGGCGCAGCGACGTGTGCTGGCGCATGACCGTTCAACCACGGATGAGCGCCCGATGTATGCCGAAGGCCACATGCTGGTAGCCCATGGTCAGCAGGTGCGAATCCATGCCGACCAGCTGGAAGTCTCCCCTGACGGGCGGAAACTCTATTACCAGCCCAGTTCCGGTCCGATGTGGGTGGTGCCCACGGCGGCACTGGAAAACCCGGACCTGTCGACTGCCGATCTGTCCCATGCCGTGACGCTGTTCCATGACACGCCAACAACGGGGGGCACCGCCATTGACGGGGATGGCAACCTGTATGTGTCGGATGTGAACAGGTTAAGTATCCTGCGCATTACACCACAGGGAAAGACCGGCACACTGATCCATGACAGGCGGCTGATCTGGGCTGACGCCATGTGGATAGACAGCCATGGTGTGTTGTGGATACCCGCCGTGCAGCTGGACCGGACCGCGACATTCCAGCCCGATGGCGTCTCGCGCCTGCGGCTGCCGGTTGCGATCTATACCATGGACCTGCACCTGAAACCCGTACGCTAGATCACCGGTTCAGAGCTGCTGGATACCGGCGAAATCGAAATCCTGTCCCGCCGGATTTTCACCCAGCCGGATAACGGTGGGCGACGGCATGCTGTATGGCGGGACCGGCAGATTATATGGGGCGGGCGCGCCACGGAACACACGGCCGGCCAGATCGAATTTCGATCCATGACAGGGACACGCATATCCACCCGGCCAGTTGCCGCCCCCCTGCCCTTCGGGCAGGGGTCTGTAAGCAGGCACGCAGCCCAGATGGGTGCAGATACCCACCACCACGCCAAAGCGCGGATCCAGCGAACGGTGCCAGTTCTTTGCATATGGCGGCTGCTGCTGGTCATTGGACTGCCCGTCACGCAGCCGTCCGGTCAGGGCGGCGTCCTGCAGGGCCGCAAGGGATTCGGGCGTGCGGTGGGTAATGAAGACCGGCTTGCCCTGCCATGTCACGACAATCTGCTGTCCCGGCGGCAGGGCCGATATATCCACGTCAACCGGCAGGTGTGCCGCCGCACTGTCGCGCGGGGCAAGGCTTTGCAGGAAGGGCCACAGGCATGCGCCCGCACCGGCGGCAGCCGTGGCGGCAGTGACAAGCCCAAGGAAATTCCGACGCCCACCGGGTGCCGATTGTGTATCCGACGCGTTTTCCATCGAAGTGTTTTTATCGCGAACCGGTTCCAAAAGAAAGGGCATACCGCATCGCGATACGCCCGTGCCCACTGGTGGAAAAAGACGCAACCCGGGGCGGGAAAGCGCCGTTTTATGGCTGTGACGGCCCGGGCGTGCAGGATCCATGCGGCGAAGCTGCGCGGACCGGCCCCAAGGCACGTATTTCATAGTGCTGCACAAACCGGTATCCGGGCTGTGCCGGACGACGATTCACGCTAGGTTATGATCTGTTCCGCCCAGCCGGGCATGTCTGTGGAGATCAATCATGCGGCTTATCCTTGCCCTCCTGCTACCGTGGCTGCAGTTCTTTACGATTGGCCGCCCCTTTGCCGGCATCATCTGCCTTGTCCTGCAGATAACCGTGATCGGGTGGATTCCAGCCGCAATCTGGTCAGTTTATGCGCTGAGCCAGTACAAGACCGATCGCAAGATTGCATCACTGCACCGTTCCTGAAAATTCACATGAAACTTTATATCTACGATCATTGCCCGTTCTGCGTGAAAGCCCGGATCATTTTCGGACTCAAGCATCTGCCGGTCACGGACGTGGTGCTGCTTAATGACGACGTGGCCACGCCAACCCGGATGATCGGGCGCAAGATGGTGCCCATACTGGAAACGGACGGGCATTTCATGGGCGAAAGCATGGATATCGTCGCCCATGTCGACGCCATGGATGGCCATCCCCTGCTGACCGGGCCAACACGCCCGGAAATAGGCCAGTGGATACGTGACGGGCAGCAGGCCTTCATCCGTCTGGCGCTGCCCCGGTTTGCGGCTGCTCCCTTTGCAGAATTCGCAACGACCGGCGCACGGCTGTATTTTATCGAAAACAAGGAAGCCATGCTCGGTCCCTTCGGCACATGTCTGGCTGAAAGTGCCGACCTGCGGGCCAGCATGAATGCCAGCCTTGTCCGTCTGGCTGGCCTGATCCAGCGCCCCGATGCGGTCAACGCCACGTTATCCACCGATGATATCCACCTGTTTGCCCACCTGCGCAGCCTGACAATCGTCGCCGGACTCGACTGGCCTGCGCCAGTCCGGGCGTATTGCCAGCACATGTCACGGACGACCGGCATCCCATTACTGGATCACATGGCGGCCTGAACGGTTACACATGAGTCATGCGGGGGGACGGAAATGCATGGCAACTGTCGTGCCACCCAGACCGTTTCCCCCGCATGACACCATGGGCGGACAGGGAGGCACTCCATGTCAGAACGATATGAAACCGGACAGCCGTATGAACGCCGCCGTTCCACACCGTTCGAGGTCTGGATCCGGCGATCGCTGCATGCCCGTTTCGACATGGTATGCAGTGAAAGTTTTCCTACCGAAATTCAGGGCCAGTTTGATCTGTACTGTGCAGCCTACCCCCATATGGAACATGACAGGGACGCCTGATGGCGGGGCGCATAAACAGACTGGTCAGGTGTGGATTTTTTTGACCTGAACTGTTCCGATTCCCGCAGCCACTTGCATAAAGTGGCCGGAAAAGAAAGCGGGGGAATCGTTCTCATGGCGGAAAATAGCCATTTATTGTCTCTTTACCGCAACACGAATCCAGATTCGCAAGCCTGAATTTGCATCGAAGGCCTGTGGATAAGTCTGTTGATTTTTTGGGACTCAGGGCATGAAAATGCAGAGTCTTCGCTTTTTCGTGATTCGTTCCCGCCCCGCGGTCAGGCAGGCAGGCGCAGGATGACCGTATCGTGTTCACCCGCCTGCCATTCACGTTTCAGGCCGGGCGCGCGCGTGTCTTCATATGCGTCCGAATGGGCAATCTGCCACGGGTTGCCATTCAGGCGCACAGCTATCCAGCCATCGGGTTTTTCACCATCCGGCACCAGCCCGACAAGGGTCATGTCTGTCATGGGATCATAGCAGGCAAACTGCCGGGTACAGTTCTGAAATACCAGTTGCACACAGGCATGGGATTTGTGCGCACGCGTCAGGTGGATCAGCAGGGTTCCCCCCGTTTTTTCCGCATCACTGAATATCAGGCTGCCGCCGCCAGGCCGTATTTCAACCGGCAGGATGGTGACGGTATCCGAAATGGAATGGTTGATGACGATCGTCCCGCCATCAAGACCAAAAAGCCCCTGGTTCCATTCATGCAGTTCAGACAAATTCAGACTCAGCCACGCACCGCGACAGGCAAGGATGGATTGCAGGTGGGCAGGGCACGGCTGGCTGCTTTCCCGACGGGACCGGGCCAGGGCCAGCCGGATCATGGCCATGTCAAAATGACCCGCGCCAAAGGTTATCTGCCCCTGGCTGTATGAAACAGCCGTTGCAGAACCATATTGCCTGCCCATGTCGTGCCATCCCCTGTTACATCCGCATGCCCCCCTGCAGGAAAGATGCTGAATAAGATTTTCCAAATATGTTTTATAAAAAACTCAGAATTAAAAATTTTATATCGATCTCAAGAATATAACATAAAATGTCCTTTAAAAATGTTCGATATGTTTCATATTGTATTTAATTTATATGATTTTTACTATGTTATAACAGTTCGTAAACTTGCACATTTGATACTGAAATTCCTGAATAACCCGAACGTGCATGGCATCCACCAGATATTATAGGGTTTTCCATGCGGCAAGCGCGCGCGCGCGCGCGCCGGCAAGATCGACGATGGGCGCGGGATACCCACGGGGGACGGATGATCCGGCCTTCCATGGGGCATGGATGTGTTTATCAGACAGATGGGCGATTTCCGGCAGCCACTGACGCACATATTCGCCTGCAGGATCGAATTTCTCCCCCTGCGAGACAGGATTGAATATCCGGAAATAGGGGGCGGCATCCAGCCCGCAGCCTGCAACCCATTGCCAGTTGAACGGGTTGCTGGCGGCATCTGCATCCACCAGCGTATCGGCAAACCACGCCGCACCCACACGCCAGTCAAGCAGCAGGTGCTTGGTCAGGAACGACGCCACGACCATCCGCACGCGATTATGCATCCAGCCCGTGTGCCATAACTCACGCATACCCGCATCAATGATGGGATAGCCGGTTTTCCCCATCTGCCACGCCCGCAGGGCTGCCGGATCGTGCCGCCACGGCATGGCGTCGTATTCAGGGCGCAGGTTACGGGTGCCCAAATCGGGAAAGTCAAACAGGGTCGCATGCGCGAAATCACGCCATCCCACCTCACTGAGGAAACAGGCGATATCCTGATCTCCCTGCCCCGTAGCATCCACCGCATGCCAGATCTGCCGGGAAGAGACATGACCAAAGCGCAGGGAGGGCGACAGTCCCGACGTGGCAGGTTGCGCGGGCAGTTCGCGCTGGGTGGAATAGCCATGGACCTGTTCCGCAATAAAGGCATCCAGCCGGGCATGGGCTGCCCCTTCACCCGGTTGCCATTGCGCACGCAATCCCTGCGCCCAGTCCGGCCGCACCGGCAGCAGACCCAGATCCCCAGGCGTTACCAGACGGTCCCTGACGACAGATGGGACCACGGCAAAAGCAGGCCGGTCGGGGGCGGGCAGGGGCGGCAGGGGCGGCCCCTTGGCCTGCATCGCGCGCCACCATGGCGTGAATACGCGAAAGGGCGTACCCTGTCTGGTCCGGACCTGCCACGGTTCATGCAGCATGTTGCCGGGGTGGCTGCACGCATCAATGCCGCGTGCCTTCAGCGTCGCCTTGATCTCCGCGTCCACCTGCCGGCCATGGGGACCATAACGCCGGTTCCACACCACTGCCCGCGCACTGACCTGCCCAACCAGCCATGATACGCTTTCGTGTGTATCCCCCGCCATGATGCATAACTGGCCACCCTGCGCGCGCAGATCGTGGTCCAGTGCCGACAGCGCGCCATGCAGCCACCATTTTTCGGCCCCACCCAGTGGGAATGCCGGATCATGGACATACAGGCACACGACCGGCCCCCGTGACGTGGCGTCACACAGGGCGGAATTGTCCGCAAGGCGCAGGTCGTCGCGAAACCACATGATGGTCGGGGCGCAGTCAGACATGGTTGGGCTGTATTCCGGTCGGGTGGATGGACAGTCGTTGCGGCCCTGTGTGGGACACAATCCCCCGACACGTCAAATACGCGCGACTTTTGCGATCACGCGTTCAATGCGTGGGTGCGACTTCCCGGGCCACGGCAGCGTCTTCCTGCTTGTGTTCCGCGTCCTGTGCCTCATCATCCTCGAACATGGCGCGGCATTTTGGAGAAAGCTGGCTGAGCTTGCTTTCCAGGCATTCCGTCATCAGTTTTTCATTCGGAATGTCAAGAAAGCACAGCCGGAACACATCATTCTTGCAGGCGCTGGCCTGGTCCTCGCGCCCTGCGGCGTGGGCACTGACACTGGCCAGTACGACGGCCATGGCAAAATGGGCTATCCAGATCAGGCCATGCGCCCCGTAACGGCGCACGGCGGGAATGCATTGCATCGGGCTGTCTCCCTTCAGGAATGACATGACAATTTTTGTTATATCATCCAGCGCATTGCAGTTTGCCGCCGGAGTCAAGACACATCCATGCAGGACTGCCATCAGAAGATGATGAATGGACGGGCCTGAAAAAGTTCCCGCGGGGGCTTCATTCCCATCTTCATAAATCCGTGATGGGACAAAACCGGCTTGCCCCACGTTGGCCCCGGTATCCCCGACCACTGATTAAAGGAGCACACCACCATGACCAATCCAGCAACGGACCAGATCGGACATGCAGCAGGCAAGGTTGCGGATGTGCTGACGGGCGCGCGCGGCGATACGTCGGGTCTCATGAGTGCGGTCATCGCCTATATGGGCGACGCCAGCAGCCCCGGACGACGCGAACTGCACGAGCGGGCGCGCAAGGAGGGACTGGAAGCCCAGGTCACGCAATGGGAAAACCACCCGACCAACACCCCGGTCGATGAAAATGTGGTGACCCGGCTGATCCCCGCACCGGTCATCAAGCGTTTCTCCGACGAGACGGGATTATCCCACAGCGCCACCATCAAGGGCCTGTCCGACCTGCTGCCCCACCTGTCGCGACTGGATGGCTGATATACGCCCATGACCTGCGGGCGGCCATGTTTCCTGTTTGCATGGTCGCCCTCGGGTCTATGATTGCCCATCTGACATTCAGCAAGCAGGCAGGACGGGTTCATGAACAGCGTCAATTCCACCCCCGCGCAATCACCCGGCGTCGTGATCGTGACGGGAGGCAGCCAGGGCATCGGCCATGCCATAAGCAGCCTGCTTGCACGTGAAGGCCATGCCGTCGTCATCAATTATTCCGCCAACGCCGCCCCGGCCGAAGAACTGGCGCGTACCATCACGGCACACGGTGATCGCGCACTGGCGATCCGGGCCGATATATCGAAACCTGAAGAAATCCATGCCCTGTTTGAACGCGCCGGCGCGCTCGGGCCGCTTGCAGGACTGGTTAACAATGCGGGCATTACCGGCACGAAAGTACGGGTTGATGAACAGACCGCCGAAACACTGGATGCCCTGTTCAACATCAATATCCGCGCCACCATGCTGGCATCGGGCGAAGCCGTGCGCCGCATGTCCACCCGCCATGGCGGCAAGGGCGGGGTAATCGTGAACCTGTCATCGGTCGCAGCGCGCCTGGGGGGGCTGCCGGGTCTGGTGCCCTATGCCGCGACCAAGGCGGCGGTCGAAACCTTTACCCGTGGCCTGGCCAACGAAGTCGCGCGCGAAGGCATACGCGTCAACGCGGTCGCCCCCGGCCTGACCGCAACCGACATGGTGCCACCGGAAACCGCGAAGCTGGCGGAAACCGTAGTTCCCATGGGGCGCGTGGGTCATGTGGATGAAATCGCGCAGGCGGTGGCCTTCCTCCTGTCCCCAGCATCATCGTATATGACAGGAAGTGTGATGACGGTGTCCGGCGGCCGCTAGGGCCAGTCCGGCTGCCGAAACAGGAGAAACACAGCATGTACATTGCCATGAACCGTTTCCGTATCCCGCCTGAAAACGAACAGGAATTCCGTGAACGCTGGCTGGGGCGCGAAATCCACCTGCGCACCGTGCCCGGTTTTGTCAGTTTCCAGTTCCTCAAGGGCCCGACGCATGAGGATCATATCCTCTATGCCTCGCACACCGTATGGGAATCCTATGAAGCCTTTGTCGGCTGGACGCAGTCGGAACAGTTCCGCGCCGCCCACGCCCATGCGGGCAACCGCAAGCCGCTTATGGCCGGTCCCCCGGTGTTCGAGGGCTTTGAAGTCCTGCAGAACATCGAAAACTGATAAGAACTGCTTGAAAATACTGCAAACAAACAAGAAGTTTTTTGGCAAAGCTTTTTTCAAAAATCTTCAAAAAGGCGGCGCCCAAAAATTTTCATTCATCAGTAAGTGATTTTCAAAACAGTTCCTTATTCATGACCACACAGCAGAAAGACATTTTCATGCCGCCAGCCCCCCCTGTACTCCATCCCGGCCGGCGTGCCATACTTGCCGGTGGGCTGGCCACGGGTGGCCTGTGGGCCAGTGGGCTACGCGTCCGCGCGGCAACTGTAGAGAACCTGCCACAACCAGCCAGCGTTATCTCGACCCCACCCCGGCAATGGGGGGCGGATGCGCCAGTGTCCCCCCTGCCTGACCCGGACATACTGGTGCTGGATTCGAGCTTCGGCAATCTGGCCTATGCCAATGCCGGGCTGAAACTGGCATGGCGCGGCGGGGGATGGCTGGAAGGTCCGGCATGGAACAGTGAAGGACGCTTCCTGCTGCTGAGCGATACGATCCGCGCCCAGCAGTACCGCTACCTGTGGGAAAACGGTGCGGTTTCGGTCTTTCGTGACTATTCCTACAACAGCAACGGCAACGCCTTTGATAACGAAGGTCGTCTGGTCAGTTGCGAACACGGCATGCGTCGCGTGGTCCGGTGGGACCATGACGGGTCATGCCACGTACTGGCCGACAGCTACGACGGCGCGCCGCTGAACTCCCCCAACGATGTGGCGGTCCACCCTGATGGCAGCATCTGGTTCACCGATCCCGGTTATGGCGATACGATCGTGGAAGGCCATCCTGATGCGCCCGGCGCCCCCGCCAACCGGGGCGGCGTCGAACGCTGGACGCTGGATGGAGAAGTCGTGACCCAGTTTGGCGGCCACAGGCGGCAGGAAGACCATGTCTTCCGCGTTGATCCCGCCACCGGTAATATCCGCGCCGTGCTGACACAGCAGCAACTGCCGGACCCGAACGGGCTTGCGTTCTCACCGGACGGGAAGATCGTCTATGTCATTTCCGATGGGCCCGGACCGGGACAGGACGGGCATGGCGGCGACCAGCATATCCACGTGGGCGACGTGGTGGGGGATGAAGTGCGCAACCTGCGCCCCTTTGCCGACATGATGCTGAATGGCCACCAGATGATTCCCGATGGCATGCGCACCGATATTTTTGGCAATCTGTGGTGCGGGGCCAACGGACCGCTGGGACTGTGTGGCGTGGTGGTGTACAACCCCCACGGCCACATGATCGGACGGCTGCGCCTGCCGCGCGGGGTGTCGAACCTGACATTCGGCGGCCCCAAGCGTGATATGCTGTTCATGTGCGCAGGCGATGCGCTGTTCACGCTACAGGTCAACACGCAGGGGGCCGCCCCATCCTGATAAACTGTTTTGAAAAATAAACGCTTTTGGAGATCAGGCCCCGCCCACGCCCTTGCCCACCATGTCCAGCGGGCGGACAAGCCGGTCGAAAGTCGTACCATCGACAAAGCCGGAAGCAAGGGCCGCCTCACGCAGGCTGATATCATGTTCCATGGCCTGATGCGCAATGGCGGAAGCCCGGTCGTACCCGATCTCCGGACTAAGCGCCGTGACCAGCATAACGGAACCCGCCACGTAAGAATCAATCCGCTTTCGGTTGAGCGTCGTGCCCTCAACCGAAAAGACCCGGAAATTATGACAGCCGTCAGCAAGGATGCGGATGGCATGCAGTACATTGGCGACAATGACCGGCCGCATCACGTTCAGGTCAAGCTGCCCCTGACTGCCCGCGAACGCCACCGTCGCGTCATTGCCCAGCACCTGCGTGCAGATCATGACCATGGCCTCGCACTGGGTCGGGTTGACCTTGCCGGGCATGATGGAGGAACCGGGTTCGTTTTCCGGCAGGTGTAACTCACCAAGACCACAGCGCGGGCCGGACCCTAGCAGGCGCATATCATTGGCGATCTTGAGCAGGCTGACCGCCACCCCGCGCAGGCCGGCTGACGCCCGTACCATGGCGTCCAGCCCGCCAAGGGCCGCAAATTTGTTGGGTGCGGTGACAAACGGCTTATCGGTCAGTGCGGCAATGCGCTTTGCAATGGCGCGGCTGAAACCCGGCGGGGCGTTCAGGCCGGTACCCACAGCCGTTCCACCCGCCGCAAGCTGCAGCAGGCCAGGGCGTGCGGCCTCGACCGCTTCCAGCGCATCTTCAAGCTGCTGCGCCCAGCCGGACCATTCCTGTCCCACCGTCAGGGGTACGGCGTCCTGCAGGTGGGTACGGCCAATCTTGACCACCTGCATCCATTCTTCCGCCTTCGTGCGCAGGCTTTCAATCAGTTCGCGCACGCGCGGCAGCAGGCGGCTGTCGATTTCCAGCAGGGTTGCGACATGCATGGCGGTGGGAAAGGAATCGTTGCTCGACTGCCCCATGTTGACATCGTCATTGGGATGCACGGGTTTCTTGGAACCAATGGTCCCGCCCAGAAGCTGGATGGCGCGGTTGGCGATGACCTCGTTCACGTTCATGTTCGTCTGGGTGCCGGACCCGGTCTGCCAGACAAACAGCGGGAATTCGGAATCCAGCCTGCCCGCAATCACTTCATCGGCCACACGGCTTATGGCGTCGGCCTTCCATTGCGGCATGCGCCCATCGGCCGCATTGACCTGTGCCGCCGCCTTTTTCACGATTCCGTAGGCGTGGCATACCTCGATGGGCATATGGTCCCGCCCGATCGAGAAATGCACAAGGCTGCGCTGCGTCTGCGCACCCCAGTAATGGTTGGCGGGGACGTCGATTTCCCCCATCGAATCCTTTTCGCGCCGTGTGCCTGTGGCATCCAGCCCGATGGGGCAATCCTTGATTACAGGGGTGGTGGGTTCGGTCATGGTGGCGTTCCTTCCCTTTATGGTTGCAGGGAATATGGGAACGCCACCGGGCTTTCGCGCCCCCGCCCGGTATCACAAGCGGGTGCGCGGGGTTTTAGAAGTCAGCTTCAAGCGTGAAGTGATAGGCGCGTGGCAGACCGGCATAGGCAGCACTGGTGCCCGCCGCCGTTACAGCCGTGCCCGCAGCAGTGCCGTTATAAACGGACGACCAGTACCGTTCATTCGCAACATTGGTCACGCCAAAACGGGCCATCCACGGATGCCTGGCCGCACGGAACGGGAAACGCGCCCCCATATCCAGCGTGACGTAAGACCCGGCATAGGTCGAGTTATACACATCCGCCGCACGCCGGCCCGTGTAATGGACGTTGGCGTTGACAGCCAGACCGTTAAGCGCAAACCCCTGCGAGAACGGGATACGATAATCCAGCAGCACGTTGGCCTGAAGCGGTGCGACACCGACGGCTTCCTTGTTGGATGTCCGGGCGTTGCCCGTATTCAGCACTTCCGCATCAATCCATGTCATGCCGCCGATAACGGACAGGCGTGGCGTGATATGACCCATAGCCTGGAACTCGACACCATAATTCCGCTGCGTGCCGAAATTACCATAAACATGCGATGTCGGGTCGATATAGGCATAGCTGCGTGTTGCCCGGAAACCAGCCACGTTAAACTGGATATTACGGAACATGTACTTGTAGCCGACTTCAAACTCCTCACTCCGCACGGGCGAAGTGAACTGGTTGTTGTTCACCGCACCAGCCGAAACCGATGTGCCGGCCTGCAATGAACGACCATAGGTGAAGTAGGCGGTCTGGTTGTCAGCCGGTTTGTAGATAAGGCTGGCCATCGGGCTGAAGGCGGCATCGGCCCGCGAATTCGTGGTCTTTCCCTTGCCCAGGTGGGTGGTCGAGACAACGTAGCCATTCACCGTCTGCTTTGTCGGAGCTTCTTCCGTCACGGTCCCGGTACTGTCCTGATCCAGCCAGCTCCATGCCAGCGTACCCATGGCGGACCAGTGACGGTTGAAATGTACCGTGTCCCCCAGGATCATGGACTGATAGCGCACGTACTGGGATTCGTACTTACCCTTGTAATAGGGCTGCGGACCATTGGACGCGACCGCCGGATCATATAGCGACGCCGAGGCAACGGCGGTGTAGCTCTGTCCGCTCAGGGGGTTATAGCCCCCTTCCATGTAGCCGTTGGTACCAATGACAAGGTCATGCTTGATGAACCCGGTATGCACATGGCCATTGATATAGGCCATGTTGCTGCCGACCTTGAAGTCATTGACCGTGGTGGCGGCGGAAATGGTCTGTTTGTAACCGCCCTGGTTGTTGATCAGCGTATCGGCGGATTCAAACACCTGACGGCCTGAATCCTGATACAGCCCGCCGATCACGAAGCTCCAGTTATCGTTGATCCGATGTTTGAGCTTGGCGAGGAATACGTTGTTTTCAGAGTTGTAGCCCGCATAATCCTGCCCCATATGCGGCTTGCTCAGATCAGGGGCTTCGGGCAGCTGCATGTTGTTCAGGTTGACGCCCGCAGGCATGCCACGTTCATCATACGTGTAATGACTGGCATCGAGTTCAAGCACGGTGTCGCGGTCGAAATGGATATCGAAATCCGCACTGACCATATTACGCCGCACCCAGCTGTCCTGCACATACGTCGTGCCGTCACCGTGCAGCAGGTTGATGCGGTAACCAAACCAGCCATTCTTGCCAAGGCGGCCTGACGAGTCGACATTTTCCATGAGCGTGCCGATGGAATCCACGCCAACCACCAGACGGTTTATGCGCTCATCAGTCGGGCGCTTCAGGCCATATTCAAATGTGCCCGCCGGGTTCTGGGGACCATACAGCGCACCGGCAAGGCCGTTGAGCACCTGCACGTTATCGAACTGCTCGGCCGCATAGGGTGTTACGGTAAACGCGTTCAGGCCGTCGATGCGGCTGTTGGAAATCACGTCCGCCTCAAACCCGCGTGACTGCGGGCGGCTGGTGCCGGGATCAGCACGAGTTTCCAGCTGGACCGACGGTATGTACTGCATCAGGTCGTTGATGTTACGCGCCTGCTGGTTGACGATCACGTCATGCGGCACGGTCATGATCGACATGGGCGTATCAAGCGTGCGGCGCGTGCCCAGCGGGCCAAGGTTCGCAGTCTTCTTGTTATAGTTGGCCGCTGCCCCCGCCACCATCCGGTGATGGCCGATAACCGTCATTTCTTCCGCGTTGACGGACGTTACGGCATTATCCGTGGCACCTGTGCCCCTGACGGATGACTGGGCCTTCTTGCCCTTGTCCGGATCCGTGTCCTGCGCATAGGCGGAAGGGATGAGCAGTGCACCCAGACTGGCCGAAAGCATCCACGCCATACCTGCGGTCATTCTGGCCATGAGTATTCCATTTCGTTAGCCATTTTAAACATATTTAGGCGTATATAATCCCCCTGCCACAGCGTCCATATAGGCATAAATATATTCACTGTTCAGTTACCACATAAGAAGAGACTGTGTCTTTATGGATACAGTTGTCTATATATGGTTGTATACAGATAGACCACTCCATTACCGGCCCTGAATGTATCGTTTTTTCATTATATACATTATATTTTATAATTAATTCACATAATGAAAAAAATAAAACTGAAATACATTAAGTATATTTTTTATTATTAACAAAATAAATTACCATTGATTACGTTTTTCTTATTATATTTATAAATTATTTACATGAAATGAAGGTAAACCGGATGCCAGCCCGTTTCCAGATCAGGGATCATCAGGCTGCCATAAGCAGATGATACAATGAAAACCGTTACATACACCCATTCCATCACCAGACCTGCCAGACACCATCCCGTCAGCCAGGGTGCAGGCATGATATAACCGCTCATTACAGACAGCATGACAGCCCGCACCCGGACATGCATGGTGAACTGTGATCCCTATATACGCGTCAGCAGCAGCATGGCCCCGAAGCCGATGAACACGAGTCCACTCACAAAGCAGAAAACCCGATGCACCCCCGGCGTACGCAGCCATACGGACAGGACACGCCCACCACCGGCATAAACCAGGTAGCAGGACACCTCCACCACCGCGAATGTCATCACCAGCATGACATATTGCGGCATGCGTGCCGCGACCGGATTGACAAACTGAGGCAGAAAGGCCGCGGCGAACAGTAGCAGCTTGGGATTGCTGATCCCGGTCAGGAACCCGTCACGAAACAGATCCCGCATGGCCACGGCAGGCATGGAAGACAGATCTGTCCCGTTACCGCCCACCATGTCATGCGCGCGCCATGCCCGGATACCCAGAAACACCATATACGCCGCCCCGATCATCCGCAGCACCGCAAACAGGCGTGGTGATGCCGCCAGCACCCCTGCCATGCCCGCAAGCGATGCAATGACCACCAGCACAATCGCCAGTATGCACCCTGCCATGACGCTCACACTGCGCAGAAATCCGTACCGGGTGCTGATTGACATGACGTGCATCATGTTCGGCCCCGGCATGGCGGATAATACGAAAGCAGTGGCGGCGAACAGCAGCCATGTATGAAACGTCACCTGCCCTGACCCCCTGTTCATGATGTGGGTGACACCATGCCGCCTTCCCTTGACGGTGGGCAAGTCGATGATATAGGAATATGTTATATTATAACACTTTGGGTTCCCATGCCGCTTTCCTTTCCTGTCTCCCCCTCGTCCACGGACCAAGACAAACGGACAGCCATGCAGCACCCTACCCCCGATATGACCCCTGCCCCGCTACCCATGACATGGATGGCACGCGCATGGTGGCAGCGGCTGGCCTGCATGACAGTGCCGTGCGCCATATTATGGGGACTGATCGCATGGGCCGTCTCCATACCATGATCCCTGACACGACTGCCGGCACGATCCGGCTGGAAGATGCGGGGGCGATCATGGGTGGTCAGACGGTGTGGCGGCACGTAACCGGCAGTTTCCGCCCCGGCAGCATGACCGCGATTGCAGGGGCCAACGGTACGGGCAAGTCCACCCTGCTGCGCACCATACTGGGTGAAGTGCCGCTGGCGCATGGCACGGTCACGCGCGGGGGACTTGGTCCACGTGATTTCGGCTACCTGCCGCAGGCACGCATCATCGACCGGGGTTTCCCCATAAGTGTCACCGACATGGTGCTGGGCGGTGCATGGCAGCAGACGGGCCTGTTTGGCCGTGCGGACCGGACAGTGCGCCTGCGTGCGGCCAATGCATTGCATCGCGTCAACCTTGACGGACAGGCACAGCGCATGATCGCGGCCCTGTCGGCTGGCCAGTTCCAGCGCCTGCTGTTTGCCCGGCTGCTGATGACCGATGCACGGGTCATCGTACTGGACGAACCCTTTACCGCGCTGGATGCGCCCACGACACAGGACCTGCTGGAACTGGTATGCGAGTGGCATGCGCAGGGGCGCACCATCATTGCCGTGCTGCATGACATCCACCAGATCCGCACCTGTTTCCCCGATGTCGTGCTGCTGCATGGCGGACAGGCGACCTGGGGCCGGACTCCCGACATCCTGACGCCTGTTATCCTGCAGCGTGCCTATGGCGGGACACGGGACAGGTGGGCGGACATGCCGTCATGAGCATCCTGTCCGTATTATGGGATCCGTTTGCATCCTTCGGCTTCATGCGTCGCGCACTGGTGGCGTCCATGACGCTTGGCATGGGGGCGGGGCCTGTTGGGGTAATGCTGCAACTGCGCCGCATGAGCCTGATTGGCGATGCGATGAGCCATGCCATCCTGCCGGGTGCCGCCGTCGGGTTCCTTCTGGCGGGTGGTCTGTCGCTGACGGCCATGGGACTTGGGGGGATCGTGGCAGGGCTGGGTGTGGCGCTGCTGGCCGGACTGGTCAGCAGGCGGACGCAGCTTGCCGAAGATGCCAGCTTCGCCAGTTTCTACCTGACTTCACTGGCGCTGGGCGTACTGATCGTCTCCGCGCGCGGGTCGAATATCGACCTGCTGCATGTACTGTTCGGCACCATTCTGGGCATTGACGCATCGGCGCTGTGCCTGATGGGGGGCATTACCACACTCAGCATCGCCCTGCTGTCCATCATCTGGCGGCCACTGGTCATGGAATGCGTCGATCCCGGTTTCATGCGCATGACCGGCGGGCGCGGCGGCATCTACCACATGGTGTTCCTGTTCCTGGTGGTCATCAACCTCGTTGCGGGGTTTGAAGCCCTTGGCACGCTCATGTCGGTGGGCATGATGATGGTGCCCGCCGCGACCGCGCGGCTATGGACACGCCGCCTGCTGCCCATGATGGTGCTGTCCGCCGCAACGGGCATGGCGGCGGGGCTGATCGGGCTGCTGGTATCCTATCATTACGGGCTGGCGGCGGGGCCATCAATCATCCTGACATGTAGCGTGCTTTATATCCTTTCCCTTGTCGTATCGCCCGCAGGATTGCGCGCAGGACGACACGTTCACGAAACATCCTGAAAACCAAAATTTTTAGGTGAAGCTTTTTGAAAAAAGGCGGCACCCAAAAACTTCTGTTTGTTATCAGCAGTCTTTTTTTAATGGAGTTCGCGCCGATGCGCCGTCTGTCCTGCCTGCTTGGCCTTTGCGGGGTCCTGTCCGTCATGCCTGCCTATGCCGCGCCCGTACCCCATACGGTTCAGGCTGTCGCAAGCTTTACCGTTCTGGCCGATGTGGTGGCGCATGTGGGCGGCACGCATGTACATGTCACGTCGCTGGTGCCCCCCGATGGCGACCCGCATGAATTCGAACCCTCCCCCGATGATGCCCGCCAGCTACGCCAGGCCGATATCGTATTCATGAGTGGCGAGGGACTGGAAAGCTGGTTTGGCCGCCTTGCCCACGCGGCGGGGTATCATGGCACGCCCGTCATCGTGTCCAACGGGATCAGCATCTACACCCCGCCGGGCCTGCAGCAGGCGGAAACGGACCCGCATGTCTGGAACAGCGTACCCAATGTCATCATCTGGACCAACAACATCCGTGACGCCCTGATCGCCATCGACCCGGCGGATGCCGACAGCTTCCGCGCATCAGCCGCAGCTTACGTCACGCAGTTGCAGGCACTTGACCGCGACATACGTGCGCGCATCGCCACCATACCGGCCGATCGCCGACGCATCCTGACCAGCCATGACGCCTTTGGCTATTTCGGCCGGACCTATGGCCTGACATTCATGGCGCCGCAGGGCCTTTCGACCGAGACGGAAGCCTCGGCCGGGGATATCGCCGCCCTGATCCGGCAGATCCGCCAGACGGGCGTCACCACCTATTTCATGGAAAACGCAACCGATCCGCGCATGGTCCAGCAGGTGGCGCGGGCGACCGGTACCAGACCCGGTGGAGAACTGTATGCCGAAGCCCTGTCCCCGGCCGGTGGTCCAGCGCCGGATTACATCACCATGATGCGCCACAACACCGACCTTATGGTCGCGGCGATGCAGGGGACGCACTGACGCTTCCCCCGTCGCCCTCGGGCGCGGCTACGGCAAAGGGAGACAGGTCCACACGGTTGACATGCATCGCCACCACCGATTCCCGATGCGTGATGGAGACAACCGTCATGCCCGGGGATACCTGACGCAGCAGCGCGTACAGCGCCGCCTCCGATGTTGCGTCAAGGTTCGATGTTGATTCGTCAAGAAACACCCAGCCCGGCCGCGCCAGCAGGATACGCGCGAAGGCCAGACGCTGGAGTTCACCGGGGGAAAGGATCTGCCCCCATGCCTCCTCGCTTTCGATACGCGGCGCAAGCGCGCCCAGCCCGACCTGCTGCAGGGCCGCGATCACGTCCACCTCCGGATAGGCGTCCACACCGGCGGGATAGGTCACGGCCCGGTGCAGCGTGCCGGTGGGGACATAGGGCCGCTGCGGGACAAACATCATCGCCACGTCCGGCTGTGTGATGGTGCCGGTGGCAAACGGCCAGATCCCCGCCAGCACGCGGAACAGCGTGGACTTGCCGGTACCCGACGGGCCAGTCACCACCGTCATCTGTCCATGTTCCAGCGTAAAACTGACATTGCACAGCAGGGCCGCGCCGTCGGGGCGGAACACGTCCAGCCCGCTGACCTGCAGGTTCGCATTCGCGGCGGCGGGCACGACCGTAACCTCGTCACGCATGGCCTGCGCACGATCCATCACCCGCTGGAAGGTCGCCAGACGCGCGACCTCCGCATGCCATGTCGTAAGCGAGGCATAGGACGTGGACAGCCAGCCCAGCGCCCCCTGCACGCGCGAAAACGCCATGACCAGTTGCATGAGCGTGCCGAACGTCATCTTGCCCGCGAAATACCGGATCGAGCCGATCAGCATCGCGAAGTTGCCTGATACGACCTCCAGCCCCGTCGTCAGCAGTCCCAGCCACTTGGTCCGGCGCATGATGACAAGGAAATTGCCATACACCCGCGAAAAGGAACGGTTAAGCCCGGCCTGCTCTTCCGCCTCGCCACGGTACAGGGCGATCCCTTCGGCATTGTTGCGGACATGGACAAGGCTGTAACGGAAATCGGCCTCGGCACGCTGCTGGAAAAACTGCAGCCCCGCCAGCTTGTGCCCCGCAAGATGTGTCAGCCACGTCGCCAGCACGGAATAGATCAGCGCAGCCCAGAAGAAATAGCCAGGTATGGAAATGCCCAGTAATTCCAGCGGACCGGACAGCACCCACAGCAGACCGACATAACTGAACAGCGTCACGATATTGGACAGCAGGTTGATGACCTGCGTCAGCGTATCGGTCACAAAGCTGTTCAGGTCTTCCTGTATGCGCTGGTCGGGGTTGTCGGCGCCTGCTTCCAGCCCGGACGTGGTGACGGCAATGCGAAAATAGGTCTGGTTTTCCATCCACTGTCGCGTCATGCGCTGTGTCAGCCACCGCCGCCAGCGCAGGCCCAGCATCTGCTGCAGGTACGTGGCATAGATACTGCACAGCACCATGGGAATGGTGACGATGAAGAACCCCGGCACGAAGCCCTGGTCATTATGTACATACCAGAACAGGCCGCGCAGGAAGGTCTTCGCATCACGCTGCTGCAGGGCCGTGTAATAGGCATTGCGCGAGAAGGATTGCAGCAGGTCCAGCCCCACTATGGAAAAGGTCAGGACCAGTACCGCCGCCAGCAGGCCCCATGCCCATTTCCTGTCCTCGGACGTGAAATAGGGACGGGTAAGATACCAGACATCTTTCAGAAGAAGGCGCAAATGCTGCATGTTGATCCCGTGCACAGGGTTAGGGCCAAGTATGGCCAAGCATTCCCACGAAGTCAGGGCGGACTCAATGTCCATTGCGTCCGTATGACGGTTTCCATGCCCTGGAAGTGCTGCATTAAGCTTCCTCACGACTTCTTGACGAATGATGGCACCCGTGCCCACACCGCGCCCATGCCGTGCGAAAGGGGGAATTCCCCCCGGACAACAGAGGTTTATGGGGCGCAGGGCTGAATGGACAAGGGTACTATATATCGAAAAGCCGAATGCCAGACATATCAGCCGCACGGGTACCGGCCTGCCACATCGTGTTATGTTTGACACACAGATTTACAAATGGCGCCGGGCTTTCACCCCCGCCTGATAAACAACGTAAGGAAATCAATATGGTGTCGTTCAGTCGCGTTCTGTCTGCCGGTGCATTCGCCACAATCATGGCAGTCGCGCCACTTGCGGCCCATGCCGCTGAAATTTCTCCCCCGACCGGTGCTGGCGTCGCCAATCAGGTCGAGGCGATCAAGCCCGGTTCCCTGTCAGCCGATACGGTGTACTCGGCCGTGGCCACGGCAAAGCCCGCCGATCTGGGCGGCATCATGAATTACTGCATCCAGTCCAATTACCTGACCGCGTCCGAGGCATGGCCCGTGCTGGCGGCGTTCAACAAGAAGACCAACGACGTGCCGTCCAACCAGAAGGGCAACATGTCCTATGCCGATGGGTCCACCGGCCTGCTGAAGGTGGGTGGCAAGGCACCGATCTCGCTGGAAGACGCATCAACCGACATTCGCAAGCAGGCCTGCGCGAAAGTTGAAGCCCGCGCGAAGTCCATGCTCTGATCCGGGATACGTCCCGCATCCGCCCCGCCGGTCTTCCGGCGGGGTTTTTTAATGCCTGCTTCCGTTCCTGGAGGCTGTTTGAAAAGACTGCCTGGCAAACATCCGGTAATCATAAGAATGTTTTTGGTGAAGCCCTTTTCAAAAAAGGCGACACCCAAAAACTTTTATTTCCCATCAACAATCTTTTTTCAAACAGTCCTTTACTTTACCCACACGCGTGAAAACGTCATGTGATACAGCCGCGTGGAAAAATAGTTCCCCAACCGGGGCGAGACCAGATCCACATAACTTATGCTGATCATGGGGGCAGCAGGGGCCAGCCGGGTGATGCGGTCATCCACCTGCTGCCACAGGTCCTGCATCATCTGCGGGTCATGTTCGTGCCGGATACGCGCCACCAGCGTCTGAACCCCGGCATCACACAACCCCGACATGTTGATCGAACTGTCGGAACCGGGATGAAAATTGTCGCAGTCAAACAGCGTATCCACGAAATTGGATGGCGATACGTAATCCGCATACCATCCCATCAGGCTGATCTGGACATGGTTGGCACTGTTCTGGGCATAGGCCAGTTCCATGGCTGCCGAAAGCGGGTGCAGCCGCGCGTGATAGCCAATATCCTGCAACATGTCGCGCAGGTAGGTGCCCATGCTGGTATCCATGGCGGTGGCCGGGACGATCAGGGTCACGTCCTGCCCCATGGTTCCGCTTTCGCGCACAAGCTGGCGCGCGCGCACCATATCGGGCCGGGTCCAGCGCGGGGCCGGATGATCGGGATCCGCGCCTTCGGTCCAGGCGCATTGCCCGTCACCGGGCAGAAGGCCGGGGGGCACCATGCGGCATAGCGGGGCCGCAATGCCCGACCCGCCATACAGGATGGTCATGGCGCGACGATCCAGCGCGTAATTGACCGCCTGCCTCGCGCGGATATCGTTAAAGGGCGGAATATTGACGTTCATGGGCATGTACATAAGGCCGTACAGCGGATAGACATGAACCTGCGATGTATATCGCCCGCCAATTTCCCCCAGCCGATCCAGCGGCTTCAGGCCCGCCATCCAGTCATACTGTCCCCGTTCAACTGCGGTGACGGCATCTTCTTCCGACAGGCCATAATCGTACTGTATGATATCGACATAGCCGTCAGGCTGCGCGGCCTCGCTCCATTCATGAAAGTAGGGATTGCGTTCCAGCCGCATCCCCCGGTCAGGGATGGAGGATACGATGTGGTATGGTCCCGTCGCGGGTGCCGCGACATTGCCAAGGTCATGGGCAGGCGTGCTGGCAGGCAGGATCACCGCATGCCCGAAAGCGATTTTTTGCGGAAATTCGGAATCCGGCGCAGTCAGGTGAATGGTGATGTGACGCGTGGCAATATCCGTTTCCACCCCACCGGCCAGCGTGCAGTGGGCGGGATCGCGCAGGCATTCATCCGCCCCGACGATCCCCCCGTAAAATGACCCCGCCGTAGGGGAGCCGACACGAAACAGCCTTTGCAGGGACGCCGCCACATCGGCCACGGTCAGGGATGTCCCATCGGAAAAACGGATGCCATCACGCAGGGTAAACACCCATGTGCGCCCGTCATCAAGCCGTTCGGGCATGGACTGCGCCAGATCGGGCACGACCTGCGCCCCGGCCGGACCTTCCAGTTTGGGATAGGTCAGCAGGCCATCATACATGACACCCATAAGCTGCATGTACTGACTGCTGTAATTGATCTGCGGGTCCAGCGTCCCTGCGGCACTGACCGCCGTCAGCCGCAATGTGCCCCCACGGTGGGGACTGCCCTGCGTGCCATCAGCACCACGGGCAGGCAGGCCGTGCAATATTCCCCCCAGCACGAGAAGGAACGCGCCGGATGCCTGCCATGGTGCCTTCATGCGCGGTCCTGCTGTTTTCAGTTCTTGCCCGGCGCGTTCATGAGTTCCGTCATGCGCGCGGTAACATCCGCCGCCGTGGCGGTGGACGGCAGGCTGCCCGCATACCGCCCGGTGGGCGACATGATCACGATCTGGCTGGCAGGTTCCATGCTGTATTCGCCATTTTCTCCGTCATGGCGGACATAAGGCGCATGGTATTCCTTTGCCACCGCCTGCAACATCTTGGGCGATCCCGTCATGACCGTGACATGCGTGCCGAAACGCAGGGCATAGGTACGCAGCACCTCCGTCGTATCGCGCATGGGATCAAGGGAAATGAAAATGGGCACCACCAGATGCGCACGGTCACGGCCCAGCGCCTCCGCCCCGTCGGCCATCGCCTTCACGGTCGCGCCACAGACCGTATCAGGACAGTGGGTGTCGCCAAAATAGATCATCATCCACCGCCCGCGGAAATCGGTATCCATCACCGACCCGTCCGCCCCATTGATCAGACGGAATGAACCACCAACCGGATTGCCATACGTGGTCAGCGGCACGGGGGCATTGCTGGAATAACGGTAGCCGAAATATCCGGCGACCGAAGAAACCGTCAGTATGACCAGCCCCACAATAACAAAGAACCGGTCCCGTTCATTTCGCATCATCAGTGTGCATCCGCCCAATTCGTTCCGGTCCCGGTTTCCACGACCAGCGGCACCGAAAGGGTGGCTGCGGATTCCATGACCTGCCTGACGAGGGCTGCCAGACGATCGGCATCATCCTTGCGCACCTCGAACACAAGTTCGTCATGGACCTGAAGGAGCATGCGTCCGTCAAGCCCTGCGTCCGAAAGGGCGGCAGGAATTCGCACCATGGCCCGTTTGATGATGTCGGCAGCCCCCCCCTGCAACGGGGCGTTGATGGCCTGACGTTCGGCATAGTTGCGGCGCACGGCACTTTTGTCGGCAATGCCGGGCACCCAGCAGCGGCGGCCAAACGGCGTGGTGACATACCCCTTCGCCCGTGCCTCGACCTTCACCCGTTCCATGTAATCGCGAATGCCGGGATACCGGGCGAAATAGGCGTCGATATAGCCACGCGCCTCCCCGGGCGGAATGCCAAGCTGGCGCCCCAGCCCGAAGGCGCTGATGCCATAAATGATGCCGAAATTGATGGCCTTGGCGCGCCTGCGCGTCAGCGGGTCCATGCCTTCGATCGGGATGCCAAACACTTCGGACGCCGTGCGGGCATGAATATCCTGACCCAGTTCGAATGCCTCACGCAATGCGGGGATATCCGCCACATCCGCCAGTAGCCGCAGTTCAATCTGGGAATAGTCCGCCGAGACCAGGACATGCCCGGGAGCTGCGACAAAGGCCCGGCGGATACGCCCGCCTTCCTCCGTGCGGATGGGAATGTTCTGCAGGTTGGGGTCGTTCGATGACAGGCGGCCCGTTGTCGTCACCGCCATCTGGAACGATGTATGCACTCGCCCTGTTGCGGGGTTGATCTGGTTAAGCAGCGCATCGGCATAGGTACTTTTCAGCTTGGCCAGCTGCCGCCATGCCAGTATGCGCGCGGGCAAGTCGTGCCCCTGATCCGCCAGGTCCTGCAGCACAGATGAATCCGTGCCCCATGCCCCTGCCTTCGTACGCTTGCCGCCGGGCAGGCCCATTTCATCAAACAGGATCTCACCCAGCTGCTTGGGGGAGCCGACATTGAAACCGCGACCGGCCAGCTTGTGAATCTCGGCCTCGATTACGCCCATGCGCTGCGCGAATTCGGTGGACATGGCGCGCAGGTCATTCGCATCAACCGCGATGCCCGCGCGTTCCATATCCGCCAGGATCGACACCAGCGGACGTTCGATTTCCTCATACAGCGCCAGCGCATGGTTGGTGCGAAGCCGGGGTTTCAGCACCTGCCACAGCCGCAGGGTCACATCCGCATCCTCCGCCGCATACGGTGTGGCGCGGGCGATATCAACCTTGGAAAACACCATGCGGTTACGACCTGTGCCCGTTACCTCGTCGTAGGGGATGGGCGTATGGTCAAGTGTGAGGCGCGAGAGTTCATCCATTCCCTGCCCATGCTTTCCCGCCGACTGGGCGTAGGATACCAGCATGGTGTCATCGATCGGCGCGGGCTGGACGCTGCCTGCCTGTGTCAGCACCAGCAGGTCGAATTTGGCATTCTGAAATACCTTGAGCACCGATGGGTCGGCAAACAGCGGTTCAAGGATTTCCAGCGCGGTCTTTACCGGCATCTGCGGGGTGCCAAGGCTGTCCATCAGATCAACCTGATGACCAAGCGGGATATAGCATGCGCGGCCAGATTGCGGGGCGAGCGATATGCCGACCAGCGGGGCCGTAAGCGGGTCCAGGCCGTCGGTTTCCGTATCTACCGCGCAGACCCCGCTGGTGCGGGCCTGTTCCACCCATTCCCGCAGCACTTCGGGCCCGGTCACCGTTTCGTAACCGCCATAGGGTTCCGACGGGATGGGGGGCAGTTCCCCCGCAGGCTGGCTGAGCCCCGCCGGTGTGACATGGGCGGATATGCGCGGACGCGGCTTTGCCTTCAGCCCCATGCGCTGCAGCAGTGACGAAAACCCCATATCCGACAGCCATGCACCCAGACGTTCCATGTCCACATCGCAGCAGGCAAGGTCGGACAGGGGTTCGGGACACGGCGCGTCCTCACGCAATGTCACCAGTTGCAGCGACAGGCGCGCCATGTCGGCATGGGCCAGCAGGTTGTCGCGCCGCTTGGACGCCTTCATGCCCTCGGCACCGGCCAGTATGGCGTCCAGTGAGCCATATTCCGCCATAAGCGTCGCCGCCGTCTTGGGGCCGATGCCTGGCACGCCGGGCACGTTGTCCACCGGGTCGCCAATCAGGGCCTGCACCTGAGCCACCTGGCCCGGGATGACACCGAATTTGGCCTCGACCTCCTTCGGTCCGATCGGGCGGTTCTTGATCGGGTCCATCATCATCACGCCGGGGCGGATGAGCTGCATGAGGTCCTTGTCGGATGAATAGATGGTGCACTGCCCGCCCGCATCCGTCACCTTGCGGGCATAGGCCGCGATCAGGTCATCGGCTTCCCATCCCGCTTCCTCCAGCGCCGGCACGCCGAAGGCGGCCGTCGCATCGCGCACAAGGCTGAATTGCGGGCGCAGTTCCTCTGGCGGTTCGGGGCGGTGGGCCTTGTATTCACCATACAGGTCATTGCGGAAGGTATGGCGTCCCGCATCGAATATGACCGCCAGATGGGTACCCGCATGTTCGCGCAGCAGGCGCGACAGCATGTTCGAAAAACCATACACCGCATTGACGGGCGTGCCGTCGGGGCTGGTCATGGGAGGCAGTGCGTGAAAGGCGCGGAAAATGAACCCCGAACCATCCACCAGGATCAGGTGAACCTGCTTGTCGCTGGACATGTATCAGGATGCGATCAGTGACCGGTGCCAGCCGGGGCATCGGGGCTGAGCACGAACAGCCGCGAGCAGTACGGGCAGAACGTCTGATGATGGCCAATGCGCAGGAAAACCCGCGGATGCCCCAGCGCGCCAAGCCCCCCGTCACAGGACAGGGTACGCGAATCGACAACGATGGTTTCAATCGTACCCAGACGGGGGTGCGGGACGGGATCGTGGGACAGGGCTTGCATTTTGACGGGCCTCGGGTTGTTGTCCGGCTTTGGTTTGCATGTCCGCCCACAGGCGGCCCATGCGCTTGTCCATAATGATACGCAGGATTGCCGTGCTTTCAAACATTCGCCTGTCACGCCTGCTTTATCCAGCGCTTTTTGTGATGCTGGCGGCCTGCACCACACATGAAGCCCCGCCCCCGCCGCCCCCTGCGCATCACCCCGACCTGGCCCGCCTGGTCCCTGCGGACCGAACGGTCACGATTGCGGGTGTCGGTGCCGTACCGCTGCGGATCTGGCCCGCGCGCGGAGCGGAACGGGCCATCATTCTGGCACTGCATGGCTTCAATGACAGCCGTGATGCATGGGAACATCCGGCACCCGCGCTGAATGCGGCCGGCATGACCGTCATTGCCCCCGACCTGCCCGGTTTTGGCCAGACGGCACAGCGTGGCGGATGGGTCGGAACAGACGCGCTGCTGAATGTCGCATCTACCCTTCTGGCCACCATTGAACGCGAACACCCCGGTGTTCCCGTATATGTCATGGGTGAAAGCATGGGGGGCGCGCTGGCCATCGTGCTGGCGTCACGGACCGACACGCCGCCAGTGGCAGGCTATATCCTGCTTGCCCCTGCGGTATGGGATCTTGATACCGGCACGCGCACGACCACCCGCCTGATTGCGGCACTCGCCCCCCGGTGGCGGCTGAGCGGGCGTGAACTGCCCGTCCATGTCACGGCGGCCGATGACATGCTGGCCCTTGCCCGTCTGTATTACGACCCGCTGACCCTGCGTGACACCAGCACGCTGGCGCTGTCCGGGCTGACAGACCTCATGCACCGCGCGGCACTGGTGGATACGCACATGCAAGGGCGTGTGCTGATCATCTATGGCGGGCATGACCAGATCATTCCCGCACCGGCCATGGCACGGGCATGGCGGCGCATGCCACAGGCCACGCGACGTGACTATATTCCCGGCGGCTACCACCTGCTGCTGCGCAGCCGTGACGCCAGCCGGATTACGGCGGACGTGACAAGCTGGATCGTCAATCCCGACAACTTCCTGCCATCGGGCGGGGACATGGCGGCAGCGGCATGGATGGCAGATCAGAAAGGACGCGCAGCCCCACTGCCCATTCTGCCAGGATGGATGGACTGGGTCGCTCCGCAATGATTTTTCCTGATTTCAGGGGTGGCATTCGGCCTGATCCCGATGTATGCAGGCGGAAGTGGACTCGTAGCTCAGCTGGATAGAGCGTCGCCCTCCGAAGGCGAAGGTCGAAGGTTCGAATCCTTTCGAGTCCGCCACATCATTTTTCAGAGGGGAAGCCATTTGACTTGCCCCTTGAATGTTTCTATCAAAATTATTGACAGATCAGATCCGGCGATAGAGATCTGATCTATTTACCGATGAATTTTTAATTAATATATCAATACAAAAAAAATAATATATAAAATCATTATTTCAGAAAATGGCGTTTTAACGCCCATTATTTTACAGTTTGTCAAATATATTACTCTCCGCCTTCCCGAAGGTCGCGCCGTTTATTTACATTCCATTATTGCCTGGGGGAAATACATTCCTCAATGAACACGAAGAAACGTCGCCGTTCTACGTGAAGGACTTAATTGAAGGCTTCAATGCGGTCTGGTCAAACGATGCCAGGCAATCATAAGAAAGTTTTTGGTGAATCTTTTTTCAAAAAGCTTCAAAGAAGCCCTTACCTTGTTGCAAAAAGATGGCGCCAAAAAATTTTATTGTTTTTTATCAGTTAGTTATATTCAAAAAATCTTTATAAGACATGCCGCACTTGCATGTAAGGGAAGATTGAGAATGATGGGGCATAGCTGTGCCCTGTGGTGACGGATAACACGTCATCTTCCCCTGTGGTACGGTTACATACGTGACGGTTATGACCGTCATACCCGGTTCACGAACACGGAGAGTATTCATGACGCAGGCGTCTGTTACGGAAACCACCACAATCCGTGGGCTTAGGCATCCTGTCTCGCGCATTGCGCTTGGCACATGGGCCATTGGCGGATGGATGTGGGGTGGTCCGGACGACCGCAACGCCATTGCCACCATTCAGGAAGCCGTTGATCTGGGCATAACACTGGTCGATACGGCACCCGTCTATGGTTTTGGCCATTCGGAAGAAATTGTGGGACAGGCTCTTACCGGACGGCGGGACAAGGTGGCGATCGCAACCAAGGTCGGACTGGACTGGAAGGATGATCACAAGCCGTTCCGCAATACATCGCCCGCCCGTATCCGCAAGGAGATCGAGGATTCTCTACGCCGCCTGCGTACCGATTACATCGACCTTTATCAGGTCCACTGGCCTGATTCCGCCGTGCCAATGGATGAAACCGCCCGCACGCTGGAAGATCTGGTCAGGGAAGGCAAGGTACTGGCGCTTGGTGTCAGCAACTTCACCATCGCCGAAATGGATGCCTTTCGCGCGGTCGCGCCTCTGGCAACGGTACAGCCGCCTTATAATCTGTTTGAGCGTGGGATGGAGCACGATATCCTGCCTTATGCACGCCAGCATGACCTGACCATCCTTGCCTACGGTCCGCTGTGCCGTGGCCTGCTGTCAGGCAAGATGACGGCGCAGACCAGATTCGGCCCTGATGACCTGCGCAGTGCGGACCCGAAGTTCCAGCCACCCCGCTTTACCCAATATCTGGAAGCCGTGCGGCAGTTGCAGGATTTCGCACGCGAGAAACATGGCAAGTCACTTCTGGCACTGGCCATTCGCTGGGTACTGGATCAGGGGCCAACCATTGCCCTGTGGGGCGCACGCCGCCCGGACCAGATTGCAGCGGTCGCCGATGCAATCGGCTGGCACCTGAGCGCTGATGACCTGCAGGAAATCGATGCAATCCTCAAGTTATGCATCAAGGATCCGGTCGGGCCAGAATTCATGGCGCCCCCGGGTCGCTGACAGCGTTTTGCAACCTGGCATGCGCCTGTCTGCCAGATTCTCCTGAAAGACATCCTGATGACCAGAGGCAGGCTGCTCCGGTTCCATTTCATAGCTCATGAAAATGCTCAGGATGGGCTTCTGACCGTATTACCAGATGGCAACATAAAGCGGTGCGTGGAGCAGGATGCGGGAAATCATGGCTCTGCGGACACATTACGAATTGGGAATAGGCGGTTGACCATCCCGTTCGCGTCACCTTCCAGTTCGTGCCGGACAGCACGATACAGCCAACGACCGCCATCAGATGGGGCATGGAACAGGCTTGCATATGGAACGACTGCGACACCGTTGAAAACGCCTGATCCTGCCTGACCGCTCCCTTATTGCTTTTTCATTCATATTGACTGAATGGACCTGTCCCGCAAAATCAGCATGAACACAATGTCAGCCATGCTGATCGCAGCGATTCCCGATCTGGACGGGGTAAATGGAGCGACCGATGATATCCTTTCCCCTGCGGGGCATGCTTGTGGCCAGCGCCTGCGCGCTTGGTTTCTTCCACCTGCTGCGCCCGGCCCATGCGCAGCAGGTGGAAGAACACCATGGCCCAACAGCGGAACAGCGCGCGGAAATCCAGCGCGCGGTGCATGAAGCCATTCAGCAGGACATACGCAAGGTGGCGCAGTACAAGCTGCCCAAGGATTTCTTTGCCCGCATGCTGCCCCTGATCCGGCAGATCAGGCGTGCCAATATCATTCCCCCCACCCAGACCACCAACATGACACTGGCCACCACCATCCGGCGCACGCAGGCCATGCCACAGCTTCAGGCAATCCTGCAGCAGCACGGCATGTCGGCAGAGGATTTTGTCATGAGCCTGACTACATTCGAAATGACAAACACCATGGTCCAGGCACCACCGAAAAAGACCAAGGACACGCCGAAGCTTGATAAGGATAATGTCAGACTGATCCAGTCCCATCAGGCACTGGCGCAGGCACTGGTTCACGATATGGATAGCGAAAGCGAACATCTACAATAAAAGACTGAAAAGTTTTTTTATGAAGCTTTTTGCAAAAATATTATGGAAAAACTTATTTTAAAAAAGATGAAAATTGCAAACTTTTATTGTTTTTTATTAATTATTTATTTTAGACTCTTTCCCTGAACCAATACCATGGTGCCTGGCATGGCAGGTGTCAGGGTGCTGCTATTGTCAGGCGCGCGATCTTTCCGGATATGACCGGCACTACTGAACACATACCGTTGTAAAGGCTGGCGCGTTGCCGGTCCGGTCATGTGGATAATGGACGGTGTTGGTCATGCAGACCGGAACAGGCAGATCGGATTCTGACGCAACGGCAGACGGGACACCCCCCCGCAAAGGACTGCATGCACGGCTGCATGATATCCTTGCCGGCCTGTCGCTTGCCTCCATGAATATTCCGCAGGTTCTGGGCTACACGCGCATTGCGGCCATGCCAGCGGTGACAGGGCTGTATACGGTGCTGCTGCCACTGGTAGCGTTCGCGTGTTTTGGGGCATCAAAACATCTGGTTGTTGCAGCAGACTCCGCCACCGCCGCCATTTTTTCCAGCGCGGTGGGCCGTATGGCGATACCGGGCAGTGCGCATTACATGGCGCTGGTCAGCATGGTTGCCCTGCTCAGCGCAGGTTTCCTGCTGGTGGCGCGCCTGTTCCGCCTGGGCTTCCTGGCAGATTTCCTCTCACGCACCGTGCTGGTGGGTTTTCTGGCCGGGGTAGGGGTGCAGGTCGCACTGACCATGACGCGCGACATGCTGGGCATTACCACCACGGCGCATAACCCGGTACTGCAACTGTTCGAGACACTGGCGCAGCTTTCGCATGTGAATGTCCCGACCCTTCTGCTGTCCACCTGCATCGTGGCCATAATCATGGCGGGGGACCGGCTGGCGCCACGTGCGCCACTGGCGCTGATGACCGTGGTGGGTACAATCATGATCAGCATGACCTTCGGCCTGCCCCGGTTCGGGATCGAGACCATCGGCCCGATTGCGGGGGGCCTGCCGCGCCTGTCCATACCCGATGTATCATGGAATGACATGCTGGCGCTGCTGCCCGCCACGACATCATGCGTTTTTGTCATCATTGCGCAGAGTGCCGCGACATCACGCGCCTTTGCACTGCAATTCCATGATCCGGTGGATGACAATGCAGACATACTGGGCCTGTGCGCCGCCAATGCGGTAGCGGGGCTGAGCGGGACGTTCACCGTCAACGGCAGCCCGACCCAGACCGCGATGGCCGTGCGGGCAGGGGCACGCAGCCAGCTTGCGCAACTGACATTCGCCATCGTCACGATGCTGGTGCTGGTTTTCCTGACTGCGCCGCTGCAATACCTGCCGCGCTGCGTGCTGGCGTCCATTGTCTTTACGGTGGCGCTGGGCATGATTGACGTACGGGCGATGATGGCCATCCGGCGCGAAAGCCCCGGCGAATTCGGGCTGGCGCTGGTTACTGCCGCCGCCGTTATCGGCATCGGGGTGGAACAGGGCATATTCCTTGCCATCGCGCTGTCGCTGTTCCGCCATGTACGCCACAGCTACGAACCCCATACGATGATCCTGCGCCGCGACGGGCAGTCCGGACTGCTGGAACCCTATGACGTCAGGGCCGGGCAGCAGACCGCGCCAGGGCTGATTGTCTATCGTTTCTGTGCCGACCTGTTCTACGCCAACGCCACGCGGTTCGCGCATGATGTGCAGGTGCTGGTTGACAGTGCGCCCAGCCCCGTCCGGTGCCTTGTGATCGACGCCAGCGCCATCACGGATATCGATTTTTCTGCCGCCAGCGACCTGCGTGACCTGTTCACGGCCCTGCGGGGCCGGCATGTCACCGTGATATTTGGCCGTGTCACCCCCTACCTGCGGGCCGACATGGACCGCCATCGCATCACCCCGGTCATAGGAACCGCCAATATCCATGCACAGCTCCATACCGCCATTGCGGCGGCGCGACAGGTGATGGCTGGCAGCGGCACGCCCCATGCCACGATACATTAAGGCGTATCGTCAATTAATTCCGATGGCAGCCATGACAAGTTGAACGGCAGCGAGGAAGGCATATTGCGATACGCCCGGGACGTCATGCTGTCGATCATCATGTATTCATTGCCGTGAGCAGCGGACAGCGATAGGGCGCATGGTCCTTTCGTTTGATGCCTGCATGCAATCGGGATATATTTCATATTGTCAGAAGCGAGAAAGACAATATCCGCCTGACGGAACATAATATAACGCAAAAAATTATGCGCTATATGAAACAATACTTAAAATGCAATGAGCATCGGCACTGGATTATTGTGCCCTGCCGACAGGATGAAAACCATGGTTTCTTCCAATGCACGCATTCCTTCCGTCTGGACCATCGCGGATGCACTGAAGGTGCATGCCGATGATCCAACCACCACCATGCCCGTCATTGCCCAGGATTTTCCGGTCATTGATGATGCGCTGTGGCAGTGGGATACCGGCGCCCTGCGCCGCATCACGGGCGAGACGGTCACCTTCAAGGGCTGGTACGTGATGTGGTCGCTCGTAGCCGAGCGCGCCCAGACTGGCGATGATGCCGCCGGCTGGCACAACCGCAACGCCTTTGCCTTTATCGGCTATTACTACAGCCGCAATGGCATCGACTGGACATTCGGCGGCCGTCTGCTCAACAAAAGCGCTGACCTGCGGCCCGATGAATGGTCGGGCAGCCTGATCATGCGCAAGGGTAGCGAGAACGTGCTCGACATGTTCTATACGTCCGTCAACACCGATACGAACCAGAGCGTGCCTTCGGTTTCCTCCGGTCGCATCTATGCCGATGATACCGGTGTCTGGTTTGACGGGTTTGAAACCACGACCGAAATGTTCTCGGCCGATGGTCTGCATTACGCCAATGCTTCGCAGGACCCGTATTTCGACTTCCGTGATCCCCACCCGTTCATCAACCCGGCGGATGGGCAGGTCTACTGCCTGTTTGAAGGCAACGTACCAGGCATGCGCGGCGAGTTTGTCATTACCGACCGCGAGGCAGGCAGGCTGCCACCGGGCTACAATGTTGGTGAAGGCGCCCAGTACGGGGCTGCCGCCATCGGCATTGCCCGCCTGGTTTCGTCTTACGGGAAGGGTGATTTCTCACGGTGGGAAATGCTGCCTGCGCTGGTTACCGCCCTTGGGGTGAATGACCAGACCGAGCGGCCACATGTGGTGTTCCATAACGGCCTGACCTACATCTTCACCATCAGCCATCATTCCACCTACACCGGTGGGCTGGAAGGCCCGGATGGAGTATATGGCTTTGTTTCGCGCCATGGTCTTTTCGGTCCCTATACGCCCCTGAACAGTTCGGGGCTGGTACTGGGCAACCCGTCATCCGCGCCATATGAAACGTACAGCCACTTTGTAGACCCGATGGGGTATGTGCAGTCCTTTATCGATACGCTGCCTGCACCGGGCACAGACCCGCAGAACCCGGCGACTTACCGTATTGGCGGTACGCTTGCCCCCACAGTGCGCATTGCGCTGGTGGACGACCGGACCTTCCTGACGGAAGTACATGATTACGGGCAGATCTTTGCCTTTGATGAATGGGCTGACAGCCGCCAGCCGGATATCCGTCCCGCCACCTGAACGCTATGTTCCAAACTTTGGAGAAGGTCGCCATTTGTGGCGGCCTTCCCTGACGGAAATCTGTGTCATGGATTACCCGATCTCACTTCAGAGCATCCTTTCACTATTACCTACGCAGTATGCGGGAGATGCAGTTGTAATTCTCTCCTTCATTATTTCGACCTGCGCGTTACTGGCCCGTTTCTGTCGTGGGCCTGCGCCCGGATCGAAATGGGCCGTAGCATGGACGATTGTGACTGCGCTGGCACAGACACGGGGCACAAACCCGCTTTCTGGCCGTACGACGACAGATCCGCCTGAACAGAACACATCCCCTGTTCCAGATGGGAGTCACCAGGTGACGCCACGCCCGCCCAAACCACCATCCGTACCGGTCGCCCCACAACCCAGACAGAAATGACAATCGGCTGGCCTGTCCAATTTTTATTACATAATTATTTGAAAATACAAAAAAATATATATTGATCAGGATTAATTATTATATGCATCCGGCATATGGACCTGTAATGATTTTGCGCCAGTCCAGAGCCTGTCAGCGAGACCACAGTTTTGGCAGGTCAGTATGGCGTTACCAGTCATGTCTATAATCGCGTGTGCATGACCAGAGGGTATCGAACATGAAGGATGAGCGTTGTGTTGGCCGCCTTTTTAAAGAGTCGACACGCAGAAACTTTTTTATTGATTCACTGAGTCGTCTTTAAACAGTTTCCACGGTCCATCCGCAACAGATACCAACGACGGTCATGGCCACCATCAGTTGTCCATACCGTACCAAGGCGATACGATACCCGCTGTCACACATCATTTCCAGACAGGATGGGAACAGGTCATGCAATGGGGTTGGGTCAGTGCGGCAACCACCATCAGTCTCCAGATCCTGTTCATCATCCGCGTCCTGCTCAGGCCACACCGCCAGCCCGCATCACGCGTGGCATGGGTGGCCATTATCGGCTCCCTGCCCGTCCTTGGCATGATTGCCTACCTGCTGCTGGGCGAAACCCATCTGAACGGGCGTATCCTTGAACGTATCCGTGAGGCCATCAGGCAGTTACCCGTTCCGGGCAAGACCAGTAACGCGCTGATCGACGCCGAACGTGATTTCGGGCTGCATCCACGCCTTGCCCCGCTGTTCCGCGTCGGACAGTCCATCAGTGGCTATCCCCCGATGGGTGGCAATGCCGCGGCCCTCATGCCAGATTCCGATGCCGCCATCGCTGCCATGGTGCGTGATATCGATGGCGCGTACGAGCATGTACATATCAGCTTCTATATCTGGCTGTCCGACAATAACGGCATGAAAGTGGTCGATGCCCTGAAGCGCGCGGCAGGACGTGGTGTGACGTGCCGCGTCATGGCGGATGACCTGGGATCGCGGCGACTGATCCACAGCCACCACTGGCGGGACATGCAGGCAGCGGGCGTGCGGCTTGTGCGCGCCCTGCCCATTGGCAACCTGCTGCAACGCCCCTTTCGCGGGCGGTTCGACATGCGCAACCACCGTAAGGTTGTCGTCATTGACAACCGTGTAACCTATTGCGGCAGCCAGAACTGTGCCGACGCGGCATTCCGGGTCAAGCCGCGCTTCGCCCCATGGGTTGATCTGGTCACACGTTTTGAAGGCCCGGTCGTGCTGCAGAACCAGCACCTGTTTGCAACCGACTGGTTCGGCCATACCGGTGAAGACCTGACGAAACTGCTGGCCACGGCGCACATACCGGCAGGTGATGGCTTCGTGGCCCAGGTCATCGGGACCAGTGCTGCCGTGCGCTATGCTGCGATGCCGGAAGTATTTGTCTCACTCATGAATGCGGCGGCACGGGATCTTACGGTTACAACCCCCTATTATGTTCCTGACGAACCCATACAGGCTGCCCTGTGCGCGGCTGCCCGGCGCGGCGTGAACACGACGCTTACGGTCCCCACCCGTAATGATTCATGGATCGTCGCCGGCGCCAGCCGCAGCTATTACCGTGAACTGCTGGAAGCGGGGGTCAGGCTGTACGAATACCCGCACGGCCTGCTGCATACCAAAGCGCTGACAGTAGACGGGAAAATGACCATGATCGGGTCAGCCAACCTGGACCGCCGCAGCTTTGACCTCAATTTCGAGAACAATATCCTGTTCGTGGACCCTGCGTTCACGGCAGACATCCACGCCCGCCAGCAGACCTATACCAATGCCGCCACCCCCATCACGCTGGATATGGTCATGAACTGGCCAAAATACCGCGTCCTGTGGAACAATGTGCTGGCGATGGTTGGCCCCGTTCTGTGAATAGGCACGATATAATATCCGCCCTTGAAAACAGCCACGCCGGAACCGACATCCAAGACAAGCGCCCGGCCAGTCGCACGGGCAACCTGCATCGAATGGTAACAGGAGAAACCGGATCATGAGTGCCGCTGAAAACCTTCGCAAGCTCAGCCCTGAAGATATTCAGGAAATCACGAAGCATTTTGAAAAGTCCCTGCACCAGCACAAATCCGAACTGCACAGGCAGATCACGGATCATCTGGCCGGCCTGAAGGGTGAAGTCCGCCTGCATGAAAAAAAGATCCCGACGTACTGCAAGGTGTTCGGGTTCCTGATCCTGGCGGCAGCGTCCGTGGTCAGTTATGCATTCGGTCGTAAATCCGCAGAATAATCCGCCCTGTCCCACCTGTCCCGCCACATATCCATGTAGCGGGTCAGGAACGGGAAACAGGTCATTTATCAATCTTGGCTGTCGTAACGGCAGTCGGCACCGGCGTAGCTGTCGTAATGACAGTAGGTGTCGGCGTGGTTTCTTCTGCAGGCACTGGCGGCGTTCTGGGGGGATGGAACGCAGAAATTGGCCCTAGCGGGCCACGCCTTACATGCTGCATTGATGCGACGGGTTTACGCACGCATCCACGTGTCACAATTGAGCAGACCCCATCGGACCCTATGATTTCGTCATCATCGCCGCTGTAATGCAGGTCCACAACCTTGTCATCCTCGATACGGATATCCGCAATACAGGTCTTGCCTGCGCCGCCCACGGTTGTTTCCGTCAGGTTGACCAGGGTCTGGAGTGGCACGAACGTTGAATCGTTCGTGGACGGGATGTTCAGCGTGCGCGAATATTCAAAGATCTGCACGTGATCATCTATTTTCTTGATCTTGTCAGGAATCCCCACGCATGACTGCACATCCGTGCTGTTCATGCCGATCATGGCAAGCTGGGCACGGTGCGCGGTACGTGAATCCGTATAACCACACCCTGCAAGGCCACCGACAGGCAACAGGGCGATACACACGCCACCGACACGCGACAGGAAGGCATGGAAAAGGCGGTTGCTGCAATGGGTCTCAACTGTCATGCGTGGCTGTTACTCCGGCGACGGGGGTGGATAGTGCGGTATTCATCAATCATTTTTCGCACATACGAAACAAAAATTCATGAAGGAAATCCCGTTTTCCTGCCCTCCGTATCATCCAGATACACCCCCAGCGTCTGTCGTCCCGGCATTTGATGCGTGGGTTGCGTGTACACCGTTCGGGAACAGTTTTCCATGTCCTGCCGATAAATTCGGTATGCAATACCGACTCTTGGGTAGAATGCTGAAGATTTTTTTTCAGAACACTTCGCAAGACGCCTCTTTTTTTGAAAAAGAATCGCCTATTTTATTTATCAATGATTTGTTTTTCAAAAATCTTTTATACGAGGTCAAAAACAGACCGACCTGTCAAGGATGGTACGGCCGTATCTGCTGAACGCAGCACATGATTATGCATGACACTGGCAATCAGGTCATAATCCTGACGATAGATCTGACGTATGCGCGCAATCTGGTCCGCATTGGGCATTTCACTTCGGTCACCACCACCCGCGTTGACATGGCCGATGGGGGCAGAGGTATAATTACGGACGAAATCCTGTATACGGGACATATCATCAAGCATGAACAGGCGATCTACCGCCACCTGCCCGTACGCATCGGTCAGGTACCATGTCTGGGGGCGGAAAATATGGTCCATGTCGTACAGTGAACGGACATGGGCGATATGGTCCAGCGCATCATCAATTCCGTTGAAGGCCATATAGGTCGGGCGAAATCCTTGGGCTACATGCCGTGTATCACTGCCGCCCGCACAGGCATAGCGATAGGCGGACATGAAACGCCGTACCGGATCGCGCAGGATGGCAAAGGACGGAAAACCCGTCAGGTCAGGCATGCGACGCTGGAAATACCGGATGGTTTCGTGTCCCAGATCCATCCCGTACAGGGCACGCGCCACGGATGTCCCCGCATTCTTGGGCACATGGATAAACAACACCCCACACGCGCGCACCCGATCCGCACGTTTCAGACGCTTGGGACCGGGGGGATAGGGAATACGCAGTGACGCCAGACGTTCATGCACATCACTGGACATTCTGACCCGCAGGATAGGTTGCAGCAGCGTTTGCATGGACATGTCCATTCCACGAGGGTTGATGCGATCCAACAAGGTCTATCCTACATTATCATGCCTGTACCATTACAATGTATGAACAAAAGAAACAAAATGAAACGGCAATGCGTTATCCACGGATTCTGCGATCCGGTCATAAAAAAACATGCATTCCATACTGGAGAAAAATAAATATTCTCACGTTTTTAATTAAATATTAAATTTATATTGTTTAAACTAATATTCATTGTTTTATTTTAAATTTTATTATCAACAATCCCTGTTCCTGCTGCCCGTTCGTACCAAGTTGCGCACACGGTTTCTGCCGGAAAAGTAAAGATAAAATATAAATACATTCACCATAAGTACTTATCAAAATATAAATTAAATAATATGTATCCGTATCTTTTTTGAAATTCTTTATATCATGGAGGCGTCAAGCGCCTTTCCATTTGCTGCCAGCACGAAGGAATCAATTTTAAAAATCAATTCATGTTTCGCATCCTGCTGTATCGTGCCTATCAGCGCCCGGAATGGCGGTCGGTGTATTATGCCGTGTTGCACAGTGGTCCGTCCGCAATAGCGGATATCAAAGGGATGCTGGTACATGCCGCGCAGGGTGTACACTCGCCAGGCCTGTTCTTCGTCCCGGCCCTGCACGGCCGACCTGTCGGGATACGGGAAAACCGGGCATCGGCATGCAACGCGGTTTTCACCATGATCCTTCCTGTCATGCGTGCGGGCGCAGATTCTGTTCCGGCCGCGCCACCACGGCGTGAGTGGCGCTGGTCAGCGGGTGTGGCACGACTTCACGGGGCTTTTTCGTCTGACGCCGGACATAGTATTCCGCCAGCCCCACCAGCCCGAACCCGATAAAGGCGAAGCACGCGGACAGGACTGGCAGACCACCATAGGACCAGTGGGTGTCTACGATATGGCTGCCCGCCCACGCACCAACCGCGTTACCGAAATTGAAGGAACTCTGGTTCATGACGGCGGCAATATTGGGCGCGGCCCCGGCACAGGCGACAACATAGGTCTGTAGCGGGGCCATGGGCGCATAGATGAACACACCCCACAGGAACAGCAGCGCAAGACAGATCCATGGATGCAGGCTGCCGGGCACCAGCAGCACCTGTACGATGGCTACGGCGGCCATAAGCCCCGCACAGGACGGCAGCATCTTCCAGTCCGCCAGCTTTCCACCCAGCAGGTTGCCCAGACATAGCCCACCCCCGATCATGAGCAGGATGACATCAATCGCATGCGTGCTGAAACCTGACCGGGTCTGCAGGAAGGGGGTAATATAGGTAAACAGGGTAAACATACTCGACGACGTGCACATGGAAACCAGCATCATGGTCACGACCAGCGGATGCAGCATGGCCCTGAACTGCGCCGATAGCGGGATGACGGGGCCACTGGCCCGATCCTGTGGAATCCACAGCCACATGGTGGTCCATGCCAGCACGCCAACCGCGCAGATCAGCCAGAACGCCATGCGCCATGATGTCATCTGCGCCACGACAGTACCCATCGGCACGCCAAGGATCATGGCCAGCGTCAGCCCGATATAGACCAGAGACAGGGCTTCAGCCCGCTTGGCCGGGGACACGACCTGTGCCGCCATGATGGAAGCCGCGCCATAGAATGTCCCGTGGGAAAACGATGTCAGCACGCGCGCCAGCATAAGGCTGCCATAATTCGGCGCCAGGGCGCTGCACGCATTGCCCGCGATGAAAATCGCCATGGTCAGCAGCAGCGTCGCACGGCGTGACAGGCTATTGGTCAGGATCGCAACCAGGGGAGAGGCAATGGTCACCCCGATGGCATAGCCCGATACCAGCAGCCCCGCCTGCGCGATGGAGACATGCAGCCCGACCGAAAGCTGGGGCAGTAGCCCCATGACAATGGTTTCCGTCGTGCCAAGGCCAAACGCCCCGATAGCAAGGGCCAGCAACGCAACAGGCAAAATACGCGTCCTTGAGTTTACGGTAGCGGCCCATGCCGCCACACCGGAAAAAGGATTGGACGCATCAGGAAACGGATGCGCCTTTTCCCATCCGCAACCGCAGGCGATGGCGGTCTGTCTGCCCGGGTGGGAAAGGGCGGCTGTACCAGATTTCTGCGTTCCTGACCGCAGGGAAATGCCGGTAATCTGGAAATATATTTTATGCAGGGACCTGATATACATGCAGGAACGTAAACTTAATACATATCTCTTATCTAATGTTTCCTGTCCATGCTTCCATATCCGTATGTGCCGAGATCAGGTCTACTTCCCCGCCGCAGGCTGACAAATGGCGTCACCGGCGGGGACGACGCACAGCGTGTGGCGTCCCACGACTGGATCAGGTCACGAATGGTCTGACGCAACGTGTCGCGGTCCGTCATCAGACGCTGTGCTTCGCCCTGTCGCACGCTGTCGTTCTGTCCAAACAGGGCCGTCTCATATCCCATCTGCCGACCCATTTCGACATCAGGCAGCGACGACAGCGGCGCATAGGACAGGGGCAGGCTGACCTGCTGGCTGTTCGTACGACTGGCATCCGCGACAAGGCCAATGGTCGGGGCGGTCGTCAGGGCCCCTACACTGAACGTGCCGCCATTGGTAAAGCTGCCTGCAAGTTGAAGTGTCACATCACCCGTTATGGTGCCTATGACAGGGTCGGCCGCATGCTGCGCGCATTGCGCGGCCCGAACTGTCCGGGCGAACTCTGCACTTTGCTGCACGGTCCAGTCGCCAGCATGTGAGACGGATACTGCACCGGCCTGCGCCAGCGAGGACTGTATGCCCGCCATCGCAGCCGGGATTGTGGTCTGTACGGCACGGCCATGCGTACAGCCGGACAGGCATGCAGCTACAGCCAGCATGGACATAAGGATTTTCATGATTGTCCTGTAATCGGGGCATTAGGGAAGATCGTCAGGGCACGGTGGGTCAGGACATGCCCGTCAGGTAAGCTTCGTTCGCTGTGACAAGGGCATCCCAGTCCTGCCCCGTGGGCGCCAGTATCCCGTTGGGCAGCAACTGCCGCCATGCCAGTCCGTGGGCTTCCATCAGACGGCTGCGCAGCCACCGCCATGTCGCCTTCTGCAGGCTGCCCCATGTCAGCAGCGTGATGAGGTCGGTATCCTCCGTGCCATCATAATCCCATAACAGCAGACAGTGGCCGCCGGCGCTGCCCGGTGTCGGGTCGCCATGGCTGGCGGGGGTAACGGTATCCCATACCGGGGAAAGGCTGCCTGTGGCATCTTCCCACACATCAGCCATGGCCAGTCGTACCCCCAGATAGGCTGCGGACAGGCCCGCCGTGATGTTGCGGATACCGTTCAGGTCATTGATGTCCGCACTACCCCATAACGGGAACAGTGTCTGGTCAGTCAGGCCGTATCCCACCCGCATGGCGGTGGCCAGAACGTCCACTTCCACCCCACCCTGATCCGTCAGCGGATTACCCGATACATATCCTGTTGACCGGGCATAGAAACGCACTGCATCGTCTGTACCCACTGCAATCTGGTAACCCGCCAGTGCTGCCGTGGCGCGGACATGGTTGCCGATTCCCGCTGCCGTGCAGTCGCCCAGTACGTCATTGCCCAGCATGTGTGGCGCAGGATCAATCCGCTCGCGCCCCAGTCGTGGCGGAGCCGTGCGGGCCATGAAGGCACGCATGCCTGACAGCAGGGGCTGGCGCGCATGCATCCGGGCGGGATGACAGCCAAGTTTACGCAGCATCATTGCATGCATCCATGTCTGACCGGACGGGCATGGAATACCGTCCGGTAACGGGTTGATAAGTCATGTATTTTTATGGACGCGGTGTAAGGAGGACCTGAAAACACCCATGAATTCAAAAGAAGATTTTTTCAACAGGCTTCGAAGAACGCTACCCTTTGAAAAAATACATCACTCAAAATTTTATTATTTCTTTATAAATAGATGATTATATAGTGAAGAATATGGAGCATGACGAAAAATTACATTAATAAATAAAATAATGTCATCATGTTGTTTCATGAAAACCATTTTTATTATTCTATAATAGGGTAAACATACGTGTAAGGCATGCAGGTAGCAAAAGAAACAATACTGTCCCGATCAATGCGGACAGGAAGGGAGCCACAACAAGCCATCGGAAACACCTACGGCCCTGTGTAAATAATTGTAAGGGCAAGGCGCACACGTTTCTTACTGTGGTAGGGAAAGCAAGGCAAAAACAGGAAGCCAGAAGCGGGAACGTTGTTCCCCATGTCATGCCCGCCCTACTTTTCCAGGGCCTGTTGGGAATTATCTTGAATTAATGATTGCGCCAACGAGATAGATCATGGCTTCGAATGATCTGTCTGTTTTTTCGCTGCGCATGGCGATGCGCTTGAACTCCTTGAGCTTGCAGAAGAAGTTCTCAATGAGATGGCGTGCTTTGAACAGGGCCCCATCGAACGGGCGTCTGTCGAGGCGGTTTTTGCGCTGGGGGATGGCCACGCAGGCCCCTTGCGCGCGTATGGCGTCCACGATCCAGTGGACATCGAAAGCCTTGTCAGCAAGAATTCCTTTAAAATCAGCTGGTTCGAGAAGAGGCGCAACGCCGACCGTATCGTAATGCTGGCCGGGGATAAGCGTGAAGCGGACCAGATTACCCAAGGCGTCGGTCATGGCGATGATCTTCGTTGACCACCCCGTTACACTCCGCCCTATCGCCTGGCTTCGGGTCCCCCTTTTGCGCCCTGGCCGTGGCGGTGAACCCGGACCACCGTGCCGTCAATCATCGCGTATTCCATGTCGGGATCATCGGAGACAGCCTCGAAAATCTTCTGGAAAACACCGGCTTTCGTCCAGTCGCTGTAGCGCGAATAAACCGAGTTCCAATGTCCGAAATACGTCGGCAGGTCCCGCCACGGACTACCGGTCCGGGCGATCCACAGGACCGCCTCGATGAAGAGGCGGTTATCCTTCCCGCTGCGTCCCTGATCCGTCTTCTTGCCAAGGCACAGCGGTTCCATTTTCGCCCATTGGGCATCCGTCAGTATGAAGCGATCCATATGGTCTTTGAAACACATCATGGCCCTTTAGAAAACTCAATTCCCAACAGCCCCCAGAAGAAAAGATAAGAAAGTCCATTTTATTGATTGACAGGGAAGTATGTTCTTTTTAAGGCAATGTTATCGTTTTTCCGCCACAATCTGAATTGTGTTACACCATATTTCAGCAAAAGGTTTTCTGGATCATGTCACTTGAGAGCATTGCCCTGTCGCAGACAGGCCAGCACCATGATGGCCGTCCCGCCAGCGAACCGGCGGAATACCGCCACACGCCAATCCGGGGTATCCTGTTCGGCCTGATGTTCAGCGTGCCATTGTGGGCGCTGGCGTTCTTTCTGTTCCGGTAAGAAACTGTTCTGAAACAACCCGCTGGTAAATAAAGCGGTGAATTTCCCAGGGTGCTGCTTTTTTGTAAATGCAGCATTCCCTGAGGCTTCCTGGAAAAGCTTTACCAAAAATTTTTCCATTTTTTTCAGTACGTTCCGTAAACCGGCTGTCGCCCCTGTTACGGATGCACCTGGCATATGTCACGCAGGCCATCTGCGGCCCGACTTGTGACCTGATGGGATGCAGGCATGGCAAGAGGGGGCTGTCGGACTTTACCCTCCCCCGCCCTGTTCCTGGCCATTAATTGAACCCGATGGACACACCCGCAAAAATACCGAATCCGTCGCCCGACAGCATGGCGGCAGGCTGCTGTCCGTTGGTGGTGGAATAGACCGGCACCACACCCGTTGCGTAATGCTTGTTGGCAAGGTTGTGCAGGCTAAGGAAAACCTGCCGGTGCTTGTTGGGCCACAGGTACCCAACATCGAAATTGTAGATATGGTAGGGCGCTGCCTTGTACTGGTTGTCATATGATGCCAGCACCGAGGACGAGACCTCCACATCGACCGAAGTATAGAATCCGTTCTTCATATCAAGATGCAGTTCCCCCTGATAGAAATGGCGCGGAATACCGGGAATGTAATTATGCCCCCATGTTGCGTCATGGTTGAAGCGGAAGCTCTGGAACGTATAGGCCTGACGAAGGGAAATGATGTTACCCTGCCACCTGTACAACGTTGAATGGAACGATGTTTCAACCCCCTGATGTGTTGTGGGCGATGCGTTGCCGTAAGTGGAGTTGTTGTACAGGATGGAATTCGGGGTCGCGACCGCCAGCAGTTCATTATGAACGGCGGAGTGATAATAGGTGACACTCCATTCCGTACCGGCAAAATGGCCACTTGTACCCACTTCAAACGTCGTGGCCGTCTGGGGGCGCAGGTTGGCCCAGTCCTTTGTCAGACCCGTGGCAATGCCCGATGTATAATTGGCGCCCGAAAGGTACTGCCAGTCCTGCGGGCTTTGCACGCTACGGCTGACATTGCCGTATACTTCGACATTAGGGGTAATGACGTAACGGAACCCTGCGCGCGGGGCGAAATACAGCGCATTCTGACTGAAGGAACTGGTCTGTGGGTACGTCTGTGATCCCGAACGCGGGGTATAGCTTAATGCACCTGCTGCGGTCAGCCAGAAGTTGTGGAAGATTTCGGTGTTGTTACGCACATGGAAAACCGTATCACTGCCACCCAGGTGCGAACGGGTGACAAGAGTGCCCAGCGCATAACCGGGATAGGCCGCCCGACGCCGCACCCGGTTATCAATGGTGGCGTCAAGGTCATGCGATGTATAGATGCCGATATCCGTATCACTGGCATGCCCCAGCAACCTGTCCTGACGCGTATAATTTACCATGCCCGTGGCGTAGTCGATGTCGTACAGCGACGAAGTATTCCCCAGTTCATGGTCCATCGGCGCATTCAGGTAGGCAAAGCCAATGGTCAGCCGGGACTGGTCATCAATACGGATCCTGACCCGGTCGGCGGCATATTTGGTGCCCGGTTCAATGGTCTTGGTGCCCCACGTCGCATATTCAGGCTGCATCTGGCGCGGGTTGTCACGGATCTGGTCGCGCGTCAGGTAATAGGGGTTGCCTTCCCATGTCTGGCGATAGCGGAAGAAAAAGCGATTATCGACATTGTCGCTGAATTTGTAACCGTAATTGAAATTAACACCAAAGTTTGTGGTCTTGGTATTGTCCTGATAACCACCACGATAGGAATTGGTTACACTGAGGTAATAGTCTGACTTACCGATGACGGTGCCCGAACTCAGCTGTTCCTTCACATACCCAAAGCTGCCCGCTTCCACTCGGGCCTGATAACGCTGTGAATTATAGCCTGTCTGCGTGACGTAGTTGATCGCACCGCCCAACTGGGTGGAGCCGAAGTCGATACCATTCCCACCGCGCATGATCTCGGTATAACGGATACCCAGTGGTTCCTGCAGTTCATTGACCGTGCCGATGGGCGTGGTCAGCGGAATATCATCGAACAGAAACATGATGCCCGCACGCGTGGCGTTCAGCCCTGTCTGGATGCCCGAACCACGAATGGAAATGCGCAGATCGTCCGATCCGCAGGGAGCCTGTGCAAAGACGCCCGCCTGATACTTGAATGCATCTGCATTGGTGGCGTTGCGTCCCTTCAGCACGGTGGCCGCGTCGATGACGCTGGTGCCGCCGGGAATGGTCTTCAGGTACACCTCCGCCTGGTGTGTCGCCGCACTGTGATGGTGCACGGCGATATGTTCGATCGTGCTCGCATTCAGGCCATTACTGGCCGCATGCCCGTCATTATGGGCAGCCGCGTCATGCCCACCTGCGGCGTGTCGGACCGGTACACCGTGGGGAATACGATGCGTGGTGGTGTCATCCGGCGTGATGGATGCGGCAGCAATGGCGTGATGGGAGGCAACCAGAACACCAAACAGGCCACCGGCAAGGACAAAGGTGAATTTGTTTGGTGCCTCCACGACAGGGAGGCGGCCCCTGTACAGCAGGGGATGGATACGTGGCGGGGCGGTTGGGGACAGAGATAATTCACTTCTTAACATTGTAGTTTTCCATTATGTCCGCGAAGAATGCATTAATTTGTTAGCGGGCAAAATGGACTTTTCATACAGCCGCAGAGGCATGAAACCCTAAAAATACGAAACAGTTGCACTAAAACAACATATACACATATATCATCGTTAATTATGAGCCGACTCATGCGGCACTCCAGCCAGCCCGCCCTGAAAATAAGAAATAATATTGTTTTTTATCAATTATATAATTCGATATGACAATCAGGATGATTTCATAATCGACTGTCGCGGCAACCATATCGAAACCAGGAATATGCTTTCCATAACCGCAAAAGGCTGCATATCCAGCAGAGCATATCCCTTGGCTGTCCGGGATAATTATACTTTTTTAATCGTTATTTATGAAGCAACCGATCATGCCTCAACTCCACGCATGTAACGGGGGGAAAGCATGATTAAGGTAGTAATTCCCCACAATCGCATATTTCCAGCGTACCGGATCATGCAGCGTATGAGTGCGCGCATTACGCCACAGGTAATCAAGGTTCAGCGTCCGGTCCGTGGCGGATGTGCCAACCAGTTCGAACAGTCTGTTTGTCGCCTCGATGGCGCTTTCGGTGGTCAGGACCTTGGCCTGCGCCGTCTCGATCTGGGCGGTGGCGACACTTTGCGCAGCTGGGGCCGATACGGCGTGGTCAATGGCCTCGCCTGCCCTGTCCAGAAGGGCAAGACCCGCGTTCAGGCGTATTTTCAATGCTCCGATCGTCTGGATTGTATAAGGGTCGTCCGATGCCTTGTCCTGTCCGCTGTCGATCCACGCGCGCGCACGCGTATGGATCAGCTCGATTGTCGTATCGACAGCGGCGTCGGCCAGGCCAGCGTCAATAGCCGCCTGTATGAACTGCGATATCGCGCTGTCGGCAAAGGGCGCGTCAGGCACGTAGGCTTTCCATACCGGGATGACATGGCTGCGCGGCACCTGTACGTCCGCTAGCTGGACAGTGCCGCTTGCCGTCCCTTTCTGGCCAAATGCCGACCAGTCATTAATGACATTCAGACCCGGTGCATTACGCCGGGCAATGGCAAGATGGCTGTGCCCGTCTTCATCAAGCGCCACGATCTGCACCAGATGCGCCGACAGCGCGCCCGTGCAGTAGTGCTTGACGCCGTTCAGGGTAACGGTGTCGCCTGTTATCTGGAGACGTGTTTTCAACGCCCCGACATTCTTGATACCGCGTTCTGAAAACGCGTTGCCAAACCTGTACCCTTTCAGAACCAGCGCAAACAGGTCGCGCGCCTGTTCCGGACTGGCGCATGAGGCAAGGCAGGCAATGGTGGCAAAATGATTCTGACTGAGTTGCGCCACCGCTGAATCCGCCTTGGCAATCAGCCGGATCACCTGTCCCAACGTGCGGTAGGACACATTGGCCCCGCCATAGGCACGTGGCACGGTAATGCCCCACAGCCCTGAATTGGAAAAGATATCCAGTTCACGCATGGGAAAACGGTTTTCACGATCGCGTTGCGCGGCATCCGGCGCAATCTGCCGGGCAACATCGGCTGCAACGCGCAATGCCTCCGCATCACTCGTAATGATGGGCACACCTGCGGGAGGCAGGGGAAACGGGGCGACATCAGTCTCCCCCGTGCCGACAAATTCCGTAAGGGTCATGATATGTCCAGTCTGAATTGGGATCAGGAATGATCAGGATTCATGACAGCGCCTGCTGCCCCGCAACCCGGCGCAGCAATTCGCCATGGGGCGCATGGATGCGGCCACACAGCGCGTCACGATGCGCGCGTTCCAGCGGGTTATGGGCGGACAGCCCGGCATTGCCCGCAAGCCCCAGCAGGGCCGTGGTAAAATCGGCCGCCGCATCGACCACGCGTGATTTTATGACCGCTGCATGCGCATTCAGTTCGGACAGCGGACATGCGGCCGTGACATCCGTGGCGTAAAGCCGCAGCAGCATGGCGTTCATGTGCAGCGTAATGGCAAAGCCCCCCACGGCGTCGCACATGGCTGGCAGGGTCGAAAGCGGCACCCCCAGATTGGACGGCACGCGGTTTTTCAGGAATTCACCAAACCATGCCAGCGCGGACGTGGCGATGCCATTGTACAAGGCCCCCAGCAGCCCGGTGTTCCAGAGCATGAGGGTATTGCGTCCTGCCAGTGGCGCATCAGGCGCATGCAGAGCCAACGCGGCACCGGCAGGAAGTGCAACCTGCGTGAAGGTGACTTCATGACTGTTACTGGAGCGCATACCGATATGGTCCCAGTTTTCAACGATATGGATACCATCTGCTGTGGCCGGGACCATGAACGTACCCACCCGCACCGGATCTTCATCCGTGCGGGCGCGCACCAGCAGCCACGACAGGGCAGGAATGCCGGTGACATAGGCCTTGCGTCCATTCAGCACCCACCCTGTCGGCGTACGGGTCGCAACCGTACCGGGCAGGCCGCCACGCGATGCGGAACCAAGATCAGGTTCCGCCAGCAGGATATTGGTCAGCCGGTCATACTGGTCCTCTTCCATCCAGCGCACGAAATCACCGGAGCCGAATTCATGGTGTGCGGTCGCGGCCCGCACCATGTAATGATTGACCATGACCAGCGCGGTGGAGGCATCGCCCTGCGCAATCTGGCCCACGATGTCCTGCACGACGCCAAGGGTAAACGGTGTGGGTCGTTCAGGCGTGGAAATGCGCAGGGACAGCAGTCCCGCCCGGCGCAGGTCATCAATATTATCCTGTGCGAAAATCCCGGTGCGGTCATGGTGCGCCGCGCGGGTGGCAAAGCGCGCCTGCAGGTGTGCGGCCGCATGGATGGCGTCCTGTGCGGTATGAAGGTCTGCGGACACGGCTTCACGCCCCTCTTACAATGGCCCGGACATCCGGGACGGTCTGGATCAGGTGCGCGTGGAATAATGTCGCGGCAATATCCTGCTGTTCGGTCACAACGGCCTGATCCAGCGGTGCGGGTTGCAGCGCCAGTTGCGCCAGTGCGCGGGTAATGACGGGACGGGACAGGCCGGTACTGGCAGCAATGGAAGTAGTCAGTGTATCGACATGGTCCGCCGCCCATTGCACACAGTCCTGTCGCGCCTGCGCCAGCAGGGTGAGGAAATTGCCGGGATTACGGTCCGCAAACGGCCTGCTGGCAATCAGGAACTGCCGGTTGGTCGTAATGCCCTGCGCATCCACCAGCAGGCGGCTTTGCGTATCTACCAGTGCCGCACTCAGGTATGGATCCCATATCGCCCACGCATCCACGCGCCCGGTTTCGAATGCGGCCCGACTGGCGGCTGGGGGCAGGTAGACAGGGTGGATATCAGTCCATGCCACGCCCGTGCGCTGTAACAGCGCCAGCAGCAGGTAGTGCACGTTGGACCCACGGTTCAGGGCAATCCTGCGTCCCTTCAGGTCCGCGGGGGTCTGTATGGGGCTATTGGCGGGCACCAGCATGCCTTCGCCATGTGGGGCAGGCGCAGAACAGCCGATATAGGTCAGTCCATCGGGCCATGCGGCCTGTGCCATGACCGGGGGGGCATTGCCGGTTTCACCAATGTCGATGGCATCCGCCGCCAGGGCCTGCAGCAGTTGGGGGCCTGCAATGAATTCCGACCACTGCACCCGCATCCCACCGGGGGCAAGGGCGCGTTCAAGCAATCCGCTATGTTTAAGTACCACCAGCGTGCCGTATTGCTGGTAACCTATGCGGATCGTGGCGTCCTGTGCCGCATACGCGCCACGCGTCGCCCATATCTGTGACGACAGCGTCACACCAAGGCCGGTCAGGAACGTGCGACGTGAATACCGTTTCATTGCAGGCTTACCTGTAACAGGGGTGTGGAGGCGGTTCCGTCCGGCGGGTCCATGCCAGTCCATGGATCGGCCCGGCGGCCCAAGGCATATTTAACCATAAAACATGGTTAATATTAATTTATGACATTATAAATGTTAATTCTGTTGTCAACGGGATAATTTCCGCCGGGCATGGATTTCGGTACCGGCATCAGACCCGGACCCTGTCCCGATTCACGGAATATGAGACAGGAAATCTATATAACAATTTGAATTGTACAATTTAACGAAAACGTTCCATGCTCATATATTACGATATAAATAGTTATATTATTTAAAAATATATCATTTTAAAACAACGATATAACAAAATTTATCTGGCAGTTTTTGGTAATTTGTCGGAAAATTTCCACAAAAATCTGTCCCATATCCGAATATAAAATCATACGAATTCGTTGTTATTTTATTGACTCGCACATAACCGTTGTTAGTGTGTGCAAAAGATAAATACGCACACAAAATAGTTAAAATGTGCACGCAATCGAGGTTGCCATGACAGATCCGGTCCATCTTCCCCACGGTCTCTCCCCACGGATTGATGCGCTTGCGCAAAGGCTGCGCCCGGTTTTCGCGCGCATTGCCGATGGCGCCATTGATCGCGAAGAAAACCGCATCCTGGCCCATGACGCGGTGCGATGGCTGCTGGATGCCGGTTTTGGTGCGCTGCGCGTGCCGGTGCGTTATGGCGGCAGCGGAGCCAGCCTGCCGGAAACCTTTGCTCTGCTGGCGGAACTGGCCGAAGCGGATTCAAACCTGCCGCAGATCTTCCGCGCCCATTTCGCCTTTGTTGAGGGACGCCTGCATGAAGGTGACGGTCCACGCGCCGCATACTGGCTGGAACAGGTCGCAAAGGGCGCCCTGTTTGGGGCCGCCATGGCGGAACTGACGGACAGTACCGGCACAACCACAACCCTGACACCCGATCCACAGGGACAATGGCTGCTGGATGGCACGAAATACTATTCCACCGGCACGCTTTATGCGTCGTGGATTGTAGCAGTGGCTACCGATGGCACCAATCGTATCCAGCTTGTCGTACCTGCCGATGCCCCCGGCGTGACCCGTATTGATGACTGGGACGGTTTTGGCCAGCGCCTGACTGGCAGTGGTACGACGCATTTCAAAAATGTAGCCGTACCTGATGAGTGCATCCTCAACCGCACGCCGCTGACTGAATTCCCCACCAACGAATACTTCACCACTTATTACCAGCTTTTCCATCTTGCCACGCTGGCGGGAATCGGACGGGCGATCGTGCGTGATGCCGTGGCCTTCGTGCGCCCGCGCACGCGGACCTTTGGCGTTCCGGGGCAGGTGGCCCAGCGCCATGATCCGCTGGTGCAGGGCGTGGTGGGACGGCTGTCCGCCCTGTCATTTTCCGCCGATACACTGGTGGAAAAGGTAGCATGGACGCTGGAAGCAGCCTTTCCCCAATGGGCGACGGGACACGATAGCGGCCCGGCCTTCGATACGGCGCAGGTGCGTGCCTATCAGGCACAGCAGATCGTAGCCGGACAGGTGCTGGAAGCAGCAACACTGCTGTTTGAAGTGGGGGGGGCCTCCGCCACAAGCACATCGCGCCGACTGGACCGTCACTGGCGCAATGCCCGCACACTGGCGTCCCATAACCCGCTGGTCCAGCGGCAGCGGGAACTGGGCGATCTTGTACTCAACGGTACGGCGTTCGGTTCGCGCTGGCGCGATCGGGCCGGTACCACCACCCCGTCCGTCTCCACAGGCGCGCAGCAGGAACACGCAGCATGACAACGCAGCCCAAACAGTTGCACGTCAACCTGTTCGAAATGGCCTGCGTCAGCCATATCGTGCATGGCATGTGGCGTGCGCCGGGTAACAACCGGCACCGGTTCGGTGAAATGGCGTACTGGCTGGAAGTCGCAAAACTGGCCGAAGAGGGCCTGTTTGACGCGATCTTCCTGGCCGATGTCATCGGCACCTATGACCGTTTTGGCGATGGCACGGCCGCCGCCCTGCGCGAAGGGCTGCAGATCCCGAACCTTGATCCCCTGATGCTGGTACCCGCCATGGCGGCCGTGACGAAAAACATCGGCTTTGGCGTCACGTTTTCCACGACCTACGAACCGCCCTTCGCCTTTGCCCGGCGCATGGCCACACTTGACCTGCTGACCGAAGGCCGCGTGGGATGGAACATCGTGACATCCTACCTGCGCAGTGCGGCGCGCAATTTCGGCATGGAGGACGAAATCCCCCATGACCAGCGCTACGCCATTGCGGATGAATACCTCGATGTCCTGTACAAACTGTGGGAAGGCAGTTGGGATGATGACGCCGTCGTCAATGACGTGGCGTCGGGCATTTATGCCAACCCCGATGCCGTCAGGCCCATCAACCATGACGGGCGGCACTTTCGCGTGGCGGGACCGCATCTTGTCTCACCCGGTCGGCAGCGCACGCCTGTGCTGTTTCAGGCAACCGGCTCGCCTGCGGGGCTGGAATTCGCCGCCCGCCATGCGGAAGTCGTGTTCATTGGCGGCCAGACGACGGAAGCCGTGCGTGACAACATTGCCCGCACGCGCGAACGTGCGCGCGCCCATGGCCGCAATGGCGATGACATCCGATTTATTGTTATGGCTGGCATCATCACTGATACGACGCAGCAGCTTGCTGAAAAGAAGCTGGAGAAATACCGTCAGTATTACAGTGTCGAAGGCGCGCTGATCCATGCGCAGGCGGAAATCGACCTCCGCCGTTATCCCGCCGATGCCCGTATTGGCGACATCCTGAAACGCGAAGGCGTGCCGTTTGGCAATATGGGCCGACGTTTCCGCCCCGAACAGACGGTGGGCAGCGCGCTGCGCCAGATCGCATCGTTTGATGAAGGACGTTTCTTTGTCGTGGGGACGCCTGACAAGATCGCGGATGAAATCGAACGCTGGCTGGATATTGACGGGATCGATGGCATCAACCTGCGCCAGTACCACACATTCGAGACCGCCCGCGATTTCATTGACCTGATCGTGCCCGCACTGCAGCGGCGCGGACGGTACCGTACGGCCTACACCCCGCGTGAGACCCTGCGCGAACGCCTGTTCACACCGGGGCAGCCCCATCTGCCCAACCGCCATTTCGGCAGCCGTTACCGCGATCCTGCAGCCCTCCGCGCACCGGCCGAACCCCTTTTTCCCCATGAAACATTTTCCAAGGCTTCGTAACCATGTCCTACGCGGTTCCTGACAAGATCAATGTGCTGTGGTTCCTGCCCACCCATGGCGACAGCCGCTATCTCGGCACGCAGAAGGGCGGCAGGCCGGTTGACCTGCCCTACCTGCAGCAGGTGGCAAAGGCTGCCGATACGCTGGGTTATTACGGTGTCCTGATCCCGACGGGGCGCAGTTGCGAGGATAGCTGGGTCGTGGCCTCCGCCCTTGCCCCCGTGACCGAACGGCTGCGCTATCTGATCGCGGTCCGCCCGGGCCTGCTGTCGCCCACGCTGGCCGCGCGCATGACCGCGACACTGGACCGTTTTTCCAACGGGCGGCTGCTGATCAATATCGTGACCGGCGGCGACCCGGCTGAAAACGCGGGCGATGGCCTGTTTGCCGACCATGCCACCCGCTACGAGATCACGGACGAATTCCTTGATATCTACCGTGCGCTGCTGCGCGGTAAGGATGTCAATTTTGAAGGCAGGCACTTTACCATAAAAGATGGTCGCCTGCTGTTCGCGCCGTACCAGAATGACGGGCCGCCATTGTATTTTGGGGGATCATCGGAAGCGGCAGCCCATGTCGCCGCCAAGTCGATCGACAAATACCTGACATGGGGCGAACCCCCGGCCCTGGTGGCTGAAAAGATCAGCCATGTGCGCAAGCTGGCCCATGCGCAGGGGCGCGAGGTGTCATTTGGCATCCGGCTGCATGTTATCGTGCGCGAAACGGCGGAAGAGGCGTGGCATGAGGCCGACCGCCTGATCAGCCATCTGGACGACGCTACCATTGAAAAGGCCCAGAAAGTCTTTGCCCGCATGGATTCCGTGGGGCAGTCGCGCATGAGCGCCCTGCACGGTGGCCGCCGTGACAGGCTGGAAATCAGTCCCAACCTGTGGGCGGGTGTCGGCCTGGTACGCGGCGGGGCGGGAACCGCGCTGGTGGGTGATCCCGATACGGTGGCGGAGCGGATTGATGAATATCGCAGGCTGGGCATCGATACGTTCATTTTCTCCGGCTATCCGCATCTGGAGGAAGCGTACCAGTTCGGTGAACTCGTGCTGCCAAACCTGCCCACCGCGCATCCCGTGCGCGGGGCGTCGGACCTGAACAACATGGGGCCGTTTGGCGAAACCATCGCAGGCGACCACCGCCCGACCCGCGCCGCCTGATTACAGGAGCCGTGCCATGCCCGTTTCCCCCCATATTCCCCATATCGCCATCATCGGCGGCGGGTTCAGCGGTGCGGCGCTGGCGTGGCACCTTGCACGCGATACCAGTACGCCCAAACGCATTACCGTGTTCGAACCGCGTCCCTTCCTTGGCGCGGGGCTGGCCTATGGTACAACCGACCCGCAGCACCGGGTGAACGTGCCTGCATCGCGCATGAGCATCGATACCAGCCAGCCCGATGATTTCGCCCACTGGATCCGGCAGACGGATGCTCTGGCCGATGATCCGGCGGCTTTCAGGCAAGATGGCAGTATTTTTCCCGCCCGCGCCGTATTCGGCCGGTACGTAGCTGACCGACTGGCCCCGGTGCTGCATTCGGGCGCGGTGACACACCTGCGCCGCAAGGTGACGGGCGTACACAAATCGCCTGATGGTAACTGGATCATTACCAGTTCCACGGGTGATATCATACCGGCGGATATCGTGGTCATCGCCACCAGCCATCCCGCGCCACGGCCACCGGAACTGTTGCGCGACCTGCATCTGCATTCCGGCCACCATCCCGTTCTGGTCACCAATCCATGGCAGGCCGGTGCGCTGGAGGATATTGCCACGCCGGACAGTGTCCTGATCGTGGGCACGGGGCTGAGCATGGCGGATGTCGTCATCGCGCTGACGGCACGCGGGCATGATGGAAAGATCACCGCCATTTCCAGGCGCGGGCAGCGTTCACACGGCCATGCGGTACAGGCAGTCGACCCGGTGGGACAATTCGCATCACCACCATCGCGCACGGTGGGGCACCTGCTGCACCGCATACGCCATGCACTGGCGGCCCATCCAGACCTGCCATGGCAGGCCGTGTTTGATCGGATCCGTGAACAGGCACCCGATATATGGGCCGCCCTGCCCGTGCCCGAACGCAGGCGGCTGATCCGGCACCTGCGCCCGTTCTGGGATACGCACCGTTTCCGTATCGCGCCACAGGCGGAAGACGTGCTGCATGCCCGCGAACGTGCCGGCACGCTGGATATCATGGCCGGGCGGCTGACCGCCGTGCGGGTGGTGCGGGGACGCTTTGTCACGACCATCCGCCATGGTGCCGCCACCGTATGGGATGGGACATATGACGCCATCATCACCACGACGGGACCGGCCCATGGCGCCATCATCCACACCATGCCGTACATACGCGAACTGGCCGCCGCCGGTCTGGTGGAAATGGATGCGACCGGGCTTGGCCTGCATGTGGATGCACTGGGCCGTGCCTGTACTGGCAGCAGGCATGAAGACACCCTGTTCGTAGCGGGACCACTGGCACGTGGACGTTTCGGGGAACTGATGGGTCTGCCCGAAGTCACGCGTCATGCCGAAAAGCTGGCTGTCATCATCGGCGCGCTGGCGGCTTCACTTCCCTTTGTCCTCCACCCTGAAAAAGAACGGGCAACGACATGACCGCGATGGCACTGACCAGCCACGACCGTCCCGTCGTACGCGACGCGGATGACATATCCGCCCTTGTGAATGCCGGTCCCCGGGCGGGCAGCCATGCGCGCATGGTTGTTGCACTGGCACTGGGAGGTGTGTTCCTGGACGCCTATGACCTGACCACCCTGTCATGGGGCATTTCGGATGTGCAGGCGCATTTTGGCCTGTCCGCGTTCCAGACCGGGCTGGTTGCGGCCGCACTGAATGCCGGGACCATCGTGGGCAGTATTGCGGGCGGGTGGCTGACGGACCGCATCGGGCGGTACGCCGTTTTCATGGCCGACATGGTCTGTTTCGTCATTGCAGCCCTTGTGGCAGGGTTCGCGCCCACGGCCGGCATCCTGATTGCGGCACGTTTCGCCATGGGGTTCGGGGTCGGCATGGACCTGCCGGTGGCGATGGCGTTTCTGTCGGAATTCTCACGGCTGGAGGGACGCGGCAGCAAGGCGGCCCATGCCGCAGCGTGGTGCCCGACATGGTACGCCGCGTCATCCGCGTGCTTCGTGATCGTTTTTGCCCTGTCATATGTGCTGCCTACGGGACACCCCGACTGGCTGTGGCGGGCATCGCTGGCGTTTGGCGCGGTCCCGGCGCTGGCCATCATTCTGGTACGCGGGCGGTACATGAGCGAATCCCCCGTATGGATCGCGCGCCGGGGTGACCTGCAGCGCGCGGCTGACATCCTGCGCCGGTCCTATGGGATTGACCCGGTTGTCCGTCCCGCGCCGGAACAGCCGCCGGTGGTCATGCAGGCCGATCCATGGCGGCTGGTACGACGGCCATTGCTGCAGCGCGGCCTGATGGTCGCGGCGATGACGCTGATCAGCAGCATGTCCTACAATATCATCATCTTCGGCCTGCCCACGCTGCTGGTCTCCATCATGCATGCAAACCCGGTACAGGTGGTGGTGATTTCCATTATCCTCAACCTTGCCGTAGCCTTTCCCGGCGGCCTGCTGGGCGTGCGCCTGGCCCGCAGCGTGCGCTCCCGTCCCATCATCCTTGCCGGGTACATCATGCAGGTGGCAGGGGTCGGAACGTTGGCGCTGGTTGGCGTGCCGCATGGTACAGCGGGCGTCATCGCGGCCCTTGCCGGTTTTGCCGCCTTCCTGTTCGCCCAGGGGTTCGGGCCGGGATGCCAGCTTATGGTCTATCCCACCCTGAGCTACCCCACTGAACTACGCGGACTGGGCATAGGTGTCGCACGGCTGGTGTCGGGCATTGGCGGCACGCTTATACTGCTGTTCTTCCCATGGATGAATACCCACCTTGGCCCCGCGCTGTTCTGGGTGGTGCTGCTGGCGCCACTGGCGGGTGTGGTGATTGCCTTTTTCTCGCGCTGGGATGTGTTTGGCTACGACCCCGACATGGACCCCGCACTGCGCCAACAGGCCCCGCCCGTGCGGCGGGATGCGGTGCTGCATGCGCCCGAACTTCTGTTTTCAACTGATACCAGGAACTGACTGACCATGACCAATGTCATCGCCCCGTTTGGCTACACCCCACCCGATGAAGCAACGGTCAGTGTCGATACCTTCCGTAACGGCATGGCGGCACTGTCCAGTGCGGTTACGATCGTGACAACGGATGGACCACACGGCCCGCATGGTTTCACGGCATCGGCGGTATGCAGTGTGTCGGATACGCCGCCGACGCTGCTGGCATGCATAAACCGCACCACAAGCGCCCACCCGTATATTCTGGAACATGGTGTTCTGGCCATCAATGTCCTGCATGAAGGACAGCACGGCCTGTCGAATATTTTCAGCAGCCGGTCGCGTTCCATGGCGGAGCGTTTTGCAGCGGGCAGATGGCACACGGGCCTGACCGGTGCGCCGGTTCTGGATGATGCGCTGGTCAGCTTTGACTGCCGTATCCGTGAAATCCGTGATGTCGGGACACATACGGTCGTCATTGCCCATGTGGTTGATGTCACCATGGGCAATGATGATATCCGCTCTGGCCTTGTCTGGTTCAACAGGCAGTACAGCCGCGCCATTCCCAAAGAAGAATAGAAGTTTCTGGATAATATCTTTCTTCAAAAAGGCAGTACTTCCTGAAGCTTTTTTGCAAAAAGCTTCACCAAAAACTTCCTTCTGATTTATGGAACGTTTCATGGAAAATATTCCAAAACAGCATATGGGATGTTTTCATGAAGGAAACAGTAAAATGTGTACACGATAAGAATTTATGAAATGAAGAAAAAACATTCAACAAATAATCATGCGCTGGCATGCAGACATGGAATCATTCCCAATGACGCGGATATCCGTACGCCCCCCATCTGACAGATATTTTTCCCGATCCCGCCTGCTATCGCACCGGACGACAGTCGTGATCGGTTCCTACCTGCTGGGTCTTGCGCCCGGCGCGTTCGCGGCGGACATATCGCCTTCCCCCCCCGTACGACATCCCCCCGAAACACAGCATGTCAGGCCCGCACGGCCAGAGGCGACCCCGGCGTCTTCAGATCATGCCGTACCTTCGCCCGTACGACCGGAAGTCATTTCCGTCTCGCGCCATCGTCTGTCGCCCGCATCCCGTGCGGAGACACGCCTGGCATCCATTCCCGGTGCAACCAGCGTGATCGATGCGCAGAAAGTGCTGAAGGGCCGCAACTTCACCAATGCGGATGCCCTGTCATTCCAACCGGGCGTGTTTGCGCAGTCCTCGGGCGGCGGTGATGGCATACGCCTGTCGATCCGTGGGTCGGGCATTGCCACCGGCACCAATTACTTCCGCTCCGGCCTGCTTATGATGTTTGACGGCCTGCCGGTCACGACACCGGCAGGCACGCCCTATGAACTGTTTGAACCGCTGGGCCTGCGCTATACTGAAGTACTGCGCGGGGCGAATGCGTTCGATTACGGCGGCATGCAGTTGGGCGGCGCGTTAAATTACGTGTCCATGACCGGCTATGATGCACAGCGTTATCAGGCCCGTGTGGAGGCGGGCAGTTTTGGCTACGTCAAGGAACAGCTCAGCTCCGGCGGGGTATTTGGCAAATTCGATTACTATATCAGTGCGACCAATTCCTATCGTGGCGGATATCAGGACAATACCAAGGCGACCAGTTTCGGGCTGAACACCAATTTTGGCTACCGTTTCAATGACCGTGTATCAACACGGGCCTTTTTCCGGTACCGGCAGACGGTTAACGGCTATCCGGGCTACCTGACGCGTGATCAGATCCTGTCCAATCCCAAACAGGCACAGTCGCCGTATTATGCATGGGGTGCGCACCGTATCCAGCCGGGCACAAAGTATTACGGGTCCATGACCACCATCAGGATTGATGACAAATCAAAAATAGAAGTGGGCGGCAATTACCAGGATGCACCGATTGATATCCAGAATACCGCATCATCACAGATCTGGGGCTACAAGACGATTGCGGGCGTGCTGAATTACGACCGGCATGATGTGCTGGCAGGCCACAAAAGCGACACGCAGTTCGGTATCCTGAGCTATACCGATATCGAAGCCTGGCAGCGCAACCGCATTCGTGTCAGCAGTGTATTTGGTGGCGTGCCGGACGGTACGCTGCTGCGTAATGTAAAATATGGCGGCACGGAGAATTATTTTCATCTGCGCAACAATACCGAGGTCGCGCACAACCTGTGGCTGACGGCGGCAGGAGCGGTGGCTTTCATCAAGCGTACATCGGATGTGACCTATCCCAACCGCAGTGATCTGCACACCACTTCGGTCAATTTCATTCCGCGTGGTGGCTTTCGTTATAAACCGGACAGTCATGTGGAAATATACGGCAATGTCAGCCGCAGTCTGCAGCCGCCCAATGACTGGAACTACAACTATGCCGGTAATTACTATAATGCCGCCAGTTATCCGTTACAGGCAGCGGCGGGCGAAAACTCCACATCCGGCCGTCTGCGCAACCAGACCGCGACCACGTTCGAAATCGGGACCACGGGCCATTATTTCCATAATAAATGGAGCCTGAGTTACTATCATTCCTCGGTGCATAATGAACTGCTGACGGTGACGACACCGGCATCCCTTGCAGCAGGTACGTCGATTTACGGCAATGCCTCACCCACCATGCATCAGGGTGTCGAGGTTTCACTGGAAACGGAACTGCTGAAATGGGCGGGCAATACACTGTCGCTGCGGCAAGCCTATACGTATCAGGATTTCCGTTACAAGCATGATGCCGTTTTTGGCAATAATCACCTGCCCGGGATCCCCGAACATTTCTATCAGGGGGAAGTCCATCTGGACATGCGCAACGGGTTTTACGCCAGCTTCAATGCACAGGTATCGTCCAAGGTGGGCGCATCCTATGACATGACGTATTTCGCGCCTTCGTACCACATCTATAATGCCAATATCGGTTATTCCTGGCCGCACAAACATCGTGAAGTTTTCATAAGCTTCAACAACCTTGCCAACACGCATTACGCAGCCATTGTCGTGCCGGGATACCAGGCGGCGGGAAAACAGCTGTCGGTCATGCAGCCGGGTGATGGCTTTGGCGTATTTGTCGGCGCGTCGATCGGGTTTGACTGAATACAGTGCAGTTGTGAACGGATATGCCCAAATGAAAGAAATTCGCCTCAACGCGTTTGACATGAACTGCGTGTCCCATCAGGCCAGCGGCCTGTGGCGGCACCCGCGTGACCGGTCGGACCAGTATCATACCCTGCAATACTGGACGGATCTGGCCCGCACGCTGGAACGCGGCCTGTTTGACGCCCTGTTCCTGGCAGATGTGCTGGGGATTTACGATGTGTATGGCGCATCCCCCGATGCGGCGTTACGCAATGCGGCACAGGTGCCGGTCAATGATCCCGCCATGCTGGTAACAGCCATGGCGTCGGTCACGCGCAATCTGGGCTTTGGCCTGACGGCAACCCTGTCTTACGAACACCCGTTTCCCTTCGCGCGGCGCATATCCACGCTGGACCATCTGACACAGGGGCGCATCGGGTGGAATATCGTCACGGGCTATCTGAACAGTGCGGCAAAAAGCACAGGGAAGGCGCAGCAGTCATCCCATGATGCGCGCTATGAAATAGCGGATGAATTCATGCAGGTCGTCTATGATCTGTGGGAAGGCAGCTGGGAGGACGACGCCGTACGACGCGACCGTGCCAGCGGAGTGTTTACCGATCCATTGAAGGTTCATCGTATCCATCATGACGGGAAATACTTCACGGTAGATGCCATTCACCTGTCCGAACCCTCACCCCAGCGCACGCCGGTGCTGTTTCAGGCCGGCGCATCCCGCCGGGGGCAGCAATTTGCAGGCACGCATGCCGAATGTGTTTTTATTGCCGGGCCATCAAAGGAAATCGTCCGTAAAACGGTTGCCAGCATACGTGGGCAGGCCCAGATTCAGGGACGCCGTAGTGATGAACCGCTGATTTTCTCCCTACTGACGATCGTGACGGCGCCAACACACGAAGAAGCATGGGCAAAGTATGAAGATTATAAACAGTATATAAGTCTGGAGGGGGCGCTGACACTGCTGTCGGGGTGGACTGGTGTTGATTTTGCGCAATATCAGTACGATGAACCGGTGCGGCATGTGCGTAATGACGCTATCAATTCTGCTATTGATTCTCTGACCATCCTCAACCCGGACAAGGTCTGGACGGTGGGTGAACTGGCCCGCCATGCTGCAATCGGGGGAATGGGGGTCACAATTGTTGGCAGCCCCACTGAAATTGCCGACCAGATGGAAGCATGGATGGAAGAAACCGGAATTGATGGCTTCAACCTCGCCTATGCCGTGACCCCTGAAACGTTTGAGAATATCGTGGATCTCATCATCCCCGAACTGCAGAAACGTGGACGGTACAAAACTGCATACCAGCCAGGAACATTGCGGCAGAAACTGTTTGGTCGTGGCGACAGGCTGGGCAACACGCATATCGCACATGAAAGCCGTTTTCATAAAGTGTTCGAAAAGATCGGGCAGGTACAGACTGTCTCTGGGACATTCCATAAATTATAAAGAAATTTCTGAAAAAAGGCGGCACCCAAAAAGCTTTGAGACTGGCATAAGTAAGCATTACTTGCGACGGCTCACATGGGCAGTTTAGGGCCTGTTAGATGTGTGGTCCCGGGGTTTGATGGTGCATTATTTTCACGCGAGTGGAAGGAAGCACTATGGGCCAGGTTCACCACGGAAGCGCCACGACGACAGCGGCAGTCCGTCCAGCGATACAACACAGTCAAGAGAGCCTGAGGGCTCTGGCGAAACGCTACGGGATCAACCCGAAGACGGTCGCCAAATGGAAGGGGCGGGCCGATACCGCGGATCGACGCACCGGCCCGAAGGTTGTGTCCTCAACCGTCCTGTCGATCAAGGAAGAAGCGGTCATCGTGGCGTTCCGCCGCCATACATTATTGCCCCTGGACGACTGCCTTTACGCGCTCCAGGCGACAATCCCGCATCTGACGCGCTCTTCTTTGCATCGTTGTTTTCTGCGCCATGGAATCAGTCGCCTACCCGATACCGAAGGTGACAGGCCGAAACGGTCGAAGTTCAGGACCTATCCGATCGGCTATTTCCATATCGACATTGCTGAAGTCCGCACTGAAATGGGACGCCTTTATCTCCTGGTGGCGATCGACCGGACCTCGAAATTTGCTTTTGTTCAATTGCACGAGAAAGCAACACGTCGCGTCGCCAGTAACTTCCTGCGTGCTTTGGCCACTGCAGTCCCCTATCGCATCCATACCGTGCTGACCGATAACGGCACGCATTTTACCGGTCCGGCCAGAAACGGATGGACACCGGAAGAAATCAAGGTCATGCGGGCCGCATGGCGTCCAGTTCCGTTGCCATCCTTTTGAACTGGCCTGTGCTGATCTCGATATCGAGCATCGACTGACAAAGCCGCGACATCCCTGGGCAAATGGCCAGGTCGAGAGGATGAACCGCACAATCAAGGAGGCAACGGTCAAGCGCTTCCATTACGAAACGCACGACCAGTTGCGCCAGCACCTCGCAGACTTCGTTGCTGCCTACAATTTCGCCCGCAGACTCAAGACGCTGCGCGGCCTCACTCCATATGAATTCATTTGCCAGCAGTGGGAAAAAGAACCATCACGGTTCATGCAAAATCCGCACCATCAAATCCCGGGACTAAACACCTAGAACGTCAACTGAAAGCCTACCATGAACCGGCTTCGCCCTCTCGTGGTGAGTCGAATTGCTCATGTCTGCTATGCCGTTAGATCATTGAAGATCCGGATGTCCGACATGAAGGCGAAAGCGGCCTATTTCCGGAGCATGGTGATTCCGAGTTCGTGCCACATCCACCCGAAATCGTAGGCAACTCCTGCGCCGTCATTTTTCCAGGCGCGGGCTGTGGTGTTTTCGATATCCTTCAGCCAGGCCGCCACCTTTTTACGTCCTGAAGCTGTCCGGGCAGCCTCACGCGGCGTCACATTCCCCAGGGCCGGCACCGGCTCATCAAGCACCTGCCGGTAATGGCGCTCCAGCATCTGCCCGATGATCCGCGCTTCCTCTTCAGGCGGGATCTGCAGGTCTGGCGATGCGGTCCGTCCATCGTGCTCCCGCTCCTCCATCGCCTGCACCGGTGTCATGATCTGCGTCAGGGGCGCGCCCACGAGCGTGCCCAGAACGGCCTGCAGCATGGCACGCCCACGTTCGGCACGGTTTTCCGAATTCACCTGCAACCGCAACTGCCGCCCCCTGAGTTCCACTGTGCCGAGCACGATTGCACCATCGTCCATCTCGGTGCGCAGGAACCGTCCGTTTTCATCCCGTCCGGACAACGGCACAGGATCACTCTCCGGCTCCTTCAGCCAGTTCCAGAACGACCGGTTCTCCGGACGCAGGGCCACCACGCCCCCAAGCACATCCGCCACCTTCTTCTGCGTCACGCCCTTCGCCAGCGGGAAACACATTTCGTGGAAGACCAGATCCTCTCCGTCCCCATTGAACAGCGCTGGCCCCTCCATCTGCCGGGCCATGTCTTCCAGCGTCCAGAACAGCCAGGTCAGCGTGAACATCGGCGCAAGTTCCCGCAGGGTCTCCGTATCGACTTTTGGGAATTCCGCCTTGCCGCGTCTTTTCCGCAGCGCCCTGTAAAGGTTTGCGGCCAGATCCTCACAGGCGCCCCGTGAACAGGCGAGCAGTCCGCCTGCCAGAATGGTCTTTCCATCGGACGGTACAAGGCGCGCTGCAATCCGGTCCCACTGTCTGAGTGTCCGGGTGGCGGTGCCTTCATGCACGAGAACAGGCTCGCCACCCCGCAGCAGGTCACGCGCCATCAGGCTCTGGCCGGGTCTGATGTCCGAGACTTCATACAGGCTCATGACAGAAGCCCTGAGCGCACGCATATAGGCGCTGTTGCGCGGCCCTTCCTTCCAGCCCCGGCGTTTCAGATAGACGTCAACGATGTTCCGACCATCGTCCCGGTCCTGCCCGAGAAAATCCTCGAAGGCACAGCCCCACAGCGTCATGGCGACGTCGGGACCGATCATCTCCGCCAGTTCCTCGAACGTGATGTCGCCCGCTTCCAGCGCCGGACCGATGTGATCGCCGAGCACTTCCGCGAAACAGTCCTGCCAGTCATCCTGACCGAGATATCTGATCAGTCCCGTGAGTTCGTCTGCGGCCATGAGGCTTTCCTGCTACTCCAGTTATGGACAGCAGAGGGGAGACTGTCCTGACTCGACAAGGCAGGATCATACCCTGAAACAGGCGACGGGATGCCCCTTCCCACCTTCACGCATTTGTGACATTCGACAAAAATGCGCCGGATTGCCTTTCCATCTGTTTCCTATGTGTTTCCTGCGGGGCATTTCAGACAACAAAAAAAACCTGCCTCTGATGGGAAAGTTTATCTTTTTCTATCAATGGCTTATTCTTAGTTTCGGGGGAAAGGAAACCAACGATACTTGCGATTGGTTGGCTGCAGAATACCTCGGCTTGCTGCATGACATGGCAACAATATCAGGCGAGCGGAATCGTCCAAACAGAACCTGCCTACTCCGTCCTCTGTTCCCTTTGCTGGACCTTCGATCGATACAGAACAGGCCAGTCACCCGACAAGCTGCCGCCACAGCCAAGCTGAAAGGTCATCCTCGTCAGAACGAAATGGTGGCCATCCCACCGCCATTCATGAGAAGCACCGCAATAAGCCAGACCCGTGCCTTTGTAAAAGTCCGTAAGAGTTCCAGTCGCCACGTCAAAATCAGGGCTTGTCACAATACTTCCTTCATCGCCTGTGTCCCCCTTGATCAGGACGGGACTTGGCAGGCTGGCGGGCTCAGGCTGGCCATTGCCGGTGCGCGGGACGACAAAAACCAAGGACGCCCCCTGATATGCCGCCATCGAACACCCGAACAAGATAAGCGCATTGTTCTTGTCCAACCCGTAAACCCCTGTTTCCGGAAGGCTATCAGTTCCTTTATCCGGGCTATCACAACTCTGCTTTTTTATAAGCTTAGCCTGCGTTCTTTCTGTCCATGCCATCAAGTGGGCCCGCTCTCTGCGGGCAAGAACGATGGAGCGATGAGCGGATGGAGCGGGCGGCAGTAATGGCGCGGGGGGAACGGTGCTGGCTGATTTTGTCTCCGTGCGGATCAGTGCCGTTACACCGCCCAATCTTCCCTGTCGGTCATCCATGTGCAACACTGCAGCACTTAACCCGTTCAACGGCACAATCCCATCACGTACCTGCAGCATTGTCCCGTCGCGCAACTGCGCCACAAACGCCGCAACGACTTCAGGCCGTTTGCCAGACAGGATCGTGATTCCGTCCCGTGTGTTGAGTGCCCATGCCGAACGGTCCAGCAACAACGGCCTACCGTCCACACGCAGATCAGCTAGTCCAAAGGGAAACCCAGCGATCAGCCGCGCTTCAATCACACCATCCGGTCCGGCATCACGAATAAAGCGTAGGTCAACCGATCCGTTGATTGGCCTGTTGTCCGGTATGGTCGAAGTGACATCGTCATCACCCTGTACAAATCCCTTGGCTTCGCAGGTCAAAATATTGTCGCATGCAACCAACCACGATCCATAAACGTCATAAGATGGCGTTGCCGCCTGGGCTGCCCCGGTCACAATCAGGAATAGAAAGATTAAGGGCATGCATCCATTTTTCATCCTATCTTCTTTCTACATGTCTGATTAAGCTAGCCATACAGGAGAGTTGGCCCGAACAGCAACTTTGTGCATTCAGCCCCTCGAAACTATCGTTTGGCGAGATAGTTCGGTGAACGTCGAAACGATAAGAAAATATCGCCGTCGCACGCCGCAGCGGCCATGTCTTTTACGCCAGATATTTCACGGTTTCCGCTGCTTCAATTCCTGCTGTGTTCTCTGAGACCATGCCGTTCTTAGAAAAGCCGCGTCTATGTTATTTTTGGTAGGTGGGTTTTAAATAAACGTGCTCATGATAATTTTTTCGTAATTAGCCTTGATGCGTCTGTCATAATTATACCCGTAGTACGTAGGACCGTTGTAATGTTTGGTCCCGGGGTTTGATGGTGCATTATTTTCACGCGAGTGGAAGGAAGCGCTATGGGCCAGGTTCACCACGGAAGCGCCACAACGACAGCGGCAGTCCGTCCAGCGATACAACACAGTCAAGAGAGCCTGAGGGCTCTGGCGAAACGCTACGGGATCAACCCGAAGACGGTCGCCAAATGGAAGGGGCGGGCCGATACCGCGGATCGACGCACCGGCCCGAAGGTTGTGTCCTCAACCGTCCTGTCGATCAAGGAAGAAGCGGTCATCGTGGCGTTCCGCCGCCATACATTATTGCCCCTGGACGACTGCCTTTACGCGCTCCAGGCGACAATCCCGCATCTGACGCGCTCTTCTTTGCATCGTTGTTTTCTGCGCCATGGAATCAGTCGCCTGCCCGATACCGAAGGTGACAGGCCGAAACGGTCGAAGTTCAGGACCTATCCGATCGGCTATTTCCATATCGACATTGCTGAAGTCCGCACTGAAATGGGACGCCTTTATCTCCTGGTGGCGATCGACCGGACCTCGAAATTTGCTTTTGTTCAATTGCACGAGAAAGCAACACGTCGCGTCGCCAGTAACTTCCTGCGTGCTTTGGCCACTGCAGTCCCCTATCGCATCCATACCGTGCTGACCGATAACGGCACGCATTTTACCGGTCCGGCCAGAAACGGATGGACACCGGAAGAAATCAAGGTCATGCGGGCCGCATGGCGTCCAGTTCCGTTGCCATCCTTTTGAACTGGCCTGTGCTGATCTCGATATCGAGCATCGACTGACAAAGCCGCGACATCCCTGGGCAAATGGCCAGGTCGAGAGGATGAACCGCACAATCAAGGAGGCAACGGTCAAGCGCTTCCATTACGAAACGCACGACCAGTTGCGCCAGCACCTCGCAGACTTCGTTGCTGCCTACAATTTCGCCCGCAGACTCAAGACGCTGCGCGGCCTCACTCCATATGAATTCATTTGCCAGCAGTGGGAAAAAGAACCATCACGGTTCATGCAAAATCCGCACCATCAAATCCCGGGACTAAACACCTAGAACGTCAACTGAAAGCCTACCATGAACCGGCTTCGCCCTCTCGTGGTGAGTCGAATTGCTCATGTCTGCTATGCCGTTAGATCATTGAAGATCCGGATGTCCGACATGAAGGCGAAAGCGGCCTATTTCCGGAGCATGGTGATTCCGAGTTCGTGCCACATCCACCCGAAATCGTAGGCAACTCCTGCGCCGTCATTTTTCCAGGCGCGGGCTGTGGTGTTTTCGATATCCTTCAGCCAGGCCGCCACCTTTTTACGTCCTGAAGCTGTCCGGGCAGCCTCACGCGGCGTCACATTCCCCAGGGCCGGCACCGGCTCATCAAGCACCTGCCGGTAATGGCGCTCCAGCATCTGCCCGATGATCCGCGCTTCCTCTTCAGGCGGGATCTGCAGGTCTGGCGATGCGGTCCGTCCATCGTGCTCCCGCTCCTCCATCGCCTGCACCGGTGTCATGATCTGCGTCAGGGGCGCGCCCACGAGCGTGCCCAGAACGGCCTGCAGCATGGCACGCCCACGTTCGGCACGGTTTTCCGAATTCACCTGCAACCGCAACTGCCGCCCCCTGAGTTCCACTGTGCCGAGCACGATTGCACCATCGTCCATCTCGGTGCGCAGGAACCGTCCGTTTTCATCCCGTCCGGACAACGGCACAGGATCACTCTCCGGCTCCTTCAGCCAGTTCCAGAACGACCGGTTCTCCGGACGCAGGGCCACCACGCCCCCAAGCACATCCGCCACCTTCTTCTGCGTCACGCCCTTCGCCAGCGGGAAACACATTTCGTGGAAGACCAGATCCTCTCCGTCCCCATTGAACAGCGCTGGCCCCTCCATCTGCCGGGCCATGTCTTCCAGCGTCCAGAACAGCCAGGTCAGCGTGAACATCGGCGCAAGTTCCCGCAGGGTCTCCGTATCGACTTTTGGGAATTCCGCCTTGCCGCGTCTTTTCCGCAGCGCCCTGTAAAGGTTTGCGGCCAGATCCTCACAGGCGCCCCGTGAACAGGCGAGCAGTCCGCCTGCCAGAATGGTCTTTCCATCGGACGGTACAAGGCGCGCTGCAATCCGGTCCCACTGTCTGAGTGTCCGGGTGGCGGTGCCTTCATGCACGAGAACAGGCTCGCCACCCCGCAGCAGGTCACGCGCCATCAGGCTCTGGCCGGGTCTGATGTCCGAGACTTCATACAGGCTCATGACAGAAGCCCTGAGCGCACGCATATAGGCGCTGTTGCGCGGCCCTTCCTTCCAGCCCCGGCGTTTCAGATAGACGTCAACGATGTTCCGACCATCGTCCCGGTCCTGCCCGAGAAAATCCTCGAAGGCACAGCCCCACAGCGTCATGGCGACGTCGGGACCGATCATCTCCGCCAGTTCCTCGAACGTGATGTCGCCCGCTTCCAGCGCCGGACCGATGTGATCGCCGAGCACTTCCGCGAAACAGTCCTGCCAGTCATCCTGACCGAGATATCTGATCAGTCCCGTGAGTTCGTCTGCGGCCATGAGGCTTTCCTGCTACTCCAGTTATGGACAGCAGAGAGGAGACTGTCCTGACTCGACAAGGCAGGATCATACCCTGAAACAGGCGACGGGATGCCCCTCCCCACTTTCACGCATTTGTGACATTCGACAAAAATGCGCCGGATTACCTTTCCGTCTGTTTCCTATGTGTTTCCTGTGGTGTGATTTGGGCACAAAAAAAGCCACCCTTTTGGGTGGCTTTTCTCTTGTCTTTTTAGACGCTTATTCATGGTTGCGGGGACCCGCAACCACCGATACCGACATTCGCTCAAAGTGGCGGTCTAACCCACAATCTGCCGCCAAAGGGTCGTCACCATTTGCGCACCTGTAGCCGAGAATAGTCGCGAGTTCCAGCGCGCTGGGTCGAGGAACTCGACGCGCTACAGGACAGGTCCACCATCGCGGAGATGTGGAAGCAGGCCTGAGCGTACATACAGTGAAATTACTAGCGTCCGATGGCCGTTTTAGTGCCGCCACCATGCTGCGTGATGCGAGGACGGCACTTGATCTTCACTGCGCCCCGCGTGAATGAGTCGTCCGAGGCCTTACTCGACCACACATAGGCTTCGCCGGTACCGAGATGGCTCATCTTGTCCGAGGTCAGCTCGCCGAGAGCGGCATTCGCCTTCTGGATGTGTTTCAGCCAGGCGGGCGAGTTGAATTTGTGCATGATGATCTGTGAAGACAGCTCGATCAGCGAGACCGGGACCGATGGCGGGTCTTGAGAGGCGACCATGATGCTGGTTCCCTTGTGTCGCATCTCACGGACAACCTCTACCAGGCCGGAAACCAGGTCATCGTTCTCAGTGTACTTGTGGGCTTCATCGAAAACCACCAGCTTATTGAAGGCGCTTCCCTGATAGGTTGCTTCCGAGAAAATCTGCAGCATTACCACGAAAAGGCCGAGGGCCTCGTCCTTTTCGATGTATTCATCTCGCAGATCCACAATGATCAACCGGCCTGGGCGAATCAGATCCTGGAGGCGCTGATTATCATCGATATATTCGCTGGCGAACAGTAGACGCGTCTGAGCCAGATCTTTCAGGTGATCGGACAGACCAGAGTTATCGATGCCTGCTCGCAGGGCATCCACGGTCAGGTTATCCCGCAACCCCCTCATGATGAGATTGATTTGCCGCATATACATGCTCTGGCTGCCAATCGCTCCCATCAGGAATTTCCAGTGCGCCGCCTTGAGTTCGGAGGCAGAAAAAGAAATCGGCTTAACCTCGATATCCGGGTACTCGGCCCGGCGATCATCCACCTTGTTGGCTGGGGTAAGAATCACGACATCGTTTAGGGCCTCCGGGTTGGCCTTATAACGCTCACGAAGGATGCGGATCTCTTCATCCACCGAGTTGGCATTGATCATCGAAGTAAACTCCGGCGCATAATCCTGCGTCGGGCTGTAATGGAAAATGACTGTGGCGAGCGGGCTTGGCAGTACATTGATGTGCTGAAGCGGCATGGAGGCCATCTCAATGACTGTTCCAAGGGTGTAGCTCTTGCCGCCGCCTTGAACCCCAAAGAGACTGATCGTGTGGGTGTGGTTAAGGTCCAGGGCAATCTTTCTGCCGGAAACCTCTCCGAGCAAACCGTACTGGGGTGAGTCGCCATTAACGCCCAGCATGATGTCATAACTGACCTCGGCTTGAGGCGCGGGCTCGGGTGTCGGATGCTCCGGTGCTTCAAGTTCGGGTTCAACAAATGCTTCCGGTTTAACAGCAACGGCGGCAGGCTGTTCGTCGTCTTTTTCTTCTTTAGGCGCAATAGTGGTAGGTCGAGGTGCATGCTCGACGAGTTCCGCCTGTTCTTCCTTTTCCTCCTGAGCAGGTGCGGGTGTTTCCTCTGCGACAGGAGATGTTGGCTGGGTGATTGGAGCCTCCGGCTCTTTGTCCCAGAGCTCATCCACTGTCCAGGACGTTGACCGAGCTCTCTTGGGCGCGATGAAAGCGGCTGTCTCGAGCTTCGGCACGTTCGGTATAAACTGCTCGCTCAGGAGGAGCGCGGTCGGTTCCTCCTCAATCTCGACGGAAACAGGCTTGCGGCAGTTCTCCAGTAAGGCGCGAATGAGATCCTTACCGATGCGGTGGAATTCAATGCCAACCTCGTTGTCGGGGGCCTCGGTTCCGGTCTTGTCGAAGTCGAAGATCAGGGCGCAGCGTCTGAACTGAAGCGAGTAGCCCTGCTCGATGGATTCAAGTAGCCCTCGTGCTTCCTGCGCAGCAGTCGCATCAAAGATCCCGTAACGCAGTGAGCGCTCTAGATAGAAACGAAGGATCTGAGCCAACTCCCGGCTCTTGAGCAACCTATCCGGCCGGTCGGGCTTCTTCAAGGCCGGGTCAAAGTGGCGCTGGAGGATGCGCTCGCTCTGATTGATCTGGGCGGAAATCCGTTCCTTCAGTTGGTTGAAGGCCGCAAAGTCGCCCACTTGCGAATAGCATTTCACCTCGACCAGGTTGCAAGTGATCGTTCTGGTGTTCAAATCCAAGTCGAACAATCCCAAGTCGGTGCGTTGCAGACTGATTGCATCATTGATATCGTCTGACTCACCGCTTGAGCGGTAAAGGTCCGTGTGCGCATCCAACGGCACAATGACCTGATTGCTCAATGCGCCCTGATATTCGAGGTAGAGCCGAGCCAAAGCCAGACCAAGTGCCTCCGCCTGTTGTGTGCGAGCAGAAATCAGCTTGAGCGCTAGTTGACCGGACAGCGACCGCAGATTTGCCAGGATCTGAACCGACTGCTCGCCGTCGGCGGACAAGCCATGCTCAAGCAGCACCGGCTTCAGCATCGCCTCCAGTTCATCGTTCGAGCGCGACGAGATGATCAGGTTGTGTGTCGCCTGGGAGCTGGCTCCCGGCACATAGTCAATCAGATAGTCCGGTCTGTTCTTCCGGCCGCCGTGGTCGAAGAACTCAATCCCCATATTTCGGTCGATGGTGAACACCCAATCGCTGATCTGGTGAACCTCGTAGATCAGTTCTCGTTGGGCCACATCGAGGCCAAGGGTCACCACAGGCACAGCTTTAAAGCTGGCACCAGAAGCAGCAACCGCTGAGGTAGCAAAGCAGAGGTGTCGGCTCAGGGACGACAGCAAATCGAAGCACGCCGCATGGTTGTCCGCGCCGAAGGAGCGCCCGACAATCGGCCGCTTGCTCCAGAAGGTCCCCGAATCGTCATCAACGAATTCAGTGTCGAAGTCCTGTATCAGCCCATGCAGCGGGGTCACGCCCATCGGCTTCTCTGCAATGGAAAGCTCCTCGGCGGGAAACACATCCAGAAGAACACTGATGTGCGCCGGGAACTCCTTGGAATTTGCATGGAATTCATTCAGTGGGTGCTTGGCCAAGTTCAGCTTGGAGAACAGATGGCTGCCCGTTGAGGTCGCAAATGCGTCGGCGGCCTCGTTTACCGTGGCTCCAGGACGGACCATCGACTCAAGAGCCTCGCCCAAAACAGGTGAGTCGGGATCGGTGGTAAAGAGCCGCACGTCATAGCGCAAATCGGCATGCTCGCGCTTCTGCTGGAGCGATAGCAGAGCCTCCGCAATCACCGATCCGGCCCCAGGGTTGAAGATGTTCAGTGATAACTCTCGAACATAGGGATGCTGAGAGAGATAGCGCTCGATCTTGTCCGCAATGACTTGTCCGGAAATATCTGATCCCGCCGCAGAGGGCTCGGCCAAGCCGAGCGCTGAACAGATTTCCGCCATCAGACCACGGGAATTTTCCTCGATCGTCGGGGCGTAGAGCGCCCAGAAAGCATTCAGGTTGTCCACCGGAGTGAAGATGCGGCCATCCTCGACGGGAATACCGACCGGATAGGCAGAGGGCACAAGGCCATCCAACAGCGCGGAACGGACGTGAGGAATGTGATCCTTTCCGCCTGACTTGATCTTCTCAATCCAATCCTTACCCAGGGCGACCCAACTGCTCAGCCACAAGGCACGGAGCGGATGGGTTGGGGAGACTAAAACAGCCTCCCGGTGCCTTCCACCGAAGTCGGTCAAGATGACATGAATGGAATCGACGGCCAGCACATTTCTGAGCGCTTGCAAGTGTTGCTGACGCTCGGCACCAGAAGTCGTCTCGGCCTGACGGATGAGGTTTCTGACCAAGTCAAGGTAGCTTTCAGCATACGCGAGGCATTCCCTTTCCGAGTCGCGGAACGAAAGCCCCTGCATGATCAGCTCGGCGGTGCCTTTGCGCACTGCTGCAAAAAACTCTTCGCGGGCAGCCAGGAAGGAAGCCATCGCGGCGGAAGATGGCAGCGTGAGTCCAACCTCGGAAGGCGGCTCGGCGGTATCCAGATTGATCTGCATTCGCCAGCCTGACGGGCGCTTGGGCTCCGCCAAGACGCGCTGCTCGATGGTTTTGAGCATACGCGAAAGCGGGATCTGAACCGCGCCCTCACGACCGAATTTTGCGTGTAGGGTTTCCTGGCGAGAGGTCTTCTTGGAACGACCGCCCTCGGCCCAGGCGACACCACTGATGGCGATATCATCGGGATCGCGTTCATCGCCCAGGGCAGTCAGTTGCAGCCGGAAACGCGCATGCTCCAGGCTCTGCTCAATGGGTATGGCGCGTTGCGGTGGTTCTTCCTCGATGTTGCCACCGGGCAGGACGTAGAAAGGTTCGCTCTCGTAGGAACGTCTTGCGCCCTCGGAAGCGGAATCCGCTTCCAGCGGAATCGGATCGCCATCGGCCGTCCAAGGCATTACACGGATGAAATGCCATCCTTCCTCGAATTCGATCTTATTGAGCTTGGCCAAGTTGGTCGTGCATTGCAGGCGGTTCGGCGTCCAGGCCTTGACTTTCTTAGATTTTCCTACCGGGCCGTCATTCTGCGAAATGATCTGAACCGTAAAATGATCAAGCCCGCTGACCTTGCCGGGGTGAGGGCTAACCTCGAACACCACGTTCATTTTGCGGCGGTCGTTCGGCACCAGAACCTGTTGTCCGATGAGGCCGGAGAGTTGGTCGTCGGTCTCATCCTCCTGAACGACCGGCAAGTCGGTCTCCAGCACTGTCAGCAGGACCTTGTCCAGCGAAAGCTCTTCCTGGAACGTCCATTTATCGAAAGAAATGCTCCACCAGCTCTTGTCGGTCGCGATGGGCGGCGTCCAGGATTCGGGCTCCTGGACTTCGTATTTTGCAAAATAGGTGAATAGTCGCGACTCCAATGCCTTGTCGCTGAGTCCCAGATCGGCGATACGACCACGAACCGACTTGTGCGAGGCCATCAGACTGCGGACGCTGCCGAGGTTACGGCGAACCTTGCCATTGACCATGCCGGGATCGGCAAAGAGCTTGAAGTCTGGAATCAACGTCAATTCATACAGGCTGGCCCCGAGGGTTTCTCCATCAATCCCGTTTTCGAGCGCAGTGAGCAGGTACCGCACGCGGGAAACATGGTCGGCAAACAGCCACTCCTCGTCGGTGAGGATGCCCAAAAGATCGCGAGCATGGCCAACCAGCGTTCTCGGGAGCCGATCAAGCAGCGAGTCGATAAGGTCCTCGTAGATACCGGCGAAGGTCAGCTCCTCGAAGGTCGCCACACCGAAAGAGTCCTCGGCGCTGGTGCGAAGCGAAGTCGGTATGAAGACCAGCAAAGGCTGACGCAGCTCACCGTTCGCGTCCGGGTTGCGCAACTCCACCAGTTTGGTGGAAGTGACTCGGAAGGGCTGGCTCTCATGATCATGGCTGCCGAGGATAAAGATATTTCCGTCGGGCCGGGTCCGACGTAGTTCCTTGCAGACCGACTCCATTACCTCGTCATCGAGATCGGTGACCCGCATGCAGTGGCCTGGGCCACGGTCACCCAGGATCGCTTCGATACGGGGGCACAGCAAACAAGCGACCGCCGCATTCAACTTATCCTGGGAAAGCTTGGTGAACGCATTACTCATGCGTGCCTCCCGTTTTTATCTGCTCCGTCATTTCTCTCAATCGCATAGCGGGGCGATACCTTCTGGGTCACGTAGGCATCCGACAGGTCCTCGTAGAACCCGATTTCACGCAGGCGACGCTTGAAGGCTGCGAGGTTGAGGCGCAGGGCGCGTCTGTCGAGGATGCTGCTGTTGGCCTGTGCTCCTCCCGGCAGCCGGTCGATGTGAAGGCCGTAGCGGCTTCTCAAAAAGGCCAGCAACTCTTCGATGCGAATCTCGCGGGTCACGAAACGCCCGTCATCCTGAGTGAGCACAGCCACCTGAAGGAGCACCTCAAGAAGCTTGCTTCCCAGCACAAACCGCCGAGGACTTCCCTTGGTTCGGGATTGTGCCAACAGGCCGTTCTCCTTGTTTTTCAGCAGCAGTGAGTCCAGGCACTCAGTGATGTACTGGCGGTGATACTTGCCGCGATATGCCATCAGGATTTCTATGAAGGATTCGAACTCGCCAAGGCCCATGGCGGTGACTTCCCGGATCTCCGGATCGATGTCCTCGTTTCCAGAGGTCGACTCCTCGATCAGACTGGCCAGGCGGAACTTGAAGTAGGCTTGCCGGTCGGCGTCGTACTCGGGCTTCAGTAGAGAAACCAGATCGCCGACGGTAAACACGCCGCCCCCTGGAGTGGTCAGCTTGCCCGTCTTCTTGCTCAGGTATTCCGCCATCTCATCGAGCTTCTTGACGACGAAATTGGCCTGCACAAAGGCAGGAATCTGGCGATAGAGCCGGTCAGTGGACTTGCGAGCCAGCTCGACCATATGCGGATTATTGACGTCCCCCATATCCACGACCAGCGCCACGGGATCAGGTGAACTCGCCAGCGCATTGTCCGAGCGCTGCTTCACCAGCTTGGGCAGTATCTGCAACAGCTTGAGGTGGTAGAGCGCCAGATGGAATGCCATCAGGGTTTTGAGGTAATCCACCAGCACCGAGCGAGGAATATAGGGCTCATAGGCCAATAGCCGCAGAATGTCGTCGGCCATGGTGTCGGCCTGATCGATCAGAAGTGGTGGAAAGCGCTCGGGCTCCTTGGAGTCCTGTGTGTCCTGAGTAACTTGAGAATCGAAGCGAAGTAGCGCTTGGGTTTCTACATCGACGACCGTGCCGGATTCATGCCTACCGGTTACATGGTCAATCCCAGGGAAAAAGAAGCGTTTTAGCGTGTCTCGGGCGGCCTGGCCCTTGCCTTTGCGGGCATAGTAGAGCATCCAATAAATCTGCTCGGCTGCCCCATAGTCACGGCAGTGCTTCGCATTTCGAAATTTGTAGGTCTCTCCATGAAGCGGGCGCGGAGAGGCGACAGCTTGATTCGACTTGCCCCGATTTACCACATCAAGAAGTTCGGTCTCTACCCACTTGTGGACAATGGAGGGATGTTCGTCAAAGCCCTCAAAATACTGCTTAACCTCTTCGGACAGCATCATTTCATCTGCAAATTCTTCTGGCTGCAAAATATTTGCGCGTGGCGGCTTGCGGCTGCCATGGCCATTGAATTTGAGGCGAGGAAATAGCATGGTCAGCACACGATCCATTTCCGTGTGCTGCCAATGCAAATAACTGACCTTAGGTGTTCTGAATTCCTTGTCTCTACCCTTGATTGACATGATATTCAGCCCCCGTTATCAGAAACGCCCAATGCCAATACGCCATCCTCTTTTCTGTTTATCTGGTAGAACCGGAGCCCATTTTCCGTCAGCAGAACTTCTTGATAGAGTGCAGCAGATAACAGATTTTTGAATACCGCCAGACTTAACAGGAAACCTTCCTGCTCCTCGATACTGGGACGGTAGCCGTTGTTGAGCCGCATCAGCATTTCATAGATGTCAAGATTGATGCGCAGGCTGGCCTTGTGCCCGTCGCCGGAGTCGTAAAACAGCACCAGCGCCTGAGACAGGCATTCAAGGAAAGGATGAGCCGCATTTTCCTGCTCGGTGCGGAGCGTGAAATGGTCGCCGTCAAAGAGACGGTAACTACGGATGGTGCCCTTATCCACCTGGCGAACACGCAGCGCCAACTGGTTGCCCAAACGCGCCGGATCGCTCAGACCTTCGCCCCGGTTGATGGCTCGAAGAATGGCGGTAACCTCATCTGCGCTTTTCGCTCCCGGCTGCTCAATGGCATCCAGGAAGGGATCGATGCTTCCATATGGCAGCATCTCCTTCCACCCGATGTCGCGTCGCTCAAAGAAATGGCGACGGCGCATATGCGATAGATAATTGCGGTGTTTGGCGATCAGTCGAGCACGGTTCTTCGACGAGTAATCGCGAGGCAGATTGCGGAACAGCATTGCCACAAGTTCATCGTCATACCCAGCCCGCTCCGCGAACGAGAAGCGGCTCATGGCCTTGGTCTTGGGATTGAGGAAGCCAAGCTCGCGGTCCAGGTCGGGATTGCTGACTTCGGCAACGTCAATTTCGCGCAGCAAGGCAATCAGCCGGTCATTGGATCCTTCCGCACCGCCAAGCCACGAGTTGAAATAAAAACCGTCAAGGATGCGATTCTGGGTTTCTTCTCCGCCGTTCTGATAGAGGTGGTGAATGCCGTCGCAATCCTGGGTGCCTACCAGCATGAAGGCCAGCGCCGAACGAAGATCGCGCATGGTGATGTGCAGTCGGCCGCGCAGGTGCGTAATGGTGTAGAGCATCTTCAGGCGCTCGATCACCTTGGGACCGGCAACCGGGTCTTGGAAGGTCCGGGCGTTGTGATAGGCGTAGCATTTGCCCTTGAGATCGCACTTGTCGCATGCCTGCCAGTACTCCTGCTGCGTCATGCGGGCGATCAGTCGCTCCAGAATCGAAGGCTGACCGTCCTCGGGTTCGGCGACCACCGAGCGCAGGTTGAGGTTGATAACCGAGATACCGCCTTCCGGAGCAGCTCCGGCCAAACCCTGCTGGATCTGCTTGGCAAGCAACGGGAACTCTTCTTCATGCTCAAGGAAGAAGTCGACGAGCCGTCCCTCGTTGATGGCGATTAGGCGGGTCTGATTCTCGGGCCAGCCGGAGGCATCCTTGCCCGCGAAGGGAGCGAAGAACTTCTGAAGCACGGCATCGTTGCGCTCGTCGCCTTCATCCTGGCTGCCGTCGTAGTTGCTTTGGTAGGTATGCCCCTTGAGCTGGAACACAGCCCCGTTCGCGCCGCGCTGTATCTGTGCGCCCTTGCTCTCAGCAAAGGTCTCGAACTGCTGGATGAAGGCTGTCTTGCCGTCGCCGGCGTTACCGCTGATGATGACCAAACGGAACTCGCCCTTGAGCAGCGCGGGCTTGAGCTTTTCGTCCAGATAAGTCGACACGTAGGTGGCCTTGCCAACTTCGTCGAGGCCACGGGTGCCTGCGTTAGACACCTGGCTCTGGCTATAGAGCGTCAGCAGGTGGGTTACAAAGGGGTTGGTGTTGGGCTTGGTCGGCTCGAAACCCAGCTTGGCCACCACCTTGGGTCCGGTACCAATCTCGCCGGTCGTCAGCACCGAGCGCAGGCGCTTGACCTCGGCCAGGGCAATCAAGAACTCCTCCGCCGACGCAAAACGATCCTTGCGCTCCGGCGCGATCATCTTTGCCAGCACATTGACCAGCGACGAGCTGAGGTCGGCGCAGCCTTTGCACTGCTTGGGGTCCCTGGGCTGAGTCTTGATCGGCGGCGTGGGATCGTCGAATGGATACTTGCCGGTCAGGCACTCATAGAAGGAGATGCCCAAGGCATAGAGGTCACGATCCATTCGATCCGAAGCATCCGGCTCGGAGGAGTAGTCGTAATCCGGCGGCAGGTAACGGCGCGTGCCGCCACCACCTTGAACCTCATCGCTCTCGGAGACCGCGACGTTGAAATCGATGATGCGGACGCCTTTGTCCGTCCAAAGCAGATTGGAGGGCTTGACGTCCTGATGGTAAACGCCGTGCTTGTGGAGATGGGCCAGCCCCGCGGCGGCCTCTCGCACGATGCGCACGGCATCATCCAGCGACAACGCCTCGGCATCGATCAGATCGGAAACATCCAAACCTTCCACATACTCAAAGACAATGTAAGGCGTCTGCTTAGCATCGGCCATACGATCCGCCCAGATCACCTTCACCACATGCGGATGTTCGGGGAGATTGGTCAGGGTCTTGTACTCGCGGCGCAGCCGTTCGTACACGCTGCGGCGGTCCTTGGTCACCAGTTTGATGACGCGGACCACATCGCCCAGGGAATCGAACACCTTGTAGGCGACGCCGAAGCCGCCGCTGCCCAACTTCTTCTGAATGCGGAAGCGATCCGCCAGGATGGAATCCTGCGGCAAGTTCATCAGGCTATCTGGGAGCTGTGGCACAACCACGGCCGGGCCGCTCACATCCGGGCCTGAGTCGTTCTTGGCCTCGGGCAGAATCAGATCATCGAGGGCCTTGCGAGCGATGGCTGCGCTCGTGTGCCGTTCCTCCGGGTCAAACTCGCAGAACTTCTGCAACCACTCGTCGATCCCCTTGGGCAGGTCCGGCTTGTGCTCCGAGGGCTTGATGGGGAACTTGCCGTCGGCCTCCATCATCTGGTCGACGCTTTCAAAGGGCAGCTCGCCGGTCAGCAGTTCAAAAAAGATCAGCCCGGCGGCATAGAGGTCGGAGGCAATGCTGGCCTGGGTCGGGTCCTTGAAGCACTCTGGAGCCTGGTAGGTAGCATCCAGATCATCCACCACCTGATCGGCGATGGTAGAGGTACGGTTCTTGCCCACCCTGGCGAAATCGAAATCGGTTACCCGGGCCTGGCCGCCCTTGGTCAGCAGAATGCCGTCCGGGGTCAGGTTGCGGTGGATCACCTCATGCCGGTGCGCATGGTCCAGGGCCGACAGCACGTCACGCATCACTTGGAGCTTCTGATCGAAGGTCAGCGCCATCGAGACCTTGTTGATGTGCAGGCGCAGGGCCTGGCCAGGCAGATCCTCAGTGACCAGCACCACCTTGTCTTCATCGTCGGAGACGAACAGATCCTTCACCGCCAGCACATTGGCGTGGGTCGGCATGTGCGCCACGGCGCGATAGGCGTTGCTGATCTTCTTGAACTCTTCCTTGCGGGCAGCCTCGTCCTGGTACGGGTCGGCCTGGTAGACCCGTAGGCGGGCCATGCCGCCGCTCTTGCCCAACAGGTTGTGCTTGGCGCGGTACTCGGTATAGCGGTCGGTGCCGCCCAGCTTCTCTTCCACTTGCCAGTCGCGGAACACCAGCGCCGCGCTCTTGGGCTTGGCGTTGCCGGTAATCGCCTTGGCGATCTGGGAGTGGAAGCGGGTGATGTTACTCAGCCGGTTGTCAGGAATGCGGCTCGCGTCGCGGAAGTATTTAAGGCAGTGCTTGAAGTCGGTCACGTCCGGGCTGTCGATGCCCGCCTGATCGAACACGGTGGCGTCATCGGCAGTGAGCAATACGGCGGCATGGACATGAGCCTTGCGCAGCTCGATCTGTCCGGGATTGCTATCGCGGATGAAGCTGGCCATCACCTTCGCGTGGTGACGAAGCTTCGCGAGGGGCGAGTGAAACGGTTGCCGCCCCTGCGGATACCACTTGGAGCCATACACATCGATGTTGCCCCGCGTCCCTTTGACATCCACCAGATACACCGCATGAGGCGCGAGGATAGCGATGTCGATTTCGAACACCTCCTGCCCTTGGCGCATCTCGAAGTTATGGAAGATCAGCCAGCCATCAGGCAAATGATCCCGAAGGAAACCGATGGCCTGGCGTTCAGATTCGTTCGCGGGTTGCCCGATGGGTATGACCTTCGCCATTAGCGACCTCCCTCCTCAATGGTGCGCTCGACGAGGGAACGGGCTTCATCTTCGAACCTTATGGCCTCATCGCGGGCCTCATAAGCCTCCATGACCAAGTCATGGCACTTCTTGCGCACCGCCTGTTCTGGGTATGGGATCGGTAAAGACGGCAAAACTGCATAGTGAAAATCTTGGAGCTTGCTTCCTGTTGATGCGGAGCGAAGCATACGGAATGCCGTTTCTGAACGCATAAATGAAAATAGCGCTCCGCGTTCGATAATGTTTTGATCTCCAATAACTCTCAGAAAGTGCTGGGAATACGCTCGCTCCAGGGTGGCCCCTGTAATAAATTCAGCGCGGCAAAACAATTCACTTTCACCCAGAGTTCCTTGGGCAGCAACAAGGACTGTTCCGTCCGGTACAAGCACCTCAGTTCCGACAGATTTCTTTGCAATCCAGCGTCCTTCAGGCCTCAACCAGAATATCTGCTTTTGGCCTATCAACTGATATGCATACTCAGGAGCTGCATCGATTCTTTTGAAACGAGGTCCACTCTTTAGTGTGCCGTCGATACATAATTCTGACAAAGGCTTCCACCGCCCCTGTTTGATTCGTTCACAAAGCCAATTAAACCGGGGGTTAAAGTTTAATGCTCGGAGAGATTGGACACCCGCCTTGGCTGTAAAACCAAGGTCTGATCCCCGAGAATGCCAATCGCTCGCCGTGATATCTTTCAGACCAACAGAATCGAAGTAGAGATCCGTTGCCTCAGTTAAATTGGCCTGGTATTTGGCGAGCAGTGCAGCAGACTGCTCAACAAGGCGATGGGCCTCCTGTTCGACAATTTTTCCGAGGCGGGGAACCAAGAGGTCAGCAAAATGCTTTGGCTCAAGATGAGTAATTACCGAGCCGTATTTCCCGGAAACAACAAAGGGCACTCCGAATCTCGTGCAAAGATATGCATTCAGGTATCCTGAGAGCACTCGATTAGGATCAGCAACGATCTTCAGGATATCTTGGTTGGACCAAACACCATTCATGTCTGAGCGTGCATAGATGGTCCTTCCCACCGTTCCGGAACAAGTAATTAACGTCATCCCCTCATGAACCCGCAAGTAGTTGAGTTTTCTGGAGTGCGCATCCTTCTTGCTCAGAAGAGGTAACCGGCTCAAATCAGCCTGCATCATGAAAGTGGTTGTTAAAAATGGAACACCGTATTGCGCATCATCAACATAATTCCTTTCGAATTGAGGGCCGTTGTAAATCCCCCCATCGTGGCCTGCAGTCAAGTCGGGAAGTACATCAGTTTTGTGTTTCTTTAGGAGTTCGCGAATCTCTACTGCACCAGACATATAAGGACCGCAGTCGAGCCGCCGCCCATTGCTTTCCAGCCAGGTGCTCGGAACAGCTTTCACTTGGAACTTTCTGCTCATAACGTCACCTCGCCGGTCGCACGGAATTCCTTGTATTTCTCTGCCACCAGCGGCAGTTCGTCATGAATACGCGGCGCTCTTTTTATGCAACGCCGAACCTCGACTTGGCCCCCATTGCGCACTCGCTCAATGACGTTCTCTTCAAAGATCAGCACTTCACCATCAGGGGCACGCTGAAACAGTTTCCCACGAGTATCTTCTCCGGCCCGATCTACAACGGCCATAAAGACCTTGTATTCCGGGTGTTCGGTATTGATCAGCTCCTCCTGGCTGCGGCGGCGTAAAACCAAAAGACTCGGCAAGGAGGGCGTCAGGCCATATTCCTTCACCGTGACCTTGAACGGCTCCACCGGCAGGTCAACCGAGGCCAAGACCTCGCAGTGGCGCAGGATCCACCAGCGCACGTACTCATCGCCGGGATTGCCCAGCAAGCCGTCGGGCAGCAGGATGCCCACGCGGCCGGTGCCGGGCTTCACCCATTGCAGGGCGCGTTCGATAAACAGCACCTCGGGCGGCACACCGCCGATGTTTAGATTGCCGGTGTTGCGGAATTCACCTTCCTCGTCGCGCTCCCAGTTGTTACCCAGGTCGTAACGCTCCAGGATGGAGGCGTCGCTGACCGTGTCTTGAGTCGAGAACCAGGGGTTGAGCAGAACCATATCTATGCTGCCCAGCGGCATAGCCGGGCGAGCGGCTTCAATGCCATCCAGATCGCCGTCCGGGAAGGTGCGAGCATCGATGCGGAACACACGACCGGGATTGCCGGTGGTGAACAGCAGGTTCATGCGACTGGCCACGGCCAGGAAGGGATCAATGTCGCAGCCGAGGGCATTGCTGGCCGCCCAGGCGGCGGTTTCGTTTTGCGCCTGGCGGATCTGTTCGTTGGTTGCCTCTTCAGGCGTCGTGCCCACGGCCGCCAGTTTTTTCTTGAAGATGTGCGCAGCAGTCATGGCCAGGAAGGTGCCGGTGCCGCTGGAGCAGTCCATGATGCGTTCGCCGGGTTGCGGGTCGAGCATCTCCACCGCCATTTCGGCCACGTTGAGCGGCGTAGGGTAGCGGCCCTCGCGGCCGTCCATCACGCTGCGGGCAACCGCACGGAAGGCCTCGGTACGGTAACGGGGCTGGGTTTCGCTCAGAGAGTAACGGGCCAGCTCCATGACCACGCGGGCGGTCTCGTGGGGTTCCAGCGTCAGATCCCAGCCACGGGTCAGCAGGTTCGGTTGCCAGGCCTTGGCGGCGGCAATGGATTCGGTGATGCGCTGGGCAATGGCCTGTTGGCCCGCCTCGGTGAAAGGCTCGTCACCCCTGATCCAGAACTTGCGCTCACCGGTGGGCAGGGTCTCGTCATGGATCTTGGCCAGCATCAGCACGGCCAACTGCTTGAAGGAATCCTTGTGATCGAGACCAAGGTTCCGGTTCAGATATTGACGGCAGCGCATCAGGGCGTCTTCCAGATCTTCCGCTTCGGCGCTGACCTGAATGACACCGCCGGTGCGATCGAGATCGGTGGTGCGTTCGCCCGGAACCGGCCAGACACCCAGCGGTTTGGGCCGGACTTCAAAACGGGTGCGCTCGACCTGGAACAGGAACTCTTCTTGACCGTTGGTCCACATGCCCAGCGTCGCGCCCGGGATCAGTTCCAGCAGTTCCTTGAGCTCGCGCAGGTCGGCGTCGGCCTCGGCAATGGAGCGGAGCTTGTCTCGCTTTTTCTGATTCTTGCAGACGATGATCCGCTGCAGGTTGTCGTTATTGTGCTCGGCATCGGGGCGGAAGATCGCGATGTCGATGCGCTTGCGCCCCTGGCCGGAGATCTGGGGGTTGTAGTTCACCTCCAGGTCGTTCCGATCAAACCCGTAGCTTTCGATGAGCTGGCGCAGAACTTTCTGCACCAGCAGCTTCTTGGCCGAGGCGCTTTCCTTGTTGCCGGTCAGGATGTCGATGAAAAAGTTATCCGGGCCACTCTCTTCGGCAGCATCCTGCGGGGTCTCGATGATGTCGTCTTGATCGCTCACCCGTTCTGCCCCTTGAGAAATTCGCGGTACTTCTCAGCAATGACCGGCAGATCGTTGTCCTCGATCTTTTCACTGCGGGTCAGGGGCCGTTCCACGAAGCGCCCGCCGATACGGATGTGCTCGATATGCTGCTTGGGCTCGACAATCTCTTCGCCGTCCGGGGTGCGCTTGTAGAGTTTGTTACCACGGCGGTCGAAGCCAACCTTGTCGGCAACGGCCATGAAGACTGGGTATTCCTCGGCACGACCCAGGGCCTCGCGATGCTTCTCCTGGTCGTCCTTGCGGCGCAGGAACAGCAAGCTGGTGAGGATGTTGACGTTGGCTTCGGCAATGAAGGCTTCTACCGGCAGGTCGACGGAAGCAAGCACCTGCGTTTCGCGCATGATCCACCAGCGGATGTATTCCGCGGCCGGATTGCCGAGAACTCCGTCGGGAAGAACGATGCCCATGCGGCCGGTTCCCGGCTTGAGCCACTTGATGCAGCGCTCGATAAAGAGAATTTCGGGGGCAACGCTGCCCTTGAGAACGCCGGTGTTGCGGAATCCACCTTCGCCGTCCGGCTCCCAGCCATGAGCCAGCTCGTACTGCTCCAGAATGTGCTTGTCCGTAATCGGGATATCGGAGCCGAAGGGAGGGTTGGTGGCGATGATATCCACCGACGCCAGCGGGATCTCCTTCTTGACGCTGGGCAGGTCGGCTAGATGCCCCAGCGGAAACTCCAATGAGTTGATGTTGTAGATATGTCCACGGCCATCGCCCGCCAGCACCATGTTCATCTGAGCGGCGCGGATCAGGAACGGGTCGAAGTCGGTGCCGAAGACATTGGCGGCGGCATACTCTTTCAGCCGTTCGTGGATGTTCAGGAACTCGGTGGTGTTCTCGTTTCCGGCCTGGATGTTTTGCTCTTCGCGGAACTTCTTCAGCATGTGCCCCAGGGTCGCGACCAAGAAGCCGCCCGTGCCACAGGCCGGATCCAGCAGAGTCTCGGTCTCTTTGGGGTCGAGCATTTCAATCACCAGCTTCACGACGCCCCGGGGGGTGAAATACTGGCCACGGTCGCCGCGCAGGTTGACACCCACCAATTCCTGGTAGGCCACGCCCTTGGCATCGACATCCGTCCGTGTGAAATCGTACTTGGCCAATTCAGAAACGATAAAGGCCAGCGCCCGGTCGGAGAGAGTGATCTCCTCGTTGCGCCGGAAAATGTTCTTGTATTGCTTTTTGACCTCGATGAAGAGTTCCTCGATACGCGCGCGGATCGCCTTGCGGCCATGTGCGTCGAACTGCTCCTTCGGGCCAGCCCAGAAGCGGCGTTGCCAGGCTTGGCGCTGCTTGGCACGTAGGTTTTCATCGTACATCTTGCAGAAGATCAGATAGAGGAACTGCCAGAAGGCCGCGTCCTTGGGCATACCCTCGTTGCCATGGATGAAGTTGTGGCAACGGCGGAAAGTAATCTTGAGCATCTCGTTGTCGGCGACGCGGGTGTGGGCATCGGAGATGACCTCCTTGGTGCCGACCGACTCTTCGGCCAGCGGCCAGTCGCCGATGGGATTGCACTTGGTCTCGAAGCGCTTTTGCTCCTTCTCGACAAAGAAGAACTCCAGGCCATTGGTCCACAGACCGTACTGAACCGCATCGACCTCGCGCATGATGGTCTCGATCTCATCAAGGTCTTTAGCAGCCTGCTCGAAGTCGCGGATGCGCACTGCATTCTTGCCGGTGTTCGGCTCTTGGCGGCACAGCACCGCGCGGCCGAGATTCTCGATGGAGTGTTCCTTGCCATGATGGAAGATCGCCACGTCCACCCTCTTTCGCCCGCCAATCGAGAAATCCAGCTCCATGTCTTCCGGTGAGAACCCGTATTCGTGGATCAAAGCGCGAACCACCCGCTGCCGAACCAGTTCTTTCTTCGTTTCCTTGACCTGCCTGCCAGAAACGTAATCGAGCGTATATCCCGCCGGAATGGTGTTCTCGGCCTGCATGCTTTTTCTCGCTTTCATTTTGGACTCCCCGTAATGCAGGCGAACATCATCATTTATCCTCATCACATTGTTCGTGAGTCGTACGTTTCTGCTGTTCGATCCACTCATCAAGATCTGCGCGAGAAAACCTCCACTGCCCTCGAACCTTGAAGCCAGGAAGCTCTCCTGCTTGGACCATGGAGTAGACCGTCTTTTCCCCCACCTTTAAGAGGGTAGCGACTTGGCGCAGCTTCAGGATCTCTTCGCTCGACACAGCAGCGCCCCCCTTTGCTCACGAACGCGCAGCAAGAATGATTGAACAGATTATGCCCGTTTTTACCAAACTTTGGCATTTTACACCAGATGTTTTGTGCGTTGCATAACACTAAACAATGTGATAGATTTCTTGATCATGAGGAACTTCGGCGAGACACTCCGAGAGCTGCGCATTGCCCAGGACCTGGGACTTCGGGAAACGGCGGTGAAAGTCGGAATTTCGCCGGCCTATTTGAGCCGCATAGAACGTGGCAAGGAGAGGCCACCAAGTGCAGAGGTGATCAAGGCATTGGCAAGTGTCTTGGCCGCCGATCCCGATGTGCTCTTTCGCTTGTCATCTTCCACAGACCCAGAGATGACCGAATTTCTCCATGGGCACCCGGAGATCATGAAGTTATTGAGATTGCTAAGGGAGCATCATGCGTCGGCTTCAGAAATCCGGCAGCTTTTGAAGTCGGCGAGTGCCTTGGTCGAAAAGCGCGGTTCCCATTAGGGGTCAATTCTCGCGTGTTCGCTACGGCGTGTCGTCTGTTAAGCCCTGAGTGTGGCACGTGAGGGTTGTACTTTGTGTCTGCGTGTGCTGACTGTTTTCCCGTTTTTTGGGGGAGACAGACAGATGCGGCGCTATGGTTTACGCGATGACCAGTAGGAGCGGATAAAGGATTTTCTTCCCGGTTGAGAAGGCTATGTCGGCGGCACTGCGGCGGACAACCGTCTGTTCTTGGAGGCGGTGCTGTATCGCTATCACGCGGGTATTCCATGGCGCGACCTTCCTGCCCGTTTCGGGGACTGGAAAAACGTGCACCGGCGTCTGCGCCGCTGGTGTGAAAGCGGCGTCATCGAACGGGTATTTCGTTATCTGGCCGCTGATCATGACAACGAATACATGATGATCGACAGCACAATTGTCCGGGCGCATCAGCATAGTGCCGGAGCTCTCAGAAAAGGGGCACGGATCAGGCCATCGGACGATCACGAGGCGGGCTGACTACAAAGATCCATGCCATCTGCGACGCTCTGGGCAATCCGGTGGAACTCGGCATCACACCGGGACAGGATGCCGATATCACCCAGGCGGAACCACTTCTGGAAAACATCGACCCGGATGCTTTCCTTGCTGACAGGGCGTATGACACGGACAGGTTGATCGATCGGCTGATACAGCGCGGGATTACCCCGGTCATCCCGCCAAAACGCAACAGAACGACACGACGGAAAACCGATTTTTCTCTCTACCGCGAACGGAACCTTGTTGAGAGGTTCTTCAATAAACTCAAGCAGTTTCGCGCTATCGCAACCCGCTACGATAAACTGAAATCGACCTTCCTCGCAGCCGTGCAGTTCGCCTCAATCATCATCCTGCTTAACTGACGACACGCCGTAGGCTAGCCCCCGCTTGGGGGTGGAGGAATTCGCGCACATCATATCCTCCACTCCCGGACAGCATTTTTCCCGTCAGCCTCCCCTTACCGGCACCGCTTCACCCCCAAAGCGGACCGCATCGACAAGGGAGGTTTCCATGACCACGAGACCCGGATCAAAGCCGGAACAGCCCCCGGCCCCGGCAACACAGACGCCCCCGCGCACCCTGACCGCACCGGCCCGTATCCAGCGGCCCTATCTGCGCAGTGGCGAAGCCGCCGATCTGATCGGTGTATCCATCCGCACCCTGGAAAAATACCGCTGCATTGGCGACGGGCCACCGTTCCTGAAGATCGGCACCCGTGTCCTCTACTCCCGACAGGATGTCGAGGACTGGCTGCAACGTCACCGCTGCAACAGCACCTCCGATGAAAACTTTGTCGCCGCACTCCGTAACCGGGCGTCATGGAGGAACAGGTCATGACCGACATGGACACCTCCGACGCCGCCCTGTTCGGCCTGACCACGGTCGAACTGACCTTCATCCAGAAACGCGTCGAACACTGGCTGCGCTTTGGTCAGCCAGTATCCGACAAGGTGCTGGACAAGCGCCGTCGTCTGCTTGCATTCACACCGGGCAGCGTATTCGGCTTCATCCGCTGGGCTGCAAACGATTATGGCACCGTTGTTTCCTGCATCGACACCGTGCGCGCGGTGGACATGCACGAGCCGTTCCAGACCGTGCCTTTTGTCAGCCCCGGCGGTGAACTGCTGCTGGACGTCTCGGGCTGGCCGAAGGTCCGGCGCGTGCTGGAAGAAATCGACGCCATCGAGGCACTGGGGATTCATCCCGCAGAAATTTGCCCCGATCACTGGCGCATCCTGAACGGTCGCATCGCCGCAAATGTCGCCTCCCGCCCCTATACACTCGCCATGCACAAAGCATGGCTGGCGCGAAAGAGGCTTCTATCATGACCCGGCGCGCCTGGTTCTTCGGCACATACTTTGTCGTGCTGACGGTTGGCGTGTCCACCGCCGTGCATATCACGCCCCGGCTGCTCTGGAACGAGACGGCCAGCGTGCCGGTCGGGCTGTATCGGGTGCAGTCCGGCAGCGCGCTCCATGTCGGGGATATGGCCGCGATCCGGTTGCCCGACCCGCTGGCGCTGCTGCTGGCAAAGCGTGGCTATCTGCCGTTTGGCGTGCCGCTCCTGAAACCCGTGGCAGCATTGCCGGGACAGGAGGTATGCCGCGCAAAAGGCAGCATCACAATCGACGGCGAACGTGTGGGTGACGCGCTAACCAGTGACCATCGCAGACGCCCGCTGCCTGTCTGGCAGGGCTGTCATCGTCTCTCGCCAGGCAAGATTTTCGTCATGAACCCGGCAGAACCGGGCAGCCTCGACGGACGGTATTTCGGCCCGCTTCCTTCTGCGTCGGTGATCGGTCGCGCGGTCCCGCTCTGGCTTCCCGCTTCTCATGCTCCCCACACCACAGGAGATCAGCCATGATCCATCTTGGCACGTTCACGCATACGACCAACGGATTTTTCGGGCAGATCACCACCTTCCTGATGGCCGACGATCTCTCCATCGTTCCGAACGAAAACCGCACATCCGAAAACGCTCCCGATTATCGCGTCCTGCGTGGTCTGGAGGATGATGCCGCGCAGGTTGGCTGCGCCTAGGTGCGACAGAACGAGCGCTTCGGTCTGTGGCTTGCCGTGCTGATCGACGACCCGCTGTTCGTCTCTCCGTTGGGTGCCCGGCTGATGCCCGACCGCGACGGTTCCGACAGTTTCCGGCTGATCTGGAACCGTCCCGATCCGCGTTATGCATCACGTTAAAAAAGCGCTCGGTCTGCTGGTGGTCTGCGGTGGGATGGCAATGCCCGTGCAGACTGCCAGCGCCGCGCCGTTCGATGCCTATGTCAACGAGGCGGCCACGCGGGCGAGCATCCCGCCCGCTTGGATCACGGCGGTGATGCGCGCCGAGAGTCAGGGTGATGCTTCTGCGGTATCACCCAGGGGCGCTATGGGCCTCATGCAGATCATGCCCGACACATGGCGGGAACTGCGCGCGGCGTTGAATCTTGGAGCCGATCCATACGATCCGCACGACAATATCGTCGCAGGTGCGGCGTATCTTCGCCGGTTGCATGACCGCTACGGCGATGCGGGTTTTCTGGCCGCCTATAATGCCGGGCCGGGGCGGTATGAGCAGTTTCTGACAGCAGGGAAAACGCTGCCCGACGAGACGAAAAAATACGTTTCCAGAGTCATCCGCCTGCTGCTTGGAGAGTCGATTGGCAGCGCGATTTCTGATGCGAGTTTTGTCAATCAATCGCACGCCGAAATGCCATCTGGAAATCGGCTTTTTGTCGGTCCGTTTGCATCCCAAACCGTCATCCAGAACGCGCCCGAGGTGATGCCCGTTTCTGATCACGTGATGCGATTTGTGGCCCCGCCTCATGGCCTGTTCGTCTCCGTTTCGCAAAGGAGCCCGCCGTGACAGGGGATTTACGGCATGAGAGGGGAAAACTGTCGTCCCATCGGAAGCATTTCGGGAATGTGCCGGGTGTTGGGCAGATCGGGAAACATGAAGAATTAAGAGGGCAAGATAAAACGGCCTGCCACGTCGGGCGACAAAGCGCAGGCGCGCCTTGCCTTCCTGTGTGCAGGTTGGGTCGGTCGTGTGCAGGGTTTTGGATTATGTCCTGCTCTCCTGCGGGGTTTTCCTGCACAGGAAGGTTCTGATGGCCCGTGACGAGGATTTCCGGGTCCGTCCGGGCCGCATTCGAAGCAAGGGAAGCAGTGCCCGGTCCCGGAGCTTTCTGGCGCAGGTGCTCCATGCTTCCCGCCGCGCGGGCGGAGGCAGTAGCGGCAGCCCCGGAAAGGGAGAAGGCAGCGGTCCGCGCTCCGGCCCCTCGACCTTCGGGCGGGGCCATTCCCGGTTTGGCAGAAGCCGCCTGTTCGACGCCCATCGCCGCGTCACGGTGAAGGCCCGCGTGGTACGACAGACCGGGCGCGGCGCGCGTCCCGGATCGCTGGCCGATCACCTCGCCTATCTGCGCCGGGATGGTGTCACCCGCGACGGCGAGAAAGCGCATCTGTTCGGGCCGGATGGTCAGGAGATGGATGCACAGGGTTTTGCTGCCCGTTGCCGGGACGACCGGCATCATTTCCGCTTCATCATCTCGCCCGAGGACGCGCCGGAGATGACGGACCTCGACGGTTTTACCCGCGACCTCGTGCAACAGATGGAAGCCGATCTCGGCACGCGGCTGGACTGGGCCGCCGTGTCGCACTGGAACACCGACAATCCGCATGTCCATCTGATCGTGCGCGGTGTGGACCAGGCCGGGGCTGATCTGGTGATCGCCCGCGACTATATCAGCCACGGGCTGCGCTCGCGGGCGGAGGATCTGGTGTCGCTGGAGCTTGGCCCACGCGCCGAACACGAGATTGAGGCTGCGCTGCGCCAGGATGTCACGGCGGAACGCTGGACACGCCTTGATGCCGAATTGCAGCATCATGCCGATGATCTGGGCATCGTGGACCTGCGGGCTGACGCCGGGGCCACTCATTACCTCGGGCAAAATGCGACGCATCGCGCCCTTCTCACCGGCAGGGCGCAGACACTGGAACGCATGGGACTGGCCCCATCAGCAGGACCGGGACGCTGGTCGCTCACGCCCGGCATGGAAGACACGCTGCGCGAGATGGGCGCGCGAGGGGACATTATCAAAACCATGCACCGCGCCATGACGGAACGAAGCCGGGATCGGGCGATGTCCCCCGGCGATTACGTGATCTCCGGGCGTGATCAGCCCATCGCCTTGACGGGGCGGTTGCTGGAGCGCGGGTTGCACAATGAACTGACAGGCGAAGCCTATGCCGTAATCGACGCCACGGACGGGCATGTGCATCATGTCCGCTTCCCCGGCGTCGAAGCCTTCCGCGACGCCCCGCCCGATGGCGGCATCGTTGAGGTGCGGACCGTCACCGGCAAGAACAGCGGCAAGGACTATCTGGTGCTGTCCGCGCGTTCCGATCTGGACCTTGCCGCCCAGGTCAAAGCGCCGGGTGCCACATGGCTGGATCATCGACTTGTGAAGCGCCAGCCCATGGACCTCGCCCGCACAGGTTTCGGGGCCGAGGTGCGGCAGGCCATGCAGGAGCGCACCCGCCATCTCACGGATCGCGGGCTGGCGTCATTCCAACAGGATGGGTCCGTCCGCTACCAACGCAACCTCCTGACGACATTACGTCAGCAGGAACTCGATCTGGTGGGCGCGAAACTCGCGAAGGAAAGCGGGCTGACCTATGAGCGCAGCATTTCAGGCAACTTTGTCACCGGCCAGTATGTGAAACGCCTCAGCCTGTCCTCGGGGCGCTTCGCCATGATCGACAATGGCCTCGGCTTCCAGCTTGTGCCCTGGGCGCCGTCTCTGGAGAAGCAGCACGACCGCTATGTCGATGGGGTCGCCCGCGATGACGGGGGAGTCGACTGGCGACATGAGCGCAAACGCGATCTCGGGATCAGCATGTAAACCACGTTGCCCGTTCCTTTTACGTCATGGCTCGCCCCGATACGACAAACCCGATTTCGATCTTGTTTCTGAAAAAATCGTTCGGTCACATCATGACTTTTCATGGAGGATTTCCATGCGTGACCGCCTGAACGTCTCCCTGCCCGTCGCCATGATCTCGCAGATCGGTGACCTTGCCACACGCCGGAAGGTGACGCGCTCCGCCGTGGTGGAGGCCGCGGTCGCCTCGCTCCTGTCACCCGACAGCGCGGAGAAAACCGAAGCGGCCCTGACACGGCGGCTGGACCGGCTGACACGTCAGATGCAGCGGCAGGAGCGTGACCTGATGATCGCGCTGGAAACGCATGCCCTGTTCATCCGCTTCTGGCTGGGCCAGATGCCGTCCCTGCCAGCCGAGGCGCAGGCCGCCGCTAATGCGCTGGGACAGGAACGGTTTGCGCGGTTTCTGGACACGCTGGGGCGACGGCTGTCTCAGGGGCGGTCTTTCCGGGATGACATCCCGCTCGATATTCCCGCCATGCGTCAGCGCCCCTCTGACAGGGCCGATGCTGCGTCACCCAAAGCATAGCGCTCGTCCCCGTGGGTGACATCACCCCTCAAGCAGCAGTTTGAGATAGCCGCCCTCAACCAGGGCGAGGCCTTCATCGCGCCAGTCCTTGGCAGTCCTGCGCCATGTATGATCGCGCCATTCGTTCCAGGACATGGTCAGAGCGCGGGGATCAAGCAGCACGGCGGCAATGCGACGTTCATCGGCACCGGCCCGATGCAGGGACCGAAACGGCGTTATCATCGGAGGAACACGGGCAGGCAGTCTGAAACCCAGATGATGGGCCACGAAACGCCCGGCCTCATACCAGCGACTTCGGTAATGCGGGTCGATCGGGATCACGACCGCAGGCCGCTTTGCGGCGGCCGGATCATCCAGCAGGAAGAAAAATGTCCCGAAGGAACCGGTCACGGTGACGGAGCGCCCCACGTCGTCCTCGCTGTCGAACAGGATGCGGCCCATAGCCTCGAAATCCAGCGACCGGAGATTGGTAAAACCCCGAGGGGCATCCGTCAGGCTGATGATCCTTGTTGTATCTTCCATGCGCCAGATCACGGGTTTTCGGGTTATAGGGATGTCAGGATCATGGACAAAAACGTAACCTCCATCGGTCCCGGAACGCCGCCCACAGAAGCGAGGGGTTGGTGCTGGCCCCGGCCCGCTGCAAAATATCATGATAATCGCTGACATAGCGGGACCAGCGCCGCATGAAGGCCCCGGCAAGGGCGGAGGCCGGGAGGGTTCTGAGGATGGCCAGATCGGCCTCGGAATGCCAGATGTCCAGTGGCATGGGGATGGTCCTCTCGGCTGGAAAGCCGCCGATTGGGCGCAGCAAAACACGCCGCGCCTGTCAGGCAGCCCCAAGTTTCTGGTTACATTGAGTTCTCATACTTATAGAAAATATCAATAAATATTACACAGAGCCACGCAAGGACTTTGACTCTGAGATACGAATCAAAATACTGAATCTAAGGAAAAAAAGATATAGTTTGATACGGTACAATTTTACCAATTATACGTTAAGTTTCCATATACTCGCCGTCCTTGCCCAAGATAACAAACAGTCGTACCGCAAGATGCCGTATAATACTTGTTAGTTAGGTTCGATATTGCCAACTGAGCTTTCAGTCCACGCAAAATAGGAGTTGCTTCGCCTAAATCGTAGTGCGCTCCCAGATCAAAAAGGAAATACGCTGGCGATTTGAAGGATTCCACATTGTCAGCATAAGTGAACCCTGTATATCTCATGCCCCAATTTACACCGAGCCCTTTGAGCCACTGGGAGGGTAGTTTATAATCAAAAAATACGGAAAACATATTGCGGGGCACCTGAGGTACTGACATCCCTTCCTGAGATAATGCAGTCCCATAACTGCTTCCCGTATACGGATTTATTCTCTTAGATGTCTTGTTTGTCTTGGCATAGCGAATATCCGTAAAACTATATGTGGCAATAAGTTTGAGATTTTCGGTGATATTTGCATTTGCCGATAATTCAAAACCTTGCGATTTTACACGACCTGCATCCGTGCTGCCACCATGCACCAAATCACCGATTAGATAATGGTCTTCGTCTATATGGAATGCCGCCGCAGTTAGAAGGATGTCCCTGTTCGGTACTTTATATTTTAAGCCTGCTTCCAATTGTTTTCCGGTCAAAGGTGAAAAAGGCTGCCCCAGATAGTTAGTTGAAGTCTGAGGGACAAAAGATGTTGAATAACTAAAATATGGAGATAGGCCAAAATCAAATCCGTAAACTAACCCCGCTCGCCACGTAAAAGCATGGGCTGGTTGTGGAGACGTTCCTGCATCTTCTCCTATCCAAACATGATCATCACCTTCATTGCTATATGTTTTGATTTTATTGTTATAATTTACCCAATCTTCTCGGCCACCCAAGAGAATAGAAAGCCCTTTCCATTTGATCTGATCCTGAAAATAAACGCCTTCCTGAAAATAGTTGTAAGGCCCAATCTGTCCAGTGTTCACGCATTGAGATGAGTGCACATTATAGCAGGGCGTATAAGACGGCTGGGGGTTGTAAATATTAAAAGAAGGGGAGGAGGTCCAATCCCAAATATCGTTTGAAAAACTTTTGTATTGACGAAAATCTGATCCTACAACCCACATATGCTTGACAGCTCCGGTAACAAACTCACCCGAAAGGCGCAAATCCAAAGAAATAGTATTATTATTTACTTTAATTGACCACGGAACAACAGCCTCTTCGGTATTACTATTCATCCATCCAAAAGGTGAATATTTCGAACTAGAATTCGATTGCTCCCATCTAAACGTCTGACTAAATTTTATGTATTTATTGAAACTATGATTGAATTGATACTCAAACATGGCATCTTTTGTGCCTATAGTGTTCCAATTTGGTGTACTTAGAAACGTGCTTCGAGAAATACGAGGTGTCTGTTCGTTTGTAATTAAGCTACCGCGAAGCGGATAAGCTGTGTTTGTCCCGGTTCCGGGAGTATAAAGATACATACCAAGCAACGTTAAAGAGGTTTTTTTATCGATATCCCACGTAATCGAAAGCAGAATACCTACTCTATGGTAATCGACATGATCCGTTTGGGTTCCTTGTGTGACTCCAATTCCAGAGATTCGATACCTCACGCTCCCTGATTTCGTAATTTTGTCGCTGACGTCAAAGGTCGCTTCATAACGACCCCAGTTTCCAAATCCCAGTGAAACTTGTCTCAACGGGGTCTGAGTAGGTTTTTTCAAGGTTATACCCAGCATGCCTCCCGGTGTCGTCTGACCGTACATCACCGACGCAGGCCCATTAACAACTTCAATACGTTCCAAAAAAATCGTTTCTCCCGCAGACTGTGAATTACTCATTAACCCGTCGACAAACTGACTCGTTCCAAACCCTCTCTGCTTTATGGAACTACTCCCATCTGCAGCAGTGCCTGAGTTTTGAACACCCAAGCTCTCTGCATAAATTCCTGGTACGTATCGTAGAGCCTGCGCCACGCTTTGCGGCTGTTGATCTACCATTAACTGTTTCGTTATGACATAAATAGAGTTTGGGATTTCTGTTATAGGTGTATCAGTTTTCGTACCAACCATAGTGTTTTCTGCAACATAGCCGATGCCCGGCCCCGTAGGATCCTGATGCACAACAGATCCGCCCACACGCACCGGTCCTAGCGTGATAGTGGATGACGCAAGACTAACGCTGACTACATTTCCAGACACACGACCAGTCAACCCTGACCCGGCCAACAGTCGAGTCAAAGCCTCCTGCTCCGTAAAATTCCCATTGAGTGCAGGAGACTGATGTCCGTTCAGTATCTTTGGGTCCGCACTTACCTGCCTGTGAGCCTGCTGCCCGAATGTCGTCAACGCGGTCGAAAGCGCCTGAGCCGGAATGTGGTAGGCTTTCACTCCGGTTGTAGTTTCTGCCAATGCACATCGCGGCATCGCTTCATAAAGCGCGCATAAACCGCTGCTCACCAAAAACAGCATTGCAAATGCAGAATTTTTTTGTCTGATTGCCCCCGCGCGGCGTCCCTTTCGCTGTATCCACTGTCCTGCTCTTTTCCAACCTGGAGCTTCGCTGCACATGCGAGGCTGTTGCATTATCTTCTGTTGGAACCGACGCACGGCTCATGCAGGATTTCGCAAAAAAAATGCATGAACGACAAAAAAAATCGTCTGAGGCTACTCAGACCCGTGAAAGCACCGCAACCCAAGGGGTAATGCGGGTCACACTCGCCTCGTGAGCATGTGACACGGCAGCCAGTGCGGCCATAGGATCATGAAGGTCAAAGACCCCCGTCACGCGTTGATCTCCCACACCATTCCGCACGACGATGAACCCGCGATAATACTGTCTGATCACATCGACCACTTCCCGGATGGGGCGATCATGCACCACAAGCTGCCCATCCCGCCAGGATGCTACGTCTGCAACGGGCACGTCGTAATGTTCGACATTGGCAGGGCGAACGACTGCCCCGTCTCCTGCCCCCAGAAACAATGGCTCACGCCCCTGTCTGGACAGTTCGACACGTCCTTCCGCCACTTGCACCTGCACTGAGGACGATAGCGCCCGGACCTCGAACGCTGTTCCAATATCCGTAACCCGCGTTTCTTTTCCAATGCTCACACGGAACGGACGACTGGCATCATGCACGACCTGAAACCATGCATCCCCTTTCAGGAGCGTGACTTCTCGCCCTGTCGGCCCGAACGCCACACGCAGGGCTGTGTCGGGTCCCATGGACACATGACTACCGTCCGCCAAGGTAAGAGAACGTGTTTCTCCCGTTCCCGTCATGGCGTCCGCCGTTAGCCGTGTGTAGATGACAGGAGCCAATACGACACAGGCCGCGAGAGCCATGACACCAGCAACAAAACGTCGCTTCGTGGAAAATACCTGTTTACGATCGTCATTCCGAACGATGAACGGAAGTCTAGTGGATGCGGAAGTTTTGCTTGTTGCCGAAAGAGTTGTCGACGCGACTTGACCCAGCCCCTGGTAGGTCCGGGTAATCTCTTTCCATGCCTCCTGATTATGAGATGAAGCCGCCAGCCACTGGCTAAACTCCTTCTGCACATCAGGCGCGTCAGGTTCCTCCCGCAGCAGGATCACCCAATTGATGGCCTCTTCGTCCGCCTGCTCACGATGATGATCCGATGCAGCCGTCATCCGCCCGCTGTTCCTTCGTTGTCAGGCGCGGCTACGTCAGACAGCATGCCTTCCGCTTTCGTCCCTCCCCTAGAAGGCGAATGACCAGACCAGATTTTCACGTTTATCATCAATCAGCGCGACGGAGATGGTTTCTGCAATGCCGCAGACCTTCCGCTACGAGGTTATGAGCCATGGTCAGAGACACGCCGAGCGTTTCGGCTATCTCGCGCAGTTTCGCATTCTCGAAACGATGCATTTCCACCGCCATGCGTGTACGGTGATCCAGTTCCGAGAGGGCTGTCATCAGCATACGGATTTCCTGCGTGCTGATCGCCGCATCTTCAGGAGAGGCTTCGTGCGCTCGTGCCGCATCAATAATGCGATCATCGACCTCGACGTTGATATAGCGTTTTTCGTATGTGCGCCGCCGTCGGTAATCGAGGGCAAGGTTCCGAACGACCCGGAACAGAAAACGGATTGGCTCCCTGATCTGTTCTGAAACCGCAGCCGCTGTGCAGCGAAGCCATGCGTCCTGAAGGATATCTTCCGCCTGCTGACGGTCGCCTGTAATGGCCGTGGCGTATTTCAGCAGTTCAGACCGGCTGTTCTGATAAGCCACCTCGATCGTCTCTGCATGCGACACGGCGTCGATCTCTCACTCCGCGAACAGGCTGGCAAAGGATATCCGGCTCCTTCAACCGTTCAGCATTTCACCACATTAAGAACCATTCTTATTTGGTAGCTACGTGAGGACGCCTTGGAAGGCAAGGAGAAGGTTCGCGGGTCGGATTTGTGCTGTGTAGCTTAGCCCGATTCTTACCCTTCCTGGCCCTCTTCTGGCGCGCCTCACGCGCAGCGTTGCTACGCCGAAATTCTCCGCCGGATGATTCCTATATGATTCCAGTTGGTGCTCTGGAACGCCAAAAGGCGGCTTGCGCCGCCTTTTAAGTTATTGATATTATTTGGTAATTTTGGTTGCGGGGATAGGATTTGAACCTATGACCTTCAGGTTATGAGCCTGACGAGCTACCGGGCTGCTCCACCCCGCGGTGGTGAGGGGTGACTGGAAGACCTGGCGGCGACCGACTTTCCCGTGCCTTAAGGCACAGTATCATGGGCGCTGGGGTGTTTCACGGCCGAGTTCGGGATGGGATCGGGTGGATCATTCCCCGCCATGGCCACCAGGTCATCCAGTCATCCCTGGTTAGGGGCTGAGAGGATGTGATGGGTTGGTGCTTTTTGTAAGTATTGAAGAGTGGATGACTGCTGTGCATGTGTGTTGCCACTGTTGTGGCGATGGAATGAGCCTGTTGGGCGATTAGGACCAGTTAGCTGCACGCATTACTGCGCTTCCACACCTGGCCTATTGACGTGATGGTCTATCACGGCCCTCGGGGAGACCTTGTTTTGAGGTGGGTTTCCCGCTTAGATGCTTTCAGCGGTTATCCCGTCCACACTTAGCTACCCGGCTGTGCCGCTGGCGCGACAACCGGTGCACCAGAGGTATGTTCATCCCGGTCCTCTCGTACTAGGGACAAATCCTCTCAAGTCTCCAACACCCACGGCAGATAGGGACCGAACTGTCTCACGACGTTCTAAACCCAGCTCACGTACCACTTTAATCGGCGAACAGCCGAACCCTTGGGACCTGCTCCAGCCCCAGGATGTGATGAGCCGACATCGAGGTGCCAAACCTCCCCGTCGATGTGGACTCTTGGGGGAGATCAGCCTGTTATCCCTAGAGTACCTTTTATCCGTTGAGCGATGGCCCTTCCACGCGGGACCACCGGATCACTATGGCCGACTTTCGTCTCTGATCGAGCTGTCACTCTCACAGTCAGGCGGGCTTATGCCATTGCACTCGACAGCCGGTTTCCGACCGGCCTGAGCCCACCATCGCGCGCCTCCGTTACACTTTGGGAGGCGACCGCCCCAGTCAAACTGCCCACCATGCAGGGTCCCGGACCTGGCTAACAGGCCTCGGTTAGACATCAGAAACAGTCAGGGTGGTATTTCAAGGATGGCTCCACCGGAACTGGCGCCCCGGTTTCAAAGCCTCCCACCTATCCTACACAGAATGTCTCTGATGCCACTGCAAAGCTGCAGTAAAGGTTCATAGGGTCTTTCCGTCTGACCGCGGGTACCCCGCATCTTCACGGGGAATTCAATTTCGCTGAGCCGATGCTGGAGACAGCGGGGAAGTCGTTACGCCATTCGTGCAGGTCGGAACTTACCCGACAAGGAATTTCGCTACCTTAGGACCGTTATAGTTACGGCCGCCGTTTACCGGGGCTTCAATTCGGTGCTTGCACACCTCCTCTTAACCTTCCGGCACCGGGCAGGCGTCAGGCCGTATACGTCGTCTCTCGACTTCGCACAGCCCTGTGTTTTTACTAAACAGTCGCTACCCCCTGGTCTGTGCCACCCGCCAATGGTTGCCCACTGACGGGTCTTGCTTATCCCGAAGTTACGCAAGTAATTTGCCTAGTTCCTTCAGCATCGTTCTCTCAAGCGCCTTGGTATTCTCTACCAGTCCACCTGTGTCGGTTTCGGGTACGGTCTATATGCCAGAGCTATTTCCTGGAATACTCCAAAAGCCGGATCAATCCGATAAGACCCGACAACATATTGTATTCGTCACTTCTGGCAGGCCCGGGAATATTTGCCCGGTTTCCATCGACTACGGCTTTCGCCCTCGCCTTAGGGGCCGGCTCACCCTGCGCGGATTAACCTTGCGCAGGAACCCTTGGACTTTCGGCGACAGTGTTTCTCGCACTGTTTGTCGCTACTCATGTCAGCATTCGCACTTCCGATATCTCCAGAGAGGGTCACCCCGTCTCCTTCACAGACCTACGGAACGCTCCGCTACCGCGCATACATAGTATGCACCCACAGCTTCGGCACGTGGCTTGAGCCCCGTTACATTTTCGGCGCAGGGTTTCTATTAGACCAGTGAGCTATTACGCTTTCTTTAAAGGATGGCTGCTTCTAAGCCAACCTCCTGGTTGTTTTGGAATCCCCACATCCTTTCCCAC
>NZ_CP171836.1:2387500-2867500 GCF_043995075.1 Komagataeibacter diospyri
CTTCCTTGCGGATGGCTTCGCGTTCAATCTTGAGCTGGATCAGGCGGCGGTCCAGTTCATCAAGTTCCTCTGGCTTGCTGTCGATCTGCATGCGCAGGCGGCTGGCAGCCTCATCCACAAGGTCGATGGCCTTGTCGGGCAGGAAGCGGTCGGTGATGTAACGGTTGGACAGGGTCGCCGCCGCCACCAGCGCGCCATCGGAAATACGGATACCGTGATGGAGTTCGTATTTTTCCTTGATCCCGCGCAGGATGGAGATCGTATCGGCCACCGTCGGCTCACCCACATAGACCGGCTGGAAACGCCGGGCGAGGGCCGCGTCCTTTTCGATATACTTGCGGTATTCATCCAGCGTCGTCGCACCAATGCAGTGCAGTACGCCGCGGGCCAGTTCGGGCTTGATGAGGTTGGAGGCATCCATCGCGCCATCGCTGCGACCGGCACCCACAAGGGTATGCATTTCGTCGATGAACAGGATGATCTGGCCTTCAGCCGACTCGATTTCCTTCAGGACCGCCTTCAGGCGTTCCTCGAACTCACCACGGAACTTCGCACCAGCAACCAGCGCACCCATGTCGAGCGAGAGCAGCTTCTTGTTCTTCAGCGCCTCGGGCACGTCACCGTTGACGATACGCTGCGCCAGCCCTTCGACAATGGCAGTCTTGCCCACACCCGGCTCACCAATCAGGACGGGATTGTTCTTGCTGCGGCGGGCAAGAACCTGAATGGCGCGACGGATTTCCTCATCACGACCGATCACCGGGTCCAGCTTCCCCTGCAGTGCGACCTCGGTCACGTCGCGGGCGTATTTCTTCAGCGCGTCAAAGTTGGCTTCTGCGTTTTCGCTATCCACGGTGCGTCCCTTGCGGATGGTGGCAATGGCTTTTTCCAGCGCCTGTGGCGTGGCACCCCCTGCACGCAGGGCCTGACCGGCCGGTGTCTCGGATGCGGCGATGGCAGCCAGCAGGCGGTCCTGCGCCACATATTCATCGCCCGCCTTCTGGGCTGCCTGTTCGGCTGCATCCAGCACGCGCACCAGTTCACTCGTCGCATTGGGCTGGCCCGCACCGCTACCCTGTACTTTCGGCAGCTTGGCAAGGGCCGCTTCATTCGCCGCCGTAATAGCAGGAACCTGCCCGCCGGCTGCGCGGATCAGGGCGGCCGCCGCCCCCTGATCATCATCCAGCAGGGCCTTGAGCAGGTGCTCCGGCGTCAACTGCTGATTGTAATCCCGCATGGCAATGGTCTGTGCTGCCTGCAGGAAGCCGCGCGACCGTTCTGTAAACTTCTCGATATTCATCTATTCCCTCGTCCCTTTGAATCAGGCGACATAACAAATTGTGCCTTTGCGCCGTCCCTCAACAGGCAACGGCAAGGCGCTGGATTCCAGATGGGATCAACTGGATGTTATTACAAGATATCGGGTGTGGATTTCCTTCCCCTGTTTCCTGTCATGGCGCACCGGGCAGACCGGATTTCCATGGGGATAGCTGACCATTGCCACCGGGTCTGCAACCTTGATCCATGTCAAGATTGCCGTGCCTTATCAACGTAACGGCCATTCACCCGGCGGCAACGCGGTCTGTAACCGACAGGTTTTCTTACCCGGTCAGAACAGGAAAGAAGACATCTGTTTTACTTGCCTTTTTTGGCGACGGTCGGGCCAAGCAACAGCAGGTCGGCAGCTGAAAGCCGGTCTGACGCGGTGCTGGCCTGATGCCAGAAGGGATAGAGCAGCGGCGGCGCGCTGGCGTCGTCAAGGCGACTGACTTCCTCTGCCGTCAGGCTCAGTTCAGCGGCCTTGAGGTTATCGATCAGCTGCGCCTCGGTCCGTGCGCCAATCACGATGGAAGTTACTGCCGGACGCTGCGCAACCCATGCCAATGCCACCTGTGCCGCCGAGATGCCGCGTGATTCGGCAATGCTGACCAGCACCTCCACCACATCATACAGCTTCTCGATATCGTAAACGGGGGGTTCGCCCCAGTTCTCGATCTGGCGCGTGCCCTGTGGCTGGGGCTTGCCACGCCGGTATTTTCCCGACAGCAGGCCGCCTGCCATGGGGCTCCAGACCTGCACGCCGATCCCCTGATCCACCGCCACGGGCAGAAGTTCGTATTCCGCGTCCCGTGCCTGCAAGGAATAATAGATCTGCTGTGACACTGGCGCGATCAGGCGATTACGTTCCGCCGTGGCCAGCGCCTTCATGATGTGCCACGCCGAGAAGTTGGAAACGCCCGCATACCGGATCTTGCCCGCACGGGTCAGGGTGTCCAGTGCCTCCAGCGTTTCATCCAGCGGGGTCTGGCCATCCCATTCATGCAGGTAATACAGATCGATATGGTCACGTCCCAGCCGCTTCAGGCTGGCCTCGCACGCGCTGACCAGATGGTAGCGTGACAGGCCTGCGTCATTCGCCCCCTGACCCATGCGAAAACGGGCCTTTGTGGTCACCATGATGTCGTCACTGCGGCCCTTGAGCGCTGCGCCAAGAATTTCCTCCGACACGCCAGTAGAATAGATGTCGGCCGTGTCGAACATGTTGACCCCGGCATCAACGCACAGGTCGATCTGACGACGCGCACCGGCAAGGTCGGTATCACCCGTCTTGGCAAAGTCACCCTTGCCGCCAAATGTCATGGTGCCCAGCGTAAAGGCGGAAATCCGCAGGCCGGAACGGCCAAGCTGACGGTATTGCATGTCTTTTCAATCCTTCTGCGTGAAGAGATCCGGAGACTGTCCGTGAAACATCGTGAAAACTGTAAAAAGTTTTTGGTGGAGCTTTTTTCAAAAAGCTTCAGAGAACGCCGTCTTCCTGAAAAAAGGCGGCGCCTCGAAACCCTCTATTTGCAAACAGTCTCCCAACAACGGGATTACGGCACAGGGGCAGATATCAGGCGGTATAGGTGACGTTCAGTTCACCCACACCGGCACAGGTGGCATGCAGCACATCGCCGCGCCGGACCGGCCCCACGCCCGATGGCGTACCGGTCATGATCAGGTCGCCGGGGGCCAGGGCGACAAAGCGGCTGAGGCTGGAGATAATTTCGGCCACGGACCAGATCATTTCCACCAGATCGCCCTTCTGCCGGGCTTCGCCATTCACGCTCAGCGTAATGGCGCCCCCTTCGGGGTGGCCACAGACCGATACGGGAATGATGGATGAAATGGGACAGGACTGATCAAACCCCTTGGCCAGTGACCATGGCCGCCCCGCCTTCTTGGCGGCTGCCTGCAGGTCGCGCCGGGTCATGTCCAGCCCCACGGCGTAGCCGTAGATATATGACAGCGCCTTTTCCACAGGAATGTTCTCTCCCTCACGTCCGATCGCGGCCACCAGTTCCACTTCATGATGCAGGTCGGACGTGCTGACGGGATACGGCAGCAGGCCGCCACCCGGTACCACCGCATCACCCGGCTTGGAAAAGAAGAAAGGTTCGGAACGTTCGGGATTGCTACCCATTTCGCGTGCATGGGCTGCATAATTCTGCCCCACGCACCATATCCGCCGGACAGGAAAGACACCCGTACGCCCCTCCACTGGCACAATGGGAAGGGTGTAAGGGGGAATCACGTAATCCGTCACGGTACGGTGCTCCTGCTATTCATATCCGGCGCGCATGGTGGCACCACGCCCCGGTCCGTGTCACGGCAAATGCGGACAACGGACGGAAAGCCGACATAAAAAAAACGCCAGCCGGGCTGTCCCGGCTGGCGCATGGAAAAAGGGGTGGCACGCCACCCCCGATCCCGGTCGTGCAATAATCAGTTGCGGGCCTTGTCGACCAGCTTGTTCTTGCCGATCCAGGACATCATGGCGCGCAGCTTCTCGCCCACCTTCTCGATCTGGTGTTCATTGTTGCGGGCACGGGTGGCCTTGAAGCCGATGTTGCCGGACTGGTTTTCCAGGATGAAGTTGCGCACGAAGGTGCCATCCTGAATGTCGGTCAGGATCTTCTTCATCTCGACCTTGGTTTCCGGCGTGATCACACGCGGGCCGGACACGTATTCACCATACTCCGCCGTGTTGGAGATGGAGTAGTTCATGTTCGCAATGCCGCCTTCGTAGATCAGGTCCACGATCAGCTTCATTTCGTGGAGGCATTCGAAATACGCCATTTCCGGCGCGTAGCCCGCTTCGACCAGCGTCTCGAAACCGGCACGGATCAGTTCGACCAGACCACCGCACAGTACGGCCTGCTCACCAAACAGATCGGTTTCGACTTCTTCCTTGAAGGTCGTCTCGATGATGCCCGCGCGGCCACCGCCATTGGCGGATGCGTAGGACAGCGCGATTTCCAGCGCATTGCCCGAAGCGTTCTGCGCCACGGCCACCAGCGACGGCACGCCGCCACCCTTCTGGTATTCGGAACGCACGGTGTGACCCGGCCCCTTGGGCGCAATCAGGAACACGTCCAGGTCGGGACGGGCTTCGATGATGCGGAAATGGATCGCCAGACCATGGGCGAAAGCAAGGGCGGCACCCTGCTTCAGGTTCTTTTCCAGCGATTCCTTGTACAGCGCGCCCTGACCTTCATCGGGGGTCAGCACCATCACCACGTCGGCCCACTTGGCGGCGTCGGCGGGGGTCATCACCTTGAAGCCAGCGGCTTCGGCCTTGGCGACGGCAGTGGATTCGGGACGCAGGCCGACAACGATGTCGGTCACGCCAGAGTCCTTGAGGTTGTTGGCATGGGCATGGCCCTGGCTGCCGTAACCGATGATGGCGACCTTCTTGCTCTTGATCAGGTTCACATCGGCATCGCGATCATAATAGACGCGCATGGTCTTACTCCTTGGGGATTCAAAACGAATCGATCAGGTAAAAACGTGACCCTTACAGGATTGCCGCGCCGCGGGCGATGGCGGCGACACCCGTGCGCGACACCTCGGCCAGGCCAAGGGGACGCATGAGGTCGATAAAGGCATCGAGCTTGTCGGTCGCACCCGTCAGTTCGAAGATGAACGAGGTGGCCGAGGCATCAACAGGATGGGCGCGGAAGGCCTGCGCGATGCGCAGGGCGTCAGCACGGCGTTCGCCACTGGCAATCACCTTGACCAGCGCCATTTCACGCGCGACGTGGGGGTCCGTCGCCGTCATGACCGACACCCGGTACACCGGCACCAGACGGTCCACCTGTGCGCGGATCTGTTCCAGCACGCGCGGGGTCGCGGTGGTGACGATATTGATGCGCGACTGGCGGCCGGTTTCATCAACCGGGGCCACGGTCAGGCTTTCGATATTGTATCCACGACCGGAAAACAGGCCGATGACACGCGCCAGCGCGCCACTTTCGTTTTCGACCTGAATGGAAATGACCGCGGAGACCGGGCTCTCCTGCTGCGTGGTCATGATGGTGTTTCCTGACTGCTGAAGACGCCGGCATGCAGGCTGCATGCCGGCAGGAAAGGACAGGGGCGCCCGGCGGGAAGCCGGGCGGGCGATCAGACCAGCATACGGCCTTCGGCGCTAATCTCGTCATCCTGATCAGGACCGAGCAGCATCTGGTTATGCGCAGCCCCCGACGGGATCATGGGATAGCAGTTTTCATCCTGCGCAACACAGATATCGGCCACCACCGGACCCGGATGGGCCAGCATTTCGGCAATCACGCCATCCAGTTCACCTACGCACGTCGCCCGCAGGCCGCGTCCGTGGAAGCTTTCCGCAAGCTTCACGAAGTCCGGCAGGGCCGCGCTGTAGCTTTCGGAATAGCGCGATTCATGCAGCAGTTCCTGCCACTGCCGCACCATGCCCATGTACTGGTTGTTCAGGATGAACACCTTAACCGGCAGGCGGTACTGCGCGATGGTGGACAGTTCCTGAATGTTCATGAGCGTCGACGCCTCGCCCGCAATGTCGATCACCAGCGCGTCGGGATGCGCAATCTGTGCGCCAACGGCAGCCGGCAGCCCATAACCCATGGTGCCCAGCCCGCCCGAGGTCAGCCAGCGGTTGGGTTTGTCAAAACCGAAATGCTGGGCCGCCCACATCTGGTGCTGCCCCACCTCGGTCGAGACATAGGTATCGCGCGCCGTGGCGGTCGCCAGTTCGTGCAGACGACGGATGGCGTATTGCGGGCGGATGATCGCACCGGGCGCCATATCCTGTGAAAAACCGAGGCTGTCGATCTTGCGCCATTCATTGATCTGGTGCCACCACTGCGCAACATCGATCGGCTGGCGGGTGTTGGCGGGGGTGCAGTCCCACTCCTCCAGCATCATCTCGATCACGCGCCGCGCATCCCCCACTATGCCGACATCCACCTGCACGATCTTGTTGATCTGGCTGGGGTCGATATCCGCATGGATCTTGAACGAACCGGGGGAGAACGCGTCCAGCCGCCCGGTCACCCGGTCATCAAAGCGCGAGCCGAGCGCGATCAGCACGTCACAGTCATGGGTGGCCATGTTGGCTTCGTACGTGCCGTGCATGCCCAGCATGCCAAGAAAGCGGCGGTCACCCGCAGACATCGCCCCCAGCCCCATGAGCGTGGACGTGCAGGGGAACCCCGTCTTTTCCACCAGCCTGCGCAGCGCCGTGGAGGCCTCCGGCCCGGCATTGATGACGCCGCCACCGGTATAGAACAGCGGGCGGCGCGCGCCCTTCATGGCGGCCACGGCACGCGCGATCACGTCGCGCCCCGGCTCGGTCTGCGGGTGATAGGACGGATGGGGCACACGCGGCGCGTCACTGTAGGGCGCGGGACCGACCATGATGTTCTTGGGCAGGTCAACCAGCACCGGACCGGGACGGCCGCTGCGCGCGATATGGAAGGCTTCGTGCACGCACGGGGCCACGTCCTCGGGACGGCGGACAAGGTAGTTGTACTTGGTGGCCGGACGGGTAATGCCGGTGGTGTCCGCTTCCTGGAATGCATCGGTGCCGATCAGCGGCACGCCCACCTGACCGGAAAAACACACCACCGGGATCGAATCCAGCATGGCGTCCAGCAGGCCGGTCACGGTGTTGGTCGCCCCGGGACCGCTGGTGACCAGCACCACACCCACCTTGCCGGTGGAGCGGGCATAGGCCTCGGCTGCGTGCACGGCCGCCTGTTCATGGCGAACCAGCACATGGCGAATCGCGTTCTGGCGGAAAATGGCATCATAGATCGGCAGGACCGCGCCGCCAGGATAGCCGAAAATGACTTCGCCCCCCTGCTCGACCAATACGCGCAGAAGTACTTCCGCACCGCTAAGCACGGCCGTATCCGTGCCAGCGGTCTGAGGCTTCCGGTCTGTCTGGTGCGATGCTGCGTTCATGTTCCTGCTCCTTCGCCCAAAGCCGCCGGAACAATCCGGCCAGCCGTCGGAGGCGAAATCCCGGGGCCGGGTTTACGGAAACCCTTGCCCCGCGTCAATGCGGTTAATAACAAAAGAAATGATTTTATTGCCCCATCTTTCCATTTGTTGCGCGGCTTCGCATTTTTCAAACCGTTTTTCATATAAAAATGTGTCCACCTCCGCCGCCAGTGCATGATGGGCAAACCATGTCGCCTGTCGTTTTGTGTATTGCCCGGTCAGGCGGATGGCCTGCTGCACGGCGGTGTCCACATCCATTTCACCCCGCAGCACGGCGGCCAGTTCCGGCACACCATGGGCGCGCATGGCAGGCAGGCCGGACGGCAGGTCCTGCGCCAGCAGGCGGGCGACCTCATCCATCGCGCCTAGATCGAGCATTGCATGGAACCTGTCGGCGATGGCTGCACGCAGCATATCGCGTGGGGGGTGCAGGCGTATGGCGACAAAACGCGCGGGCAGCGGGGGCAGCACGGCTTCACGCTGCCACCATGCCAGCCCATGGCCGGTGGCCTCACGCACTTCCCATGCCCGCGCGATGCGCTGGCCATCGGTCGGGCGCAGGGTCGCGGCGGTTTCGGGGTCTCGCTGACGTAACATGTCATGCACCGCCGCTGGCCCAAGGCGATCGACCATGTCGCGTGCCTGCTTACGGATCGCGTCCGGCGGCTGGGGGATATCCGCCAGCCCATCGGTCAACGCGCGGAAATACATACCCGTGCCGCCACAGAAAACCGGCACACGGCCCGCATCCCATGCATTCTGGGCGGCAGCGATGGCCTGCGTGCGCCACCATGCCACACTGCCCGTTTCCGCTGCGGACAGCACGCCATACAGCGCATGGGGCACGCAGGCTTCATCGGCGGCATCAGGGCGGGCTGTCAGAATACGCAGGTCACGGTATACCTGCATAGAATCGGTATTGATGATGGTACCGTTCACCTGTCGTGCAAGCGTCAGCGCAAGTGCAGACTTGCCCGAACAGGTCGGACCCGCCACGATCACCGCCACGCGCGCCTGCCCGGCAGGGGGGCGTGTCATTGTCTCTCACCTGTCATATACCCGGACCCCATGGCTGATTCCTCTTCTTTTTCCCATATCCTTGTACTGGTGGCCAACCGTGGCGCCACATCCCTCACGTCCGTCGACATCCAGACCGCGCGTGATCTGGTGCGCGGCGATGTTCCCGTCACCCTGTCGGCAGGGGAAGCGGTCGAAATCGCGTGCAACGCCCCCGCGACATGGGAACAGCCGGATATCGGGGCCGTGCGGGAGGTATTTGCCGGGCGCGCGATGGACGTGCTGGTAACGCCACACGTCAACCGCCGCAAGCACCTGCTGGTGGCCGACATGGACAGCACCATTGTCAGTTGCGAAACGCTGGATGACATCGCGGCCCATGCCGGGATCGGGGAAAAGATCGCTGACATCACCAGGCGGTCCATGAATGGGGAAATCGAATTCGAATCCGCGCTGCGCGAACGCGTCGCCCTGCTGCGCGGCCTGCCTGTCAGCCTGCTGGAACGGGCATGGCAGGACGTGAAGCTCAATACCGGCGCGGTGGAACTGGTGCGCACCATGCGGGCAAACGGCGCGCGCACGGCACTGGTGTCGGGCGGGTTCACGTTCTTTACCAGCCGGGTGGCGGCCCTGTGCGGCTTTGACGAAAACCACGCCAATACCCTGCTGGATGCAGACGGCCACCTGACGGGCACGGTAGGGCAACCCATCCTCGGGCCGGATGCAAAGCTTGCGCACCTGCGCCGTCTGGTGGCGGCAGGTGGACTGGATATGAATGATGCCATGGCAACAGGCGATGGGGCGAACGACCTTGCCATGCTGCGTGTGGCCGGCGCCGGCATCGCCTTTCATGCCAAGCCTGCCGTGCGGCGGGAAATCAGCAGCCAGGTCAATCACACCACCCTGCGCACCCTGCTGTTTGCACAGGGTTACCGGGCAGAGGAATTCGTCACGGCGTAGGGACATTCCCACTGGCGGCCGTGCCCGGGGGCTGGGTGCGGCTGTCCTGCGCCTCGATAAAGACACGGGTTACTTCAGGGTAGGCCTGCTTGATCTGGTGCTCCAGCGCGCTGACCACGATTTCCACCTGCCCCGCCGTCATGTCGTTGCGGAAATCGAGGCTTATGACCACCAGCACGTCCCGCGGACCGAAATGCAGGGAACGGATTTCGTTCAGCCGTTCCACCCCGCTGGCCGCCAGCGCCATGCGGCGTAATGCCGCCAGCACCTCGGGCGCCACACCTTCGCCAGTCAGCAGGGACTGGGATTCCCGCGCAAGGAAGGTCGCCGTCACCGCAAGGATGCAGGCGATGATGATGGAGGCCACCCCGTCAAGTACCGGCATGTCCAGCCATTCGGCAAGAACATTGCCCAGAAGGGCCACGCCAAGGCCGCTGAGTGCTGCCGTATCCTCGAACAGGACGGTAAACACGGTGGGATCCTTGCTCATCTGCACGGCCTCGACCCAGCCACGGCGGCCCTTGCCTTCCTTGCGGAAGGCCCGCAGCGCCATAAGCCAGACCGACCCTTCGAACACGATACTGGCCAGCAGCACGACATAATTGACCAGCACATGCGCCACGGGCTGTGGATGGATGATGTGGATGATCCCTTCATACAGGGACACACCGGCCCCCAGCCCGAAAATCAGCAGCGCCACCACGAAGGTCCAGAAATACAGTTCCAGTCCGAAACCGAACGGATGCATGGCCGTGGCGGGCCGCGTCGCGCGCCGCATGCCAACCAGCAGCAGTCCCTGGTTGCCGGTATCGATCAGGGAATGGATGGCCTCGCTCAGCATGGAGGCGCTGCCGGTCATGAAAGCGGCTGCGAATTTGGTCGCCGCCACCAGCAGGTTACCGCCAAGGGCGGCGAAGATGACTGTTCGGGAAGATGAGGAATGCGCCATTGATTTTTCAATATGAAGTACGGCTGCATCCTATCGCGCCGCCATGGCTTTTAACAGGGCGCACGATCAGGCCATACCGGTTGCGGGTGCGGGCCTGCCTGTCCTATGGTCTGGGGCCAATGCCCACGGAGTACGTATCCTGATGCGCACCACTGTCATCCAGATGGCGCCCGGCGCATCCGCGCCTGAAAATATCGAACATGCCCGCGCACTGATTACCGCCGCCATCAGCGCGGACAAACCTGACCTGGTCATGCTGCCTGAAATGTGGAGCTGCCTTGGCGGAACACGGGACATGAAATTCGCGGCAGCCGAGACCCTGCCCCCCCCTGATGGCACGGAGGAGGCAGGGCCGCTGTACCGGTTCCTGTCCGGCATTGCGCGCGAACATGGCGTGATCATCCATGGCGGGTCCATCGGGGAACGGCATGGCGACAGACTGTTCAATACCGCGCTGCTGTTTGATGCAAAGGGACGTGAACGCGCGCGCTATCGCAAAATCCACCTGTTTGACGTCACAACCCCCGGTGGTGAAGGCTACCGCGAAAGTGATACGTACGAACCCGGGTCGGACATCGTGACCGCGCCGCTTTCCGCTGACCTCACGGCCGGACTGGCCATCTGCTACGACATCCGCTTCCCCGCGCTGTTCCATGCGCTGCGGGCGCGGGGGGCAAACGTGCTGCTGGTGCCTGCCGCCTTTACGGTGGAAACGGGACTGGCGCATTGGGAAACGCTGCTGCGTGCCCGCGCGATCGAGACACAGTGCTGGATGGTCGCCTGCGGCACCACTGGCACCCATACGGATGAAAACGGCCAGAAGCGTCGCACATACGGCCATTCCATGATTATCGATCCGTGGGGAACCATCGTGGCCCAGGTCTCGGACGGACCGGGCTGGAGCACGGCGCGCCTTGAGCGCACGGTGACCGACAGCATCCGTGAACGCATGCCGGTCATGGCGCATCACCGCCTGTCCATCCACACCCCATGAATGACATGTCGTACCCCGGCTGGACCAATGGGTACCTTCCCACCAAGCTGAGCTTTGCCGCCGCACCTAACGAAAGCGCGCAGCAATGGCTGGAACGGCTGACGCAGGATTACGGGCAATGCGCCCCCGATGAGGCGGACGCGCTGGTCTGTCTTGGCGGTGACGGCTTCATGCTGGAAATGCTGCATACGACGCTGGGGCGAAACCTGCCGGTCTATGGCATCAACTGCGGGACGGTGGGATTCCTTATGAATCCCGCCGTGCCCGATGACCTGCCCGCCCGCCTTGCCACGGCGCAGGCCGCCATCCTGCACCCGCTGCGCATGAAGGCCACGACGGTCGAGGGCAAATGCATCCATGCCCTTGCGCTGAATGATGTATTCCTGTTCCGCCAGACCCGACAGGCGGCGAAAATCCGTATCGGGGTGGATGGACGCGTGCGCCTGCCTGAACTGATATGTGACGGAGTGCTGATTTCAACACCAGCGGGATCGACCGCCTATAACCTGTCCGCACACGGGCCGATCGTGCCGCTATCGGCCAACCTGCTGCCGCTTACGCCCATCAGTGCGTTTCGCCCGCGCCGGTGGCGCGGTGCGCTGCTGCCCTCCACCGCACAGGTGCGTTTCGACATCCTGGAAACCGACAAGCGCCCGGTGGCCGCCGTAGCAGATTTTACCGAAGTGCGCGATGTCATTTCCGTTGAAATCAGCGAAGCACGGGAATTGCAGACTACCGTGCTGTTCGATCCGGGGCAGAGCCTGTCGGAACGGATCATAACCGAACAGTTCACCGCATAAGATATCTATGCGAAAGTAATGAGAGTTTTTGGTGAAGCTTTTTCAAAAGGCGGCTCCCAAAAACTTTTATTATTCTTTTATCAGACATGCTCAGGCCGGAGCGATCCGGTGCAGACTGGCGCCATGGTCGTGCAGCCATTTTTCGGCCTGACGCCTGTGCGGGGTCAGCCGGTCCACCAGCAACCAGAAATCCGGTCCGTGATTCATGTGCCGCAGATGCGCGAGTTCATGGGCAATGATGTAATGCTGCACCTCCTGCGGGGCCATGACCAGCCGCCAGCACAGCATGATCGACCCATCGGATGAACAGCTGCCCCACCGGCTTTTCGTATCGCGCAGCCTGACCTGCGTTGGTTTCAGGCCACAGGCTTCGGCCTGCGCACGCAGGCGGACGGGCAGGCGGGACTGCGCCTGTTCGCGCAGATAGACGCCAACACGACGGGAGACGAATTCCTCCGCCCCGCTGACATGCAGCAGCCCATCTTCAAGCCAGACGCCACGCCGCGCATCAGGACAGTGACGGATTTCATGACGCTGCCCATCCAGCACGACATGCCCGCCATGGCGCAGATCAACAGGCGGCGGCAGCCGTGACAGTCCGGCCGCCACCCATGCGGAATGCGCGCGCAGCAGCGCCAGCCCGTCCGCCTTGCGCGCCCCGCGCGGCAGGGTAATGACGACATGTCCGCTACGGGGATCGATCCGCATGGAAATACGCCGCGCCTGACGCGATGTCCGCCAGCATACCGTGACCTGTCCGGACGCAATGGGCACAACCTCCGTCCCGATTGTCACCGTATCCCTGCCATTAAAGACTGTTTCAGAAGCCCGCCCATGAAACGTCCTGCTCAATCCATGAAGAAGTTTCTGGCGAAGCTTTTTTCAAAAAGCTTCGAAAAGTCACCGCCATTAAAAAAAGGCGGCACCCAAAAACTTTTATTATTCTTTATCAGCGCCGGGACGGTCGCGTGCGGCTGAATGCGTCCCGCGGGGCTTCGCCCGGCCAGTCTACCACGTGGTCCTCCAGCATGCCCGCCTTGCGTTCGCTTACCACCCGGCCACTTACGGACACGCCTGCCTCATGCACCGTATCACGGGTGCCCGAGACCAGCGGGTGCCACCACGGCAGCGGTTCCCCGTCGCGCACCAGCACATATCCGCAGGTCGGTGGCAGCCAGTCGATATCCGCCAGCATTTCAGGCGTCAGGCTGATACAGTCCTGCACCCGACGTTGGCGGTGTTCATAATCGGTACACAGGCATGACGTGGTATCCAGCAGGCGACAGGCGACATCGGTAAACAGGACTTCGTCCGTTTCGTCCTCGCGCAGCTTGTGCAGGCAGCACCGGCCGCATCCATCGCACAGCGATTCCCACTGCGCGGAAGACATCTGCTCAAGCGGCGTCGTTTCCCAGAATGGCGGGGTGTCATCTGTCATGGTCGTAGTCCTGCCGTGTCAAATCCATAAAATCTTCAATGCCCGGCCACTGCCGCCATGGCGCATAGCACGATCATGCCGAGGGAAAACACCATCACTCCCATCACCGGCGCCCCCAGCAACGGCAGCCAGAGCAGCCGGAAACGCATTTTCGCATCCGCACCCAGCCCGCTGGCCGTACGCGACAGACCCGGCGGAATCCGGTCCAGCACCCGCAGCAGCGGCCACATCGCGGCAGGGGCAAGACACAGCCCCTGCACGATACATCTGGCCATTCCGGCCCCATGCGCAAGGTGTGGCCACCATACCGCCAGCACCAGCCCCGGCAGCAAAAGGCAAAGCAGCAGCCCGCGCAGTAGCACGCACCATGCCGGCCATGCCCGGTACAGCACCACATGCACCGCCAGCACCAGCCCGCACGCCACCAGCAGGCCCAACGCGATACAGACCCCATTCAGACCCAGCAGCCCGGCCGGACGGATGGCGAGATCAGGCAGCATCAGCCCGCATCCCGCAACCATGTCTCAAAACGCTGGGACAGATCCGGGTAATGCGTCTGCCAGAACTGTACATCCATCGGCAGCGCCACAGGCGCATGCGGGGACGTAGCCAGTGTTGCGGCGGGATAGCGTGCAAGGAACGCGGCCTGCTGGTCAGGCTGGATAATAAAATGCAGCAGGTTGCGCGCCTGCCCCAACCGGAAAGCCGACTGCCCAGCCACCACGCCCCATGACAGGCCATAGGACAGCGCCATGTCCGTATTGATGCCGATCGTATCCCTGCGGCGTGCGGCAATGCTGCGCACCGCATCACCGGGTGCGCTGCTCATCAGCACCTGCCCGTGTTCAAGGATGCTGGTGGCATCCGCCGGGGTGGACCACCACGTTATATAAGGGCGAAGCTGGCTCAACTTGCGAAAGGCGCGATCGACACCCTGCGGGGTGGCGAGCTGGCTATAGACATCGCCCGGCGCCACGCCATCGGCCATGAGCGCGATTTCCAGCGTGGTACGCGGGTCGCGCCGCAGGCCACGCTTGCCGGGAAAGCGCACGATGTCCCAGAAATCGGCCCAGCGTGGCGCCAGTCTGCGCCGTGTCTGGTCCCATGCCACCACCACCTGCGTCGTCATGCCCGGTACGCCACACCCGTCGGGGTTGGTAGTACTACCGGCCAGGTGAATGACAAGTCCACGCACGCAGGCGGCGCGGATGGTGCTGTCTTCGGCAAAAACCAGTGACCATGTACCCGTGCGCCCCGCATGCAGGCCATGCCCGTCCAGTTCCGTCAGGGTGCCGTTCCATGCCTGCCGCACCACAGGCTGATGGGAAGCCCGCGCAAAAGGCTGGAGGAAGGCCGCATTCTGTGCCTGTGCCATCTGCGACTCCGTACTCGCGACCACAAGGGCGGCCTTGTGCCTTACGGGGGTCGCAGCCATAGCCGGGGCTGGCCACACGGATGGGGCGGACAAGGCCGCCAGCAGGCAGAACAGGCCGGTACGGGCGCGGGAACGGGACGCAAACTGGAACACGGACAGGAAACAGTCTTTCAGGCAGGGGCGAAGGATGCCGGACGCTACCCCATTTCACCCCGGAACGGAAAGGCAATTGCCTGCCCCGGCTGCCACGCCAGTATGGCCACCTGCCCCGCCGTCACGCGCTGCAGGGCTGGGGTGGGGGGACGGCGCGCCAGCAGTTCCTCCCCATTCGCCAGCCTGAAACGCAGCAGCACATGATCGCCCATCTGCCGCAGGTCCGTCAGGGTTGCCACCAGCACTGGCGGCCCGTCGGGGTCGGCCCCCGCCGCCATGCCGGGGCGCGAGGGGAACATGACTGCAATCCGGTCCGGCCGGATGCACAGCGTGGCCAGCTGGTCCGCCTCCACGCCCGGCGCCGCCATGGCCTCCACCGGCAGACCGCCAGGCAGGTGCGCAAGGGCCACATCGTCGCTGACACTGGCCACACGGACCGTCAGGCTGTTGGCATGGCCAAACCCGGTCGCCACCCGGTCACAGGCGGGACGGTCAAACAGGTCCAGCGCCGTGCCAAGCTGTACGATCTCCATGCCATCCATGCAGGCGATCGTATCACCCAGCAGCAGCGCATCCTCCCGCGCACGCGTCAGCAGCACCACGCACAGGCCGCGCGCGCGCACCAGCCGGCTGACCAGACGCCGCATGGCCATACGGCCTGCAGGCGGCAGGGGAGTGAACGGGTCCTCCAGCACCAGAACCGGGGGTTCGAATACCAGGGCGCGGCCAATCATCACACGCAGCGCCTGTTCGGGTGACAGGGCGGCGGGACGGGCCTGCTCCAGCCCATCCAGCCCCAGCAGCGCCAGCACGGCGCGCACCCGTGCCGCCACCGCGTGCGACTCTTCCCCGCGTGCGCGCAGCGCAAAGGCAAGGTTGGCCTGAACCGTCATGTGGGCGAACAGCGGGTCGCGCCAGCCTACCAGCGCACAGGACCGCAGGCGGGGTGGCAGGCCGGTTACCTCTGTCCCGTCCACCACGATCTGTCCACCACTGGTGGGAGCATGGCCCGCCAGCATGTCCGCCAGCACGCACAGACAGTCAGTCCTGTCATTGACGACCGTCAGACACGTGCCCGCCGCAGCAGAAAAAGACAGGCCCGGCGCACCGGAAAAGGCCCGGAGCGCGTTGACAACCAGCCGTATGGAGAAAGGAGACATGCGATAACAGAAACCTGACTGGGGAGATAACGCGTTATAAGCAATGGTTACCTCCTTACCAGAGGATTGTTGGCTTCATTCGTCACAAAGGAAACGATCATGAGCAAGACCGAAACTATCAAGCACGTCACCCACGAAGACCTGCAGGCGCTGAAGGGCCATATCGAAAATCTGCTGCACACGCATGGCAGGCAGGCCCTGCATGATGTTGCCAGCAAGGCGGAACAACTGGCGGGCCAGGCACGCGAAAACCTGGCGGAACACGCACCCAAAAAGAGTGGTTCACGCGCTCGTTCGCTTGTTGCTATCGCCATTTTCTCGGTGATCGGCTACTTTCTTGGCCGCGCAACGAAATAAGGCTTTCTAGCCTGCTGCAACCAGAGGATACGCGAGCATCATGAGAATAGGCGAAATCGGCAAAACCATCATTGAAGGGGAACTGACCCTACGCAAACTGATGGCGATCCGTCTTGGTCGTCAGGCCGCATTTCTGGTTGTGGCAGCCATCTTTGCCTTTTTTGCAGTCATTTCGGGCCATGGGCTGCTGTGGGCCTTCTGTTACCAGACATTAGGCTTCAGCGCCCTTGGTTCGGCTGCCGCCGTATTCGGTGCGGATCTTGTGGTGGTCATCATGGGGCTGGTCATGGGCCGGCGCTCCTACATGACGCCGGAAGAAATCCGTGTGCGATTCGCACGTGAACACGCCCTGAACGAACTGCGTCAGACCGTTGCCCTGTCCGCCGTGGCCACCACGGTCGCGGGTCCGCTGACCCGTCATACCGGGCGGGCGATCTGGAACCTGTTCAAAGTCATGACAGGCCGCGGAAAATAACATTCCGGGCCAGCGGTCCTGACTGTCTGGCAATGATCCACGTCATTGCCAGATAGTATCCATGCTGAAATTGCATTGGCTCACTTTGTCGTTTTCTGGAAACGTGCAGCTTCTGGATATACTAAGCACGCAAATGGTTTGCATGCTTAATAATTGTGTATCCCTGCTGGCGGAACAGAATGCCCGATCTGGAGCGCAACGAGAAGGAACTGTCGTTTGGTCGCCGTCTCGCCCGGCTTGGCGCCGCGTGGCGCAGGCAGGTTGACCGCGACCTGCATGAATACGGCCTGACGGAAGCGACGTGGCGGCCGGTGCTGTACCTTGGCCTGCTGCCGCCGCCGGTGCGCCAGACCGATCTGGTGCGCGCCCTTGAAATCGAAGCCCCGTCCGTTGCCCGCCTGCTTGATGTACTGGAACGACGTGACCTGGTGTTCCGTTCCCCCGACCGTGACGACAAACGATCCAAGCTGGTCAGCCTGACGGAAAAGGGCGAACGCACCGCACGTCAGGTCCGCCATGCGGTGGAAGCCGTATCCAACCGCCTGCTGCATGGTATTTCCACCCCCGAACTGCAGGCCTGCTATTCCGTATTTGAACGGATCGAGGCCAATCTGTGCGCCCGGACCGGCACCCCGGGCGGGGGACAGGCATGACCCCCTTTTTCCTGCCCGCTCCATCATGTTCCCCTGCCGCGGCACTGCCTGCATGGGGGCACCCGATGCCACGACGGGATGCATCATCAGTGCGGTTTGTCTCCATTGCCGGTTTCTTCCATGCGTCTGGTCGGCTACAGATAGCGGCGGGCACGGTCACAATCCGCCATGATCTGTCCGTGCCTGCTTCTCCTTCAACGGGACCGTTCGGAATGAGAACCGCCTGATGCTGAGCGAATTCAACCTATTCGGTGTCTTCATGGCACCGATTGTCGTCTATGCCGTGGCTGCCCTGCCTGTCACCATGCTGCTGCGATCACTGTTATGGTGGTGCGGCATAATGAAATGGTTCTGGCATCTCGCCCTGTTCGAGGTTGCGCTATACACTTGCGTCCTCTGCCTGATGATCCTGTACATCTGACTGTCCCAAGAAGGTTCGAGAAATCCCCATGCCCCTCCTTCGCACCCTGATCCGTGTGGTCCTGACCCTGGCGGTCGTGACGATGGCCATCGTCATGGGCGTCACCTTATGGGACACCTACATGATTGCCCCCTGGACACGTGACGGGCGTGTTCGCGTCTATGTCGTGGACGTAGCGCCGGAAGTGTCGGGCACCGTGGTGCAACTGCCCGTGGTCGACAACCAGTTCGTGCACCGGGGCGACCCCCTGTTCGTGCTTGACCCCGTACGTTTCCGCCTTGCCATCCGCGAGGCACAGGCCCGCCTGGATGGTGCGCTGGAAGACCTGAAACTCAAGCAGAATGACGCACGCCGCCGTATGGGACTGGGTGGCATCGTGTCGGCGGAAGAACAGGAAGTCTTCAACTCGAACGTGGCAACGCAGATCGCATCGGTTGACGCGGCGCGCGCAGCCCTTGACCTGGCCAAGCTGAACCTGCAGCGCTCCATCCTGTATTCCCCGGTCAACGGCAACATCACCAACCTCAACCTGCGGGTGGGTGATTATGTCACGGCGGGCCATGCGCGGCTGGCGGTGATCGACGCTGATTCCTACTGGGTCAACGGCTACTTCGAGGAAACGAAGATGTGGGGCGTGCATGTGGGTGACGACGCACGCGTCAAGCTGATGGGTTACAAGGACATCCTTCCCGGTCATGTAGTCAGTATCGCCCGCGGTATCAATGACCAGAACGGCAAGCCCGACGGTCTTGGGCTGCAGGATGTCAGCCCGATCTTTACATGGGTGCGGCTGGCGCAGCGTATCCCGGTCCGTATCCACCTGGACCATGTGCCTGACAGCGTGACACTGGCGGCCGGCATGACCGCCACGATCAGCGTCGGTCCCCAGTCCCGTACCCAACGCGGCCGTCTGACGACATGGCTGCAAGACCATCTGTAAGGCGCCGGGCACGATCATGAACATCAACGCAGTTACCCGCCGGACCGGCCTGTTCCTGACATCGGCCATTTTTCTGGCCGGTTGTACGGTAGGCCCCCGCTACCAGCCCGACCGGATGAAACCCCCGGCCAAGTTTACCGAGGATGACCACGCCGCAACGCCTGAGGAAATCGAGGAAACCAATAAGGAACTGAAGCAGTGGTGGCACCTGTTCAAGGATCCTGAACTCGACAGGCTGGTCGATAAGGCGATTGCGGGGAACTACAACCTGCAGGTTGCGGGCCAGCGCATCATGGCCGAGCGCGCGATCCGTGACGTGCAGGCATCGCAGTGGTATCCACAGGTGGATACACAGGCAGCCGCGGGTGACGTGCGGTATTCGATCAATATCGACAACTGGCCGCTACGACCCGGCAATCCGGACAACCACCCGCAGGCGTCGTACCTGGGCTATGGTTTCAGCGCCAGCTGGCAGATTGACGTATTCGGGCGCATCCGCCGCAGCGTGGAAGCCCAGAACCGCGCGGTTGAGGAATCGATCGAGGACCGTCGCGCCGTCATGGTCATGATGCTGTCCGAACTGGCAGGTGACTACATGATGCTGCGTGACCAGCAGCTACGGCTGGAAATCGCCAATAACAACATCCATGTGGCGCAGGACGCCTATGACCTGACCAACCGCCTGTACCTGGAAGGCGTAGGTAACACCATGCAGATCGCGCAGGCCAAGGCGGAACTGGATTCACAGACGGCGGCACGTGAACCGCTGAAAACCCATATTTCCCAGATCACGCATGCGCTTGATGTACTGATGGGGCAGATGCCTGGTACATCGGAACTGGAACTGAAGGTGGCCAGGCCCCTGCCGCCAGTGCCGGAATTCCCGTCTACCCTGCCCTCTATGGTCATTGCCAACCGTCCTGACATTCGCAAGGCCGAACGTGTTTATGCCGAAGCCACGGCGCGCATTGGTGTTGCCGTAGCCCAGTTGTATCCGAATTTCACCATTCCGCTGAACTTCAATCCCAATGCGTCTGCCCTGTATCAGGTGTTCCAGATGGGCGGCATGAGCTGGCAGTTCCTGATGATGGCGTCCCTGCCGCTAATGCATGGCGGGAAATACACCTCCCAGATCCGCATGGCGCAGGCTGCAGCCGAAGCCAGCCGGCTTGCCTATCGTCAGGCCGTTCTCAACGGCTTCAAGGAAGTCGAGGACGCGATGGCCGCATGGCATGATGATGAAGAACACACCGAACTGCTGGCCAAGGCGGCGGAAGACAGCGCATTGGCCAGTGAGCGCGCACGCAAGCTGTATGCTGCCGGTCTGGTCGGGTTCCTGGAAGTGCTGACAACCGAACGCACGACCCTGAATGCGCAGAATGCCGAGGCCATGGCACGGCTGGAGCGCCTGCAGGATGCAATCAACCTTTACACGGCACTCGGCGCAGGCTGGCAGGGTATTGCCCTGACCAATACCACCCTGCCGGTATCACTGGAAAAACAGAATATCCTGGCCCGCGCATTCCAGCAGTAATACGGCTACTGCCTGCTGACCGCCGCAATGAGGGGCCAGCAGGCAGGATACCCTGTCCATGCAGGAAACGCCGCTTGGGATATCCCGCGATTCTTGAACAGGGTTCCCATAACTTAATTCAATAAAATCATGACCGATGATTGTCCTGTGCGCCGCATATGCTAAACATGAACGCATATGCGAGCTTGGCGGAATGGTAGACGCACGAGACTTAAAATCTTGCGCCCGCAACAGGGCGTGCGGGTTCGAGTCCCGCAGTTCGCACCACAGACACCTGAAATAGCACGATTTTTCGGCTGAATGAGGGGCAAAGGCTGTCTTTGCTCCATCATCCTTCCCCACCGAGGGAAGATTTTATGCTCCGTGTCCGAGGCACCACCTACCACTTCCGCCGTATTATTCCCCCTGCCCTGCGAGCAGCCTTAAACCGGCGGGAAATCTGGGTTTCCCTGAAAACCGGCTACCAGAACGAAGCCCGCAAACGAGCATCATTCCTGGACGCCAAAACCACTGAACTGTTCATGCAAGCTCATTCTGTGCTGGCTGAACCAGATGCTTTAAGCAGGCTTGAAGGACTGCGGGTTTCACTGCGGGATTTGCAGAGCGTGATTCAGCCTTCATCTGCTCAGGGAACGGGGGCCATACCGGTGTCAGCACCGATGCCAAAACCCCGAACGATAAAGAAAGCAACCAAACCCGCCAAGGCTACTCCCCTTATGCTCTCCGATGCCCTGAAACGCTTCGTGCTGGATAATCCTCATGCCAGCGCCGACACCAAGAAAGCCACCCAGCGCGCCGTAGACCTCTTCCTGCAAGCGTTTGGCGATGCCCCTGTGTCCATCATAGGGGGCGAGAAGGCTGGAGCCTTCCGTGACCTGCTATTTTCCCTTCCCGCATCGCTGGGCAAACGTAAGAGCAGTCTGACACTTGCAGAAGAGGCACAGCGGGCCAGAGAGGAAAGTCTGCCAACCTTGAGTGGCAAGAGCGTAAAAAACCATATGATGCGTCTCTCGGCCCTGTGGAACCAGTTACAAAGGGAGTTGGTCACACGGAACCCATGGACGGGTTGGAATTTCGAGAATGGGCAAAAGACCATACGCAGAAGCTGGACAGCCAGAGAACTGGCTTTGCTGACCTCTGCATCATGGCATAGCACTTCTGTGCCAGAACAGACCTTCCGGCTGGTCACATTGGTTGCAGCTTACAGCGGAATGCGATTAGGCGAGATTTGCGCCTTGCGCAAAGAAGACCTCCAAACCGTTGATGGTGTCCCCTGCTTTATGGTCAGACCACATTCTGACGATGGCTGGTCACCAAAGACAGAAGCAGGCACCCGCACTGTACCCATCCATTCAAAGCTGATTGAAGCGGGAGCGCTGGCTCTGAAGGATACCACTGACGGCCCTTATCTCATTCCGGGTCTGGAAACCTCGAAACAGAGTGTCAGGGGCGCAGCCCTTGGCAGGGCTTTTTCATTGCTCAAGACCCGTATCGGCCTGCCCGCAGAAATCACCTTCCACTCGTTCCGACATACCGTTTCCACACAACTCAGAAACGCGAATACCAATATTCGGGAGGTATGGATTGACCGCCTACTCGGTCATGAAGCAACCCATAAAAGTCAGGGCACCACGATCTATCTGACCGGCATCTCAACAGCCAATTTGCTGCAAACCATAGAGGCAATAAGCTACCCCGAAACAGCCTTCAAAAAGGGAACGTTTTAAAAGGGAGCCAGCAGTGTCAAATGGCTACCCATTCGACATCTGGCAAGGGGGAGGAACCTCCCCCGTTGACCCCCTAAAGCATAGAAATATATTCTTTTGACGTTATCGATAATTAATGCTTCCGCTACTGGGTTGAAAAAGACCTTATTATTGCGGAATCATATCACTCATTGCAGATAAATATCTCATTACCTGTAGACGATTAATTTCCGGGTCGCGAACTTGAAGAAACTCTGTAGCCTTAAAATTATCTCCACGGCGACGATTTTGAGGGGGTTCCAGCCCCTCAATTAGAAGGGCCTCCAAGGTCTCAATTAAAACAGACGTGTCAAAGTTCGCTTGGTAATTATCATTTATTTCGACATTTGTATTTTCTGCATCTTCTTTTAAAGGATAAAGGCCAAACCATGAAAATCGATTCCAGCGCCCCTGCAAACGATCACGAGTATGCTGAAAAAGCCTTCGCCCTAACGGCTGATCGATGACTCTACCAACATAAACAACCTTAGATCCATCATAAAGCAAATAGACCCCTATTTGCTTGAAGAAATCAACAGATAAAGCTCCAATCTGCTGCTGGCCCAACAGCTTAGGGGTGGTTGACCAAGTGATCCAATTTCTTTCCCAAAACATTCCGAACGCATTAATCAACCCGGTAGAGTTTTGTGCATCTTCACCATCATTTGTTGCGTCTTCCAAATCACTCAAAGGAGAATTATTATTTTCCTCTGCATTGATTTTTTCAGACAGCCAATAAATACCCCTCCCCGTTCTAACAAATAATTTTGATCCTTCATTTATGCTTTTTATTATATAAGAATTAACCGTATTTGCTGGAGTTGCTCCTACATTTTCTCTTAATCCTTGCTGGACAACCCTATCAGCTATATCTGTATAAGATAATGATTGATTACTTTCTTGCAGAACTTGAACGATAGCATCTATCCAAGGCTTATCAGGCATAATTCATTCCGTTATAAAAATAAGAATACAGCTCCATTAAAAACACACTTTGAAATCATGGGCAACTGAGAGCAATCTATCTCAATTTTTTACTTGACTGCTCCACCGGGTGGCCCGCAGGTTGTGCGGGATCAGCAACTTTGAAGGACGGTAACGGCTGAAATTTTCGTTCATTTTCAACGAGTTGTCTGTCTGGTGTTTGATAGAGCGTGCGGGTTCGAGTCCCGCAGCTCGCAGACCCGACGGACATCATGACCATGCGCTGGAAATCCTGTTCCGTAGACTGGTTTAAATATTCTTCCGTAATTGGCGTTTGACAAAAGTATTAAAATTTTTTGGGCGCTGCCTTGTTCCAAACACGCAGCGTTTCCTGAAGCTTTTGGGAAAAATATTCACCAAAAACTGCTTCATGATTTCATGAATACCTTCCGAAATACTTTCTGGAACGGCCTTTCCTGGCCTTTGTGCACTGTCTCTTTCCCCGGCAATCATTAGCTATTGGGACGGGTTGCCAAATGATGCGATTGGTCGCCTTATCCATTTCTTCCTGAGCCGCCTGACAGACCATACATGGCATCATGCAAACAGGCCCGCAGGCCATAAAGACCTGCGGGCCTGTCAAACCGTGACCTGTTTATCTGCCGCAATAACCTGCAGCCACAAGACTGTTTGAAACAGCCCGCAAATCATAAGGACGTTTTGGGTCAGGAATTTTTTTCAAAAAGGCGGCACCCGAAAACTTTTTTACAACTGTTTTTCAATAGTTGTTTCTCAACATCCTCTAAAAACCTGCATCAGTTCTTGTAATCCGGCTGTTCACGATCCAGCTTACGACGCAGGGCCTGCCAGATCAGGCGGCCCTGATCGGGATCATCATCAAACTGCTTCTTTGCGCGCAGGATCTGTGTCTCGGATGGAACGTGCAACGGCACGCCCGTCGCCTGCGCCGCGATCTGGATCTTGCATGACTGGTTCAGGTAATACATGCGGTAGAACGTATGCGCGACGGTCGTGCCGACGGTCAGCAGTCCATGGTTTTGCAGGATCAGCGCATTACGGTCACCAAGGTCACGCACAAGGCGTTCGCGCTCGCTCAGGTTATCATCCGCCGCGATCCCCTCGTAGGGATGGAAGCCGACGCTGCCGTAGAATTCCATATTGATCTGGTTCAGCGGCAGGATGTTCCGGTCCTGTGCCGCCACCACCATGCCGGGAATGGTATGGGTATGCATGACACAGGCGGCATCCGGCCTGCTGCGATGGATGGCGGAATGGATGACAAAACCCGCCGGGTTGATCGGCCAGGACGTTTCCTGTCTGGGCAGGCCGTCCGCATCCACAACAACCAGGGAACTTGCGGTAATTTCCTCGAACAGAAGACCATAGGGATTGACCAGATAGGCATGACGGTCCCCCGGCAGACGCACGGACAGGTGCGTATAGACAAGGTCGGTCATGTCGAAATGCGCCATCAGGCGATAGGCTGCAGCCAGGTCCTCACGCAGGGCCTGCTCGGTCATGGCAGATGATGTAACCGGTGAAGTAGACATGATGTCGGAAAATCCCATCCTGTAGCAAACGTCTGACCGCCGTGACGGGGTCAGGCCTTATCATTTTTTGTGCGCTTGAAATGCCCGAACGTGGCCACCTTGCGCGCGCCCGTGGGCAGCGACAGCGTCCCGTCCGCCACGCGACGGACAAGGTACTGGTAGGTCTGCAACGCCTGCGCCCACATGTGTTCCCCGATGGTAATGGTCTCGTAATCCTGCGTACCATTGGCGAAGGCTGGCAGCGGCTGGATCTTGGTATGATAGTCGCAGGCATAGAACAGGGGAAAGGAATATCGTTCCGCCGGGACACTACGCACGCGATGCGCGGTGGCGACAAACGTACCTGCCGTCATGACTTCCAGCATGTCGCCGATATTGACCACAAAGGCACCGGGTACCGGCGGCGCATCGATCCACTCGCCATTGCCGTTCATGACTTCCAGCCCCGGCTGGTCCGCCAGCAGGATGGTGAAGCATTCATAATCGGTATGCGCACCAATACCGGGCGCATCCTTTACATCCGCGTCATATGGGTAATGGATCATCCGCAGTTTGGAAGGCGGAAAATTGGCGAGGTCATCGAAATACGTTTCCGGCAGCCCAAGGGCTAGGGCAAAGCCACGGAACAGCGTGCGGCCCAGCGCGAAAACGGATTTGTAATAGGCTTCGGCCTCGGACCGGAAACCCGGCACCGTAGGCCAGTTGTTCGGCCCCAGCAGTGGCGTGCCAGCCTTGACCAGCGGGTTGTCAGCCGGGACCTCGAAACCTATGTCAAAGGCTTCCTTATGGTCTGGGCGGCCCTTGCTGTAAACTTCTTCGCCTTCCGGCACGTAGCCCTTATGCGTGGCGGACGCACCGATGTAGTATTTCATCTTTTCTTCGTAAGGCAGCGCGAAGAAATCCCGCGCGGCCCTGCGCACGCCCGCGATTGCGGCATCCGGCACGTCATGGCCGGAAATATAGAGAAAGCCCACATTGCGCGCGGCCGCCCCGAGTTCTTCCGCCACGGCCTGACGCCTGGCAAGATCGGGGCTGTACAACCCCGCGATATTGACAACGGGAATGGACGTAAAGGTCTCAACGTGACCGGGCATTACCGTATCCTGTTTGGTAGATGTCATGACGCGTGATCCTGCTGCTTGGTCGAGATGAAATCCAGAAAATGCTGACGTTCCGTCTGCCCCATCCACACATTCAGCCCCCACAGATCGGTCACGGGGGCGTTGGTGAAGGGAAGCGTGTGCAGATAACCATCCGGTCCGCATTCGGGGGTCAGGGTCGTCGTGGTGTAGCCCCGCGCCATCTGGGACAGCCAGACCTTCTCCCAGAACTGCTGGTGAAAGCGCAGGGCAGGCTGGTATTCGGGGGCTGCCGGATGGGGCACCTGCGGCCCCTGGTCATACCCCACACGCGCCTGCACATGGTGCACCCGGCTGACAAAGGCGCTGAAATCATCCAGCGGGTCATCCAGCAGGCGCTCACAGGTCACGACCCAGTGGCTGATATCCGTCGTAAACAGCACATCGGGATGCTGGCGGATGACATCCAGCGTCATCCACGGGCTGGACAGGATGCGCGCGCGGTGGGTTTCAAAACTGCACAACAGGCCGGTGTCACGCGCCACCTCCTGTGCCCGTGCAATGAATTCAACCTGCTGGGCCGCATTCCACCGATCATTGCCGCCCAGCACGTTTATGAAACGCGGTGACATGGGTACTGCGCGTTCCAGTATGGCACGCAGGTCGGTGACATGATCATCCACGCTGGCGGCCTGCCGCGGCAGCACGCCGCCACCGGTCATGGCGATACCGATATAGGGTACACCTTCGCCCCGCAGTATCCGTGCGCATTCAGTTGCCTGCGCCACGGTGGACGGGATCCGTGCCTCGATCCCGTCAAAACCGGCCGCCCGCATATCGGTAACAGGCTGGTCCCATGGGCGCATATCGCCCCACAGCGTCTTGAATATGTCCAGTTGCATCAGTTGGTGCCCCCCAGTGTGGACCAGATGGGAAAGCCGGACGGGATCGAGGCACGGATCATGTAATGCAGCTACCCCCTCAATAGACGCGAAATGATATGTTTACGCAACGACGATCAACCGCCGTGGTCACATGTGTAAATAGGAATTTTCCAAAGTACACTTAGGCATGTACGCCACCAAAGGCATGATGGGTGAAAAGCGGGATCACGTCATTTGCCCGACAGGTCGGCAGCCTGTATCTGACCAGCGGCTGGAGCACGATTTTCCGAAGGGCATGATGCAGAACAATTCTGAAAAGGCACTCGCTTTACTGATTGATGGGGATAACGCATCCCCCAGGATCATCGTTGGCCTGCTGGAAGAAATCGCCAGTTATGGGGTGGCCAGTGTCAAACGCATCTATGGCGACTGGACAAAGCCCAACCTGAACGGCTGGAAGGGATGCCTGCTGGAACACGCAATCCAGCCCGTGCAGCAATTTGCCTATACAACCGGAAAGAACGCCACCGATGGCGCGATGATCATTGATGCGATGGACCTGCTGTATACCGGGCGTTTTGCGGGATTCTGCATTGTATCGAGTGACAGCGATTTCGCCCGCCTTGCCGCCCGCATCCGTGAACAGGGGGTAACGGTCTACGGGTTTGGGGAACGCAAGACGCCACGTCCCTTCATTACGGCATGTGACAAATTCGTCTATTTCGATGTCCTCAACCACCACGCCACGCATGACGTGGAAACGCACAGGCACCGGATAGACCGGACAATGTCCCGTGGCCTGTCCTCGGGACAGCCAGTGCAGACCCTGGATGAACAGGATCTGGACAAGCTGCGCAACGCCATCAATGCATCATCGAATGAAGACGGGTGGGCCAACCTCGCATCGATCGGTGCGCATCTGGCCAAGCAGGCGTCGGACTTCAACGCCCGCAACTTTGGCTATACGCGCCTGAGCGATCTGATAACCGATTCCGGTATTGTCGATGTCGAATGGGTCGGTCACCACCCGAAAGTGGTCATGGTGCGGCTGAAGAAATAACCCCGCCGCACCTGTTCTTATGCCGCGTCAATCCGGGTATCGGCCAGCAGCACGGCATGCAGCAGGACATTCGCACCTGCTGTCGCATCCACCGGTTCGGCACTTTCGGCCTCGTTATGGCTGATGCCGTTCAGGCAGGGGACAAACACCATGGCGGTTGGCACCACCTGCGCCATATAGGCGGCGTCATGCCCGGCGCCGGATACGATGTCGCGCATGGAATAACGTTCCTCCTCCGCTGCCTCACGCACGCAGGCGACGCAGGTGGGGTCGAAATGCACGGCGGCTGAATTCCATACCGGCGACACGATCGCCTCAACCCCGCAATCCTCGGCCAATGCCGCGATCCGGGCACGGAAATCCTGCTCCATCGCTTCCAGGACAGTGTCGGAAGGGTTGCGCAGGTCAACGGTGAACATGACGTTGCCGGGAATGACATTGCTGCTGGCGGGCTGGCAGTCGACAATGCCGACCGTGCCCAGACCGTCCTTATGGGACATCGCGACACCATGCACTGCATCGATCATGCGGGCGGCAGCCCACATGGCGTCGGCACGCATGGTCATGGGTGTTGTGCCCGCGTGGGAATCCCGGCCCATGACGCGTACTTCGTACCAGCGCATGCCCTGGATGCCCTGCACCACGCCGATCGTCTTTTCTTCGGCCTCCAGCACCGGCCCCTGTTCGATATGCAGTTCGAAATACGCGGCGGCGGGATGCTGGCCACAGGGCTGCGCGCCCGCCTGCCTGCCCTGTGTCAGGGCCTCACCAAGGGTGATGTCGTCACGGTCGGGACGGCTGCGGGCATAGTCTTCGGTAAAGACCCCGGCAAACACACCGGATGCCAGCATGGGGGGCGTAAAGCGTGCGCCTTCCTCATTCGTCCAGTTGACGACTTCAATCGGGTGGCGGGTCTGGACCTTACCATTTTCCAGCGCGCGCAGCACCGCAATCCCGCCCAGCACACCCAGAATCCCATCAAAACGCCCGCCGGTCGGCTGCGTGTCCAGATGGCTGCCAATCATGATCGGCTTCAGGTCAGGCTGCGTGCCGGGACGGCGTGCGAACTGGTTGCCCATGGAATCATGGATGACCTCACACCCCAGCGCCCGGCATGTGCTGGCGAACCATTCGCGTACCTTCAGGTCATCCGCCCCAAGCGCCAGACGATGCAGCCCGCCACGCGCGGTCGCGCCAAAACGTGCCGTTTCCATCAGGTCGGACCATAGCTGCGAGCCATCGATCGAGATGCTGTTTTCCATACCCACGGGTCTGTCTCTCCGTTGAATGACGCCGGACGATGCGCAATTGGCCAGGGATGCATCAGGTCGGCAGGACGTGCCGTGCCTGACCGCGCGACGGGACCATGCCGCACATGTCAGGAGCAGGCACGACCATGCCTGCCCCCATACGGTGGGTCAGTCCTTCTTCAGGGATTTGCGGCGCAGCGGCATGGTCATGCAGTGGATGCTGCCACCACCCTGCGAGAACTGATTGAGTTCCGGGTCCAGCACCGTCAGGCCTTCGGCGCGCAGCATCTGGTTGATGCGCGTGCAATGATGGGGGCTGACCACGCGTTCACGACCCAGCGACAGGACATTGCAGCCCATGTCCCGCATGGCTTCCTTGTAACTGACCGGCAGCAGGCGGATGCCCTGCGCGCGGAACCAGTCCAGATCCTCGTCGGCGATCACGTCCACCGCAGCGATGGCCAGATCTTCCGCCACCATGGTGAAGATCACGTCCAGGTGCAGGAAATGTTCGGGGAAGCGGATCATGCGGCAGGTCCAGCCGGCTTCCTCGAACCAGCTTATGAACTCGGCGGCGCCGGCTTCATCCGTACGGCCACCACTGACGCCAACCGCCAGCAGGCCGGGACGGATGATGTGGATGTCACCGCCTTCGATATGGCCCTTCGTGCAGGTCTTCCAGATTTCGTCCTTGCCGTAGAATTCATGGATCGGCGTGATTTCCGCCGTACGCTCGGGACGGGCGAGGTTGGTGACGACAGTGCCGAACGGCGTGGTCTGGGAACTGTCGCGGGTGTACACCTCGTACGGCATGTCCTTGTGCGGGGTCAGGAAATGGCAGCTGACCTGTTCGCCTTCCAGCGTGGCGACAAGTTCCCTGAACTGCGCATTCAGCGCGGCGCGGTCAATCTGCGCACCGTTGGCCATGCTCTGGATGGCGATATCATTACTGGGAATCCAGGAATAATAATCAGGGGGACATAGCAGCACATCCGCCAGATCCCCGGTTTCACTGTCAATAAACCAGCGGTTCGCGACCATTGCCTTTAATCCTTGTCACATAACTGAATACACTAGGGTATTTCCCGAAAGATAGCGGGGGGCACAGACGTTCAAATATCAATGGTCCATAGTTTACTTTGTATTTTCATTAATCTTGGCAAACGGCACATCCTGTTACCATTACCATCATCCGCGCAGGGATGCGGCAGCCGCGCATGCCAGACATTTTTTATTTCCAGATCAGTATTTTACGCTTTTCGCCTGACACCCACACATAATCATTCCACCTGTCCATCGTTGCGGTTTATGGATAAAGCTGACAACGAATTGGCCATTTCCGACAATGAGAAGGGACAAACGCCTGCCTATGTTCTTATACAGGAATAATTCCGGTTGCCAGCATGGCGGCACGGCATGTTCCATGTCTGATACCTGGTGAATCGATCCTGCATGACGCGAGAACATACATCAAGTCCGGGCAACGGCGCGCGCCGCAAGGCGCCACACCGCAAGGCCGCCGGTTTTCACGGCCAGATCGCCGAAGTGGACCTGCGCCTGCTGCGCGTGTTCCGCACGGTGGCCGAACATGGTGGGTTTGCCGCCGCCGAAGTGGCGCTGGGCAAAAGCAAGTCTTCCATCAGCATCGACATCTCGGCGCTGGAAAACCGCCTTGGCCTGCGGCTGTGCATGCGCGGACGCAGCGGATTTGCGCTGACGGCGGAAGGGCGGATGGTCATGGAAGCCACCAACACCCTGTTTTCCGACATCGCGCGTTTCCAGCAGCGCATCAACGAAGCCAGCGGCACCCTGTCGGGGCGGTTCTGCCTGTACGTGCCTGACAATATCCAGATCCATGGTGAAACGGCGCTGGTCCGTGCGATCGAAATCTTCACCACCCGCCATCCGGGGGTGTTCCTCGACATCCGTTCCGCATCCTCGCGGGAGGTGGAATTCGCGGTACTGAACGGGCAGGCTTCCGCCGGGATCATGCTGAACCCGCGCCACCTGCCCAACATGCACGCGACCCCCCTGTTCCGGGAGGAGCTGCACCTGTTCTGCGGCATGCGCCATCCGCTGTTCAGCATGCCCGAAGACGAGATCACCCCCGAAGTACTATCCCAGCATCGCATGATCGAGGTATCGGGCGCCGCATCGTCACCCATGTGGGAGGGGATACGTCCCCACCTGACCTTTGCCGCAGCTGCCGAAAACGTTGATTCGCGCGCTCTGCTGATCCTGTCGGGCAGTTATGTCGGTTTTCTGCCTGAACCCTTTGCCCAGCCCCTGCTGCGATCCGGCCTGCTGCGCCGCATCACGCTGGGGGGGCTGGAACTGGTTACGGGTTTCTACTTCATTGCCCGACCATCGCCCGAAACCGGGCTGATGATCGATATATTCCGCCGCATTCTGGAAGAAGCCTGCTAGCGCGGGCGCCACACAGATGGTTTTCCACCCTCGATTCCTGCCCCATACCCCCGTGGAGCACACCGTATGACCCATTCCATGGCGCAGTTCATGCGCCGCTGTTCTTTCCGCTTCCGGCCCCGCGCACTGGCAGCCGCCCTTGCGGGGGTACTGGCCATTGCGGGAAGTGCGCAGGCCGCCGATCCCGACCTGCCCGGCTTCATCCATGATGGTACGCTGACAGTCTGCACCAACCCCACCCTACCACCGATGACATTCGTGAACGGCACCGACGTCAACGCCGTGGACGGGATCGATATGGATATCGCCCACCGGCTGGCGGAATACTGGCATGTGCCCATGGTCGTCACGACCATGGACTTTACCGGCCTGTTCCCCAGTCTTGCGGCGCAGCGGTGTTCGATGGTGGCCAGTGGCATCATAAAGCTGCCGGACCGCGAGAAGAATTTCGATGCCGTCTCCTATCAGGACACGGCGCTGGTGGTCGTGGCGCGTGCCGGGACCCCACCTCTGTCCAGCATGGCCGACCTGTCGGGCAAGACAGTGGCCGTGCAGTCGGGCACCAGCTACAGCGCGCGGCTGGCAAAAGAAAATGAAGCACTGGTCCAGGCCGGTCGCGCACCCATCATCATCCAGCAGTACCCGACCGAGGACCAGGTGGTGCAGCAGGTGCTGATCGGGCGTGTCTTCGCCTTCGCCAGCCAGGATGTGGAACTGTACTACCGGCAGGAACAGCTGCACGGGAAGGTCAACGTCATCCTTGTGCCCCCCTATCCCGAATACCGGCATTTCGCACTGTATATCCGCAAGAACGCGCATGACCGCGAACTGCTGGAACAGGCCATCGCCACCATGGGCCAGAACGGGCAGATGGCCGCGATCCAGAAGAAATGGGCCATCTCCCCCGATGCGGCAAAGGCGCTGACCCGCACGCCGCCTGCTCCCATGTTCCGGTGGGACACGTTTTTCTCCGCGCTGACATCAACTGCTTTCATGCGCGGCGCGTTCATCACGCTGGCGGTAGCCGTCCTGTCGCATTTTACCGCCATCATGATCTCGATTCCGATGGCGCTGGCACTGAACGGGCGGGATTCGCTGCTCAAGATGGTACTGAAGGGATATGTGTCAGTATTCCGTGGCGCACCGACACTGCTGCAGCTGCTGTTCATATGGAATGCGCTGCCGCAGTTCCTGCCGATCTTCCGCGAGGCATGGTTTACCCCCTTTCTGGCCACGTGGCTGTCACTGTCGATCAATGAATCCGCCTATCAGGTCGAAATCAACCGCGCCGCCCTTGGCGCGGTGGACAAGGGACAGGAACTGGCAGGGGACGCGCTGGCCATGTCGCGGCGACAGGTATACCGCCATGTCATCTTCCCGCAGGCCCTGCGCATTGCACTGCCCCCCACCATCAACGAATTCATAAGCCTGCTGAAGACTACGTCGCTGGCATCGGTCATCTCGCTTCAGGAGCTGCTGGCGGTGACCCAGATCCAGGTGGCGCGCACGTTCGAATTCACGGAGTATTACGCCGCGGCGCTGGTTTACTATCTGGGTATGGTTTTCTTTTTCCTGTTCCTGCAAAAACGTGTTGAACGCCGCTTTGCATGGGCTGACCGTCACAAGGCGACCGCAAATGAATCCTGATCCCAAGACCATGCCCGACCCGTCGGCCATGATTTCAGTCCGCAACCTGAGCAAGCTGTACAAGGATTTCATCGCACTAGACCGGATCAGCTTTGATGTGCAGCGCGGGGAAAAGATTGTCGTGCTGGGCCCGTCAGGTTCAGGCAAGTCAACGCTGATCCGCTGCTTCAACCGCATCGAACCGCATGACAGCGGTATCCTGAGCATTGATGGCCAGATCATCAATGCGCAGACCGACCTTACGCAACTGCGCGCGACCGTCGGACTGGTGTTCCAGAACTACAACCTGTTCCCGCATCTGAGCGTGCTGGACAACTGCACGCTGGCCCCGCGCCTGGTCAAGAAAACCCTGCGCGCCAGTGCGGAAGAAATGGCCATGCGGTTTCTGAAGCAGGTCAATATTGCCGAACAGGCCAATAAATATCCCATCCAGCTGTCGGGCGGGCAGCAGCAGCGCGTGGCGATTGCGCGCGCGCTGTGCATGCAGCCCGAGGTCATGCTGTTTGACGAACCGACCGCGGCCCTGGACCCCGAAGCGATTTCGGGTGTGGTCGCGATCATGAATGACCTGGCGCAGCAGGGCATAACCACCCTGTGTGTCACCCATGAAATGGGGTTTGCGCGCCATATCGCCGACCGGATCATTTTCATGGACAAGGGGCGGATTCTGGAAATCACGCCACCGGCCGAATTCTTTACAAACCCCAAGACACAACGCGCGCGGGATTTCCTCGACCAGATGATTTCCTACTGAAGAGCATGCCTTGCATATTACAAAGCAGGGCCTGTCATGACCTGAAATCCGTCCTGTAGAGAGAAAGAAGCGGAACAGGCGCTTTCTGATGAAACACGGGCGATCTGCCCCCTGATTGAGGCGGTTCCCCTCGGGGCAAGACAGCGCCACATGAACCTGCGATGCACAATGGAGTGGCGTGCTGTCGCCACTGCATCCCAGAAAACAGCCATATCGTTCCTCATCGTCATCCACATCGCAGCAGCAGACCGGATCAGGCCATGACTGGATCTAAACACCAGATGTGTCTTCGTGTTTCACAGGATGTTGTAGTCAGGCAACATCAAAAAAAAACCAAGCTGTTTCCTGCCCTTTCACACAGCAGCATCCCGCGCATAACTCAGAATTAAACTTTCATAATTATCAATATGTTATATGACTTTTACGCGCTTGCATCCGCCACATTATTGGGCTTTCGATCCATTACATACAGATAATAAAAAGTGTGATTTGGCTTCTTATAAACCAATACACGAGACGCCTTATTGTAAGAATCAAAGCAAGATAAATGGGGTTTTTTTGCGCCCCAGGGATCGGTTTAACGGGAATGAAACAGGAATATCGGCATGAAACTATATTTTTTACGTCATTCCTTCCGTCTTCTGGCTGCGGTCCCGACATATGCCCGTCTGCCCGCCCTGCCCTGCCTGCTGCTGGCATCGACATCACCGCTGGCCGTTGCCGCAACGACACCTGCCAGCGCCCAATCGGTTGATACGAAACATATCGCCGCACACCATTCCACTGCCATGCCACGCCGTCAGGGTGCGGCGGTTCCCAAGGCATCGCCCGAACAGATAACAGTGACCCGGTCACATGCGCAGCGTTATCTGGCCACGCCCGGTACGGTGAATACGATCAGCGGGAAAGAACTGCGCTCGCTTCACCTTGAAAGCCCGAAGGATATTGCAGCGTTCACGCCAGGTGTGACGGCAACGAATGCCGTATCCGGCTCGGCGCCCATTTTCTCCATCCGTGGTGTTGGTCTGGATGACTATGTCGGCACCAACATGGGCGGGATTGGTATTTATCTGGATGGCGTATTCGCCCCCTTCCCCGTATTCTACACCGGTCAGATGCTTGATATTGAAAGCGTTGCCACGGAAAAAGGCCCACAGGGCTTTGACATGGGCCGCAGCACCACTGGTGGCAGCATCAATATCCAGTCTGTAAAACCATCCGACAAATTCGGTGGCTATGCGGAATGGGGTTACAGCAGCTATAATACCAACCGTGGCCGCTTTGCCATCAATACCCCGATCACCAGCAGGATATCCAACCGTCTGGCTTTCAATTATGTCAAGGGCGATGGCTGGCAGAAAGACATATCAACAGGCGCACGCTATGGTTCGCAGGACCTTCTGGCCATTCGTAACCTGACCAAATTTACGATTGATGATACGTCTTCGTTGCTGCTGAACCTCCATTACACACGCGACAAGGGCACTTCCACCTCACCACAGGATATCGGGCCGGTTTCCAGCGGTGATACTGGCATGAACCCTTCAGCCAATGCGGTCAGCGTGGGCAACGCCGTTCCCCAGCGAAACGAGAATGGCGGGGGTCTGTCCGTCAATTATACCAAGGCGTTTGACTTTGGTGACTTCTCGTCCACGACAGCCATCGATTTCTATCGTCGTGACGATACTGACAACTATGACGGTTCAGCCGTTCATATTGCTGACTACCGATGGAATGATACGGCCATAGCGCAGTCGCATGACATGCACCTGCGCATGAATCCTACGAAATTCTTCCATCTGACCGTTGGTGTTTTTGAATCATACGACAAGATCGACGGCGACTATACCAGTGACCGCATGCAGTCCAGCAGCGCGCTCGCCCTGGACAACCACTTTTCCCAGCAGAACCTGTCCACCGGCGTTTATGTAAACACGGTTACCAACATTACCAAGAAACTGGACTTCATTGCGTCTGGCCGCTTCTCCTATGACGAACGCGGTTTTGACGGAGGATCAAGATATTCGGAAATTGGCGCCAATAGCCCAAGACTTTTGGCACCATATAATGCGCGGGTAGGTGATGCACTGACTGGCGTTAATGAACGTCATGACTATCATCGCTTTACCGGGCGCGTGGGCCTGCGCTACCAGATTGTGCCGGGCACTTATGCATACGGCACGATTTCAAATGGTTACAAGGCCGGTTCCTATTTTGCCGCACCCGTGCTGGCGGCCGGGGCGCTTGATTACGTCAAGCCGGAAAACCTGATTGCATATGAAGTCGGCATCAAGTCTTCCCTTCTGCACAACAGGCTTGAGGTAGAAGGCTCCCTGTTCGACTATGAATATCACAACCGTCAGACCCTGTTCTTCGCACCGATAACGACAACCGAAAACTCGCTTACGCTTGGCACGATCCCGCGTGCACGCACCCGTGGTGGTGAACTTTCAACCACACTGCATAACCTGGTGCCCAACCTCGATATCCGTGGTTCCTTTGCCTATCTTGATGCGCAGGTCAAAAGCCCGGTCAATTATATTAACGGGCTTTCCCTTGACCCGGCGGTGGCACACAATTCCCCGTTGCCCTTTTCTCCCCGTTTTTCGTGGAGCGGCGTCGCACGCTACAATATCGATATCGATAGTTATCGCGTTACCCTGCAGGCCAGCTATACATGGAAAGACAATATGTGGGCGGCACTGGGTGACCCTAATGCCAAGACCAGCAAGATCAGCTCCCTGGGGTTACGCATGGAGGTTGGCCCCAAGACAGGCAAATGGACTGCCGCCGTATATGTTGACAACCTGCAGAACAACAAGGGCACGACCTATTCCTTTACCGGAAGCGACAACAACCGTGCGCAGTACATCCAGACGCCGCGCTGGGTTGGCTGTGAACTGCATTACAACTTCTGAAGCATCTAACGATTATCGGGGAAGTATCCACATATCCTGAATTGTCTTGTATTCTGGATACAGGACTTCCCCTATTTCCGGCCTGTTCGGCTTCAGCATGACTGTCTGTAACCGTCTGGTACAAGGCAGGATCGATTGTCATGCCTGTAAATCGATCATATTTGAATTCGTGATGGGGGAAGTGCAGGATGACGCCTGCACGCAAACCGTATCCCCCTGACGTATCAGATAAAGAATGATCTCTGGTTGTCCCGTATCTGATCCTGATGCATGAGGATGCAGAACAACGACATCACGCATTGCGCGGATTGTTCAATGGGTTGCGTTATGTGACCCACTATGGAAGTCCGTGGCGCACCACACCGGACAACCTTTCGCATGGCCACACGCTGTCGCAGGTTCGTCAAGAGTTACGCGCGCCATGCCTTAATACTAAAAAGTATTCATGTCGTCTGTTTCGCATGATTCATGCCTTCACTCGAAACTATACTTCATAAATATGCATAACATTCTCTAAGCCGTTATCCTTGATCTGTTTTCCAAAGCATTGATCTATAATAGGTCTTCATGAAAAATTCCTGGGTGTCGCCTTTTTCAAAAAAGACGACGTTCCCTGAAGCTTTTTGAAAAAAGCTTTATCAAAAACTTCTTTATGATTTTACGGCTTATGCTAATGCCCGCCCGGCAATGGCCATAAGGGTACGCCCCAGTTCGGTCTTTATCATGCGTCGGGCCAGAGCACGTAGCTGGGTTACGTCAATATAACCCATGCGGAAAGCTGCTTCTTCGGGGGAACCAACCAGCATCCCCTGTCGTGACTGCACCGTCTGCACAAATGATGACGCCAGCATCAGGCTGTCGGGCAGGCCGGCATCCAGCCATGCGCAGCCACGCCCAAGACGTTCGACATTCAGACTGCCTTCCTCAAGATATATCCGGTTGAGATCGGTTATCTCCAGTTCACCCCGTGGGGATGGTTGCAATCCGGCCGCCAGTTCGCCAACACGCCCGTCATAGAAATACAATCCCGTCACCGCCCAGTTTGACGGCGCATGCTCAGGCTTTTCCAGAATATCCAGCGCCTTCCCCTCTGCATCGAACGTCACCACGCCATAACGTTCAGGGTCACGTACCTGATAGGCAAAGATCGTGGCGCCATGGGGCCGCCCCGCCGCCGCACGCAGCATGGCGGGCAGATGGTCGGCAAAGATCAGGTTATCACCCAGTATTAGCGCACATGGTGCACCCGCCAGCCAGTCACCCGCGATCTGGAACGCCTGCGCAATCCCTTCGGGGGCGGGCTGGATACGGTAGGTAAAGGTCACACCCAGCGGTGACCCGTCCCCCAGCAGGCGCTGGAACTGGGGCATGTCCTGCGGCGTTGCAATGATCATGATGTCACGGATACCCGCCATCATCAGCGTCGAGATCGGGTAATAGATCATCGGTTTGTCATAGACCGGCAACAGCTGTTTGCTGGCCGCCAGTGTCATGGGGTACAGCCGTGTGCCAGACCCGCCCGCCAGCACGATCCCCTTCAGTCCCGACGCGCCGGTCATGCCATCTGCCCCAGCCGTTGTCCGGCATAGCGCCGTGCCCGTATGGCCTGCCACCACCGTGCATGCTCAAGGTACCAGCGAACGGTCATGTCTATGCCACTTTCAAAATCATGTCGTGCTTTCCACCCCAGTGCCTGTTCGGCACGGGAGGGATCGATTTCATAACGGAAATCATGGCCCGGCCTGTCGGCCACGTGCCGGATCAACCGCGCATGTGGCCCGGCGGGATCGGGGTGCAGCCGGTCCAGCACGTCACAGATGGCATGGACCACTTCCAGATTGGTACGCGGCTGCCGGGCGCCAATGGCGTATGTCTCGCCCGGCTGGCCGTGTTCCACTGCACGGACCAGGGCTTCGGCATGGTCACTGACAAACAGCCAGTCGCGGATATTCTCACCCGTGCCATAGACCGGCAACTCACGTCCCTCGATCGCATTGATGATCATGAGCGGCACCAGCTTTTCAGGAAAATGCCAGATCCCGTAATTGTTGGTCGTATTCGTAACGAAGGTTGGCAGGCCATAGGTATGCCACCATGCCCGCACCAGATGGTCGGATGCGGCCTTGCTGGCGGAATAGGGGCTGCGGGGATCGTAGGGCGTGGCTTCGGTAAAGGGGGGATCATGCGGCCCAAGTGTCCCGAATACTTCATCGGTCGAGACATGGTGGAAGCGGAAGGCCGCGCGCCGGGTCGCAGGCAGCGCCTGCCAGTATATGCGCGCCGCCTCCAGCATGGAAAACGTGCCGGTCACGTTGGCCTGCACGAAGGCACCGGCATGGTCGATGGAACGGTCGACATGGCTTTCGGCCGCCAGATGCATCACCGCATCGGGACGGAAGGCCGCCAACTCAGCCCCCACGGCCGCAGTCTCGCAGATATTGACCTGCCTGAACGTATAGCGGTCACTGGCTGCCGCAACACCCACCGCATGAGGACTGGCCGCATAGGTCAGGCAGTCAAGATTCAGGATCTCGTGGCTGGTCTGTGCGATCAGGTGACGTATGACCGCCGACCCGATAAATCCACACCCGCCGGTTACCAGAATGCGCATGATAATCCGTCACACCAAAAAGAGTAACAGACAGGAAAAATGTTAATATCCAGCCAACGCTCCCAGCCCGTTCCCTCCCTTTAATGCCCCGTCAGGTTGCCGGTATGATTTGCAGGGGCGATATGCCATGAGCGAACTGCCGCTACCCTGCGCAGGCATATCCAAATACGGTATATAGGGTACGCCTGTATTTTTCCGACAGAGGTACGCCGCCTGCATGATGCTTCCCATACGCCTGATCTGGTTACGCGCCCTGCCCCTGGTCACCGTGTTCATGACAGATGCCGCCATACAGGCCCATGCCACCCCCCTGTCCGATGCCGCGATCCTGCTGCAGCACGACATGCAGCAGGAACTGGGCGCGCAGTCCGCCCTGACCCGCCCGAAACAGACCCAGCGCGCCATGGCACTGGCGCATGACATGCTGGATCACGCCAGCGCATGGCCACAGGATGAGGAGGTCATGCTGATCGTGGACCGTGCCCCCATGGTCCAGATGATGTGGATCGTACTGGCCACACCTGCCGCACAGCGGCTGACGCCACTGGGCATGGTGGCTGTCAGCACGGGCCTGCCGGGACGCAAGGAACATTTCCGCACGCCTGCAGGTATATTCCTCAATGACGGGCAGATTTACGGTTATCGCGCCCTGGGCACGAAAAACGAGCATGGCATCCGTGGCAACGGTGAAAAGGGCATGCGGGTATGGGATTTTGGCTGGCAGACAACCGAGGACTGGCGCCGCCGTGGCGCCGTGGCGGTGGTCCGGCTGGAAATGCACGCAACCGATCCCACGTTTCTTGAATCCCGGCTGGGACGGGCGGATTCCGAAGGCTGCATCCGCATTCCCGCGCGCGTCAACAGTTTCATTGACCGCCATGGCCTGCTGGACCGGCAGCTTGACCTGATCGTCCAGCAGAATGACCCACAGAAGGCACGCGCCATACGCGCACTGCTGGGGGCCAGCCACATGCCCACCCCGCTGGAAGGCGACCGGGTCATCGTGGTGGATTCATCCAACCCCGGAGCCCAACTGTCCGATCCGACGATGGCACAGAAAATGCAGGACAGCTTCGCGCAATTCCTTGCCGCAACCACTCCGCAGCCCGCTGGCCCTGCGCAGGCATCCGGTCCATCCGCATCAGCCACAATTGCCACCGCCGCAACACCACCGGCTGCTCCTGCTCCTGCTCCTGCTCCTGCTCCTGCTCCTGCTCCTGCTCCTGCTCCTGCTCCTGCTCCTGCTCCTGCTCCTGCTCCTGCTCCTGCTCCTGACGACTGGCCCAACTGATTTCATTTGTACAAATGAAAAATTTCAGTCCTACAATATTTTATTAATTAATACTTTGTATTTATTATATTGCGCTCTGAACCCCATTCATATGCCGTCTCGGACGACCCAGCTTCCATTCCGACATAAAGAAAAGGGGGAAGCATGACCGCTCCCCCCCTTTCATGACCCCCGTGGGTTCCGACGTCTTATGACCAGCGCCAGTTCTCGATTTCCGGCAGGTCCCTGCCATACCTGGCCACGTAATGCGTATGTTCGACCAGTTTGTCGGCAATGGCCTGATTGGCGTAGGCCGCCTTGCTCGCCAGTCCCGGCACGTGACGGATGACGTTCTGCACCAGATGGAAGCGGTCAAGATGGTTGCGCACCGTCATGTCGAACGGCGTGGTGGTGGACCCTTCCTCCCGATAGCCATGCACATGGAAGTTGCGGCAGTTGGTCCGCTTGTAGACCAGCTTGTGGATCAGCGCGGGATAGCCATGGAATGCGAAGATCACCGGCTTGTCGATGGTGAACAGGCTGTCGAATACATAATCCTCCAGCCCGTCCGGATGCTGGGACCTTGATTCCAGGGTCAGCAGGTCCACCACGTTGATGACGCGGATCTTCAGATCCGGCAGGTGTCTGTTCAGCAACTGCACCGCCGCCAGCGTTTCCATGGTCGGCACGTCACCGGCGCAGGCCATGACCACGTCAGGCTCGCCACCCTTGTCATTGCTGGCCCATTCCCAGATGCCGATGCCCTTGGCGCAATGTGCGATGGCGGACTCCATGTCCAGCCACTGCGGTTCGGGCTGCTTGCCCGCCACGATCACGTTCACACGGTCACGGCTTTCAAGGCAGGTCTTCGCCGTGCACAGCAGGGTGTTGGCATCAGCCGGCAGGTACACCCGCACCGTCTTGGCCTTCTTGTTCAGCACATGGTCAATGAAGCCGGGATCCTGATGGCTGAACCCGTTATGGTCCTGACGCCACACATGCGATGTCAGCAGGTAGTTCAGCGATGCAATCGGCGCGCGCCATGAGACCTCATCCGCCTGCTTGATCCATTTAGCATGCTGGTTGACCATCGAATCCACAATGTGGATGAACGCTTCATAGCACGACATGAAGCCATGCCGACCGGTCAGCAGGTAACCTTCCAGCCAGCCCTGACAGGTGTGCTCGCTCAGGATTTCCATCACATGGCCATCGACTGCCAGATGGTCATCGTAATCGAACGTCTCGGCATTCCATGCCCGGTTGGTCACATCCAGCACCGCGTTCAGACGGTTGGAATTATTCTCGTCCGGGGCCAGCACACGGAAATTGCGCGCGGCAAGGTTGGCCTTCATCACATCACGCAGCCACGACCCCAGCACGCGCGTGGCTTCACCCAGTTCATGGCCCGGGGATGAGACGGGCACGGCATATTCCGTCACGTCCGGCAGGCGCAGGTCACGGCGCAGCAGGCCACCATTGGCGTGCGGATTGGCGCTCATCCGGCGGTCGCCCTTCGGCGCGAGTGCCGCAATTTCCGGCATCAGGGTGCCGTTTTCGTCAAACAGTTCCTCGGGTTTGTAGCTGTGCAGCCACGTATCCAGCAGCTTGAGATGTTCGGGCTTGGTCAGGTCTGTAATCGGCACCTGATGGGCGCGCCAGTAGCCTTCCGTGCGCAGGCCATCGACCGTCTTGGGACAGGTCCAGCCCTTGGGCGTGCGCATGATGATCATCGGCCACGTGGGGCGCGTGGTGTCATTGTCCTCGCGCGCAGCCTTCTGGATTTTCGAGATCGCGGCAAAGGCCGTATCCATCGCCACGGCCATTTTCTGGTGCATGGTGTCCGGGTCGTCCCCTTCCACCACGATCGGGTCGTAGCCGTAGCCGCGGAACAGGCTCAGCAGTTCCTCGGGCGAAATACGGGCAAGCACGGTCGGGTTCGCGATCTTGTAGCCGTTCAGGTGCAGGATCGGCAGGACCGCGCCATCGGTTTTCGGATCCAGGAATTTGTTGCTGTGCCACGATGTCGCCAGCGGACCGGTCTCGGCCTCGCCATCCCCCACGACGCAGGCCACGACCAGGTCAGGGTTGTCGAACACCGCACCATAGGAATGCGAAAGCGAATAACCCAGTTCACCACCTTCGTTGATGGAACCCGGCGTGGTCGGCGCCGCATGGCTGGGAATGCCGCCGGGAAAGGAGAACTGCTTGACCAGTTTGGCCAGCCCGTCCGCATCCTGCGACACTTCCGGGAAATATTCGCTGTATGTGCCTTCCAGATAGGTACTGGCAACCACCCCCGGCGCCCCATGCCCCGGCCCCGCCACGAACAGGATGCTGCGGTCCTGTTCACGGATGATGCGGTTGAGGTGCAGGTACAGGAAGTTCAGGCCAGGCGTGGTACCCCAGTGGCCCAGCAGCCGCGGCTTGGTGTGTTCCAGCTTCAGCGGTTCACGCAGCAGCGGGTTCGCCAGCAGGTAGATCTGGGCAATCGACAGATAGTTTGCTGCATGCCACCACCTGTTGAACAGCGCGACATCCGCTGCAGACAGCGGTGTTGCGGATGCAGTTTCACTCATTTCCGTTCCTTCCGAGACATTCTATCCCTATCCGGCCTGCATTCAGGACAGACACATCAGCACATGCCGACGGATTGTCGTTTCCTCATCGGTGGGGATGACACGCACCTCCACGGTACTATCCGGCATGCTTATGATTTCGCGATGCGCGGCATTCGCCTGCGCATCCAGACGGACACCCGCCCATTCCAGCTGCCTGCAGATGGCTGCGCGGATCAGGGCGTCATGTTCCCCGATACCGGCAGTAAACACCAGCCCGTCCAGCCCCTGCAGGGCCGCCATCATGGCCCCCGCCTGCTGGGCAAGACGATAGATGAACAGGTCAAGCGCCTGCGTCACTTCCGGGCTGATCCCCGCACGTGCATGCAGGTCGCGCATGTCGGCCGAAACCCCCGACACCCCCAGCAGGCCGGAGCGGTGATAGAGGATATTCTCGATCTCGGCCGCTCCCAGCCCTTCTTCCTTGAGCATGTACAGGATTACGCCAGGGTCCAGATGCCCGCACCGTGTCCCCATCACCAGACCATCAAGCACCGAAAATCCCATTGTAGTGTCAATGCTGCGTCCGTCTTTCAGGGCACACAGGCTGCCCCCGCTGCCGATATGGGCGACAATGGTACGCCCCTGCGCCAGATGTGGCACGCGATCATGCAGGACGGAGGCGATGTATTCATACGACAGCCCATGGAACCCGTAGCGGCGCACGCCACGGGCGGCATATTCCCGTGGCAGGGCCTGCGCCTGCGCAACCGGTGGCAAGGTATGGTGGAAACCGGTATCGAAACACGCGACCTGCGGCAGGTCGGGATGCTGGGCCAGCAATGCGCGGATGGGGGCAAGGCTGCCGGGCTGGTGCAGGGGGGCAAAGGGGGTCAGGGCCGCGAGCCGGGCCAGCACATCGGGCGTCACCCGCACGGGGGCAATGAATTCCGGCCCGCCATGCACCACACGGTGACCAACCGCCATAAGATCCACGCTGCCCAACTGCTTGCCAACCCATTCCATAAGGGTCGCCATGGGACCGTGATGCGCCGTATCACCCGCGCCATCCGCCACGGGGGTCCATTTTTCATCAACCAGCACGCGCCCCGATGCATCATGGGCGACGAAATGGGGATGGATGCCGATTCCCTCCAGCTCCCCCGATGCGATGCGATGGCTGGGGGACGCAGCGGTTTCCCCCGGTTCAATGGCAAACAGGGCGAACTTCAGGCTGGATGATCCTGCGTTCAGTGCCAGCACAGCGCGTGTCATGCCTGTCTCCCCCTGTTTTTTACAACCGGCAGTATGTCACGCTGATCTGCCGTACCTGACATTGATGCGAATCAATTGGTTGCATCACAGATAGCATCAAGGACGCGCAATAACAGGCAATGACCTGCATGCCATGTCCATGCCAGACAGGACCCTATCGCCGCGCTGCCAAAAAAGTTTATTTTAAATCAGTGTGTTATTATGAATACTCCACACCCTGCATCAAACTGGCACGGCCTTTCGTCACGTCAACGCATATCACATCCGCGTGTCGAACGCCCGGACCCTGATGGGCGTCACCGCCGCATGGCGATGACATCCATCAGAAAAAACGTCGTTCCAGCGCAGCCTTTGCCGCCGCACGCGCCTGCCCCGCATCACGCCCCACCCGGATCAGCGCCGGAATCTGGAACGGGTTGCAGACAATGCTGCGCGCAAGCGCCCCCACCGCAAGACTGCCATCGGGCCGCAGCGCCACGACCGCAGCAGGCGGCAGGGTCCGGTCCGCCGGATCGCACACGACGCGCATGCCCGCAAAGGGTACCTGCCGGGCAGCAGCCATTTCAGCCACCACGCCACTTTCCATATCCAGCGCAACGCAGCCCGTCTGTCTGAACAGCGCCATCTTGCGGGCCGCTGCGGTGACGATCACATCGCTATGCAGCAGGTCGCCATCAATGACATCCGCCCGGTCCGCACCCAGCCAGTCCAGCAGGGCGGGGGCTGCGGCCAGACGTTCCCCATTGACCACGACATGACGCGGCATGACTACCGCCCCGGGCTGCAGCGCCGGGTCCAGCCCCGCCGCCAGCCCGAAGGACAGCAGCGCATCCACCCCGCCTGCCAGCAGGTCAAGCACGGCCTGCCGCGCACCGGACAGGGTCGCCCCGCTCAACCCGAAACGGGCCGTCGGCAGGAAGGGACGGATCAGGGACGCTTCCGCCTCCATCCCCACCACGATACCCAGCCGGGAAAATGGGAACGCAGATACACGATTGGACATTGTGGACGTTCCCCCGTTATCAGAAACCGTAGCCAACACGGCCGGAATTGCTAATCTGCATGTTGCGGTAACGCGACAGGGCCAGAAGCGGGAAGAACTGACGGTAACCATGGTACCGCAGGTAGAACACCCTGGGGAAGCCTACGGCGTTATACGGTTCTTCCTTCCATTCACCCTTTTTGCCCTGCATGCGGCCCAGCCAGGCAATGCCGCGCGCTACGGCCGGATCATCACGCTGACCCGCCGCCAGCAGGCCCAGAACGGCCCATGCAGTCTGTGACGGCAGGCTCTGTTTATAGTCGCCATGCATCCCGCCTTCGTAACTGTCGCAGCCTTCGCCCCAGCCGCCATCGGCGCGCTGGTGGCGGCGCAGCCAGTCGGTCGCGCGGATGATCATGGGGTCATCATGCGGCATCCCGGCGGCATTGAGCGCGCACAGCACGGACCACGTGCCATAGATGTAGTTGGTGCCCCAGCGCCCGAACCATGACCCGTCCTTTTCCTGCTCCCTGCGCAGATAGGCGATACCGCGTTCGATCGCGGCGTGATCTTCGACCTGACGCAGCTGCGCGAGGAAGGAAATGCAGCGCGCCGTCACATCCGCCGTAGGCGGATCAAGCAGTGCGCCATGGTCGGCAAAGGGAATATGATTGAGCACGTCGAGGTTATTATCAACATCGAACGCCCCCCATCCGCCATTGCCGCTCTGCATGCCGATGATCCATTCCCGCGCGCGCGCAATCGCCTCCGCATTGGCGGGATCGCCATCGCGATGCAGCAGCATGCCGACAACGGCGGTATCATCCACATCGGGGTAATAGTCATTGGCATACTGGAATGCCCACCCGCCGGGCCGGACATCGGGACGGTTGATGGCCCAGTCGCCCCTGACGTTCAGGATCTGGCGTTCACGCAGCCATTTGGCGGCCATGGCCAGCTTCTGCTTCGTCTCCTCCGGTGCGATGCCGCTGGGGCCGGATGCGGCTTCGATCATGGCATGACCGGCAAGGCCGGTATCCCATATGGGGGAGACGCAGGGCTGGCAGTAGGTTTCCCTGCCCTGACTGACCAGCAGGCGCCTGACCGCTTCCCACGCGGTCTTCGCGCGCGGGTCTTCATCGGATATGCCCAGCGCGCGGAACATCATGACCGTGTTGGCCATGGCGGGATAGATGGCCCCAAGCCCGTCCAACCCGTTCAGGCGGGGTTCGATGAAATCGACCGCCGCCTTTATGGCCCTGCGACGCGTCTTTTCGGGGATCAGCCGTTCAGCGGGACGCAGCACCGCATCCGCATACCGGAACACATGCCCCCAGACAGAGCGGTATGGCCCGCGAATCCAGTCGCGTACCTTTCCGGGCGATGTCACGAACAGTTCGGGCACATGCACCCGGCGCGGATTGATCGCGGTGGGGCGCAGGGCCGCCAGCACCAGCAGTGGTGCGATCACGGTACGAGACCAGTATGACATGTTCCACACCGAGAACAGCGCCCGGCGCGGCAGCAGCATGATCTCGACCGGCATGGCGGGGGCCGCGTCCCACGGCACGTCGCCAAACAGGGCAAGCTGGATGCGGGTGAACACATTGGTCCGTTCCGCCCCGCCATGGTCAAGGATGGCCTGACGCGCGCGCACCATGTGTGGCGCATGCACGCTGTCGCCAATCGCCTTGAGGGCAAAATACGCCTTGACCGAAGCCGACAGGTCGAACGTGCCATCCTGATACAGCGGCCACCCGCCATGCGTGCCCTGGATACGCCTCAGGTACACCCCGATCCGCTGTTCCAGGTCCAGGTCGATCCGGTCCAGATAATGTTCCAGCAGCACGTATTCCGCCGGAATGGTGGCATCGGCCTCAAGGTCAAAGACCCAATGCCCGTCATCCGCCTGCCGCCTGCCCAGTGCGGTATGCCCACGGGTCACGGCCTGATCCAGTTCGGCGGGGTCCAGCGGAGCATCCAGCGCCACCTTGGGCGTGGCTGCCCTGCGGGTGGCTGTGGTCGTCCTGCGAGGACGGGTAACGGTCTCGGTCTCGGTTCTCTTTGCCATTATTCCATGTTTCCCGTGCGGTCACGGGGACCTGTTGCAGATCCGTACATCATCATTTCGGTCGGCCGGACGTACCCCGGCGGGCATGGACAGCCTGTGCCGCAGCATGGCCTGACCTGATCGCGCCCTCGATTGTGGCGGGCAATCCCGTTGCCGTCCAGTCACCAGCCAGCAGCAGGTTGGGCGCCATGGTCCGCGTGCCGGGCCGCAGGCGGTCCTGCTGCACGGTCGCGGCAAAGGTCGCGCGCTTTTCACGCACGATACGCAGCGGCGGCATGGCGACCGGCAGGGGCGCCGTCGCGGCCGGATCAATCGCGGCACGGACTTCGTTCCAGATGATGGCCGCCAGTTCATCAAGATCACGCGTGGCATAGCGATTGGCGGCACTGACCGTGACCGACAGGATTTGGTCCTTGGCAAACACCCATTCGCTGATACCACCCACAACCCCGATAAAGCGGGCCTGCGCCAGCCCGCCGGTCAGCACCGGGACCTGAGACAGCAGGAAATGCACGTTCAGGATGGCTTCGAATTCGTCCGGCGCGCTGAATCCCGGCAGGTCGGCCGCCAGCAGGCTGGCCGCCACGGGTGCAGGCACCGCCATGATGACCGTGTCATTCGGCCCCATGACAATACGTTCCTCGCCCAGACGCAGGGCCGTAACACTCCCATCAGTCATTTCAACCGCACTGACACGGCTGCCGGTCCGCACTTCAGCCTTCAGCACCGAAAGATGGTCAAGTGCGGGATCCACGAAACTTTCAGACAGGCCGACTGCCGGGAAACGGGGCAGGCAGTTGCGTCCCCCACGCGCAAGGCTTTCCTTCACCACGGCACCCAACAGGGCGGCGCTGCCGGTATCGGGCATGGTATTGAGGACAGATATGGCAAAGGGTTCAAGCAGCCTGCGTGCAAGGCTGCCGGGCTGCAGGCAGTCCGACACCACCATGTCCGGCGTCGCCTCCATCAGCGCCAGCAGGCCGCGCAGTTCCGCCAGCCGCATGCCCGGCACGCGCCTGCGCTTCGACAGCACCCACAGCGGCACCCGCCCCCGTGACAGATCCAGCGTCCAGCGCAGCCGGTCGGCAAGGTCCACGAACGGGAAAACCGGCCGCCCCGGCCCCACCAGCGTATCCTGTGCGCCGATCAGGCCAAGATAGCGGTAGACCGCCGGATTACCCGACAGCAGCAGATGGTTGCCATTATCGATCCGGCAGCCCAGATGCCGGTCAAGGTAAGACCGTGCCCGACCGCCACAGGCGGGACCGGCCTCGTACACGCTGACCCGCTCGCTGCCGCCCGCCAGTTCTACCGCCGCCGACAGCCCGGCCAGCCCGCCACCAACAATATGGACATGTCCCGACATGGATCAGGCCACCAGTGCGCGCAGCGCGACCAGCACCTTGCGCGGGCGGGACAGGGAGACACGCTTTTCCGGCGTGCCCCATCCCTGCCGTTCCTGTGCGGCAAGAATGGCGGCATAGGTCACGCCCATGACGCGTGCGGGCCGCATGGCCGTGCGATCACACTGCTGCATGGCGCGGGAAGCCGCCCGGAAATGGTCATGCGCCCGACCGGCGAGGATACGCCCCACCTGTTCCAGCCGGGGGGCGCGCACCACGGCATCGGGTTCGGGCGGGATGCCAAAGCGTTCCAGCAGTTCGCGCGGCAGGTACAGCCGGCCCAGCCGTGCATCCTCCGCCACGTCACGCAGGATGTTGGTGATCTGCAGCGCGCGCCCCAGATGATAGGCCACCTGGTCCGCATGGGCCGAAGAATCACCGAACACCCGCACCGACAGCCGCCCCACGGCAGAGGCCACGCGATCGCAGTACAGGTCGAATGTCGCCTCATCCGGCGCCACGATGGGACCTCGGGCGTCCATTTCCATCCCGTCGATCACATCATTGAAATCCTGCTGGCGCAGGTCGAAATGGCGGATGGTCGCCAGCAGCACGCGATCGATACCGTCACGCGCCTCGCCCGCATACAGCCGTGCAATGCGCGCGCGCCATTCTTCCAGCCTGCGGCACTTGTCGTCCTGCTCGCCTTCATCATCAGCCACGTCATCGACAAGGCGGCAGAAGGCATAGACCGCATACATGCCATACCGCCGGTCGGGCGGCAGGATACGCATTCCCTTGCCAAATGACGTGCCCGACCGCACCACGATCTGCTCCACCTCGGCCAGATCGGCGGGATCGCAGCCCAGTACCGGGGCCTCTTCATGCCGCGCGCGCAAAAAACCCATTCCCGCGTGTTCCGTTCACTTTACGAATTTCAGTTCCGCCTGTTCTTAGCGGCAATCACGACCAAGGACAAAATCCCGCGCCCTCAGACCAGCGTGCGCACTGCCCCCGCCACCGCGCGCGCCACATCCATGCGCGACAGCTTGACCCGGCCCGCGATGGGGTCTTCCGTCCGCAGCCGCTGCGCCAGACGCTTCGACAGGTTCACGATCACCGCCGCCTCCATACGCATGCGCCGGTCACGGATCAGACCGGGCAGAAGCGATGCATGCCGGTTGAGTTCATCCACCCGGTCCAGCAGCGCATTGAACACCCGGCGCATGCCAGGAAGCGTATAACCATGGCGCAGGTCATCCACCGTGACCCCTTCGCGCGCCAGCCACGGCTGCGGCAGGTAGCAGCGGTCAAGGTCGCGCAGGTCACCGGCACAGTCCTGCAGGTGGTTGATGACCTGCAACGCGGTGCACAGCGCATCGGACGCGGCAAAGGTGCCAGCACTTTCCCCATGCAGTTCCAGCAGGAAACGCCCGACGGGATTGGCGGAATAACGGCAGTATTCCTCCAGCTCCTCCCACGTGTCGTAACGGTTCTTCACCGCATCCTGCCGGAAGGCCACGATCAGGTCGGTGGCGGTATCGGTGGGCACCCCGGTCTGCGCCAGCGTGCGGCCCACGCGCACCGCCGTCTGCGCATCCGGCCGCTGCGGTGCGGTGCGTTTGCCCAGCACCACGTCCTCCATGGCGTTGAGGCGGGTGATCTTGGCATCCGCATCCAGCCGGTCGGTATCGACAATGTCGTCGATCACGCGGGCAAAATCATAATACGCATGGACATGCGGACGCAGCCTACGGCTGATCAGCAGGGAGCCTACGGGAAAGTTCTCGTCCCCGGCGTCCTTGCCCGACGAGACATCCTCGCTGCCCCACACGTTCCGCTCATCAGTGTTCACCCTACATCATCCCCCATGCTGCGGTTCATTACGGCTGCGGTGCCCTCACCGCGCATATGTGTCGAAATCGCGCCATCGGGTTCGGTATAGGCGCGGTTTTTCCATACCGTGCCCCGGCCCCGATGGTGGTCCAGCGCCGAACCGACCGTCGCCAGCGTATAGAACCCGGCAATGACCGGCAGCAACAGCGCCCATGACGGTGACAGGTTGAAACGCCTCAGGGTCGGGGTGTACGACGCCATGGACATGACCCATGCCCCCGCCCCCAGCAGGCATGGCAGGCCATGGCTGAACAGCGCAAGCTGCAGCGGCACGATCCATACCAGCACCATGCCGATCACGGTCCCCACCAGCATGAGCGGCGAATACCCAAGCTGCACATAAGCCGTGCGCGCCACCATGCGCCAGATATCCGACGGATGGGGATAGGGCCGGATGGAACGCGCAAGACAGCTATGCCCCAGATAGATCCGGCCGCCACTGTGCTTGACGTGGGCGGCCAGCGTGCAATCATCGATCAGCGCGCCGCGCAGGCTTTCGATCCCGCCAATGCGCGCAAGGGCACTCCAGCGCACCAGCACCGTGCCGCCCGCGGCACCTGCCACCCTGCTGCGCGGGTTGTTCACGCTGGCGAAGGGATAGAGCAGCGCGAAAAAGAATACGAAGGCGGGAACCAGCATGCGCTCGGCGGGGCTTGCGCAGTTCAGTTCCACCATTTCCGAGACCTGATCCAGCTTCCCTGCCTGCGCCTTGGCCACCAGTGTCGAGACATGGCGCGGGTCATGGGTAATGTCCGCATCGGTCAGCAGCACGAAACCACTGGAATCGGGCACCATCTCGCGTGCCCGGGCAACCCCCTGCGCCACAGCCCACAGCTTGCCGCTCCAGCCTGCTGGTCGGACCTTTCCGGTGACCACCGTCAGCCGGCGCCGGGGGTCCGGCACGGATCGCGCCAGCCGGCCCGTACCATCGGTGCTGTTGTCATCCACTAAAATGACATGCAGCAGGCCAGGGTAATCCTGCGCCAGCAGCGACCCTATGCACTGCCTGACCGACGGGGCCTCATCCCGCGCGGGCACCACGATGCAGACTTCGGGACAGTCCGCGCGTTCAAGCTGCGCGCCCCGCACGGGGGAAAGAATCGGCCCGGCCTGCCAGAACCAGCCGTGACAGAAAATCAGCCCGACCCAGATAACGAACACCAGAATGGATAGGGGAAGCAGCAGCATGACAGGGTCCTCAATCCAGCATCCCATGCTGTCGGAACCAGTCGATGGCATCCTTTACCGCCTCACGCGCGGGGCGGGGAGCATAGCCCAGTTCGCGGATCGCCTTGTCAGAAGAGAAGAACATCTTCTTGTGCGACATGGCCAGCATCTCGGTCGTGACCCGTGGCGCGATGCCAAAGGCGCGCGACAGCCATTCGCTGGCTACGGCCACCGGCCAGATCACGGCCTGCGGCAGGCTTATCCGGGGCGGGGCCACGCCCGCGATTTCCGCCGTCATGGCAAACAGGTCGCGCAGCAGGTAGTTCTGGCCGCCAAGGATGTATTTTTCCCCGACCCGCCCACGTTCCAGCGCCAGCGCGTGTCCTTCGGCCACGTCATCCACATGCACGATGTTCACGCCGGTATCGACATAGGCCGGCATGCGGCCTGCCGCGCAGTCCAGGATCATCTGCCCCGTGGGCGTGGGCTTGATGTCACGGGGGCCGACGGGGGTGGACGGGTTCACGATCACGGCAGGCAGCGCGCGTTCATGCACCAGACGCAGGACTTCCTGCTCGGCACGGTATTTGGAACGCTTGTAGATACCGATCACGCCATGTTCATGAACCGGCGTTTCCTCATCGGAAATCGTGCCGTCCCCGATCAGGCCAAGGGCCGCGACGGACGAGCAGTACACGATCCGCTCCACCCCGGCCTTCTGCGCCGCCAGCATGAGCGCGCGCGTGCCCTCCACGTTGGCGATCATCATTGGCACCGGGTCGGGAACCCACAGCCGGTAATCCGCCGCCACATGGAACACGTAGCGGCAGCCCTTTACCGCCGCGTCGAAGCTGTCGGGGGTGGACAGGTCCCCTTCCACCAGTTCGGCGGGAAGGTCACGCAGGTTGGTCAGGTCGCTTCCCTTGCGCACCATGAGCCGGAGTGTATGGCCACGCTCCACCAGATTACGGGCAACGGCGGAGCCGACAAAACCGGTCGCACCGGTTACAAGGGTTGGGGCAGTCATGGTCTGAACGATCGCTCCGTCAGGGGACAGAATTCACGATTGCGATTACGGACTCGCAACCAGCGGGCGTTCCATTTATCCCGACACCTCCCGGTGGCGCCAGACCCTGCTGTAGTGTAAGTCAGGCACAACCGGCCCGTGCGGCACGAATTTTACCCGGTGTTCCCACGCCAACAGACCAAGACGGATCTTTTTTGAGAAAGCTCACCATCCTGCTGGCCATCCTTGGCCTGGCCCTGCTTACAGGCTGCACCGCGTGGCTTGGCGCGGGTTCGGTCATGAAGGCCATCGTCTCCATCGGGTTCATCGGCTTCATGGCGACCGTCATGGCCCAGCTTGCAGTTGATGCAATACTGGGTCTTGCGTGGCACGCAGCTTGCCGGGACATTCCGTTCGTGCAGCTGCTGGTTTCGCGCATGATCCGTGACGCCGCCGCATCCTGCCTGCCGTTTTCGCAGCTGGGCGGGATGGTGCTGGGTATCCGGGCCACGTGTTCGAGCGACCTGTTCGCCGGGGCGAAGGGCCGCCATGTGGATGGGAGCGAGGCCGCCTGTGCCAATCTGGTGGACATCACCACCGAGGTCATGGGCCAGATCCTGTTCATCCTGACTGCCGTGGTGTGCCTGGTGGCCCACCAGCAGTCCAGTCCCTTCGCCCGCCCGGTCATGATCGGCCTTGTACTACTGAGCATGGGCATCGCGGGCTTCATCTATACCCAGCGCCGGGGTGGTGACCTGCTCAAGCGCGCGGGCAGGATGCTGGGCCACAACATGGCTGCCCAGTGGCAGGACGCAATGCTGAGCAGCGCTGACAGCATACAGGAACGTTTTGACGCCATCTGGTCCCACCCCAGCCGCATCGTGCAGGGCGCGCTGCTTCATTACGTGGGCTGGCTGGGCAGTGCAGCCACGATCTGGGTGGCTTATTACTTCCTTGGCGCTCATCTTGGCTTCAGCGGCGCCATCGCGATCGAGGGCGTAGCCTGCGGCATCATGTCCGTCTCGTTCCTGGTGCCTGCCGGGCTTGGGGTGCAGGAAGCTGCCTACATGGCCCTCGGCTCGGCCTTTGGCATTGCCCCTTCCGTCTCGCTGGGGCTGTCGCTGCTACGGCGCGGGCGTGAACTGGTGATCGGCATTCCCATGCTGCTGCTGTGGCAGGCGATGGAAATGCGCGCCCTGCGCCGCCGCTCCGCACAGGGGGGCGCGGCACCGGCGACCGCCCCCGTATCCATCCACGATTCCGCCCCGCCCACGGACATCACGCGGGATTGATCCCGCGTGCCTGTCAACCTTCAGCCAGACAGACCCCGCATGACCGACCAAACCGTACCCCTGTTCGATACGCTGGTCATTATCGGCCCCGGCCTGATCGGGTCATCCATCCTGCGCCGGGGGATGGATGACCGACGCATCGCGCGCAGGCTGGTAGCCTGTGACATAAGCCCCGAAGTCCGTGCCCGCGTGGCTGAACTGGGTATTGCCGATGTTGTAGAGACCGACCCGGCCACGGCCGCGCGGGATGCGGACTGCGTGATCATATGCGTGCCGGTGGGCGCGATCGCCATGGTTGCAGCCCAGGTCATGCCGGTCATGAAGAAGGGCGCGATCCTGAGCGAGGTGGGGTCGGTCAAGGTCACGGTCATGGAGGCCATGCAGCCGCTTCTGGCCCGGTATCCCGATATTGCCTTCGTGCCCGCGCACCCCATGGCGGGCACCGAGTTTTCAGGTCCGGACGCCGGTTTCGCCACCCTGTTCGAGGACCGGTGGTGCCTGCTGACCCCGCCCGAACACACACCGGAACCGGCCATCACCCGCATCACGGCGTTATGGAAAATGATGGGGGCCCGCGTCCGCTGCATGAGCGTTGACCATCATGACCGTGTCTGCGCCATTGTCAGCCACCTGCCGCACCTGCTGGCCTTCACCATATGTGGTACGGCGGATGACCTGGCAGATGAAACCCGGTCGGAAGTGCTGGATTTCGCGGCGTCCGGCTTTCGCGACTTCACGCGTATCGCGGCGTCCGACCCGACCATGTGGCGCGACATTTTCCTGAACAACCGCGAGGCGCTGCTGGATATGCTCGACCGCTTCATCGCGGATGCGCAGGAGATGGGGGATGCCATCCGCACAGGGAATGAGGACGTGATCGTAAGCCGCATCCAGCGTGGCCGCGCTATCCGACGCAGCCTGATCGAAAACCGTCAGGCCTGAATAAATCATTTATTTTAAGTATGTTACCTATAAGAATACAAACTTCGGGAAACGCCGCTTTTTTTGAAAAAAGGCGGCGCCCAAAAAACTTCCGATAATATCTGATCAGGTAATCGTGGCGATCCGCAGCGTATTGGTGCTGCCCGCCACCCCGAACGGCAGGCCGGCGACGATCACCACAGCGTCCCCCACCGCGCCATAACCATCCCCCCTGGTAACCGTCAGCGCCTGATCCACCACGCTTTCGATATTATGGACCGGCGTTTCCTGCCCCACGGATACCGCCTGTACCCCCCATGCCACCGCCAGCCTGCGGGCAATGTCATCGGTCGGGGTCAGGCCAAGGATGGTGCAGTTGGGCCGTTCGCGCGCGATACGCAGCGCGGTGCGCCCCGACAGCGTGAAGGCCACGACGGCTGCGGCATCAAGGGTGGCTGAAATCTGGCGCGCGGCGGCGGCGATGGCGCCAGGTACGTCATGTTCGGGTTCCGGGCTGGATGTTTCCATCTGGCGGCGCCAGACCTCGTCTTCTTCCACCCGCCGCACGATCCGGTCCATGATTGCGACGGTTTCACGCGGGTATGACCCCACCGCCGTTTCGGCCGACAGCATGACGGCATCCGCCCCGTCAAACACCGCCGTCGCCACGTCCGATGCCTCGGCCCGGGTCGGCGTAGGGGCATGGACCATGCTTTCCAGCATCTGGGTCGCCACCACAACCGGGCGGCCAAGCTGCCGGGCAATGCGGATGATGCGTTTCTGCGCCAGCGGCACGCGTTCAGGCGGCAGTTCCACACCCAGGTCACCACGGGCTACCATGACCGCGTCCGACAGGGCGACGATTTCGTGCAGGTTGTCCATCGCCTGCGGCTTTTCCAGCTTGGTCATGATCCAGGCCTGGCCGGCAGCCAGTTTCCGGGCCTCGCGCACGTCCTCGGGGCGCTGCACGAAGGACAGCCCGACATATTCGATGCCAAGGCCCAGCGCGAAGGCCATGTCTGCCCGGTCCTTGTCCGTCAGCGCAGGAATTGGCAGGACTACATCAGGCACATTGACCCCCTTGTGATCCGATAGCGGGCCGCCAAGCACCACCTCGGTGACAAGGAAGTCATCGCCGCGTTCGCATACCCGCAGGGCCAGCCTGCCGTCATCCAGCAATAGGGTGCTGTCCACGGCGGCGGCGGCAATGATTTCAGGGTGCGGCAGGCTGACCCGTGTTTCGTTCCCCGGTGTGGGGTCAAGATCCAGCCGGAAGCGCGCACCGGTGCTAAGCTGCACCCTGCCATTGGCAAAATTGCCCACGCGCAGCTTTGGCCCCTGCACATCGGCCAGTATGCCAATGGGACGCCCCAGCTCGGCTTCCACATTGCGGATCACGGCATGACGGGCGGCATGATCGGCATGGGTGCCATGGGAAAAATTAAGCCGGAACACATCCACCCCCGCCACGGCCAGCGCCCGAATGGTCGCGTGGTCTGTCGTAGCCGGACCCAGTGTCGAGACAATCTTGGTCCGGCGCATGGCACGGTATGGTGTATCCGGCATTTTCTTCTCCAGCCTGTTTCCGTCAGTCATCAGGAGGGGGATATGACCTCCTGCGGTAACAGCCCCCACATCGCGCTGCGTTCCAGCCATCCGCTGTACTGCTTGACCGATACCTTGCACCACGACGTGCCCGCCTGGCACTGCCGCAGCGTACCCACCACGCCGGGGCGCAGTACGGCCACGACGGGTGATGTCGTGCTGGCGTCCGAACGCAGCATGACAGCCCCCCTGATATCCGCTGCATCAGCCACATCCGCCACATGGCCGACAATACGGGTATCCGCCCGGCCAATCACGTCAGTTTCCTTTGCGGTTGGCTGTCCCGCCTGCTGGGCATCACCCTGTGGCGGCAGTCCCGGAATGACAAACGTGCGGGTTCCCACCAGGGTTGCCTGATGGACCCAGCCCTTCTGGCCATCCGAATCTTCTACCAGACGCCAGACATCGAATTCGCGCTCGATCTTAACCGGCAGGCCGCGGCGATGGTACACCCAGTCGATGGGATAGCGCTGCCCCGGCCCGGTACGCAGATTGACTTCATCCGCGCGGAAGGCCGCAAAACGTGGCAGCGGCAGGCCGGTCACACTGCCCTTCGTATTGTCCACCGGGGCCAGCGCGGCAGGCGCATCCGGCACCGGGGCGGCCGCATGCGCGGCGGGCGGCGGGGCGCTACCGGCAACGGCGGCAGCCCCCACGGCCCCGGTCGTCACGGCGGCACCGGCAGCCGCTGCGGCATGGTGGTGATGATGCGTCCCTGCCGCGTGGGCTTTCTTTTCCTTGCCCGCATGGGCGGATTTGGCCTGGACCGCCGCACCTGCCGCCGCCTTGGCATGATGGGCGTGATGATGCGCCGTAGCCTGTGCGGCGGCACCATCAATATGCCCCCCACCCATGAACAGCACTGCCGCACAGGCTGCCAGAGCCCCCCACCGCACTGGGGCACGGAACGGCACACGGGCCGGTCGCGCAAGGAATTCATGCCGCACGCACTGCGCCATCGTGTTCTCTGTCCTTACAGGGTTATGATCTGCCGCCCCCGGGCGGCTTCAAGAAAAGTGGGCACACCCGCCACCTGTACGCCAGGCAGCAGACGGTCCACCGGAAGATCGCACAGTTTCAGCGCCGCTTCACAGGCCATAAGTTTCGCATCCAGTTCAACCGCCGCATCGCGCAACGTATCCATGCCCGCGACCCCTTTCGCGCGCACCAATGCATCGTCACCCGCATCATGCAGCCCGTTCCAGTCACGCGCCAGCGCATGCACCCCACGTCCCGCCGCAAACATGATGACGGGACGGCCAATGGCCAGTGCGCCTGCCGCCAGCACGAAGGCATAATGCGCACGGGCATACGCGCCATCATATAACAGGATGGCCAGCGCGCCGTCGTCCCCCATCATGATGCGACCCCTTCGGATACCCCGCAGGCCACGGGGGCCGCGTCCCGGTGCGCGGACAGGTCATGGATGGTGGGATGCGCGCCACATAGCGCGCAGTCGGGATCAGCGGGCAGGGTAATGGTATGGAAGCGCATGGCCAGCGCGTCCCATACCAGCAGCCGCCCGGCAAGGCTTTCGCCTATGCACAGGATTTCCTTCAGCGCCTCGGTCGCCTGCAAGGTGCCCATCACACCCGTCACCGCGCCGAACACGCCTGCTTCCGCGCAGGATGGCACCGTGCCCGCAGGCGGAGCTTCGGGATAGAGGCAGCGATAGCACGGGCCACCGGGGCGGAAGGTGGACAACTGCCCCTCGAATCGCAGCACGGCGGCGGAAATCAGGGTCCGTCCCTCCAGCGCACAGGCATCGGCCACCAGATAGCGGGTGGCGAAATTGTCGCAGCCATCACATACAAGATCATAGTCACGCACCAGGGCATGCGCGTTGTCGGCGGTCAGGCGGACGTTATGACAATCGACCCGTGTGCCCGGATTGATCGCATGCATGGCCCGTGCAGCCGACTCGACTTTCGGCTGACCGATCCGGTCAGTCACATGGGCGATCTGACGCTGCAGGTTGGACAGTTCGACCACATCATCATCAACCAGACCGATCCGTCCTACCCCCGCCGCAGCAAGGTAGAGGGCGACTGGCGAGCCCAGCCCACCCGCGCCAATGATCAGGACGCTGGCCTTTTTCAAGGCGTCCTGTCCCGTTCCACCAACTTCGGGCAGCAGGATGTGGCGTGCATAGCGCCGGATCTCGTCCTCGGAAAAATTCATCCCTGCCTCCTGCCCCGACCTGTCACACATCCATGGCGGATACACCGCGCCTGTTGCGTGATGCAGCCGGAAGCGAAAGACACACGATCACGATTACGTGATAATTTCTTCAGCCAATCATGAAACCAATGCATGCCGGATATGTTTCCAGTATAGTCTAGAAGAGCCGTGAAACCATCTGGGGAGAGTATAAATCAATGTCTTATCTTTCCCGCATGGAAATTCCCGGCAGCATGTCCAGCCTGCGCCGCCAGCAGGCGCGGTGGGTATGCGCGGGCACGCTGGCGGCCGCGACCTCGCTATACGCCGCATCCCCATTTTTCACACTGTGGTCCATTACCTCGGCCATCCGCACGCATGACATGGGCAGCCTGAACACCTGCATGAAATGGGAATCGGTGCGCGCCGGGCTGAAGACGCAGGCGGTCGATTCCCTGCTTGGTCCCCCGCATGCGGATGACGAATTGCCGGAATTCGGCGCATCCTTCGCGTCCTCCGCCGTATCGAACGCCATTGATGAGGAAGTGCGCCCCGACAGGCTGGGCATGCTGGTGGACCACCTGATGCCACAGGAACAGCCCAATGCGCCGCAGACGCTGTTTGGTCTGATGCGGCATGTGCATATGCATTTCACCCATCCGGGCGTGTTCGAGGCAAGCGTCCTCATGCCCGGTCATGAAAATGAAACGCCACTGCGCCTGCAGATGCGCATTCATGCCTTCCAGTGGAAGATCCATCACATAGACCTGCCGGCACCCCGGCACGCGCCACTGGTCGAGGCCTCGGCCGGGCCGGTACCCCAGCCCGTCACCCAGCCCTGACGCACCCCCCACATGACGGGCGTTCCCGCCCGCCATGTGGGGGGCAAGGGGAATTACTTCGGGGCGGGCAGGTCTTCTTCCAGCACGGTCATGTGGACGGCATAGGACACCTCGCCTTCGTCCTCGTCACGGTGGACCGTACCCACCACTTCACCATTTACCGCCAGTTCAACAGACAGACCGGCACGCGGCGGTGCATTGACCGTCAGGCCCGGTGAACCCAGCAGACGACGCAGGCAGACCTGAAGACGCGAAATTTCGGAAGAGGACATGGCAGCCATGAAACGTATGTTCTCCAAAATGGCAGGACCCGCCAGAAATAGGATCAGGACCGGTTATGGTCCGGTGGTCAACGCGCGTGGCAGGTCCGGTCAGGATCGCGCGGCTGCCCCGTAACATGTGCGGGCATCGCCGCAGGCTATAGGCACATGTGTTCGCCCCTGCAACCGCATGCCCATGATTTTCCCCGTCATCGCCGCGTCACCGCCACGATTCCCCTGTTCCCTGACCATAGCGCAACACCAGTAAGAAGGGAGAACAAAGACCATGTGCCTACGATCTTTTCCCCGGCTGATGCTGCTTGTGGCCCTGCTTGCTCCCCCCATCGGGCTGACAGCGCTTGCAGCCAGCCTGCCGCAGTCCGGCCCCGCCGCAACCGAGACCGGCATGGACCTGAACGCGCGCACCCTGTCACGCCAGATCCATGAAGATGGCGCGGAAGCCACGGTCAGGACACTGGACACGCACCGGGCATGGCCCCGCCTGCGCCGGGCCGTGGCGGCCGGATGGGATGGATGGATCGAACTGGTGCCCGACCTGATCGCCCATACGGATGACGCGACAGCCCGCCAGCTGCGCACCGCCCTGCGGCAGGCGCTGCCACGTAATCCGCATGCCGTCCTGTCGGTGCTGGACCCCGGAAACGGGCCACTGCTGGGGGCAGGAGCGCTGTGCACGTCCCATGGCATGCCCGCACGCTGGGCACATGACAGCATGCGCGCCATCAGCGCCGAACATGACATTCACCTCACCCATCAGGTCAATGACTGCCTTGCGGCGCTATCAGCCAGTACGGCGGCTACTGGAAGGGCAAATAGCGGAACGTGACGTAAATGGTATTGCCCCCGGTGGTGGGCGAAGCCCCATCCCCACCCTTGTAGGCCAGCTTGCGCAGGTAGGTGTACTGCACGCCACTCATCACCGCGCCATAGCCACCCTGCAGCACATGCCACCAGCCACCCACCGTCAGGTCGGCCAGGGTGTGGGTCTGCGCATCACAGCTGCCGCCACTGATCTGTTCCACATTGCAGCTGCTCAGCGCGAGGTCATTTACCCCATAGCCATACTGGTAACCATTCGCGGTATAGGTGCGCCGTCCGGCGCTTTCCACACCACCATACAGATAGACCAGCAGGTTGGGGGTCGGATGGCCGATCAGCCCCATGCTGCCGATGATTTCAGGAATTGGCGCGGGCGTGCCATTGGCCTTGAACGTGGCATCGGGCAGCATGCCGGGTCCATAGCGACCGATCCCCTCACCCGCCAGCACGTTGCCTGTAAACTGCAGGTAGCGGGGAATGACATGCACCGTCACATCGCCACCAACGCCACCGGCAAAGGACACCCGTTCGCGGATGGGACCATTAGGAGCCTGCGCCATGGCCTTGAACCACCGCGCAAGGCCGTAGATTTCGTAATGGGCGGGCTTGGTGTCCAGCGCACCTTTCAGAACGATGTCGGGGGCGACATCCATACTGTATTTGGCATTGGGGTTGAGCATGCCGGAGCCTGCGTTGCTGTACAGCAGGGTCGTGCCGGATGACGCGATCGTATCATCGCTTGACCCCGTCAGCATGGCGTGGCTGCCACCATTGGCGGCATAGGCCACCTGCGGCGCCTCCAGCGACAGCCCCAGCCACCATTTTCGCCCGAAATCCTTGATGAAGCGGATCTGCGGCACACGGGTGAATACGATACCCGGTATCTGGTTGTTATCGACCACCGGCGGCAGCTGTTCATGACGTGACAGCAGGCCCTGCGTATAGCCGGTCGTCAGGCTCCATGCCTGTCCCGCCAGCACATGGAAACCCCATTTCGTGTTGCTGTAGGTCATGTACGCCTGACGGATGCGTGGCGTGTAGCTGTTGGTCTGGTAGCTGTTGGCCGTGCCGGCGGCACCGCCGAAATCGGTTTCGATATAACCCGACAGGGTCTCGTCCTTGGTAGGGGAACCCTGCAGAAGCACGCTCAGGCGTGTCAGCTGCGCGGAGGGGCGGTATTCCCCCGTATGCGCATTGGGGCTGTTGGCGTAGGGAAAGCTGCCCCAGCTTGTGGCCGGGCCGCTGGTCAGGTTCTTGCTGCGGTAGATGTTCGAAAAATCAATGAAACCACCCAGCCGCACCGACACCCCGCCAATGCGGAAGATGGGCGGCAGGCTGTCCACGCCCGTCTGGGTAATGGCCAGCGGGCTGGAAGAATCAAGATCAAGCCTGGGCTGCGTGGGGACGATGGATTCCGTCATGGTGTTTTCAGCCGCTGCCGCGGCCTGCGCGTCATCCGACAGGGTCGGGCCACCAATGGTCAGGCGCGACAGGTCGGGCATGGCCGTAATCTGCCCCATCGTGCTGCTGCCGGACGTCCCTCCACCCGACGGACGGCCGCCCGAACGCAGCGTGCGCCCGGCCAGGACATGCGGGCTGTCATGCGTCATGCCATGACGGGATTCCAGTTGTTCGACCTTGGCTTCCAGCCGCCGCATTTCGGCATGAAGGGCACGGATTTCCGCCATGTCATCCGCATGCGCGCCGCTGGATACGATCATGCCACCCAGCATGACCGCCAGCCCGCCCAGCAGCAGGCCCGGCCGCCGCATTCCGTCAGGATGACAGGAAAAACGATCTACTTTCCAACAGTAATCCATCAGCCTGGCGCGTCTGCCCCTGAACATGCGGTTAATAAAAAACTCCTGCACGCACCCGCTGCATGTACTGATGATGAATACAGTAACAAACGGACACGACAGATAAAAACCGATCCCTTCCTTATCCGCCGCCTGCCGGATGGAATAGAGAATGGATCGACACCCTATATAGAAAAAACGTTCAACTGCTATGCATTAACTATTCTCATGCACGGCATATATTCGCATGATTTCGTTTATTTCACACCATTCCTTCCTTTAACTCAAGACCTCTACATGCCTGAATGAAGGAGTAATGGTCATGACCGCCACCCGGCTGCCCGGTTCGCGCCCCATTGAGGACCGGCCACTCGCCGGGGCGCCGCACCCCGATCATCCCTTCCACTGGAAACTGTACGGTTGCGAACTGGTGGCGACAGTGGCGCTGATGATCTGCGGGATCGTATCCGTCACGGTCCTGACCACACCCTATACCGCCATTGGCCGGATGCTTGCCCCCCATCCGATCATACAGACGGCGCTGTGTGGCCTGTTTTTCGGGCTGTCGGGCACGGTTGCGGCGTTCACCCCGTTCGGACGGGTCAGCGGGGCGCATGTCAGTCCCTCCGTTTCCCTGGCGTTCAGCCTTGCAGGACGATTGGGGATCGTGGACCTGTGCGGATATGTGGCAGCCCAGATGACGGGGGCGTGGATCGCGACCCTGCTCCTTGCCGCCCTTGGGCATATGCTGCCCATATGGGGGCAGATGGTGCAGGCTTCCGCCTATGCCGCCACCGTACCCTTTTCAGGCGTCGCCATCGTGTGGCCGCTGGTGACCGAAGTGATGCTGACGACGCTGCTGGTGCTGATGCTGTGCTACCTTGCGGGTCATCCCGTCCTGAAATGGGTGACGCCATGGGCGGGTGGCCTGTTCTTCCTTGTCTGCAACCCGGTTTCCGCATGGCTGTCGGGCAACAGTTCCAACCTGGCCCGCAGCTTTGGCCCGGCCATGGTCGCCGGACAGTGGGAGTCGTTCTGGATCTATGCGCTGGGGCCGTTCATGGGGGCTGCGCTGGCGATATGGCTGATCCGCTCCCGCCTGCTGGGCCGGATCGAGGTGGAGGAGGCACGGCTGGTCAATTTCGGCCATCATGGCCGCATTCCCTCCCTGCTGCACCCGGGGCGCCATGCCGGGGAGAAGTCCTGAAATCACGGTAAATTATAGTGGTTATACAACGTGGCACTTGCAATTCGTTAAAATCATTCCCAAGATCATTCCACTGAATGACGAATCGGGCAGTCAGCCCGGTTCGCAGGCGTTCTCAGGGCGGGGCGAAATTCCCCACCGGCGGTGTTTGTTCCCTAAACGGGGGGCATAAGTCCGCGAGCGCCCGGCCGCAGGACATGCGGACGGGGTCAAGCAGATCCGGTGCAATTCCGGAACCGACGGTTACAGTCCGGATGAGAGAGAACGGAAACTATGGTCCTGCCTTCCTTCCGTGAAGGCAGGCAGATGGTTTTACGCGCCCTGGGTCCGTCCGGATGGATGGAGTACTGTGTTTTGGACGCGTTGCCACAGGGTTTCACACCCCACTCAGGCCCAGACATGCCAGCCGCCGTCGCGCATGCCTTCCGCGCAGCGGTAGATGAAGCCGCGCGTCACGTGGGTGCAACCGCCCCCAACCCGCCGGTGGGCTGCGCCCTGCTGGATGATGCGGGCACGATCCTTGCCGTTGGCGGCCACCACCGCGCCGGCACCCCCCATGCTGAAATACAGGCCATAAACCTGTGCCGCGAACGCGGGCTGCTGGATCGTGCCCGTACGGCGGTCGTGACACTGGAACCATGCAACCATACCGGTCGCACCGGCCCGTGTTCACAGGCACTGCTGGCGACGCCGGTGCGTGATGTCTGGATCGGTGTGCGCGACCCCAATCCCCATGTTGAAGGCGGTGGGGCGGACTACCTGCGCCAGCATGACCGCCGGGTGCATGTCCTCCGCTCCACCGGGCCACAGGCTGAAATACAGGCCATATGTCGCAGCCTTCTGGCCCCGTTCGCCCATTTCATGCGCACGGGCCAGCCGTGGATCACGGTCAAGCAGGCGCTGGACGCCACGGGGTCCATGCTGCCACCCGCAGGCCGCACCACCTTTACTTCCGCCGCGTCCCTTGACCTTGCGCACCGCCTGCGCCGCGCAACGGATGCGGTGATTACCACCGGGGGCACCATCCGCGCCGACAACCCCGGCCTGAACGTACGCCGGGTGGCCGATCACCCCGACCGCGCACCGCGTGTCCTTGCCATCTGCACCCGGACGGGGGAAGTGGACGAGGCTTACCTTCAGGCCGCGCGCGTACGTGGTTTTGCGGTGCAGGTGTGCACCGACATTGCCGCACTGCCCGACATGCTGGGCATGGCGGGCGTGACATGGGCGATGGTGGAAGCAGGCCCCCGGCTGCTGGCGGAAATCGAGGCCCGTGACCTGTGGCATGACTGGCTGGCCATTACCGCCTGCACCGATGGCACGGACCAATACAGCATACGCATACGGGAAGGCGACGTGACACCGCTGCGCCTGTTTCCCGAACTGGCCGCCGTGAAGGAGTAAGCATGTTTTCCGGCATTATCGAACATCAGGGCCGCATCACCGCCGCGTGTCGGCTGGACCGGGATCTGGACATAACCGTGGCCACGGGCATTGCGGACCTGACATTGGGTGAAAGCATTGCCGTTAATGGCGTGTGCCTGACGGTCACGTCGTTTGACGCGGCGGGAACGGCCACGTTCTTCATCAGCTCCGAAACGCTGGACCGCACGGCGCTGGGCCGGATCGCGGCGGGACACACCGTCAACCTTGAACGCGCGGTCACACCAACCACCCGCCTGTCGGGCCATATCGTGCAGGGCCATGTGGATGGGACGGGACGGCTTGCCGCGGTGAAACAGACGGGGGAAGCCCGCCACATCACCTTCACCATGCCTGCGCGCCTGCGCCGCTATCTGGTGGAAAAGGGATCGATCACGATAGACGGCATCAGCCTGACGCTGAACGAAGTCGGCGCGCCGGGAGAAGATGGCTGTCGCGCGGATGAGTTCCGCATCGCGCTGATGATCATTCCCCACACATGGGACCATACGACCCTTGGCACCCTGAACGCCGGGGATCCCGTGAATATCGAAGTCGATGTCATCGCAAAATATGTGGAGAGCGTATGTCAGTATCGTTGATGCCCCCGGCACTGGCACAGGCCGTTGCCACAATCCGCCGGGGCGGGATGATCATCCTTGTGGATGACGAGGACCGCGAGAACGAAGGCGATCTGGTGATGGCCGCCGAACTGGTCACGCCGCAGGCCATGAACTTCATGGTCACCCATGCGCGCGGGCTGGTATGCATGCCGATGTCGCCCGACCGCATCGCGCAGCTCAACCTGCCCATGATGACACAGGTCAACACCTGTCCGCGCGGAACGGCCTTCACTGTGTCCATCGAGGCGCGTGAAGGTGTCACCACCGGCATTTCGGCCGCCGACCGCGCCGAAACCGTACTTGTGGCGGCAGCACCCGATGCGAAGCCCGAGGACCTGGTCTCCCCCGGTCATATCTTCCCGCTACGCGCTGTGCCCGGCGGCACGGTCGCACGCCCCGGCCATACCGAGGCCTCGGTCGACCTGGCCCGCATGGCCGGGCTGATCCCGGCCGCCGTGATCTGCGAAATCATGAACGATGACGGCACCATGGCCCGCATGGACGATCTGCGCCCGTATGCCAAACGCCACGGGTTGCAGATCCTGTCCATCGCCGAACTGGCGAAATGGCTGGAAGCCAACCCGATTGACACCACGGCAGAGGCCAAACCCGCGATCGAACAGGTCGCCCGCGCCCACCTGCCCAGCCGCTTTGGCGGGCCGGACATGATGATCCACGCCTTTCGCGCGCCCGATGGCACCGAACATGTCGCCATGGTCAAGGGCCAGCCAGACCGTGCTGGCGCCGTGCCACTGGTGCGCCTGCATTCGGAATGCGTGACGGGCGACGCGCTGGGATCGCTGCGGTGCGATTGCGGCGCGCAGTTGCAGGGCGCACTGGAACAGATCGGACGCGCGGAATCCGGTGTACTGGTCTATGTACGCGGGCATGAAGGGCGTGGCATCGGCCTGGCCAACAAGATCCGCGCCTATGCGCTGCAGGATGATGGACTGGATACGGTGGACGCCAACCACCGGCTGGGTTTCCAGACCGATGCGCGTGACTGGCAGGCAGCATCCGACATCCTGCGCGCGCTCGGGGTCAGTCGGCTCGACCTGCTGACCAACAATCCCGACAAGGTGCGCGCGCTGCAAAAGCATGGCTTTGACGTGCGTGAACGCATCTCCCTTGCAGTGGAACCCAATCCCTTCAACCGGGCCTATCTGGAAGCCAAGCGCACCCGGATGGGGCACGCCCTGTGTGAACCCGCGACAGCGGACGCCCACTGAAAAAAGTTTTTGGTGAAGCTTTTCCCCAAAAAAACCTCAAAGGCTGCCGCCTTTTTTCAAAAAGGCGGCAGATGGAAACTTTTATCGTTTTTTATCAGTACTTTATTTTCAAACCCCCTCTGCGCCTAAAAACGGAAAACGCTGGATATGAGCACCAACATCCCCTCCACTGCAGTACAGCTTGAATTCACCCACGCACCGCGCATCGCCATCGTGGTCAGCCGCTTCAATGAAAACGTGACCCATGGCCTGCGTGATGGCGCACTGGCATGGCTGGGGGAACACGACATCTCAATGCGCGCGGATGATGTCATGTATGCGCCGGGTGCGTATGAACTGCCGCTGCTGGCACAGGCGCTGGCGCGCACCGGGCGGTACGACGGTGTGGTATGCCTTGGCTGCGTGATCAAGGGCGATACCGCGCATTTCGAATTCATAAGCCTGGGCACCGCAGTGGGCCTGCAGCAGGCAGCGCTAAACACCGAAGTGCCGATCGCGTTTGGCGTACTGACCACCTACACCGACGAACAGGCGGTGGTCCGTTCGCGTGACGATGTGCACAACAAGGGCCGCGAGGCCGTGGCCGCCTGTGTCGAAAGTATCGCATTGCTTCAGAAAATCAGAGGCTGCTAAGATACGCTGACAGTCCACTAAATGGCTGAAAACAGCCTTTTAATGGTCCTGTTTCGGGGAATATGGACAGGGATGGCGAATGCGGCAGCTTACCTTCATTGCCGGGGCATTCGGTATCGGTCTGACGATATGGATGCTGGGGCGTTTTGGCCTGCATGACATCCTCCGGCTGATCGCGGCCGGGGGGTGGAGCATTCCTGCCATCATCGTTTTCCATGCAAGCCAGGTCTGTGTTTCGGCGCAGGCATGGCGCCTGCTGGCCCAGTGTGGACGTCCCCGCCTGTCCTTTACCGACTTTTTCGCCCTGCGCTGCGCGCGTGAAGGGATCAACAACCTGCTGCCAGTGGCCCAGGTTGGGGGAGAAGTCATTACCACCCGCCTCATGGCCCGGCGTGAAAAGCTCGGCATCAAGCGCGCCGCTGCCGCCACGATCTGTGACCTGACCATTGAACTGCTCAGCCAGGTCACCTTTACGCTGGTCGGGCTTGGGGTGCTGTTCTGCCTGGTCAACCGTTCGCATGTGACGGACGAACTGATGGAAAGTGCGGGGGCTGCCGTCGCGCTGGGGGCGGTGTTCTTTGGCAGCCAGTACCTGGGTGCCATCTCTCTTGTGGAAAAGCTGCTGGTGCGCATCGCCGCCCATCTGGGATGGGACGGGGTGGATGACATCCGTGGCCTGCACGGCGAAATCATCGCCCTGTACCGCACGCATGAAAACGCGTTCCGCGCGGGGGGGCTGCAACTGCTTGGCTGGTCGCTTGGCACGTTCGAAGTTTTCCTGGTCCTGACCGCCATGGGGCATCCGCTTTCGCTTGCTGACAGTTTTGTGATCGAAAGCGTAGGACAGGCGGCGAAGTCGGCGGGCTTTGCCGTACCCGGCGCGCTGGGCGTGTCGGAAGGGGGATATATCATCATCGGCGGCCTGTTCGGGCTGTCGCCGCAGGTGGGCATTGCGCTGTCGCTCATCAAGCGTCTGCGGGAAATCGCGTGGGGCCTGCCCTCGCTCGTGGCATGGCAGGTGATGGAAATACGCTGGATCCGCGACGCCCCGACTACTGGCCGGGAAATGCACCAGCCCGGCCAGTCATGATGTCCGGGTGCGGCGCGGTACATCGTGTGACAAAGAACCACCTTGCATCGGGACCGCATCATGGGCCAAACCGGGCCTCTTCACCGACTGCCGCGCTTCATGCGGCACGACGTAGGTTTCTGAAGGGCTGAATACTCGTCATGCTATCGGTACCGCTTGGGCGCCTTGTCGCTTTCTGTTCCCGTCGTGCCATTGCGGTGGTACTGGCATTCGCCTGCCTGATCGCGGGGGCGACCTATGCCAGCTATGCGCTGCTGGGCGTGACCACGGATACGGGAACAATGTTCTCGTCCTCGCTGGACTGGAAAAAGCGCTCGGATGAGATGGGACGGCTGTTTCCACAGAAACAGGACCAGCTTGTCGCCGTGATTGATGCAGCCCTGCCGGAAGAGGCACAGCAGACCGCGCTGGCGCTGGCGGCAAGGCTGCGCGACGACCATGCCCATTTCAATTACGTCACCACGCCGCAGACCGATCCCTATCTGGTGCGCAACGGCCTCATGTTCCTTGACCCCAGGGCGCTGGAACGGGTGCTCAACACCACCATCACCGCACAGCCATTCCTGAGCGAACTGGCCGCCGACCCGTCGGGGCGCGGGCTGTTCAACGCGCTGAACCTGATCGCAATGGGCATAAGCCAGGGGCAGGCCGACCTCGGCCCTTTCCATGCGGCGCTGGACGGTTTCGCCACGACATTGCAGCGTTCGGTATCAGGGACGCCGGAACCGCTGTCATGGGAACGACTGCTGGCGGGCGATCTGGCCGACCTTGGCGGCAAGTACCAGTTTGTCGTAACCCAGCCCAAGCTGGATTATGATTCCTTCCAGCCCGGCGGCGCCGCGTCGGACGCCATCCGTGCCGCTGCCAGCAGCCTGCCGTTTGTCCAGAGCGGCCGGGCGCATGTCCACATTACCGGCGACACCCAGATCGCGGACGAGGAATTCGCAACCGTGGCCGAAGGCATGGTGGCAGGCCTGCTGGGATCGCTTGTGCTGGTCACGCTGTGGCTGATCCTGGCGGTGCATACGTGGCGCATCATCGTGCCGATCATCATAACACTGGTGTCCGGGCTGCTGCTGACCACCGGGTTCGCGGCAATCGTGGTGGGCAAGCTGAACCTGATTTCGGTCGCGTTCGCCATCCTGTTCGTAGGCATTGCGGTGGATTTCGCCATCCAGTTCTCGGTCCGGTTCCGCGCACAGGCGCTGCCCGATGGCTCCTCACCGGGGCTGCTGGACGCGCTTGAGCAGACCGGCAATGAAACCGGGCACCAGATCCTTGTCGCCGCCATGGCGACATCGGCCGGGTTCCTTGCCTTTACCCCCACTGCCTTTGTTGGCGTGGCCCAGCTTGGGCTGATTGCCGGTTTCGGCATGCTGTTCGCCTTCATCTGCACGCTGACGCTGCTGCCGGCCCTGCTGCGGCTGTTCCACCCGACTTCCGGCCATGGCAAGATCGGGTTTGTCTTCGCCCGCCCGATTGACGTTGCGATCCGCCATCATCGCAAGCCGATCCTGGGGGCCTTCGTGGTGATCGCGCTGGTGGGCGTGGCCCTTGTCCCCCGTCTGACATTCGACGCTGACCCGCTGCATACCAAGAACCCCAGATCGGAAGGCATGGTCACGCTGGGCATGCTGATGTCGGAACCGCAGTATTCGCCCTATACGGTGGATGTGCTGATGCCCGACCTGAATCAGGCCGCCGCCATGTCCGACAGGCTGTCGGACCTGCCGATGGTGCATGACGCGCTATGGCTTGGGTCACTCGTGCCCACGGACCAGAAGACCAAGCTGCCCCTGATTCAGGATGCCGCGAACATCATGCTGCCGACCCTGCTGGTGCCCAACCCGAAACCGGCGCCGGATGCAGGCGCGCTGCGCACGGCGGCGGCCAAGACGGCGGCCGCACTGGGCGGCGTGATGGACAGGCTGCCCGCCGATGACCCGCTGCGCCGCATCCAGTCGGCGCTGGCACACCTGTCGCAGGCAGATGACCAGCGCGTGCTGGCCACCAACGAAGCACTGGTGCGCTTCCTGCCCATGCAGCTGAACATGCTGCGCGACATGCTGCAGGTGAAGCCGGTTGCGATTGCCGATGTGCCCGCGCAGCTGGCGCATGACTACCTGCTGCCTGACGGCCGGGCACTGGTCGAGGTCCATCCGACCAGGGAGATGAAGGGCAACCGGGCGCTACATACCTATGTGGGTGAAATCCAGAAGGTCGCCCCGATGGCGGCTGGTTCCGCCATCGACATCGTGCAGAGTGCGGCGACCATGGTGCATGCCTTTGTCACGGCTGCTGGCGCCGCCATCGTGATGATCGCCATCATCCTCGCCGTCGCCCTGCGCAAGCTGCTGGATACGGCGCTGGTGCTGGCGCCGCTGCTGCTGTCGGCGCTGATGACGGTCATCCTGATTATCGTGGTGCCCGAACAGCTGAACTTCGCCAACATCATCGCGCTTCCCCTGCTGCTGGGGGTTGGCGTGTCGTTCAACATCTATTTCGTCATGAACTGGCGGGCGGGGATCAAGCTGCCCCTGTCCAGCCCGACGGCACGCGCGGTGCTGTTTTCCGCTCTGACGACGGGCACGGCCTTCGGCTCGCTGGCGGCATCCCATCATCCCGGCACGGCCAGCATGGGGCGCCTGCTGCTGCTGTCGCTGGCATGCACGCTGGTGGCGACGCTGATCTTCGTGCCGGCCCTGCTGCCCAAGCGCCCGATCGACGAGGAATGACCCTGCGGGGAAACAGAAAAGGCCGCACCCGAAAGGATGCGGCCTTTTTTAATGCTGGCCCGGATCGGGGCTGTTATTAGATAATAATAAAAGTTTTCCGGGCACCGCCTTTTTTCAAAAAGCTTCACCCAAAAGCTTCTGTTCCTTATCAAACAGGGTTCAGGACTTGAACCAGACCTCGACCGGCCCCTTGACCTTCATGGCCATCGGGTTGCCGAAACGGTCGGTGCCGCGGCCCACGGCCAGACGCACCCAGCCTTCGCTTATGCAGTATTCCTCGACATTGGTTTTCTCGATGCCCTTGAAACGCACGCCAATGCCGCGATCAAGCAGGGACTCGTTGTAAAAGGGGCTGGCGGGATTGACGGACAGACGGTCCGGCGGGGTATCGGTCATATCTGGTCTTTTTTCCGTATGATGAACGTGAAACGCTGTCTGACATAGCGGCAATACCGCTAGTCTCCAACACCCGGCGTGGCGTCTTCCTCCACCGCACGGATCAGCGCCTGCCCACGGGTGATGTCGGTAATGCGGGTGCGGACCTGTGCTTCGCGTATCGCGGGCAGGGTGATCTGCATGCCCACGCCGTCCGCGCCGAATTCCTCTGTCACGATCTGGCAGTCCATGCTTTCCAGCCGGGCGCGCAGCAGGGCATGTTCGGAAAAACCGCAGCCAAACGTCAGGGACACCATATCTACGATCGGTATGCGTTCTGCCGTACGCAGGCATTCCGCGGCTGTCCCGCCATAGGCCCGCACCAGACCGCCCGCGCCAAGCTTGGTGCCCCCAAACCACCGCGTGACCACGACCACGGTGCGGTCGAAACCCTGTCCCTCGATCACCTGCAGGATGGGACGGCCCGCCGTGCCGCCGGGTTCGCCCGCATCATCACTGCGATAGGTCTGGCCGATCAGGTAGGCCCAGCAGTTATGGGTGGCGTCGGGATCGCTGACAGATGCAATGAATTCCATGGCGTCCGCAGGGGTTGAGACGGGGGCTGCCTGTGCAAGGAAAATGCTTTTCTTCACCTCCCGCTCCAGCATCGCGGGTTCGCGCAGCATGAAGCGTTCGGGCGCACTCACGCCTCCGCCTCCTCCATGGCTCCCGTAAACAGGCTGACCAGATCACCTAGATGGCCGATTTCCTGTATGCCCAGGCCATCGGGGGCCGTGGGCTTGCGGTTGCCGCGTGCGATACGGCGCGGCAGGAATGCCTGCTCGAATCCCAGCTTGTGGGCTTCCTTCAGCCGTGTATCGGGTTGCGAGACCTGACGGATCTCGCCCGACAGCCCGACTTCGCCAAAATAGACCGAACCAGCGCTGGTGGGCTGGCCGGTCGCGGCGGATACGAGGGCTGCGGCCACCGCCATGTCGGCTGCCGGTTCCCCAACGCGCAGGCCACCAGCGATGTTTAGATGGACATCCATGGCGTTGAGCTTGATGCCGCACCGTGCCTCCAGCACCGCCAGCAGCATGTTCAGCCGCCCCGTATCCCACCCGACGACCGCGCGCCGCGCACCGCCGTCACCTGCCTTGGGCGACAGCAGGGCCTGTACCTCCAGCAGCACGGGGCGCGTGCCCTCCATGCCCGCGAACACGGCGGAGCCCGCAATATGTCCCCGCCGTTCCGCCAGGAACAGGGCGGAGGGATTGGGCACTTCCTCCAGCCCCTGATCGGTCATGGCGAACACGCCGATTTCGTCGGTTGCGCCGAAGCGGTTCTTGGCCGCGCGCAGGATACGGAACTGATGCCCGCGATCGCCTTCAAAATACATGACCGCATCGACCATATGTTCCAGCACGCGGGGGCCTGCCAGCGCGCCTTCCTTGGTTACGTGCCCCACAAGGATCAGGCTGAAGCCACGTTGCTTGGCCAGGCGGATGAGTTCAAACGCGCAGGCGCGGACCTGACTTACGGTGCCGGGCGCGCTTTCCACCGTTTCCATCCACATGGTCTGGATCGAGTCGATCACGACCAGCGCCAGATCCTTTTCCGCATCCAGCGTTGCGGCGATATCGGCCACGTTGATGGCGGCGGCCAGTTCCAGCGTCGGCGCTTCCAGCCCCAGCCTGCGCGCGCGCAGCCGGATCTGGTCCACTGCTTCTTCGCCCGATATGTACATGACCTTGCGTCCGGCGCGTGCCAGCGCGCATGCCCCCTGCAGCAGCAAGGTTGATTTGCCGATACCCGGATCACCGCCCACCAGCACGACGGAGGCCGGGACCAGCCCGCCACCCAGCACGCGGTCCAGTTCACCGATGCGGGTTTCGATGCGCGGTGGCGGCGGGGTATCGCCCGCAAGGCCGACAAGGTTGATGCGGCTACCGGCGCGCCTGCGGGCGTTGGTGCCGCCGGTTGCGGTCGGTTCAACCGTTTCCTCGACAATGCTGTTCCATGCGCCACAGGCGTCGCACCGGCCCGACCACTTGGAAAAGACCGCCCCACAGGACTGGCAGACAAAACGGTTAGCGGGCCGACGCGCCATGATGGCTCCTTGGGCAAGAACAGATCGTGTATATCATATATGGAACGATCGGCCGCGAAAGTCAGAGGGGATGAAAAGCCCCCTGGCCAAACGGGAAAAAGTTTTTGGTGAAGCTTTTTCAAAAAGCTTCAAAAGAACGCCGCCTTTTTGAAAAAAGGCGGCACTCAAAAACTTTTTATCTTTATTTATCAGTTAGCTACGTACGTCTACCTTGATCGGCCCTTCACAGCGGCCATGGGTAAACTGATCCACCACCGGGTTGCCACTGTCGAACAGGGTGGAGGGCGATCCCTGCCAGATCATCCTGCCTTCATACAGCATGCCAACCTGATCCCCGATCCGCTGGGCGGACGCCATGTCGTGCGTAATGGCGATGGCAGTCGATCCCAGCCTGCGCACGCAATCAACAATCAACCCGTCAATCACCGCACCCATGATGGGATCAAGGCCGGTTGTCGGTTCATCAAAGAACAGGATTTCAGGACGGGCCGCGATCGCGCGCGCCAGTCCCACGCGTTTCTGCATGCCGCCCGACAGTTCGGATGGCGACAGCGCGCCCACGGCGGGGTCCATGCCCACCTGTTCCAGCAGCGCCCCCGCACGTTCGCGGGCCTGCGCCCGGGTAATGCGCGGCCCGTGTCCCGCGCGCGCTGCCGCAATCAGGCCGAATGTCACGTTTTCCCACACGCTCAGACTGTCAAACAGCGCGCCGTTCTGAAACAGCATGCCGATGCGGGCCATGTAGGGTTCACGCTGACGGGGCGAAAGCGTCGTGACATCGACACCATCAATCTCGATGGATCCCGCATCGGGCGTGATCAGACCCAGAATGCAGCGCAGCAGCACCGACTTGCCGGTGCCCGAGCCACCGATGACCACGAACGACGTACCGCCCATGACATCCAGATCCACCCCGTCCAGCACCACCTTGGGGCCAAACGCCTTTTTCAGGCCGCGAATGCGGATCTTGGGTATTGTGTCTGTCATTGGGAAAAGAACACGTCTGTCAGGAGGTAGTCGAACGTCAGCAGCAGGATCGAGGCCGCAACCACGGCCGCCGTCGTCGCCGCCCCTACGCCTTCGGCCCCGCCCCGGCTGTGATAGCCATGATAGCAGCCCATAAGCGCGATCAGGAACCCGAATATGGCCGCCTTCACCAGCCCCACCGTCACGTCCATGACCTTGAGCGAGGCGATCGTGGCCGTGATATAGGCGGAAGCCGAGAAATCCAGCTTCATCACGCACACGGTAAACCCGCCCAGCACACCCAGTATGTCGGCCACCAGCACAAGGAACGGCAGCGCCAGCGTACCCGCCACCAGCCGTGGCGTGACCAGGTACTTGATGGGATTGGTGGACAGGGTGCTGAGCGCATCGATCTGGTCGGTCACCCGCATGGTCCCGATTTCGGCCGACATGGCGGCCCCGACCCGCCCCGCCACCATCAGTCCCGCCAGCACCGGCCCCAGTTCACGCGTGACCGCAAGGATGACAATTCCGGCAATGGCGTTCTGGGCATGGTACTGGGCAAAACCGGTATAGGACTGGAGCGCGATCACGCCACCGGAAAACAGCGCCGTCAGCGCCACGACCGGCAGGGAGAAATAGCCGATTTCCACCAACGTGCCCCACAGCGTACGCCAGTAGAAGGGGGGCCGGACCACATGCGACAGGGCGACGGCCGCAAACAGCGCCACGCGTCCCGCCATGCGGACAATATCCAGAACGGCCCTGCCCAGCCCGGCAATGAAATCGAGAATGCCGTTCACAACGCCTCCCGCGCATGTGGGTGATCGCCAGACCGGACAACAGGTTCAGCAGACATGTTCCTGCCGTAGCGCGGCAGGTCCCCCACGTCAAAGCGAAAGCGCATTCACCCCACCGCCCGCTGCGCGATCAGGGCGCGTGGGACGCGTCCATCCGCCGGTCGCAGGCATGACGCCACATGTTGCACGCCACCATGCAGCCCACGCCCGCCATGACCACCACCGCCAGCGGCACGGGGGAATGGAAGGGCACGTGCCCAAGGATGAAGCCGCTGCCAGCCGCAAGAGAAAACTGGATGGTGCCCATCAGCGCCGATGCACTGCCCGCCTGATGGCCATGGTGGGTAAAGGCCAGCACCGTGGCGTTTGGACCCACAAAACCCAGACAGCCGGTAATGCAGCTGATCAGCACGCACACCAGAACAGGGTGCGCAGGGCCAGCAACACCCGCAAGCGACAGCACCAGACATGCCACCGCGGCCATTATGCTGCACGCAATCCCGCCATCCAGCAGCCGCGACAGCGCGATCCGGTGGACCAGGCAGCCGTTCAACTGCGCGCAGGCAATGAAGATCCCCGCATTCATGCCGAAAAACACCCCGAACTGAGTGGGCGTGAACCCAAGCAGGTGTTCAAACACCATGGGGGCGGAGGTGATGTAGGCGAACATGACGAACGAGGAAAAACTGTTTATCAGCGCGCTGGACATGAACACCGGTTCACGCACCAGACCGGCATAGCGGGCGATCGTGCCGGTCAGGGAAAAGGCAATGCGCTTTTCCACCGCCATGGTGTCGGGCAAGGTCGCCAGCACCGTCAGCAGCCCCAGCACGCCATAGATGACCGCGATCATGAAAATCCACCGCCAGTGCCCCATCATCAGCACCAGACTGCCCAGTGACGGTGCAAGAATGGGCATGACACCGAACACCAGCATAAGCTGCGACATGATGCGCGCGCCCGCAGCCCCCGTCGCCATGTCACGCACGATGGCGCGCGGCAGGACCGCGCATGCCGCCCCGCCCAGCGCCGAGACAAAACGACACAGGCAGAACAGGTCGAAGCCCGTGGCCATGGCGCATCCGGCAGATCCCGCCGTAAACAGCACCAGCCCCCCCAGCAGGGGCAGCCTGCGGCCCAGACGGTCGGAAATGGGACCAAGACTGAACTGCCCTACCGCCAGCCCAGCAAACCATGCCGCCAGCGTGACCTGGCTGGCCCCCGCATGCCCCCCCGCCAGTTCCGCATCCATGATGGGAAAGGCAGGCAGGTACATGTCGGTCGCCAGCGGGCCGATGGCCGTAAGCAACCCCAGCAGGGCAATCATCCAGAACGGCATGACGGGGGCGGGAACACTACGCGTGGGCATGGGAATCCGGACGGTCAGGAGAACAGGGCGGCGGATGCCGCGACACCCGCATATCCACGAATTCCGGCCAGCTTGTCCATCGACCATGCCGCATGAAACACATGCGCGTCCCGGTAGGGTATCCGGTACATGTTTTTGCAATCAGACTCCGAAGCTGGCCACCAGGTCCGCCAGCCCCACCTGACGGTGGCGTTCCAGCCGTGCCGCCACCAGCACGGCCCGGGCTTCCGCTATCGCGAGGTCAAGGTCGGAATTGATGATGACGTGATCGAATTCATTCCAGTGCGAGATCTCGTCACGCGCGGCCTGCATGCGGCGTGCGATCTCATCCGCCTCATCGGATGCGCGGCCATGCAGCCTGCGTTCCAGTTCCGCGATCGAAGGCGGCAGGACGAACAGGCTGATGACGTCCCCCGGCAGGGCGGCGCGGATCTGGCGGTGCCCCTGCCAGTCGATATCGAACACCATGTCGCGGCCTTCCGCCAGGGCCTGCTCCACCGGCGCGCGGGGGGTGCCATACCCACGACCGAACACGGTGGCCCATTCCAGCATTTCCCCCGCTTCCGCCATGCGGGTAAATTCTTCCATGCTGCGGAAATGATAATGAATCCCGTCACTTTCGCCCGGACGGGGCTGGCGGGTAGTGACGGACACGGAATGCAGCAGCTGTGGTTCCGACGCGCGCAATGCATTGGCAATGGTTGACTTACCTGCCCCGGATGGCGCTGAAATGACCAGACATACCCCACGCCGCCGGACCGGGGCGACTGGGGACGTGCGGGTGGGGGTGGATGTCTGGGTCATGCAGCTCTCCTTGACGGTGGCGGTATAAATGCGCGCCGGGTGCGTAAACGGGGTAGCGCAGTTCTAACAGGGTGTATGTATTCTGCGAATATGAAACAGGATTCGATATTGATTACAGGTGCCTCGTCAGGGATCGGACGTGGCCTTGCCCTTGCCCTTGCCCGGCCGGGACGTACGCTGCATCTGGGTGGACGCAATGCTGACAACCTGCGCGCCGTGGCGACGGCCTGCATCGCACGTGGCGCGGATGCCCGCATACGGGTGCAGGACGTACGGGAACAGGCGGGCATGGAAGAATGGATCACGACCGCGGGGCCGCTGGACCTGGTCTTTGCCTGCGCGGGGATTACCGCATCCACCAAGGGCGGGGACGAAGCCCCGACCGAGCCGGATGCTCAGGTCCGCCGCATGTTCGCGACCAACATGGATGGCGTACTGAATACGGTGCTGCCCGCCATCCGTGTGATGCGCGCCCAGCCCCGGGCGAATGACGGGGTCCGGGGACGCATCTGCGCCATGTCATCGGTGGCGGGGCTTGTCTCCTTCCCCGGCACACCGTCTTATTGCGCTTCAAAGGCGGCGGTGGACCGTTTCATGGTAGCGACAGGGGCGAACATGAAGCGTGCGGGCATTGTCATGTCCAGCGTGTGCTGCGGCTTTGTCGCCACCCCCATGACCACGCAGAACAATTTTCCCATGCCCGGCCTGACCCAGACGGGCGATGCCGTGCGCACCATCCTGTCGGGGGTTGCTGCCGGCAGGCGACGCATTTCGTTCCCACGGTGGCTGGTGGCGGGGTCACGGTTCATGGACCTGCTGCCGCTGCGGGTCGCGGAATATTATTATTATCGCCAGCCTGCGGGACAGGCGGGCACCATGGCGGAAACAGGGCTGGAAACAGGCAGCCCCGCCGCCAGTAGAAATCAGGAATAACATGTATCCATTACCTGGAAACAGGCAGTGAACCTGTGCCGTCTTTTCATCCTGCGCCCGGTCGCGACCACCCTGCTGGCGGCAGCCATCGTCCTTTCGGGTCTTTTTGCCTACCGGGTCCTGCCGGTGGGCGACCTGCCGGATATCGCAGTACCCGTCATTTACGTCGTAGCCAGCCAGCCGGGAGCATCACCCCAGCAGATGGCCAGTTCCGTCACCACCCCGCTGGAACGCAGGCTGGGACAGATTGCGGGCATAAGCGAGATTGAATCCGATTCCAGTCAGGACAGCGCCTTCATCCTGCTGACCTTCAATGAGTCGACCAATATAGATTCCGCCGCCAATGACGTGGAGGCGGCCCTGCGCGCAGCCCGTGCCGACATGCCCGCAACGCTGGAATCACAGCCGGAATACTGGAAGGCCAACCCCTCCGAAAATCCGATCATGATCCTTGCCCTGACATCGGACACGCAGCCGATGTCGGAACTGTATGATATCGCCAAGACACGCCTGCAGCCCCTGCTGTCACAGGTGCAGGGCGTAGGGTGGGTCGAACTCATGGGCAGTTCCGCACCGGCGGTAAGGGTGGAAATCAATCCGTGGCCGCTGTTCAAATACGGGCTGGGGTTCGAGGATATCCGATCCGCCCTGGCATCGGCCAACGCCAATACCCCAAAGGGCGTGATCGAGAACGACACCACACGCTACACCCTCGCCACCAATGACCAGGCACGCAGTGCAGCCCAGTACCGTGACCTTGTCATCGGTTACCGTGACAGCCGGCCCGTGCGGCTGCAGGACGTGGCCTATGTCCATAACGGGGTGGAAAACGAACGCAAGGTCGGCTTCCTGAACGGGCGCAGGGCCGCCATGGCCATCATCCTGCCGCGCGCGGGCGCCAACGTCATTCGCGTAACCGATGACATCAAGGCCCGTCTCCCCGCCCTGCGCGCCGCCCTGCCTGCGGGGGTGACGCTGACCCCCGCCATGGACCGTTCCATCACCATCCGCGCGTCACTGGCCGATACGCAGTGGACGCTGCTGGCATCGGTACTGCTGGTGGTGGGGGTTGTGCTGGTGTTCCTGCGCACGCCGCGTTCCACGCTGATCCCGGCCATTACGGTACCCATTTCGCTGGCGGGAACGCTGGCGATCATGTCGCTGTTCCATTTCTCGCTCGATATCCTGTCCCTCATGGCGCTGACCATTGCGACCGGCTTCGTGGTGGATGACGCCATCGTGGTGCTGGAAAACATCGCCCGCCATATGGAAGCGGGCATGGGGCGGATGGAGGCGTCGCTACAGGGATCGCGTGAAATCGGGTTCACCGTCATGTCGATCACCATCTCGCTGGTGGCGGTATTCCTGCCGCTGCTGCTGCTGGGGGGAACGCCGGGGAAGGTCTTTTTCGAATTTTCCATGACGCTGGCCATTACCGTCACCGTCTCGCTGGTGCTTGCCCTGAGCCTGACGCCGATGATGTGCAGCCTGCTGCTGGACGTCAGCCATAATGCCCCCCCTTCCCCCGGTGCGCCGTGGTGGCGGCGCTGGCCGCACGCTGCGGGCGACTGGATGGAAGCGGGGTACCTGCGCCTGCTGCGGTTTTACGAACGCACGCTGGATGTGGCGCTGCGCCATCATGTGCTGACTGCCGTGACCCTGCCGCTGAGCCTTGCGATCATGATCGGGGTGATCGTGCTCATGCCCAAGGGAATCCTGCCCAAGGAAGACGTGGCCATGGTCATGAGCTTCTTCCGCGCGGACCAGACCACGTCGTTTCCCGCCATGACGGAAAAGATCCGCGCCATAAGCAACGCCCTGTCCGCCGACAAGGATGCGCAGGAAGTCATCGCCTTTTCCGGTGATACCAATATCGAGGGACAGGCCTTCGCCCAGATGATCGACCGCACCCGGCGCAATGATGGCCCCGATGAGATGATCGAACGCATCCACAGGCGGCTGGCCGATATTCCGGGGCTTGACGTGTCCCTGTTCTCGGCAGGTGACATAAGCGGCGGCGGTGGCCGGCAGAAGGAAGGGGCATACCGCTACCTGCTGACCAGTGATGATGCGGATGCCCTCTATACCTGGGTGCCCATGCTGACATCGGCGCTGCGCACGGCGCCCGCCCTGCGTGATGTCACGACGGACGTGATGAACAACGGGGCTGCCATCCATGCCGACATCATCCGCGATCTTGCGGCACGGTACCTGATTACGCCGCAGTTGGTCAGCAACACGCTGTATGATGCATTTGGCCAGCGCATCGCATCAAACATCTCCACATCGCTTGCGACCTACCATGTGGTGATGGAAGTCGCGGACCAGTACCGCACGTCCCCCGACATCCTGCAGTCATTCCGCATTTCCACCGCCGGGGGCAGTCCCGGCGGCGGCACGGTGTCCAATACGGTCCGCGCCCGCATGGCGACCACCACGCAGTCCAGCACCAGCACGCAGCTGAGCCAGCAGTCCTTCCGCAACCAGATCGCCAACAGGCTGGCGGGGGGGACGGGCGCGTCAAACGGGTCCGCCGTGTCATCCAGCACCGAAACCATGCTGCCCCTCTCCAACGTGGCACGGCTTGAACCCCATCCCACCGCCATTACCGTGTCGCATAAGGGCGGGTTCGTATCTGCCGCCATTTCCTTCAACCTTGCCCCCGGCATGGCGCTGAGTGACGCCGCCGCCACCATTGCCGACACCATGGTGCGGCTGCATATGCCGCAGTCCATCCATGGCGGCTTTACCGGACAGGCGGCACAGTTCCAGTCCGCCATCATCAACGAGGTGCTGATCTTCATCGCAGCCCTTGTCACGATCTATGTGACGCTGGGCATCCTGTATGAAAGCTACATTCACCCGCTGACCATCATGTCCACCCTGCCTTCGGCCGGGGTCGGGGCCGTGCTGGCACTGTGGGCGCTGGGGCAGGAGTTTTCGCTCATCACCATGATCGGGATGATCCTGCTGGTGGGAATCGTGAAGAAAAACGCCATCCTGATCGTGGATTTCGCATTGCATGCCGAACGCGATCGGGGGCTGGACGCCCGCCATGCCATTCGCGATGCGTGCATCCAGCGATTTCGTCCCATCCTCATGACCACGCTGGCAGCAGCCCTTGGGGCCGTGCCACTGATCACCAATAGCGGTTACGGTGTGGAAATGCGCCGCCCGCTGGGCATTACGGTGGTGGGTGGCCTTATGATGAGCCAGTTGCTCACGCTTTATACCACGCCGGTCATCTATCTTTACATGGAACATATCCGCCTGTGGACCCGGCGGACCACGGGCAGGCTGCTGGCGCGCACGAAGGGATAAAAAAATATTCGATAATTGAAAAAAGGGGTTGCGGGGTCCGGCTGGGTCAGTTAAAAGCCGCCTCACAGCGCACCCGTAGCTCAACTGGATAGAGCACCAGACTACGAATCTGGGGGTTAGAGGTTCGAGTCCTTTCGGGTGCGCCACTTCCTTGAAAATCAGGATTACTGCTGTGGCACGGTCCCTTTGGTCTGTGCCTGCAGGCGTGTACTGCCGCATGCGGATGCTGTACGTGCCACCGTACCGCTACACCATGGTATGAAATCGTTCCTGATTCAAAAAGATGAGGTGCCTGCCGCCCATCTGGCTGCTACACCGTTACCTGATTTTTCTTTCGTCTGAATTCAGGAAACAAGAATGAGCGGGCCCAGTCTCCCCGAAAACATTCCCCCACATGCGCATTCCGGACGCTCTGGCGGCATCCTGTCCTGGATTGACCGCAGGCTTCCGATCGTAAGCGGTTTCCGGCAGGAATATATCGACTTCCGCATGCCCCGGAACCTGAACGCCCTGTGGAATTTCGGGGCGATCCTGACGGCGGTGCTGGTGCTGATGCTGGCCACGGGCATTTTCCTGGCCATGAACTACACCCCCACCTCCGCCGGGGCCTTCATGTCGGTGGAGATGATCGAACGCCAGCTACCGGGTGGCTGGATGCTGCGCGCGATGCACATGACCGGGGCCAGCCTGTTCATGGCCGCCCTGTACATCCACCTGTTCCGGGGACTGTATTACGGTTCATACAAGCAGCCGCGCGAAATCCTGTGGCTGACCGGGCTGGGGCTGCTGCTGATGGTCATGGTCACGGCGTTCGCGGGTTATGTGCTGCCATGGGGTCAGATGTCTTACTGGGGGGCCGATGTCGCGGGCAAGGCGGTGGGCGCCGTGCCGGTCATTGGCGGAACACTTGAACACATCATGGAAGGCAGCGACCAGTTGGGGGATATTTTCATCCACCGTTTTTTCGTGCTGCATTTCCTCATGGCGTTCGCCATCGTGGCTGTCGTCGCCTTCCATGTGGCAGCACTGCATGTCAGCGGACCGAACAATCCCGATGGCAGGCCGGTACCAGAACGCCAGACCGTGCCCTTCCACCCCTATTATACCACCAAGGACCTGACGGGTCTTGTGCTGTTCGCGCTGGTGTTCGTGGCGCTTGCATTCCTGTGGCCCGATCTTCTGTCCGAACCGGAAAACTACCGTCCCGCAAATCCCATGCACACGCCTGCCGATATCGAGCCGGAATGGTATTTCCTGCCCTTTTATGGCCTGCTGCAGTCCGTACCGTCCAAGTTTGGCGGCCTGCTGGCGGCGGCGGGGTCGATCCTGATCCTGTTCGCGGTGCCGTGGCTGGACCGTTCGCCCATCCGTTCGGCACGTTTCCGCCCGGCCTGCCGGATCGGCATGGTGGGACTGGTCATATCGTTCGTACTGATGGGACTGGTGGGCCGCCACCATGCCGAAGGCGGCTGGATGATCGCGGGCCGGGTCGCGGCACTATATTATTTCGGTTATTTCCTTGTGCTGCTTCCGCTCTGCGCGCGGCGTGAACGGCAGCAGTCCGACGCCTGACATGTGATCGGGCATGGTCCTTCATCCGTGACTTGACGGATGCGGGGCCATACCCACACTCTTCCTGCCTGACCGGGGTGCCCATGATCCGTGGGCTGAGATCATACCCGTTGAACCTGATCTGGGTCATGCCAGCGAAGGGAGACTGTCCCGCCCGGGACATATGCACCCGTTCCCTGCCTGCCGTAGATTACGGATGTCAGGGAAAGGGAGCCTATCACATCCATGCAAACCCTCACACGTGCCCTTGGGGCAGCAGGATTTCTGGCCTGCACGATGCTGGCCCTGCCCGCCCATGCCGCCAGCCAGCAGGTCACGGTCGTGCTGGACTGGTTCCTCAACGCCGATCACGCCGCCCTTCTGGCCGCCCAGTACAGCGGCGCATTCATCCGCCACGGGCTGGATGTGAAGCTGATCGCCCCCGCGGATCCCGGATCGCCCGCGCGCCTGGTCGCGGCGGGACAGGCGGACCTTGCCGTATCTTACCAGACTCAGCTTGGCATGCTGGCGGACCAGAATATCCCGCTGGTACGGGTGGGCACGCTGATCGATACCCCGCTGAATGTCCTGATTACGGGGGAAGGGGTTCACTCCATCGCCGACCTGAAGGGCAAAACCATTGGCGTATCCATGCCGGGGGTGGATGACGCGGCACTGGACACCATGCTGCATTCAGCCGGGCTGGCCATGGGTGACGTGCATCAGGTCAATGTCAATTTTCAGCTGGAACAGGCCATCATAAGTCATGCCGTGGATGGCGTGATCGGGGCAGTGCGGACATATGAACTGATCGACCTGCAGCAGAAGGGTATGAAGGTCTCGGCGTTTTTCCCTGAGGAACATGGCGTGCCGATATCAGATGAACTGATCTTCCTGGCCGGTCGCGATCATGCGCATGATGCATGGATACGCCAGTTCATGGATGCGCTGGCGGAAGGGGCGAATACCCTGATCAACCACCCTGACGCCATGCTGGCGCAGACAATCCATGACCACCCGGAATTCGATACGCCGCTGAACCGGGCGGCGTGGCAGGCTACCCTACCGCGCATATGCAAGCAGCCGGCGCTGCTGAACGTGCCCCGCTATACAGCCTTTGCCACGTTCCTGCATGCCCATGGCATGATGACACATGCCATCCCGCTGGGGCAGTACGCGATCGATCCGTTCAGTCAGGTTACGACGACACCCTGACCCGTACCTCAGTCAATAATATTGTTCAGCATGTCCTGCTTGTGCGGCAGAAAGGTCGTGACCCGCAGGCCATGCCACGCAACAAGGCTGTCACCAAGGAACATGGCCAGCGCGACGACGGTGCAGACCAGTGCGTTACCGAACATGAGTACCAGCCACCACGCAATGGACGCATCGCGCACGCTGCCCATGAACAGCGCAAAGGCCGAACCACAGGCCGATGCCCCACCCACACCCGCGAACAGGATGGACGCATCCAGCAGCAGGGTGCGGTAATGCAAATGCGTCAGCCGGCGTAACAGTAGCGCAGCATCCGCGCTGCTCTTGTCATCGGCATTTTCCAGCTTGTCGCGTACCGTCTCGATATGGTCACTGACACGGGCCAGTCGTGTATTGAACATGTTAAGCAACGTGCCGATCCCCGACAGCATGAAAACCGGCGTCAGTGCGGTCTGGATCAGGTGGGCGACACCATCAACGGATGCATCGGGAACAAGACCGGGGAAGGCAGACACGAAAGGCATATCCTTGGCTACGGGCAAAGCCTGTGTTTCTTGGGCTTATCCCCGCCCGCGTCAAGGACAGAGTCGATATTGCGCAGACGTAAGGAGATTCCATGTCACATAATTACGCAACACCGCTGACACCGGAAAAACGGCTGGCGCGCGTGCTGGCGCGCATTCCGGCGGACTGGACGCTCAACCTTGACCGGCAGCCCACATCCACCGGCACGGGACAGTGGCGTGCGCGCCTGTGCATACCCGGACAGGATGCCCAGGAATGGACCGCGCCCCACGACACGATGGTGGATGCGCTGGAAACCGCATGGCGGCAGGCCCGCGCGATCCTGAATGCGGGACAGGCCATACGGGGCACGGTCACTAATTAACCAATAGAATACAAACACGGCTTCGTGATGATATATTCTGTATTCCTGAATGCACATAACGTACCTGTGTTGTTTTTTACTGACCATCGGACAGAAAAACATGCGCACACGATTGTTTGATGCATCCTTCAGAACGTTCCGATTCCGGTTCTTTCCCCGTCCCGCTGTTCCTGCCGTGCTGCGATATCGTACGCATCCGGTCGGGAAACGCACATGTGTCCCCTGCTGACCATATTTTGAACATTGTATGAAAAAGAAGGAAGATTTGCTAACGAATCCATCTGGATATGGACATGCATGTCCTGCCTGCAGCCAGAACGGGGGGAAGAATCCCTGCGTTATTACATACACGTCATGTGGCTGGATGGTGTCCGTTGCGCCTGATGGGGGCCATTGACCCGCGGGGTTTTATACAACAGGAATGCTGGCAGGGAGTTTAATACTATGTCGGCAGGAAAATTGGCGCGTATTGGCGCGGTAGTTGTCATGGCAAGCGGGGGCGCGTCCCTTGCCTGCCCCGAAGAGGCGCGGGCTGACGATTATAGTGAACTTCTCGACATCCTGAAGGCAAAGGGCAGCCTGACACAGGGCGAGTACAAGGGGCTTCTGGCCCATCACATGCAGCATGTGCGCGAAGCGGCATCCACCTCCAGCCGTGCAACACAGTATGTGCCCGCACAGCGCCATATGGCCGTTCCCACATCCACCCACGAGCAGGTGCGCACCGCCATGGGCCACCCGATCCAGCCCCCCGGCCAGATCGGCATTGGCGGTGGTGGCATGGACCCCGACTATGTGCTGGCGCAGGCCCAGCAGGCAGCGGCCAGCGCCCAGGCCAGCGCGGCGTCAGCAGAATCCACCTGGCTGGCCGCCCAGCATTCCATGGGTCTTGGCGGCGGACTGTCGTTCGTGCGCATGGAAAAATATGTGCCCGGCAAGGGCCTGACCTTCAAGGCGGGACCAGTCGACATCAACCTGTCGGGCTTCATCAACGGGTTCTATACCTATAACAGCCCGGCGGGTGGCATGCCGGTTGCCGGTGGCGTCTCGACGGGGGCAAGCGGGTTCGATTCCTCGGCGCTGCGTAACGGCCTGCTGCCTGCGGGCCTGATCCTCAAACTCTCGACCACGCAGAACGGCATCGACCTTGCCGCCGTCATGGGCATGTATCCCGGCATCGACAATGCCAAGAACGGCGCCATGAATGCCAATACCGGCGGCAGCCCGGTGGGTCTGGGCACCGCCGGCATCGATTTTCGTCAGGTTTACGTGACGGCGGGCAACAAGAAATGGGGCACGTTCAAGATCGGTCGTGACCTTGGCATCTTCGGCGGGGATGCCATCCTTGATGACGCAACCCTGCTGAGTGTCGGTTCCACCGGCAGCAACTCGGCGCCGGGCAATACCTCGCTGGGCCGCATCGGTGTCGGTTACGTGTATGCCGACTGGATCCCGCAGATTTCGTATCAGTCGCCCACCATCAAGGGGTTCCAGGGCACGATCGGCATCCTGCAGCCGCTGGATGAGTTTGATTTCTCTGGCGATGACGCCAACGGCAATGCCTATTCGGCAGGCTCCACCCAGCACAGTTCGCCCATGATCCAGGGCAAGGTGACCTATGACTTCAAGATCGGTGGACTGAGCGCCCGCATCTGGGCCAGCTTCCTGACGCAGCACCAGCAGAACCTGACCGTCAGCAAGACGACAACGGTTTCCACCCAACTGCTTGAGGAAAACGGTGGCATTTATAACATGACCACCAGCAGTACTGCGGATGTTGCCGTCATTCCGGGCCAGAAGCATGGTGTCACGGCGGAAGCGGGCGAAATCGGCACGAAGCTGACCTATGGTCCGGCGCAGTTCGTGGGCTACTACTACCGTGGCAGCGGCCTGGGCACGACCGGCCTGTTCTTTGACGGTGTGGCCAGCAACGGACGCAAGCGTGCATCGGAAGGCTACTATGTCCAGATGATGTATAACTTCACCAAGAAGTTCAAACTGGTCGGAAGCTATGGTGTCAGTAACCTTTACCTTGCACCGGGTGAGAGCAATCCCGACCTTGTCCGCCGCAATGAATCCGAAGTGGGCGCGGCCTACTATAAAATGACGGACTGGCTGAACCTTGTGGCTGAATACGCCCATACCAGTTCGGCCGCCCATGGCCCGTACAAGGAAAGCGACAACAGTGCATCAGGCGGTATGATCCTTCTGTTCTGATGCTGCGGGCTGCACGGGGCCAAAACTGCCCATAAAAACATCTGGCTGATTCCAGGAAAGTTTTGGTGAAGCTGTCTTCAACACGCTTCAGGGAACGTCGTCTTTTTGAAAAAGGGCGGCACCCAAAAACTTTTATCGGCAGGCGGTTTTGAAACAGCTTCTGATACGCTTCCCTCCATGTGCCGGTTTCCGTCATCATGGGAAACCATAGGGAAGGGAGACATATGTCCACACCACCACGCTGGCCATTACGGGTCGGCCTTGTCGGCTATGGCTTTGCCGGGCGCACCTTTCACGCCCCCCTGATCAATGCAACACCGGGGCTTGAACTTGTCGCCGTCTGTTCAGGACAGCGCGATGCGGTTTTACGTGACTGCCCACAGGTGGCGGTCACGGCGACGCCCGATGCCCTGTTTGCCCTGCCTGATCTGGACATGGTGGTGATCGCCACCCCGAACACGACCCATGCCGATCTTGCCATTGCAGCGTTACGTGCCGGGTTGCATGTGGTGGTGGACAAGCCGTTCACCATCACGCTGGAACAGGCGCGCGCGGTGGCACAGATGGCCCATTCACGGGAACGGTTCCTGTCCGTTTTCCAGAACCGGCGATGGGACAGCGATTTCCTTGGTATCCGCAACCTGATCGCGACCGGGCAGGTCGGACGGGTAACCGAACTGGAATCGCGCATGGACCGATTCCGTCCGCAGGTACGTGACCGCTGGCGTGAAACGGATGCAGCGGGCAGTGGCCTGTGGTTCGACCTTGGGCCGCACATGGCCGATCAGGCCCTGCAACTGTTTGGTCTGCCGGATCATGTGCAGGCCAGTCTGGCATGCCTGCGTGACAATGCCTGTGGCGATGACTGGGCACAGGTCCTGCTGATATATGGGAAAAGACGGGTCAGCCTGCATTGCAGTCTGCTCGCGGCATGGGCCGGTCCGCGCTTTGTCGTGCATGGGACACGCGGCACGATCCTGAAACATCATGCCGACCAGCAGGAAAACCAGCTTCGTGCCGGAATGCGCCCCGGTGATCCGGGCTGGGGCGATGACCCTGATGGCATGCTGGTATTTGACGGAACCGATACGCCGCGCACGCTACCTGCCCCGCCAGGCGACCAGCGGATCTATTATGCCATGCTGCGCGACGCTATCATGGGCCGGGGGCATAATCCCGTCCCCCCCATACAGGCCGTGGCATTGATGGCAGTTATGGAAACCTGCATCCTGTCCAGCCAGCGCCAGATGGCGCTTCCCCTCCCCCTGACGGAACAGGAAAAACAGGACTGGCATCAGGCATGGCAGCACTGATGCGATAAACCAGAATGACGTTTCTAGTGAAGCTTTTTGCAAAAAGCTTCGAAAAACGCCGCCTTTCTGAAAAAAGATGACACCAAAAAAACCTTTATTCCTTTTTTCTTTTACGGCGCAGCCGGTGGGACGACAGCATACAGTCCGATTTCCAGATGTTTACCCGTTGAATAATTCAGCCCCGTCTGCTGCCCCAGTTCATGCACATCCAGACCGTTTTCCATGATGCGGGCACCAAAAGCCGCCAGATCCTGCGTTCCCACCAGGGCCATGCCACATTTGGGGTTCTGCTGCAGAAAATCTGCCGCAGCCGTGGCGTTAATCAGGCGCGTATCCTGACCCAGCAGGAACACGAGACTGGGTTCCGAATCTGATGTCGAAGCCACAATGGTCCGCGCGCAGGGACGGTGCGCATCCACCAGTGCCGCAAGGCGGGGACTGAGCCAGATGGTCTGTAACCGTGGAATGACGGTCGTAAACAGCCCGACATGGATGATGATGGCCGCAGCCACCGCCGCCATGGCCGCGCGTAGTGCGTCCCGGTGCAAAATCAGGTAACCCGACAGGCCCAGAAGCGGCAGCACACCTGCAGGCACCAGCATGGCAGCAGGGGACACCATGCCTTCCATGCGCCACAGCAGCACCGGTCCCGCAAACGCAAGGACCGACCCGACCGTGAACCAGACCAGCCCATAGGCCGCAAGCAGGCTGCGCGCCCATATCGCCCGTGGCCATTCCCAGTTTGTGGGAAAGGAAACGATCGCCGCCGCCGTCAGGATGGCAATAGCTGGATAGGTCGGCAGCACGTAATGCGGCAGCTTGGTTGCAATGGCTTCAAACACCAGCCAGTGCGGCACGATCCAGCACAGCAGGTAACGGACATGCGGCTGGAACCGGCGCTCCCATATGAAAGGCAGGCTCATGGCTGCAAAAACCGACCCCGGCCAGAAGGCAATGGCAAATACTACCAGATGATAGCCCGGCGGCAGGCCATGCGTTTCCTGCCCGCTGGCGACTTTACCCAGAAAATTGCGCCCGACCGCCCGTGAAAAGAAATCACCATGGCTTATGACCCCGATGGCGATGCACCACGGCAGCACGATGGCCAGCATAACCAGCCAGCCCCATGCAGGTCGCAACCGTTTCCACCAGTCAACGCGCCGTTCCACCAGCGCCAGCGCAAGTGGTGTGCCAAACCCCGGGATCAGGATGACCGGCCCCTTGAGCATCAGCCCGCACCCCAGCGCGATCCAGTACAGCAGGGCGGCGGCAAGCGGGGTAGCAAGATCACGTTCGCGGTCCAGATACGCACGCAGCAGCCCACATTGCGCCAGCAACACAAACAGCAGCAGGGTCGTATCAATGGTGGCCATCCGGCCTTCGGCCGTCATCAGCACCGATACCGCCAGCAGCCCTGCCGCCAGCAGGCCGCACATGGGACCGAACAGGGCCGCGCCAATCCACGCCGTCAGCACGGCAGAACCGGTCACCGCCAGAAGGGAAGGAATACGATAGGGCCAGACCGCGTGCGTGCCCTGCATGCCCGTCAGGCGGACAGCCGCAGCTTCAAGCCAGTATATGCCCGCAGGCTGAAGATAACGTGGCTGATCCAGAAACCGGACATCGACATAATTGCCGCTGTGCAGCATCTGTGCCGTGGCTTCCATATAACGCGGTTCATCACGATCCAGCGGAGGAAGCGACGCACGTCCTGGCAGGAACAGGACAAATACGGACAGCGCCACAAAGATATAGTGACGCAACGTCAGACGCGTCATGGGCACGGTCCCTTCAGCGTTCGATAACGCGTTTCGGTATCCTGGCGCGGTTGTTAAGCCACATTACACCCAATATGTCCCGAATGCCGACAATGGCCCGGTTAAGATTGGTATATTTGGAAGACCCATGCAGCCGGTTGCGGTGATGGACCGAAAAACAGGCCAGCGGCACACCCCGCCTGCCCATAAGGGCGGGCAGGAAGCGATGCAGTCCCTCAAACTGGGGCAGACCAAGGAAATCCTCGCGCCGGAACGCCTTCAGCGACGCCCCCGTATCGGGGCAGCCATCATCAAGCAGGCGACGGCGCAGGGCATTTGCAAAACGCGAAGCCAGCCTGCGTGACATGGTATCACGCCGCTTGGTCCGCACGCCTACGACCAGCGGGGCGCGCCCTTTTGCCGTGCGGCCCATTTCCAGCATGGGAATGAAATCAGCGGGATTATCCTGCCCGTCACCGTCCAGCAGGATCACCCACTCACCCCGTGCGGCTTCAACGCCGGTACGCAGGCCAGCGGATTTTCCGTAAACCGTATCATGACTGATGATACGCAGGCCAGGCAGGATACCGTCGCGCCTTACGGCTTCAAGCGCCGCCACGGTATCATCCGTGCTGCCATCATCAACGAAGATGACTTCAGCCCTGGGCAACTGACCAAGGACAGCAGATATTTCCTGACACAGGGGACGAATGTTCGGTCCCTCGTTCAGTACTGCCGCGATAATGGAGACAACGGGGCGTTCGTCCACCCCATTACCTGACATGCCGGTTGTCACCAATGGTGATCAGGCAGCGCGCTGGGACAGGGCCGTCGGCAGGTCACCGATGGACTTGTCAATAATCTTGCCGTCCGCATCCGCGGGCAGGCTTGCAGCCAGCGTTTCACGCGTGGCCTGAATGGCGATGTCAACAGCCGTCTCACGGACTTCACGCAGGGCGGAACGTTCTGCCGAAGCAATACGGTCCTTCGCCATCTGTTCACGCCGTGCGGCGATGTCCTCGGCGTCCTTGCGAGCCTTCAGCGCGATATTGGCCGCTTCACGCAGGGAATGTTCGACCAGTTCCTTGGCTTCGGCCAGTGCCGCTTCGCGGTCACGCGTCGCGTCCTCAAGCATCTGCTCGGCTTCACGGCGCAGGCGCGCAGCTTCATCAAGCTCTGCACGGATGCGCTCTGCCCGTCCGTCCAGCGCGCTCACCAGGGGTTTCCACAGTGAACGTCCGAACAGGACAAAAAACAGGACAAAGGCAACAGCCGACCAGAAACGGGGATCATGAAACATGATTATGACCTGTCTGTCTTGGGCAACTGGTCAGAGACCACGTGCTGCCGCAGCAGAACCGACCTTTGCCGTCACAAAATCGGCCGGGGCGGCAATGCCGGATAACTGATGGATCAGCGTTTCCGCCGTCGTTGTCGAAATCTCACGCACGGATGCCAGCGCCTGTCCGCGTGCCTGGGCAATGCGGGTTTCGGCATCCTGGATTTCCGTCGCCAGACGTGCATTCATTTCCTCGGTCTGCCGGGCGGCGGCAAGACGCGCCTCCTCGACAACCTTGTCCACATTGGCCTGTGCATCAGCCAGCGCCTTGCGGCGGGCTTCATGCAGGTCGGCCACTGCTTCATCAGCACGAGTCTTGGCCTTGTGCGCAATCCCGAGATCCGTCTCGATCGTCTGACGACGCAGCGACAGGACCTTTTCCACTTTCGGCAGGGCCGAACGGCTCAGCAGAAGGTAGAGTACCAGGAAAATGCCAGCGCCCCACACCACCTGTCCGATGACGTAGGGATTACCGAAATCAAGCTGGGGCATGCCCTCGGCGCGCGCGCCAGGGGCAACCATGGCCATCAGCGGCAGAGCCAGCGCGGACGAGGCCAGAAAAGTCCCCGCCCTTCGGATGTTGTCATACATCACGGCGCGCGCCATGTTCGCCTCCAGCGTATCAGACGAACAGGATCAGGAACGCGATCAGAAGCGCATACAGGGCAACGGCTTCCGTCAGGGCGAAGCCCAGCATGCCGAGACCGAACACGTGCGGACGCGCGGACGGGTTGCGCGCGATGCTGCTGACCAGCGTGGAGAAAATGTTACCCAGGCCAATGCCAACGCCAGCGAGGGCGATAACGGCGATACCGGCACCAATTTCACGGGCTGCTGCGATATCCATGTCTTGTTTTCCTTGTTTCAGACGTTCTGGATTGAAATAGATGGAAGCGGGTGTTGGAGCCCGTTAGTGGGCCACCGCCTCCCTCAGATAGATGCAGGTCAGGATCGCAAACACATAGGCCTGCAAGGCGCCAACCAGCAATTCGAGTGCCATCAGCGCGATATTGATGACCACGGGACCAACGGCGATGATGTCACCGAAGAAGCCCAGACCGGCCAGCATGATCGTGAAGGCGGCAAACATGTCGAACATCACGTGACCGGCGACCATGTTGGCAAACAGACGGATCGACAGGCTCACGGGACGCGAAAGAAAGGAAAGGATCTCGATCGGGATCAGCAGCGGGGCCAGTGCCTTGGGGGCGCCGGCGGGCATGAAGTGGGCGAAGAACTTCGCCCCCTGCACCTTGAGCGACACGATGATCGAGAGGCAGAACACCATCAGCGCCAGCGCCAGCGTCACGGCGATATGGCTGGTGAAGGCGAAGGAAAAAGGCAGCAGGCCAAGGTAGTTACCGGCCAGGATGAAGAAGAACAGCGTGAACACGAACGGGAAGAAGGCCCGGCCTTCCGGGCCAATCGTATCAACCGCCATGTTGTGGATGAAGTCGTAGCACATTTCGGCTGCGGACTGCAGCCGGCCCGGCACCACCGCCGCGGGACGCATGCCCACGTACAGGAATGCCAGAACCACAACGGCGGCAACAATCATCATCATGGGGGACTGGCTGAACCGCAGGGATTCGCCAAGTGCACCCAAAACTGGATGGAGCTCGAACTGACCGAGCGCGTCGATGGATGATCCGGCCGCCAACTTCGTTCTTCCCTATATCCGTCCAGAGCCGTTATCCGGCCCCTTTGCCTCAGTGTTTATGGCATCGGGCCTGACAAGACGCCAGACATTAAGCACACCTGCCACACCGCCCAGAAGCGAAAAGACGATAAGGAACCACGGCTTCGTATGCAGCCAGTGGTCAAGCCCCCAGCCAATCGCAACCCCGACCACAAGTGCCGATACAAGTTCCGTTCCCGACCTGATCACCAGGCCCAGATCGGACAGTGTCCCACCAGTGTCACGGGCAGCAGGTGCGGGCGGGTTCATGCGCTCGCGGGCTGCTTCCAGTCGCCGGTCAAAGGACTCGTCGGACGGGTCGTTATCCTTATCCACTTCTCGCACCTCCCAAGGGTGCAGGCGCTAGCTAACGATGCTGCAATAACCTGTCAAGCAACGGGTGGCAAACAAACGTGCCACCCCTGCATCTTTTTTCTGCGTACGGAATCCCGTACGCCCTTATTCGCCCGATGAACCGCCGGGAATGACGTCATAACCGGCACTGCCGGGAAACGCGCCGGGCGGGGGGGCGTCTGTAGGTTCGATATGGATGGCCTGATTGACGTCAGGCCCGATCTCACGCGCGTTGATGGCGGTGCCATGATCACCCGTAACCCCGGTACCGATCGCATGCAGTGTCGCCCCCGGCCTGAGCCATGCGCCAAGACGGGCGGCGTTCTTTTCCCCCACATACACGACGCTGTGGTCGCGCATGATGACCCCCTGCACCTTGCCCTGCATGTCATATAGCGGGGCGAGAATGGTGCCATCCACCGGCACGTCCGGACCGATACTGGGGGAATCAACAGGCGCCGTGGCGGATACGGGGGGATGCACGTCGGCAATACGGCGCCCGCGTGGGCCATTTACGGCATAGGCACGCACGATCGGCTGGCTGATGCCCTTCAGACCATTGACGCTGACCTGCTCACCCGGGCGGGCGATGGCGGGCAGTTCCTCTCCCAGGTCATGGGAAAAGAAAACCTGCGTGCCATCAGCCAGCAGCATGCCGGACATCTGCCCCGCCGGGGTCAGGATGTATTGCGCAAGCTGCCCCGTCGTGACGGGCAGCGGGGCCATGTCGAACACCGGTGCCAGCTGCACCGCAGCCGGGGCGGCTGGCACGGGCTGTGCGCCCCCCCTGCTGGCGGCATGGGCACAGCCCGCCGTCAGACTGCCAGCCACAAGCACGCCCGCAAGCAGGCGGCAGGAGGAACGTCGATGAATGTCCATGCGGGTACCCGTCTTTCGTCTGTCTTAAACCCCGGCTGTCCACCGGGCATGTCATCTCATGCCATACCCGGCGCACAGGCAAGGGGCCTTGCTGTGGGATCAGTGCCGGAAATGGCGCATACCTGTGAAGACCATCGCGATGCCTGCCCTGTCGGCGGCGGCAATCACCTCGTCATCACGGATGGAGCCACCGGGCTGGATCACGGCGGTCGCCCCTGCGGCAATGGCGGCTTCCAGACCATCGGCAAAGGGGAAGAACGCGTCCGACGCCACGACGCTGCCCTGTGTCAGCGGATGGTCGAGACCCGCTTCCTTCGCGGCATCAGCGCTTTTGGTTGCGGCGATGCGCGCGGAATCAACGCGGCTCATCTGTCCTGCGCCAATCCCCACCGTACTCTGGTCCTTGACGTAAACGATGGCGTTCGACTTTACGTGCTTGGCCACGCGGAAGGCAAAGATCAGGTCCGCCATTTCCGCCGGAGTCGGCGCACGTTTCGTCACCACCTGCAGCGCGTCGGGCGTGATGCGGCCGTTATCGCGTGTCTGCGCCAGGAAGCCACCGGCTACCGAACGCACCACCACGCCACCAGCCGCAGGATCGGGCAGCGCACCGGTCAGCAGCAGGCGCAGGTTTTTCTTGCGAGCAAGGATTTCACGCGCTTCGGCGGTCGCGTCGGGGGCAACGATCACCTCCGTAAAGATCGCGGCGATGCGCGATGCTGCCTCGGCTTCCAACGTACGGTTGAGTGCCACGATCCCGCCAAAGGCCGAAACCGGATCGCACCGCAGCGCCCTGTCCCATGCTTCCGCCTGCGTCGCCGCCACGGCCACGCCACAGGGATTGGCGTGCTTGACGATCACGACAGCCGGGGCATCAAATTCGGCCACAGCCTCAAACGCCGCATCGGTGTCGTTGATGTTGTTGTAGGACAGGGATTTGCCCTGCACCTGCGTTGCCGTGGCCACGCCGGGACGGGTGGAGCCGTCGGTATAGAAAGCCGCCTTCTGGTGCGGGTTTTCGCCATAGCGCAGGCTTTCGCGCTTCTCACCCGCCACGATCATGCGGGGCGGCAGTACCTCGCCTTCCTGTTTTGCGAACCATGCGGCAATCGCGGCGTCATAGGCGGCGGTGCGGGCATAGGCCGCACCGGCCAGTATCTTGCGCTGCACCAGTGTGGTGCCTCCATTTTCCAGCGCGGTGATGATTTCGCCGTACTGCGCCGGATCGGTCACGATTGCGACATGGGCATGGTTCTTGGCCGCCGCACGGATCAGGGCCGGGCCGCCGATGTCGATATTCTCGATGCAGTCCTCCGGTCCCGCGCCGGACGCCACCGTGGCCTCGAACGGGTACAGGTTGACGGCCACAAGGTCGATCGGGGCGATCCTGTGTTCTTCCATCTGGCTGACATGCGCAGGCAGGTCGCGCCGACCCAGGATGCCACCATGCACCTGCGGCACCAGTGTCTTGACGCGGCCATCAAGGATTTCCGGAAAACCGGTATGTTCTGACACGTCACGCACCGGGATGCCGGCTTCACGCAGGGTGCGGGCGGAACCACCCGTCGAGAGGATCTCTGCGCCATGGGCGACAAGGGCACGGGCAAGGTCAAGCAGGCCCTTCTTGTCGGAAACGGAAATCAGGGCACGCCGAACCGGCACGGTCTTCGGGGGGGTCATCAGCAGGTGACCTTTCACGCAAGCTGGAAATGGGCCAATCCGGGTGGATTAGTCCAACCGCGTGATGCGGGGCAATAAGCGAAATGCCATAACTGCCCCGTCTGGGGCGGAAATCAGCCCTGACAGCCCGCCCGAAGGGTCGCCAGCAGGTCGGAACGACGGGGAAAGGCAACCCCATCCCACGCTACGGCTTCGCGCACGGACAGGCTGTTGAGGGTGAACGCCGCTTCCGCCGTGCCCAGCAGGGCGGGCGAAATACGTCCCTCCCGCACAATCCCTGCATCCACCAGCACCCCACGCGCCGTTCCGGGCAATGCGCCATCGCTGAGCGGGGGAGTTACGAGCTGCCCGTCAAGACAGGCGACCAGCGTGCTGGCGCTGGTTTCGGCCACGAAACCAGCATGATTGAGCAGCACGGCATCATCCGCGCCCCGTGCTGCCGCCTCCATCCGCGCAAGGATGGAGGGCAGGTAATTCAGGCTTTTGATCCGTGACAGGATACTGTCCGCGTCACGCCTGTGGGACGCGGTGACCAGACGCACCGGGGTCGCGGGCGGCAGGCCGGATGCCGCCGTCAGCAGCAATGTCGGCGTCACCTGCCCGGGTGGCAGCAGGCCGCGTGGTCCCACCCCACGGGTGCAGGTCAGGCGCAATGACCCGGTTTCCAGCCCGCAGGCATCCAGCAGGGCGGCAATGGCCGCCGTAATGACTATCCGGTCCGGCGGAGGCAGCATGATGGCCGCCGCTCCCTGCGCCAGCCGGTTCATGTGACGGTCGAAATGCCAGACCTGCCCACCCGCCACGCGCATGGTCTCGAACACGCCATCCCCCAGCAGGAACCCCCGGTCCGCCGTGTTCACATATGCGCCGCCTGCAGGCAGTATCCGGCCATTGAGCCATATGGGCAGGGAAACGGGCGCAGTCATGCAGGATTTCCTTCCGGCCTTGTCAGAACCCTAAAATCAAAAAGCGGTCTTTTGATGAAGCTTTCTTCAAAAAGTTTCTGGAAATGCCCCGCCTTTTTAAAGAAAGGCAGCACCAAAAAAACTTTTATCATCAATGGAAAATATCCAGAAGGGCCGCGATTTTCAGCTGCATTTCACGGTATTCCCGCATCGGATCTGAATCGAAGGTAATACCCCCACCCGCCGCCGCGATGATGCGGTCCGGTGTCATGGACAGCGCGCGGATGATGACAGAACTGTCCATTGCCCCATCGCACCCGATCCATGCAACCGTGCCGCAATAGGCTCCCCGACCGGAGACCTCCAGTTCATCAATGATCTGCATGGCGCGGTGTTTGGGCGCGCCCGTAACCGAACCCGGCGGCAGGGTCGCGGCCAGCAGGTCGAATGCATCACATTCCGTGCGCAGCCGTCCCGTAACCTCGGACACCAGATGATGGACATGAGTGAACCGTTCCACCCCGAACAGTTCGGGCACGCTGACGCTGCCGATCTTCGCCACACGCCCGATATCATTGCGCATGAGGTCCACGATCATCAGGTTTTCAGCCCGCTCCTTCGCATCACGCCGCAGGTGATGGGCCAGTCGCGCATCTTCGGCCATCGTCCGGCCACGGGGCGCCGTGCCCTTTATGGGGCGGGTGCGCACCGTGCCATCAGGAGAAAGGGCGATAAACCGCTCGGGCGAGGCGCTGAGCAGGGCGAATGTCCCATCACACGACAGGAACGCCCCGAATGGTGCGGGCGATCCGGCCCGCAATGCACGGTAGACATCCACCGGCCCAAGCCCGACGGGTCGGGCTGCATACATGCGGCCGGTTATGTTAACCTGAAACACCTCGCCCGCCCCGATCCGCTCCACCGCCTGCGCCACACCGGCACGATAGGCCGCACCATCGTGATCCGGCACAAAAGACAGGGCGGGCAATGCAGGGATTTTCCCTGCCGGGCCAACCGCCTCCCACTGGGCGACCAGACGGGCGATACGATCCGCGCGCAGGGCCATGGCATCATGACCGGCCAGCCATGCCCGGCCATGCAGGCGGTCAAGGACAAAGGCATGGTCATAAATGCCGAACGCGGCCTCCGGCTGCGCCGGGTCATCCCCGTGCCCGGTCACGATGCCCGCCATGCGCAGCCCAGCGCCATAACCGACAAACCCGACCACTCCCCCGGCAAAAGGCACATCGGCGGGACAGCCGCCCGTGGGCAGACAGTCCCGCAGCACCGTCAGAAGGTCGCGTGTCACCGGAACACCATCCAGCCTGCACTGGCCTGCATGCTGGGTCACCACATGTTGCGGGTCCCGACAGATGATCGCCCAACGCGCCCGATCGCCGACCTCGCCCCCGCTATCCAGACAGGCAAGCCACGGCAGATGTCCCCACGCTGCAAGGATGGCATCCACATCCCGCCATGGCAGGGACAGGCTGATGCCGTCCCTATCCATCCCCGGGGTGCCGCAGGTCATGGGCATAGGCTGTCAGCATGGCGCGGACTTCTTCCCCATCCGTCGCCTCCAGCGCACGGCAGGCCATACGGCGGCAGTCATCCATGGCGGCTGCCCGGATCGTGCGCTTGACCCGTGGCACGGCGGAAGCATGCATGGAAAAGGACCGCACCCCCAACCCCACCAGCAGGGGCACCGCCAGCGGGTCGGACGCCAGTTCCCCACAGAGGGAAACCGGCCTGCGCTGACGTAACCCCGCATCCGCCGTCATGCGGACAAGCCGCAACACCGCCGGGTGCAGCGGATCATACAGGGCTGTCACATCCGCTGCCGCCCGGTCGGCGGCAAGGGCATACATGGTCAGGTCATTGGTGCCGATGGCCAGGAATTCGGCTTCCTGCGCCAGCACATCGGCCATTAGGGCGGCGGCAGGCGTTTCAATCATGATGCCAAGCGGCGGTAACGGGTCGGGAATTTCCACCCCCTTGCGCCGCAGCCTGCGCCCGATCCGGGCATAAATATCACGCGCCGCCCGCACTTCGCCCACCCCGGACACCATGGGCAGCAACACCCGTACCGGCCCCGCATTAGCCGCGCGCAGGATGGCGGCGAACTGCGTTTCCAGCAGGGTGCGATGCTGCAACAGCAGCCGGATGCCGCGTACGCCCAGCGCCGGATTGACATCGCCCCCGTTGCCAATTCCCACGCGCGACAGGGCGTCGCTGTTCTTTTCACTGCCCCAGTCCACCACGCGGATCGTAACCGGATCACCCGCCATGGCTTCAATCAGGGGCAGATAGATGGCTTCCTGCCGGTCTTCATCAGGCAGGGTATCGGTATTCATGAACAGGAATTCACTGCGCAGCAGGCCGATGCCCGCCGCCCCCGACTGCGCCACCATGGGCAGTTCGGCCGGGATTTCCAGATTGGCCTGAAGCGTCAGCACCTCCCCACTGGACAGACGGGCGGGCAGCCGACGCAGGCGGCCCAGCATCTGGCGTTCGCGCGCATAGGCTGCAACATCCACCCGCGCCGCCGCCGCCGTGCGGCTGGACGGACGGATAATGACATGTCCCGTCACCCCATCCACCACCAGACGCGTGCGCCGCCGCACCTGCGCCAGCAGTCCGTGGGCGGCCAGCACGGCAGGAATGCCCAGCGCACGCAGCAGGATGGCGGTATGACCCGTACTGCCGCCTTCTTCCGTCACGACGGCGGCAATGCGGGAGGGATCGATCAGGGCGGCATCAGCGGGACGCAACTGCTCGGCGACCAGAATGGCCCCGTCCGGCAGGGCGGAAAAGGAACGGTAGGGCGTGCCGCTGAGGTTACGGACCAGCCTGCGCCCGATTTCACGGAATTCACCCGCCCGCCTGCGGGCCGCCACCGCGTCCTCGCCCTGCGGCGCGGGACGGCCGGGGGGAGCCAGCATATGGGTGGCCAGTGCCTCTGTTTCCTGCATGACAGCGGCTTCGGCCAGCATGCCATGTTCCAGCCGTGCCTCGATCCCGCGCCGCAGGCGCGAAGGGCCCAGCATACGGCGATAGACTTCCAGCAGTGAACCGATTTCCACCTGCCCGTCTTCCGGCAGCAGGGCCAGACGGTCGTGCAGGCGGCCAAGCTGGGCTACGGAACGGCCTATGGCATCATGCAGCCGGGTGCGTTCATGCCCCGGATTACAGTCCCGGCGCGCCATGTCTACCGGCGGCGGGGCCGGTTCATGCGCGACAGCGGCGTAACCGATCGCGACACCGGGGGAGACGGGCTGGCCTTCCAGCCGGACTTCACCCGCGCGGGGACGCTGCTTCGGGCGGCGTTCAGTCGCCTTCATCAAACCCGGCCCCGACCAGCCGCGCCAGGGCCGCAAGCGCCTGTGGCCCCTGGGGGCCGGTGGTGGTGATGGTGATCGTCTCGCCCCTGCCCGCGCCCAGCATCATCAGGCCCATGATGGAATGGCCCGAAACCGTCATGCCCGCATGGGTGACATCAACGCCCGCATCGAATTTTTCGGCAGCCGTCACGAATTTCGCGGCAGCCCGCGCATGCAGCCCGCGCTGGTTCACGATCCCCACATCCATCCGGTGCGGCACGGACTGTGTCGCCGTTTCAGCCACCGTGGCCTGCCACGCTGTCCGCCTCACCCACGCATTCCCCCACACCCGACAGGCAGGCCGCAGGCAGGTGGGAGGCCACGGATATGTAACGCCTGCCCGCTGCTTCCGCGCCATTGAGGCATTCGCGCATATCCGCATGGGCGCGCATCTGCGCCAGCTTGACCAGCATGGGCATGTTCACCCCCGCCAGCACTTCCACCCGATCGGTTTCCAGAACGGAAACCGCGACATTCGATGGCGTGCTGCCGAACATGTCGGTCAGCAGGATGACGCCCTGTCCGCTATTGACCGAGTCGATGGCCCGCTGCAGGGCATCGCGGCATGTGCCGGGCAGGGAGGTGGCAGTGACGTTGAATACCGCTGTCTGCGCCTGCGGGCCGACCACGTGTTCGAGTTCCCCTTTCAGGGTCTCGCCAAGGACACCATGCATCACGAACACGAGACCGATCATTTCGGGTCTGTCTGCTCCGTTGTTTCCGGCAGCCCGCGTGGCCGATTGGCCCACCGCCAGCTGCTGCGGCCCTGACGGGCCAGTTCACGATGCATGATCACCACCGGCCATGCATCATGTGGATGGGTATTGCCCGCACGTTGTGCAAGCCTGAGCGCAAGCGCCTCCACCAGTGTGACGGAACGGTGCCGACCGCCCGAACAGCCTATGGCGATGGTGGCGTACTTTTTTCCTTCCCGCACGAAACGTGGCAGCACCAGTTCCAGCAATCCCACGATACGGTCAAGGAATTCCTTATAATCCGGGTCACAGGCGACATAGTCCGCTACGTCCGCATCCAGCCCGGTCATGGCCGACAGGGCCGGATCATAATAGGGATTGGTCAGGAAACGGGCATCGAACACCATGTCCGCTTCACGCGGGAGTCCTGCCGGAAAGGCGAATGACATGAGGGCGACCGTCAGGCCATCGAGTCCCCCCGCCGTCCATTCCCCGAAACGGGCCTCGACCAGCTGCCGCAGTTCCGGCGGTGGCAGGTCGGAGGTGTCAATCACCACATCCGCCGCTTCGCGCAGGGGGGATGTCAGGCGGATCTCGGCCTCGATCCCTTCCTTGACGGTGCCATGGACGGCCTGCGGATGGCGCCTGCGGGTAGCGGTATAGCGACGCAGCAGGACGCTTTCCTCGGCTGTTGCGTATATCAGTTCCGCATTCAGGCCCGGATTGATCCGCAGCCGCGCCAGCGCCGCCAGCACGGCGGACGCATCAAACCCACGCGTACGGGAATCCACGCCAACCGCCACGGGACGTTCAGCACGGGCCACGATTTCATCCAGCATGCCCAGCGGCGGATTGTCGATCACCTCGTGCCCCAGATCCTCCAGAATGCGCAGAATCGAGGACTTGCCCGCCCCGGACAACCCGGTGACAAGCAGGATACGACGGGGAAGAGGTGTGTCTTCATGCATGGTGTCAGTCACGCAAAACCCTGACTTCTGTCAGCCACATGCCCAGTGACAGATCGCTGTATCATGGCGGGATCGAAACCTTTTCTTGAACCCATTGTTCCCTGAATGGGCGACAATGGAAAGTGGCAACGATATCACAACTGCCTTTCATCCAGCAGATGCCTGTGACCGGCGATGCAGTCCAGCACCAGCCCGATACGGGCAACGGCGGAAGGCTGCGCCGGATCAAGAAAGAACACCGGCTGTCCCACGACCTTATCACACCGGGGCGGCGGAGGGAGTCGTGGTGGATGGTCGGACGGGGAAACCAGCCTTGCAACAGCTACAACACGCACGCGCGCACGATAGCGCATGCGCACGATCCCGATACCACGTACTTCCAGCAGTCCGGCAAGGGCTGCTGGCGCACTGGCCCAGCCTGCATGCAGGCAGACCCGGTCATCGGCCACCAGGTCATAGCCCGCGTCAATCAGGCGCAGCAGCAGATCGGACTTGCCGGACCCCGACGGACCGGAAAGCACGATACCCTGCTCCCCCCGCGCGGCACAGGACGCATGGATCTGAACCGGATCATTCATGGAAAAGGGACTTATCCCAAAGTCATCATTTCGGGGATGGAAAATTTTTTATGGACAAAACATGACCATTTTGTGATTCTGGCTTCAATGGAAGAAAACATGCCGTTCCGCCCTTCGCCGGAAGTACATATCCGGTGCCTGACCGGCGTCGATGCCACGACCGGGCAGTTCCCGACCGAGCTGTTTCCCCAGATCAGGCAGGCACTGGCCACGGGCATGACCCGGCTGGGACAGCAGGGCATGACTGCGGAAAACGTGACCCGCATCACCTTCACCCTGCGTGAAACCGATGGCTTCAGCGCCTGCTTTCCCCTTCTGAATGACCTGTTCGGCCGTACCTGCCCTGCTACGACACTGCGGCTGGTCAAGCAGTTCGACCGGGACGGCCAACTGGCGGAAATCGAACTGGTGGCCCTGCCTGCACAGACTGATGACGCACCGTTTCCGGACGCTGTTTGACAATAAAGGTTTCCGGAAGCTGCCTGTTTTCAGGAAAGACAGCATTTTCCAAAGCTTTTTTCAAAAAGCTTCACCAAAAACTTCTGTGATTTTCAGAACATCTTTATGGACAGACTGTCTGCAACAGTCCCAAGTTCCCGACCCCATGGTCAATCTGTCGGATACGGTCATTCAGGGGAAAGGAAAGTGGTGGAGCTGAGGGGAATCGAACCCCTGACCTCCTCATTGCGAACGAGGCGCTCTCCCATCTGAGCTACAGCCCCACAATCCTCGCGCGATACATACCCTGCGGAGGCCGCAAGTCAAGACCCATTTTTAAGGCTGCAATCGCTTTTCTCCCCTGACCATCCTGTTCATAGCAGTTGTATGCGGGCATGACGGACACTAAATTCTGTTTCCCATCATCCATGAAGGTTGGCCCGTTGATCACCATTATCTTTAACCTGCTGGCTGAACTCATACAGCTTTATTACTATGTGGTGATGCTGGCCTGTCTGTTCAGCTTTCTCCTTGGTTTCGGCATTCTGGACCCACGCAACCAGATCGTGTGGAACATCTCGAACTTCCTGTTCCGCATGACCGAACCGGTCCTGCGTCCCATCCGGAACATTCTGCCCAACATAGGCAACATTGACCTCAGCCCGCTCGTTCTGCTGCTGCTGCTGCAGTACGTGGTGATGCCGGTCATGGGCAAGATCTACGGTATGCTTATGGTCGGGATTGCATAAAATCCGTGGCTGCGGGCTATCCCCCCCGCGCCGGAGGCGGATATAACAGGACATACAGGCCTTGGCTTTCCTTCGGCCCGGATTTCAGGAGTTTATCATCACATGAAAAAAATGAACCGTTTCCTGGCTCTTGCCGCGGCCCTGCCACTTGCCGCCGCCCTGTCCGGTGCCCCCGCACATGCGCAGGGGTTCGGTGACCTGACCGGTGGATCTTCCTCGGGCGGACTGGGCAAGGCGGCTGGCCTGCTTTCGGGCAGCGGCGTGAACATGCCGTCCGTCTCGTCGCTGGCTCCTTCCAACGTCACGGGCCTGCTGAGCTACTGCGTGCAGAACAACTACCTGCAGGGCAACAGCCCCACCACGCTGCTGTCGTCGCTGAAGCAGAAGGCGGGCCTTGATACCTCCAGCACCCAGTATTCCAACGGGCAGAACGGTATCCTTGATACCGGCAACGGCAACACGTTCTCGCTGTCGTCGCTGACCGGCAACCTGAAGCAGAAGGTTTCGACCAAGGTGTGTAATGCCGTGCTGAAGCAGGGCAAGTCCCTGCTCTGATCCGGTAAATGTGTGTCCGCCCGCCTCAGAACGGGCGGACAACCACCATGATGACAATAATCATCATAAGTACGGTCGGCACTTCGTTCGCCATGCGGTAGAACCGTTCGGACCGCATATTGCGGTCATTGGCGAAATCACGCCGCCATCGCCCGCACGCACCATTGAAACCAGCCATTGCCAGCACACAGGCAAGCTTGGTGATCCACCAGCCGGAATGCCAGTCGACCAGACCCGGAATGGCCGACAGCAGGCCACCGAACAGGAACGTGCTGATCATGGCCGGCATCATGATGAACCGCAGCAGCTTGTATTCCATCACCTTGAAGCGTTCGGATTCAGCCGTGCCCGCCGCTACCTGACAATGATAGACAAACAGTCGCGGCAGATAGAACAGTCCCGCCATCCATGCGATGAATGACATGATGTGGAACGCCTTCAGCCACAGCATGACGGACGCAAGTGCATCAATCATGCGCGGCACCCTGGTGTTTCTGACTGTCCAGTATCCGCCGCAGCAGCGGCACGAATTCATCAAGGTGCGTAATCCGAAGCAGCCCCGACCATGATGGTGCGGACAGGTCCGCGGGTCTTAACAGCACGCATCCCATGCCTGCCGCCTGCGCCGCACGCGCGCCGGTGTCGGTATCTTCCAGCACGATGCAGTTTTCAGGTGGCACGCCCTGCGCCTTCGCCGCCGCCAGATAGACAGCCGGGTCCGGCTTGGGCTGGCCCATGTCCCGGGCGGAATGGATATGTGCGGGCGCGATCAGGGCATCAAGCCCGGTACGGCCGAATTTCGCCTCCATCTCCATGACCGAAGAATTGGACCCGATACGGTAGGGCAGTCCAAGGGCCGCCACCCCGCGCAGCATGGCGGGGGCACCGTCTATGGTTTCCGCCTCGCTGCGCATGAGGGTGACAAGGTTGCGCTGCATCTGCGCGGGCCAGTCATCAGGCAGGGTGATGCCCTCCGCCTGCTCGATCTCATGCTTCAGCGCCGTCAGGGCATGGCCCGCAAAACGGTGGACCGCGTCTTCATCGCTGATGCCAAGGCCATATTCGCGCAGGTTGCGGGCAATCATGCGGCATGACGGCCCTTCGCTGTCGATCAGGACACCATCACAGTCAAAAATGACCAGCTTGAGCGCGCCATCGGGACGCAGGGCGGCAGGCAGCATCATTCATACATCCCGTATGGTCTTGATCAGGTCGCCCACATGTTCGGGAGGCGTGGTCGGAATGACCCCATGGCCAAGGTTGAATACATGGGGGCGGCCCTTCATCGCATCACGGATGGCGCGGGCTTCGGTGCGCATGCCCTCACCGCCCGCCAGCACGCGGATCGGGTCAAGATTACCCTGCAGCACCAGCGTGTCCGGCACCTTTTCCGCCACGGCCTTCATGTCGGCCCCGGTATCAAGCGCCATCGCGTTCACACCCGTCTTGTGCCCGTATTCAATCGCCATAAGCCCGCCCAGCCGCGGGAAGCCGATAACCGGCACGCCGGGATGGCGGGCATTGATGATTTCGGTAATCCGGCGCGTAGGTTCAATGACGTGCCTGCGGAACTGTGACGGCGGCAGAAGTCCAGACCAACTGTCGAACAGCATGACCGCTTCCGCCCCGGCCGTGATCTGGTCGCACAGCATGTCCGCCGTGGCGGTGGTCAGCAGGTCGATCAGGCGGTCGAAGAATTCGGGATCGGTATAGGCCAGCCTGCGCGTTTCCTCGAACTCACGCGATCCATGGCCTTCAACCATGTAGCACGCCACCGTGAACGGCGCCCCGGCAAAGCCGATCAGCGTGACCTGTCCCGGTTTCGCAGGTCCGATCGGTTCTGGTCCGTCAACGGCCCTGCGCAGCCGCCCCAGCGTTTCCATCACCGGCTGCGTTGCCTGTTTTACCCGCGTGGGATCCAGGCGTTCAAGGTCGGCTATCGAACGCACGGCCCCAAGGACGGGACCCCGACCCGGCACGAATTCCAGTGACTGTCCCATCGCCCATGGCAGGATGAGGATGTCGGAAAACAGGATCGCGCCATCCATGCCAAAACGCCGGATGGGCTGAAGCGTGATATCCACCGCCATGTCCGGGGTCATGCAGCGGGTTATGAAATCCGCCTTTTCACGCAACGCCCGGAATTCTGGCAGGAACCGGCCCGCCTGCCGCATCAGCCATACCGGAGGTGGCCATGTTGCCTCTCCCAACAGGGTGCCGAGCAGGGGTTTGCGTGTTTCAGTCATCGATCCGTCGTTCTGTTTCGTTGTGGCCGGACTATCTCGTACTTTCGCCGTGACGGATAGCGGGCAGGTGGAACGTGCGCGCCTCTTTCAAAACAATAAAAGAAAAGAGAAAGAAATTTTTTGATGTGCTTTAAGTGCTGTGGATGACGGGGTACCCACGTTTCCGAAAATGTACCCCACTTTTCCCACAGAGTGTACAGTTTCCGACTCCAAGGATTCCCGTGCCTGCGGGGAGTTATCCAGAATGTACCGACATAAGCCTGTGTACAACCCACCGTGAATGGAGGTGTAACCGTTGTCCACGGTACTCGGTACGGCACAGAATTGTTTGGAGTACTGTCCCCATGTACCCCAGTACTCGAACATGCCGAATTTCCTGTTTCACTTCGGCAGTACGGAGAGGGTGATGCCAGACGACTCGAATTTAGTACTAAAGCCACCGCCATTACAGGCGGAGTCGCCGCCGATAGTACTTGCCAGCCGCTCTGCCGCGCGGCGGAGTCTGCTGGAATCGGCGGGCATAAGGGCGGATTACCGGGCAGCGGATGTGGATGAACATGCCATTCGCGACCAGGCCCGTGCCTGCGGGATGGAAACAGGCCAGACAGCCCTTGAACTGGCCCGTGCCAAGGTGCGCGCCATAAGCGTGGATACTGGTGCGGTCGTGATTGGAGCGGACCAGATGCTGTCATGCGATGGGGCGTGGTTTGACAAGCCTGAAAGCATGGATGCCGCCCGCCAGCAGTTGCGCATGCTGCGTGGCAGGGCACATGTGCTGCATACGGCAGTAGTGATGCTGCGTGACGGGAGCGAGACATGGCGCCATGTCGCCTGCCCCGTGCTGCATATGCGCGGCTTCAGCGATTCCTTTCTGGAGCGTTATCTGGCGCTGGAGGGTGATGCAATTCTGTCCTGTGTCGGGTGTTACCGTCTGGAAGGGGCAGGCATTCACCTGTTTTCCCATATAACAGGGGAACATGCCGCCATTATGGGCCTGCCTCTGCTCCCACTCCTGCAGGCGTTACGGGCACAGCGTATCATCCTGCGATAATTTGGTTTGTGGGGGTTGCATTGCCAGGGTCTTACGGTTATACCCCGCGAACCGGACCACGGCAGGCCATATGAAACGGCCAGTCAGTCAGGACAGTGGGGCCATAGCTCAGTTGGGAGAGCGCCTGAATGGCATTCAGGAGGTCAGGGGTTCGACTCCCCTTGGCTCCACCAGATTCCTTATCTGGTACCCCCTTAAGATACTAAATCTGACAGTTCACCTGATAGACTGGTAAAAAAAGTCTACGAACTGAAGTGTCCTGAAAAAGTTTTTTGGTAAAGCTTTCTAAAAAAGACGGCATCCAAAAATTTTCATGATTTTTTATAGGGCCTGTTGGGAATTATCTTGAATTAATGATTGCGCCAACGAGATAGATCATGGCTTCGAATGATCTGTCTGTTTTTTCGCTGCGCATGGCGATGCGCTTGAACTCCTTGAGCTTGCAGAAGAAGTTCTCAATGAGATGGCGTGCTTTGAACAGGGCCCCATCGAACGGGCGTCTGTCGAGGCGGTTTTTGCGCTGGGGGATGGCCACGCAGGCCCCTTGCGCGCGTATGGCGTCCACGATCCAGTGGACATCGAAAGCCTTGTCAGCAAGAATTCCTTTAAAATCAGCTGGTTCGAGAAGAGGCGCAACGCCGACCGTATCGTAATGCTGGCCGGGGATAAGCGTGAAGCGGACCAGATTACCCAAGGCGTCGGTCATGGCGATGATCTTCGTTGACCACCCCGTTACACTCCGCCCTATCGCCTGGCTTCGGGTCCCCCTTTTGCGCCTTGGCCGTGGCGGTGAACCCGGACCACCGTACCGTCAATCATCGCGTATTCCATATCGGCATCGTCAGAGACAGCGTCAAAAAGCCGTTTGAAAACACCGGCTTTCATCCAGTCACTGTAGCGCGAATAAACCGAGTTCCAATGTCCGAAATACGTCGGCAGGTCCCGCCACGGACTACCGGTCCGGGCGATCCACAGGACCGCCTCGATGAAGAGGCGGTTATCCTTCCCGCTGCGTCCCTGATCCGTCTTCTTGCCAAGGCACAGCGGTTCCATTTTCGCCCATTGGGCATCCGTCAGTATGAAGCGATCCATATGGTCTTTGAAACACATCATGGCCCTTTAGAAAACTCAATTCCCAACAGCCCCTAACACTACAGTTGCATTTTGTGTTGAGTTCTGAATCTATGGGTAACCATGATTCAGGATATGATGAGTGGCGGTACGTCTGTTGAAGAGACGCTGGAATTATGGGCGCGCTCGCTTCGGTCCGCCAAGGATCGGATGGCGCCGCTGTTCACGCAAAAACGTGTCGTAGATTCGGCCTGTGCTTTTCTTGATGTTTTGATTGGCAATGAACCACGCAAGACGGGATGGATGCGAGCGGAAGCCGCAGGAGATCCTGGTCCATGGCGGCAGCAGGCGCTTCTGGGACGCGGGCACTGGGATGCCGATGCCCTTCGTGACGTCGTCAGGGATTATGTGATTGAGCATCTGGGCACTGAAGAGGGCGTGCTGGTCATTGATGAGACCGGTTTTCTGAAGAAGGGTCAGGCGTCCTGCGGTGTGGGGCGGCAGTATACGGGATCTGCCGGCAAGATCACGAACTGCCAGATTGGTGTGTTTGGCGCTTATGTTTCGGAACGGGGGCATGCCTTTATTGACCGCGCCCTGTATCTCCCGAAAGACTGGACATCAAAGCCTGAGCGTCTGAAGCGGGCCCACGTTCCCGATGACGTGGTGTTTGCAACCAAACCGGCGTTAGCCTCGATGATGATTGAGCGAAGTATTGAGGCCGGTGTGCCGTTCCGCTGGGTTGCAGCAGACAGCGTGTATGGCGTGGGCGACGTAGAACGCACGCTTCGCCGGGCAGGAATTGGATATGTGCTTGGGGTCAAGGGCAATCACTGGTTCGGATCATGGGCAACGGAACCGCTGATTGCCGGAGAGGCGAAAGATATTGCAGCAGGACTGCCAGACCAGGCCTGGCGTCGTCTGTCAGCGGGGCACGGCACAAAAGGTGAGCGACTTTATGACTGGGCGTATCTTCCGCTTGCTGATCTGGATGCTGAAGAATTTGACTGCCCTATAGCCGGACCATGGACACGTGGCCTGTTGATCCGCCGAAACATCGCTGACGGGGACCTTGCCTATTTTACGACCTGGAGCCCGAAAGGGACAACCACGCAGGAACTGGTGAACGTTGAAGGGACGCGCTGGAGGATCGAAGAAGGGTTCGAGACGGCCAAAAACGAATTTGGTCTTGATCATAACGAGACCCGCTCCTGGCATGGTTGGCATCGGCATGTCTCTCTGGTCATGCTGGCCTATGCCGTCATGGCCAGTGTCCGTTACCAGGCAAACTCACTGAAACCGAAAAAAACACAACTCAGAACACGACAGTCCTTGTCCGCTGGTCCATTCAGGAGATCAGGCGCCTCGTCGTAAAACTTGCACAACGCAGACTACCCGTCTCTCACATCCTCAGATGGTCCGTCTTTCGACGAACGCATCAGGCCAGTGCTATCCGCGCTCACTCACGACACAAAATGCAACTGTAGTGCTAAACAGCCTTTGGGCCAGCGTATGAAATCTGTTTCCGGATTGCCTTAATCGGTTCGTAATACGTGCTGCGTTAAAACTGCATTTCATACGAATGAAACGCGTAATCGGTTCAGCGTGTTCCCGACCAAATGAAAAGCAGATCCGGATGCAGATTTTAAGTGATTGCCCATCCATGCCCGTATTGGGACATGGCCACCCGCCTGTATGTCGGGCACGGGGCGGATAATGGACAGGCATACCGTATTGCCTGTCGCGTCTGCCAGATATGGGGCGCAGGACATCGAACTGGAGGCACTGCCGCTCAGTGGGGTTTATGTGCTGACGCGTCTATCGGATCGCCATGCCAGTCCTGATACCGCGCTTTTGCACCGGATCGGTATGGAAGGGCATTTCACACATGGTATCAGCCTTGTGTCGCATCATCAGGGTCATGTAAGGGGCCTGCATTGTCAGATAGAACCTGCGCCACAGGGCAGGCTCATGCAGTGTGAACACGGTGTGGTATGGTGTGTGGTGGTGGATGTGCGCACTGGATCCCCGACCTTCGGGCAATGGGTTGCGGAGACCCTGAGTGCCGAAAATGGTCGATGGTTATGGATCCCGCCGGGTTTCCTGCACGGGTCATGCACGCTGGGTGACCGGACGGCGGTCCGTTACTACTGCACCACCCCTCCGCAGCGAGAGTATGAACGGGCCGTGCGCTGGAATGATGAAGCCCTGGGGATCGGGTGGCCCGTGGCGGACACGCAGGCTGTCCTGTCCCGGCAGGACCTGTCGGCCGCACCTTTTTTCAGCGTGATCGACTGGTTTGCTTACGCCTGATTATAAAACATTGTTTGAAAAAAACTTCTTTTTTCACCGTTCCGGGGCCGTTGGCCTGTCAGGTGGAATGATCGAGTTCGTCGAGTTCGATCATTCCAGCCTCCCCCGTCTGGGCGGGGGGGATAACGGGCATGGCCTGTTCTGTTGCCCTGTCACCCGGATGCAGCCTGCGGACCACGCCAAAGGCGGTCATGACCGCGCAGGACCCGAACAGGACACACCCCAGCACCTGCCCCACCTGCACGCCGGCGGGACCGAACTGCATGCCGAACCACACGAACGGAATGGTGCCCAATGTCGCCCGGCCCCAGTTGAACAGGGTGGAATAAAGCGGGAAACCCAGATTGTTGAAGGCGGAATTGGCCACGAACAGCATGCCGATGAAAACGTAACCGGCAATGGTCCAGTTACAGAACAGGTGAATCAGCATCGCCGCCGTGCCCTGTGCCGAAAACACCCGCACCACCATGTCCTGTGTCAGGAACAGGACTGCCCATGTAATCGCCACGCACAACGCCACCAGCCACAGGGACGCAACCAGGGTGGCGCGCACCCGGTCCAGCTTTCCCGCCCCCAGATTCTGCGACATGATTGGCCCAACCGATCCCGTCAGGGCAAAAACAAAGGCGAACGCCACCGGTACGATCCGGTCAATGGTCGCCTGTCCCGCCACGGCTGCCAGACCGAAGCTGGCCATGGCATGGGTGACGAATACGCCGCCAACCGGGGTCGCCAGATTGGTCAGGATGGCAGGCATCGCCACCTGTGCCACCATTCTGGTATCCGTGATGACATGGGTGCGCACCGGCAGTGCCAGCAGTCCATGCCGACGGGCGCAGCGGAAACCGGCCACCGCCACGGCCAGACGCGACAGGATGGTGCTGATCGCAGCTCCCTTCAGCCCAAGCCCCATCACCACGATCAGCAGCGGATCGGCAATGGCCGAGATCATGGCCCCCATCAGGGTCACGTTCATGGAAATACGCGCAGCCCCTATGGCGCGCAGCAGGCCCGAACACCCCATGCCCGCCGCAATCAGCGGCAGCCCGGGTGAGACGATTTCCAGGAAAAGGGTGGCCTGACGGGCCGCTTCCCCCTTTGCCCCCAGCAGCGCAAGCAGGGGGGCCGCCAGCCATGCCGTGAATATACCGATTACCAGACATGCGCTGATCATGAAAATCCCGAAGGAGGATGCGACCCGTTGTGCCTGTTCCATCCTGCCCGCGCCGATCAGCCGCCCGGTAATGGCCCCGATGCCGATGGACAGGCCAATGGACACGGCAATCTGCACGTAGCTTATGACGCCCGAAAACCCGATGGCTGCGGTCAGCGCGGGATCACCCAGCCACGAGATGTAGAAAAGATTCAGCAGGTCGACAATGAAGACAGCCATAAGCCCAATGGCCCCGGTCCCTGCCATGACAACAACGTGGCGGACAATATGCCCCGTGCAGAAGGCGGCTTTTGGTCGGGTTACGGTGTGTCCCCCCATTCGGGTGTCCTGTCTGCTGGCGTTCATACGGTCAGGCCAGAGCTGCCGCGATTTCTGGCTGCATGATGCGGGTCAATGAAATCTGGCACAAGGCCCATGTCGTGCCTGCCTTTTTCCTGTGGCCTGAAAAAGTATCGTGATGTCGTGTCTATATTGTCAGCACATTGTGCGGTGCAAAATAAACAAAGTGATTGTGCAGTGCAAAAAAAGTAAAATTTCATTTTTATTTATATTTATGTTGACCATTTAAAATAAGGGTGGCATACAGAATCACACGAAGCGATCAGGCTTCCATAAATACAAAGAACATCCGGCAAAAAATGCCGGAACGGATGCAGCACCCCCGGTGTTGGCATTCCACTGACAGGGTCTCCCCATAACGGGGGGACCCTGTTTTTTGCGTATGGCATAAAATAATGGGGTGCCATCCGTCTTTTACGTATCTTGTCCCGATCGGCTTTCTTTACCCTGTCGCTGGTTTCCACGCCTGTGGAGGCCATTCCGTTTAGGGAGGAATATCAATGTCCAGACTGACTGCGGCCGAACGCGATGCCTTGCCGGATTCAGCCTTTGCCCTGCCGGGGCGACGTTATCCGATACCGGATGCAACCCATGCCCGTGACGCGCTGGCCCGCGCCAGTGAAATGCTGCATCGTGGTGACCTGACACAGCAGGAATACGATACCGTCGTCGCCCGCGCCCATGCCGTGCTGGAAGAGGAATAGCCCGGCATGAAAAAAAGGGGCGCGGAAGTTTCCCTCCGCGCCCCTTACGCGTGCTTTATGAAGCGATCAGGCTTCAGCCCGCCTTGTCCAGTTCCGCTTCAAGCTGCGGCAGGATGGTGAACAGGTCGCCCACAATGCCGTAATCCGCCACCTGGAAGATTGGCGCTTCGGGGTCCTTGTTGACCGCAACGATGACCTTGCTGTCCTTCATTCCGGCCAGATGCTGGATCTGCCCTGAAATTCCCATGGCAATATACAGTTCCGGCGCCACGATCTTGCCGGTCTGTCCCACCTGGTATTCGTTGGAAACGAAGCCCTTGTCCACTGCGGCGCGCGATGCGCCGATTGCTGCACCCAGACGGTCAGCCAGCGGTTCCAGCAGCTTGAAGTTTTCTTCGTTCAGCATGCCGTTGCCGCCCGATACGACCACACGGGCGGATTCCAGTTCCGGCCGTTCGGACTTCGACAGTTCGGTGGCGATGAAGGTCGATCCACCCGGACCTGCGGGCAGGGCCACTTCCTCGATCGTTGCATTGCCGCCTTCGCTTGCGACCGGCTCGAAGGAGGACGCGCGGACCGTGATGATTTTCTTCGCATCCGCCGACTTTACCGTTGCCAGCGCGCTACCCGCATAGATGGGCCGGACAAAGGTATCAGCGTCGTTTATGGCGACAATATCGGGGATCGGCTGCACATCCAGCAGCGCGGCCGTGCGTGGCAGGATGTTCTTTGCCGTGGCTGACGACGCGGCCAGGATGTGTGTGTAACCCGCAGCCAGATCCGCCAGCAGGCTGGCTACCGGCTCGGCCAGTTCGCTGTTGCCGGTGGTGTCGGTAACCTGCACCACCTTCTTCACGCCCGGAATGGCGGCAGCGGATTTTGCGGCGGCCGCCGCATCCGGACCAGTGACCAGCACATCGACATCACCCAGCTTGCTGGCGGCCGCAATGGCGGAACGCGATGCCTGACGGATCGCTCCGCCTTCATGATCAAGATAAACGAGAACGGTCATGATCAGATCACCTTTGCTTCGTTACGCAGACGCGACACCAGTTCCGCTGCCGAGTCGAGCTTGATCCCCGCCTTGCGTTCAGGCGGTTCGGCAACCGAGACCACGCTCAGCCGCGGCGTCATGTCCACGCCCAGATCGGCAGGCGTGATCTTTTCCATCGGCTTCTTGCGCGCCTTCATGATGTTGGGCAGCGAAGCGTAACGCGGTTCGTTCAGGCGCAGGTCGGCGGTAATGATGGCCGGCAGCGCCAGCTTCACGGTCTGCGACCCGCCATCGATTTCACGCATGACAGTCACGGCGCCATCGGCGACTTCCACCTTGGAGGCAAAGGTGGCCTGCGGGCGCCCCAGCAGCCCGGCCAGCATCTGGCCCGTGGCGTTCATGTCATCATCAATGGCCTGCTTGCCAAGGATGATCAGGTCGGGCTTTTCCTTTTCTACCAGTGCCTTGAGCACCTTGGCCACTGATAGCGGCTCGGTCACCACATCGGTTTCCACCAGGATGGAACGGTCAGCGCCCATGGCCATGGCCGTGCGCAGGGTGTCCTGCGCCTTGGCCTCGCCGATCGAAACCGCGATGATTTCGCTCACCACGCCTTTTTCCTTCAGGCGTACGGCTTCCTCGACCGCGATTTCATCAAACGGATTCATGGACATCTTGACGCCGGCAGTTTCAACACCGGAACCATCGGCTTTCACTCGCGGCTTGATGTTGTAATCAATCACGCGCTTAACGGGTACAAGAACCTTCATTGCATATTTGCCTGTCTGTCTTCGGATAAGGGCAATCGGTGTGACGGACTACATACCGTACCCGCCACATGATTACATCCCGCCGGGATAGTTCGGACCGCCTGCCCCCTCCGGCGTGACCCAGTCGATGTTCTGGGCCGGATCCTTGATGTCGCATGTCTTGCAGTGGACGCAGTTCTGCGCGTTGATCTGCAGGTGCGGGTCCGTGGCCTCATCCGCCACTTCATACACCGCCGCCGGGCAGTAACGGCTTTCAGGCGCGCGGAATACATCCCAGTTCACCGTCTTCCACAGCGACATGTTGCGGACCTTCAGGTGAACGGGCTGGTCTTCTTCATGGTTGGTGTTGGACAGGAACACCGAGGACAGGCGATCGAACGTGATCTTGCCATCGGGCTTGGGGTAGCTGATCTTTTCCGAGATCGAGGCCGGTTCCAGCACTTCGTTGTCGCTGTGGCGTGTATGCAGCGTCCATGGTGCGCGGCCGCGCAGCAGCATGGCGTCTATGCCGGAATACAGCGCGCCGCCCTTCATGCCGAATTTGGCGAAGGCGGGGCGTATGTTGCGCACCGAACGCAGTTCCGTCCACAGCCAGGAATCGCGGATACGGCGGGTATAGGACCCCGGTTCCACCCGGTCCGTCGCCAGCGCTTCAGCCACGGCTTCCGCCGCCAGCATGCCCGACTTCATGGCCGTGTGGGTACCCTTGATCTTGGGCACGTTAAGGAAGCCCGCCGTATCGCCAATCAGCGCCCCACCGGGGAAGGTCAGGCGCGGGATCGACTGGATCCCCCCTTCGGACAGCGCGCGCGCGCCGTAGGCGATGCGACGCCCACCCTCAAAATACGGGCGGAAGGCCGGATGCAGCTTCACGCGCTGCATTTCATCAAACGGCGACAGCCACGTGTTGGGATAATCCAGCCCCGTGACAAACCCGTAGGATACCAGGTTGTCACCAAAATGGTACATCCACGCCCCGCCATAGGTCCGGTCATCCAGCGGCCAGCCAAAGCTGTGCTGCACCAGTCCGGGACGATGCATTTCCTTGGGGATTTCCCACAGTTCCTTGATGCCCAGCCCATAGGTCTGCGGGTCCACGCCCTTGCGCAGGTTGTACATCGCCGTGACCTGCTTGGTCAGTGATCCGCGGCAGCCTTCGGCGAACAGCGTGTATTTCGCGCGCAGTTCCATGCCTGGCGCGTAATTGTCACCCGGCTGGCCATCGCGGCCGATCCCCATGTCACCCGTGGCAACGCCGGTCACCCGGCCGCTGTCATCCACCAGCACTTCCGCACCTGCGAAACCGGGATAGATCTCGACCCCCAGTTCCTCGGCCCGGCCCGCAAGCCAGCGGCAGAAATCGCCCAGACTGACGATATGGTTGCCGTGGTTGTTCATGTGCGGCATCACGCGGTCAAGGAACGGGATTTCAAGGCTGCCCTTCTGTGTCAGGTAGAGCATCTGCTCCTCTGTCACGGGGGTGTTCAGCGGTGCCCCTTCCTCGCGCCAGTGCGGGAGGAGTTCCTCCAGCGCGCGGGGTTCGATCACGGCGCCGGACAGGATATGGGCGCCAATCTCGCTGCCTTTTTCAATCAGGCAGACGCTTGCATCGGGTGCGACCTGTCGCAGCCGGATTGCTGCCGCCAGGCCCGATGGGCCACCGCCGACAATAACGACATCGAATTCCATAGTCTCGCGCGGGGTCTCGCTCATACCTCTGTTGTCCTCTTGCGTCATGACCGGGATGACATGGGATTACACTATATAGCAGTGTTTCCTAGAACCGTTTGGGGCGCGAATAAAGGCTTGTTGCGCATTCCGTGCCTTACGGGCATGCAATGGCGGTGCGTTTACACTGCCTGTATCCTGCGGGCCAGTTCCTCCGTCGCCTGCCATTCTGGGCCAACGTAATTGACGATCAGCGTCCTGCGTGTGGCGGTTAGCGGGCGCGGGACGAAGCCGTGCCATGAATGTGCGGACGGAATGAACAGCAGCCCCGAATTGAATATGCCCGAAGCCCGCGCGACGGGATCGCCCTGTGGTGTCATGAGGTCAGTTCCCCATTCCGCCGCCTGCGCCCCCATGGAAAGCGAGACCAGCAGCGTCAGCCGCTTGGCCCCGATATCGGTATGGGGTTCCAGCCAGAACCCGTCCGTATCAAGGCATAGTTCAAGCCGCAGGGCCGTGTTTTCAAGGCGTGCGTCGCATCTGTCGGTAAAGGCGGCGCGGGTCTGCGCATTGTCAAACAGGCCCGCCAGTTGCGCCAGCCCTGTGTTCGTGGCCTGCAGGGCCGGGGTGATGAACAGTCGGTGCCCGTTGCGTCCCGCCCGCTGTCCGCCACTGTCGCCGCCCATGAAATGGGGATCGGGAAGCCATGCCACGAGTGCCGCGGCAATCGGGGTCGGCAGCACGTCATACAGTTGCCAGTGGGGAAAGGGCCATGTCGTGGCTGGAGTGGCGGTCAGGGCCGCGATGACGCAATTCGTTTCCATGAAGGGGTGTTCTGCTGCTTGGGCTACGCTGCCATATGGGCTGCGGCCTGTGGTTTACAGGGCGCTGGCGTGGCGGGTGGCGCTGTCGGCCGTAAGGTAGCGGTCAAAGACAGCCGCGACATGGCGTACGAAACTGCGTCCTTTTTCCGTGACCTGCACCTGTTCGCCCGTAACATGGACCAGCCCGTCCGCCACCATGGGGGCAAGACGGGACAGTTCGGGGGCAAAATGGCTGGCAGGCAGGTGATGCTGCGCACAGACCTGGCCCAGGTTGACCTGCATGTCGCACATTACCTGCTCTATGATCGCGGCGCGGACGTGATCGTCCGGCCCCAGGCGCACGCCACGCACGACGGGCAATGTATCTGCGTCTGCGGCCATGAGCCGGGCATAGGCGGCGGATGATACCGCATTCTGCGTCATGCCGCCGGGAAGCGAGGAAATGGCCGACGCCCCCACCCCGATCAGGTTCGGCGCGCTGTCGGTGGTGTAGCCCTGGAAATTGCGGTGCAGGGTGCCCGTGGCCAGGGCGCGGGCCATGCTGTCACGCGGGCTGACATAATGATCCAGCCCGACCGGCAGGAACCCTTCGTCACGCAGGACGGCGTCAATCGCCGCGCGCTGGTCGATACGCGCCTGTGGGCCAGGCAGGTCGCCCACCGGCATCAGGGTCTGGCGCTTCTGTTTCCATGGCACATGCGCGTAACCGAATACCGCCAGCCGGTCCGGGCGCAGGCTGGCCACCGCGCGCGCCGTCCGCGCCACGCCTGCCGTATCCTGCCGTGGCAGGCCATAGATCAGGTCGATGTTGATGGAGTCCACCCCGGCCGCCCGCAGGGCGTTCAGGCAGTCGCTGGTCTGTTCCCAGCTCTGGATCCGGCCACAGGCATCCTGCACGTCTGCGTCAAGGTCCTGCACGCCCATGCTGGCGCGGTTGAACCCGAGTTCATGCAGAAGGGCCGGATAGTCGGGGGGAAGATGGCGGGGATCGACCTCGATGCTGATTTCAGCGTCCGGGGCAATGTCGAAATCCCGGCGGATGGCCTGCATGACACGGCGCATGGCACTGCCCGGCAGGGTCGTGGGCGTGCCGCCACCCCATTGCAGGTGGGTCAGCCTGCGGCCGGGGCCGATCAGGGCGATGATGCGGCGCAGTTCCTCATGCAGCAGGGCGGCATAGGCGGCCCGCGCATCCGCATTGCGCAGCACGGCGGTGTTGCACCCGCAGAACCGGCATAGCGTGTCACAGAAGGGAACATGCAGGTAAAGGGAAACCGGCTGGTCCGCCGGAAGGGAGGACAGCCATGCGCGGCTGTCTTCCGGTCCCACCGCGTCACTGAACTGCGCCGCAGTGGGGTAGCTGGTGTAACGCGGCAGGTTGCCCCCGTAACGGGAAAGCAGGGAACTGTCCGCCGCGTTCATGCCATTAGAACCGGTAGGCGATACCGGCGGAAACGACGGTCGGGTCCAGCGAGTCGTGGGCCGTGACATGCACGCTTTCGCTGGAGTTTTCAGCCCATGCGTGCATGCGCACGAACATCTGCTTCACGTCGAAGTTGAAGAACCAGTTGCCAACCAGCTGGTAATCCACACCGGCGTTGATGGACGGGCCACCCGTGAAGCCGGAGTTCAGCTTGCTGGTCAGGCCGTTGTTTGCGGCATTCATGTTGTGGAACCACATGAACGTGCCACCAACACCCACATACGGGTTCAGGCGCTTGTGCGGACGGAAATGCCACGCGACGGTCACCGTCGGCGGCAGCACCCATGCGCTGCCCACATCAAGCTTTCCACCCACGGCGCCACCTTCGGCCGCCACTTCATGACGGGTGCTGGTCGCGATCAGGTCCAGCGAGATGTTGTCGGTCAGGAAGTATTCGAACGTCAGTTCAGGCATGACCTGGTTGGTGGTCTTGATCCGGGTGCCAGCCAGCGGCGCGCCGTTGGCCCAGACGCGGCTGTCACGATCTTCCGGCAGCACGCCAACGGCGGACAGACGGATCATGAAGTCACCCTTGCCCAGACCGATCTTGGTGGTGGAGCAGGTCTGGAAGATCCCGCAGTGACCCTTGGGCTGTGCCACGGGCACGGGCTTCGCCAGCGGTGCGTTGACGTAGGTGGAGGGCGCTGTCGTCTGCGCATGGACCGCGACGGGGGCCAGTGCCGTGGCGCCCAGTGCAGCCGACATGGCGAGTTTACGAATGTTCTTCATCGTGAGCAGACCCTAAGTTTTTATTCCGGCTGGCATGCAGACGGGATCGTTTAAGAATGTTCAATTTGATTTGTTAAGTGCAGAAATCACGCCCACCTAACATTCGGCTTTGATATGAATCAATCAGGGTGGGTGAACTATTTCCTTATTACGGTCCAGCCTGACTGTTCTTTCGGTAATGTGGCTTGTTGAACACAGTTTCCGGACCGGGCTGTCCTGATTTATCACCCGGTTACTATAGGAAAACGTACGAATTGCATCACACCCCATTTCCCGCGCCAGCGTTTCCATGGCGGGCAGCAGCGCATCAATGATCGTCTGCTGTTGGGTATAGGACAGGGTCAGGATGTAATCCGCCGTCAGCGTGTCGCCCGAATACAGGTCGAACCCGCGACGGAACGTGGCCATGGCGCATGGCGGGCGGCCAGGACCGTAATGGGCGACCAGGATGCCCTCATTCACACGTGCGCCGGATCGCGCCATCCTGCGTCCGATGCGTATCCAGTCCCGCAGGGAGAGATGCGGCAGGGATATCCGGATCAGGGGATAAAGGAGCGGCACATCTGCACGGTCCAGTCGTCGGACCAAAGGCGGGGGGACGGCCTGCACGCGTCGGATTTTCCTCGGGTTGGGGATTTTTGCTTGGTTACGTGTGTTTTACCTGATATTTCCCGGCGGAACGCATTGATTTACATCAAACCATCCGCCATACTCGACGCTCTTGGCAAATGCATTAGTGTATTTCTAGGGAGCCAGGCATGTCCGGTTACTTCGGCGCCGGAACGCAGGCGCCTGAAAGTGATTAGGAATAGTTATGTCGGATATGCCTTCGTGTCAGTTTGAATCGAGGCCTCGGCGTATCGTCATCGGCGCAGGTGGTGCGCAGACCGATTTCTGCACGACGTGCAGTGTCCGCCCCACCAGCGTATGCAGCGTGATCGGACCGGATGACATTTCCCGCCTGTCGGACGCGGCGGTCGAAACCATCATTCCCCCTGGCCGCGGCTTTATCGAGGAAGGCGCGCCGGCAACCGATTTTTTCAATGTCACCTCCGGCACGGTCAAGCTGTTCAAGGCGCTGCCCGATGGACGGCGCCAGATTACGGGCTTTGCCTCACCGGGGCATTTCCTTGGCCTTGCGGTGTCGGACAATTACGCCTTTGGCGCGGAAGCGGTGGATACGGTGCGGGTATGCCGTTTTTCACGCGACAAGATGGCCGACCTGCTGGATGACTTCCCCAAACTGGAACGTCGCCTGCTGGAAGAAGCGTCCAATGAACTGGTCGCGGCCCAGAACCAGATGCTGCTGCTGGGGCGCAAGACCGCGCGTGAACGCGTGGCCAGTTTCCTGCTGGACCAGATGCATGCAAGCCAGTTGCCCGGTCAGGAAAGCAGTGGCGGCAGGTTGCACCTGCCCATGACGCGGGGCGACATTGCCGACTACCTTGGCCTGACCATCGAAACCGTCAGCCGCACGCTAAGCTGGATGCGCAGCCAGGGCATGATCGAAGTGGGCAAGGGCTATGCCATCACCATCCTGTCTGTGCCGAAGCTGGATGTGCTGGCGGCGGGCAATACCTAATCATCCTGTCCCGCATGTCTGTCGTCGGGCAGGTCGGATGTATTCTTAAAGAGCGGTTTGGGCTGGGTGGTGCGTGCTGGCCCCCCCACGATGTGGCCGATCGGGGTCAGGATCTCGACATGGTCGCAGATGATCTTGAACACCGCCAGCAGGGGCACCGACAGGAACGCCCCGAAAATACCCCACAACCAGTCCCAGAACATCAGTGACGCCATGACCAGAACCGGGTTGAGCGTGAAACGCCGCGCCAGCACCATGGGGGTTATCGTCTCGCCTTCCGTCAGGTGGATGCACAGGGAAATGGCTGGCGGCAGCAGCGCCTGCCATGCGGACGGATAAACGAACAGCCCCACAAGGAAATAGATGATGATCCCCATCATCGGCCCGATAATGGGAATGTAGTTCAGCAGGAACGCCATGACCCCCCACAGCAGCGGGTTGGGCATGCCCAGCAGCCAGCACTGCATCATGTTCACCAGTCCGACCAGACTGTTGATGATGGTGATGGTGGCCAGGTACTGCGAAACGTTCCGTTCGATCTGGTAGGCGATCTGTACCGTGCGCCGCTTGTCGGCGAAGGTGGGCATGATTTCCACAAAGCGGCGCAGCAGGCTGTCCCCCTGCGCCAGCAGGAAGAACAGCATCAGGATCATGGTGAAAAACTGGCCCATGAACGCCTGCGTACCCAGCAGGATGGAGGAACTGAAACGGTCCAGTCCGCTCCCGCCGGGGGTTGAGACCACGATGACATGCCCGTCGGGCGTATCGGTCACGGATGCCGGGTGATCCACATGTCCGCCCGCAATGGTCATGAAATTATGGATGCGGTCGGATGCGCTGTTCAGGAGCTGGAACGGCCCGCGCAGGAAGGCCAGGCGTTCCTGTAGTGTATTGATCGCCTCGGGCGCGCGTTCCAGCCAGCCGGTGGCGGGCACGGAAATGGCGGTGCCCACCGCGCCGACAACGCCGAATACACACAGGATCAGGCAGAGTGCGGCCAGTGGCTTGGGCAGATGCAGCTTTGTATGCAGGAAGCGCAGTGGCGTGGACAGCAGCAGGTTCACCACCAGCGCCAGGATCATGGGCAGGATGATGGCGGACGCGAAATACAGGGTATAGAAAACCGCCAGCACACTGAGCAGCAGCAGGCAGGCGGTGCGCGTGTCGATGCGGCTGTGACGCATGACCTCAATGGCGCGCTGCTGCTGTATCTGTTCGTAAGATGGTGGTGGGGGGGGTGACTCTGTCTCGGGCGGCATCAATCAGGTCCTGAGGTCGTGCTGGCGTGGCCCCAACGGGGTTTGGCGTTCCTGTGCCCGCTTTATTCGTATCGTACCAATTATCCTTATGGCGACATATGAAAGTCAGGACCAAGGTTTTTGGCACATTCCCGCTACGCACGCATTGCAGGGGGAGGGCGCACGTACACGGTAACGTGAATTTTTGGGCCTCATATGGCGGAAGACGGCACTTGAAAGCACGATTGGACAGGGTTCAAATACCTGAACACGGAGGCTGCGGCCTTCTGGCACTATAACCAATGGAGAGTCCCATGGCCTGGAATACCCCCAAGATTGTTGAAGTCCCCCTGGGCGCCGAGATCAACAGCTACGTCTGCGGCGAAAAGAAGTAAGGAATAGCGCCGCCTGTCTCGCACAGGCGGCGTTTTTCTTTTACAGTCTGCGTCCATGATCGACATTATCGTTCTCGGCGCGGCGGCGGGTGGCGGATTTCCACAATGGAATTCCAACGCTCCCGGTTGCAGGCGGGCCAGGGCCGGCGATCCGGCAGCCCTGCCCCGCACACAGGCTTCCATCGCCATAAGTGGGGATGGAAAGGACTGGTTCGTGGTCAATGCCTCACCCGACCTGCGGACCCAGATAAACCAGACCCCTGCCCTGCATCCCAGCGAGGGCCTGCGGTCCACGCCCATCGCCGGTGTCATCCTGACGGGTGGTGAGGTGGATACCATCACCGGGCTGCTTACCCTGCGTGAACGCCAGCCCTTTACCCTGCTGGCGACCCCCGAAGTGCTGTCCATGCTGGACGCCAATCCCATTTTTGAAGCCCTGAACCGCGCGGTCGTGACCCGCACGCCCATGGGACTCGACCAGCCACTGGCGCTGAAGCTGATCGATGGCACGCCCGCCGGGCTGACCATCGTGCCGTTCGTGGTGCCGGGAAAAGTGCCGCTTTATGCCGAGTCCGGGCCCGATCCGGCAGCGATCTGTGAAAATGGTGAAACGGTGGGCCTGGAAATATCCGACGGGAAGCATCGGGTCTGTTTCGTGCCCGGCTGCGCGCGCATGACCGATAACCTGCGCGTGCGCCTGCGTGGGGCGGATGCCGTGTTTTTTGATGGCACGTTGTGGGTGGATGACGAAATGGTCCGCGCCGGACTGGGTGACAAGACCGGCCGTCGCATGGGTCACATGTCCATCGACGGCATGGACGGCACCATCGCCGCCCTGCAGGATCTGGGCATCAAACGCAAGATTTTCATACATATCAACAATTCCAACCCTGTCCTTCTGGCGGATTCGCCCGAACGCGCCGCAGTCGAGGCCGCAGGGTGGGAAGTCTCCCATGACGGGATGAGGATTACGGCATGAGCGCACCCCTGCTTTCCCCCGATGAACTTGAAGCCGCGCTCCGCGCCATCGGGGCGGAACGCTACCATAACCTGCATCCCTTCCATCGTGCGTTGCATGACGGGCGGCTGAACCGTGCGCAGGTGCAGGCATGGGCGCTGAACCGCTATTATTACCAGGCCAGCATCCCGGCCAAGGACGCCACCCTGCTTGCCCGCCTGCCCACGGCGGAACTGCGACGTGAATGGCGCAGGCGACTGGTGGACCATGATGGCGACGCACCGGGCACCGGTGGCGTTGCGCGGTGGCTGAAGCTGACCGACGGGCTGGGGCTGGATCGTGCCTATGTTGAATCGCTGGAAGGGCTGCTGCCCGCCACGCGCTTTGCCGTCGATGCCTATGTCGCTTTCGTGCGCGATCGCTCCGTTCTTGAAGCCATTGCCTCGTCGCTGACCGAACTGTTCTCGCCCACCATCATAAGCGAGCGCGTGGCTGGCATGCTGCGGCATTACGACTTCATCACGCCTGAAACGCTGGCCTATTTCCAGCCACGCCTGACGCAGGCCCCGCGGGATTCAGATTTCGCGCTGGGTTACGTGAAGGAACATGCCCGCACGCCCGAACAGCAGCAGGCGGTGCTGGGCGCGCTAAAGTTCAAGTGCGGTGTATTGTGGGCCATGCTGGATGAACTGGAATACGCCTACGTCAATCCCGGTCGTATTCCCCCCGGCGCCTTCCACCCGGATGCGGCATGATCACAGGGCTTACAGACGACAGCGTTATCCGCTTTGCGCGCGGGGTCCGGCTGCAGCATGACCGCGTGCGCGAACGGTGGATCATACAGGCGCCGGAACGGGCCTTCATCCCTGATCCCGTCGCGGCGGAAGTGCTGAAACTGGTTGATGGCACGCGTACACTGGGCCAGATCGTGGCAGAACTGGCCACCCGGTTTGCAGCCCCGGTTGATGTGATCGGGCGTGATGTCCATGTCATGGTCAGTGACCTTATTACCCGGCAGGTGCTGGTGGCATGACAGAAACCATCCTTTCCCCCATGAGCCTTCTGGCAGAACTGACGCATCGTTGCCCGTTGCAGTGTCCGTACTGCTCCAACCCGTTGGCGCTGGAACCCCGTCGTAACGAACTGTCCACGCAGGAATGGATCAGCGTGCTGGATCAGGCTGCCGAAATGGGGGTGCTGCAGGTTCATTTCTCCGGTGGGGAACCGATGAGCCGGTCGGACCTGCCCGACCTGATCCGCCATGCGGTGGGGCTGGGGCTGTACACCAACCTCATTACCTCTGGCGTATTGCTGAACGAAAAGACCTTTCCCATGCTGGTGGAAGCCGGGCTGGATCATGTCCAGCTGTCTTTTCAGGATATTGACACCGCCAATGCCGAACATGTGGGCGGCATGAAGGGCGCGCAGGCGCGCAAGCTGGAGGCGGCCCGACTGGTGGCGGCAGATGGCATGCCGCTGACGCTGAACTTCGTCATCTATCGCGAAAATGCCGCCCGCGTGCCGCAGATGCTGGATGCGGCGGTGGAAATGGGCGCGCGCCGGGTCGAGATCGCGCATACGCAGTATTATGGCTGGGGGCTGGCCAATCGTGAGGCCCTCATGCCCACGGCACAGCAGCTTGAACAGACCACGCAGGCCGTGGAGGCCGCGCGTGAGAAATATGCAGGCCGCCTGACCATAGATTACGTGACACCGGATTATTACGCAGACCGGCCCAAGCCGTGCATGGGGGGATGGGGACGTCGGTTCATCAATATCTCACCGTCCGGGCGGGTGCTGCCGTGCCATGCGGCCGAGACGATCCCCAATGTCGCCTTTCCCGATGTGCGGCATGACACGCTGGCGCATATCTGGCGTGACTCCCCGTTATTCACCATGTTCCGTGGTACGGACTGGATGCCCCAGCCCTGCCGTAGCTGTGACCAGCGGGAAAAGGACTGGGGTGGCTGCCGTTGTCAGGCACTGGCGCTGGCGGGCGATGCGCGTGCTACTGATCCGGTATGCAGCCGTGCGCCCGATCATGAACGGGTTGTCAGGGTTCTGGAAACCCTGCCGGCTGAACCGCCGCCCTTCCGGTATCGCCGGTATGTGCGTGCTACGGATGAGGTCGGCTGACTTCAGCCTTCACGTCCACCCGGGGCAGGCAGATCACGAAGCGCGCGCCCTGTACATGCCCATCGGCATCAATGCGGTTTTCAGCACTTATGGTGCCGCGCAGGGCTTCGATGATCTGTTTGCTGATGGACAGGCCGAGACCTGAATGCTGCCCGAAATTCTCGCTGCTGGGGCGTTCGGAATAAAAACGGTCGAAAATGTTGTCCAGCTTGGCCTGTGGAATGCCGGGACCATCATCACTGACCGCGATTTCGACCATGCTGCCCGCCGGCACCGCGCTGAGCAGGATCTTGCCATCGGGCGGCGAGAAGGAAATTGCATTGCCGATCAGGTTACGCAGCACCTGCACCAGCCTGTCTTCCACCGCAAGCACGGTCAGTCGCCGCTCCGGGCTGTCACCACTGCTGGCCACGGCCATGTAGGGCTGGCCCGGCTGGCGGGTCGCCTGGTGTATTTCCGCCAGTACCGACAGCAGCGGCACGATGGCCACCGGTTCGGCCCGGGCACGCGACAGTTCCGCATCCACGCGGCTGGCATCGGAAATATCGGTAATCAGGCGGTCGAGTCGCCGCACGTCGTCATTTATGATCGACAGCAGCCGCCGCTGGCGTTCGGGGTCATCAATACGCAGCAGGCTTTCAATGGCTGAGCGGATGGAAGACAGCGGGTTCTTGATTTCATGACTGACATCGGCTGCAAACCGTTCGATGGCGTCCATGCGCGCCCACAGCGCGCTGGCGCTGTCCTGTAGCGCGCGGGCAACCTCCCCGATTTCATCGCGTCGCGCCACCAGGCGTTCGGGCACCATGTCCGTACGGTTGGAAGATTCGCGCATGGTATGGGCCGATGCCGCCAGCCGCAGCAGTGGACGCGCGATGGTCAGCGACAGGTACCATGACAGCAGGATGGTCAGCGCCAGCGCCATGAGGAACAGCGACAGGATGGATGACCGCACCGCAAACAGCGAACGGTCCACGTCGCGCGCTTCGCGCGTCAGCTGGATGATGCCCACCGTCGTTCGCCCGTCATGCATTACGGGTTCGGCCACCGTGACCATAAGCTGGTGGTTTGCGTTGCGGCGGATATAGGGCGGGATTTCCATGACCCGCGTGCCGTCAGGCTGGGTCACGGGCTGGATGGAGGGATCGGAATCCGGCGTGTCCAGCGTCATGATCCGTTCACCCGACAGGGTGGGCAGTTGTGCCAGAAGCCAGTTGTACAGCCGCTCGCCCATGTTGACCGATGGCGGGTACAGGGGCGAATGCTCTTCCTCCTCTGCCGGGGGCGGGGGCAGGCTGCCCGCATTGCCATGGTGGCCGGCCTGTTCCACGCGGCTGTCGGCGACGACCTGCCCGTCGGGGGCGAACAGGCGGGCATGCGCGCTGGGGCTTGGTTCCGTCAGGCGCAGCAGCAGCGGACGGGCAAGGGTGGGTTCAAGTGTGACATCATGGCGGGAAATGACGACCGCACTCTGTCCCAGCGCACCGGCATAGATACGCGCCTGTTCACGCAGCGCCGAAACCTCGGCTTCCAGCAGGCTGTTCTGGAACTGCGTCAGGTAAAGCAGCGTCAGCGCCAGCAGCCCCAGCGGGAGCGTGTTGACCAGCAGGATGCGCCGCATGAGCGGCGAGACCAGACGCGTGCGGTATTCCATGAATTCCGCGACTGCGTTCCTGCCTTCCCCACTCCACCGGCGCGGGATCAGGCGGCGCAGTCGGGGGGGTACTGCAAAAGGGAGAGAAAGAACGGGACGCGGCATCCGGCTGGGTCATTCTTCCTTGTAACGGTAGCCGATCCCGTACAGGGTCTCGATCTGGTTGAATTCCTCATCAACCTGGCGGAATTTCTTGCGCACGCGCTTGATGTGGCTGTCGATCGTGCGGTCATCGACATAGATGTTCTCGCCATACGCCGCATCGATCAGCTGGTCACGCGACTTGACCAGCCCCGGACGCGCCGCAAGCGCCTTGACCAGCAGGAATTCGGTTACCGTAAGCTGGATGTCCCGCCCGTGCCACAGGCACTGGTGCCGTGTTTCATCCAGTGACAGCCCGCCCCGCACCATGGTGCCGGTGGGGCTGACACCCGCAGCCTCGCTGCGGCTGACCTCGTTGCGGCGCAGCAGCGCGCGGATGCGTTCCAGCAGCAGGCGCTGGGAAAAAGGCTTGGTGATGTAGTCATCCGCCCCCAGCCGCAGGCCCATGAGCTGGTCCACTTCCTCATCCTTGGAAGACAGGAAGATCACGGGGAGCTGTGAACGCGCACGCAGGCGCTGGAGCAGTTCCATCCCGTCCATGCGCGGCATCTTGATATCCAGCACCGCCAGATCCGCTGGCCGTGACGACAGACCGTGCAGCGCGCTTTCGCCATCGGTGTAGGTGCGGACAATGAATCCCTCCGCCTCCAGTGTCATCTGCACGGAGGTCAGGATGTTCCTGTCATCGTCAACCAGCACGATCGTCTGTTTCGTTGGCTCCATGGGGGCTCTCTTTTCGCTCCTTTGCCGATGCGGGCATGCCCGCCGGTCCCTTGTCCGGCGCAGGCATGTAGCATAGCGTGATATTCACCCGCATGTCATGAGGGGATGCGGGCATCCTGCTTCACTGGAACGCCGCTGGCGTTCCGGCTGTTCCATTGGATCGGGACAAGTTGCGCAAAAACGGCATGCCTGCCGGGAGCGCAATGCCTTGTCCATTGGCCAGTCGTTACCTACTTGTAAGAGCATGAGCGAGAACACAGACCCCACCCCCTTTGCCGATGCCGCAACCGGCGACGGCACACCCAATCCCGCGACTGGTGAACATTCCGGCCACACGCCGGAAGCTGAAGCCGGGCAGGCCGCGGTCGATCCGCGCGTGGCCGAACTGGAGGCCGAGGTCGCGGCCCTGCGTGACAAATGGGTCCGTGCGGAAGCCGAGACCCAGAACGTCCGCAACCGTGCCAAGCGCGAGGTGGAAGACGCCCGGCAGTACGCCGTGCAGAAATTCGCCAAGGATGTGGTCGAAGCGGCCGACAACCTCAAGCGCGCGGTCGCCAGCCTGCCCCAGCCGACCGAGGGCGAGGACAGCATCCTGACCCGTATGCGTGAAGGGATCGAAAGCACCGAACGGTCGTTCGTCGGCATTCTGGAACGCAATGGCATCAAGGCGGAAGACGCGAAGGGCAAGCCCTTTGACGCCAACCTTCACCAGGCCATGGCGGAACAGCACAGCGACGAACACCCCCATGGCACCGTGATGGAGGCATGGACCCCCGCATGGACGCTGCACGGGCGGCTGCTCAAGCCGGCCATGGTTGTCGTGTCAAAGGGACCGGCGCAGGCAGGGTGAAATCGTTTCCGCGCATGTCTTCAGGCTCTTGAAAGCTGCGCGGGAGCTGCCTACATCGGATAGTAACAGCGGTGACGGCGTGTGGATGTGAAACAGACAGTCCGCCCCATCACCGGACGATATGAAAGAAAGGGTCCGTCCCGATGCTTCGGGTCAGGACGGGCCGCTGAAAAGGAGAGTATCTGAATGAGCAAGGTTATCGGTATCGACCTTGGTACGACCAATTCCTGCGTTGCCGTGCGCGAAGGCGACGAGACGCGGGTTATCGAAAACAGCGAAGGCGCACGCACCACCCCGTCCATGGTGGCGTTTACCGACAACGGCGAAATGCTGGTCGGTCAGGCAGCGAAGCGTCAGGCGGTCACCAACCCGTCCAACACCCTGTATGCGGTCAAGCGCCTGATCGGCCGCCGTTATGACGACCCCACCGTGGCGAAGGACAAGGAACTGGTTCCCTACGCCATCGTGAAGGGTGACAACGGCGACGCATGGGTCGAGGCACAGGGCAAGAAATACGCCCCCGCGCAGATTTCCGCCTTCATCCTCGGCAAGATGAAGGAAACGGCCGAGGCTTATCTGGGCGAGAAGGTCACGCAGGCCGTCATTACGGTGCCCGCGTACTTCAACGACGCGCAGCGTCAGGCCACCAAGGACGCCGGCCGTATCGCAGGCCTGGAAGTCCTGCGTATCATCAACGAGCCGACCGCTGCCGCACTGGCCTATGGCCTGCAGAAGAAGAACGGCGGCACGGTTGCGGTCTATGACCTTGGCGGTGGCACGTTCGACGTGTCCATTCTCGAGATCTCCGACGGCGTGATCGAGGTGAAGTCCACCAACGGTGACACCTTCCTCGGCGGTGAGGACTTCGACGCCCGTATCATCGGCTTCCTGGCTGACGAGTTCAAGCGTGAGCAGGGCATCGACCTGCGTCAGGACAAGCTGGCCCTGCAGCGCCTGAAGGAAGCCGCCGAAAAGGCGAAGATCGAGCTGTCTTCGGCCAAGGAAACCGAGATCAACCTGCCGTTCATCACGGCTGATGCATCCGGCCCGAAGCACCTTGTGGTGAAGCTGAGCCGCGCCAAGCTGGAAAGCCTGGTGGACGACCTGATCCAGCGCACGCTGGAACCCTGCCGCGCCGCCATGAAGGACGCGTCGGTTTCGGCTGGTGAGATTGACGAAGTCATCCTCGTCGGCGGCATGACCCGCATGCCCAAGGTGATCGAGGCCGTTAAGGAGTTCTTCGGCAAGGAACCCGCCCGCAACGTGAACCCCGACGAAGTGGTCGCCATCGGTGCGGCTGTTCAGGGCGCGGTGCTGCAGGGTGACGTCAAGGACGTGCTGCTGCTTGACGTGACGCCGCTGTCGCTGGGTATCGAGACGCTGGGTGGCGTGTTCACCCGCCTGATCGACCGCAACACGACGATCCCGACGAAGAAGAGCCAGACCTTCTCGACCGCGGAAGACAACCAGAGCGCCGTGACCATCAAGGTCTACCAGGGCGAGCGTGAAATGGCGGCTGACAACAAGCTGCTGGGCACATTCGACCTGACCGGCATCGCCCCCGCACCGCGTGGCGTGCCGCAGATCGAGGTGACGTTCGACATTGACGCCAACGGCATCGTGTCCGTCTCGGCCAAGGACAAGGCGACCGGCAAGGAACAGCAGATCAAGATCCAGGCTTCTGGTGGTCTGTCCGAGTCCGACATCGAAAAGATGGTGAAGGACGCCGAAGCCAATGCTGCTGCCGACAAGGTGAAGAAGGAACAGGTCGAGGCCCGTAATCAGGCTGAAGGTCTGACCCACCAGGTCGAAAAGTCGCTGAGCGAAGCTGGCGACAAGGTTCCGGCGGCTGACAGGACCGAAGCGGAAGCAGCGATTGCTGAAGTGCGCAAGGCCCTGGAAGGTACCGATGCGGAAGCCCTGAAGACGGCGACCGATCGCCTGACGCAGGTTGCCATGAAGGTTGGTGAAGCCGTCTACAAGGCAGGCCAGGCCGAAGGTGCGGCCGGTGCAGCAGGTGCCGCACCGGGTGGTGCGCCGAAGGACGAAAAGGTTGTCGACGCCGACTTCGAAGACGTGGACGACTCCAAGAAGTCCTGATCGCCGCGAGGCGTCATACAGGCTCCGGAATGGCGGGGCGGACCTTCGGGTCCGCCCAACCTTTCCACCAGGGTGGCGCCCGTGCTTCTGTGAAGACGGGCGCTTTTCATATTCTGTCCAGCAACACTATTCTGGAACGCGATGATCGTGCCGCGAGGATGCCGGGCGGTCGCGTTTGCTAGAGGACCCACATGGCCACCAAGATAGATTATTACGCAGTCCTTGAAGTTTCTCGCGATGCCAATGGTGACGAGATCAAGCGGGCGTATCGCAAGCTGGCCATGAAATACCATCCCGACCGGAACCCGGGGGATGGGGACGCGGAAAACAGGTTCAAGGAAATCAACGAAGCCTACGACGTGCTGAAGGATGACCAGAAGCGCGCGGCCTATGACCGGTTCGGCCATGCGGCGTTCGAGAGCGGTGGTCCCGGAGCTGGCGGCTTTGATTTCGGTGGCGGCGGTCTGGGTGACATTTTCGAACAGATGTTCGGTGACATGATGGGCGGCAGGCGCGGTGGCCGCCGTTCGGGTGCCGACCTGCAGGTGCAGGTTACCATCACCTTTGCCGAGGCGTTTGCCGGCGTTAAGAAAAAGATCACCGTTCCCACCCGCGTTACCTGCGAAAGCTGTGACGGCACCGGGTCGGCGGACAAGGATGCGAAGCCCGAAACCTGCCCTTCGTGCCATGGTGCAGGCAAGGTGCGCGCGCAGCAGGGCTTTTTCTTTGTTGAACGTCCCTGCCCCACCTGCCATGGGTCGGGTCGCCTGATCCGTAATCCGTGCAAGGAATGCCACGGCACCGGCACGGTGGAAAAGAACCGCACGATCGAGGTCGCAATCCCTGCCGGTGTGGAAGACGGTACCCGCATCCGTATTTCCGGCGAAGGGGAATCCGGCGGCAAGGGCGTGCCTGCGGGTGACCTGTATGTCCATGTGTCGGTCGAACAGCACGCGATATTCCAGCGCGATGGTGCCAACATCTACTGCCGCGTGCCCGTGCGCATGGCGCAGGCGGCGCTGGGAACCGAGATTGAGGTACCGGTCGTGGACGGGTCACGCACCAAGGTGAAGATCCCGGCGGGAACCCAGACGGGCGAACACTTCCGCCTGCGTGGCAAGGGGTTCTCGGTCCTGCGGTCTTCTGCACGTGGAGATATGTATATTCAGGTCGTGGTGGAGACGCCGCGCCACCTGACCAAGCGCCAGCGTGAACTGCTGGAGGAATTCGAAGGTGATGCGGCCGGTCATGCCAAGGGCAGCCCCGAAAGCACCGGGTTTTTCAGCAAGGTGAAGGATTTTTTTGAAGGCAAGCTGTAAGCCTGCTCCTGTCCCCACCCAGTCATGACAGGGGGGCGGTTGAAAAGACTGATTATTCAGGTGTAGGGTCATGACACTATTCATGGTGATCCCCCCCAACTTGCACCATGAGTAGGCTCAGGCGGCGCGATCCCCCGGTCGCGCCGCTATTTCTATATCTGGACACTGGTGGAGAAGACTGCATGGACGCGCAGCCATTGCGTATCGGGATCGCGGGCCTGAACGGGCGCGTAGGTCGCCTTCTGGCGGAAGAGGTGCCATCGGGTGGCGCCGTGCTGGCCGGGGGTACGACACGCGATGGTCAGAAGGTCGACGGCATTGATTGTCCGGTTTATGCCGATATTGCCGAACTCGCGCGCCACTGTGACGTCGTGATCGATTTCACCCATGCCGATACGGTTATCCCGCATGCTGCGGCACTGGCTGGAACCGGGACCGCATGGGTGCTGGGCACGACTGGCCTGTCGCCGGTCCAGCAGCAGGCAGTTGACGTGGCCGCGAAAAAGATCGCGGTGGTGCAGGCGGCCAATTTCTCCCCTGGCGTAACACTGGTCACGCGTCTTGCCCGGCAGATGGCTGCCATCCTGCCCGGTAGCGAATATGACGCCGAGATACTGGAAATGCATCATCGCCAGAAAGTCGATGCCCCGTCCGGCACGGCGCTGGCCATGGGGCGCGCGGTGGCCGAAGGCCGGGGTATCCGGCTGGAAGACCATATTGAAAGCGGCCGCGACGGCCATACCGGCCCACGTGCGGATGGTGCGATCGGTTTTGCCGCCCTGCGTGGCGGGCAGATCGTGGGCGAGCATTCGGTCATTTTTACGTCCGGGCATGAACAGATCAGCCTGACCCACCGCTCCTTTGACCGCCGGGTCTATGCCACCGGCGCGGTCCGGGCGGCACGCTGGTTACGCAGCCGTCAGAATGGTCTTTATGACATGGAAGATGTACTGGGGCTGGAACGCCCGGCGTAAATAAGCATGTCGGACTAATGTCATGGGATGGTGGTATTCAGGGAAATGGCTTGACGCCTGATTGGGTTTCCGTCAAACGCTTCCGATCGTACGCCGGGTTCCGCAGGCGTTATTTCTCCTACTCCACACGAGGCAGACAGGACCATCATGCGTAATAAAGGCGATTTTCTGTTTACATCGGAATCGGTATCCGAAGGGCATCCCGACAAGGTCGCCGACCGGATCAGTGATACCGTTCTCGATGCATTCCTGACCGCAGACGGTGAATCGCGCGTTGCGTGTGAAACGATGGTCACCACCAACCGCATCATCCTGGCGGGTGAAGTCCGTGGCCCGGCCTCTGTTACCCCCGACCTGCTGATCCAGGGTGCGCGCGACGCGGTGAAGGACATCGGTTACGATCAGGCTGGTTTCTCCTGGCGCAATGCCGAGGTGGAATACTACCTGCACGCACAGTCTGCCGACATCGCCGTGGGCGTGGACAGCGCGGGTGAAAAGGACGAGGGCGCTGGCGACCAGGGCATCATGTTCGGCTTCGCCACGCGTGAAACCGAAAGCCTGATGCCCGCGCCGCTGTTCTACGCGCATGATATCCTCCACCGCGTGCGTGACCTGCGCAAGGCAGGTGACCCGCGTGCAGCCGCCCTGCAGCCCGACGCCAAGAGCCAGGTCACCCTGCGCTATGTTGATGGCAAGCCGGTTGGCGCCACCTCCGTCGTGATTTCCACCCAGCACGTTGAAGGGGCCAGCCAGGCCACCATCCGTGAGGAACTGGGCAGCATCGTGCGTGATGTCCTGCCGGAAGGCTGGATGCCGCCGGAAGACGAATTCTACGTCAACCCCACCGGCGTGTTCGTCATCGGTGGTCCCGATGGTGACTGTGGCCTGACGGGGCGCAAGATCATCGTGGACACCTATGGCGGTGCGGCGCCGCATGGCGGCGGCGCGTTCTCGGGCAAGGATCCGACGAAGGTTGACCGTTCGGCGGCCTATGCCTGCCGTTACCTGGCGAAGAACGTCGTGGCAGCCGGTCTGGCCGATCGCTGCACACTGCAGATTTCCTACGCCATCGGCGTGTCCCACCCGCTGTCGGTCTATGTCGACCTTGATGGCACGGGCAAGGACATTGATGAGGCAAAGCTGGGCCGCGTACTGCGCGAAGTCATGGACCTGTCCCCGCGCGGTATCCGCAAGCACCTGCGCCTGAACCGTCCGATTTACACCCAGACCTCCGCCTACGGTCACTTTGGCCGTACGCCGGACGCGGCGAAGGACGATTTCACGTGGGAACAGACCGATCTGGTCGATGCCCTGCGTGGCGCGTTCAACCGCTAAAAAACAGGGAAAGTTTTTGGGTGCCGCCTTTTTTCAAAAAGGCGGTGTTCTTTGAAGCTTTTTGAAAAAAGATTCGCCAAAAACTTCCGTATTAAGGGGGCTTGCCATGTCTGCTTGCAAAAGCCGGTCGTGGCGGCCCCCGCCGTGTTTTCCCCGCCCCCATGGGGTTAATCATGCCGTGTGGTGTGCACCACGGCAGCAGGAGCAGGATTTTCGGGTATATGACGGCTTCCGTGGATGTAAAGGCATCTCCTGACCGGCTTTACGGACGCCAGCGCGGCCATCCGCTACGCCCGCGCCAGCAGCGGCTTCTGGACCAGACACTGCCGCGCATGCGCTTCCCCGAGGCGGCGATACCGGACCCGGCTTCAGCTTTCGGGCATGCGCCCGGACAGATCTGGCTGGAGGTGGGCTTTGGTGGCGGCGAACATTCGCTGGCCCAGCACGTGGCCCATCCGGATGTCGGCTATATCGCGTGCGAGGTCTTTGAAAACGGGCTGTGTTCCCTGCTGTCCCGCGTGGTGCCGGATGATGGGGAAGCAACCGCCCCCGTGCCTGACATGCTGCGGATATGGGATGAGGACGCGCGTATCCTGCTGCGCGGCCTGCCCGATGCGTCGATAGACCGTCTGTTCCTGATGTTTCCCGATCCGTGGCCCAAGTCCCGTCATGCGAAGCGGCGTTTCGTTCACCCCGAAACGGTCAGGATGGCGGCGCGTATCCTGCGTCCCGGCGCGATCTGGCGCGTGGCCAGTGACGACCCGACCTATCAGACATGGGTTGAGGAAGTGATGGGCGGGCAGGATCTGTTTGATACCGCACCGCCCGCCATGGTGCGTCCCGAAGGCTGGCCGCCCACCCGTTACGAAGCCAAGGCGCTGAAGGCTGGCCGCCAGCCGTTGTACTGGACGTTTGTCCGCCGCTGAGCAGTTATCCAGACCTCAGCCAATAGAAAAGTTTTGGGTGCCGCCTTTATTTAAAAGGCGGCGTTTCTTGCAGCTTTTAAAAAAGCTTCACCAGAAACTTTTCTTTATTTTAAAATTTCCTGATTACGACAACGACGTGCCGGTCAGTCGTTCCGCCACCTGCCACAGCCGTCGTGCAATGGTCAGGTCACGCGCGGCGGCCGGAATGAAGGCTTCAGCCACATGGCCCCGCCGTTCGCCCCGGCCACCTGGCCCGTAATAGCCGCCGTCACGGGCCTCTGGTGCCATGGCGGCGAATTCTATGGGCAGCGCGCCATGGGCTGCGGACTGCCCCATCAGGCGGAAGGCCCAGATCGCGCCAAAACGGGTCAGTCGTTCCTGCAGACCCTGTTTCGTATTCAGACGGCTGGCCGCGATGTCGGTCATGGCCCAGCCGGGATGGGCGGCAATGGAATGCAGCGGCCAGCCATGCGTGCGGGCCTGTCGGTCCAGTTCCAGCGCCAGGATCAGGTCCGCCAGCTTGCTCTGCCGGTAGGCACGGAAGGGAGCATAGCGGCGACGGCCCTGCAGGTCATCAAACACGATCTGGCCCGTCAGGGCGGCCAGGCTTGCCACCGTGACTACGCGCCCACCCTGCGGGGTCGCGCACAGCAGCGGGCGCAGGCGTGCCGTCAGCGCGAAGGGACCAAGGAAATTGGTACCGAACTGCAGTTCGAACCCGTCGTGCGTTTCCATGCGTCGCGGCGTGCCCATGACACCGGCATTGTTGACCAGAATGTCCAGCCTGTCGGTTTCATCCGCCAGTTCGCGTGCGAAGGTCGCGATCGAGGCAAGGCTTGCGACATCCAGCAGCCGGAACGTGACGTCAGCCCCCGGCGCATCGTGCTGCAGCCGGGTCAGGGCGGCCAGTCCCTTGTCGGCATTGCGGCCCGCAAGCATGACCCGCGCCCCGCGTGAGGCCAGGCCCAGGGCCGTCTGGTAGCCAAGGCCACCGGTAGCTCCGGTGACAAGGGCAAGGCGTCCGTCCATGCGGGGTGCCTGTCGGATGGTCCAGTGTCTTGTCATGTGTCCGCCTGTTCTCCGGATTGGTGCATTTCCTTCAGGGCTTCGGCTTCCACCTGTGCCGTCAGGCGCGCTTCATGCCGCCGCAGGAAAATGATGGTGCATACCATCATGATTCCCCCCCCGGTTGCGACTGCTATTCCCACGGGACCGGAAATGCGCATGATCCTGTGGCCAAGGTAATAGGCGGCATAGGCATATCCACCAGCCCAGATTATGCCACCGACTGCATTATATATCAGGAACCGGGACCACGGCATGTGGCTGGCCCCGGCCAGCAGGGCCACGAATACGCGCAGGATGGCAATGAAGCGTCCCGCGCATACAATGATCCCCCCATATCGCCGGAACAGGAAACGCCCGGTCTGGAGGCGTCGTGTCGTAAGCCCCACCTTCGCCCCATGGCGTTCCAGCAGCGGGTAGCCAAGCCCGCGCCCGATCAGGTAGCCAAGGTTGTCGCCCGTAATCGCGCCAATGATGGCGGCCGTCGCCACCCATGCAATATCCAGCCGGTGGGTGGTGGCGCAGTAGATCGCAGCCGAAATGACAAGGGTTTCAGCCGGAAGGGGAATGCCCATGCTTTCCAGCATGACAATAACGCCAATCACGCCATAGCCGTAATGCTGGAAAAGATGTTCGAGATGCTGAAGCAGCGGACTACCTGTCACAAATGAAAAGAGTATGTAGATTACGGATAACAGAACATAAAACGCGGTGTGTGCAATTCCGATACCATTGGCACGCACAAATGGCAGGAGCAAGAACATGACCCAGTCCGGCACCAGCGGCACGACGGATACCGGAACACGTCCTTATGGTACATGGCCCTCGCCCGTCAGTGCAGCACTTGTGGCGGGAAAGACGGTTTCCCTGTCGGATGTGCGGGTGGACGGGCGTGACATCTACTGGATCGAGGGCCGCCCGGCCGAGGGTGGGCGGCGCGTGCTGGTTCGTGCCCGTGCGGGGCAGGTGGCTGATGTGACCCCTGCCCCGTTTGATGTCGGCACGCGGGTGCATGAATATGGCGGTGGTGCTTATGCGGTATGTCAGGGTGTCATTGCGTTCAGCAACCGCCGCGACGGCAGCCTGTGGCTGGTCGAAGGGGGGAAACCCCGCTGTCTCTCGACCGGGGCGGGGCTGTGGTATGCCGACCTGACATTCAGCCCCGATGGTCGTTTCCTGTTCTGTGTGCGTGAAGACCACCGCCCGGAAGACGAGGAACCCGCCGCCGCCATCGTGGTGCTGGACTGCGCCATTACGGTAGACCCGGCGTTCAATGGCGGCACGCCGCTGGTCATGGGGCCGGATTTTCTGTCATCTCCCCGTCCTTCGCCCGATGGACGGTATATGGCATGGATCGAATGGGACCATCCGGCCATGCCGTGGGACGCCACCCGGCTGCGTGTCGCGACCCTGCTGCAGGAAGGGGACGATCCGCCGCGCCTTGCCGCGCCATGGAGTGCCGCGGGCGATGACGGGCAGGCGGAATCGGTCATCGAACCGTGCTGGGACGCGGCGGGACGGCTGCTGGCGCTGTCCGATCGCAGCGGGTGGTGGAATCTCTACCGGTTTGATACGACGTCCTCCTCTCCCGTGGCGCTGGCGCCCATGAAAGCTGAAATCGGTCAGCCGCACTGGGTATTCGGCCTGCGCAGTTACGTACCGCTGGCGGATGGCAGCATTCTGGCCATGGTCATCAACGACGGTGATACCCGTATGGTTTCCATCCATGATGGTGTGGTGACCCCGCTGGACCTTGGCCATCCCTCCGGCTGTCCCGTTCCGGTGGAAGGGGACGGGTTTGCATGGCTGGATGCGCCGCCAGATAACGCGGCGGCCGTGGTGCGTGGCCAGCCGGGACAGCCGCCGCAGGCCCTGCGTCGGGCGACGGAACTGCCACTGTCGGCGGATGATATCGCCCGCCCTGCCCCGATCCACTTTCCCCTGCCCGGTGGTGAGGGCACGGGACACGCCTTTTTCTATGCGCCCGCCAGCGCCCGTTATCGTGGGCCGGAGGGGGAAAAGCCGCCGCTGGTCGTCGTTGCCCATGGTGGTCCCACGGGGCGGGCCAATCCGGCCTTTTCATTCAAGGTGCAGTGGTGGACCAGCCGGGGCTTTGCCGTGGTCGATGTCAATTATGGTGGTTCAACCGGTTTTGGCCGCGCCTACCGGCAGCGGCTGGAACGGCAGTGGGGCGTGGTGGATGTGGATGACTGCATCGCCGCCTGCCAGTACCTTGTCACGACCGGACAGGTTGACCCCGCCCGCATTGTCATACGGGGCAGCAGCGCGGGCGGCCTGACCGTGCTGCTGGCGCTGGCGCGCTCCCGTCTGTTCGCGGCGGGTACCAGCCTGTATGGCGTGACCGACCTGCGCGCGCTGGCGCAGGATACGCACAAGTTTGAATCGCGTTATCTGGATACGCTGGTAGGTCCCTATCCTGCGGATGAAACGACCTATCTGGCCCGTTCCCCCATAACCCAGGTGGCGAACATCAGGGTGCCGGTCCTGTTCCTGCAGGGACTTGATGACCGGGTCGTGCCACCTGCGCAGGCGGAGTCCATGGTCGCGGCGCTGCGTGGACGCGGGGTAACCTGCGCGCTGTATGAATTTGAAGGTGAAGGGCACGGCTTCCGGCAGGAAACGACCATACGCAGGGCATGGGAGCTGGAACTGGCGTTTTACCAGCAGGTGCTGGCCTTGCCTGCCTCCCCTGCCCTGCATGTGGACCTGACTGCCCAGCAATCCGAAAAAGTCGTTTGAGCCGTAAAAAGCTTCACCAGAAACTTGTATTATTGCCTGAATGCAAAACGGGCGTTCCCTGATCGGAACGCCCGTTTTTTATTGGTGCCGACTGTATGCCGTGTTGTCGGCTGTTATTCTTCTTCCTCGACAATGGCGGTGTTGCCGCGTGTCGGGCGGAAGCGGCCTTCACGCAGGGCTTCCTCGATATCTTCCAGCGAGGCGCCACGTGTTTCAGGCACCATGAAATACACGAACAGGACCGACAGCAGGTTGACGCCTGCATAGAACCACATCGTGCCCCCCAGCGTGATCTTGGTGACCAGTGTCAGCGCCGTGCTGGTCACCAGCAGGTCACTGCCCCACAGCATGGCCGAATGCAGGCTGGTGGCGTTGCCGCGCATGGAAAGCGGGAACATCTCCGCCCCCAGCAGCCAGCCCACGACCTGGATGCCACCGGCGTTGAACACCATGAACAGCAGCATGAAAACAATGATCAGCCAGCTACCCATGCTGCCCGGCTGCGGGTGCAGCAGGAACATGATGCCAAGCCCGATCAGGCTGACCACACTGCCCGGCCCCATGACCAGCACCAGCCTGCGGCGGCCGATGCGGTCGACAATGTTCGATCCCAGCACGGTCATGACCAGATAGATGATCGAAATGCCAATGCTGGCCATCAACGCGGATGAACTGCCAAATCCCGCATCCGACAGGAAGGTCGGCGCATAGTAGATCATCATTTCCAGACCACCCGCCTGCGTGAAGAAGGCCACGCCAAGCGCGGCGACAAGGGCCGGACGCACCCAAGGCTGGCGCAGGCCGCGCCAGCCAATGTCGCGCGGGTCGGTTTCCTCGTTCGCATTGGCGTGGATACGGCGCATTTCGCGCCGGATGTCACGTTCGGAGGTGCGGATGCGCTGCAACTGTTCCAGCGCGGAATCCAGGCTTTCATGTTCCGCCGCCCAGCGCGGGCTTTTGGGCAGGAAGAACATGGAAATGAACACGACGGCAGCAGGTATGGCGGCAATCGCCACCATTGGTCGCCAGCCCCATGCATCACGCGCGGCAAAGCCGATGATGTTGGCGGCAAAGATGCCGATGCCGATGGCGATGTTGAACATCGTGACCATGTGCCCGCGCTTGTGCGCTGGCGCCAGTTCCGAGATGTACATGGGCACCACCTGCGTGGACCCGCCAACCGCCAGCCCCAGGAACACACGCGAAATGATCAGCATGTAAACATCTGGCGAAAAGGCGCAGGCCAGCGCCCCCAGAACGAAAATGGCCGTGACGATCATGATGGACTTGCGGCGTCCATAATGTTCGGACATCCACCCGGTCAGCAGCGAACCCATCACGGCGCCCGCCAGAATGGCGGAGGCCACCATCTCCTGATAGAAACTGCTGAGGTGGAAATCACGCGTAATCAGCAGCAGCGCGCCCGAGACGATCCCGGTATCGTAACCATAGAGGCCGCCACAGATTGCGGCCACGATGGCTGCGAGCCATAAGGTCTTGCGTGCGTTGGGGGAAATCTCGATCTGGGACATGTCGGGCAACGGTTCCGTTGCCTGTGGCGTGGGGTGTTGCGCTGGTGGGGTCTGGTTATTCATGCGGATGCCTGTTCCTTCCTTCTTCTTATAATTCGTTCGTCGTGGCCGGGTTCCCGGAACGGCATCAACCGTCCCGGGTGCGGTGGGCCTGCAGGGCCGCTTTCATGCTGGCGACCTGACGCATTGCATCATGCAGGCGGGACCAGTCATCGGTCGCCGCGATGGGCTGCCAGACGGCTTCCACCGTTTCGACAGACATCACGCACGGGGTTCCATTGTGGAAATACGGCTGTGACAGGTCGATGCCCCGTACCGGTTCATGTTGCATGATCCGGTCGTGCAGGGGACGGAAACCGTCCTGCGTATAAAAGTCTCCACGCGGTCCTGTTGTTGCACGTTTCTGGCTCTGTTCGCCACCATACCAGTCAAAAAACGGAAATTCAAATCCAATCTGGCTTTCATCCATGAAAGAAAAAAGACATTCGCGCAGATCAGTAGATGATTTTCTTGAAATCTCCTTCAGTCCAAGTCGATTAAGCACTGAAATATCAAGAAAGCGTTCATATCGTTCCCAGAAGTCATCAAAAATACTTTGTATTTTCTCAAGTGTGGAAAGGGAAATCAGGCACTCCCCCAGCCGGGCCACGTTCCACATCATCGCCTCGGGCTGACGGCCATAAGCATACAGGCCGGAATGATCGAAATAGGCGGCGGTGAAGGTCGGATTGAACGTGGGCGCGAACCGCCATGGCCCGTAATCAAAACTTTCGCCAGTAATGTTGATGTTATCGGTGTTGAGCACGCCATGCACGAAGCCTGCGGTCATCCACTGCGCGGTCATTTCGGCAATGCGGGTCGTGGCGGCGTCATACAGGGCCGCGGCGGGATCGGCGGTGCCGGTCAGGTCGGGGTAATAGGTTTCGATCACATATTCCATCAGCCGGTTCAGGCTTGCGCGGTCTTCATTGGCGACAAGGCGCTGGAACGTGCCGATGCGGATGTGGGAATGGCTCAGGCGGGACAGGACACATGACCGCGTGGGGGACGGTTCATCCCCACGGTGCAGGTTTTCGCCCGTTTCCACCACGCTCAGCGTGCGTGAGGTGCGCACACCTGCCGCATCCAGCCGTTCACTGGCCAGGATTTCGCGCAGGCCCCCCTTCAGCGTCAGGCGGCCATCGCCGCCGCGTGACCATGGCGTGGTGCCACTGCCCTTGGTGCCGATATCCAGCACGCGCTGGTCCACGCTGTCTTCAAGCTGCGCGAACAGGAAGCCCCGGCCATCGCCAAGGTCGGGATTGTACGCCCGGAACTGGTGGCCGTGATAGCGCAGGGCCAGTGGCTGTGACAGCGACCCGGGCAGGGGGTCGAAATACCCGAAATGGCGCACCCATTCGGTGTCAGTGAACGTGTCCAGTCCTATGCGGGGGGACACGTCATCATTGCGGTAGCGCAGGACGTGGGCGGGGAAGGTGGCGGCCTGCACCACGTCATAGAATTCATCCCCCAGTCGGCTGTGATGGGTAAGGGGCATGTAACGGTCGGAAAATGGCATTTCTATATACTTTACGTGTGATAATAAATTATTACTTATCCAGACTGGCGGTTACCAGACCCAGGGGCTGACAGGCATGCTCATGCAGGCAGGCTGCAATTTCATGTGGACGGACGACATCGACGCGGTCGGGTATCCAGTGCGGGGCATTATCCTTGTCAATCAGGCGCGCACGCACGCCTTCGGTAAAATCGGGACGCTGCAGCAGGTGACAGACCAACTGGAATTCCTGCTCCAGCACATGGTCCAGGTTCGGCAGGTCGCGGGCGGCATGCCAGGCGGCCAGGGTGATGCACAGTGAAAACGGGCATGCAGCCTCCAGTGCCGTCAGGTCCGCGCGCGCCCACGCGGCCGGGTGGGCGCGCAACCTGTGCAGCAGTTCGGGTATGTCCGGTGCATCATAAACCGGGGCAATGGTCGCCGTATCCGGACCTGCGTCCATGGGTGCACATGGTGGCAGGCTGTCCATCACCCTGCCTGCGGGCTGTCGGGTCAGGGCATGCCTTATGGCGTCCAGCGTGCTGGAATGGGCCATCCGGTCGGCCAGGCCCGCGTCGATGGCCTGTGTCGCGTTCATCCGTCCCCCCGTCAGCGCAAGGCGCAGCCCACTCAGTCCCGGCGCGCGGGACAGCAGATAGGACCCTCCGGCATCCGGCGTCAGCGCAATGGCGGTTTCGGGCATGGCAAGGATGGCACGTTCGGTCACGACCCTGTGGCGGACATGGCCGCCCAGCCCGATGCCGCCCCCCATGGCGATGCCATCCATGAACGAGACCACCGGCTTGGGATACCCCGCCAGCACGGAAGCAAGGCGGTAGCTGTAACGGAATGGCATGGCCCCGTCTTCCAGTCCCCCCGTTTCCAGCCGTTTGCGGATGGCGCGGATATCCCCCCCGGCGCAGAAGGCGCGCGGGCTTGCGCTGTCGATCAGCACGGTCTCGATCGCCGGGTCATCGCGCCATGCGCACAGGCAGGCGTCAATGCCTTCCAGCATGTCCATGTTCAGGGCGTTGAGTGCCGATGGCCGGTCGAGTGTGATGCGTCCCAGCCGACCGGTATGGTTTATGTGGATCAGTCCGGTATCCATGATGTCTCCTTGATGCGGTTTGCTGTGTTCAACCGGTACAGAATGCGCTACCCCCGCTATCGTCCGGCGTCACGGCTGCGTGCGGACCACAGGCATGCAACAGCTACTGAGGCATAAGCACCATGGGGATTGACGCCCTCACCTTTCGTAACGCCATGGCGCGGCTTGGCGCGGCGGTAAACGTTGTCACGACCGGAACACTTGATGATCCGGCGGGTTTTACGGCATCCGCCGTCTGTTCGGTTACCGATACGCCGCCGACCATCCTGGTCTGCCTTAACCGCAATTCACGGGTGCGCGACCGTTTCCGCGTGGATGCGGCCATGTGCATCAACGTGCTTGCCGCCGACCAGCAGGATATATCCGGCGTGTTCGCAAGCCCGCTGGAACAGGCGGAACGCTTCCGTTCCGGTCACTGGGACACGCTGACCACCGGTGCGCCCGTGCTGGATGAAGCCGTGCTGTCGCTGGACTGCCGGATCGAGCGTATTGTGGAAGTCGGCACCCACAGTGTCATGTTCGGCGCGGTGGAAAGCCTGCGCAACAGCAGCCCGCGTGGTGGACTGGTCTATTTCAACCGTACCTACCACATGTTGCCCCATGATGGGGATGAATAGGCCGTCTGTTCCAGGTTAAGGAAAAATCCAGCCTTTTGCGGCATGACGGGCCGGATGGACCGACAGGCAGAGGGGGCAGCGGGCATGGAGGATACACCCGGCAGGGCAGGCATGCGCACGGACAGGGTTCCTGTCTTGACGCTGCGCGGGCTGATCTGGATACATGCAGGCCTAGCCCTGTTCGTGGCGTTTATGGCCATGTGGGCGGATCACCTGCCGGATTGACCCTGCCCGGGCTGACATCGGGCGTGGAAAGCATGCCGGTAACCGGACACAGGAGCACCAGAAGTGGCCCGCACGATACAGACGGCCGGAACCGGTCTGCCCGATGGGGTGGAACCCCTGCTTGATCAGGCGGCGGCCGTATGTCTGGCGCGCGCCGTCAGGCTTACGGAAATCCGCAGGCTGGTGCTGGGGCTGGTGCTGGCGGCGGACCGGCCGCTGGGGGCCTATGACCTGCTGGAACAGATCCGCATAAGCCGTGGCAAACCGGTGGCGCCGCCCACGGTTTACCGGGCGCTGGACTTCCTTATGGAACAGGGGCTGATTCACAAGATCGAACGTCTGTCCGCCTTTGCCGGGTGTCGGCACATGCTGGAATCCGGGCATGCCTGCCACGGGCATGTCCATGCCGCGCAGTTCCTGATCTGCAGCAAATGCGGGCGTGTGACCGAGCTGGATGATCCCCATATCCTCAAGGCGCTGCTGGAGGTCACGCGGGCGCGTGGCTTTTCGGTCCGCCAGACCACCATAGAGGCGGAGGGCCTGTGCGCGGCATGCGCATAAAGGACCGGACTTGACCGCAACCGGCCGCAATGGCCCGTCATGGATGGGGCACGGACATGGTGCAACGCCGAAAGGGCCGGATGGCCGAACTGCCCTTTGCCGCCCTTGCGCGCAGTCGGAAGCCAGGCCGGGCATCGCGACGCACGGACGCCCGGCCTGCAATACCGCCCGACGAACAGCCAGACCTGTTTGTCGCCCCCATGCCCGGTATCCGGCCCGTTCTGAGCTATCTCGATATCGCAGTGATCGGCCTGGGGCGGGTGGATGTGCGCCAGTGGCATGCGGGCGAGGGGGCGGACGGGTATCTGTACCATGTAACGACGCAGGCGGATCTGGAAACGATACAGGCCCGGGGCACCATCGTGTTTTCACCGCGCGCGCCACTGGTGCTGACGGAACGCCCCGGCGTGACACTATGGCTTGCAAACATGATGGAAGTCATGGAAACGGACGATATGGCAGGGCATACAGCAGATATGCCGGTCGTTTTTAGGGTAAAACGATTTGTAATCGATGAATTGCTGGAACATGATCCTGACCGGACGCGAAGACACGGTGTATCGTTCTTTCTACTGACCGGCCTGACCCGGCAGGAATAATCTGATCACCGGCAACAAGAAAAAGATCAAAGGACCGGACCTTAATGGAAAATCAGCCCGCGGCTACCGGATTTGACACGGCAAGGCTGCGTACCCTCATCATCGGCTGCCTTGCGGCCCTTGCCGGTCTTATGGCCGGGCTGGATATCGGGGTCATATCCGGTGCACTGGATCTGGTGGCCCAGGCATTCCATGCCAGCACGCTGCAGCAGGAATGGATTGTCAGCGCCATGATGGGGGGGGCAGCCGTAGGCTCCCTGTGTGGTGGCTGGATGTCGCACCAGATCGGGCGCAAGCATGCGCTGCTGGTGGGGGCTGCGGTGTTCGTGGCGGGGTCACTGGCCTGTGCGCTGGCATGGTCGATCCCGTCCATGATCGCAGGGCGCCTCATCATGGGGCTTGCGATCGGGGTGGCGGCGTTCACCGCCCCCCTTTACCTGTCCGAAATCGCCAGCGAACAGGCGCGTGGCGCCATGATCTCGACGTATCAGCTCATGATTACGGCGGGGATTTTCATCGCGTTCCTCAGCAACACCATGTTCAGCTATTCCGGTAACTGGCGCGGCATGTTCGCTGTTGCCGCAGTGCCGGGCGTGCTGTTTCTGATCGGTGTGCTGTTTCTGCCCTACAGCCCGCGCTGGCTTATGATGCGTGGCCGGCGTAAGGAAGCGCTGGAAGTACTGGTGGATCTGCGGGACGACCGTAGTGCCGCCATGCAGGAAATCCAGAACATCAGCCGCCAGCTTCAGCAGAAGCAGCGCGGCTGGAGCCTGCTGCGCAACAACCGCAATTTCCGCCGCTCCATCTTCCTGGGCATGACGCTGCAGGTCATGCAGCAGCTCGCGGGCGTGAATGTGGTGATGTACTATGCCCCCAAGATCTTCGCGCTGGCTGGTTACGTCGGCCCCGCGCAGTTGTGGTGCACCGCCATGGTGGGGCTGGTGAACATGCTGGCTACCTTCATCGCCATTGGCCTGGTGGACCGCTGGGGACGCAAGCCCATCCTGTATACCGGTTTCATCATCATGGCCGTGGGCATGGGCTGCCTGGGTTTCATGCTGAACCGGCCCAGCCTGGGACAGACGGAACAGATCATCTCGGTCTTCATGCTGCTGATCTACATTTCCGGCTTTGCCATGTCTGCTGGTCCCCTGATCTGGGTTCTGTGTTCGGAGGTGCAGCCGCTGCAGGGGCGTGACCTTGGTATTTCCATCTCCACGCTGACCAACTGGATCGCCAATATGATCGTGGGGGCGAGCTTCCTGTCGCTGCTGCAATGGATGGGTAACGGGCCGACTTTCTGGCTGTTTGCCGCGTTCAACCTGTTTTTCGTGCTGGTGACGTGGCGCTTCATTCCGGAAACACGCGACATGTCGCTGGAAAAGATCGAACAGCGCCTTATGGCGGGCCTGCCGCTGCGCGAAATCGGGCAGGGCAGGCCGCTGCCTGACAGCGAGTAACCGGGAGACCGGATTGCGTCTGCCCTGCGGCAGGCATGGTGCGGGGGCACGGTAATATAATGGATGGGCGTAGCCTTATGGCTGCGCCCGTTTTTATTTTGCCGTCTCCCTTTCCATAAGAAAAGGCGCGGACGACCAGCGACTGTTCAAAATAACCTGTTGATAAAAAATAAAAGTTTTCAGGCGCCGCTTTTTTTCAAGAAGGCGGCGTTCCTCAAAGCTGTTTGGAAAAGCTTCACCAGAAACTTCTTTATATTCTGTTGGGTATCTTATGGGCGGCCGTGCCCATCAGTCAGGCTGCCAGCCATCAAGCTGCAAGGCCACACCGGCCAGATACAGGCTGCCACATATGATGACGCGGGCAGGTGGAGCATCTGGTCCCGCTGTCGCCGCCAGATGTGTCAGGGCGGCATGCAGGGTGGGACCTGCCGTAGCCCGGCCACCAGCCGCCGCGATGATGTCCGCCACGGGCTGCGCCAGATGCTGGTCCTTTTCCGCCACGGCCTGAATGGAGGCCGCATGCGGCAGCAGGGGCGACAGGAAGCCGGTGGCGTCCTTGGTCTGCTTCATGCCAATGACCAGATGGGTGGGGCGGTCCGCCCATTCCGCCATGACCTGTGCCAGTACCTCGCCCGCACCGGGATTGTGGCCGCCATCGAGCCATAATTCCCAGCCCGCAGGCAGCAATGCTGCCAGGTGGCCGGACAGGCGCTGCATCCGCGCGGGCCAGCGTGCCTGTGCTATGCCCGCCCATGCCCGTTGTGGCAGCGGCAGGCCACTGGCGCGCAGGGTGGCGATGGCAAGGCCCGCATTATCGATCTGGTGCGCGCCACGCAGGCCGGGCAGGGGCAGGTCCAGCGCGCCATGAGGATCATTGTAGCGCAGGCTGGCGCCATCCGGTGCGGGGGTGATGGACCATTCATGGTCCCGTCGCCACAGGGGGCTGCCATGCGTGTGTGCCGTGCGCATGAGCACGTCCATGACGGCGGCTGGCTGGTGGCCGGTGGTGACAGGAACACCCGGTTTGATGATGCCTGCCTTCTCGGTCGCGATTGCCCCCAGCGTATCGCCAAGGAATGCCTCGTGATCCATCGAGATGGCCGTGATCGCACACGCCGTCGGGCGATCCAGCACGTTGGTGGCGTCATGGCGGCCGCCCAGCCCGACCTCGACAATTGCAAGATCGGCGGGATGGCGCGCGCACAGCATGAAACCCGCCGCCGTCAGGACTTCGAACACCGTGATGGGCGCGCCCGCATTGACCCGTTCGATTTCTTCCAGAACACCGGTCAGTTCGCGTTCTGTCACGATCCGGCCCGCGATACGGAAGCGTTCGGTCACATGCACCAGATGCGGCGATGTCAGCACATGCACCCGCCATCCACCCGCTTCGGCAATGGCACGCATGAGAGCGCATGTGCTGCCCTTCCCGTTCGTGCCTGCCACATGCACAACCGGCGGCAGGTGGCGCTCGGGGTGGCCAAGGCGCGCCAGCAGGGTTTCCAGCCGGGCCAGTGACAGGTCGATCAGGGCAGGATACAGCCGGTTCAGCCGTTCAAGTACCTGTCCTGTCCGGCCAACGAATTCCGGTCCAAGCGTGGGGGCTTTCATGGGGTGCGCCCTTTTTTGGGGTCAGGCCGCAGGCCGTGCCGTGATGTGACGATAGTTGAGCTGACCAATCAGTTGGCCAAGGGTCACAGGCAGGTCGCCACGTTTGACCACCATGTCCAGCATGCCGTGTTCCAGCAGGTATTCCGCGCGCTGGAAGCCTTCGGGCAGCTTTTCGCGCACCGTATCCTCGATCACGCGCTGCCCGGCAAAGCCGATCAGGGCATTGGGTTCGGCAATCTGCACGTCACCCAGCATGGCGAAGGATGCGGAAACCCCCCCCGTGGTCGGGTTGGTCAGTACGACAAAATAGGGCAGCCCCGCTTCCTTGAGCATCTGTACCCCAACCGTGGTGCGCGGCATCTGCATGAGGCTGATCATGCCTTCCTGCATGCGCGCGCCACCCGACGCGGTAAACACGATCAGCGGCGACTGCTGCAGGATGGCCAGGCGGGCGGCAGCCAGAAAGGCCTCACCCAATGCCGCACCCATCGTGCCCGCGATGAATTCGAACGCCATCACGGCGACGACCGCGTTGTGCCCGCCGATCCGGCCATGGGCCACGGCCATGGATTCATCAAGCTGGGACTTGGCGCGTTCATCCTTCAGCCGGTCCGTGTAGCGTTTGCGGTCGCGGAAGGAGAGGGGGTCAACCGGCACCCTGGGCAGTTCGATACGGGTGTATTCCCCGTTATCGAACGTCCATTCCAGCCGTTCGGGCACGGTGGCGCGCATGTGGTAGCCGCAATGCGGGCACACATTCATCGCCTTGTGCAGGTCCTTGGTCAGGATCATCTGCTCGCATGATTCGCAGTTGGTCCACAGGTTGTCCGGCACTTCCCGCTTGAGCAGGCCGCGGATCTTGGGACGGACATATTCGGTCAGCCAGCTCATGTTGCCTCTCCCTTAAGCTTTCTGGAGGCCTGTTCCATACAGGCAGATGAACGATTGGGCCAGATTGTCATTGCAGCGGGCATTCCAGAAAATCATTCGTGAAATGCCTTGCAGGTCATAAAAAAGTTTTTGGTGAAGCTTTTTACCGAAGCGTCTTCAAAAGACGCCGCCTTATTGAAAAAGCGGCATCCAAGAACTTTTGTTTTTTATCAATGTATTATTTATGAGACAGTTTTGCTTACAGCATGCACTGCGTCAGCCAGCCCGCGCAGTTGGTCCAGCACGGCAGGCACGGTCCGGGCAGTTGCTTTTCCATCTGCATCCAGCGTGCCCGCAAGCGTGTTGAGCAGAGCGGAAGCCACGACGGCGGCATCAGCCGCGCGTACGGCGTTTGCGGCCAGTTCCGGCGTGCGGATGCCAAAGCCGATGGCGATGGGCAGGTCTGTGGCATGGCGCAGGCGGGGCAGGGCCTGCGCCAGTTCATCGGTGCTGGCGGTGCGCGTGCCTGTTACCCCGGTGATGCTGACATAATAGACAAAGCCCGACGCGCCATTGAACACGACCGGCAGGCGGTCATCGGGTGTGGTGGGGGCGACAAGGCGGATGATGTCCAGCCCGGCCGCAGCCGCGGGGCCTGCCAGCAGGTCGGCTTCCTCCGGCGGCATGTCCACCACGATCAGGCCGTCCACGCCCGCTTTGCGCGCATCCACGCAGAAGCGTTCGGGGCCATAGGCCTCGATGGGATTGGTGTAGCCCATCAGGATGATCGGGGTCTCGTCATCACCTTCGCGGAAGGCGCTCACCATTTCCAGCACGCGCTTCATGGTCGAACCGCCCTTCAGCCCGCGCAATGCGGCCTTCTGGATGGTCGGGCCATCGGCTGACGGGTCGGAAAAGGGCACGCCCACCTCTATCAGGTCGGCACCGGCAGCCGGCATGCCGCGCAGGATGGCAAGCGACGTATCATAATCGGGGTCGCAGGCTTCGACATAAGGGATCAGGGCGCCACGGCCCTGCGTGCGCAGGGTGGCGAAGCGGCGGGCGATGCGGCTCACAGTTTCACTCCCAGATGTTCGGCTACGGTGAAGATATCCTTGTCCCCCCGGCCGGAAATATTGATGACAATGATCTGGTCCTTGCCCATGTCGGGCGCGATCTTGGCGGCGTAGGCGACGGCATGGGCACTTTCCAGCGCGGGAATGATGCCCTCGGTCCGGGTGCACAGCTGGAAGGCGTCCAGCGCTTCCTGATCGGTCGCTCCCACATATTCGGCGCGTCCGATGTCACTGAGCCATGAATGTTCGGGACCGACGCCGGGGTAATCAAGGCCCGCGCTGATGGAATGGGCTTCGGTGATCTGCCCGTCCGCATCCTGCAGGAGATAGGTGCGGTTGCCGTGCAGCACGCCGGGTTTGCCCCGTTCGATGGAGGCGGCGGTGCGCCCGCTGTCCAGACCGCAGCCCGCGGCCTCGACACCGATCAGCTTGACTTCGGGGTCGTCAAGGAAGGGGTGGAAGATGCCCATGGCGTTCGACCCGCCGCCGATTGCCGCCACGATCGCATCAGGCAGGCGACCTTCGGCGGCCATGATCTGTTCCCTGGTTTCCACGCCGATGATGGACTGGAAATCACGCACCATCTGCGGATAGGGGTGGGGGCCTGCCACCGTGCCGACAAGGAAGTAGGTGTCATGCACATTGGTCACCCAGTCGCGCATGGCTTCGTTCATTGCATCCTTCAGCGTGCCGGCGCCCGCCGTAACGGGCACGACTTCCGCCCCCAGCAGCCGCATGCGGAACACGTTGGGCTTCTGGCGCTCGACATCGGTGGCACCCATGTAGATCGCGCATTTCATGCCGAACAGCGCACACACGGTGGCGGTGGCGACACCGTGCTGGCCCGCGCCGGTTTCAGCCACGATGCGGGTGCGGCCCATGCGGCGGGCCAGCAGGATCTGCCCCATGACGTTATTGAGCTTGTGGGAACCGGTGTGGTTCAGTTCCTCGCGCTTCATGTAGATTTTTGCGCCGCCAAGCTGTTCGGTCATGCGGCGCGCAAACCACAGCGGACTGGGACGACCGACATAATCCTTGAGGTAATAATCCAGTTCACGCCGGAATTCGGGGTCCGCCTGCGCCGCCTTGTACGCGCCGTCCAGCTCCAGCAGGAGCGGCATCAGGGTTTCAGCGACAAAACGGCCGCCAAAAATTCCAAAACGGCCGCGACCGTCCGGCCCGCTGCGCAGGCTGTTGGCGCCTGCCTGTGTGTCTGTTGCGCTCAACTTCGCTACTCCGCAAGAAATAGGTGCGTGGCTCAATGGTATCATCATGCAGCCGTCCCGGGCCGCTTATCAGGCGGTTCTGGACCGGATGGCGGTAAAATACCAGCCCCGCCGTATCGTGTGGCGTGTCATGATTTGACATGTTTGCTGTCACATGATGGATGAACAACGACCCGAACCACAGAAAGACCGCCCATGTTTCTAGCCCATCGTCCCGGCGCCCCGGCCCGGACCGTTACGACTGCGGAGGATGCGGCCGGTGCGGCATGGCTGGACCTGCTCAGTCCCACCGAGGAGGAGGAGGCCCTTGCTGCCGAAGTGACAGGCCTGCGCGTGCCCACCCGTGCCCAGCTGGATGAGATCGAAAGTTCATCGCGCCTCTTCATGGAAGGCAATGGCGTCTATCTTTCCACGCCACTGGTGCGCAAGACACCGGATGACTTTTTCGTATCCCCCGTGGGTTTCGTGCTTATGCCCGGTCGGCTCCTGACCATCCGTTATACCGGGTTCAGCGCGTTTGACGTGGTGGCGCGGGAGGTAGCGGGACAGGCGGCCCCGCTGGTTTCCAACGAAGCGGGGATCATGCTGCTGGAAGCCATCGTGGACCGGCTGGCCGATATTCTGGAACATCTGGGACAGGCGCTGGATGGCATGTCCAAGGATGTGTTCCAGTCGGAGGAGCCAAGCCAGGCGCAGGCAGGCGCGCTGCTGCGCAACATGCTGCGTCGGGTTGGCCGGTCGGGCGATCTGAGTTCATCCGTGCGCGACAGCCTGCTGGGGCTGGAGCGGATTTCCATTTTTCTGGGTGAAAACAAGCGTCATGACCTGTCCGAACGGCTGCAGTCGCGGCTGGCCACGGTGGAACGCGATATCCGTTCACTGAACGATTTCGTATCCCAGACAGCCAACAAGGTGCAGTTCCTGCTGGATGCGACGCTGGGATTCATCAGCATCGAACAGAACAATGGCATGAAGATACTGACCGTGGTCAGCTTTATTGGCGTAGCTCCCACGCTGGTAGCGGGCATCTATGGCATGAACTTCCATGATATACCCGAACTGAACTGGAAATACGGCTATTGGTATTCCCTGGCGCTTATGGCCGCGACGGTGGCGTTGCCACTGATCTGGTTCTGGCGGCGTGGGTGGTTGGGGAAATAGTCGTTTTTACCTGACATATCGACTTCATGATTATTATATTATCGAATCATTTCAATGATTTAGGTTTCAATGGCAAGGGAAACGAAATAAAAGAAAATTCATGAATGCCGGAGCGCGCGCGGATTACCGGTGCCTGCCCGGGTGTGGCGGGGAAGGGAAAGGCCATCATGAAACCGAACCGTACGCTGGGATGTTTTCTGGTCATCACCGGTATCCTGGGTGGGCTGTCCACCACGGCGCGTGCGCAGGTTCATGTCTTTTCCGGCCTGCGGCATGACAGCAACACGGGCCTTGCCCGGTGGCTGGGCGACATTACCCTGAGCGCGCAGATCGAAGGTGGGATCATGGCCAATCCCGCGCGTCCCCAGCCCGGTTACAACTATGGCGATTTTCTTGCCGACCATGCCAATCAGGTCCAGCTGAACCAGGCTGAATTCACGCTGCAAAAAGCGATCGACCCGACCCGGAATACATATCAGGTCGGTTTTACGCTGGAGGGCATGTACGGCTCGGATGCACGGTATTATCAGGTTCTGGGCATCAGTGACCGGGAATGGAATGCACGCTACCAGCTGATCCCTGCGCAGGCGCACATGGATGTCCACCTGCCATGGCTTACGCGTGGCGGGCTGGACATGCAGGCGGGCATCCTGCAGGCCCCGATGGGGGTGGAAGGGCTGGACCCGACCTCCCGGCCTTTTTACACGCTGGCCTATACATCCGAATATTCCGTGCCGTTCGAGCATGTGGGCGCGATGTTCAACTGGCATGTGACGCCCATGGTGGATGTGACATTTGGCATTGATACCGGCAACCAGACATCATTCGGGCATGCGGACAACAACAGCGCGCCAGCCGGGTATTTCGGTTTCAACCTGAACCATCTGGCCCATGGCAAGCTGCGCATTGTGGAACTGAGCCGTGTGGGGCCGGAAAATTCGTGGCGTGCCATTGGTCATTATGAAGCCGATCATACCCAGCGGTTCTGGAATGATATCAGCGCCTATTACCAGGTGAATGACCGGCTGAGCCTGACTGCGGAATTCAATTACCTGCATGACGAGGGTACGCGTGGCATTGGCGCACGCGGGCAGTTCGCCGGTGTGGATGCGGAAAGCTTCGTAAGCTTTCTCAGTTACCGCATCAACCGTGACCTGACCTTCAATTACCGTGGAGAAATATACCGCGACAACAATAACGCCATGGTGGCGACTTTCCGTGGGAACAACGCCTACATGCAGGCGCTGGCTGGAACGGGGGGGGCGGTCGTGCCTGGGCCGTCCGCTTCCAGCCATGGCACGACATATGGTGAAATGACGCTGGGTGTCAGCTACCGTCCCCAGCTTGGCCATCACATCGGGGTTTTCATGCTGCGTCCCGAAATACGCTTTGACCGTGCGCTGAATGGCACCATGCCGTTCAATGGTGGACGCAATAATGGCATGTTCACCTTTGGTGGGGATGCGGTCATCGGGTTCTGAACGTTCTGCCCATCAGTCCGTGCCGTTCATGATGGTGGCCATATCATGTCGCCATGCGGTGAACATGCGCATCCATCAGTGAAAATGCGGTTTGCGCCGGTCGGGTGCAGGCGAATATTTTGACATGATGGCGCGTTACAGCCGTAATGACAGTATAATCATCACCATGATGCCGGCCGCCCATGGCATAAGGCCATGCGTATGCTTGACGGCAGGCGATTAAAGGCATATGGTCTGCGCAGTCCGGAGCAGGCCACTTCCATGGCAGGCTTGGGATTCCCACCTCTCAGTTAAGCTGCATCAAACCGTTTCATCAGAATATGGTCAGAGGCCCCTTATCGGCGCGCCTTCTCAAACTGATTGCTGGCTTCTCTTTTCCTTTCGTGAACTGCCCACTTATAGGCATATCCTGCATGCAACTCGCCGAACTCAAGGCCAAATCCCCAGCAGACCTTCTGGCTTATGCTGAAAGTCTGAACATTGAAAACGCATCTTCTCTTCGCAAGCAGGAGTTGATGTTCACGATCCTCAAGACGCTGGCTGACAACGATCAGGCCATCTACGGGGACGGCACGCTTGAAATCCTGTCTGACGGATTTGGCTTCCTCCGCTCACCGGAAGCCAACTACCTGCCGGGACCGGATGACATCTACATCTCCCCAAGCCAGGTCCGTCGCTTTGGCCTGCGGACCGGTGATACGGTCGAAGGCCAGATCCGCGCCCCGCGCGACGGGGAACGGTATTTTGCCCTGCTGAAGGTCAACGCGATCAATTTCGAACCGCCCGAGGCCGTGCGCCAGCGGATCAATTTCGATAATCTGACGCCGCTTTACCCCGAACGCCGCCTGAAGATGGAGGTCGAGAATTCGACCGTGGGTGGTGCAGCGGAGCCGCCCGCCAATGGCAAGGGGAAGGGCAAGACCCCGAACCGCGATTTCACCTCCCGCGTGATCGACCTTGTCTCACCCATCGGCATGGGCCAGCGCGCGCTGATCGTCGCCCCCCCCCGCACAGGCAAGACCGTGATGCTGCAGAGCATCGCGTCCTCCATTTCCGCAAACCATCCCGAAGTGTTCCTGATCGTGCTGCTGATTGACGAGCGGCCGGAAGAAGTGACGGACATGGCGCGTTCGGTGCGGGGTGAGGTGGTGTCCTCCACCTTTGACGAACCCGCGACCCGTCACGTCCAGGTTACCGAAATGGTGCTGGAAAAGGCCAAGCGCCTGGTCGAGCACAAGCGGGACGTTGTAATCCTGCTGGATTCCATTACGCGTCTGGCCCGTGCTTACAACACCGTCGTGCCGTCATCGGGCAAGGTGCTGACCGGTGGTGTGGACGCCAATGCGCTGCAGCGCCCCAAACGTTTCTTTGGTGCAGCCCGTAATATCGAGGAAGGTGGTTCGCTGACCATCATCGCCACTGCGTTGATCGATACCGGCAGCCGCATGGATGAAGTCATCTTTGAAGAATTCAAGGGCACCGGTAACTCCGAACTGATCCTTGACCGCAAGCTGGCTGACAAGCGTACATTCCCTGCCATCGACATCACCAAGAGCGGCACGCGTAAGGAAGAGCTGCTCGTCGATCGTGCCGATCTGGCCAAGATGTGGGTCCTGCGTCGTATCCTGGCCCCGATGGGTACCATGGATGCGATGGACTTCCTGCTCGACAAGCTGAAATACAGCAAGACCAACCATGATTTCTTTGATGCGATGAATACCTGAACGGGTTGTTTCGTGACGGATTGAAAAAACCCCGGCTGCAAGGCCGGGGTTTTTTGTTTTGAAAGGAAGAGGTTTTTGGTGAAGCTTTTTCATAAAGCTTCGGAAGGAAGCGCTTTTTTTGAAAAAGGTGGCATCCAAAAACTTCTATTATTTTTCGACCATGATTTAGGGAATCAGGATCGTGCTGCCTGTGGTCTTGCGTGATTCAAGGGCGATCTGGGCCTGTGCCGCTTCGGTCAGGGGGAAGGACTGACCGATACGTGGTTTGATAATGCCCTGTCGCACCAGCGCGAGCAGTTCATTGGCTGCATGTTCCAGCGCGGGTCGTTGCGCGATATATGTCGTAAGGGTCGGCCGTGTCAGGTACAGACTGCCATGGGAGGCCAGCGTACCGACATCCACGCCCGTCACGGCCCCCGATGCGTTGCCATAGCTGACCATGAGGCCGCGCGGGGCAAGGCAGGACAGGCTGGTTTCAAAGGTATCGCGACCAATGCTGTCATACACGACCGGCAGCATCCGGCCATGTGTCAGGTCGCTGACCTGTTCTTTCAGGCGGTCCGTGCCGATGATGACATCCGCTGCCCCATTGGCCCGGGCCAGTTCTGCTTTTTCCGCCGTTGAGACAACGCCAATGGCGCGTGCGCCCAGATGACGCGCCCACTGGCACATAAGCAGCCCCACACCACCGGCAGCGGCATAGACCAGAATATCCTCGCCCGGCTGGACGCGGTGGACCTCGCGCAGCAACATGTGCACGCTCAGGCCACGCAGCATGATGGCGGCGGCGGTTGTTGCGGAAATATCATCAGGCAGTGCCACAAGCCTGTTGGCGGCAATGGTGCGGAACGTGGCATAACCGCCCGGGGTCGTGACATACGCCACCCGCATGCCGGGCCGGATGCCTTCCACGCCGGGACCGATGGCAGTTACGGTTCCTGCGCCCTCCATACCCGGTACAGCGGGCAGGGCAGGGAATTTGTAAAGCCCGGTGCGGAAATAGGTATCAATGAAATTGACCCCGATCGCTTCCTGCCGCAGCACCACTTCGCCTGCCGCCGGGGTAGGGACGGGCAGCGTTTCGGTGCGGAGGACATCAGGCCCCCCGTATTCATGGATGCGGATGACGGTATTCATGTCATGTAATCCCTGTTGGGGTAGGGGGTTATGGCAGCGGTGTTGCGGAGAGGGTCTCCAGGTCGCGCAGGAACTGCCGGTCGCGCGCACCTTCGTCACCGGGATAGGTTTCTGGATCGTATTGGGCACAACCAGTAAAATCTATGCGGTGGCAGGGGATCAGGATAGGGATGGGATTTTCCGAACAGGCGCTGATGATGGTGTCAGTCGAAACATCAGCCAGACGCGCTGCATCCTGCCATGAAACCTGCTGGCCCACGGGAATGGTCTGCATGAACTGCCATGCGCGTATCTGCTCGGGTGTGCCATAGGGCGCAAGGGGCAGGCGGCACAGGGTGGCTTCCCCATCAAAATAGGCATCCAGCCATGTGCGGGCTTCCAGCAGCAGTGGCGTTTCCTCCTGATCGCGGCCCCAGCCCCAGTCCAGCGCCACGATCTTTCCATCCTCGGCAGAGACAGTCAGGGGGGCTAGTGGCGAATGCATTGAAAGTTGTGGCATGTGTCACCTTGATCAGGACAAAGAGGTGAACGATAACGCCGTTCCCGGAACCGACAAAATGATGATGGCCACCATGGAGATGTTTGTGCAGGAAAGTGATCGTCATCCCCCCGTTATTTTTGCACTGGCCAGCGGCCTGTCCCGTGCCGCCATTGCCGTCATGCGGCTGAGTGGCCCGGGGACCGCTGAAATTCTGGAAAGTCTGTGCGGTCGTCTGCCAGCACCCCGTCGCGCTTCGCTGCGCGGGTTGTGGCGGCGCGATGGGGATGCGCCCATTCTGCTGGATCGTGCGCTGGTGTTGTGGTTTCCGGGACCGGAAAGTTACACGGGGGAAGACAGCGCGGAACTGCACCTGCATGCGGGACCGGCGGTCATCAATGCCATGGCCGACACACTGGTGGCACTGGGCGCGCGGCCTGCGGAACCGGGGGAGTTCAGTCGTCGCGCCTTTACCCATGGGCGTCTTGATCTCATGCAGGCGGAAGGGATTGCCGACCTGATCGATGCTGAGACCGAGGCCCAGCGGCGGCAGGCGCTGGCGCAGGTCGATGGTGCGCAGAGCCGCCTGTATCAGGAATGGGCTGACAGGCTGCGTGTGCTGCTGGCACATCAGGAAGCACTGATCGACTTTCCTGACGAGGAACTGCCACCGGAAGTCGAGCAGGGGCTGGTGAACGGTCTGCAGGAACTGCATGCGACCATGCAGGATTATCTGGCCACAGGGGATGGGGCCGAGCGCCTGCGGCGTGGGCTGGTCTTCGCCATTGTGGGGGAGCCGAATGTTGGCAAGTCCAGCCTGCTGAATGCCCTGTCGGGGCGTGATGCCGCAATCGTATCTACCCGGGCGGGCACAACGCGTGATGCGATTGAGATCCGGGTTGTCATGGGGGATGTGCCGGTCACGCTGGTCGATACGGCCGGCCTGCGAGAAACCGATGACGAGATTGAAGCCGAAGGCGTGCGCCGTTCATTGTTTCACGTGAAACAGGCGGATTGCGTGGTACATGTATTTGCAGGTAATTCTCCACCATCCAGGCTGGAGGGGGATGGTATAATGGTATGCAACAAGACCGACCTGTCGCCCGCGCCTGATGGCGTGATCGGGATCAGTGTAATCACCGGTTCGGGCATGGATGTGCTAAAAGGTATTCTGGCTGACAGGGCGCGCGCCCTGACTGCTGATCGTGCCAGCGCACCGTTTACCCGTGCGCGGCATCGTGCCGCGATAGAGGAAACGGTACACCATATTGGTCGGGCACAGACAATGGCGTGGCCGGAAATGCGCGGGGAGGAAATGCGTCTGGCCATGCGCGCCCTTGGGCGCCTGACGGGGGCTGTGGATGTGGAAGCCCTGCTTGATACGGTGTTTGGCCAGTTCTGCATTGGCAAATAGAGGAAGTGCCGGAATGAGTCGCGTATATGATGTGATTGTCGTGGGTGGCGGTCATGCGGGATGTGAAGCCGCATCCGCCGCCGCGCGCACGGGTGCGCGAACAATGCTGCTGACACATCGGCTGGATACGATTGGCATCATGTCCTGTAATCCGGCTATTGGCGGGATTGGCAAAGGCCATCTTGTGCGTGAAATCGATGCGCTTGACGGCCTGATGGGGATTGCGGCTGATCGGGCCGGAATTCATTTCAAGCTGCTGAACCGTTCCAAGGGGCCTGCCGTGCATGGTCCGCGCGCACAGGCGGACCGTTCGCTCTATCGTCAGGCCATTCAGGACCTGCTGACCCGGACCGAAGGGCTGGATATTGTTGAAGGGGCGGCGGGCGATCTGCTGGTTGACGGGCAGGGCCGGGTCGAGGGCGTTGTCTGTGAGGATGGTCGTACCTTTACCTGCGGTGCGGTGGTTCTGGCAACGGGCACTTTCCTGCGCGGGACGATCCATGTCGGACATGACAGTCAGCCGGCAGGAAGGGTTGGGGACCGACCCGCGAATGCACTGGGGGAACGTCTGGCGGCACTGGGGCTGCGCATGGGACGGCTCAAGACCGGGACACCGGCCCGCATCGCGCGCGACAGTATCGACTGGGATATTCTGGCCGAAGACAGGGGCGATGCCGTGCCAGAACCGTTCAGCCGCATGACAGATGCCATTACGAACCCCATGGTGTCGTGCCGTATCACGGCCACCACGCCGCGCACACATGCAATCATACGCGAAAACCTTCAGCTTTCCGCCATGTATGGCGGGGCGATATCAGGGCGCGGTCCACGCTATTGTCCGTCGATCGAAGATAAGGTCGTGCGGTTCGCGCGGCGTGAATCCCATCAGATATTCCTTGAGCCCGAAGGCCTGCCCGGTACACCCGATGGAGAACTGGTCTACCCCAATGGTATTTCCACCAGCCTGCCCGAAAACGTGCAGGTGGAAATGCTGCGCAGTATCCCCGGTCTGGAACACTGCCGGATCGTCAGGCCCGGCTATGCGGTGGAATATGATTATGTGGACCCGCGCGAACTGGCTCCCACGCTGGAACTGAAAACCATGCCAGGCCTGTTTCTTGCCGGTCAGATCAACGGCACGACCGGATATGAGGAAGCTGGGGCGCAGGGACTGCTGGCAGGGGTGAACGCCGCCCGTTGTGCAGCAGGGCAGGATGGTGTGACGCTTGACCGCGGAGAAGCCTATATCGGCGTGATGATCGATGACCTGACCACGCAGGGCGTGTCCGAACCCTATCGCATGTTTACGTCCCGTGCCGAATATCGCCTGACCTTACGGGCTGATAATGCCGATCTGCGGCTGACCTCGCGTGGACTGGAATGGGGTTGCGTAGGGAATGCGCGCGCACAACGATACCGTGCGGATCGTGCGGCGATCGAGGTCGCCACAGAGCGTGCACATAGTGAAACCTACAACCCGGAAACATTGCGCAGGGCGGGGGTAAATGTTTCGGCCGATGGGCGTGCGCGCTCGCTTGTGGATGTGCTGGCCACGGATGTATCGCACGAAACACTCGTCCGGATCGCGCCATGGTTTGCAGACCTGCCGTCCCGTGTTGCCCAGCATCTGGCGACCGAAGCCCGCTACAGTGGCTACATTTCCCGGCAGGATCGCGAAATCCGCCAGCTTGCCAGTGAAGGGCGCATGGCCCTGCCAACGGATCTGGACTATGGTCAGGTCGGTGGCCTGAGCACGGAAATGCAGGAACGGCTTGCGCGCGTCCGGCCTGTAACGTTTGGCGCGGCGCAGCGCATTCCCGGCATTACGCCCTCGGCGCTGGTTGCCCTGCTGGCGCATGTACGGCAAAGGCAGGTTGCGGTATGATGGACGTGCCCGATGTTTCACGTGAAACACGTGACAGACTGGAGCGCTATGCCGATATCCTGTTGCGGTGGAACCAGCGGATCAATCTTGTCTCGCCCCATGATCTGCCGCATTTATGGTCGCGTCATATTGCTGATAGCCTGCAGCTGGCGCGGTTGATTCCCCCCGGTCCCGTAAGTCTGGTGGATATGGGGTCTGGTGGCGGGTTCCCCGGTCTGGTTATCGCCTGTGCCACGGATGCGCAGGTGACACTGATCGAATCGGACCAGCGCAAGGCTGCCTTTTTGCGCGAAGCTGCACGGATGGCAGGTGTGCAGGTCCGTGTCTGCGCACAGCGGCTGGAGGTGGCCGATGTGCCGCCCGCGCAGGTCGTGACGGCGCGCGCACTGGCGCCCCTGTCGCGCCTGCTGGAGTGGGGGGCACGCTTCCTGCAGCCCGATGGCTTCTGCCTGTTTCTGAAAGGACGGAATGCGGAAGATGAACTGACGACAGCCAGCGCAGACTGGCGCATGGCGACAACCCGGATTCCAAGCCGCACGAATGCGGATGGTGTGATTCTAGAATTGAGCGATATCAGGCGTGTCAGAGACCACAACAATGAATGATACGGGAAGCGGGTTTGCATCTTCCCCCCGCATTATTGCGCTGGCCAACCAGAAGGGGGGTGTGGGCAAGACAACCACGGCCATCAATCTGGCGGCGGCTCTGGCGACATCGGGGCTGAAGGCCCTGCTTGTCGATATGGACCCTCAGGGCAATGCCTCGACCGGGCTTGGTGTGGGGTATGATGCCCGTCGAAGCGGCACCTACGCCATGCTGGAAGACGGTGCGCGCGCAGCCGCCGTGGTGCAGCCCAGCGCCGTACCCGGCCTGTCGCTGATTGCGGCGGATACGGAGCTGGCGGGGGCGGAACTGGAACTGGTCATGTCCGACCGGCGTGAATACCGCCTGCAGGATGCGCTGGCGCAGGTCGGGGCGGAATATGATGTTATCCTGATTGACTGTCCGCCCAGTCTCGGCCTGCTGACCCTCAATGCCCTTGTGGCGGCGCAATCCGTGATTGTGCCGCTGCAATGTGAATTCTTCGCGCTGGAAGGGATCAGCCAGCTGGTACGGACCGTCAACAGTGTAAGGCAGTCACTTAACCCGGCGCTAAAGCTCGATGGTATTGTGCTGACCATGTATGACCGGCGTAACAACCTGTCGGAACTGGTGGCCGATGATGCCCGCAGTTTTTTCGGGGACAGGGTGATGGAAACCCTCATTCCCCGCAATATCCGGATTTCTGAGGCGCAGAGTCATGGACAGCCGGTCATGAATTATGACCAGCGTTCGTCCGGCAGCCAGGCCTATCAGGCGCTTGCCATCGAAGTCACGGAGCGTCTGGGGCTGCATGCCGTGCAGAAAGGGAAGACCAGCTTATGAAAACCAGGAAGGATGCCGGTCGTCCCCGGCTCGGTCGCGGGTTGGCAGCCCTGCTGGGTGAACAGGTCAACATGCTACCCGCCGCACCGGCTGTGGAAGCACGCAAAACGCCCGAAGCCATTTCCAGTCTGCCGGTTGATGTCATGGAGCCCAGCCCCTTCCAGCCACGTCAGCAGATGGAACCCGGCGCGCTGGATGAACTGGCCAGTTCCATTCGCGTGCGTGGCATCCTGCAGCCCATCCTTGTACGTCCCCATCCCGGGCGTAAGGGGGTTTACCAGATCATTGCGGGCGAACGTCGCTGGCGTGCCGCACAGATTGCGGGGCTGCATGATGTGCCCGTCCATATCCGTCCGCTGGATGACGGGGACGCCATGGCGGCGGCATTGGTGGAAAACCTGCAGCGTGCCGACCTCAACGCCATTGAGGAAGCCGAAGGCCTCCAGCGCCTGCTGGATGACTATGACCTGACGCAGGACGAACTGGCCAGCGCCATTGGCAAGTCCCGTCCGCATGTAGCCAATATGGTGCGCCTGTTGCAGTTGCCACCGCCCGTGCGGGATGCGGTACGTCATCAAAGCCTCTCGGCGGGACATGCCCGTGCCCTGCTGGCGCATAGCGATCCCGTTGCAGCACTGAAGGTCGTGCTGGCGCAGGGGCTGAATGTCCGGCAGACGGAAGCCCTGGCCAGGCAGCAGGAACGTAAGACTGCCGCTGCGCGCGACAAGGCGGAAAAAGCAGCCCGCAATCCTGAAATCACCGCGCTGGAACGTGACCTTGCCGCCAGACTGGGGCTGAAGGTACAGATTGCCTTTGACGGGAAGGGCGGCAGCATCCGGATTGATTACCGCTCGCTGGAGCAGTTCGATGGCCTGCTGCGCCTGCTGCAGCAGTAGGAATTTAAAAAAGTCAAAAATTCCCCTTGCCAGACAACAGGGTGACTGCTAGAAGCCCTCTCACCCAAGCGGGTAACCCTGTGGGCGCATAGCTCAGTTGGTAGAGCAGCTGACTCTTAATCAGCGGGTCCAAGGTTCGAGCCCTTGTGCGCCCACCATAGGGTTAACAGGATTACAGAAATCCCCATCAAGGCATTGCCGGTGGGGATTTTTTGTATTCCGGACCCGGCGGTATATCGGGCAATGGCACATGGGGGCGGGGCGTCGTCATTCCTTTTGACCGGATATGCCTTTAAGGATTGTTTCAGGAACACCCGTCGATAAAAAAAGTAGTGAACGTTTCCGGGTGTCCCTTTTGTCGAAAAGGGCGAAGCGTCACCAAAAACTTTCTTACTGATCTGCAGGATATTTCGTGAGCAGACTTTTGAAACAGTCATATGGGCAGGCGGGATGAAATCCCATTTTCCCCTGATCGGGGTCACGCTGGACAGCGAACTGCCCGCAACGGAAGACAGGGCCGGGTATTCCCGCTTTCCATGGTATGCGATCCGTCAGAATTACATGGACATGATTGCGGCGTGCGGTGGGCTGCCGGTCGCCCTGGGTCATGACGCGTCGCAGGCGGCGGCCATGGTCGCACGACTGGATGGTCTGGTGGTGACGGGGGGCGCGTTTGACGTGCCGCCTGACCTGTACGGTGCATCCGACCAGCATGCCAGCGTGCAGACCAAGCCCCGGCGGACCGTGGCGGAAACGGACCTGATTCACGCTGCGATGGCGCGGGGCATTCCCATTCTGGGTATATGTGGCGGCATGCAGCTTCTTGCTGTCATGATGGGGGGATGGCTGGTGCAGCACATTCCCGATACCTATCCCGCAGCCCTTGCGCATGAGCAGCCCAATCCGCGGGATGAGGCCGGACACGCGGTGAACGTGGTTGCCGGCACGCATCTGGCGCGGCTGGTGGGGCAGGATCGGCTGGCAGTGAATTCATCCCATCATCAGGCAGTAGGGGATGCAGGACGTGCGGTGATCTGTGCTACAGCGCCTGATGGGATTGTCGAGGCCATTGAACTGCCCGGCCATCCATTTTGCATCGGGGTGCAGTGGCATCCGGAATTTGGCATATCGGCAGGAGACCGTCTCCTGTTCGAAGGGTTGATCGACGCTGCGAGGCAGATACGAACATGACACAGGACCATTCCCCACCGTCTACCCTGGAACGGGGCGACCGTATCGCCAAGTGGCTGGCCCGGTCCGGCGTCGCCAGCAGACGTGATGCGGAACGCATGATTGCCGAAGGCCGGGTCAGGCTGAACAGTGCGGTGGTCACCCATCCGGCAACGTTTGTGGATGCTGGTGATATCGTTCAGGTGGACAACAACGTGGTCAGCGCGCCTGACCGCACGCGGCTGTGGCGGTACCACAAGCCAGATGGTCTGGTGACAACCCATCGAGATCCCGAAGACCGCCCGACCGTATTCGATTCCCTGCCGCCGGGACTGCCGCGCGTCATAAGTGTGGGGCGGCTTGACCTGAACAGTGAGGGGCTGCTGCTTCTTACCAATGATGGCGAACTGGCCCGCAGGCTGGAACTGCCCAGCAATGGCTGGATACGTCGTTACCGCGTGCGTGTGTTCGGGGTGGTGGATGAACGGATGCTGGCTGCCCTTGCCCATGGCAGCGAATTCGAAGGCGTGCGTTATGGCCCGATCGAAGCGCAGCTGGATTCCGCCAAGGGGGATAATGCGTGGCTGACCGTTTCCCTGCGTGAAGGCAAGAACCGCGAGGTCCGTAAGGTCATGCGCGGGCTGAACCTGCATGTCAGTCGTCTGATCCGCACGTCTTACGGTCCGTTCCAGCTTGGCACGCTGCAGCGTGGCGAGCTGGAGGAAGTGACCGGCAAGGTCATCCGTGAACAGGTGCCCGGCCTGCCCCCCGCCAAGTCACAGCGCAGGGCGTAATGCGTATTATCGCGGGTGAATGCCGCGGCCGCACCCTGCATGCTCCGTTGGGACAGGCCACGCGCCCCACGGCGGACCGTGTGCGGCAGGCGCTGTTTGATACGCTGGCCCATGCGCCGTGGGCGGGAACAGACCGCCTGCGTGGTGCGCGCGTTCTGGACGGATTTGCGGGCACGGGGGCGCTGGGGCTGGAAGCCCTGTCACGCGGTGCCGCCAGTGCTGTGTTTATCGAACAGAATCGTGCTGCCCTGCGGTCCTTGCGTGAAAATGTTACGACCTGTGGCATGGGTGATCGCGCCACGATCCGTGCAATGGATATGCTGCGCCTGCCGCCACGGGGGGTAGCCGGGCCGGTGGATCTGGTTTTTCTGGACCCGCCCTATAATCAGGACCTGCCAGTCCGCGCGCTGGCGGTGCTGGAACGCGGCGGCTGGCTGCATTCCGCAACATTGGTAGTGGTTGAAACGGCGGCAGCGGAATCCGCCCCGGTGGCTGCTGACCGGCTTCTGCTTGAACGCAGGCATGGGGCTGCATGTCTGTATGCATGGCGACATGGGGCGGAAGACGCGGCATAATTGATTGCCGTATTTTTGCCAGCGGCCTTCTGTCTATGGGGTGGACGGGGTTATAGTGGTGCCGTTTGACGGAAATGGCGGCCATGAAGTGAAATGGTCGCTTCCCGTGTGCGTTCGGTCCCGGCTGGTATGCCCATGCCGGGGTCTCTATGATCAGGATATGGATTTTTGGCGATTTTCAGCCGTTTTGTCCCTGACTCGCTGTCTTCTGACCCGGTGCGGTCGCGCCTGCGCGACCGGTTGACCGAAGCGGGGGGCCTGGGGTTGTGGAGTCTGGCGCTGTGTCTTGCCATTGCCTTGTGGAGTTATGATCCCCGCGATCCGTCGGCCAATACGTCCAGTGCGCAGCCGCCTGACAATCTGCTGGGGCGGCCTGGTGCGTACATGGCTGATTTCATGCTCCAGAATTTCGGGATCGTGGATGTCCTCGCCATTTTCTGCCTGCTGGCATGGGGATGGCGGCTGATCCGGCACCATGGCCTGGCATCGGCCCTACTGCGTATCATCGCACTGGTCTGCGCGCTACCGGTCATCGCGGCGGACATCGCTGCCGTGCCGCTGCTGCTACCGGCACTCCAGACCCCGCTATGGCCGACGCAGGCCGGGCCGGGCGGGGCTGTCGGCCTGTCAGTGGCGCACATGTCCATTCAGGCTGCCACGGTTTTCGTGGGGCGGGGCGGGCCGCCTGTTGTCTGGCTGCTGGGGCTGGTGCTGGGGGGGCTGCTGGTGCTGCTGGCCCTTGCCCTGTCCCTGTCCGAATGGCGGGGGATTGGGCGCGGGATCAGGATCCTGCTGCGTCAGCCCATGGTTCTGGCCATCTGGCTACGGCGGGTAACCGGGGAAAAGGCGCAGGCGCGGACCATGCCGGATCCGGCCCCGTATCCCGACCGCCCGCAGCGTACGACTCCGGCTGTTACGCCGTATTCCGGTGGAGGGGCCGCAGCACGGGATCCATCTCCCTTCCATGCGCCGCCTGTCGATACGGGCCAGAAAACGGGGACGGACCCTATACCGGCCACAGGGCGTGCAACACCCGGTACGGCCATGATGCCCATGGTCGACCCAAAGGCGGCCACACCGTCAGGGCAGAAGAACATGCCCGCACCCACCACAAAACCGGAGACTGCGCGTCCGGCACTGGGTGGTCGCAAGGTGGACGGCGGCAAACCCGCACAGGTTTCGCTACAGACCAGCTGGATGCACCCGCCGGGCATGGATGAGGAAATTACCCAGCCCCTGCTGATGGGCGGCCCCTCGCCGGTATCTGATCAGGTGCCGTGGCATGAGGATACGGACGCGCAGGATATCCAGCCCGTCATTGCATCCCCGCATGATGACCTGCCGACGGCGGCGAAGGAACCCGCGCGCCCGACACTGCTGTCACGCTTTTTCTCCGGCGCGGGGCGGGTGGCGGAGGAACCGGTGGCGAGCACACCGGATTATGCCCCCATAACGCCTGCAGTGCAGACGGACGATACCTATACGCCCCCGCCTCAGCCGGAATGGCAGTTTCCGCCGCTGTCGCTGCTCAGGCCGCCGCCATCGAACGAGGCCACCAAGCCGACCGAGGAACTGCTGCACGCCAATGCGACCCAGCTTGTCACCGTACTGTCGGAATACGGGGTGCAGGGTGAAATCGTCGCCTATCACGCAGGCCCGGTGGTAACCCTGTATGAACTCCAGCCCGCACCGGGCATCCGCGCGGCCCGTGTGATTGGCCTGGCCGATGATGTGGCGCGGTCCCTGTCGGTGCTCAGCGTGCGTATCGCAACCGTTCCGGGTCGCAACGTGATCGGGATCGAGGTGCCCAATACAAGACGCGAGACGGTCTATTTTTCCGAACTGCTCATGGACCCGCAATGGGCGCATGCGCGTGCGCGCCTCAACCTTGCGCTGGGCAAGGATATTGCGGGCGAGTCGGTTTACAGCGATCTCGCCGCCATGCCGCACCTGCTGATCGCGGGGACCACCGGGTCAGGCAAATCGGTGGGCGTTAACTCCATGATCCTGTCGCTGCTCTATCGCCTGTCGCCCGAGCAGTGCCGCCTGATCCTGATTGATCCCAAGATCCTTGAACTCTCGATCTATGAAGGCATTCCCCACCTCATGACGCCTGTGGTGACGGAACCTGCCAAGGCTGTTGCGGCACTTAAATGGGCCGTGCGGGAAATGGACCGTCGTTATCGCGGCATGGCGCACCTGCAGGTGCGTAACATCGCAAGCTATAACGAGCGCGTGGCCGAAGCGCGCGCGCGTGGTGAAATCGTGACCCGGCGCGTCCAGACCGGCTATGATCCCGAAACCGGCAAGCCCACGTTTGAAGAACAGCAGCTTGCCCTCGATTCCCTACCGTACCTCGTCATCGTGGTGGACGAGATGGCCGACCTCATGATCGTGGCGGGCAAGGAAATCGAAGCCCTTCTGCAGCGTCTGGCGCAGAAGGCACGCGCGGCAGGCATTCACCTGATTCTTGCCACCCAGCGTCCGTCGGTGGACGTGATTACCGGCACCATCAAGGCGAACTTTCCGACCCGTATTTCCTTTCAGGTCATAAGCAAGTTCGACAGCCGCACCATTCTGGGCGAGCAGGGGGCCGAACAGCTTCTGGGACGCGGAGACATGCTGTTCATGCAGGCAGGTGGCCGGATCACACGCGTACATGGCCCGTTCGTGGATGATAGCGAGGTCGAGGCCGTCGTCGCCTTCCTGCGCACGCAGGGTGAACCGATCTATGATGATGATGTCATTTCTCCACAGGAAGAAGACAGCTCCGGCAAACCTTTCGCGGCCCCCGCAGGTGGGGCAGAAGAAGATGGCCTGTTCGCGCAGGCGGTGGAGGTCGTGGCGCGTGAAGGCAAGGCGTCAACCTCCTTTATCCAGCGCCACCTGTCGATCGGCTATAACCGTGCGGCCAAGATCATAGAGCAGATGGAAAAGGAAGGCCTGGTCAGCGAGGCCAACCATGTTGGCCGCCGCGAAGTCCTGATGCGCCGGAATACGGAAGACGAATGAAGCCCCTCGCCATGCAGCGCGGGGCGGGGCAGGCGCCTGTCGCCCTGCCATTTACGGTCCTGTACCGCGATAACCGGCTTGTCGTGCTGGACAAGCCGCCGGGCCTGCCGGTCCATCCGAGTCGCGCCGGGGGGGCGAGTGTCGAGGACTGGTTTCCAGCCCTGTCACGACACCGCAACGGGCCGTGGCTTGCGCACCGGCTGGATCAGGATACGTCGGGCTGCCTGGTGATCGCCCTGCGCAAGCAGGCGCTGGTTGCGGTGCAGGCATGTTTTGCGGCGGGGCGGGCGCGCAAGACCTACTGGGCCATTGTGCAGGGCACGCCCGATGCCGCGCAGGGTGTGATTGATATGCCGCTTGCGCGGGTGGAACAGGGTGGACAGTGGCGGATGCAGCCAGTGAAAACCGGCGGCCAGCCCGCCCGGACGCGCTGGCACGTGCGGGCGACGGGGCGTGATGATGCGGGGATGCCCGTAAGCTGGCTGGAACTGGTTCTGGAAACCGGGCGCACCCATCAGGCCCGCGCGCATTGCGCTGCGATCGGGTGTCCCATACGGGGCGACACGCGCTATGGCGCACGCAACGCGGGGGCGCTACATCTCATGAGCCGGAGCATCCTTCTGCCACTGGATGTGCCCGTGCATGCCACGGCCATGCCACCGGAGCATATGCGCCGTATCATGGATCAGGCGGGCTGGACCGTGCCACCTGACAACGTGGAAAAGGAAGTGACACGGTGTTCGCCCACACATTGACGCAGGAACTGCTGCGCGTTCTGGAACGACCGGACCTGCGGGTGATTGCGGGTGAGCGGCAGATCACGCTGGACCCCATGCTGGACCTGCCGTTTCGGGTCCAGCACGACGGGGCCATTGTGCTGGGACTGCCTGCGCAGGGACAGCAGGAGGAAACGGCCTTTTTCCTGCGGCATGCGCTGGAACTGGCCCCGCTGCTGGAAATTGCGCCGCATAAAGCCCTGTGCGCGGCCTTCTGTGCCGCGCGTACGGCGGCCCTGTTCTGGTATCTTGATACCGGTCGGTCGGATATGGATGCACCGGCGGCATGGGTACCACAGATGGCGGTGGCGCAGGTACCCTCCGCCACGGCCCTGCGTCAGATATGGTCCGTCCTTGCGCCGTTGCAGCCTGCCGTATCGTTACCGGACGGATCGTGCCCCTTTGGTGCGCTGCATGACGCACTATGCGCCCTATGGTCCATGCTGGGACCGACCGAAAGCCTGATGGCCACGGGCGGCGATGCCCGTCTGGCCGTGGATCCGGTAACGGGGCTGAACCATTACGGCTGTTCGCACCGGCCCCGGCCATGGGCCATCACCTTTGCGTCCTCCACCGCGTCGTCGCTGTCCGAACGGGGTTTTGCGGGCGCGGAGACTGCGCGTCTGTCCCTGCTGGCCGGTGCATTGCACGGGCGGGGCGAGGATGCCGCGCGGACGCTGGACGGGGACATACAGGCCCGCATTGGCGCGCATTTCGGCCTTGAAGCGGGGGAAGGGGTCGTGCTGGCCCCATCGGGCACGGATTGTGAACTGTATGCGCTGGCGCTTGCGTGCCTTGCGCCCGGCGGGCGGGCGGTCAGCAATATCCTGCTCGCGCCGGAGGAAACCGGCAGCGGCGTACCGCTGGCCGCCATGGGGTGTCATTTCGCCAATGACACCGCCCTTGGCCATCCGGTGACACGCGGCGCGTCCATCGCGGGTTTCCCCACGGATACGCTGGTGGTGAATGTGCCGATGCGTGATGCGGCGGGTCATGTGCGCCCGGCTGCGGATGTCGATGCCGAGACCTGTCGCCTGACCCATGAAATGCGCGCGGCGGATCGACATGTGCTGCTGCACCGGCTGGATCTGTCCAAGACCGGACTGCTGGCGCCGGGACTGGCTGCACTGGAACAGGCCTGCGCGCCGGTTGGCAGGTCGGAAGATTGTCCCGATGTGGTGGTGGATGCGTGTCAGGCCCGGCTGGACCCGCTGCGGGTGCGGGATTATCTGGACCGGGGCTGGATGGTCATGGTCACAGGGTCCAAATTCTTTACCGGCCCGCCGTTCTGTGGGGCGCTGCTGCTGCCTGCGGCCGTGCGGCGCAGGCTGGATGGCCCGCGTCCCGTACCCGTGGGGCTGGGGGATTACAGCTACCGCCATGCATGGCCGCAGGGCGGGGCGGTGGCCGCGCTGCCTGCGGGGCATAATATCGGGCTGATCCTGCGCTGGTGCGCAGCACTGGCGGAAATGACCGCGATCAGCCGCATTCCGCGCGCGGTGATCCATGACCGGCTGCACGGTTTCCTGTCTGCTGTCACCGCCCGTATCATGGCGGACTCCGCGCTGGAAATCCTGCCCCCGGTGCGTCCCGATCGTGCGCCCATGGACAATGCATGGGACACCCTGCCGACCATCATCTGCTTTTTCGTGCGGACGCCGGGCAGTGACACGGAGACTTTCCATCCGCTGGCCCTGCCGGATGCGCGGCGGCTTTATGCCTGGCTCAACACCGACCTGTCCGGCCTGATCCCGCCCGATGATCCAGATGCGGCCATTGCCAGCGTGCTGTGTCATGTGGGCCAGCCCGTGCCGCTGGCGCATCCCGGCCTGCCCGGTGTGATCGTGGGGGCGCTGCGTATTTCCGCGGGCGCCCGGCTGGTCGCGGGGGAACCGTCGCATGAAGGCATGGACCCGACAGAACGTCTGCGGCGCGAAGTGCGTAATGTGGGTCGGATTCTCGACAAGATCAGCCTGATCCTGCGGCACTGGTCGCAGCTCAGCACGGCGGCACCGGTACAGACCTACCTGCCGCGTGGCTGGCAGGCGCGGGCCATTCTGCCTGCCTGAGTTTTCATGACCTACCCGTTCAATGGATGTCCAGCGTGAGCATACAGACCAACCACGGCAATTTCCTTGATACCCCCCAGCTGCAGAAAGGGGTGACCCGCTTCTGGCTGATCCGTCACGCATTGGTGGAACAGAACGCCCGCATGCGGCTGTATGGCGCGATGGATGTGCCCCTGTGTCCGGACAGCCTTGTGGCCCAGCGCTGGATGTATGAAGCCCTGGCGCGCCGTCTGCCACGCCCGGCATTATGGTTTACGTCCCCCCTGTCGCGCACACAGCAGACGGCGCGCGCCATCCAGCAGGCGGGCTACGGCCTGCATGACTGGCAGGTCGAGCCGGGTCTGACCGAACAGTCCATGGGCGAATGGCACGGCATTACACATGATACCCTGCCCGACAGGCTGAGCCTGCCTGCGCACCCGTTCTGGTCCGTCAGCGCGACCGAACTGCCGCCGGACGGCGAAAGCATGGTGCAGGTCTGTGCCCGTGTGGGTGCGTGTCTTGACCGTCTGGCGGCCGAACATGCCGGGCAGGACATGGTAGTGGTCAGCCATGGGGGTGCCATTCGCGCAGCACTGGCCCATGCATTGCGTATCCATGCGGAAACGGCGCTGCATTTTTCCATCCAGAACCTGGCGCTGAGCGTGATTGAACGCCTGCCGGAGGGATGGCGTATCGTCACCGTCAACGAACTGCCCATGCCCGTACCGGTTCGACCCGATCGGGAGGGCGAAACCTTGGCCCGGCCCGGATCTGATACGGCACAGCCTGCTATGGTCGCCCCTGATTTCAGGAGCTGTTGAGATTGTGGTACGTGGCCGCAATCCATGCTGGAGTGGTTCCCGGCATGGGAAAGCGGGTTGTCAGCGCAGGTCTGACCGCAGCATGCAGGTCAGGACACAGGTTTCGCTGACCTGCGTTGTTCTGTGGCGCAGGTCGTCCGAGGCGGCCATCCCCGCCACGATGGCGGCAGTGGCAAGAACAAGCGTGAGCGTATGCATCACCTTACTCCCAGTACGGTCACCCACACCCCGGATGGGTGCATGATCCGGGACGGGATCGGCCTGTTGCGGTCTGCCATGATGCCAGAGGGGGGCCTTCCCCGACTGTCACATGTGTGAAACGATAGTGTCAGGCTGTAGTTGTGCCAATCCACAAAAAAATGGGTGATCGTGGATATGCCGTGCAACAGGGGCGGCTGATCTTGCGGACAAGGGGGATTGCTATCGTATGCGCATGATACGTTCACGCCCCCTGTCGGCGTATTTCATGGATATCGCGATGGAAGAAGCCTGTGCCGCCGCAGACCGCGGGGAGGTCCCGGTGGGGGCCGCCCTGTCCGGGCCGGACGGGCAGCTGCTGGCGCGCGCGGGCAACCGGGTGGAGGAATGGAGCGATCCGTCCGCCCATGCGGAAATGCAGGTGATGCGGACAGCTGGCGTGCAGCGTGCCGGACAGCGTCTGGCGGACTGCACGCTGTATGTCACGCTGGAACCGTGTCCGATGTGCGCGGCCGCGGCCACGCATTTCCGGGTGGGAAAGATCGTATTCGGGGCCTATGACCCGAAGGGCGGTGGTGTCGAGCACGGCCCGCGCCTGTTCGCGCAGCCACGCTGCCTGCACCGCCCCGAAACCGTGGGCGGCGTGCGCGAACGTGAGGCCGGGCGGCTGCTACGGGATTTTTTCCAGCGCCTGCGTGCCTAACCTATTTGTCATGCAACGGTATAACACGGGTTGGCTGTCTTGCGGCACAATGCGGTCAATGGGACTGTAAGCCCCGGCGGTCGGTCCCGTCCGTCGTTTCGAGATTTCAGCAGGACAACCATGTTCAGGGATGCCATGTCAGACGTATTGCGGTCGAACACCCTTTCCCCCCGTCGGCGCCATAGCCGGATGCTGGCGGCACTTGTGGCCAGCACCGTAATGGGGGGATGCCTGCTCTCGGCACCCCTTGCGCGGGCGGAAGACAGCGGGGTGATCCACCCTGACACCCAGATCCAGCAGCTGCCGAATTTCGTCAACCTGGTCAAACAGGTCAAACCCGCCGTCGTATCCATCACGGCGCGGATCAAGGACGCGGATACGGGTGAGGATGGCGGGCAGGGTGGCATGCCCGGCGGTTTCCCGTTTCCCTTCCCCTTCCAGATGATGCCGCAGCAGGCCCATCATACGGTTGAGGCCCGTGGTTCGGGCTTTGTCATCTCACCCGACGGGTATGTCGTCACCAACAACCATGTGGTGAAGGGTGCGACCAAGGTTACCGTAACACTTGATGACGGCACGGCGCTGCCCGCCAAGATCGTTGGGCGTGATTCCAAGACGGATATCGCACTGCTCAAGGTCTCGCCGTCGGGCAAGCTGCGTTTCATCGAACTGGGGGATTCGGACAAGGTCGAACCGGGCGAATGGGTTGTTGCCGTGGGCAACCCCTATGGCCTTGGCGGTACGGTGACGGCGGGTATCGTCTCGGCCCGTGGCCGTGACATCGGTGATGGTCCGTATGATTCTTTCATTCAGGTCGATGCCCCGATCAACCGGGGCAACTCCGGCGGCCCGCTGTTCACGCAGGATGGCAAGGTCGTGGGCGTAAACACCGCCATCCTGTCGCCTTCTGGCGGGTCGATCGGGATCGGGTTCGCCATTCCGTCCGATACCGTGAAGAACATCGTCGACCAGCTTGAAAAGACCGGTCATGTCACCCGTGGTTACCTTGGCGTTACGGCGCAGGCGATCACGCCGTCCATGGCCAGTGCGCTGGGCATGAAGCCGTCGCCTTCCGGCGCGCCGGCGACTGGTGCGCTGGTGGCCAGCGTCAGTTCGGGTAGTCCTGCGGAGAAGGCGGGGCTGAAGGCGGGGGATGTCGTTACTGCCCTGAATGGCCAGGCCATCGACACGCCGCATACGCTTGCGGTCAAGGTGGCAGGCATCGTGCCCGGCACCAAAGCGACGATTGCCTATCTGCGCAACAACAAACCGCAGACCGCCAGTGTCCTGATTTCCAGCCTGGGCAAGGGAGGCACGGCCGATGGCACGGTTGGCGATACATCCCATGACGCGGACAAGGGGCCGAAGCTGGGTGTGACGCTGGCGCCCCTGACACCCGACCTGCGCCAGCAGCTCGGGCTGGAGGAAAACGTGCGCGGCGTGGTGGTCAGTGACGTGCAGGCCGGTTCCGCTGCCGAACAGGCCGGGATCCATGCGGGTGACGTCATCCAGTCCGTGGGCGAGGTACCGGTGGAAAACCCGCGCGCCACGGTTTCCGCCATCCGTCAGGCCCTGCAGGCCAATCATTCCGTCCTGCTGCGGGTCGTGCGCAACGGGCAGAGCGTTTTTGTGGCCGTCAGCCCCAACAGCGATGATTCCGACACGACCAGCACCGACGAAGACGACCAGTAACATCATTCTCCATCATTGGAGCGTGGCACAGGCCGGGGCAGTACTGCCCCGGCCTTTTTCGTGTGCAAAAAGCGAAAAAGCCGTTTTTTTACCGTATGGGCCAGAAAAAACGGCAGGTGATGATTGTCGCGCCATGGTTTCTTGCCTTATCTGCTGGCATCGCCATGTTCGTTTCCGGAGGGATGATGACCGGTCCAGCAGTATCCGATACGCAGGAACCTCCTGCCGCGCGCCTGATTGACGGCAAGGGCTTCGCGGCCCGCATGACGCAGGATATCGCGACCGATGTCAGCGCCTTCTATGACCGGCACCACATCACCCCCGGTCTTGCGGTGGTGCTGGTGGGCAATGATCCCGCCAGCGAGGTCTATGTGCGTAACAAGGCGCTGCAGACCCATCGCGCGGGTATGCGGTCGTTCATGCACATGCTGCCCGCCACGACATCGCAGAAGGAACTGCTGGGTCTGATCGAACGGCTGAATGTTGATCCCGAAATCCATGGCATCCTCGTGCAGCTGCCGCTGCCCAATGGGCTGGACCCGGTTGCGGTGACCAACGCGATCATTCCCGAAAAGGACGTGGACGGTCTGGGCGTGGTCAATGCCGGGCGGCTGGCGCTTGGGCTGCCGGGTATCATACCCTGTACGCCGCTGGGCTGCCTGCTACTGCTGCGCCATTATGTGGGCGACATGCGTGGCAAGGATGCGCTGGTGATCGGGGCATCCAACCTTGTCGGCCGCCCCATGGCGGAACTGCTGCTGCGTGAAGGCTGCACCGTAACCGTGGCCCATATTGATACGCGCGATACCGCGTCCCTTGCCCGGCAGGCGGATATCGTGGTGGTGGCGACGGGCGTGCGTGAACTGGTGCGTGGCGACTGGATCAAGCCGGGGGCCACGGTGATCGATGTCGGCATTTCCCGTGTTACGTTGCCCAATGGCAAGACACGACTGGTGGGCGATGTGAAGTTTGATGAAGCGGTCCGGCGCGCGGGCCTGATTACGCCCGTTCCTGGCGGGGTTGGCCCCATGACGATCGCCTGCCTGCTGCGCAACACCCTTGATGCGGCCCGCATGCTTGTGGAGGGCAAGGCGCGTTCTGGAGAAAATACATGACGCTGACGTCCGTTGAACTGATTCCGCGCGACCAAGAAACGCTGCTGCGTGATGCGGGGGATGTCAGCAGGCTGTTTCCCGATGCGCAGATGATCAACATTCCCGACCTGCTGCGTTTTCCCATGCGCAGCTGGGAGGCGGCTGCCCTGATCCGCCCGATTTTCCCCCGTGTTATCCCCCATATCCGCGCCATCGACATTGCGCCCAATGCGCCTCTGCCGGGTGCCGATGACCCGGGACTGCATGAGGTGCTGGTGGTCAAGGGCGACCCGCCGACGGACCTGAAGCACCGCACCTATCCCAACACCAGCGAGAGCGTGATTGCCCGCTACCGGCGTGAGGCCCCGCATCTTACGGTCTATGCCGCGTTCGATCCGTACCGCCGTGCGCCGTACAAGGAAATGGAATCCATCGTGCGCAAGAAGGAAGCGGGCGCGGCAGGGTTCTTCACCCAGCCCATTTTTGACATGCGCATGCTGGACCTGTGCATGAACTGGCTGCATGGGGAAAATGTGTTCTGGGGTATTTCCCCCGTGGTTGGCCCCAGATCGCGTTCGTACTGGGAAACGACGAACCACGTCATCTTTCCCCATGATTTCGAGCCGACACTGGACGCCAACATCGCATTCGCGCGCCAGATGATGGATGCGGTGGCGCAGGAAGGTGGCAATACCTATCTCATGCCGCTGCGCGTCAATCTGGAACGTTACCTGACGCCGCTCCGCCGTTAAAAACTGTTTGAAAACAGGCGGCGTCCCGGCCCGGTCAGATCCAGCCGCGCGTACGGATCAGGCCGAATGCCGCGATCGTGACCATGCAGGTGATCCGTCCGTCCACGATCATTGCTTCCATTTCCTTCAGCGTGACGATGTGGGTTGTAATGTCCTCCTCCGTCTCCTCACGCTGGTGCGGACCCTGCTGTAATCCGGTGGCAAGGTAGGCCCGGCCTTTCTGGGTGGTGTAACCCGCGCCCTGGTACATCAGGCCGGCATCGCGCATCTCTCCGGCGATCAGGCCGGTTTCTTCCCGCAGCTCGCCACGCGCCACGTCTTCAGGCGTGGCGTCGGGGCGGTGTTCCCACATGCCCATGGGCAGTTCCCACATCCGTTTGCCGATGGGATAGCGGTACTGGCGGATCAGTGTAACGCGGGGACCGTCCGGGCCATCCCATAGCGGCAGGACCACGACAAAATCCCCCCGTTCCACCACGCCATACAGTCCCTGTTTGCCGCCGGGGCGGATGATGATGTCCTCGCGTACTCGGGTCCATGGATTTTCATAGGCGGTGCGGGTGGAAACGGTTGTATAGCCACCAGCGTCCGGTTTGGGGGACTGCGTCATGATGTCTTGAATCCTTCCAGGTCACGGGTGCATGCATCCCGCACAGGGCAGTCGTGCGGGAACGAATGGCCATGGGTTGGTTTTTTCAGGTTTTTCCATAAGCCCTATGGTGCTTTTGCTCCACAGTGATTTTGTGAAGCGGACGGTATTGCTGGTATCCGCGTTTGATCGGGGCGCTTGTTTTTCATTACGGAGTTTATGCGTATCATGACCGGGCCGCAGGCTGCATCGGGGTCTCCTACACGGCGGATATTGCCCGTCGTGCTGTTCAACCTCCTGTGTTACATCGATATTGGCCTGCCGATGGCGGTCATCCCGGTCTTTGTGCATCAGGTATTGGGGTATAACACTGTCCTGGCCGGGCTGGCGGTATCCGTGCAGTACCTTGCCACCTTCGCCTCCCGCGCCGGGGCCGGGCGGCAGGCTGACCGGCGGGGGGCGAAGCCCACGGTGGTGGTTGGCCTTGCGGTGTGTACCCTGTCGGGGGCGGCGCTCATGCTGTCGGGGGTGTTGCTGCATTTCGCGGCCCTGTCCGTTGTCCTCCTGATCGCAAGCCGCATCCTGCTGGGGATCGGGGAAAGCTGGACGGCTACCGGCGCCATCATGTGGAACATCGGACGTGTCGGCGCGGCCCGCACGGCGCAGGTCATATCGTGGAATGGCGTGACGTCGTATGGCGGCATCGCCCTCGGCGCGCCCATCGGGCAGATCCTGTCGGGACTGCCGCTGCCATATGGCGGATTGACGGTGGTGGGGCTGCTGTCAGCGGGGCTGACCCTGTTCGGTTTCGTGCTGGCGCGGCAGTACGCCCCTGTGCCGCCCGTGCCCAGCAAGGCGCCGCCCATGCCGTTTCATGCCGTCTTCAGGCGTGTGCTGCCCCATGGAATGGTGCTGGCCTGTGGGTCTGTTGGATTCGGGACGATTTCGGCCTGCCTTGCGCTGTTCTACGCCCATAACAACTGGAGCGGGGCGGCAACCGCGCTGACCGGATTCGGCCTCTCGTTCGTGATGATGCGGTTCCTGTTTGCCCGGCAGATCGACCGTCGCGGCGGGCTGGTTGTTACATTTGTCTCGCTGCTGGTGGAAACGCTGGGACTGTGCGTGCTGTGGCAGTGTTCCTCGGTCGGGGGGGCGGCGTTGGGGGCCGCGCTGACTGGGGCGGGGTTCTCTCTCGTGTTTCCGGCCATGGGCGTGCTGGCGGTGGCGCGTGTGGGCCCGGAAAACCGGGGGGCGGCACTCGGGGCCTTTTCCGTGTTTCTGGATATTGCCGTGGGCCTGTCCGGCCCCCTGCTGGGGCTGGTGATCCAGACGATGGGATATGGTGCGCTGTTTCTTGTATCCGCCCTGTTTACGCTGGCGGGTGTGGGTGTAACCATGATGTTGAAATTCCTGCCACGCTGAATCGCGTAGCGGGCCGATAGAGTCCTGTGGGAGCTGAGCTGGATAGATGCAGATTTCATCCGTTGCCGTTTTTTGTGGATCGCGTTTCGGCTCCCGGCCGGAATACGCGGCGCAGTCGCGGGCGCTGGGTACGGCGCTGGGGCAGGCCGGGGTCAGGCTGGTCTATGGCGGGGGCCATGTCGGCCTGATGGGCACCGTGGCCGATGCGGTCCTGGCAGCGGGCGGGGCGGTGACCGGAATCATCCCCGCCTTCCTGCATTCGCGTGAGATCATGCATGAAGGTGTGACGGACCTGACCGTGACTGACAGCATGCATGACCGCAAGGCACGGATGTTCGCCCAGTCCGACGCCTTCGTGGTGATGCCCGGTGGGCTTGGCACCTTTGACGAGACGATCGAGATCATGACATGGCGGCAGCTGCGCCAGCATGACAAGCCGATTTATATCGTCAACGTTGCGGGCTGGGCCGATTCACTGCTGGCCCTGGTGGATGGCTGTATCGCGGATGGGTTTGCCTCCCCCTCGGCACGGAACCTGTTCGAGGTGGTGCCCGATGTCGCAACGCTGATGACAGCATTGGCGACCCTGTCGGTGCAGGCGGATGCACGTGACAGGGTCAGCACGCTGTAAATCTTTCATCTATACCCCTTGCCTTAAATGCAGCGGGCCTGTATAGCCGCCTGCAACGGAGTGTAGCTCAGCCTGGTAGAGCACTGTGTTCGGGACGCAGGGGCCGGAGGTTCGAATCCTCTCACTCCGACCAGTTTTGCAAGCCGGTTATTTTCGGATAACCGGCTTGTTTCCGTTTTGCGGTGTCCTTTCCGTCATGTTGCGGCAGCGCGGGAAATCCTTTATCCCCAACTTCCCAATGGATCACGATCTGGTTGGCTATATCTCTGGTCGTATGTCCGTCTGGTATGTGAACCCCGGGGACCTTGATTGATCATGCACGTTTCTTCCGCCTCATTGCAGCAGGACACGCACACCGGGTGCAGGGTCCGGCCGGGGCCGGTACTGAGCATCATCATCCCGTGCTATAATGAGCGCGGAAATGTCGAGCCCCTGTTCCACGCAGTGGAAAAAGCTGTAACTCACCATAGCTGGGAACTGATCTTCGTTGATGACAGTTCGCCCGACGGCACCATAGACGAAGTATGGCGTCTGGCGCAGGTGGACAGCCGTGTGCGCGGTATCCTGCGTGTAGGGCGGCGTGGCCTGTCATCTGCCGTGATCGAGGGGATCCTGTCTTCATCCGCCCCCGTGGTGGCGGTGATGGACGGGGACCTGCAGCATGATGAAAGACTGCTGGAACAGATGGTCAATGCCATCGAACTGCAGGGTTATGATATCGCGGTCGGCAGTCGTCATGTGGAAGGTGGCGACAATAGCGGTCTGGCCAATTCGTGGCGACTGTTCCTGTCCAATGCCGGGATACGCATTGCACAGTGCTTCCTGTCCGTGCGGGTGCGCGACCCGATGAGCGGCTTTTTTGCTGTCAGGCGCGATCTGGTTGTCAGATCCCTGCCGCATCTGTCAGGTATCGGGTTCAAGATCCTGCTGGATCTGCTGATGGCACAGCAGGCGGTACCCAAGGTGATTGAATTACCTTTTGTTTTCCGTTCACGGCATGAAGGCGAAAGCAAAATGGACAGGAAGGTGCTGATCCAGTTTGCCCAGATGATTTCGTATCATATGCTGAAAAAAAAGCTGACCGGGGTGAAGGCTTCTTCCTGATCCCGACATGACAGGGACGGTTGCACCGGACATGATCGGCTCACCTGCGGCCTGCAAATTTATAAGGAAGTTTTTTGGTGAAGCTTTTTTTTAAAGGCGGCACCCAGGAATTTTCATCAGATACACTCACCGTTCCTGTCATCTGATGGAAAAGGCACAACATCTGCTTCTTCACCCGGCAGGCAAAAAAAGAGGGAAGGCAGAAGCCTTCCCTCTTTTTTTATGATGGCGGCAAGGCGCTGTCATGGTCTGACGGCTTGGGGGCTGCCTGTCCCGTTTCCGGATGGGCCGCTGGGGATGCCGTGGCTGTCGGGGCCGGGTGGGCCTGTTGCGTTGGTGCCTCGGCAGCGGGGGTTGCCTGTGTCGTGGTTGTAGCAGGCTGCTGCGCGGTGGGTGTATCGGGCGTAGCAGGCGCATCCGATTCTGGTGCAGGCGTTGGTGCCGCGCCCTGTGGCGTGGTCGCCGCTTTGTCCGGCGTGCTGGCAGGCGCGGGCGTATCCGCATGCTGGTCCGTGCCGGGGGCTGCGGGCGATGAAGCCGGGGTGGCAGGCGGGGTTGCCATGGCTGGCGGATTTGCCACAGTCTGCGGTGCAGGTGCAGGTGCAGGTGCAGGTGCAGGTGCAGGTGCAGGTGCAGGTGCAGGTGCAGGTGCAGGTGCAGTGGTGGGCGGGATCTGTGTGGCTGAAGATGGCGCGCTGGCCCCCACGGTTGATATCTGCGGCAGGGCGGGGGTCGGGGCCACGGGGCGTGGGGTCAGGGTTACGGTGGGCTGGCTGTAACGGCTCAGCGCATCATCGTCGCTCTGCACGCCATAGGCATTCATGGGGGGCAGGGGCTGTGGTGATGGCTGGTCCGCTGCCGGGTTGCGGTCAAGCACGACACGGGTGTTCTGCGGATAGCGGTTCATAAGCCCCAGCAGCGTGCCGTTGGTCCAGCCAAACCCGATCTGCATAGGGTATTCGCCGCCACCCTTGCCGCCCTTGGGGCTGATGAACGGATTGACCACGTCATATTTTTCCAGCAGCACGCCGGATTTTTCATACGTGCCGATCACACGGCCCATCCAGCGGGCGGCGATATCGCTGGCCAGCGCGTCATATCCGTACTGGTTCAGCCCCTTGACCGCCATCCATTGCAGTGGCGCCCATCCGTTGGGGGAATCCCACTGCTGCCCGCTGCCGCTGCGTTCGGTGGCGATCAGACCACCAATCTTGAGCAGATTTTTACGCACGGTTTCGGATACGGCCTTGGCCTGCTCGGGTGTTGCCATCTGCATGAACAGGGGGACGACGGTGGCCCCTGACAGGATGGAGGTCGATTCCCCCTTCTTCCAGTCATAGTCGATGAAGGCAGCGCGGCGTTCATCCCACAGGATACGCTGCACCGCGTCGATGCGCTCCTGCGCCAGACGGTTGTAGCGGGCAGCCGCGTCCTTGTTGCCCTTCAGCTCATAGGCATGGGCCAGCGTCTGTTCCAGATGCGGGATCATGCAGTTCAGTTCGACCGTCAGCAGGTCGGTGGTGTGGATGGTGGACAGGGTATGTCCGTCTGCCAGCCAGCGTGACGAGAAATCCCATCCTGTTTCAGAACCGGCGCGCAGGTCGCGATAGACCTCTTCCTTCGGGCGGTCGGAATGGGCGGCGGTGGCGATATCCTGCGGATAGCTTTCATCACGCGGGGTATCCATGTCATCCCAGTGACGGTTCATGATCGTGCCATCGGGCAGGCGCACCACATGGCGGTACGCACCGCCGGGCGGGACGGAATCCTGCCCGTCCATCCAGTAATCGTATTCCGCCTGCAGTTCGGGCAGGAAGGTGGTGTAGGCCACCTGACCATCATGCATGGCCAGCAGGTCCACCATCAGCGAGAAGAACGGCACCTGCGACCGGCTGAGGTAATAGGTGCGGCTGCCATTGGGGATATGGCCGTACCGGTCGATCATTGACGCCATGTCGCGCACCATGTCGCGCATGAGGTCGATCTTCTGGTTTTCGTACAGCCCGATCATCGTGAAATAGCTGTCCCAGTAATACAGTTCACTGAAACGCCCACCGGGCACGACATAGGTATAGGGCAGGGGAAGCTGTGATGAATACGCCACCTGGATATCGGGCGGGCGGCTGAGGACTTCCCACATGCCATTGATGTAGTCGCGCACGTTTTCATCAGGACTGCGCTGGTAGGAAACCGTCTTGCGTTCGGGCAGGGTGAAATGCCGCGCCACGAAATCCTTGAGCGAGAAATCAGGCCGCAGCTTGGCAACGTTGTATTCCGCCATAAGGTCCGCCGGGGATTCGTCCGGCACGGCGTCAGCAGCTGTCTTGGCGTCAGTATAGATATGGGCTTCGCCAATCGCCTGGAACAGCCCGTCCAGCACGATCGAAGGAGGACGCAGGTCCTGCACCAGCGCGGCCGGTGCGGCCGCATCAGACAGCAGGGCATCGGCTGGCGGTACGGGACTGCTGCCGCTGGAAGCCGGACCATCCTTGTGTACGGTCTGGACCGGATTCGTACCCGGGCTGGATGGCGCGGTGTCGGCGTGATCTGAACTGCCCGCCGCTGGCATGCCCGCAGGGGCCGGAGGGGTTGCCGCGGGGGCAGGCGTGCTGTCGCCAGCAGGCATTGTCACGCCATCGGGCGCGGCGGGTGGGGGGGATGCCTGCGTGGCGGGGGCCGCGTCCGTCGGGCCGACCGGGGCCTTGCTGTCTCCGCCGGGGGCGACGGGTGCCGGGGATGCGTCACCTGTGCCTGCCTGTGCGGACGGGGACCGTGTCGCGGCATCCGGTGTCGTGGCGTGGGCGGGTGGCAGCATGTTTCCGCTTCCCGACAGGGGTTCAGGTGTTGGTACGGAATAGGTCTGGTCCGCCTGTCCCTGCGGCTGTGCTGATATGCCGGTGGCAGTCGCAGTGGAAGCCGGGGCGGCTGTTGTCCCATCCGTGCCCGTGGGGGGCGAGGAGGGGACAGCAGCGGGAGACGACGGCGTGGGGGCCACCTGTGATGTGGTCGGCGCTGTCTGGGCCAGGGCGGGTATCCCCGCGTAAAGAAGACTGGCCAGCAACAGCCCGGCCTGGCGGGGCGCGGACCGGGACAGACTAGAACCGCACAGGAGGGAAACTTTCACGAGACGCCATTTCTCCAAACAATGAAAACCTGATCTTTGCACAATGCCCTGCCTTGCGTCCCTACCACAAAGGGAAACCGTCCAGATGGAGGGAAGTTCATTTTCACGCATGGTACCTGTCATGAAGAGAGACCAGCTTTTCCCCAGTGGGCAAAACCGGTTATGCTGCCTGCCCTCCCGGCCCGCGCGGCCCGAGCGTTCATGTCTTTTCATTCCTGTTCCGCCAACCGGAGTCACCGTTTCATGCCCTTATCCCTTCAGGGTCTTTCCCCGCTGGCTGCAACCGATGCCCTGTTTTTCGAACGGGCGGGCGCGCGCCTTGGCCGCCCCGATGCCGAACGCCTGGTGCGCCACGCGCTGGAGGGAATGGATGATGGCGAGCTTTTTCTGGAATATCGTGAAAGCGAGGGGATTTCGCTGGATGAAGGGGTGATCCGGTCCGCCACCTTCGATACCTCGTCCGGATTCGGCCTGCGCGCCGTGCTGGAGGCGGAAACCGGTTTCGCCCATTCCGATGACATAAGTGAAAGTGCGATCCGCCGGGCCGGGGAAACCGTCAGCCAGATCAGGGCGGGCCGTTCGGGCACACTGGCCATAGGCCCGCGTTCGACCAATCACCGTCTGTACCCCGACATCAACCCGCTGGAAGAAGGGGCCTTTGCCGCGCGCGCGGCCATGCTGTCGGAACTCGATGCCTATGCCCGCGCGCGCGACCCGCGCGTGGTACAGGTCATGGCGTCCATTTCCGCTGAATGGCAGGCGGTCCAGATCGTCCGCCCCGATGGGCAGCGCATGGCCGATATCCGTCCGCTGGTGCGCATGAACGTATCGGTGGTGGTGGAACAGGACGGGCGGCGTGAAAGTGGTGGCCACGGTCTGGGTGGCCGCTATTCCTATACCCGCCTGCTGTCGCCGCAGGTGTGGCAGGGTGCGGTGGACGAGGCCCTGCGCATGGCGCTGGTCAATCTTGATGCCCGCCCCGCACCTGCGGGGGAAATGGAAGTGGTGCTGGGGGCCGGCTGGCCCGGTATCCTGCTGCATGAAGCGGTGGGCCATGGACTGGAAGGCGATTTCAATCGCAAGGGCACGTCCGCCTTCGCGGGTCTTATGGGCAAGCGGGTGGCGGCCCCCGGCGTGACGGTGGTGGATGATGGCACCCTGCCCGAACGCCGGGGCAGCCTGACCATTGATGATGAAGGCACGCCCACCGGCCGCACCGTAATGATCGAGGACGGCATCCTGACCGGCTATCTGCAGGACCGCCTCAACGCCCGCCTTATGGGGGTCGCCCCCACGGGTAACGGGCGGCGGCAGTCCTATGCCCATGCGCCCATGCCGCGCATGACCAACACCATCATGCTGGGGGGTGACGCCACGACCGATGACATGATCCGCAGCACGAAGCGCGGGCTGTATGCGGTCAATTTCGGTGGTGGGCAGGTCGACATCACATCGGGCAAATTCGTGTTTGCCGCATCCGAAGCCTACATGATCGAGGACGGGAAGATCACCACCCCCGTGCGCGGTGCTACCCTGATCGGCAATGGTGCGGACGCCATGACCAAGGTGACCATGATTGGGGGCGAACCCGCCCTTGACCCCGGTATCGGCACCTGTGGCAAGTCCGGGCAGGGCGTGCCGGTGGGCGTGGGCCAGCCGACCCTGAAAATGACCGGCCTGACCGTGGGCGGCACAGGAGGTTAATAAATAAAGGCTTTTGGGTGCCGCCTTTTTCACGAAAGGCGGCGTTTCCTGAAGCTTTTTCAAAAGCTTCACCAAAAACGTCTTTTACTTTCGTGCGGCGGCGATCACATCCTTCATGTGGCGGATTACGGCAGGCAGCCCATCAAAAATTGCCTGCCCGATCAGGAAATGCCCGATATTCAGTTCCATGACCTGTGGCAGCGCGGCAATCGGAGGCACGTTGTCATAGGTCAGCCCATGGCCCGCATGGACTTCCAGCCCGCATCGCGCGGCGTGTTCCGCGCCTGCCGTCAGGCGGCCCAGTTCCACCGCGCGCGCTGTCGCATCCATGGCGTCGGCATACGCACCCGTATGCAGTTCCACCACGGCTGCCCCCAGCTTCGCCGCGGCCTCGATCTGTGCGGCATCCGGGTCAATGAACAGCGAGACACGAATCCCCGCATCCCGCATGCGGGCAATGCGGGGGGCAAGGCTTTCGGTCTGCCCACGCACATCCAGCCCGCCTTCGGTCGTGACTTCCTGCCGCCGTTCGGGCACCAGGCAGCACGCATGCGGGCGCAGGCGGATGGCGATAGCGGTCATTTCCTCCGTCGCGGCCATTTCCATGTTCAGCGGGACCGACAGGTCCGCGCGCAGACGTTCAAGGTCGGCATCGCGGATATGACGACGGTCCTCGCGCAGGTGGGCGGTAATGCCGTCGGCGCCTGACGCCTGCGCCAGCAGCGCCCCCTTCACCGGGTCGGGATGTGCACCACCCCGTGCGTTCCGTACGGTGGCGATATGATCGATATTGACACCCAGCCGGATGGGCGCGGGAAGGGATGTAATCATGACCTGTTCCTGTGTTCGGCCATCTGCATGGCCATGCGCAGTGCTGCGACAAGGCTGGACGGATCGGCCACGCCCCGTCCCGCAATGTCGAAGGCTGTGCCGTGATCGGGCGATGTGCGGATGATGGGTAGCCCCAGCGTGGTGTTGACCCCCTGCGTCATGTCGATGGTCTTGAGCGGGATCAGCGCCTGGTCATGGTACATGCACATCGCCACGTCATAGCGTGCCCGCGCGGCAGGGGTGAACATGGTGTCGGGCGGCCATGGCCCGCTGATATCCATGCCATCGGCGCGCAGGGTGGCGATGGCGGGGGCAATGATGGTCTGTTCTTCCGTGCCCATGCTGCCGTCCTCGCCCGCATGGGGGTTCAGCCCGGCAATGGCAATGCGCGGTGCCGCAATGCCGAAGTCACGCTGTAGGGCCGCATGGGTGGTGCGGGTGGCGGCGATGATGACACTGGTATCCAGTTCATCCAGTGCGCGGCGCAGGCTGACATGGATGGTAATGGGCACGACCCGCAGTTCCGGGCAGGCCAGCATCATCACCTCGCGCCCCGACACTTTGCACAGGGCCGCAAGGTATTCGGTATGGCCGGGATAGGGGAAACCTGCTTTTTTCAGCACGATCTTGCTGATCGGGTTGGTCACCACGCCTGCGGCCTGTCCATTGCGGGCCAGTTCCACCGCGCGCGCGATGGAGGTGGTGATGGCGGGGGCATTGGTACTGTCCGGCCGGCCTGCATGGACAGGCGCCTGCAGCCCGACCGGCAGTACCGGCACGGCATGGGCGAAGACATCACCCGCCTGCGCAATGGTGGTGATTTCGCGAACCGGCACATCATGCCGTCCGATCAGCCCCGCATCACCCAGCACCGCGAACGGTGTCGCGTCCTGCCGCATGGCCCGCCATGCACCTGCTGTGATTTCCGGCCCGATTCCCGCCGGGTCCCCCATGGTCAGGGCAAGGGGCAGGCTGACATCAGGCATCAGTCGTGCCCATGGCGTGCAGGATGCGGATCCATGACCGGATGCCCTTATGGAAGGACGTCAGGTCATATTTTTCGTTGGGTGAATGCACACGGTCGTCATCCAGCGCGAAGCCCACCAGCAGGGCGGACATGCCCAGGATACGCTGCATGTCGGCGGCCACCGGGATCGACCCGCCACAGCCGATGGTGACGGCAGGTGTGCCCCATTCCGCTCCCAGCGCCCCCAGCGTGGGCTGCAGGCCAAAGGTGTCATCGGGCACGACACTGGCGACCGATCCGCCACAGGGCGTGAAGGTGACAGTGCAGTCCGGCGGTAACCGGTCACGCACATGGGCGCAGAAGGTCTGGCGGATACGCACCGGGTCCTGTCCTGCCACCAGCCGGAACGACACCTTTGCCATGGCGTCACCCGGCAGCACGGTCTTGAACCCTTCGCCGGTGTAGCCGCTGGAAATGCCGTTGATCTCGAAACTGGGGCGGCACCATGTCTGCTCGATGGCGGTGTACCCCTTTTCCCCGGCAGGCTGCGACAGCCCGACATCGCCAAGGAAGGCTGCGTCATCCGGGGCGATTTCACGCCAGCGCGCGCGCAGTGCTTCCGGCGGGTCCTGCACGCCCATATAGAAACCGGGCAGGGTAACGCGGCCTGTAGCGTCATCGCGGATGGAAGACAGGACCTGGCACAGCACTTCCGCCGGGTTGCGCGCGGCATTGCCGTAAATGCCCGAATGCAGGTCGCGGCTTGCACAGCGCAGGTGGATTTCCTCTCCTACCATGCCGCGCAGCGTGGTGGTGATGGCGGGCACGCCGGGCAGCATGGCGGTATCGCAGATCAGCCCGACATCGGCACGCAGTTCTTCCCGGTGTGCTTCCATGAAAGGCAGCAGGCTGGGGCCGCCGCATTCTTCCTCGCCTTCGATCAGGAGCGAGATACGCACCGGCATCTGCCCTGCCGTGGCGCGGATGGCGCGCAGGGCCTCGATAAAGGTCATGACCTGACCCTTGTCATCCGACGCGCCGCGTGCGGTGATCTGCCTGCGCCCGTCCTGTCCTGTCACCAGCGCGGGTTCGAACGGGTCGCTGGCCCACAGTTCCAGCGGATCAACGGGCTGCACGTCGTAATGGCCATAGAACAGCACATGCGGGCCTGCGGGTGGTGTGCGGTCATGTGCCACCAGAATGGGGTGGCCGGGGGTTTCGTGCAGTGTCACGTCAAAGCCGAGACGGTCGAGTTCACCGTGCAGCCACTGCGCCGCCTGCCTGCAATCCGCCGCGTGTTCAGGCTGGGTGGATATGCTGGGAATACGCAGGAACGCGAACAGCCGCGCAAGGGCGTCATCAAGCGTGCGGTCCGCCTGTTCCAGCACAGGTGCGAGGGATGCGGGTAAATCAGTCATGAACTTTCCATTTTTGCAGCACGCGTCAGGCAGCCCGAATGGGACGGGGTGCGATTTTGCCTGTTATGGGGGCAAAAGCAACATATCTCCGTATCAGGGCTGCCTGACAATGTGCGCGGGTCATGGCAGCACGGGACGGAGGCCGGGCAGAGGCATGAACAGTCGTGCTTGTTTGGGAATAATATATTGATAAATAAAACTTTTTAAGTGCTGCCTTTTTTCAGATAAAGTGGCGATCCCTGAAGCTTTTCAAAAAAGCTTCATCCTCACAGGCAGGTTTTTCAAACAGTCTCCTGCTTCCGGCGATCAATGGAACGGGAAACGCGAAGACGGCAAAGGACTGGCCAATCGCCATGGTCTGTATTGTAGGGCAGTATATTGAAAATACATAAAGTATAATTTAAAAATTGTGACTTGAAGGCAAAAATAAATAATCTATCCAAGTTACGTAATCAAGATAAGGTTTTAATTGTTCCTGATGGAAACTAAAAGTATAAATTTGTATATTTTCATGAATATCTGTTGATTAATGGCATAAATTTATTTCTATAAATCCGCCTGCCCCTTCTTCCGTGAATATTGAGACCGTGTCATGTTTATTTCCAAAGAAACCCCACGAAACACTGCCATATCTTCATTTTTTCTGTGCAGGCAGGAATTCTACACGCGTGCGATGCTGTTTTTCCTGGTGTTTATTTTATTCACCTATCCCATAATTCATGCCAACGTCTATTATGCGGATGATACGCTGCATGCACTCAGCAACATACATTGGGAACGTGACGGTCGGGTATTGGGGCAGTTGCTGCTGCTGTTTATGGGAAGATTCGCAACGATAGATTACGCGCCCCTGCCACAGATCATTGGCCTGCCATTTATTGCAGCGGCACTTGCAGCGTTTAGCATAAGGTGGGGATATAACAGGATATCTTCTATAATATGCCTGTCTTTTATCGTATGTAATCCATTTTTTCTTGAAAATATCTCTTACAGATTTGATGGCATGATTATGGAATGTGCCGTTGCCTGCGCCATCATGCCATTCGCACTTCCGTTTTTCCTGCCGGAACATAGCCGGAAATCCCTGATGCCGTGGCAGTTGCTGGCGCTTTTTTCGTGCCTGAATTTATATCAGCCTGCCTTGAATGTATATTTGTGCCTGTGCTGCCTGACCGCCATCCTGTCTTTGCTTGAAAAGAAAAAAGCCGGACAGGTTGCAAATATGCTTATCGCAAACGCCATTACTCTCTCCCTGGCCCTGTTGATATATAAACTGGAAACATTAATACTGCCCGGCGGGGACGATTATGCGGATGCACATAAACAAACCGTTCATTCCATCAGCCAGATTTTTGGAAATATTCCAGGCTTTTTCCAGACGATTGCTCCGGCCCTGATCAAAGGCCCGCAGAGTATCATTTTTTCGGTCATCATCGTATCGGGCTGTATTACACTTGTATTCCGTGCCGTGCGTATGCTGTGCACGGGCAGCCTGACACCCGCAGCCGGTGGCCTTATGGCATTCTGCCTTGTGGCCCTGCCTTTCTGCATTCCGGGCATACTGCTCCTGCTTGGCTGTCCCATCCATTCCCATCGGGTCATGATCGGGTTTGGTTCAGCGGCCGCGTGTTTCATTACCTTCCTGCTTGGTGTGGCGCCTTCCTTCAGGTGGCGTGCAACCTGTCTTGCATGCATTCTTGCAGGCTATGGGCTGTGGTCTGAAATCACCCTGTCGGCAGCCTATGCGAATGCCCTTTCGGCGCAGTCGCGTTTTCGCGACCAGATGGCGCAATCCATGGTCGATGATGCGGTTCAGCTGGCACGTGAGGCAGGCCGGCCGGAAGGCGCATCTTTCTGGTGGGGTACGCGTGGGGATGAACCAGTCGCGCCTCTGGCCCTGTATATCCTGCGCAAATACGAGATTCTTACGGATATCGTTCTTGTGTCTTACGTTCCGCCTCTGCCTGCGCCATGGATGATGCACGACATCATGCTGACTCATGGCCTGCCCGCCAATGTCCTTTCAACGGGCGATATGCCCGACAGGGGAAAGTCGATGTGGAAAGCGCAGCAGGCCGACCTGCAGCATTGTGCCATCAACGGCAGTCGGGAACATGGCCCGTTTATTACCTACCGGATCGGGAATTCCATTATCGTGGATTACGACAAGCGCTGCGTTTTACATGGCAACGGATATGAGCGCGTTCCGTCGCCCCGGCAAAACGTGTTCCATGGCAGAATGGTGGAATCCAGCAGGTAGCATGCCCGATAGCTTCCCCTCTGACCATTCATGGTATCCGTCCTGATCGGGGAACGCCATGCAGGACTGCATCAAGCGGTAAAAAACCGTTTTTAAAATAACCTGTTGATAAAAAATAACAAAATTTTGGGATGCTGTCCTGTTTTAAAAAGGAGGCGTTCCCTGAAGCTTTTTGGGAAAAACTTCTTTTAATTTTTCGGTGCTGTCATGAACTGACTTTCTCAAGCAGTTTCTTAAGCAGATGCGCGAAACTGCCCTGGTTTCCACGACTGATGGATGGTCAGCACCCGCCATGCAGGAAGCCCAGTGCGGGCAGGGGACGCCATGCACGTGGCAGGTCCGCGCGGCGATAGGGGCGGATGCTGTAATGTGGCGCCGCGATTTCATTGCGTTCCAGGAAATTGCGGTAGGCGGCCACCTGCTGGCTGCGCCATTCACAGTCCGCTTCGGCACTGGCGCGTGTGGGATAGATGCTGGCGATTCGCGTGTTGCCCCCGGTGCGGGCAACCACCGCCCAGGATTCATCACGTCGTGCCGTGGTCCGGAAAACAACAACCTTGCCCATTGTTTTGCCCCTGTCCCGGTGGCCTGTTGCGTGTCATGGCCTGTTACCCGCAGGCAACCATGCCTGTTGCGTGCAATCAAGCTTCACGCCGGATGAATTGATTTTCTTGCAGCCCCCTGTTCTTGGCGGTAGGGAACAAGGATCATGATACGTCTTTTCATTACCCTGCCCGTGATCGTGGCGCTGATCATTTTCGCGGCCTGTAATCAGGCGCCGGTGGAACTGTCATGGCTGCAATGGAAATGGACGTCATCGCCCGGCGTGCTGGCGTTGCTGGTCGCTGCCCTGCTGTACGCCACGGGGTCTGCCAGCGTGTGGATTGTGGTCCTGCGCCAGATGCGCCGCGCCCGTCGCGCCGAACAGGAAGTGCGCGCCCTGCGCGCCCGCCTGCCGGAAAATGATACCGGTACCCCCCGTGCCCCCGGCCTGACATCCGCCCCGGCCAATTCCCCGATGGTGAAGGCGTATGAAGCGGAACAGGCAACGGCTGCGGCAAGTCCCGTCGCGACGGAACCCGCCGTGGTGACGCCGCCCGCAATCACGGCGGAAAAGCCACCGGGCGCCTGATCCCTTCGTTTCCGAACCCCATCATTACCTGCATGCCTGACCATGGAGCACCGCCAATGCCTGGACGGTCCACCCGCCTGATTGTTGCCCTCGATACCAAGGATACGGCACAGGCCGCGTGCTGGCGCGAGCAGGCGGCAGGCCACGCTGGCGCGGTCAAGCTGGGACTGGAGTTCACCTATGCCCGCGGGCTGGATGCCGTGCGGGCGGCTGCGGGCGGCAGTCCGCTGTTCCTCGACCTGAAGCTGCATGACATTCCCAATACCGTGGCGTCCGCCATCGGTAGCCTTGCCGTTCTGCGGCCCGCCATGCTGACCATCCATGCCAGCGGCGGTCGCGCCATGATTGCAGCCGCGCGCAAGGCTGTGGATGAAACCTTTCCGCCCGGTAGCCGCCCGCTGCTGCTGGCCGTGACAGTGCTGACCAGCATGGATACGCAGGGCCTGCATGAAGTGGGCGTGCCCGGCAGCGTGGAAGAACAGGTTGTCCGTCTGGGCAGGCTGGCCATGGAGTCGGGGGCGGATGGACTGGTATGCTCCTCGCACGAAATCATCCCCCTGCGTCAGGCGCTGGGCGATGGGCCGGTACTGGTTGTGCCGGGAATCCGTCCTGCTGGTAGCGCACTGGGGGACCAGAAGCGTGTCATGACCCCGGCACAGGCCCGCGCGGCGGGAGCTGACTGGATCGTGGTAGGTCGCCCCATCACCCGCGCGCCTGATCCGGCAGCGGCGGCGGCGGCGATTGCCGCCGAACTGTCGTCCTGAAACCGGGCAGGGGAACGCGCGCCATGCCGGTCAGGGTCAAGATCTGTGGCATTCGTGACCATGTGGGACTGGATGCCGCAACGCAGGCCGGGGCAGACTGGGTCGGGTTCGTATTTTTCAGCCGTTCGCCGCGGAATATTACGGCACAGGCCGCGGGCGTGCTGGCACGCGACATGGCGACTGGTGGACCCGAGCGGATTGGCCTGTTTGTCCGCCCGACTGATGATGACATTCGCCGCGTGCTGGACAATGTGCCGCTGGACGGGTTGCAGATTTATGATGATGCGGACCGCACGGATGTTATCCGCAGGCGGTTTGGCCTGCCGGTATGGGGGGCTGTCGGGATTGCCAGCACGCAGGATCTGCCTGAAACCTGCGCCGTGGATGGGCTGGTGATTGAATCCCGCGCGCCCGCCGGGTCGGACCGTCCCGGCGGCAATGCTCATGCCTTTGACTGGACGCTAACGGATGGATGGCAGGCCCCGGTGCCGTGGCTGCTGGCGGGTGGGCTGAACCCCGATAACATCCAGCGCGCCATACGGCAGAGCGGGGCGCGTGCCGTTGATGTCTCATCCGGCGTGGAATCCTCCCCCGGCGTCAAGTCGTCCGAGCTGATCCGCCGTTTTGTGCAGGCTGCCCGCGCCTAACGGTAATACCCGTAATACGGTGGCGGGGGAGGTGGCGGAGGCGGGTACGCATAAACCGGATAGGGCGGTGGCGGATAGGCATAGGCCGGGTAGGGATAACCATAGCCATACGGCCGGTAGCGGTAAGGCGACATCGCGACACCCAGCGCCGTGCCCGTGGCAATGCCAAGGCCGAATCCGCCCCAGCCCCAGCCACGATGCCAGCCACCACCCCAACCGCCGCCACGCCACGCATAGGCGGCAGGGGCGGGCAGAACACCGACCAGTCCCATGGACACGGCCAGCAACAGGGCCAACTTACGCATCTCGGGTGGTTCCTTTTCCTGATCTCGTATCCGCTGATATTGGCATATGTCCACCGGATATCCAGTCCTGTGTCCATATCGTTATGTGACGGACCATGATTGGTACCCGTATGAAAATAAATTATTGATAAATAAAAATAAAAGTTTTTTTGGTGCTCTCTTTTTTTCAAGATGACGTTCTTTGAAGCTTTTTGAAAAAAGCTTCACCAAACATTTTCTTATAATTTTCAGGAGCGCTTCGAAGGCAGATTTTTCCAGACCTCCCTACCGGTCACGACCGGCATTCAGCCAGCCACCCAGCCGGGACAGCGCGTCCTTCAGCGGCCCGTCGGGCATGTCGTCAATCTGCACGGGTGGCGGTGGCGGGCGGCGGGGCGCGGCAGTAGAGGCACGTGGGGCGGCGGTCAGATCCTGCACCATCTTCAGTCGCTTGACCACGCCCTGCCCACAGGTGGTGTTGATGCGTGCGATGACGGTGGGGGCAAGGTGCTGCAGTTCCATCGCCACCGGCCCCCGGCAGGCAACGGTCAGGGTCCCGGCACTCAGGCGGCGCGGCACGGTCATGCCTGCCAGATGGGGGCCGACAATATCGGGCCAGTCCGTCATGACCTGCACGGCGGCGGGAGACTGCTTGCGAAACACGGGACGGCTGATATGCGGCAGCAGGGCCGCCATGCTGCGTGTACGCATGGCCCGTCGGGGTGGTTCGGAGGGGGCTGCATCATTGTTTCGCTTGCTGCGGGTCGGCGGGTTCGTCATAAACGGGTCCGTGTTACCTTCTGCTGCCGCTCTGTTACGCTGGTATGACCGGCACCGCCGCACTCTGCCATGGCGCGCCCTGCCGGGCCAGAGTGCAGATCCCTATCGCGTGTGGCTGAGCGAGATCATGCTGCAGCAGACCACGGTTACGGCGGTCATACCCTATTTCGAGCGTTTTCTGGACGCCTTCCCCGATGTAACGGCACTGGCCCGCGCCCCGCAGGATCGGGTCATGGCGTTGTGGGCAGGTCTTGGCTATTACGCCCGCGCGCGCAACCTGCATGCCTGCGCACGCGTGGTGGCGGAAAACGGTGGTCACTTTCCCGATACGGTGGCGGGGTTGCTGGAACTGCCGGGAATCGGGGCCTATACCGCCGCTGCCATCGCCGCCATCGCCTTTGGCCGCCCGGTCGTGCCCGTGGATGGCAATGTGGAACGCGTGACGGCGCGGCTGTTCGCCATGACTGACCCATTGCCCGGATCGCGCAAGGCCATTGCCCGGCAGGCGATGACACTGAATACGGACCGGCAGGCCGTCGCCCGGCCATCCGATTTCGCGCAGGCCCTGTTTGACCTGGGGGCCGGGATCTGCACGCCGCGTACGCCCGCCTGCGTTTTGTGTCCGTGGCGGGAATCCTGCACGGGAAACCGGCAGGGAATCGCGGCCAGCCTGCCCCGCCGCGCGCCAAAGGTGGCGCGGCCGGTGCGCCATGGCGTGCATTTCGGCATGGTGGATGCGGCAGGGGGTATCCTGCTGGTCCGGCGGCCCGAAAAGGGGCTGCTGGGTGGCATGATGGGCCTGCCCGGCCCGCACTGGCGCGATGCGGTGTGGCCGCAGGCGGAGGCGCTGGACCATGCGCCCACCGCACCCCGGCTACGCGCCTGCTGGCAACCGGTCGGGCAGGTGAAGCACGTCTTTACCCATTTCACATTGCTGGTGGATGTCTATGCGGCGCGCGTGCCCGCTTTTCCCAACAGTCTGGTAGGGGCGGATGGGGTCATTCATTATGTGGATGGTGGGGATGTGGCGCTACCCTCACTCATGCGTAAATGCGTGGAACTGGTACGGGACAGCAATATTTTTGATTGACGTAGGTATGAAACGCGCGGTTGACTGGTAACTGTCCGATCAGGAAAGGGACCGTGATGTTCACTTTTGTCCAGATGCTTTCCCCTGTTGTCGCCCTGCTGGGGCTTGCTGGCGTGGCGTATTGCCTGCGTGCACCGGCACGCGCGCTGCAGCCGGTCCGTGTGCGGGTCCGTCGCTGATAGCTGATGCGTCGCAGGTCAATGGGTTGATGTCCGCCCGTTTCTTTGCATCCCCGCACGGCTTCATGTAGCAGCCGTTCCATGACATTCATTACCGTAAATCGTGCGGCGCGGCATGAAAATGCCCCGTCGCGCATCGGGGTTCTGCTGAGCAATCTTGGCACCCCCGATGGTACCGGCTATGGCGCGGTGCGTCGGTATCTGGCCGAATTCCTGTCAGACCGGCGCATTATCGAAGCCAGTCCCCTGATCTGGAAACCCATCCTGTACGGGCCGGTACTGACCTTCCGCCCCCGCAAGTCAGGGGAGGCCTATCACCGGATATGGCATCACGACCGTGATGAAAGCCCGCTACGGACCTATACCCGTGCGCAGGCGGAGCAGCTGGGCGCGCGGCTGGCGGCAGATGATGTGCCGGTGGCATGGGGCATGCGGTATGGTCAGCCGTCCATAAAACAGGCGCTGCATGACCTGGTGGGGCAGGGGTGCGACAGGATTCTGCTGGCGCCGCTTTATCCACAATACAGCGCCACGACGACCGCGACCGCCAATGACCAGACGTTCCGCGCGCTCATGCGTATGCGCAACCAGCCTGCCATCCGCACGCTGCCGCCGTTCCCGGATCATCCCGCCTATATCGCGGCCCTTGCGCGGTCCATCTCGGCACGTCTCGCCACGCTGGATTTCAGGCCACAGATGATTGTGGCGTCCTTCCATGGATTGCCAAAGATCTATGTGGAAAAGGGCGATACCTATGCCGCCGACTGCCAGCGTACCATCGTGGCGCTGCGGCACGCCATGGGTTACGATGAACAGATGATGCCGCTGACCTTCCAGTCACGTTTTGGCCCGGCAAAATGGCTGGAACCCTACACCGCGCCGTTTATCGAATCGCTGCCCGCGCGCGGGATCGAACGTATTGCCGTCATTACGCCGGGCTTTATTTCCGACTGTATCGAAACGCTGGATGAAATCGGGAATGAAGCGGGCGATGCTTTCGTCAGGGCTGGCGGTAAGGAACTGGCGTTGATTCCCTGCCTGAACGATTCTCCCGACGCGATTGACCTGCTGGAAACCCTTGTGCGGCAGGAACTGGGTGGCTGGCTGCCGCACGCGGGCACGGATACCGTAGCTGTTACGGCAGGTTAAAGACTGCTTGAAAATAACCTGTTGATAAAAAAATAAAATTTTTTGGACGCCGCCTTATTGTTAAGGCGGCGTTCCCTAAAAGTTTGTTGAAAAAAGCTTTACTAAAAACTTCTTTTAATTTTATGGCGCTGTCACGAACTGACGTTTCGAACACTTTTTTCAGGCTGCAGGCCGCGTCATGCCGGACCTTATGGCCGGTCGCAGCTTTCGGTCAGGGTGTTATAGACCTGACCACGCGGGCAGGTAACGGGTCTGGCGGGGGGCGGCGCGGACTGGCCCGTGGCCGGTTGTCCCTGCTGTGGCGGGGCGGTCTGGTCGGTCAGGAGCGTGGACAGGTCCCTGTCATAGACGGAATCGTCTTCCGGCGCATTATTGCCCGTACCGTTATAGATTTCGGGTGCCGCCCGGTAGCTGGCGCTGGCTGCGGCCGCTCCCATGGCAGGGCCCATGGCGTAACCGCCCCAACCCCATCCCCAGCCGCCACCCCAGCCCCATCCGCCCCACGGATAACCCCAGCCACCATAGACGGGATAATAGGGATAGTAGCCACCGCTCCAGCCGCCCCATCCCCAACCACCGCCACGCCATCCGCCGCCACGGCCCCAGCCACCACCATGCCAGCCACCATCGCCACGACGACCGCCACCACCGCGCCAGCCACCACCGCCGTCACGGCCGCCGCCATGGAAACCGCCCCCACCGCCATGTGGTTCGGCATGGGCGGATGGTCCGCATGCGATCAGTGTCAGCAGCGCACCCGTTACGACATGTTTCAGCTTGAGCATGTTCCATTCCTGCATATCTGAGTGCGATGTATCGCAGAAAATCATCCGTCCGGAAAAGACATGGCATGCCATGTGGCCGGATTGTCCCTACATGGTCCCGGATAGCGTATGCCCCATATGGTCATCTTCCGTCCGCTTTGCACCTGTGCATCGGGACGGGGCATGACGCCATAAAAAAATAGCGGGCGGGATATATAAAATTATGACTGCGCATTCTAACAGTATCCACCCGGGCCGGTTCGGGTCAGGATGGGGAAACGTGTACGTGCGGGTTAATCAGGGCATCGGGATCAGGTTATTGTCATCGCAGGCGTATGGAAATATCCAGATGCGCCATATTCCCTTCATTTTTTCATATGAAAATATACTAACATTGCCATGAAAAATAAAATCCATATGGGAAATATGAATTTTGATATAAAAAATTTAGAAAATAAAAAATCAACATGGATTTATATCGGAATATTTTTCGTATTCGCCCTTCTCGCCCCACATGTGGCGTTTATTACTGCCCATATCTCGCTATCCAGTAACGAAGGGTGGAATGCCTATCTGGCACGGCGCGCCATAGGGCTGGATCATGCGCCGCTATACCCGCCATCGGAACAGATGGTGTTCAATAATTACCCCCCCAGTTCGTTCTATGTTGTCGGTCTGTTTGGCTGGTTGCTGGGGGACATGATCGTGGCGGGGCGCGTCATTTCGCTCCTGGCGCTGCTTTTCTGTGCCTGGGCTACGGGGCGTGTTGTCCTCTCCTGTGGGGGAACACAGGGCGGGGCATGGCTCGCGGGCCTGCTGGTCATGCTCTATTCCACTGTTTTCTATAGCGATTATGTCGCCATGGATGACCCGCAATGGCTGGGGCAGGCTGTCATCATGGTTGGGTTCATGCTGTTGCTGGGCAATGGCCGCCAATCGGGATGGACCGGCGCATGGCGGCCTTTCTGCGCCGGCTTCGTTATGGTGGCCGGCCTGACCTTCAAGCATAATATCCTTGCCCTGCCAGCGGCGGTCCTTGTGTGGCTGCTGCTGACCGACTGGCGCCATGCCGTTTCATGGATGGCGGGATGCCTTGTGTCCCTGTGCCTGCTGGGGGGGCTGTATTACAGCTGTTTCGGTCCGGAGTTCATTCAGGGGGTCTTTGCCCACAAACGCATTTTCTATGTGCACGGCATGCTCAAGGGGCTGGGTAACGTGGTGGGGCTGGGTGGTATGATGGTGTCATGCGCGTTCGTGCCATGGCTGCGTCTGCGCCATCGGTCCGGCCTGTTGCTGGGGCTGTATCTGCTGCTGGCGATTGCATCGGCCATCGTGCAGCGCACAGGGGCGGGAGTGTCGCATAATGCCTGTTTCGAGGCACTGATCGCAGCCGCCATGTGCGCGGGGCTTGCGATGTCGTACCTGGCGACGGCCGGGGGGACGGCTGGCCGTACGCCTGCACGCACAATGCTTGTGGGCATGGTGGGGCTGAACCTGCTGCCGGTGGTGGTCAGCCTGCCGGTCTACCTGCCCTACCTTTACCGTAGCAATGTGACCGCCATCGTGGAGCATCAGGGTGCATCAAACGAAACGATTGCCGCCGTGCGTGCGATTGATGGCGATGTGGCGTGTGAAACGCTGGCCCTGTGTTACTGGGCGCACAAGCCGGTAGTGATGGATTTCTTCAACTATTCCCAGCATGTCGCGGTCACGCATGATGCACAGGCGCTGACGCGGGCCGTGGATCACCATGACATCGCGGCGTTCGTAAGCAATTCACGCTTTGATACACAGGAAGAGGTGTGGGAGTTTTCCAACCTGTGGCGCATTATTCGCGCACGCTATACCCATGTGCGGCTGCAGGGGGCAGCCTACATTGTAACGCCATGACCGATGTGATGGCGGCATACCGTGCATGCCGCCATCTGTCCGCGTATCAGGGTTAGGGGCGGCCCACCCCGCGCAGGCGATGCAGGGTGATGATGGCTGCTGTCAGCACGATGGCCGCACAGGTCTGGTGGATCGTTCCCGCCCATACCGGCACCACCAGCAGCAGCGTGGTCACGCCCAGCGCGTACTGTAACAGCACCAGCCAGCCCAGCACCGCCAGCGCGCCGTGGACTTCCCTGCCCAGTTGCGGCGTGCGCAGCCCCAGCACGATGGTGATGCCAATGAGCAGCGCCGTCGTGGTGGCCAGCAGGCGGTGGTCGAACTGGACAGCGGGAATGTTCTGGAACCAGTTCAGCCAGAACGGGTGCAGCCGTCCGTAGCCCGACGGGATCAGGTGACCATCCATGAGCGGGAAGGTGTTGTAGGCAAATCCCGCATGCGTGCCCGCGGTAAAGCCTCCCGCGATGACAGTGATGCCCACCAGAAGGCAGATGGTCCAGACCAGGCGGTGGATGCGTACGATCTCAGGGGTTGCGGGGATGAAGGCCGGGCGTGGCGTGCGTACGGAAAGCGCCGTCCACAGGATGGCGATGTACAGCGCGAAGGCGCAGCACAGGTGCAGCACCAGCCGCACGGGGGCGACCGCCGTGCTGTCGGGGTTGAAGCCCGACGCCACCATGAACCAGCCGATCGCGCCCTGCAGCCCGCCCAGCACGAAAAACAGCACCAGCCGTAGCGCCAGGCCCCGGCTCAGCGCGCCGGTGATGGAAAACCAGACCAGTGGTATCAGCAGCACCAGCCCCATGAGCCGCCCCCAGAAGCGGTGCGTCCATTCCGCCCAGAATATCTGCTGGAAGCCCGCAAGCCCGAATCCGTCGTGCAGGATCTTGTACTGCGGAATGGTCTTGTACAGCGCGAACTGCCGTTCCCATTCCGCGTGGCTCAGTGGTGGGATCATGCCCGTAATGGGCCGCCAGTCCATGATGGACAGGCCCGATCCGGTCAGGCGGGTATAACCGCCAAGTGCAATCATGCCGACAAGCATGAAGCAGATTGCAAACAGCCACGTGGAGATACGCTGCCGGTTGCGCAGCTCCTGCGCGGACGGGGGCGTACGGCCCATCAGGGAGCCGGAGGAAGGATATGCGGACATAACCGGATTTAGACCGCCCTTGCAGTCCGCCGCAAGGCGATGCTAGGCGCGAAGAAGCAAATCGCTGTCGGAAAACGGGACGCACGCATGACATTACCGCACGCCGCACGGCCTGCACCGCCCGCCCGGGCCACGTTGCGCGTGCTGGTCCGGCCCATCATGCTGCTGGGGGTCTTTGTCGGGCTGGCCGTGGCCATGGGCCGTCTGCCGGGAATGCGGGAGATGCTGACGGCGGCCCCCGTCGTGCATGTGGGCGGGAAAGGAGTAGCGATATTCATTCTGACCGCCAGTGCGTTCTGTGCATCTGGCCTGCCACGGCAGGCTGTGTGTTTTGCCGCCGGCGCCGCCTATGGAATCGGGGTGGGATGCGTCCTTGCCACGATTGCGACCCTGACGGGCTGCCTGTGTGGCTATGGCTGGGGACGGTGGACGGGACGGCCGCCCATGCCCGCGCGGCTTGCGGCAACCATGGCGCGGCTGGATGGTTTCGTGCGGCATGAACCGTTTGCATCCGTCCTGACGCTGCGGCTCATGCCGGTGGGGTCGGCACTCCTTCTCAACCTTGCGGCGGGCATGCTGGGGGTGCGGGTCGTGCCGTTCATGCTGGCCACGGTACTGGGCAGCCTGCCACAGACCATCGTGTTCGTGCTGGTGGGATCTGGTATCCGGCTGGGGGGAGCATGGCGCATCGGGGTGGCGGTCATGCTGTTCGCCCTGTCCGCGCTGGTGGGATTATGGCTTATGCAACGTGTGCGCATGGGCCGTCCCGACATGGCACGGGTATCGCGATAGCGAATTGCAGTATGGCGTAATTAGATGGTGAAAAAGTGGACCCGGCTGGTCTACTAGTCCCACAATCTTTCAATATGGAGTGCCTCATGGGCTCATCCGCAACGGCGGGCCATTCAGCGGAAAAGCCCGTGCCGGAAACGACTGCCCGCCCCATGGGGTGGATTGCGATCCTGCTCGGGTTCCTGACCGCGGTCGGCCCGGTTTCCACCGACATCTATCTCCCGGCTTTTCCCGAGCTGGAAACGACGCTGCACGGACGCGCGGGGTCGGCGCAGATGACGCTGGCCATATGGTTCGTGGGACTGGCGATCGGGCAGATCACCATGGGGCCGTTGTCGGACCGTTTCGGGCGGCGCAGGCCCATGCTGGTTGGCACTCTGGTCTATACGCTGGCATCGGTCGGGTGCGCGATGGCGCGGGATATTCCCACGTTCTCGTTCTTCCGCCTGGTCGCATCGCTTGGGGCATCGGCCAGCCTGATCATCCCCAGCGCATGCGTGCGTGACATGTCGCATGGCAATGAATCCGCCCGCCTTATGTCGCGGCTGGTGCTGGTAATGGGGGTCGTGCCCATCCTGGCGCCCACGCTGGGGGGCATGGTACTGTCGATTGCGTCATGGCGGTCGATTTTCTGGGCGTCGGCGGTGTACGGCCTGATCTGTATCCTGCTGATCTGGCGCGTCCTTCCGGAAACGCTGAAACCCCAGAACCGCAGCGAGTTTTCGCCCGTCACCCTGTTCAGCCGCTACATGATGCTGGCGCGTGACCGCGGGTTCATCACCCATGCCATGATCGCCGGTTTTTCGTGCTTCATGTCGTTTACCTATCTGTCTGCCGCCCCGTCGGTGTTCCGTGGCCTGTTCGGGCTGTCGGCGGCGCATTTCGGCATGCTGTTCGGTGTGTTTGCAGTGTGCATGATCGGGGCGTCGCAGCTGAATGGCATGCTGGTGGGGCGGATTGACGCGGCCCGTATCCTCGGGGTCGCGGTCATGGTCGCGGTGATGGGAACCATCGCCATGACCACCATGGCCACCATCATTGCCTTCGCCATGCAGCATGGCGGTCATGCGCCAGCGTGGATGATGGGGTGCCTGATCCTGACCATGATGGTGTCACTGGGCACCACGGGCATCATCGGCCCCAACGCCACGGTGGGCGCGCTGGCCGACCATCCGCGTTTCGCGGGCAGTGCATCGGCATTCGTGGGCACGCTGCAATACGTGCTGGGTGCCGTGGCGGGTGCATTCGTGGGCATGCTGCCGACCAATTCCCCCATTCCCATGGCGGGTGTCATGCTGATGGGGGCTGCGATCATGCTGGTCATGGTGCTGCTGCGGCCCGCACGTGCGCCCGTCAGCACGGAGGTAGGGAAGGAATAAAGTCTTCCCCCGCCACATCCGCCCGTCAGTGCGCGCCAAAGCATGTGTCCGGGACCCGGTTGGGGTTGTCGCCCCGCCGTGTGGCGGCTACAGCGGGGGGCCGTCCGCAGGGGCGACACTTTCGTGAACGGGGCAGGCATGTCCCGGATCTGTATGACCACGCAACGGGGACTGCACACCGATCATGACGACCGCCAAGATCGACCTGAAACAATACATCCGCCACATCCCGGATTTTCCCAAGCCCGGTATCCTGTTCTACGATATCTCGACCCTGATGCGGAACGCAGATGCGTGGCAGATCGCCATGGGACGTCTGGCGGCGGCTGTGGCGCCGTGGGCGCCGGACATGCTGGCGGCCATCGAATCGCGCGGGTTCCTGACGGCGGCCCCGCTGGCCAGCCGTCTTGGCTGCGGGCTGGTCATGCTGCGCAAGCCGGGCAAGCTGCCGGGCAAGACCGTGTCCCACAGCTATGACCTGGAATACGGGTCCGATTCGCTGCATATCCAGGCGGATGCGATCCAGCCGGGACAGCGCGTGGTCGTGATGGATGACCTGCTGGCCACGGGGGGCACGCTGGTGGCGTCCGTTTCCCTGCTGCGCAAGGTGGGCGCCGATGTGGTGGGGGCCGCCACCATGATCGAACTGACGGGTCTTGGCGGACGCGGCCGGCTGGATGTGCCGGTCAAGACCCTCGTCTCCTACGACGAATAACCGGCAACGCCGGGCGCGCGGTATGCGGCAGGCACTGTCTCGCATGCAGTCATCGGGCTGTCGGCCTGTGCGTGTGGCCGGTATGATGATGTACAGTGTAGACGGATTGTATCTGAACAGGGGGGCTTGACGCCGGGATGAAAGGTCTTGAGCTTTCCCTGATCCGTTTCAGCAATCAGGTCCGTGATTTTTTCAGGCGACTGTGGCCGCCGGGCATGGCCGTGCGGCAGGATCACCTGCGCTGGCTTTATGCCCCTGGCATCTTTACCTTCGGGTACGCGCTGCGGACCACCATTACCTCCCTCATCGCGCTGGGCATTGCCCTGTGGTGGGAACTGGGCAGCCCGCAATGGGCGGCGCTGACGGTATGGATGGTGGCGCAGGGCACGCGTGGCAAGAGTGTCGCCAAGGCGCGATGGCATCTGTTTGGCATGGTGGTTGGCACGATCTGTGCCGTGCTGCTGGTGGCGGCGTTTCCACAGGCGCCGCTCATGTTCATCCTCATGCTGGCGATCGGGATCGGCACGTTCTGCTTTATCGGGACATTGCTGCCCGGTCCGGCGACCATGACCAATTACCGTATCCACGGCATGCGGGCGAGTGGCTTTACCTATGCCATCATTTCGCTCGACGGGATTGCCGATCCCGAACATATTTTCATGACGGCCATGGCGCGCGCGACCTATATCGTGCTGGGCATCGTGCTGGAAAGCACCATCTCCTCCCTGTTTCAGTTCAAGCTGGAGGAACGTGCGCAGGACCGTCTGGCCGCCAATTTCCTGACCGCGATCAACGGGGCGGCCCAGACCCTTGCTTCCCTGCTGTCGGGGGATACGCAGGTTCTTAAAAAGGCGCGTGGCGTCTTTTCCAATATTACGACCCTGAGCGACCAGATCGAATTCGCGGAAGTGGAGATGGGATCCCATCGTGGGCATGAGGGCGATCACGCGCGTGCCGCGCTGGCGCGGGTGGCCATGCTGCTGTCGCGCGGGCTGGATCTTGCCGCACTGATGCAGGGGCCATGCGGGCGGCCTGATGCCGCTTTCACCGCGACATCAAGCGAGGTGGAGGCCTTCCTCAAGGACATGGCGTCACAGCTTGAATCCAGTGATGACATCCATCCCGTCCTTGCCCGTCTGGCAGCGTTGCAGGCATCGTGTCGGCAGAGTGTGGCCGATTCCCTTGATGAGGAAATGGGCAGTCCCGGCAGCGCCCCCGTGGACCCGCAACTGGTGCGGATGCTGTCGCAGCAGCGCATGCTCAACTACGCATTGGGGGAAATCCTTGATGAACTGGAACAGGCGCTGATCCAGTTTGACGCCAGCCGTAATCCCCTGCTGCATGACCATTTCCATTACCGGCTCAAGACCTTCCGTGACTGGCAGCAGGCCTTTACCAACAGCCTGCGGGCGTCGGTCACCATTTTCGGTTCCGGCCTGATCTGGATCACCACGTCATGGTCGGCGGGACTGACGTTCATGATGTTCGTGTCCATCGTGTGCAGCCTGTTCTCCACGCTGGAAAAACCGGCACTGGCCACACGGGCCTTCCTTGGTGGCGCGATCATCGCCTCGGTCGTGGCGGGGGTGCTGGTGCTGTGGCGTCTGGCTGAACCCACCACGTATGAAATCATGGCCGTGTGTCTGTTCCTGCCCATGCTGGCGGGGGGACTGGCCTTTGCCTATCCCGCACTGGTGCTGGGGGCGGTTTCGTACAACCTGTTCCTGCCCATCCTGCTGGGACCGGGCAACCAGTCGCGACTGGATGAAGTCGCGTTCTTCAATACCGCCATGCCGCTGGTGCTGGGGCTGTGGTACGCCATGTGGTCGTTCAGGCTGGTCCTGCCGTTTGATACGAACGACATGCGCTGGCAGATGCGTACCGGCATCCTGCGTGGGCTGCGTTATGTCGCGCGCGCGCGCAACCTGCCGACCACCCTGTATGTGGTCGAACACAACGTGGACCGCTTTGTGCGCCTGCTGACCAATGCCGAAAATACGCCGGATACGATTATCGATGCGTACCTGCAGGGTATCCTGTCCGCCATGACGATCGGGCTGAACGTCATCCGCCTGCGTGCGATTCTGGAACGCCACATGCTGCCGCCCGAAGCCCAGCGCGTTGTGGGCGACATGATGGGGCGCATGGCGCAGTTCAGCGGACGGTACGGGGGGCATTACGGCCGTACGGCACGATCCGCCAAATTCGCCATCGCCCATCTGCAGCAGATAGCGGGACAGGCGGATAATCTGGGTGTGCGGCTGGAAATCGACAGTGCGTTGACCTGCCTGTACGTGATTTCCTATGAACTGGATCACAACCAGAAGTTCTTTGACGCTTCCAGCCCCTATCTTGATCCGGTCATGGCCTGAACCTGCGCGGGTCTGCCCGATGCATCATTCTGCGCCGCTGGCCTGTCGTGCCAGATTGTGCGCCAGTCATCCGGGCAAAGGCATGAAAAATAAAAGTTTCTGGATGCCGCTTTTTTTCAAACAGACGGCGCTCCCTGAAGCTTTTTGAAAAGACTTCACCAGAAACGTCTTTGATATTTTGCAGAATGTTAAAAAAAGGGCGACACCATAATGGTGCCGCCCTTTTTTCGTGGAATATGCCACGGCTTTCGGGGTGTACCCGGTCAGTTCTTTTCCTGCTGGCGGGCTACAAAGTTTTCCAGCCAGTGAATGGTATAGTCACCCTTGCGGAACTGGGGATCTTCCAGAATCTTGCGGTGCAGCGGGATGACCGTCTTGACCCCTTCGATCACGAATTCATCCAGCGCGCGGCGCATGCGCTCGATGGCTTCAAGCCGCGTTGGCGCACGTACGATCAGCTTGGCGATCATGCTGTCGTAATAGGGCGGTACGCGATAGCCCGCATAAAGCGCGCTATCGATTCGCACGCCCAGGCCACCCGGGGGGTGATAGACGGTGATCGTGCCCGGCGTAGGCATGAAGGTCTGGGGATCTTCCGCATTAATGCGGCATTCGATCGCATGGCCGGAGAATTTGATGTCCGACTGGCTGTAGCCGATCGGCTCTCCCGCCGCGATGCGGATCTGCTCACGCACCAGATCCACGTCGCACACCATTTCCGTCACCGGATGTTCCACCTGCAGGCGGGTGTTCATCTCGATGAAGCAGAACTGTCCGTCCTGGTACAGGAATTCCAGCGTGCCGGCATTGCGGTAGCCCAGTTTCGTCAGCGCGGATGTGGCAATCGCACCGATTTCATCACGCTGCTTTGCCGTAAGTGCGGGTGACCCCGCCTCTTCCAGCAGCTTCTGGTGACGGCGCTGCAGCGAGCAGTCACGTTCGCCGTAATGCACCACGTTGCCATGCGTGTCGGCCATGATCTGCAGTTCGATATGGCGCGGCTTGTCGAGGTATTTTTCCAGATACACCTCGTCATTGCCAAAGGCGGCACGGGCTTCGGTGCGGGCGACGCTCCAGGCTTCCTCAAGGTCGGCTTCTGTGGGGGCGACCTTCATGCCACGCCCGCCGCCACCAGCGGCAGCCTTGATCAGCACGGGATAACCGACCCTTGCCGCCACTTCGCGCGCCTGCTCAAGGTTTTCCAGCGCACCATCTGATCCGGGGACCAGTGGCACGCCCAGCGCCATCATGGTGGTCTTGGCAGTGATCTTGTCACCCATCATGCGGATATGTTCCGCCGTCGGCCCGATGAAGGTGATGCCGTGGGCTTCCACCGTTTCCGCGAAATCAGCGTTTTCCGACAGGAAGCCGTAACCGGGGTGGATGGCGTCCGCCCCGGTAATGGTGGCGGCCGACAGGATGGCCGCGACATTCAGATACGAGTCGCGGCTGGCTGGCGGTCCGATGCACACGGCTTCATCCGCCAGGCGGACATACATGGCATCGGTGTCGGCCGTGGAATGCACGGCGACGGTCCGGATACCCAGTTCGCGACAGGCCCGCAGGATGCGCAGGGCGATCTCGCCACGATTGGCAATGAGGATCTTGGAAAACATTACTCTATGATGACCAACGCTTCGCCAAATTCGACCGGGTCGCCCGACTGCACCAGAATCCTGCTTACGGTACCCGCGCGCGGGGCCTTGATCTGGTTGAAGGTCTTCATTGCCTCGATCAGCAGCAGTGTCTGGCCCGCGCTGACCTGCTGGCCTTCGGTCACGAACGGCGGAGAAGACGGGTCGGGCGCCAGATAGGCGACACCCACCATCGGGCTGGTCACGGCACCGGGGTGCTTGGACGGGTCGGTGGTCACGGGGGCGGCAGGGGCCACCGGCGTTACGGGAATGGGTGCTGCCACGGGTGCCGGGGCCGGCACGGCATGGGCGACCGGCGCCGCCGCGCGGACAACACGGATGCGGTTGTCCTTTTCCGCGATCTCGATTTCGGTCAGGCCGGTATCGGTCAGAATTTCAGCCAATGCCCGAATGGCATCCGCATCCACGAGCAGTCGGCTCATTGATCGTCCTCGTCCAGAATCATGTCTGTCATGGCCTGAAGCGCAAGGGCATACCCCCGTACGCCCAACCCGCATATGACGCCAATGGCGGCACGGGAGACGTAGGAGTGATGACGGAAGGCTTCACGGCGGTGAATGTTGGAAATGTGTACCTCGATCACAGGCAGATCAACGGCAAGAAGCGCGTCAAGGATTGCGACCGAGGTGTGGGAATAGGCCGCCGGGTTGATGATGATGCCGCGTGCGCGGCCCCGGCATTCCTGTATCCATGAAACAAGTTCCCCCTCCCCATTTGTCTGGCGGAAGTCGATGGCCACATCCAGGCGTTCGGCGGCCTGGACACAGACCTGTTCCACGTCATCAAGCGTGGCGTGACCATAGACCTCGGGCTGCCTTAGCCCGAGCATGTTCAGGTTGGGGCCGTTCAGCACGGCAATGAGAGGGCGCTCCATGATGCACGCGCCTAGCACGCCCGCCGCCCGGTTCCAAGCCCGATCATGTCACGCATGTCGTGCAAACGCCGTTCGGCGCGGTCCATGACGGGCGCAGTGTATCATGACGCTATTGATATGATATCGGCGCATCACATGATATGGTGGGGTCATGACAGGAGATCCCGATCACCCACGTGGTGGCATGGGCACAGGTCACGATGGGGCACGGTTTACGTTGCCGATGATTGTGGCGTGTCTCATGCTGGCGGCATCCGGTGGCATGCAGGTGGCGTGTGCTGCGGTGCGGCACGGTGCGCCCGTGGGGCGGCATGGTGGTCGTGGTGCCGCGCGGCGGCTGCCTGTCATGGCGCAGGTTCCCACGCACTGGCGCCAGCATGGGCTGGCCAGCTGGTACGGCTCCGGCAGGCAGCTGGGTCATGCCACCGCATCGGGTGAAATGTTTGATCCCGGCGCGCTGACGGCCGCCCACCGGCAACTGCCGTTTGGCACCCGGGTTCTGGTGCATTCGCGCCGGACGGGGCGTTCGGTCGTGGTCAGGGTGAATGACCGGGGTCCCTATCATGGTGCCCGTATCATTGACCTGTCGCTTGAAGCCGCGCGCCAGCTTGGCATGCTGGGCATGGGTATGACGCAGGTCGATCTGCGTCCCATGCCGGATGATGAGGAAGAAGTCGCAAGCGCGCCGCGCTGACCTGTCCGGCTTACAGGCTCTGGTGCTTGGTCCAGCCTTCCATGGTCTTTTCAGGTGCGCAGCGCAGTTTCATCTCGATTTCAAGCCCGGCGTTCAGTTCGGCCCCCAGCAGCACGACATAGGCCGATACATAGAACCACATCATGATGGCGATGAACGCGCCCAGCGGCCCGTACGTGGCGCTGTAGCCCGCGATATGGCTGACATAATACGAAAATCCCGCCGATGAGAGCAGCCAGAGCAGTGTCGCCCCCACCGATCCGGGCAGGATGCAGCGCCAGTATGTATGGGGCCGGTTGGGACCAAAGCGGTACAGCAGCGAACACAGCGACAGCACGAACAGCAGCATCAGCAGCGGTCCCCCCATGCGCACCAGCAGTTCGACCGAACCGGGCGGCGGGGCAAGCGCCAGTCGCTGCGGCAGGTAATCAAGCAGGAACGGCAGCCCCACCATCAGCGCAAGCGTAAGGATTCCCCCGCAGATCGAACAGAACGTAAGTCCCATGCCCATGGCCTGGAAGCGCACGAAACTGCGTGTTTCCGGTGTATTGTAGGCAACGTTCATCGCCATGATAAGCGAACGCGTGGCAGCGGACGCCGACCATGTGGCGATGGTGGTCGATATGATCAGGTTTAACGTAAGCGACGAATGCGATTCGGCCACCAGCAGGTGGATACGGTCCCCGATCATGTCATAGGCGGAAGGCGGCAGCAGGTTGCGCAGCACCACCAGCTGCGGTTCCACTGTCTGGGGATCGAACAGCAGCCCGTAGAGGGAGATGAGCGTACTCATGGCGGGGAACAGGGACAGGGTGGCATAGAATGCACATCCCGCCGCAGCCAGCGTGATCTGGTCGGATACGATGTTGCGGGCGACCTGTTGTGCCACCTTCTTGACCTGCTGCATGGAAAACTGCGGCAGGTGGGATGCTGGTGGCGGGATATCCGTCATATCGATTTCAGTGGATGAGGTACCAATCAAGGGGAACTTCGTGTCCTGTCTGCTGTCACGTGGACGGGCCGGGGCAATGCCGACCATGTGTATATTGCGCCACGATCAGGTGACCTTAGATGAAAAACTGTCGGAAGGGATGATTTTTCTATTGCGTCACGGGCGTATTGTCCTCATATGCGCTGCTTACGCAACAACGCACGTGCCACTGGCCCTCTGAGGTTACGCAACGACGTCAAGCGTTCTGGCAATCGGGCCGCCACAGGGTGGGGGTCCTTAATTGGTCGCTGGTCCGTTAGACCGTTTCGCAACATCTGTCCGTTTGTGCAATCCCAGAATTGTATCCATCCGGACGGCAGTACAGAAGGGATTTGGGTGCGATGACTCCCAAAATCGCTCGTTATCTGGCTGAGCAGTCGCCTGCTACGCCTTGCCTTGTCGTTGACGTTGACCGGGTGGAAGAACGCTATCGCGCGCTGCGCGATGCGCTGCCGCTGGCCCGGATCTATTATGCCGTCAAGGCCAATCCCGCCCGTGAAATCCTGACCCGCCTGGTGGGTCTGGGTTCGGCGTTCGACGCCGCGTCGTGGGAAGAAATCTCCATGTGCCTCGATGCGGGTGCGCGTCCGGCTGATGTCTCCTTTGGCAACACCGTCAAGAAGGCGTCCAACATCGCCCGCGCCTTTGCCGCGGGTGTGGACATGTTTGCCTTCGACTGCGCGGAAGAACTGGAAAAGCTGGGCCGCCATGCGCCGGGTTCGCGCGTCTACTGCCGCCTTATCGTGGAAAACGAAGGCGCCGACTGGCCGCTGTCGCGCAAGTTCGGCACGACGCTGGACAATGCGCGTGCCCTCATGCTGCGTGCCCGTGACCTGGGGCTGGACCCGTATGGACTGTCCTTCCATGTGGGCAGCCAGCAGACGGCGACCGGCGCGTATGAAGCCGCCATCGCGCGCGTGGGCATGCTGTTTACCGACCTGAAAGCGGCCGGGCTTGACCTGCGCATGGTCAATCTGGGTGGCGGGTTCCCCATCCGGTACCGTGACGACGTGCCGGGAATCGACAGCTTCGCGCTGGCGATCAGCCACGCCATGACCGAACATTTCGGCAATGACCTGCCGGAAATGATTGTCGAGCCGGGTCGTTTCATTGTTGGTGACGCGGGCGTGGTGTCGTCCGAAGTGGTACTGGTCAGCCGCCGTGGCATCGATGATGGCGTGCGCTGGGTCTATCTGGACATCGGGCGCTTCGGTGGCCTGGCGGAGACCGAAGGCGAAGCCATCCGCTACGGTATCCGTACCCCGCATGACGGAACGGCCACCGGCCCCGTCGCCATTGCGGGTCCGACCTGCGATGGCGCGGACATCATGTATGAAAAGACCCCCTACGCCCTGCCGCTGGGGCTGGCGTCGGGGGACCGGATCGAACTGCTGTCCACGGGGGCGTATGTCTCGACCTACTGTTCGACCGGGTTCAATGGCCTGAAGCCGATTCAGGAACATTATATCTGATACGCCATGGCCCTGTGGGGTCAGCCAAAATGCAGGGCGGCGGGACGAAGGTCTTGCCGCCCTTCGCATATCGGGGGAATACACACGCAAGGTTCAACCATGCCGGAGGTGTCGTTCCCGTGTCCTTTTTTTCAATGCTGCGCATGACTGGCCTGTCAGCCGTCCTGTCCGGCATGGTTATGGCGCAGGCCTGCGCCGCCCCGGTGCTGGTACATTCGGAACCCATGCCGGGACAGCATGTTGCTGTGGGCAACGTAGCCGTAAAGCTGTCGTTCGACACTGTGATCGACCCATTCCGTGCCCGCCTGCTGCTGCTTGGTCCCAGTGGGGTGCCGCAACTGCTGCCTGCATCCCCTATTGATGATGAACAGCAGTCCATTGCCACCAGCGTGACGCTGACACCGGGTCACTATGTCCTGCACTGGCGCATGCGGGCACGGACGGGCGACCCGGTGCAGGGGACGCTACCGTTTGACGTTGGCGCTCCCTCGGCACCCGTTGCAACCAGATAGGCTGCCGGGTCCGAAAGATTGATAAATAAGAATAAAAGTTTTCGGGCGCTGCCTTTCTGAAAACAGCTTCACCAAAAAAATTCCCTTTTATTCTACAGCGGCCCGCAGTCCGGCTCCCGCTGCCAGCGGGCACAGGGGAATCGCCGCGGCCAGAAAGGCGCCCAGCAGTTCAAGGTCCGGTCCCCATGACAGGCCGGTCTGGGCCGCATCCAGCGCTGCCGCGCCAAAAATCAGCGCGGGCGTGGTCAGTGGCAGCACCAGCAGCGGCAGTAGCACGCCGCCCCGTCGCGCGCCCAGCACCACCGACGCCGCCATACCCCCGATCAGTGACAGGATCAGCGTGCCAAGGAACAGCCCGGTCAGCAGCACGACCATGCTGCCCGTGGGCATGCCCAGCATGATGGCCAGCGGCCCCGCAGCCAGTAGCAGCGGCAGGCCGGTCGTCAGCCAGTGGGCCATCATTTTTGCCAGCGCGATAAGGGAGGCGGGCAGTCCGGTCATCAGGAGCTGGTCCAGTGATCCGTCCTCCAGCTCCGCACCGAATAGACGGTCCAGCGGCAGGAGGGCAGCGAGAAGCGCACACACCCAGACAATGCCTGGCGCCATACGCCGCAGCAGTTCGGGCGAGGGGCCAAGGGCCAGCGGAAACAGCGCGCCCGCAAGGATGAAGAACAGCACGGCGCCCAGCGTATCCGCCCCATGGCGCAGGGCAAGCCGCAGATCACGCTCCAGAATGGCCATGATGAGGGAGGGAATCTGGAATTTCACAGCAGGTCGTCCTCGGGGAAATCCTCCATCGGTTGCGGGATGTCGGATTCGTTCAGGCCCGGCAGCGCCAGCGTGCGGGCATTGGGAAGGGGCAGGGGAACATGGGTGGTTGCAATCACAATTCCGCCAGCCTGCCGGTGGGCCGCAAACAGCGTGCCCAGCAGGCCCATCGTGTTGATGTCCAGTCCCAGGCTGGGTTCATCCAGCAGCCATAGCGGGGCCTGCGCCAGCAGGACACGCGCCAGCGCCGCACGCCGTTTCTGCCCCGCTGACAGCATACGCGCGGGCAGGTCGGCCAGCCCGGAAATATTAAGCGATTTCATACACAAATCAGGATTCCCGCCACTGGCGCGCGCCGCCAGCGTCAGGTTTTCACGCAGTGTCAGTCCCAGCTTCAGCGCATCCTGATGGCCCAGATAGGCCACCCGTCCGGCATGCTGGCTGCGATCGGCCAGCGCATCGACCCCGGACCACAGAACATGGCCGCCTTCCGGTTTGCGCAAACCCGCAAGCACGCGCAGTAAAGTGGACTTGCCAGCACCGTTCGGCCCGGTCAGGAGCAGGGCATCGCCCGCATCCAGCGTAAAGCCGACACGGTCCAGAACCAGCCGTTCACCGCGGAAAACCGATATATTTTCCACTTCCAGCAGGGGGCGGCCGGGGGGAGTAAAGGCAGGAATGACGGAAATCCTCCGATCGGTGGGTGATGGGGCGGGCGGGTGAAAAAAAACGCCCGCTCCCGCTTTCTTGTTACCGGGTCCAGCTTGTGTCGCAACCGCGTCCGGGTATGTTCTACCCCCGTTGGGAGATCAAGCAGGTTGTCCCCGACAAGGCCGCAAATCGCGCCCCATGGAAATGGGGCGCGGGAAAACGGTCATACGGGACGATCCGTTGCTGATGCCTCGGAGGAAACAAAGCCAATGAAGACGGTTGGGCACGACTCAATGAAAACGGGCCGCACACTGAATGTGGACGGCAAGACCTATCATTATTTCTCAATCCCGGAAGCTGAAAAGACAATCGGCTCCGTCAGCCGCCTGCCGGTCAGCCTGAAAGTGCTGCTGGAAAACGTGCTGCGGTTCGAGGACGGGCATTCCTATTCGGTTGAGGATGCCAGGGCCATTGCGGAATGGCTGAAGGAAGGGCGCAGCACGAAGGAAGTTCCCTTCAAGCCCGCGCGTATCCTGATGCAGGATTTCACCGGCGTTCCCGCCGTGGTCGATCTGGCCGCGATGCGCGATGGTATCCTGAAGCTGAAGGGCGACCCGCAGAAGGTGAACCCGCTGGTTCCCGTCAACCTGGTGATCGATCACTCGGTCATGGTGGACGTGGCGGGCTCGCCCGAAGCGCTGCAGGACAACGTGACCATCGAGTTCGAGCGCAATGGCGAACGCTATGCCTTCCTGCGCTGGGGTCAGGAAGCGTTTGAGAACTTCTCCGTCGTGCCGCCGGGCACCGGGATCTGCCACCAGGTGAACCTGGAATACATCGCGCAGGCGGTGTGGACGGCGAATGTGGATGGCAAGGACTATGCCTATCCCGATACCCTGTTCGGTACCGACAGTCACACCACCATGGTCAACGGCATGGGCGTGCTGGGCTGGGGCGTTGGCGGGATCGAGGCGGAAGCCGCGATGCTGGGCCAGCCGATCGCCATGCTCATCCCCGACGTGATCGGCTTCAAGCTGGTCGGGAAGCTGCCCGAGGGTGCCACCGCCACTGACCTGGTGCTGACAGTCACCCAGATGCTGCGCAAGAAGGGCGTTGTCGGCAAGTTTGTCGAATTCTTTGGTCCCGCCCTTGACCACCTGCCGGTTGCCGACCGTGCGACCATTGCCAATATGGCACCGGAATATGGCGCGACCTGTGGCTTCTTCCCTGTTGACGACCTGACGCTGGATTACCTGCGCCAGACCGGCCGTGAAGAACACCGCATCAAGCTGACGGCGGAATACCTGAAGGCACAGGGCATGTTCCGTCATGCCGAATCGGCGCACCCCGTGTTCACCGATACGCTGGAACTCAACCTTGAGACCATCGTGCCGTCCATCGCCGGCCCCAAGCGCCCGCAGGACCGCGTGGTGCTGAAGGGTGCGGACAAGGCGTTCGAGAAAGAACTGACCGGCAGCCTGGGCGTGCCCGAAGCCGACAAGAACAAGAAGGCCAAGGTGGCCGGCACCAATTACGAGATCGGCCACGGCGACGTGGTGATCGCGGCCATCACCTCGTGCACCAATACCTCCAACCCCGCCGTGCTGATCGCGGCAGGTCTGGTGGCGAAAAAGGCACGTGCGCTGGGCCTGAAGCCCAAGCCGTGGGTCAAGACCTCGCTCGCACCGGGATCGCAGGTTGTCACCGACTACCTCAACCGCGCGGGCCTGCAGGCTGAACTGGACGCGATGGGCTTCAACACCGTGGGCTATGGCTGCACGACCTGTATCGGTAACTCCGGCCCGCTGGAAGATCACATCGTCGATGCGATCGAAGGCAACAAGCTGGTTGCGGTGTCCGTGCTGTCGGGCAACCGTAACTTCGAAGGCCGCATTTCGCCGAACGTGCGCGCCAACTACCTCGCCAGCCCGCCGCTGGTCGTGGCGTATTCCCTGCTGGGCACCATGCGTGAGGACATCACCACCACGCCGCTGGGCACCTCCAAGGATGGCAAGCCGGTGTACCTGAAGGACATCTGGCCGACCAACCACGAAATCGCCGCCCTGATGGGGTCCGCGATTACGCGTGAGGAGTTCATCAACCGCTACAAGCACGTCAGTCAGGGCACGAAGGAATGGCAGGCGCTGAAAGTCGCCACCGGTTCCGAGACGTACAAGTGGGATGCCTCTTCCACCTACGTGCAGGATCCGCCGTACTTCCAGGACATCACGCCCGAGCCCAAGCCGCGTGGCGACATCATCGGCGCGCGTCTGCTGGCCCTGCTGGGTGACAATATCACGACCGACCACATCTCGCCTGCCGGCGCGATCAAGGAAAGCTCGCCGGCCGGCAAATACCTTGAGGAGCATGGCGTCGCGAAAAAGGACTTCAACTCCTACGGTTCGCGTCGTGGCAATGACCGCGTGATGGTGCGTGGCACGTTCGCCAACATCCGCATCAAGAACGAGATGCTGCCCGGCACCGAAGGGGGCGTGTCCAGGCACTTCCCGGACGGCAAGGAAGGCTCCATCTACGATGTGGCGATGGAATACAAGAAGGAGGGCGTGCCTCTGGTCGTGATCGGCGGCAAGGAATATGGCATGGGCTCCTCGCGCGACTGGGCGGCCAAGGGTACCCTGCTGCTGGGCGTGCGTGCGGTCGTTGCTGAAAGCTTCGAGCGTATCCACCGTTCCAACCTGGTGGGCATGGGCGTGCTGCCGCTGCTGTTCGAGGAAGGCACGACGCGCAAGACGCTGGGCCTGAAGGGTGACGAGACCTTTGAAATCCGTGGTCTGGACAAGATCACGCCGCGTATGACGATGACGATGACCATCACCCGCGCTGATGGCTCCAGGCAGGATGTGCCCCTGCTGTGCCGTGTCGATACGCTGGATGAGGTGGAGTATTTCCGCAATGGCGGCATTCTCCAGACCGTGCTGCGTGGCATGACCAAGGCCGCGTAATCACACGATCTGTCCCGGCTTTGGCCGGGATGGAATGACAAGACGGCGGTCCGTATGATGCGGGCCGCCGTTTTTTTATGAACAGATCATATATGCATATTCAGCATAGGTTTGCGGTGTTACCGTTGCATTTTACACATATCGGTGGTGTCTTTTCTCTGTGTTGTGCATAAATAAGATGCCGTTTAAAGCTATGACTATGTAATAACATAGCTGAGGACGCTGGGCTTCATGGATCTGCTTTCTGCCTTGCATAGCTTCGTCCGTGTGGCCGCCACGGGTTCATTCTCGGCGGTATCAAGGGAAACGGGGGCCAGCCAGCCCACCATTTCCCGTCATATTGCGTTGCTTGAAGCCCATTATGGCGCGACCCTGTTCGCCCGTACCACCCGCAGCCTGATGATGACGGAAGACGGGCGCAGCCTGCTGCCGCATGCCTATGAAGTGCTGGAAATACTGGAAACGGCGGAAACGGCGCTTGGCCGCAGGCGGGCTTCGGTTTCGGGGCTGGTGCGGCTGGGGGTAACCACGGCGTTCGGCCTGTACCTGACCAGTCGGCTGAGCAGCCTGCTGGAGGAACATCCCGACCTGTCGGTTGAACTGGTCATGCGTGATGGATTCGGTGATCTGGTGGAAGAAGGCCTGGACCTTGCCATTCGCATCGGTTCCATTGCCGAAGGGTCGCTGATTGCCCGCAGGCTTGGCTCGGTCCATCGCTGCGTGGTGGCGTCAACTGACTACCTTGCCCGTCGTGGCACGCCCGAACATCCGCGTGACCTGCTCAATCATCCCTGCATTGCCTATAGCTACGGTGGCACCCGCCACGACTGGCAGTTTGCCCGCAAGGGGGAAGCTGAAACCACGGTTGCGGCCAGTGGTCCCTTCCGTGCCAACAGTAGCGAAGCCGTGCTGCAGGCAGTGCGTGCGGGGCTGGGGATTGGCATGCTGCCGACATTCCAGGTGGAAGAAGACATTGCGGCCGGGCGGCTGAAGCACCTGCTGCCGGAATGGACGATACCGGAACTGCCTTTCTATGCCGTCCATACGGGACCGCGCACCCTGCCGCTGCGTACCCGCACGGTGCTGGATTTCCTGATTGAAATTTCAGACGTCTTACGGCAGGGCTAGGTTTTTGCGCCCTTCATGCAGGTAGAACTGCTCCGGAAGCCTGTCCTGAAAAAGAAAGTTTTTGGTGAGTTTTTTTGCGGCATCCAAAAACTTTTGTTTCTTGTAACTTAGTCCAGCGGGCTGCCCCGTCCTGGCTGGGGTGCTGCGGGATCGTGCGCCAGACGGGCGCGCTGTTCATCGCTTGATGCCAGCATGTCGCTGTTGAACCCGTCATGCAGGACCTGTGCCCAGCCGGCCATCCATGTATTCGTCCGCTTGACGAAATCGCTGGCGGCGGGCTGCTGGCCCAGTGTGTCCTTGGCCCAGTAATCAGGTGTGCGCAGCATCTTGGTGCTGTCGGTGTTCACGGGATTGAGGAAGATGGTCACCGTCTCGACATTGACGTTGTGGTCACCCGCAGGCGTGCTGTAGCTCCACCCGGCTTTCAGCAGTACGGGTGGCAGGATGAATCCTTCTTCCTTCAGCCGGTTGGCGATGATGGCCGTACGGTTGATCGAAGCAGGATAGACCGCCGTGGTAAACCAGCATTCCATTGACGGCGGGTGTGCGGTCAGGACGCGCGACATGTAATTCCGGTCGTCATGGCAGCTGGAATCGATGGACGTAATGGCCGTTTCCGGCACGGGCTGGGTGCTGCCTTCCGCCCCGATCATGCCGGTGACGACATGACCTTCCACACGGATCAGGACATTTTCCAGCACTTCCCCATGCGGGCCGTTGATGATGTTCATGACCGGGTGCCATGTGCCCTCGGGCAATGGCAGGATGCGACCTGCAAACGGAATCGCCTTGGTCAGCCGGTCGGTGATCGGCATCATGGTGATGACGCCGTCCTCCCCATTGCCGTCCCCGCTGCCTTCACCCCTGGCCGGGGCATCATGCATGCCCAGCCGGTTATGAATGCTGGAGGACAGCGCCGCCAGCCGGGGAAGCAGGCGCGTCAGGTAGGCTGGCGGGAAGATCAGTGTCAGCACCGTGAACGGCACGATCATGTAAAGGCAGAACCGCCATATCGGTGCCCGGTGCCATAAGCGCGAAAAAGCAGACATTCAGCAGTCCATGCCACAGGCCGCGACGGCCGGTCGCCGGGGCCGGAAACGTGATACCATCCGCATGGGTCAGGAACTGATCGGCGCGCGCTGGGCATCGCGGTTGGCATCCGCGATTTCAGCCACGACGCCATCTTCGCTGGAGACGATGCGCACCAGTTTCGCCCCCTGCTGGCGGGCGGTGATGAGCGAGTCGCTGATCATGTCCTCAATGGACCGCGCCAGATCACGTGCGCTGGCGGCGGGACCCATGCGGTCCTGACGGCGCATGACTTCAAACAGCAGGGCGGGGTCGATGCCGCCGGTTTCGACCTTCAGGCCGTAGCTGTCGATCATGGCCTCGATCTCAAGCGCCGAGACACGCGCGATGTCGAGTCCTTCCAGAGGACGGAAGATGAAAATGCGGTCCAGACGGTTCAGCACTTCCGGCGCAAAACCGGCCTGACGCAGGGCTTCAACCGATTCGGCGCGCATCTTGTCGGGTTCATCCGCAAGCCGGTCTGCAATTTCGGTCAGGGCTTCGGTGGCAATATTGGACGTCAGCATGAAAATGCAGCGTACGGTGGAAATCTGCTGCCCGGTGGAAGCTTCGGTCACATGGCCATCGTTCCACGCGGTCAGGAATTTCTTGAAAACGTCGGGATGCGCTTTCTCAATTTCATCCAGCAGCACCACCGCGTCAGGCTTTTCCTTCAGCCCGCCGGTCAGCTTGCCGTATGTATCCGACCCTACATACCCCTTGGGGGAGCCGAACAACTGGGTCGCGGCATGGGGGGAACTCATCTGCGTCATGTCGAAATTCAGCAGAGGACGGTCAAGCTGGCGCGCCAGCTGCTTGGACAGATAGGTCTTGCCCGTGCCCGGGGGACCTGCCAGCAGGAAGATACCCACCGGCTTGCCACGGACCTGCAGCGCCAGGCGGCGGCGCAACTGGGTCGCCACGTCCTCGCACACCTGATCCTGGCCGATCACGCGGGCGCGCAGGCTTGCGGCCAGTTCCTCCGCGTCGATCACGGTTTCTTTCTGTTCGCGCGCCAGCATTTCCTCCAGCGCGCTGCGATTGGTCAGCCTGGCGAGTACGTCCATTATCCATCCCCGTCTGCGTCGGATCCCCTTGCGGGCCAGTTTTTCGGCCCGGTTCTCGAACCACAGCCCGGTCAGCGCCAGCAAGGCGCTGGCCGCTGCCACGACCGGATAGGCCGGGGCACACCATTCCATGAAATGCCGCAGGCTGGCGAGCGAAAGATGCAACGCCATCGCCGCCTGAAAGCTGCCCAGCACCAGGAAAATGACCATGATGAGGGGTACCAGCCGCTCCATTAGCGCCGGATAGAGCGGTTTCATTGTACGACTACCCCGATCACGATTTCGGTGTCACGCGTCAGCACGGGCAGCGCCGTGGGGCCGGGCACGAATACCGCGCCCGCATGGATGCCGACCGGTCCCGGGTCTCCTGCCGCGGTAATGGACACATTGCCCGCCACGCGGATGGGCAGGATGACGCTTTTGGGCTGCGGGCCAAGGTGTACTGTCTGCACCAGTCCCAGTGACTGCACGTTCACCACCGCGTTGCCGCCTGTCATGTCATACATGGGCATGTCGGCCAGTATGATGTCGCGGCGCTTCAGCGCAGCCATGATCTCGGCCTGCTGCTGTATGGAATAGGATGTCTGGCGCAGCATTTCTGCCGCGCGATCGGGTGCGATCATGGGCATCTGGCCCATCATGTCGGGCCGGTTCTGTACCGGGGCGTTCAGCATGAGGTGCGTGCCGTCGCTGGTGCCGCCGCCGCCCGCTTCGGCGGCAACGGGGGGTGTCTGGCTGCCACTGCCGCCTTCACGCGCCGCCATGAAGCCACCCGTGCCCAGACCGCCGCCCGCGACAACGGCCGCGATCAGCCCCACCACAACCAGCCTGCGGCTGGATGAGCGTTCACTGCGTTCCCGTGCGGGTTCCGGCGGTGAGTTCAAGGGCGTCATGCGTGCATAATGTGGGTCAGGGGTATGATATGGCAAGACGTTAAGATGCAGGAAATGTAACGTCTGCCCGGACATATAGTTCTTGCGGTTACGGTGGGCGTGACCTATGGTACGGGCAATTCCTTCATCTCTGGTTTTTTCTTTGGGGGGTGGCCGCAGGGCTGCCTTTTTTGCATTGGACGCTGATCTGCCATTCCTGACGGGCCTTGATGCCCGTATTGCCGAAATGATCGCGCCCGCACTGGCCGACATGGGCTTTGACCTTGTGCGCGTGGCGGTGCTGGGACGCGAATCCCCCACGGTGCAGATCATGGCGGACCGTGCGGATGGCACGCTCATCGCCATTGAAGACTGCGAACAGATCAGCCATGCGGTGGGCGCGATACTGGATGTCGAGGACCCGCTGCCGGGTGCCTGGACGCTGGAGGTTTCGTCTGCCGGGATCGATCGTCCCCTGACGCGCGCCAAGGACTGGGAACGGTTCGCGGGGCACCTTGCCCGGGCCGAGATGAACATGCCCATTGATGGCCGCAAGCGCTTTGCCGGCATCGTGCTGGGCGCGCGCGACGGCCATGGCCTGATGCGGCTGGATGATGGGGCCGAGGTCGCGCTGCCTTTCGCTGAAATGCGCAAGGCGCGGCTGGTCCTGACCGACGAACTGATCGAGGCGAGCGCCCGGATGATGAAGCCGGATGCCGCCAGCGACGAAAACGGGCCGGGGGATGAAAATGCTCCGGCCGGAACGCAGAAGGCCCCTGGCAAGCCCGACCGCAAGCCGGCGCGCAAGGCCAACTGAACGATGTTGTGGAGACACTGATGGATACGTCCGTTGCCCGTCCCGAACTGCTGCTGGTTGCCGATGCCGTAGCGCGGGAAAAGTCGATCGACCGTGAAGAAGTGCTGGAAGCGATGGAACAGGCCATCCAGAAGGCCGGCCGCGCAAAATACGGTCATGAAAAGGATATCCGCGCCACCATCGACCGCAAGACGGGCGATGTCCGGCTGTCGCGCTGGACCGAAGCGGTCGAGACGGTGGAGAACGAGGAAACCCAGATCCCGCTCTACATCGCGCGCAAGTTCAAGCCCGAGATCCAGCTGGGTGAATACCTGATCGATCCGCTGCCGCCCATCGACTTCGGTCGCATCGCGGCGCAGACGGCAAAGCAGGTCATTGTCCAGCGCGTGCGCGAATATGAACGCCGCCGCCAGTTCAACGACTTCAAGGACCGCGTGGGCGAGATCGTCAACGGCACCGTCAAGCGTACGGAATACGGCAACCTGCTGGTCGAGATCGGGGATGCCGAAGCCCTGCTGCGCCGTGATGAACTGATCCCGCGTGAAAGCTTCCGCAATTCCGACCGCGTGCGCGCCTACATCTATGATGTGCGTGATGAGCCGCGTGGCCCGCAGATCTTCCTGTCCCGTACGCATCCGGCATTCCTTGCCAAGCTGTTCGCGCAGGAAGTGCCCGAGATCTATGATGGCATCATCGAGATCAAGGCTGTGGCCCGTGACCCCGGTTCGCGTGCGAAGATGGCCGTTATCTCCCGCGATGCATCGATCGATCCGGTTGGTGCCTGCGTCGGTGTGCGAGGTCGCCGCGTTCAGGAAGTCGTGAAGGAACTGCAGGGCGAAAAGATCGATATCATACCGTGGAGCCCGCAGGCCGCGACCTTCGTCGTCAACGCCCTTGCCCCGGCTGAAGTCAGCAAGGTGGTGATGGATGAGGAAGCTGGCCGGGTCGAGGTTGTCGTCCCTGATGACCAGCTCAGCCTTGCCATCGGACGGCGTGGGCAGAATGTCCGCCTTGCCAGCCAGTTGACGCGCTGGGACATCGACATCCTGACTGAAGCCGAGGAATCGGAACGTCGTCAGGAAGAATTCCGTCGCCGCAGCAACCTGTTTGTCGAGGCGCTGGATGTTGATGACGTCATTGCCGGCCTGCTGGTGACCGAAGGGTTCCATTCCATCGAGGAGCTGGCGTTTGCCGACTCCGAGGAGCTGGCCAACATCGAAGGTTTTGACGAGGACGTGGCCAGTGAACTGGTCCGTCGCGCCGAAGGCTACCTTGCGGGTCAGGAAGAAGAACTGGATAACAAGCGCCGGGCGCTTGGTGTCACCGATGACATCGCGGCGCTTGGTGTGTTCACCAACCAGATGCTGGTGACGCTGGGTGAGAAGGGCGTGAAGACGCTTGATGATCTGGCTGACCTTGCCGGTGATGAACTGGTTGAAATCCTCGGCAGCGATGCGATTGATGAGGATGCAGCCAACGAAATCATCATGGCAGCGCGTGCGCACTGGTTTGATGAAGACGACAGGGCTGGTGAAGACAGGGCCGACGAACAGGAGACGTCCGACGTCTGAACAGGGACATCTGACCGCGGAAGACGCGGGCGATATGGGACATGAAGAGCGCGGTCCGCTGCGCCGCTGTGCCGTCACCCGTGTCCGGCTGCCGAAGGAGGAAATGATCAGGTTTGTCATTTCCCCCGACGGAGTCGTGATCCCTGATCTTTCCGCACGTCTGCCCGGACGGGGAATTTGGTTGAGCGCGCGTGCGGATGTGTTAGAAACAGCACGCACACGTGGCGCATTCGCACGTGCGGCAAGGGGAAGGGTTGTTATTCATCCTGACCTGACCCATCTTATTGAAGACGGGTTGCTGCGGCGCATGATGGATGTTGCAGGACTGGCGCGGCGGGCCGGACAGATTGTCTGTGGTTTCGCCAAGGTGCGTGAGTGGGTTGTGGGCGGTCGGGCCGGTCTGGTTATCCAGGCCGCCGATGGCAGCCCCGACGAGAGGAAGAGAGTTTTGTCTGGTGCACGGGACCTTCCGGTTACGGTTGTTCCTACGGCATCGGGTCTGGGTGCGGCATTTGGCCGCGACCATGTTGTTCATGCGGCGATGCTGCATGGTGAACTGGCGCGCCGTTTCCGTATCGAGAGTGAACGTTTTGCGGGTTTGTCCGGCAGGGCCAGCCCGAATTCGGCGGAGTGTTCCGCCGGACGGTGTGAACAGGCGGGTACATGAGCGAAGGCAACGATCAGGATCAGGGTAAGGGACGCTTGTCCCTGCGGCCGGCGGGCCGTAGGGAAGTCGGACGGACGGTGGATGCCGGTTCCGTGCGACAGAGCTTCAGCCATGGTCGGTCAAAAGTGGTTCAGGTCGAGGTGCGCAAGAAGCGCGGGGCCGGGGCCGCAGGTAACGGATCGGGGCCGGCTGGCGGTCGCGCCGGGGGACGGGGAGGTCGCGCGCTGACGGCAGCCGAGCTGGCAACCCGCCAGCGCGTGCTGGACGAACAGCGCCGCGCCGCCATCCAGCGCGAAAAGGACGCGCGCGAGCAGGAGAAGATCACGATCCTCTCTGCTGCGGAAGAAGCCCGTCGCCAGGAAGAGGAAAATGCCCGCCGTGCCGAAGAAGAGGCACGCGCAAAGGCAGATGCAGCGGCTGAGGTCGAGGCTCGCAAACAGGAAGCCCGCAGTGCCGCGGCACAGGGCGCGTCCGAACCGGCGGAATCCGCCGAACCGGAAGGGCCGGTTGTCTCTTCCGTGCCAATTCCCGGTGAGGTCACGCTTGCGCCGCCGATGCAGCGTCTGCGTCCGCTGGCCGAACGTGCGATCATGCCGGCACAGCCGCTGCGTCCCGCGCGTCCGGCAGGTGGCGGCAATGCTGCAGGTGGTGCCGGACGTACTGCCGCTGGTGCAGGTGAGACCCTGCGCCTGCGCAGTGGCCGTGCGGAAGGGGGCGAGGAAGAACGTCGTCCCAGCCGTCGACCCGGCAACGCCGCGCCCGGTCGCCGCCCCTCGGGCGGTGCGAAGAAGAACAATGACAGCCGTCGCGCTGGTCGCATTGACGTGCAGGCCGCGATCGAAGGGGATGACGACAAGACCCGTTCGCTCGCATCCGTTCGCCGTCAGCGCGAGCGTGAACGCCGCCAGGCCGAACTGGAACGCCTGCGTTCCGACCAGGTCCGTGTGGTGCGTGACGTGGTCCTGCCTGAAACCATCACGGTGCAGGAACTTGCCAACCGTATGGCTGCCCGTCAGGGCGAAGTCATCAAGGCACTGATGAAAATGGGCGTCATGGCGACGGTTACGCAGTCGCTCGATGCGGATACCGCTGAACTGGTCGTACAGGAATTCGGTCACCGCGTGCGCCGTGTGTCCGACAGCGATGTTGAAATCGGGATCGAGGGGATCGAGGACAAGGCCGAGGACCTCAGGCCGCGTCCGCCGGTCGTGACCGTCATGGGTCATGTCGATCACGGCAAGACCTCGCTACTTGACGCGCTGCGCACCACCGATGTCGCCAATGGTGAAGCCGGTGGCATTACGCAGCATATCGGTGCGTATCAGGTAACCCTGGCATCGGGTGCGAAGATTACCTTCATTGACACCCCGGGTCATGAAGCCTTTACGGCCATGCGTGCCCGTGGTGCATCGGTAACCGACGTGGTGGTGCTGGTGGTTGCGGCGGATGACGGTGTGATGCCGCAGACGATCGAAGCCATCAAGCATGCCAAGGCGGCTGATGCCCCGATCATCGTGGCGATCAACAAGTGCGACAAGCCGGGTGCGAACCCCGACCGCGTGCGTCAGGAACTGCTGAACCACGAAATCGTGGTGGAAAGCATGGGCGGCGATACACAGGATGTCGAAGTTTCGGCGCTCAAGCGCACCGGGCTGGACAAGCTTGAGGAAGCCATCCTGCTGCAGGCCGAAATTCTTGATCTGAAAGCGAATCCGGATCGTGTTGCCGAAGGTTCGGTTATCGAAAGCCGTCTTGACCGTGGTCGTGGCCCGGTTGCGACCGTGCTGGTCCAGAAAGGCACGCTGCGCCGCACCGATATTGTAGTGGCCGGGGCCGAATGGGGCCGCGTTCGCGCCATGATCGACGACCGTAATCGCCAGCTGGGTGAAGCCGGTCCGTCGATGCCGGTTGAAATCCTGGGTATTACCGGCGTGCCGGGTGCAGGTGAGCCGTTCGTGGTGGTCGAAAACGAGAATCGCGCACGCGAAATCTCGGAATTCCGTCAGCGCGTGATCAAGGATCGCACGGCAGCCGGCCAGACTGCTGCACGCGGCACGCTGGACCAGATGCTGGCCCGTATTCAGGCCGGTGCGCAGAAGGAAGTTGCCGTCCTGATCAAGGCGGACGTGCAGGGTTCGGCCGAGGCGCTTGAAGCCACGGTGCAGAAGCTGGAGCATGAGGAAGTCAAGATCCGCGTGCTGAACGCCACGGTCGGCCAGATCACTGAAAGTGATGTGCAGTTGGCCAAGGCGTCCGGCGCCGTCATCATTGCCTTTAACGTCCGCGCCACGGCGCAGGCGCGTGAACTGGCGCAGCGTGAAGGTGTGGATATCCGCTACTATTCCATCATCTATCAGGTTGCTGATGATGTGGAACAGCTGGTCCGTGGCAAGATTGCGCCCAAGCATCGCGAAAAGTTCCTTGGTTACGCCGAAATCCGCAAGGTTTTCGAAATTACCAAGGTGGGCAAGGTCGCTGGTTGTTACGTTACCGAAGGCGTGGTCAAGCGTGGCTGTGGCGTGCGTCTGCTGCGTGACAACGTCGTGATCCATGAAGGTGAGCTGAGCCAGCTCAAGCGCTTCAAGGATGATGTCAAGGAAGTGGCGCGCGGTTACGAGTGCGGCCTGTCCTTTGCCGGGTATAATGACCTGCGCGAAGGTGATGTGGTCGAATGTTATGAAATGGAACTCGTCCCGGCATGAGCCGTAATTCATCCAGAAAAGGGATGAGCGAGAGCGGGCCGGCAGGGAAACTTGCCGGCCATTCCGCGTCTGGTCCCTCACAGCGCCAGTTGCGCGTGGCGGAAGAAGTCCGCCGCGTGCTGGCGGAAATATTTGCCCGCACGGAATTCCGTGACCCGGATCTGGCGGATGTGCGCATTACGGTGACCGAAGTGCGTATCTCACCCGATCTCAAGCATGCCACCGTATTCGTGGCGCGTCTGGGTCGCAGTGATGTGGCGGAACTGCTGCCCGCGCTCAAGCGTGTGACGCCTTTCCTGCGCACGCGTCTGTCCCATGCGCTCAGGCTGCGGGGCGTGCCCGATCTGCATTTCCAGCCCGATACGGCACTGGATTACGCAATGGAAGTCGATAACATGTTGCGTCAGCCGGAAGTCAGGCGCGATCTCGAAGACTGAATCTTCCCGGCCCTGCGGCAGAATCAACTCTCTACTGAATAAAAATTTTTGGTGAAGCTTTTTCAGGGCCTGTTGGGAATTATCTTGAATTAATGATTGCGCCAACGAGATAGATCATGGCTTCGAATGATCTGTCTGTTTTTTCGCTGCGCATGGCGATGCGCTTGAACTCCTTGAGCTTGCAGAAGAAGTTCTCAATGAGATGGCGTGCTTTGAACAGGGCCCCATCGAACGGGCGTCTGTCGAGGCGGTTTTTGCGCTGGGGGATGGCCACGCAGGCCCCTTGCGCGCGTATGGCGTCCACGATCCAGTGGACATCGAAAGCCTTGTCAGCAAGAATTCCTTTAAAATCAGCTGGTTCGAGAAGAGGCGCAACGCCGACCGTATCGTAATGCTGGCCGGGGATAAGCGTGAAGCGGACCAGATTACCCAAGGCGTCGGTCATGGCGATGATCTTCGTTGACCACCCCGTTACACTCCGCCCTATCGCCTGGCTTCGGGTCCCCCTTTTGCGCCTTGGCCGTGGCGGTGAACCCGGACCACCGTACCGTCAATCATCGCGTATTCCATATCGGCATCGTCAGAGACAGCGTCAAAAAGCCGTTTGAAAACACCGGCTTTCATCCAGTCACTGTAGCGCGAATAAACCGAGTTCCAATGTCCGAAATACGTCGGCAGGTCCCGCCACGGACTACCGGTCCGGGCGATCCACAGGACCGCCTCGATGAAGAGGCGGTTATCCTTCCCGCTGCGTCCCTGATCCGTCTTCTTGCCAAGGCACAGCGGTTCCATTTTCGCCCATTGGGCATCCGTCAGTATGAAGCGATCCATATGGTCTTTGAAACACATCATGGCCCTTTAGAAAACTCAATTCCCAACAGCCCCCAAAAAGCTTCAGAAGAACGTCGGCTTTTTAAAAGATGGCACCCAAGAACTTTTTATTATTCCTATAAAATAAGGCCGGACTGGCATTATGCCATGACCGGCCTTTTTTCATGGTCCCGATATGGGAAAGGGGTCAGTTACGCCGCCCCATCAGCAGTAGCTGCGGGTTACGTTCCACATCGGTGGCAAATCCACGCAGCGCGGACGCGGCAGCAGCAAGGTCACGTAGCGACGAATCGATATTGGAACGATCGGCCGTGCTGGGGGCGGTAATGTCATGCAGGCCAGCCAGCGCGCCCTTGGCCTCGGTTACCGTTTCATTGGAATTGACCAGCAGGGTATGTAGTTCGTTGCCACGCGCATCCAGCTGCGCCGTGCCGGTATCGGCCAGATGGTTGATGGATGCCAGTGTCGTATCCATCTGGTGGTCAAGGTCACGGATCGCATCGGTCGCGGTGTCCACCGTCACCCGCGTATGGTCGGACGTGGCGCGCACGCTGTCCACCAGCGGGGGCAGGTCCTTGTCCAGCTTGTCTGCCAGCGTACGGATGCTGACCAGCATGGCATCGGCATTGTTGGCGATGTTTTTCAGCGGCAGCGCCGTCAGCGCGTCGGTCAGCTTCTGCATTTCCGATTCACGTGCCGGGATTTCCGGCAGCGGGCTGATGCCGGGATGCAGGTGCGCGGGCACGCTGGGGTCAAAGGTCAGGTCGATTTCTTCCTGTCCCGTGACAAAGCTCTGCATATGCAGTTCGGCGCGTAGCCCGTTTTCCACCAGTTTCGGAAGTTCGCGGCTGTCCAGCACCTTGCCATGGCTGCCCGCCATGTGCGCGCCATTGGCCTGCAGTTCCAGGGTGACGGGAATGAAGGCCTGATGCGTCTGGGGATCAAACTGGACGGCAATATGGTCCACGTGGCCGACCTGCACCCCGTCGAAGGTGACGGGGGCGCCTACGCCCAGCCCATTGATGGGGCTGTCGAACACCACCACGGCCCGACTGGTGGGGGAAAAGGGATGAAACTGTCCGAACAGCGCTATGGCCGTCACACCAAGCAGGGCTCCACCCAACACAAATGCACCGACCGTGGTCTGCCGTTCAGCCATGGTGTTCAGGTCTCCCTAGACGCAGAATAAAAAACGATTGCGGACACATTTGGCCATGTGTCCGTTTGCTGCAAGATGACATTACATCCACGACTGGCAAAGCGGGCTGCGGGGATGGCAGGCATGTGCCCGCTTCGCCTTTTACCACGTGTGGCGCAGGCGGCCAGCCCCGGTGACGGAATGGGGCATTGCCGTGCATGCGTGCCTCGTCTAAACGCACGGCATTCCTCCCCCCTCATTGATCAAGGTGCCTGCAATGGGACGCAAACGTGGACGCCCGCTCGATGGCTGGCTGATAGTGGACAAGCCATTGGGAATGACATCCACCCAGGTGGTGGGCCGGGTGCGTTACCTGTTTGACGCGGCCAAGGCGGGACATGGCGGTACGCTGGACCCGCTGGCGACGGGACTGCTGCCCGTGGCCTTTGGCAGGGCAACCAAGACCGTGCCTTATATAATGGATGGCACCAAGCGCTATCATTTCACCCTGCGTATCGGGGAAGCGCGCGATAGTGATGATGCGGAAGGCAGCGTGACCGCCGTATCCGACGTGCGACCCGACAATGCCGCGTTTGAGGCGGCCCTTGCCGCCTTCCGTGGCGACATCATGCAGGTGCCGCCGGTCTTTTCGGCGCTGAAGGTCGGGGGGAAGCGGTCTTATGATATGGCGCGCGCGGGCAATGCGCCGGAACTGGTCCCCCGTCCGGCGCGGATTGACCGTTTTGAACTGATTGCGCGCCCCGATGCAGACACGGCGGTGTTCGAGGTGGAATCGGGCAAGGGCGTGTACATGCGGGCGCTGGCCCGCGATATCGCGCTGGCCTGTGGCACGGTGGGACATGTGGCGGCGCTGAGACGGCTGAACGTCGGGCCTTTTGATGAATCCCATGCGATTCCACTGGACAAAATTGTCGCAAGCGCCGACAACGCGCCTGCTCCACCGGATCTGTTGCTTCCGGTCGCGACCGCGCTGGCCGACATCCCGGCGCTGGCCCTGACCCGTGAGGAAGCGGATGCCCTGTCATTTGGCCAGGCAATAGACCTGAACCAGCTGGCGGACCGGATGCCGGATCACGTTGACCCCCGTTCGGGTGTCGTGCGTGCGATGGATGGGGCGCGTGTGGTCGGGCTGTGCCGCCCCGAAGGCGGGCTGCTGCGATCGGTACGCATGCTGTGAACCGAATTATCAATGGAGATGACGATGTCGATTACTGCTGAACGCCGCACGGCGCTTATTGGCGAATACCGCAACGCCGAGACGGACACCGGTTCGCCGGAAGTACAGGTCGCCCTGCTGACCGAGCGGATCGTGAACCTGACCGATCACCTGAAGACCCATGCGAAGGATTTCCATTCGCGCCGTGGTCTGCTGATGCTGGTCGGTCGCCGCCGCCGCCTGCTGGACTATGTCAAGCGCAAGGACCAGGCCCGTTACGAAACGCTCATCAAGCGCCTCGGCCTGCGTCGCTGATTTGCGACATGGGGGGAACGTGGTCATAATGCGTTCCTCCCGCACGACCCGCACGGACACGGCGTATGCACCTGCATGCCCGTGTCCGGTCGGGTTGGCTATTTTCCGGTGTCCGTGACCAAACGGGTGCCATCAACACGCTGCCGACGCCACGGCGGAGATGTCCGGACCGGATCGCAGCGTTTCAGGCCACATGGTGTTCTGGCGGTATGTGCCGTCATCACTCCATGCCGTCCGAGGCGCTGCCATCAACGTTCCAATGTCCGGCCCGCCTGCATTGCGGCAGTCAACGGACAGGGTTGTCTGGATGTTTAATTATTTTCGCAAGGAAATCGAATGGGGCGGCCGCCCGCTGGTGCTGGAAACGGGCAAGATCGCCCGCCAGGCCGACGGCGCGGTTGTCGTAACCTATGGTGATACGGTGGTGCTGTGCACGGCCGTTGGCGCCAAGAGCGTGAAGCCGGGGCAGGATTTCTTCCCGCTGACGGTCAACTATCAGGAAAAGGCTTACGCCGCGGGCAAGATCCCCGGTGGCTTCTTCAAGCGCGAAGGCCGCCCGAGCGAGGCCGAAGTCCTGAACTCCCGCCTGATCGACCGTCCGATCCGGCCGCTGTTCCCCGAAAACTTCCGCAATGAAGTGCAGGTCGTCGCCACCGTGCTGAGCCACGACATGGAAAACGACCCCGCCGTCGTGGCGCTGATCGGCTGTTCGGCTGCGCTGACGCTGTCGGGCATTCCGTTTTTCGGCCCTGTGGGCGCGGCCCGCGTGGGGTATGCCAATGGCGAATACGTACTGAACCCGACCATTTCCCAGCTCAAGGAAAGCGAGTTGGATCTGGTCGTGGCCGGCACGTCCGAAGGTGTGCTGATGGTCGAGTCCGAGGCAGTGGAACTGTCCGAGGACGTGATGCTGGGTGCGGTGACGTTCGGTCACGAAGCCTTCCAGCCGGTGATCGATGCGATCATCGACCTGGCCGAAAGTGCCGCCAAGGCCCCGTGGGATCTGGCCGAGCCGACGGCTGAGGAAATCAAGCTGCGCAAGAAGGTGGACAAGGTCGGTCGCGCCCTGATTGCCGATGCCTACAAGGAACGTACCAAGCAGGTGCGTTACAAGAAGGTTGCCGCAGCCCGTGAAGCCATCCTCGCCAAGATCGGTGAGGCCGATGCTGACGCCGCCAGGCCCATGATCAAGGATCTGGAAGCTGACGTGGTCCGCACCGAAGTGCTGGATACCGGTTTCCGTATCGATGGCCGTGATCTGGAAACGATCCGCCCGATCGTGTCCGAAGTCGGTATCCTGCCGCGCGCGCACGGTTCCGCCCTGTTCACCCGTGGCGAGACGCAGGCCCTTGTGGTCGCGACCCTTGGTACCGGTCAGGACGAACAGATCGTGGATGCGCTGGAAGGCGAATACCGCAACAACTTCATGCTGCATTACAACTTCCCGCCCTTCTCGGTCGGTGAGTGCGGGCGTATGGGTTCTCCCGGCCGTCGTGAAATCGGTCATGGCAAGCTGGCATGGCGTGCGATCCACCCGCTGCTGCCGGGCAAGGATACCTTCCCGTACACCATGCGTGTCGTGTCCGAGATCACGGAAAGCAACGGTTCGTCCTCCATGGCGACCGTCTGCGGTACCTCGCTTGCGCTGATGGATGCCGGTGTGCCGCTGAAGCGCCCGGTCGCGGGTATTGCCATGGGTCTGATCAAGGAAGACGAGGATTTCGCCGTCCTGTCCGACATCCTTGGTGATGAAGATCACCTGGGCGACATGGACTTCAAGGTGGCGGGCACCGAGCAGGGTGTGACCGCGCTGCAGATGGACATCAAGATCACGTCCATCACGCCGGAAATCATGAAGATCGCGCTGGGGCAGGCCCGTCAGGGTCGTCTGCACATCCTTGGTGAAATGGCCAAGGCGCTGACTGAAGGCCGCACGGATGTCTCGTCCTCCGCACCGAAGATCACCACGATCTCGGTTCCGAAGGAAAAGATCCGCGACGTGATCGGTCAGGGTGGTAAAGTTATCCGTGAGATCGTTGAATATTCGGGTGCGAAGATCGACATCAACGATGACGGCACGATCATGATCGCCGCGTCGTCCGACGATCAGGCCGAAAAGGCCATCGAACGGATCCGTGGCATCGTGGCGGAACCCGAAGTGGGTCACATCTATAACGGCAAGGTCGTCAAGACCGCCGATTTCGGTGCGTTCGTCAACTTCCTGGGCCCCCGTGACGGGCTGGTTCACATTTCCGAACTGGCGCAGGGCCGTGTCTCCAAGACGACCGATGTCGTCAAGCAGGGAGACGAGGTGAAGGTGAAGGTGCTGGGCTTTGACGATCGCGGCAAGGTCAAGCTGTCCATGCGCGTGGTCGATCAGGAAACCGGTGCCGATATCACCGAGACAGTGGGCGCGAAGCCCGGTCGTGCGCCCGCGCGCTAAGACGCGGCGCCGACCTGTATGACACCCGGCGGCGGGGTGTGCCTGGTATGGGCATACCCCGCTGCGCGGGCAGACACATGACGATGGAATGGTGATGAAGCCGATCAATGCGATCCGTATGGGCGGGACGGATATTCTGCCCCTGGTCGAAGGGGGGAAGGGCGTCTCGATCTCAACCGGCATATCCGCCGGGCACTGGGCGGCAGCCGGGGGGGCTGGCACGGTCTCGATCGTGAATGCCGATTCCTATGATAAAGATGGCAACGTCGTCCCTCAGGTCTATCATGGTAAAACACGGCGCGAGCGGCACGAGGAACTGATCGATTACGCCATTCGTGGCGGGATCGCGCAGGCCCGCATCGCGCATGAAATCGCAGGCGGCAAGGGACGTATCCATGCCAATATCCTGTGGGAAATGGGTGGTGCGGAACGTGTCATAAACGGCGTGCTGGAAGGTGCGCCGGGGATGATCCAGGGTCTGACCTGTGGTGCGGGCATGCCGTACCGCCTGTCGGAAATCGCGGCGCGATTCGGCATTCATTATTATCCCATCGTATCGTCCGCCCGTGCGTTCAACGCCCTGTGGCGACGTTCGTACCACAAGACGGGTGAGCTGCTGGGTGCGGTGGTATATGAAGATCCGTGGCGTGCGGGTGGTCATAATGGCCTGTCCAACACCGAAAACCCGCTGGCGCCGGAAGACCCGTTTCCCCGCGTGCTGGCGCTGCGCAAGCAGATGCGGGCCTTCGGTCTGGATGACACCCCCATCATCATGGCCGGTGGCGTATGGTGGCTGGAGGAATGGCAGGACTGGATCGATAACCCCGAACTCGGGCCGATCGTCTTCCAGTTTGGCACCCGTCCACTGCTGACGCGTGAAAGCCCGATTCCCGATGCGTGGAAACAGCGCCTGCTGACGTTGAAGAAGGGGGATGTGTTCCTTAACCGTTTCTCGCCCACCGGCTTCTATTCGTCGGCGGTGAACAATTCGTTCCTGCGCGAATTGCGGGGGCGGTCGGAACGCCAGATTCCGTTCTCCCCTGAATTACTGGGTGAACACACGGCGGCACTGGCCATCGGCGCACGTGGACGGCAGGTTTTTGTCACCCCGGCTGATGCGCAGCGTGCGCGGCTGTGGACGGAAGAAGGCCATACCGAGGCCATGCGCACGCCGGATAATACGCTGGTGTTCGTGGCCCCGGAACGGGCGCGGGAAATCCTGGCCGATCAGGGGGCATGCATGGGTTGCCTGTCGGAATGCCGCTTTTCCAACTGGTCACAGAAGCCGCCCGCCTATTCCAACGGGCACAAGGCGGACCCGCGTTCCTACTGCATCCAGAAAACGCTGCAAACGGCGGCCCATGCCCATGGGCCGGATCAGGCGGAAGTCATTGACCACAACCTCATGTTCGGTGGCACCAACGCATGGCGTTTCGCGACCGACCCGTTCTATGCCAATGGCTTCGTGCCCACCGTGGCGCAACTGCTGGAACGGATCATGACCGGGCGTTAGGCCGGTGGTCTGTACCATGTGAAAAAGGCCGGATCCCGTAAGGGGACCGGCCTTTTTTCATTATAAAAATAACAGAAGTTTCTAGGTGCCGCCGTTTTTTCAAAAATGCGGCGTTTTCAAAGCTTTTTGAAAAAGCTTCACCAAAAACTTTTTCTCTTATGCTGTCGCGGGCAGGCAGGTGTCACGGAATAGCGCGAAAGCCAGTGCGCGGTGACTGATGGTGTTCTTTTCCACATCGCTCATGTCCGCAAAGCTGCGGGTGCCGCTGCCGGGGGCGAAGATGGGATCATAGCCGTGACCGTTTTCGCCATGCGGCGGCCAGATGACATGCCCGTCAATGCGCCCTTCAAAGGTTTCGGTCCGCCCGTCAGGCCATGCAAGACACAGGACGGAAATGAACCACGCGCTGCGGTCGGGGGTATCGCCCATCTGGTCATGGATGCGGCGCATGGCGTCGGGGTAATTCTTTTCCGGACCAGCCCAGCGGGCGGAAAAGACGCCCGGCGCGCCATCCAGAGCCGCAACACAGAAACCCGAATCATCGGCCAGCGCGGGCAGGTTGGCGGCTTCTGCCGCAGCTATGGCCTTGATGGCGGCATTGCCGGTAAAACTGTCGGCGGTTTCCTCCGGTTCAGGCAGCGACAGATCACCAGCCGAGACGACACGGATGCCGTATCCTGCCAGCAGTGCCGCGAATTCCGCGATCTTGCCCCGGTTATGCGTCGCCAGTACCAGCGTGTCGCCACGGTTCAGGCGGGTAGGGGTTGTATTCATGCCTTTAGTGCCTCTTCCACAATAGCGGTCTGGATACGGAACAGTTCAGCCGTGCCGGTACGGGCCAGCCGCATGAGGGTGTTGAACTGGGCTTCGGTAAAGGGATCCTTTTCCGCCGTGCCCTGAATTTCCACAATCCCGCCATCGGCGGTCAGGACGAAATTGGCGTCGGCGCTGGCCGTGCTGTCTTCCCTGTAGTCCAGGTCCAGAACCGGGCCGTCATCCGTCAGCCCGCAGGATATGGCCGCGACCTGTCCCTTGATCGGCAGGGCGGGCAAAGTGCCGTTGCGCACCAGTTTTTCCAGTGCCAGGCGCAGTGCGACCCACGCCCCGGTAATGGCGGCGCAGCGCGTGCCGCCATCGGCGTTCAGCACGTCGCAATCCACAGTGACCGAGATTTCGCCCAGCGCCTTTAGGTCCACCACCGCGCGCAGGGCGCGGGCGATCAGGCGCTGGATTTCCTGTGTGCGACCGGTCTGCTTGCCTTTTGCGGCTTCGCGCTGGCCCCGGTTGTGGGTGGCGCGCGGCAGCATGCCGTATTCCGCCGTGACCCACCCCTGTCCCTTGCCGCGCAGGAAGGAAGGCACGCGGGTTTCGATCGTGGCGGCGCACAGGACTTCGGTCCCGCCCATGCGGATCAGGGCGGACCCTTCGGCATGGTGGGCGAAGCCGGGCTGGATGAAGACGGGACGCAGGGCGTCTATGGCACGGCCGGATGGGCGCATGGGCGTAAAACTCCGCAAGGTGATGGGGCGGCATAGCCTGCAACCCGTTCCTATTTCCAGTCCCGCGTGGGCAGGACATGGCAGGATCTGCTAGGATGGGGATGCGGATGGTCCGCATGGAATGGATACGTGCAACACAGGAGGCATGGCGATGGAAAACCGACCACAGGTATCGCAGCCAGCCCTGCTGTCCGGGCTTGATGCGCGTTCTGCCGCGATCCTGCGCGAAATCGTGGAGCAGTATGTCGAAACGGGTGAGCCGATGGGGTCGCGCACCCTGTCGCAGCGCCTGCCGCTGTCGCTGTCGCCTGCCACGATTCGCAATGTGATGGCGGACCTGACCGATGCCGGGCTGCTGTTTTCGCCGCATGCCTCGGCAGGACGGCTGCCTACGGAAAAGGGCGTGCGGCTGTTTGTCGATGGGCTGCTGCAGTTTGGCAGCCTGAGCGAGGAAGAACGTGAAAGCATCGAGGGGATGCTGGACGTCAAGGGTCGTTCGCTTGAGGACATGCTGGCCAAGGCGTCGTCCATGCTGTCGGGCCTGTCATCCGCGGCAGGTCTGGTCATGGCGCCCAAGAGCGATGGCACCACCATCAAGCATATTGAATTCGTGGCCCTTGGTCCGGGGCGCGCGCTGGTTATTCTGGTCAGTGCGGACGGGCAGGTGGAAAACCGTGTGATCGAGACGCCGCCCGGCCTGCCGCCCTCGGCGCTGGTGGAGGCAGGAAATTACCTCAACGCCCATCTGTCGGGCCAGACGCTGGATCGCCTGCGTGAGACGGTCAGCACCGACATGACCGCCAACCGCAACGAACTGGACCATCTGACGGCTGAAGTGGTGGAAAGCGGGCTGGCGACATGGAGTGATGCCGATGAACGCGGCGGTACCCTGTTCATACGCGGGCAGGGGCGTCTGCTGGCCGATGTAACGGAAATCGAGCGCCTGACCACCATCCAGATGCTGTTCGAGCGGCTGGAGACACAGGAAACCATGCTGCGCCTGCTGGACCTTGCACGCGAATCCGAAGGGGTGCGGATTTTCATCGGTGCCGAAAGCGGGTTGTTCGGCATGGCGGGAATGTCGGTGGTCGTCGCCCCGGCCCGCACGGATTCCAACCGCATCGTGGGCGCGATTGGCGTGATCGGGCCGACGCGCATCAATTACGCCCGCATCATTCCCGTGGTGGATTACACGGCGCGGGTGATCGGGCGCATGCTGGGCTGAACTGCGGGGGTTTCATGCAACCGGACTCGCGCGGGTGGCCTTATGCCTGGCAGACAGCAACCGCACGTCCTGACCACAGTGATCACGGCGTGCCCGCACAGCGTAAGGAAAATGGCATGTTTACACCCGATGCAAGGCAGTCCGGATCATTCATGATTGGTGGTGACCTGGAGGTCACACGGCTTGGCTTCGGGGCCATGCGCATTACGGGCAAGGGCATATGGGGAGAACCCGCCGATCGGGCTGCGGCACTCGCCACGCTGCGCCGTCTGCCGGAACTGGGCATAAACTTCGTCGATACGGCGGATGCTTATGGCCCGTTTGTCAGCGAAGACCTGATCCGCGAGGCGCTGCATCCCTACACGGACACCATTATCGCCACCAAGGGCGGGCATACGCGCCATGGTCCCGACATATGGAAGCCGGTGGGCAATCCCGATTACCTGCGCCAGTGCGTGTTGATGAGCATGCGCAGGCTGGGGGTCGAACGCATTGACCTGTGGCAGCTGCACCGCGTGGGGCCGGACTGCACGCCCGAACGGCAGTTCGAGGCGATTGCGGCCATGCGCGCGCAGGGGCTGATCCGCCATGTCGGTCTGTCGGAAGTGACGGTGGAGATGATCGAGCGCGCACGGCTGTATTTTCCCGTCGCCACCGTCCAGAACCGCTTCAACCTCGTCAACCGCTATTCGGAAGACGTGCTGGATTACTGCACAAAGGAAAATATAGGCTTCATCCCATGGGCGCCGCTGGCGGCGGGCAGCCTGACGAAAGGGGACACGCTGCTGACCCGTCTGGCCAGTGAAAAAGGCGTGCAGCCCGGACAGGTCGCGCTGGCCTGGCTGCTGCGCCGTGCGCCGGTCATGCTGCCCATTCCCGGCACCAGCAGCCCCGACCATCTGGCCGATAATGCGGCGGCCGCCGCCATTGAACTGAGCCATGAGGAATTCCAGCAGCTTGATAATGACGGACGCGCGGAATGGGCCAGCCGTAACAGCGCATAAGGGATCGGCAGGCCCCCGGTCTGGCGGATCGGGGGCGACGGCGGCGGCGGACAATGCTAGACAGGGGCCTCGACACAGAACGGCCCCTTTCTTTCCTTATTGGATACCGGATGACGCTTGCTGACGGATCAGGCCGCGATGGCCGGATTGATGGACCCACACGCCCCGATGCCGGCGGCCCGCGCCGCCCACGTTACCGTATGGTGCGCTGGCTTGCAGGCATCACGCTTGCCGTCCTGCTGCTTGGTGGCGGTGGGGCGGCCCTTCTGGCATGGGGGGAATATGAACGTCTGAGCGAGGGCCTGCCCACGGTTGACGGCCTGCGCACCTATCAGCCTCCGGTCATGAGCCGCCTGTATTCGGGCGATGATCAGGTCATGGCGGAACTGGCGGCGGAACGGCGCATATTCGTGCCCTACAGCGCCATACCCGAACGCGTACGCGATGCCTTCCTTGCGGCGGAAGACCAGAAATTCTTCACCCATGGCGGTGTCGATCCGATGGCCATCCTGCGCGCGGGCCTGACCGACATGATGATGCACGGGACGAAGCACCGTCCCATCGGGGCATCCACCATCACGCAGCAGGTCGCACGCATCATGCTGCTGGGGTCGAATGCGGTCTCCATCGACCGCAAGATCAAGGAAGCGCTGCTGGCCATGCGGCTGGAGCAGACGCTTAGCAAGGAACAGATCCTTGAGATCTATCTGAACGAAATCTATCTTGGCGAAGGGGCTTACGGTATCGGGGCCGCCGCCCAGACCTATTTCAACAAGCCGCTGGACCAGCTGGACAATGCCGAGGCCGCCTTCCTTGGCGCGCTGCCCAAATCGCCCACCAACTACAACCCCCACCGTTTCGTACAGGCGGCGACCAACCGGCGCAACTGGGTGCTGGACCGCATGGCGGACCTGAAGGTCATAACGCCGGAAGAAGCGCGCGCGGCCCAGCAGGAGCCGCTGGTGCCCGCCAACTTCACCCGCCCCGGCCCCGTTCCCGGTTCCGAATGGTTTGCCGAGGAGGTGCGTCGTGAACTGATCGAACGCTACGGCATCGGCACCACCATGGAAGGTGGGCTGTCGGTCCATACCTCGCTTGATTCCCATCTGCAGCAGATGGCCACCACCGCGCTGCGCGACGGGCTGCTGCGCTATGACCGCGCGCATGGCGGCTGGCGTGGCGCGTTCACGCATATCGATGCAGCCGACGCAGGCGGGGACTGGGCCAATGCGCTGGCCCATGTCACGGCACCTGCCGCCATGCTGGAACAGTGGCGGGTCGCGGTCGTGCTGTCGCCCGCCACCGGGCGCGTGGGCTGGCTGGAAGGACGTGATCCCGTCATTCCCCATACCGGTGAACTGCTGGCGCGCGACCGGACATGGATGCGCACCGGCAAGGGATTGCAGGTGGGTGACGTGATCCTGATCGAACAACAGGCCGATGGCGGCGGCGTTGCCGTGCGGCAGGTGCCGCGCGTGGAAGGGGCGCTGGCCACGGTGGATGTGCATACCGGGCGCGTCATGGCCATGGTGGGCGGCTGGTCGTTCAGGGAATCGCAGTTCAACCGCGCAACGCAGGCGGCGCGGCAGCCGGGATCGTCGTTCAAGCCCTTCGTCTATCTGGCGGCGATGGAGCAGGGGATTTCCCCTTCGCAGAAATTCGATGATTCCCCCGTCAGCTATGGCGAATGGCATCCCAACAATTATGAAAAGGATTTCTGGGGGCCGACCACGCTGCATGACGCGCTGCGGGAATCGCGCAACCTTGTTACCATCCGCCTTGCCGCCCAGATCGGCATGAAGCCGGTGGCGGACCTTGCCCAGAAACTTGGCCTTGTCCATTCCATGCCGCTGGTGTTGCCCGCGGCGCTGGGTGCGGTGGAAACCACCGTCATGCGCGAAGCCGCCGCCTATGCCACCATCGCCAATGGCGGCAGGCTGGTCACGCCTACCCTGATTGACGATATCAAGGACCGCAACGGCAACGTCGTATGGCGCCCCGATGGCATGACGTGGAAGGCTGGCAGCATGGCCGCCGATGGCCCGCAGATGGAGGATACCCGCCCACAGGTGGTATCGGCCACATCCGCCAGCCAGATCGTGGCGATGATGCAGGATGTGGTGCGCCGCGGCACCGGCGTGCGCGCGAGGGCGGGCATTGACCGGCCCATCGCGGGCAAGACCGGCACCAGCCAGGACTTCAATGACGCATGGTTCGCGGGCTTTTCCCCCGATCTGGTGACGGTGGTGTGGATCGGGTTCGACACCCCGCAGTCGCTGGGCAGGAACGAGACCGGGGGCGTGATCGCCGGCCCGATCTGGAACCAGGTGATGAAGGCGGCGCTCGCCACCCGCCCGCGCCTTGATTTCCGCGTGCCCGATGGGGTGCAGCTGGCCCGTTACGATACAGGGATGGGCATGGCGATTGACGCCTTCAAGCCCGGACAGGTACCGGGCGTCAGTGTTGATCTTGGCGCGGGTTCGGGCATGGCGCTGACAGCAGCGGATACCGGTGCTGAAAACATGCCTGATTCCGAAACCGATATGGCCACCATGCCCGGTAATCCGGCAGTGGCGGGGGATGGCAGCACATCCGCAGGTCATCCCGTGGCGCCGTCCGGTCCCGCCGCATCGCAGCCTTCCGGGGGTGACATTGGCATGGGCGGCCTGTATTGACGCCCGTTATGCCGGGTGCCCGCGTGCATGCCTGCATTGTTTACCGTTGAGCGAGGAGCAAGCCCATGTCTGCCGAGACAGAGGCCCTGAACGACCAGATCAAGCAGTCGGTGGCACTGCTGAGGAGGCATCTTTGACTGGGATGTCGCAATCGACCGCCTGGCGGAGCTGAACAACCGGGCCGAAGACCCCGAGTTGTGGAATGATTCCGAAGCCGCCCAGAAGCTCATGCGCGAGCGTACGCTGCTGGCCAACCAGATCGAGGGCGTGCAGAAGCTTGAAGCTGATGTAAACGATACGATCGAACTGGCGGAACTGGCGGAAATGGAAGGCGATTCGGCTGTCGTGGCCGAAGCGCTGGCCAGCCTGCGCGCCCTTGCGGAAGAAGCCAAACGGCGAGAGACGGAAAGCCTGCTTTCGGGGGAGGCGGACAGCAATGACTGCTACCTTGAAGTCAACGCCGGCGCAGGCGGGACGGAAGCGCAGGACTGGGCCGAAATGCTGCTGCGCATGTACACCCGCTGGGCTGAACAGCATGGTTACAAGGTGACCATGATGGAAAGCTCGGAAGGCGAACAGGCCGGGATCAAGTCCGCCACCATCCAGGTCAGCGGTCCGAATGCCTATGGCTGGCTGAAGACCGAGGCGGGGGTGCATCGCCTTGTCCGTATCTCGCCGTTTGATGCGGCGGCACGGCGGCAGACGTCGTTTGCATCCGTGTGGGTCTATCCGGTGGTCGATGATTCGATCGAGATCGAGATCAACGAAGCCGACCTGCGCGTGGATACGTTCCGTGCATCGGGTGCGGGCGGCCAGCACGTCAACAAGACGGAATCGGCCATCCGCATCACCCACATCCCCACCGGGATCGTGGTGGCCTGCCAGACCGACCGTTCCCAGCACCGCAACCGCGCCACGGCCATGACCATGCTGAAGGCGCGCATGTACGAGCAGGAACTGCAGAAACGCGAAGCTGCCGCCGCCCAGACCGAGGCGAACAAGACCGATATTGGCTGGGGGCACCAGATCCGTTCCTACGTGCTGGCTCCGTACCAGCTGGTGAAGGACCTGCGTACCAACGTGGAAAAAACCAATCCGGACGCCATTCTGGATGGTGATCTTGATGACTTCATGGCCGCCGCCCTTGCCGCCCGCGTGGGGGCGACCCGGTCGGAAGCCAGCGCGCAGGCGCAGTAACCCGGTACGGCCCGCTTATGAACAGGCCCCACGACTTCCGGTCGTGGGGTTTTTCATGCCTGGGTGGGAACCATTGTTCCACAACAGGAAATTTGTTCCGCACCTGTTGCATATCGTGCTTGACACATACGTCCCGACCACGCCCAATCATGGTCTGGCAATTAATGGCGCGCAGGCCCGGCAAGGGCGCTGGCTGGTGGCGTCTGGACGGGAATGGCATGTGGTCTGACGAAGTCATGGGATTGGATTATGCAGCCAGGCAGCGACGGCGTACGCCGTACGTGCGCGTGGTGGGTGTCATCATTGCGGTCCATGTCGTTGTCCTGTCGATGCTGGCCTATGGGTTGCGGCCCAAGGCCAAACCCATGTTTCCCGAACCCTATCGCCCGTTGCCGCCGGTGACGCTGCGGATCATTCCCGAACCGATGCCGCCCGCACCACCTGCGCCCCCGCCTGTGCGCCCGGTCATGGTCCAGCCGGTGGTTCCCGTCATTCCCGCACCCGTCATCGGGCGTGACCGACGGGTCCACATGCCGGAAATTGTTCCGAAATCGATACAGGTGGATTGATTTTCATCTCCCGGACTGGTCAGATAACAGTCATGAAATGTGTTGCAGGCCAGACCCATGGCCCTATTCGTCAGAGGATTTCAGGTAAATGACCCGACAGCATCGTAATCAAGTCATCGCGGCCGCGCTGCTGACTGCATTGCCCGCCCTTGCCTACGCCACCCCTGCGGCGGCTGCCGATTCCAACCCGTATGGCCTGGGCGCGCTGTGGTCGAATGGTGACTTCATTGCCCGTACCGTGCTGATCATCATGGTCGTGATGTCTGTCGGGACATGGTACATCATGATCACCAAGTTCCTTGAGCAGGCGCGCATCCTGAAGGACGCCAAGGAAGTGAAGGCGAAATTCTGGCCTGCCCATGATATCAAGGAGGGCGCGGCACTGCTCGATACCGCATCGCCCTTCCGCTACATTGCCGATACCGGCATCAAGGCCGCCGAACACCACGAAGGCACGATGCAGGAAACCATCGATCTGCATTCCTGGACCACCATGTCCATCCAGCGTTCGGTGGATTTCATCCAGAACCGTCTGCAGGGTGGCCTGGCCTTCCTCGGCACCGTGGGTTCGACCTCGCCGTTCGTGGGTCTGTTCGGGACCGTCTGGGGTATCTATCACGCGCTGACGGCCATCGGCATTGCAGGTCAGGCATCGATCGACAAGGTTGCCGGCCCGGTTGGTGAATCGCTTATCATGACAGCCATCGGCCTGGGCACCGCCGTGCCTGCGGTTCTGGGCTACAACATGCTGGTCCGTCGCAACAAGGGCGCGCTGGATGAGGTCCGCAACTTCGCTGCTGACGTGCAGTCGATCCTGATGGGCGGCTATCGCCATGAAACGCACGACGTCGCTGAATAAGCCCGCTACCCGCGCATGATCTGATTTCACGTCGTGACACGGCAGGCGCATTTCATGCGGCCTGCCGTGCCGCCATCGGTCAGGGGCGGATTGAATGATGGGCCGCGTGGGTCCATCGTGATGCCCTGGCCGATCAATCGGGCCATGACCCGTTCATGGAAGGACATCCAGTTGAAAAACATCACATCCAAATCGCTGTTCCAGCTGCGCGGGCGCCTGCTGGCCGGGGTCATGATGGCGCTGCCGGTGGCGGGCGTACTGCCCGTCCATGCCGCCAGTGCGGCGGACCAGCTGGGGGAAAAGGTCGGCACGGCGCTGCAGAAGGCCCAGACCGACCTTGCCGCCAAGAAATACCCGCAGGCCATGGCCGATGTGGACGCGGCGGATGCCGTGACGGGCAAGTCCGATTACGAATCCTACACCATCGCGCAGATGCGTGCCGCCGTGGCCGCCCAGTCGGGTAATGTGTCCGCCGCGATTTCGGCCTATGACACACTGATCGCATCCCCGCGCACACCGGCCGCGACCAGGGAACAGATGGCGCTGGCCGAAGGCAGCATGGCCTTCACCGCCAAGGATTATCCTACGGCGATCACGGTCACGGAAAAATACATCAAGGCGGGTGGCAAGAACCCGCAGATGCTGACGATCCTGATTCAGGCGTATTATCTGCAGCATGATTACGCCAATGCCGCCCGCGTGCAGCAGGCGCAGATCGACGCCACCATCAAGTCGGGCGGCAAGCCTACGGAAAACCAGCTTCAGCTTCTGGCCGCCTGTCAGGCGCAGCTGAAGGACAATGCGGCGCTGACAAAAACTTATGTGCTGCTGGCCACCTATTACCCCAAGCCGGATTACTGGGCGCAGGTGGTGCATTCGGTCCTGAGCAACCCGAACATGGCTCCGGGCCTGCGTCTGGATATCGACCGCGTGCGTCTGGAATCCGGTCTGGTCAAGACTCCGGCCGAATATATGGACATTACCGAACTGGCCATGCAGGCGGGGCTGCCGCAGCTTGCGCTTGATGTCATCAACCAGGGTTACAGCACCGGCGTGCTGGGCCATGACGCCAGCGCCCCGCGTGAGGAAAAGCTGAAGGCGCTGGTGACGCAGAGCGTCACTGACCGCAAGGCCGGGCTGGATACGGCGGCAGCACAGGCCACCACCGGCAACGCCATGCTCACGGCAGGCTACAACTACGTGCTGTTCGGCCAGGGCGACAAGGGCATCGCCCTCATGAAGCAGGGCATTGCCAGGGGACCGTCGGACGTGAACATCGCGCGCCTGCACCTTGGCCTGGCGCAGGCCGCAGCAGGGCAGAAAGATGCCGCCATCGCCACCCTCAACAGCGTGGAAGGCACCAATGGCGCACGTGACATTGCCCAGTTCTGGGTGCTGAAGCTGAATTCAGCTGCCGCCGCCGCGCACTGACCTCATCCGGCAGGTCGGGTGTCATACGGGGTGCCGGATTCGTCCGGTGCCCCGTTTTTGTTTCGTATCCGGTCATGACTGACATTTTATGATATGAACGATGGTCTTATCCCGGCCCGGTGCGTTGGATATGCTGGAGGCCGTCGCATGAATGGCATCATGACTGTCCCTGAACCGAAACATGGCCGAGAGAATGACACAGATACCTGCCACTGATGATCTGCCCGCCCGTATCCTCGTGGTGGAAGATGACCCTGGCATGCGCACCCTGATCGTCCGCGCCCTGCAGGGCGATGGCTACCGCGTGCGCGGTGTGCAGGATGGCCCTGAAATGTGGGACGCGCTGCGTGCGCAGGCGGCTGACCTGATTATTCTGGATGTCATGCTGCCGGGCACCAACGGACTGGACCTGTGTCGTGGCCTGCGCGCACAGGGTGATCCGGTGGCGCCGGGCGAGGCGCCGTTGACGGAAGTGCCGGTCATTATCGTATCCGCCCGCGGCGAGGAACTGGACCGTGTGCAGGGGCTGGAACTGGGTGCGGACGACTATGTGCCCAAGCCCTTTGGCCAGAAGGAACTGCTTGCCCGCGTGCGCGCGGTGCTGCGCCGTCGGGGCGGTGGGGTCACGACCCCGAGCGCTGGTCGCCAGCGCAAGGAAACCGTGCGTTTCGCCGGCTGGACGCTGGACCTTCGCCGCCGTGAACTGACGGACCCGTCCGGTGCGGCGGTCGAGATTTCGGGGGCGGAGCATGACCTGCTGACCAGCTTCCTTGACAACCCGCAGCGTGTCATTGGCCGCGACCGCCTGCTGGAACTGTCGCGCACGCGGCTGGGTGATGTGTCGGACCGTAGCGTGGATGTGCTGGTCAGCCGCCTGCGGCGCAAGCTGGGACCGGATTCGGACGGGTTGATCCGCACCGTACGCGGCATGGGTTACATCTTTACGTCGGAAGTGGAGCGGGTCTGACGGGAACGGGGGAGTGAGTACGATCCGGACCGTACAGCCCCCGCGAGAGCAGGAGCCAGCGCCCCGGCGGATCACGCTGTGGCCACGTGGGCTGGTGGGGCGCGTCATGTTCGTGCTGCTGGCTGCGGTCGCGCTCGTCTTTGTCGGCAGTTCCGTTTTTTATGAAGAAGCCGAGACCTACACCATAGACGATGCCCAGTTGGAACAGGTGGGCGAGCGGCTGGTGATCGACGCCCGCGTGCTGGCCGCGACACCCACGTCGCAGCGCATGGTGCTGGCGGCCATGCTGTCCACCAATGACCTGACGGTGGACTGGCGCACCCCGGCACAGATGGGGGTGATGAAGGTGGAACCCCCCTCACTGCGCAAGCTGCATGACCGTATGGCGGGATCACTGACGGCACTGCGGGGGGACGCACTGAACCTGTCGGGCACGATCGCGGCGACGGAGGACGTGCGCGGTACGCTGCGCCTGCCCGATGGCAGTTACATGGGCTTCCTTGCCCCCGCCATCCTGCAGCCCCATCACATGCGGCGGGGCATTGTTTCGGCGGCGATCCTGGCGGGGGCGGTGCTGCTGGCGGCAGGCATGCTGGTGCGTGCGCTGAGCATGCCGCTGCGCGCCCTGGCGGATGTGGCCGATACGGTTGGGTCGGGCCGGTGGGTACCGCTGGAAAACAAAGGCCCGCGGGAAGTCCGATACCTTGCCCGCGCCATCAATGAGATGCAGGAACGCATCGACCGCCTGATCGCCGACCGGACCGAGGCGCTGGCCGCCGTGTCCCATGACCTGCGCACGCCGCTGGCCCGCCTGCGGCTGAGGGCGGGATTTCTGGATGACGCGAACGCGCAGAAGGAAATCGAGGCCGATGTCACGGAAATGGAGGCGATGATTGCCGGCGTGCTGGCCTATCTGTCGGGGGAAAAGGACCCCGAACCCGCGCGGTCGGCCAATGTGGCCTCGATCCTTGCAACGCGGGTGGATGATGACGCCGACCAGGGCCGCGATGTGACCTATGACGGACCGGATCAGGCGCAGGCCGTGGTGCGCCCGCTGGCGCTCAAGCGCGTGCTGGGCAACCTGATCGACAATGCGGTGAATTACGGTGGCAACGCCCATGTCAGCCTGACGGTGGGGCCTGAAGTCCTGTGCATACGGGTGGAAGACGATGGCCCCGGCCTGCCCGAGGCCGAGATCGGACGCGTGACGACACCCTTCTACCGGGTGGAAGGGTCGCGTTCGCGCAGCACGGGGGGGCTGGGTCTGGGGCTTGCGATTGTCAGTCGGGAGGTGGAGCGCGATGGCGGCCGTTTCCACCTGTACAACCGGGCGCATGGCGGCCTGTGCGCGGAAATTGTCCTGCCACGCAATGCTGTGATACGTCCGGCCGGTTAAAAGCGGGTCAGGTTTCCCTGCGTGGGGTTGGATTTACACGCGGGTCGATCATATAACAGGACTTGGGAAGTACGTTTGCATGTCCCGCTTTCCCGTCATGTCTGGAAGACCGAGCAATGTTCATCGAAACAGAAGATACCCCAAATCCCGCAACGCTGAAGTTCCTGCCGGGGCGCGAGATCATGGCCAATGGGGCCACGGCTGATTTCATCAGCCCCGATTCCGTGGCCGGGCGTTCGCGCCTTGCGGAACTTCTGTTTGATCTGGACGGTGTGGCGCGCGTCTTTTTCGGCAATGACTTCGTGGCCGTGACCCGCAGTGACACGACGCAGTGGGACGACCTGCGTCCGCAGGTGCTGGCCGTACTGGCGGATTACCTGGCGACGGAACAGCCCGTGGTCGAAAGCGATGCGCAGGTGGTCGAAGACCTGATCGCGCCGGGGGATGAGGAAATCGTGCAGCAGATCAAGGAACTGCTGGATACCCGCGTGCGCCCCGCCGTTGCGGGTGATGGCGGGGACATTGTATTCCGGGGCTATCGTGACGGTGTGGTGCGGCTGACCATGCAGGGTGCGTGTTCGGGTTGCCCGTCATCGCGCGCGACGCTCAAGCACGGGGTGGAGAACATGCTGCGCCATTATGTGCCGGAAGTGGTATCGGTAGAGCAGGTAGAGGCCTGATCGGCAGGCCTGCGGGTAGTCTGGGAATGTTTCATGGCGCTTGATGACGCTGGGCTTGATCTTCTGTTTCGCAACGCACGCACGCCGGTGGCGTGGAATGACCGGCCGGTAGGGCAGGATACGCTGCGGCAGTTATATGATCTGGTCCGCCTGGGCCCGACATCGGGTAACTGCTGCCCGGCGCGTTTCGTGTTCATCACTACCGAAAGCTGCCGTGAACGCCTGCGCCCGGCCCTGTCGGCAGGGAACGTGCAGCGCGTGATGACCGCCCCGGTCACCGTGATCGTGGCGCATGACCCACTGTTCTTTGACCGGATGGATTCACTCAACCCAGCCCCGGACGTACGCCAGTGGTTCGCGGCTGATGTGGGGCTGGCGGAGGAAACGGCCTTTCGTAATGGCACGTTGCAGGGCGCTTACCTGATCATGGCCGCGCGTGCGCTGGGCCTGTCCGTGCTGCCGCTGTCGGGGTTCGATGGCGCGATGGTGGAAGACTGCTTCCTGGCGCAGAAAGGCTGGCAGGCCAATTTCCTTGTCTGCCTTGGCTATACGGATGGGCCACCACCCACCCCGCGTGCGTCGCGGCCCGATTTTGATGACGCCTGCGTGATTGTATAGGTCATGCGGATTCTGGTGATGGACGGCAGCGCCACCGGAACACAGGCGCGGGCCGTGATTGCCTGCCTTGTGTCGGATGATGACGGCGTGTTGTCCGTTCTGGCGACCCGGTTCGCCACGGGGCGGGGGGCAGCTGAACAGTTTCCCCTGCTGGCGACCGAACTCTTTGCGCAATGTGGCTGGACCCATGCCATGCCCGAACTGGTGGGCGTGGTGGTCGGGCCGGGATCGTTTACGGGACTGCGGGCTTCGCTGGCGTTTGCCCATGGCCTTGCGGCGGGCAGCGGTTGTGCCGTCATGGGCATGACGGGGGGGGAAGCCATGGCCGACGCCCTGCATGACGTGGCCCGCCCACTGGCGGCCCGTCCGCTGTGCTGTACCACCGCGCGGCGGGGACGGGTATTTGTCGAAACGCTGGCGGACGGGAAGGATGCGGGCAGCGTGTCCGCCCATATGCTTGAGACACTTGAACTGCCGCCGGGTCCCGTGTTGCTGGCAGGGAATGCGGCGGATGATGTGGCGCAGGCCATGCCAGCGCGTGGAGACGTGCGGATATGCGCATTGACGCAGCCCGCCCCCGTGGACATCGCCACGGTGGCCCTGCGCCGTTTTTGTGGCCACCTGCCGCCCCGCGCAGCCCAGCCACTCTATGTCGATGCGCCGGAGGCCAGACTGCCCGCGGCTGGCCTGCGACCGGCCCCCATCAATACGCCATGACCCCGCCCCCCCGGCCTGCCGGTGCGCAGGCCACGTTGCTGGCCCATATCCATGCACAGGCATTTCCCGCCACCCACAGGTGGGATGCGCAGGCCATGCAGGCGCTGCTGGACATGCCGGGTGTATCCGTTGTGATGGCGGCAGGGGATGCGCCCGGCTTCATCATGATCCGCACCCTGTTTGATGAAGCCGAAATCCTGACTTTTGCCGTGGATACGGCATGGCAGAGGCGTGGCATCGGGCGTGACCTGCTGGCGCGTGGCATGCGGCAGGCCGGGAAAGCTGGCGCACGGACCCTGTTTCTGGAAGTGGCGATGGATAATGCTCCCGCCATGGCATTGTACCGCACGAATGGATTTGTGCAGGCGGGCGTGCGGCGTAACTATTACCCTGACGGGATGGATGCCTGTGTCATGCGGCGGGACATTTAAGAACAGTCAGCCGATATGTCATGCCATCTGTTTCTGTCTGTATTTCTTCCACAACATGACCAAGCAGCTTCAGACTGCGTGAAACATTGTCCAGTGGAGTTGCGCCACGCAGCCGGACAAGCAGTTTTTCCCCGGCGGAAAGTCTGTCAAGTGCCAACCGCGTGCGTACGAAAGTCATGGGGCATACTTCATGGGTGATATCTATTTCTGCCATATCAATATCAGACATATTACCATGAAACCTTTGTTGTTACCTGTTGCGGTCCGTCGGGAATTATTTATATAGGATATATCATTATTCCAGAGTGACAGGATCAGATTAATGGCTGATGCAGCGGCAGAAGTTGAAGTGCGGGAACTGGCTGCCGAAATCGTTTCGGCATACGTATCCCGTAATGAGCTGGATGCGGAAACCCTTCCCGATCTGATTCACCGGGTTTACGAAGCCGTGGCCTCGCTTGGCCGCGCGGAGCCCGTGCCGGAAAAGCCGGTGCCGGCCGTTCCGCTGAAAAAATCGGTTTTTCCCGATTACATCGTCTGCCTTGAGGACGGGAAGAAGCTCAAGATGCTCAAGCGCCACCTCAAGACCGCCTATAACATGACGCCCGATGAATATCGGGAACGCTGGGGCCTGCCCCATGATTATCCCATGGTGGCCCCCAATTATGCCAGCCACCGTTCATCGCTTGCGCGCAAGATCGGGCTTGGCACCAAACGTGAGGACTGAACCACACACGGTGTGGTAGTGTGGACAGGTATCTGCATGATCGGCTACGCCCGTAAACATGGCACCAGACAGTAACGGACTACAAACCCGCATCGAACGCATGTGCACCGAACGCGGCCTGAAAATGACAGGCCAGCGGCGGGTGATCGCGCGTGTCCTGTCTGAAGCCCACGACCATCCGGATGTGGAGGAACTGTACCGCCGCGCATCCCAGCTGGACGGGCGTATTTCGGTTGCCACGGTGTACCGTACCGTGCGTCTGCTGGAAGAAAACGGCATTCTGGAACGGCGGGATTTCGGCGGTGGTCGTGCCCGGTACGAAGCGACGGAAGAAGGCGACCACTACCATCTGATTGATGTGGAAAGCGGTCAGGTGGTGGAATTCACCCATGCAGATCATGCCGAACTGCTGCGCAGGATCACGGCCGAACTCGGGTTCGAACTGGTATCACATCGGCTGGAACTGTTTGCACGCAGGCTGCCCGACGTGCCAGAAGAACAGACGGGCCAGATGGCGCAAACGCAGCAGAAAGGCAGGTCACGGCCTTGAGTATCGAGAAAACCATACAGTCCCTTTCTACTCTGGACCTTGAACGCAACGGCTTTCCTGAATTGCGTGGGGGCAACCTTGGTGTCCGGATCGCCACGACGGATGAGGAACGCGATGCAGCCCAGGCACTGCGCTACCGTGTGTTTTATGAGGAAATGGGGGCGAAGCCCGATTCCCGTACCGCCCGCCTGAAGCGTGACATTGATGAATTCGATGAATATGCCGATCACCTTCTGGTGATTGACCATGCCATTTCATCTGGCGCCAAGGGCGTGGTCGGCACCTATCGCCTGATGCAGGGTGATGCGGCCAGTCGACTGGGCAAATTCTATACGTCCAGCGAATATGACATTTCCCCCCTGACCGAATTTCCCGGCAGGCTGCTGGAGGTAGGGCGGTCATGCGTGGACCTGAACTATCGCGGGCGCGCGGCCATGCAGCTGTTGTGGCGTGGCATTGCGTCCTACATTTTCCTGCACCGCATTGATGTTCTGTTTGGTTGCGCCAGCCTGCCGGGCACCAATCCTGATGCGCTGTCGGATGAACTGACCTATCTGTACCACAACCACCTTGCCCCGCCTGCACTGCGCGTGCGCGCCCTGCCTGAACGGCGGGTGGAGATGCTGCGTACGGACCCGCAGGTGCTGGACCACCGGCGTTCGCTTGCACGCCTGCCTCCCCTGATAAAGGGTTATCTGCGGCTGGGCGGTTATGTGGGTGATGGCGCCGTGATCGATGAACAGTTCAACACCACCGATGTCGCGGTACTGGTCAAAAGCGAACTGCTGGCTGACAAGTATTACCGCCACTACGAACGTCGCCTGCGTGACGCACTGGACTAGCCCCGCATTGCCCGGGGGAGCGGATTGCGGCGCTCCATGATGTCCCTGCACACTCTGTATATGAAGCTTGCGCGCCTGCACGGATGGCGGGCGGATCTGGCCATGCTGCTGGCGGGCGGGGTATATGCCCTTGCGTTTCCGCCGCTGCATGCGGTTTTGGTGCTGCCGGTTGCTTTCTGTCTGCTGGCTCTGTCGATTGACAATGCGGCTGGCTGGCGTGGGGCCGCGCGGCGTGGCTTCATGTTTGCAATGGGGCTTTATACAGTGGGCCTGTACTGGCTCATGTATGCCATCCTGCTGCGCGCGGATGATTTCTGGTGGCTGGTGCCGCTGGCGTCACCGGGCTGTGCGCTGATCCTTGCCCCCTTAAGTGCCCTGTCCGCCGGGCTGAGTCGACTGGTGCCGCGGGGCACGGGACGGCTTATGGTGCTTTCGGCACTGTGGACGTTGACCGACATGGCGCGCGTGTACGTGTTCAGCGGCTTTCCATGGAACCCGCCGGGCAGTGTCTGGGAATTTCCCGGCCTGGCAGGGGATATCATGATCCAGCCTGCCGCATGGATCGGGGTGGATGGCCTGACGCTGCTGACCTGTATCGTGGCGCTGGTCCCGCTTTATGGTCGCGTGGGCCGATGGGCGTGTCTTGCACTTGTGGTAGTCTGGGTTGGTTGTGGTGCGGCACGCTTCGGCAGCATCCATGACACCTATCTCCATAACCCTGAAATTGTGCTGGTGCAGGGTAATGTGCCTGAAACTGACAAGATCGCGGGCAATTCGGACGTGGCGATTTTTCGCCGTTACCTTGGCCTGACCCATCAGGGGGTGGAACAGGGGCTGAGGCAGGCAGGCGATAAGCGGTCTGTTGTGTTCGCATGGCCGGAATCGGCGTTTCCGGGGCTGCTGCTGGAAGATGATATTGCACGTCCCATGATCATGCGGGCCGGGCAGGGGGCTGCAGCGGGCATTATTGGCAGCGTGCGCTGGTTGGAGGACGACCACCACTGGCGCAACAGCATGGTGGCCCTGATGCCGCCCGATGGCGCGGGCACCATGGTGTATGACAAGGCGCATCTGGTGCCCTTTGGGGAATATCAGCCGGCCTTCCTGCCCTTCCATGTCGTGCCGGGTGAAGGAATGACCCCCGGCCCCGGCGTGCGGACATGGCACCTGCCCGGGATCGCCCCGGTGGGGCCGCTGATCTGTTACGAAGTGATTTTTTCAGGACAGGTAGCCGATCTCCACGACCGGCCGGACTGGCTTATGAACAGTACCAATGATGCCTGGTACGGTAACAGCGCCGGCCCCCGGCAGCATCTTGCCGCCGTGCGTCTGCGCGCAGTGGAAGAAGGACTGCCCGTTGCGCGTGCCGCCAATACCGGTATTTCGGCCGTGTTTGACGGGCGCGGGCATGAACTGGCACGGCTGGGCTGGGACAGGCAGGGCGTGCTGGTCCATGCCGTTCCCGATGCTTTGCCCTGTACGTTCTTTGGGCGTTATGGGCGTCTGGTTCCGCTGCTGCTGGCGTGCGTGCTGGGGCTGGGCGGCCTGTGGCGCGGGGTTATGCGGGACAGGGTCGTCTAGGGAAAACAGGCCTGCCCATCTGATCATCTTAATTCATGCATTTTAAATACATGAATATTTTCCTAAATCCCCGTCAAATGCATGACAAAGGTTATTTTATGTAATGCCTGTGCGCCGTCCTCTGGAAATTCGTATAAATAGCGGATTTATTGTAGCCATTCTTGATTTAAAAAACCTTAACGTTCACATGTGGGTGGTTGAGGTATCTTAATTTCCAGTTGGTCTGGGAATATCAGGCAGGGAAGGTAAGACCATTATTGTGACGGGGAAAATGTCCGCTACGTCCAATCCTGTAGATGTGCATGTCGGCAACCGTATCCGCCTGCGTCGCACATTGCTGGGTATGTCACAGGAACGATTGGGTAATGCCCTGGGGCTGACATTCCAGCAGGTGCAGAAGTATGAACGCGGGCGTAACCGGGTGGGGGCATCACGTCTGTACGACCTGGCATGCGTCCTGGATGTTCCGGTAGGATTTTTTTTCGCGGATCTGCCCACGCAGGCCAGTGACGCAGACCAGCCCGATACAGGCAATGCGCAGGGCATGGCCGAACCCACCGCCAGCCTGCTGTCGCCTGCATTGCCTACGGTGGCGCAGGATGACCTGGCCCTGCTGGCACGTCGCGAAACCATTGAACTGGTCCGGGCCTATTACGGGATCGAGGACAGTGGCACCCGCCGTCGCGTCCTTGATCTTGTCCGGTCCATGGGCGCGTCCTGAACGGCTGGTTATTCCCGCCTGAGCACCTGATCGGTCATGAAGGATGCGATTTTTCCGGCACGGAAATCCGTGCGCAGGCGGTCTTCATCATATTCCGTGCGGACCCAGTCCATGAAGGGCAGTCGTCCTTCGGCCTCCGCTGCGTAACGCAGGAAGAAGGCATCCAGAACCCCGGTGCGTGAACTGTTGAAATGGCCGTTTTTCCATGAAAGCTGGCGCAGCGCCTGTTGCGCCGTCCCCCCTTCGAACAGGATAACAAGTCCCGCTGCTAGTCCCGTGCGATCGGCACCCGATTTGCAGTGCATGAGCATGGGAAAGCGGATGTCGCGGTACAGCCGCGCAAATCGTTCAATACGATCCTTGTGCGGGGCATTGCGGCTTTCGAACGCCATGTCGATATGGATCAGCCCGATCTTATGGGCGGCTTCACGCGACAGGGCATCCGACCCGCACTGGCGGTGCCCGCGCAGGTTGACCAGTGTTTTCAATCCGTAGCGGCGGGTGGCAAGCCGCAGCCGCCATGGCGTGGGGTGGTTGCAGCGATAGACACGGCCGGGAATGACCACGCGGAAATTGGTCCATGTCTGCCGCAGGATCGCATGGTCCACGAACAGGCTGTCGATCCACGCACGGCTCCGGCCGGCAGGGGTGGACAGGTTTCCCTCAAACACCAGCCATGTCCTTTCAAACGGGTGGATATGAAAAAGGCGCTGGATTTTTCACATCCAGCGCCTTTCGCGTCAATCACGAATGAGGTGACTGTCCGTTACGCCTTGCGTTCCAGCTGCAGTTCCTTGATCCGGCCAATCGCCTTGGCGGGGTTCAGGCCCTTGGGGCAGGTCTGGGTACAGTTCATGATCGTGCGGCAGGCATACAGCTTGAGCGGATCTTCCAGCGCGTCCAGACGGTCGCCCGCATGTTCGTCACGGCTGTCGGCAATCCAGCGATAGGCCGCCAGCAGCGTTGCCGGCCCAAGGTAGCGGTCGCCATTCCACCAGTAGGACGGGCACGAAGTGGAGCAGCAGAAGCACAGGATGCACTCCCACATGCCATCCAGCTCGGCACGTTCCTCAATGCTCTGGCGGCGTTCGGAATCCGGCGGCGGCAGCGTGTCGGATTTCAGCCACGGATCAATCGAGCGCAGCTGCGCGTACGCACCGTCCAGATCGGGCACCAGATCCTTGATGACCGGCATGTGCGGCAGCGGGTAGATTGCGATGTCACCCTCAATGTCCCGAATGGGCTTGAGGCACGCCAGCGTGTTTTCGCCTGCGATGTTCATCGCGCACGACCCGCAGATTCCTTCACGGCACGAACGCCGGAAGGTCAGGGTGGAGTCGACATCGTTCTTGATATGGATAAGCGCGTCGAGCACCATCGGCCCGATTTTGTCCAGATCAATCTCGTAGGTATCGACCACGGGGTTCTTGTCATCGTCCGGGCTCCAGCGATAGATCCGGAAGTTCTTGACATTGGTGGCGCCGGGGGCGGCGGTGAAAATGCGGCCCTTGCCCACCGTGCTGTTCTTTGGCAGCCTGAATTCGACCATCGTCTCGTTCCTTTTCCGCCGTTACGTCAGTAGACGCGCTTCTTGGGGGGGAAGACCTGCACATCGTTGGTCAGCGTTTTCATGTGCACGGGGCGGTAGCTTAGCGTGACATCGCCCGTGTCGGTCATGTGGGCGACGGTGTGCTTCATCCAGTTCTTGTCGTCACGGTCGGGATAGTCGTCATGCGCCTGGGCGCCGCGGCTTTCGTGACGGGCGTCTGCACCCGCCATGGTGACGGTGGCATTGGCCAGCAGGTTCTCGAACTCCAGCGCTTCCATAAGGTCGCTGTTCCAGATCAGCGAACGGTCGTTGATCGAAATATCGGGAATTTCCGACCAGATTTCTCTGATCTTTTCCACACCCTGCGCAAGGCTTTCGGTGTTGCGGAACACGGCGGCGTGCTTCTGCATGGTGCGCTGCAGCTTGCTGCGCATGTCGGCCACATGGGTCTTGCCCTTGGCGTAACGCAGGCGGTCGAAGCGTGCGATCGCGGCGTCACCCGCCCCTTCGGGCAGCGGCGGGATCACTTCCTCGCTCTTGATGGTGGCGGCGGCACGCTGGGCGGCGGCGCGGCCAAACACCACAAGGTCAAGCAGCGAGTTGGTGCCAAGGCGGTTTGCGCCATGCACGGATACGCAGGCCGCTTCACCCACAGCCATAAGGCCGGGTACCACCGCATCGACATCATCGGCCGTGGGGCGGATGACCTCGCCATGGTAATTGGTGGGAATGCCGCCCATGTTGTAATGCACCGTCGGCAGCACCGGCACCGGCTCCTTGGTCACGTCGATACCGGCAAAGATGCGCGCCGTTTCCGAAATGCCGGGCAGGCGTTCATGCAGGATCTCGGGGCCAAGATGCTCGAGGTGGAGCATGATGTAGTTCTTTTCCGGACCACAGCCGCGACCTTCGTTGATTTCGATGGTCATGGCGCGCGAGACCACGTCGCGCGACGCCAGGTCCTTGGCCGTGGGGGCGTAGCGTTCCATGAAGCGCTCGCCTTCGGAATTGGTCAGGTAGCCACCTTCGCCACGGCAGCCTTCCGTCAGCAGGCAGCCCGCGGGGAAGATACCGGTGGGGTGGAACTGCACGAATTCCATGTCCTGCATCGGGATGCCCGCGCGGATCGCCATGCCACCGCCATCACCCGTGCAGGTATGCGCCGAGGTGCACGAATGGTAGGCGCGGCCATAACCGCCGGTCGCCAGCACGACTTTCTGCGCGCGGAAACGGTGCAGCGTGCCGTCTTCCAGGCACCATGCCATGACGCCACGGCATGCGCCATCGTCATCCATGATCAGGTCGATGGCGAAATATTCGACAAAGAATTCGACGTTATGCTTCAGGCACTGCTGGTACAGCGTGTGCAGGATGGCATGGCCCGTGCGGTCGGCGGCGGCGCAGGCGCGGGGCACCGGGGCCTCGCCATAGTTGCGCATGTGTCCGCCAAAGGGGCGCTGGTAGATCTTGCCGTCTTCCGTGCGGGAAAAGGGCACACCCATGTGCTCGAGTTCCTGCACGGCGGGCACGGCTTCGCGGCACATGTATTCGATGGCGTCCTGATCGCCCAGCCAGTCCGATCCCTTGACGGTATCGTACATGTGCCAGCGCCAGTTATCCTCGGCCATGTTGCCAAGCGATGCGCCAATGCCGCCCTGTGCGGCGACGGTATGGCTGCGTGTGGGGAAAACCTTGGTCACGCAGGCGGTCTTGAGGCCGGCAGCCCCCATGCCCAGCGTGGCCCGGAGGCCGGAGCCACCAGCGCCTACGACAACCACGTCATATGCGTGGTCAACGATCCTGTAGGAGCCGGTGAGTGGTGAAGTGGTCGCGTTCATTTCTTGGACGTGTCCCGATGCTCGTTCGGACGGCCGGCCAGTATTGCGGCCCGCCGGTCCGCGAATGTCATGTTCTGCTCAGGCGATTGCGTGGGCCTCAGCCCGCGGCAATCCTGCCCCGGCTGCTACCGGCCAGCGCCAGCTTCAGTACGGAAACCGTGCCGAACAGACCCAGAAGGAAGACGATCCCCTTCATCAGCAGGCCCGCAGGCAGGTGCGCCTTGCCATGCACGTAGTCATCAATGATGACCTGCAGCCCAAGCTGGGTGTGGTAGAAGGTCAGGATCACCAGCGACAGCATCATGGTGGTGTTCAGCGGGCGTGCGCCCCACTTCGCCACTTCCGGCTGCGATGCGCCAGCCAGGCGGAACACCTGGATCACGAACCAGCCCGACAGCGGCACAAGGGCCACCGCCGATGCGCGTTCCGCCCACCAGTGGCCAACACCGGCCTGCCCCGAACCCAGGCCCCGCGCGCGCGACAGCTGCGAGCGCATGACCGTGACATGCGGCTTCTTTGGATTGCTCATGGTCAGGACGCCTTCTTGCGGGAACGACAGATCGCGACACCAAGGATACCGGCCACCAGCGCCAGCGTGGTGCCCACTGTCACGCCCACGGCCACGGGGCCATCCTCGTTGATTTCCTTTTTGGAGAAGCGATAGCCGCTATCCCACACCAGGTGGCGTATCCCCGCCACGAAGTGATAGACCAGCGCCAGCGCCCACCCCGCGAGCAGCATCTGCCCCAGCGGGTTGCCGGTCACCTTCTGGACCTTGCTGAAAGATTTTGGTCCCTTTGCCGCCGCGCTGATCCAGCACAGGCCAAGTGCCGAACCGCCAGCAGCGGCGACACCGGCAGCGCGGTTCGCGATTGAAAGGAACATGGAAAGACGGAAGCGGTAGACCTGGAGGTGTGGGGACATAGGCCGCCTGGTCAGAGTTCCGTCGCTTCGCTGCCCTACATAGAGCGCATCACGGACATCCTGCATGGTCGTCTCGTCAATTTCCCTGTTATGGCTTCGGTTTGTTCCGTCGCCTTGTCTGAATTCGGTCCTACGCCGCACGGAAGGCGGGGTCAACGCACGCCCGGAACACGAGGTTGAGAGACCTGATCTCTGCTACATGGCGGTACAGCCCCGCTACACCGCCATTCATGCCTGCCCTGTGGCCAGCCGGTCAGTGCCCGAGCAGGTCGAGTGCGACCATCGTTTCCGCGATCTGGACCGCGTTCAGCGCCGCCCCCTTGCGCAGGTTGTCGGCAACGCACCAGAAGCCGAGTCCATTGGGCACGGTCGGGTCGATGCGCAGGCGCGAGACGTAGGTCGCGTCCTCACCCACGACTTCAAGCGGGGTGGCGTAGCCGCCATCCTCGCGCCTGTCATGCAACACCACGCCCGGCGCTTCACGCAGGGCTTCGCGGGCGCGTTTGATATCAACGGGTTCCTCGAATTCCACGCTGATGGCCTCGGCATGGCCAATAAACACGGGAACACGCACACAGGTGGCGAAGACCGCGATGTCGGGGTCGAGGATCTTGCGGGTCTCGACCGTCATCTTCCACTCTTCCTTGGTCGCGCCGTCATCCATGAAACGGTCGATATGGGGAATGCAGTTGAACGCGATCTGCTTGGTGAACTGCTCGGCCTTCAGCGGGTCGCCCACCAGGCTGCCACGCGACTGGTTGAACAGTTCGTCCATGCCGCTTTTGCCCGCACCGGCCACGGCCTGGTAGGTAGCGACCACAACGCGCTTGATTGTGAACAGGTCATGCAGCGGCTTGAGGGCCACCACCATCTGGATGGTCGAGCAGTTGGGGTTGGCGATGATGCCGCGCTTCGCCTTCTTCACATCGTTGGGATTGACCTCGGGCACCACCAGCGGCACGTCCGGCTCCATGCGGAAGTGGGAGGTGTTGTCAATCACGATGCAGCCCGCTTTCGCGGCCCGCGGCGCATGTACGGCCGAAACCGCCCCACCGGGGGAGAAAAGGGCGACATCCCAGCCGGTAAAGTCGAAGGTTTCAAGGTTCTGGACCTTCAGTACCTTCTTGTCGCCAAAGGAGACTTCCTTGCCCGCCGAACGGGCGGACGCAAGGGCCACGATTTCATCCACAGGGAACTGACGCTCGGCCAGAGTCTTGAGGATCTCGCGCCCCACAGCGCCGGTGGCGCCCACCACCGCAACGCGGTAACCCATAATCTTCCATCCTGTCCTGTCATGCCGGTCCCGTCCGGGCGGACGGGCCGTTAGCCGTAACTGTAACGACACGTAGAGCCTGTATGCCAAAGGCGCAAGCAGCACGGACCATGCGGAACCGGGAATCGAATCGGGGGTAAGGTCAAGGTGGCATGTCCCATGCGGTGATAGGTCTTGTCCGTTTCCGCGTGCCGGGTGCACGCTTGGCCCATCGCGCCATACCGGGCAGGCCCCAGCGGCCACCCGTCCCGGTACAGGGCGCAGGCAAGAACGGTTAGAGAGATCATGGCCTTATCATCCGATACTTCCAAAACCATGCCCCCCGGCGCGCGCAGGGCGCCACCATGCACCTTGGTCATTTTCGGGGCGCATGGGGATCTGACCAAGCGGCTGCTCATGCCTGCGCTGTACAATCTGGTGGGCAACGGGCTGCTGGATGACGGCTTCCGCATCATCGGCGTAGACCGCGTGGACAGCACGACCGCGCAGTGGCGCGACGGGCTGGCCGACATGATGCAGTCCTTCACCCGTGATCCCAACGCCGAATTCCATCCTGCCAGCATCAACGCGCAGCAGTGGGACTGGCTGGCGCAGCGCCTGGAATACGTGCAGGCCGATTTCAGTGATGCGGACGCCCTGCGCCAGCTTGGTGCGAAACTGCCGGGTAACGCCATCTTCTACCTTGCCATCCCCTCGCGGTTTTTCGCCACGGTGGTGGAAACACTGGGCACGGCCGGGGTGGTGACGCAGAAGGAAGGTGTCTTCCGCCGCGTGGTGATTGAAAAGCCCTTTGGCTCCGACCTTGCTTCCGCGCAGGAACTCAACCGCCGGGTGCTGTCGGTGCTGGAGGAGTCGCAGGTCTTCCGCATTGATCACTTCCTGGGCAAGGAAACGGTGCAGAACATTCTCGCCATGCGATTCGGCAACCTGATATTCGAACCGTTGTGGCGCAACGAATATGTCGATCATGTCGAGATTACCGCCGCCGAGACCATCGGCGTGGAACAGCGCGGTGCGTTTTACGAACCGACCGGCGCGCTGCGTGACATGGTGCCCAACCACCTGTTCCAGCTGTTCGCCATGGTGGCGATGGAACCGCCCAACACGTTCGACGCCGAAAGCGTGCGCAACGCCAAGGAACAGCTGTTCGAGGCCGTGACCCCGATCGACCCGAAAGACGCCGTGCGCGGGCAGTACGCAGCTGGCACGGTGGAGGGCAAACCCATGGTCGGCTATCGTGAAAGCCCCGGCGTCGCCCCGCACAGCAACACCGAAACCTATGTGGCGCTGAAGCTGCATGTGGATAACTGGCGCTGGGCCGGGGTGCCGTTCTACCTGCGTACCGGCAAGGGGCTGGGGGGACGGCGGACCGAGGTCGTGGTGCAGTTCCGCAAGCCGCCGATGCTTATGTTCCGTGAAACCGAAACGGAGGAACTGCCCCCCAACCGCATCATCCTCAACATCCAGCCAGCCCAGGGGCTGACGGTGGAACTGGGGGCGAAAAAGCCGGGACCGGAAATGGACCTGACCGATGTGCAGGCCCGCTTCCGGTATGAGGACGTGTTCGCCAAATCCCCTAATGTCGGGTACGAAACCCTGCTGTATGACTGCCTGATGGGTGATGAAACCCTGTTCCAGCGCGCCGATAATATCGAGGCGGCATGGAAGGCCGTGGATCCCGTGCTGCAGGCATGGGCGAAGGATACGGCGGGGCCGGAATTATACGAAGCTGGCACGACAGGCCCCCGTGGGGCGGATGAACTGCTGCATCGTGACGGGCGGGCGTGGTACCCGCTCGATCGCGCCTGACGGTTTCAGGCGGGGCCTGGATACGGTCACGATCCTGTCGTGACGCGGTATCCAGACGCCGCCCGCAGAAGTTGCGGGCGGGAGGGGGCAGAAATCAGATCCTGCCCTGTAACGGGATGCGGGTTACTGCGCGGGTGTGGCCGTGCTGCCCTGCGCTTCAGCGGCCTTGGCCTGCTGTGCGGCGGTGTGTTCGCTGTCGCCCTCGCGGAACAGGGTATCGGCGTGCTTGCGCTGCTTCTTGGAGAAGCTGTCATACAGCGACGCGAACGCGGTGTTCAGCGTCTGCATGTCATGGGCGCGCTCGACCACCAGTTCGGCATAGGACTGCATGTTTTCCACGGCGTTCAGGGTCGGCAGCTTGCCGCGGCGGTCCTCGATCGCGTCATGCAGGCGCTGCCCGTTGTCGCGCATGTCCTGTGCGAAGGGGGCCCACAGGGCTTCCTGCTTCTTGGTGATGCCCAGTTCGTCATGCAGCGCCTTGATGTGCGCTTCCACCTGTTCCGGCTCAGGGTCGCGCGGGGTGTGGGCCAGCGGTGCTGTCGGGTTGGGCTTGCCTGCCTCTGTCTGGGCGGCTGCCGCGGGCTGCTGGTCAGCCGCCATGGCCATGGCGGGCAGCATCAGGAGGGCGGCAGCGGGTAGGAACCGACGGAACATCATGTTGTGTGTTTTCCTTCGCAGTGTGTGTCAGTGTGCGTGGGATGTGTCAGGGCTGCGGTTATCAGTAACCGCCACCATACGGGTAATAGGCCGGCGGCGGGGCAGCCGGCGCGGGCGTGGGATAATAGGCTGGCGGAGGGGCCGCTGCGCCACGTTCGGCCAGCGTGCTTCCCAGCATGGCGCCAACCGCAAGCCCGGCAAGGCCGCTGCCTACGGCCAGCCCCGCACCCCCGCCGCCACCACGGTGGCCGCCATAATAACCGCCGCGCGGTGGGGGCGGCGGCGGTCCACGATGTCCGCCACGCGGGCCGCCATGCCATGGCTGGGCCTGCGCGGCCGGTACGGCTGTTGCCAGTATGCCCAGCGCAAGGCTGGCTGACAGGAGGGAAGCGGTAAGTTTGCGCAGATGCATGGACTTTGAGAACCTCGACATGTCGTGAAGGCGGATAACGGGACAATCATGACCGATGTCCGTGTCGAAACGATGGCCGGCCATGTGTCAGGCAACCCATGGCAGACGTTTTGTCAGGGCGGATAACCGGTGACGACGCAGTTCGTTGCGTGCGCGGGCATCATTGGTCATGTAATTCAGCTGGATGGTATGGCGTGGGCCGACATACTGCCGGTGCCCATGCCATGTGTCCGGCCCGTTGGGAAAGACCAGCAACGTGCCGTTGACGGGCGGGATCTCGGCGGCGAAATCCTCAAGGTCATGCGCGTTGCGCAACAGCCGCAGGCAACCTTCGTGCCGTGACCATGCCGCGTCATCGGCAGCATTCAGGTACAGCAGGACGGTTACGCGCTTGCTGTCGGAATCGCGGTGGATGCGCCCGTCTTTCGCCCGCGTGCGTCCGCGCAGTGTCAGCATGGTCGGCGCGGTATCCAGATCCAGCGCGAATTTGCGTGCGATCAGGTTCCGCAGGCGTGGCCCCTCCAGCTCCCGCACCAGCTGCGCCATGAGGGGCGACAGCGTCAGGGCCTGGGGCGGGAAGGACCCGCCGGAGCGGATATCGGGCAGACTTGCCGCCAGGGCATGCAGGTCATCCGGCCCGATGAAATGCGGCACCACCACATGGGCGAATGGCGCGATGGACACCGCTGCCGCTTCCAGCGCCGCATAATCGGGGGTGACGGGTTGGATCATGCCATCCTGCAAGCTGGTTCAGTAAACGGCCCCCAGATTAAGCCCGGACACGTCCCCCCGCAAGACATGTGTACGGGGATCAGCCGCTGACCGTGTCCACCGCGTCCAGCACCCGGCTGGAATAGACCGTGGCGGCGCCCGCGTTCAGGGCGACGGCCACGCCCAGCGCCTCGGCAATTTCCGCTTTTGTCGCACCCGCCTTTACCGCCGCTGTGGAATGGACGGATATGCAGCCGTCGCACCGCGTGGTCACAGCCACGGCCAGCGCGATCAGTTCGCGTGTCTTGGCGTCCAGATGGCCGGTGCGCGCGGCGGCCTCGTCCAGCGTCTGGAGTCCCTTGATCGTGTCGGGCGACAGCGCGGCAAAGGCTTTGATAGAGTCGCCCAGATGGGCGCGGTAAGCGTTCCAGTCAGTCATCACAAACTCTCCATTTTGGATGGTTTCAGTTCACCAGATGGAGAGAACCCCTGTCATGACACAGTTTGGAGAGTTTACGGCCTTGATGGGGGGTTTGTTACGGACTATCGCCGAAATATCATGGATACAGATATCGCCCCCGCCCGCCCGTCCGCTGCGGCGCTGCCCGCAGGTACCGGCCCCCTCGCCGCCTATGAGGCCCGTGTGGCCTCGGGCCGTCTTGATCGTGACCCGGAACAGGAAAAGGCCGCCCGCAGGCTCGACCGCCTGTGGCGGGAACTGCGTGACTACCATCCGGTGGTCCAGCAGCACGCGCCACCGGTCTCGGGCTGGCTGGGCGGGCTGAAGGCGCGGCTGGGTCTGTCGGGACATGCCCCGGCTGAAACCCCGCGTCCGCGCGGCGTCTACATGGTGGGGCAGGTGGGGCGTGGCAAGACCATGCTCATGGACCTGTTCTTCAGTCTCGCGCCCGTGGAGCACAAACGCCGGGTCCATTTCCACCGCTTCATGCAGGACGTGCACCAGCGCCTGCATGACATGAAGGTGGCGAATCCCGGCCTGACCGATCCCATCCCCCCGCTGGCACGCCAGATCGCGCAGGAAGCGTGGCTGCTGTGCTTTGACGAATTCCAGGTCAATGACATTGCAGACGCCATGATCCTTGGCCGTCTGTTCGACTACCTGTTCGCCGATGGCGTGGTGGTGGTGGCGACATCCAATACAAAGCCCGAGGACCTGTTCCAGGACCGCCCCGGCGCTGATGCCTTCAAGCCGTTCATCGCCACGATGCTCAAGGAAGTGGATACCGTCATCCTCGATTCCCCGCGTGATTACCGCCGGGGCAACGCGCGCGGCATGCAGACATGGATCATCCCCGTTGATGATGCGGCGCGCCGCGAACTCGACTCGATCTTTACCCGGCTGGCCGACGGCGCGGCGGTCGTGCCGGTCACGCTGGACATCATGGGCCGCAGCCTGAAGGTGAAACAGGCGGCAGGCCCCGTCGCGCGCTTCAGCTTTGCCGATCTGTGCGGCAGGCCGCTTGGCGCGGGTGACTACCTGGCGCTGGCCACGCGGTTTCCCAACCTTGTCCTTGATGGGGTGCCGCGCATGGGGCCAGACAATTTTGACGAGGCCCGACGCTTCATTGTCCTGATCGACACGCTGTACGAACAGAACGTCAAGCTGTTCGCCTCCGCCGAGGACAGGCCCGACGCCATTTACGCCAAGGGGCAGGGCGCGACCGCGTTCGAGCGCACGGCGTCCCGTCTGGAAGAGATGCAGAGTGCCGCCTACATGCAGCTGCCGCACCTGAACGCATAAAGGGGGAAATGGGTGACGGGGTCACGCCATCGTGACGGTTATGGCGGTGGTGTGACTGGTCAGGCGGTAGGCAAGCCGGACTGTCTTTGCTTGGGTATGGGCAAGTTCGCATCAGCCGGGACGAACGCCACGGATAGGGATGTTTTGCATGCAGGTTTCCCCCGACCGGGGACAGGCACGAAAATGTCAGTATGCGCGGCAAGCAGACCTGATCCTGATGAATGATGGCGGCATCCCGGCATGGGTGCGGCTAGGGTAGCGATACAAATCGGGCCGGTGAAAGTTACAGGCCGGACCCGACAATAGCGCGGCCAAAAAAGGCCGCCAGCGAGGAGATGTCTTCAATATGGCGGGCGTAGATATTCTTTCGACCGCATTCAGTGGCGCCAATACAGCCTATCTGGCTGAATTGTATGCGCGCTGGGTGGCCGATCCCAACAGCGTCGATCCTTCCTTTGCCTCCCTGTTCCAGGAACTGCATGAGGATGGCCCGGAAATCGTTCATGATGCGGAAGGGGCGTCGTGGGCGCCACGGCCGCATATCATCACCGGTGACGAACCCGCACCCCTGCCGAATGGCAAGGCGGCGGGTGTTACGGCCGAAGGGCTGCGGGCCGCGGCTGATGACAGCCTGCGCGCAACCCAGCTGATCCGTGCGTTCCGCGTGCGTGGCCACCTTGAGGCCCGTCTGGACCCGCTGGGCCTGCAGGTGCCCCAGCCCCATGCCGACCTTGACCCGGCCACCTATGGCTTTGGCCCCAGGGATCTTGATCGTCCGATCTACCTTGGTCACATCGTCGCCAGCCTGATCGGGACCGATACCGCGACCATCAACCAGGTGCTTGACGCCCTGCGTGCTGTCTATTGCGGGCCGATCGGCGCGGAATTCATGCACATCCAGGACCCCGAGCAGCGCATGTGGGTGCAGGCGCGGCTGGAAGGTGACAACTGGCGCAAGGGCGCAAGCCCCGAGCAGAAAAAGGTCATCCTGCAGCAGCTGACCGAAGCGGAAGGGTTCGAGTCCTTCTGCCAGAAGCGTTACGTCGGCACCAAGCGCTTCGGTCTTGAGGGCGAGGACGTGACCATCCCCGCGCTGCATGCGATCATCGATCAGGCGGCAGCTGGCGGCGTGCGTTCGGTCGCCATCGGCATGCCGCATCGTGGGCGCCTGAACACGCTGGTCAACATCGTGCGCAAGCCCTACACCGCCATTTTCAGCGAATTCGCCGGTGCGTCCTTCAAGCCTGATGACGTGCAGGGGTCGGGCGATGTGAAATACCATCTCGGCACCTCCACCGATGTCGAGATTGGCGGGACCCCGGTCCATATCTCGCTTCAGCCCAACCCCTCGCACCTTGAGGCGGTGGACCCGGTCGTGATCGGCAAGGTCCGCGCGACGCAGGATGATGACGACCCCCAGCAGCGTGGCCGCCACATGGGCCTGCTGCTGCATGGCGACGCGGCGTTTGCCGGTCAGGGCATCGTGTATGAAACGCTGGCCATGTCGCAGCTGATCGGCTACCGCACCGGCGGCACGATCCACGTCGTGGTCAACAACCAGATCGGCTTCACCACCGTATCGGTTCATTCCTTTTCTGGTCTGTACTGCACGGATGTGGCCAAGGCGGTGCAGGCCCCGATCCTGCATGTAAACGGCGACGAGCCGGAAGCGGTGATCTACTGTTCGCGTCTTGCGGCCGAGTTCCGCCAGAAGTTCGCATCCGATGTGGTGCTGGATATCGTGGGCTACCGCCGTCACGGCCATAACGAGTCCGATGAGCCGTCATTCACCCAGCCCACCATGTACAAGGCCATTGCCGCGCGCCCGACCATTCGCACGCTGTATTCCGACCGCCTTGTGCGCGAGGGTGTCGTGACCGAGGCGGAGGTCACGGCCGAATGGGATGGTTTCCACAACAGGCTGGAAGAAGCCTATCAGGCGGCACAGGGTTACAAGCCCAACAAGGCGGACTGGCTGGAAGGCGCATGGCAGGGGCTGAAGCCGCCGCCGGTGGACGCCACCCGTCCCGCACCGGAAACAGGTGTCGCCATTGACCGGCTGAAGGAAGTGGGTGCGGCGCTGGCGCATGTGCCCGATGACTTCAACGCCAATTCCAAGATCGTCCGCCAGCTCAAGGCCAAGGCGAAGATGTTCGAGACGGGCGGGGGCATCGACTGGGCTACGGGTGAGGCGCTTGGCTTCGGCACGCTGCTGCTGGACAAGCACCATGTCCGCCTGTCGGGTGAGGACTGCCAGCGCGGCACCTTCAGCCAGCGTCATGCGGTGCTGATCGACCAGATCAACCAGAATACCTATGTGCCGCTGAACAACATCGCCAAGGATCAGGCCGCGATCGAGATCTACAACTCGCTGCTGTCCGAATTCGGTGTGCTCGGGTTCGAATACGGCTACTCGCTGGCCGATCCGAACGCGCTGGTGCTGTGGGAAGCGCAGTTCGGTGACTTCGCCAACGGCGCGCAGGTCATCATAGACCAGTTCATCGCATCAGGTGAGACCAAGTGGCTGCGCATGTCCGGTCTGGTCATGCTGCTGCCACACGGGTACGAAGGGCAGGGGCCGGAACATTCCTCCGCCCGTCTGGAGCGTTATCTCCAGCTCTGCGCCGAAAACAACATGCGCGTTTGCAACCTGACTACGCCGGCCAACTACTTCCACGCCCTGCGTCGCCAGCTGTTCCTTGATTACCGTAAGCCGCTGATCATCATGACGCCGAAATCCCTGCTGCGTCACAAGCTGGCGGTCTCTGAACTGAAGGATTTCGGTCCGGGCACGCGCTTCCTGCCGGTGATTGGTGAAATCGACCAGATCGCGGCCCCCGCCAAGGTAGACCGCGTGGTGATCTGTTCGGGCAAGGTCTATTACGACCTGCTGGCTGAACGCCGTGAACGCAAACTGGATAACGTCGCCATCATCCGGCTGGAACAGTTCTATCCCTTCCCCGAAAAGATGCTGGCGGAAGAACTGGCCCGCTACGCGCAGGCCAAGGTGATCTGGTGTCAGGAAGAGCCGGAAAACATGGGTGGGTGGAACTTTGTCGATCGTCTGATCGAAGGCGTGCTGACTTCCGTGAACCACAAGAGCACACGGCCGACCTATGTCGGGCGCGTGGCAGCGGCCAGTCCCGCCACGGGTCTTGCGAAGGTTCATGTCGCCGAGCAGACGGCGCTGGTGAACAGGGCGCTGGGTGTCAGCGCCTGAGGGCCACGGGCTTTACACATAAAGGATACGGGAACGGCGTTCCGGCCGTTCCCCTGAATAACGATAAGGCCGCCCGGGCGCGCGATTGGGGTGCCAGGGTGGCCAAGGGATTGGGAATCAAAAGATGTCTGCCGATATCAAGGTACCGACACTGGGCGAAAGTGTTACCACTGCAACCGTTGCAAAATGGCTGAAGCATCCGGGCGATGCCGTGAACGAAGATGATCCGTTGGTGGAACTGGAAACCGACAAGGTCAGTGTGGAAGTTCCCGCTCCGCAGGCTGGCGTGCTTGGCCCGCTGCTGGTTCCCGAGGGCGAGGAAGTCGAGGTCGGCACCGTGCTGTCCACCATCGAGGCCGGAAAAGGTGCAGCCCCCAAGGCTGCGGCCGCTCCCGCCCCCAAGAAGGAAGCAGCCCCCGCAGGCGTGCAGGCCCAGCCTGCGACCCCGGGCCCCGTCGCCCGTCCGGCAACGCCGCCGTCTGATGTCGCTGCACAGGGGGCGGCTGCCGTGGCTTTCCCGAGCGCGCGCAAGATGATGACCGAACAGGGCGTGTCCGCAGCCCAGGTCGGCACGGGTACCGGCAAGGATGGCCGTATAACAAAGGGTGACGTGCAGTCGTTCCTGTCGCAGCCGCGGGCAGCCCAGCCTGCGGCTGCCGCCCGCCCGCCGCGTCAGGACGACCCGCGTGAGGAACGCGTGAAGATGACGCGTCTGCGCCGCACCATCGCCCGTCGTCTGAAGGACGCGCAGAACACTGCCGCCCTGCTGACCACCTTCAATGAGGTGGACATGTCGGCGGTGATGCAGATGCGTGCCGAATACAAGGACCTGTTCATCAAGAAGCATAACGGCGTGAAGCTGGGCTTCATGTCCATCTTCAGCCGTGCGGTGATCGCGGCCCTGCAGGAATTCCCGGCCATCAACGCCGAAATCGACGGCGATGACGTGATCTACCGGGAATTCGTGAACCTCGGCATTGCCGTGGGTGGCCCCAACGGGCTGGTTGTGCCGGTGATCCGTGATGCGGACAAGATGAGCTTTGCCCAGATCGAAGGGACAATCGCAGGCTTTGGCAAGAAGGCACGCGAAGGCACGCTGAAGATCGATGAACTGTCGGGTGGCACGTTCTCGATCACCAATGGCGGCATCTATGGTTCGCTCATGTCCACGCCCATCATCAACGCGCCGCAGTCGGCCATCCTTGGCATGCATGCCATTCAGGATCGCCCGGTTGCCGTGGACGGGCAGGTGGTGATCCGCCCGATGATGTATATCGCCCTGACCTACGATCACCGGATCGTGGATGGCAAGGAAGCGGTCAGCTTCCTTGTGCGGGTCAAGCAGAACGTGGAAGACCCGCGCCGTCTGCTGCTGCAGGTCTGATGCCTGCCGGGGCCGTGCCATGCGCGGCCCCTACGCGCAACCGCATAGCAAGCAGGACTGAATAGACATGACAATCGACATCAAGGTGCCCACGCTGGGCGAAAGTGTGACCACGGCTACGGTCAGCAAATGGCTGAAGCAGCCCGGTGACGCCGTGAACGCGGATGAACCGATCGCTGAACTGGAAACCGACAAGGTCAGCGTGGAAGTCCCCGCCCCGCAGGCAGGTGTGCTTGGCGCGCATGCGGTGAAGGAAGGTGACGAGGTTGAGGTCGGGACCGTACTGACCACCCTGGCCCCCGGCGCCGGTGGCCAGAAGGCGGCCCCGGCAGCTGCCAAACCGGCCCAGTCCGCCCCGGCCGCCGCAGCACCTGCCGCCGCCCCCGCGCCTGCCGCCGAAGCCCCGGCCGAGACGGATTACGACGTGATCGTGATCGGTGCCGGCCCCGGTGGTTACGTGTGCGCCATCCGCGCGGCCCAGCTTGGTTTCAAGGTGGCGTGTGTGGAAAAGCGCGCGACGCTGGGGGGCACCTGCCTCAATGTTGGCTGTATCCCGTCCAAGGCGCTGCTGCAGCAGTCCGAGAACTTCCATGCCGCCAAGGATGAATATGCCGATATGGGCATTATCATCGACAGCGTAAAGCTGGATCTGGCGAAGATGATGGCGCGCAAGCAGTCCGTGGTCGAAGCCAACGTGAAGGGCGTGGAGTTCCTGTTCAAGAAGAACAAGATCACCTGGCTCAAGGGCACCGGCAAGGTTGAGGGTACGGGCCGCATCACGGTTGATGGCAAGCCGGTTACGGCCAGGCACATCGTGATTGCCAGCGGCAGCGACAGCGCCGGCCTGCCGGGTGTGGATGTTGATGAAAAGCAGATCGTCACCTCCACCGGCGCGCTCGAACTTTCCGCTGTTCCCAAGAAGATGGTGGTGATCGGTGGCGGCGTGATCGGGCTTGAGCTGGGCAGCGTCTGGCATCGTCTTGGCGCGGATGTGACGGTGATCGAATACCTCGACCGCCTGGTTCCTGGCACCGATAACGAAGTGGCCAAGACATTCCAGCGCATCCTGACCAAACAGGGCCTGAAGATGAAGCTGGGCCACAAAGTGACCAGGGCGGAAAAATCTGCCAAGGGCGTGACCCTGACCGTGGAACCCGCGCAGGGCGGAGCGGCGGAAACGCTGGAAGCCGACGTGGTGCTGCTGGCCATTGGCCGCACGGCGGCCAGCAAGGGCTTCGGGCTGGAGGAAGCCGGCATTGAACTGGACAGGCGTGGCCGGATCGTGACCGATGCGCATTACGCCACCAGCGTGCCAGGTATCTATGCCATTGGCGACGTGATTGCAGGCCCGATGCTGGCGCACAAGGCCGAGGAAGAAGGCGTGGCCGTGGCTGAACTGCTGGCCGGTCAGGCAGGCCATGTCAATTACGGCGCCATCCCCGCCGTAGTGTACACGTGGCCGGAGGTCGCGACCGTTGGCAAGACCGAAGAAAACCTGAAAGAAGAAGGGGTTTCCTACAAGGTTGGCAAATTCCCCTTCACTGCCAATGGCCGCGCACGCGCCATCGGCATGACGGACGGATTTGTGAAGGTGCTGGCGGATTCCACCACCGATCAGGTGCTGGGTGTGCATATCATCGGCCCGATGGCGGGCGAACTGATTGCCGAATGCACCATGGCGATCGAATTCGGCGCATCGTCGGAAGACATTGCACGCACCTGCCACGCCCACCCCACGCTGAGCGAGGCGGTAAAGGAAGCGGCGCTGGATGTGGACAAGCGCGCCATTCATATCTGAACCAGCGTACTAGATAAAAACCCCGCCCGACAGGTTTTCTGTCGGTCGGGGTTTTTATTTAAAGTAAAATAATCATATGAAAATTAATATATGATGCTGATATTGATTTTGATAAGCGCGCTGCCAATATAATTAACTGATTTATATTTATATATTCAGGAGTGATATGTCGATCTATATGGAATAAGTAATAAAATTTATGATCTATTTCTTTTTTAAAGGGCAGATTTTCCTGAATATTTTTGAAAAATCTTCACAAAAAATGGTTTAATGGTCTGAATACTGGTCCGTTATGCGCCATAACCTGAACGGTCTGGTATAATGTGGGCTCAGGCTGTCGTGGAAGCGGGATTCCACGCATCCTCACGCGTGATGCGGATCAGTTCCGTGGCGGAAACCGCGCGCGAGATGAAGAAGCCCTGCACATAGTCCACGCCCAACGTGCGCACGGTGTCGAATTCTTCCTGTGTTTCCACGCCTTCTACCGTTACGGCCAGATTGTAGCCATGCCCAAGCTTGATGAGGGAGGCCAGCAGGCTGCGGGCCTTGGTATCGGTTGCAATGTCACGCACAAGGCAGCGGTCCAGCTTCAGCGACTGCAGCGGCAGTTCCCGCAGCGTGGACAGGCGCACCGTGCCATACCCGAAATTGTCCATGGCCAGCCCGAACCCGTCTTCCGCCAGTCCACGCAGGCGCAGGCGGCTTTTTTCCGCGCGCCGTCCCTGCAGCATCTGTTCGGTAACTTCCAGCATGAAGGTGCTGGGGTCGAGGTTGAGCTGCCGGATTTCACTGAACAGGTCAATCTGCTGTTCAAGGTTCAGCAGGTCCAGATGTGACAGGTTGACCGCCAGACGCAGGCTGGGCAGGCCCGCTTCCTTCCACTTCTGGATGTCGTCATGGAAGGACTGCACCAGATGCGTTTCCATGATCTGGGCCAGCGCCGAATCCGCGAACACATCGGTGAACGCACCGGCGGAAAGCAGCCCGCGTTCGGGATGGTGCCAGCGCATCAGGGCTTCCGCCTGTTCGATCCGGCCGGTACGGGCGTTCAGGATGGGCTGGTAGTAAACCTCGAACTGTCTTTCCGCGACACCCTGCCTGGCTTCGGACAGGATCTTGGCACGTTCCATCGTGGTCTTGTGCAGGCTGGGCGTGAACATGCGCGCCTGCTTGCCGCCCGCCTGCTTGGCGGCATAGACCGCGACATCGGCGTTCTTCTGCAGGGCTTCCAGCGATTCCTCGCCAGTGATGGGGGTTGCGCCGATGCTGCCGGAAATACGCACGGTGGCGCTGTCCAGCATGATCGGTTCTTCCAGCAGGTTCTGGATCTTGTTCAGGATGGTCTGCAGCGGCATGATTTTCAGGCTGTGATGCAGGATCACCGCGAACTCGTCTCCGCCCAGGCGGCTGATGGCATCCTGCGACCCGATCAGTTCGATCAGGCGCGTCGCAATGGTCTTGAGTACCTCATCACCCGCATGGTGGCCGTGGATGTCATTGACGGGCTTGAACCCGTCAAGGTCGAACATCACCAGCACCTGCGGGTCGGCGTTGCGGCGTCTGCTCGCTTCCACGGCGGTGACAAGGCTGGCGTTGAACCCCCCACGGTTCAGCAGCCCGGTCATCATGTCGGTCGCGGCCTGCTTTTTCAGCCGCACCTTGGTGTTCATAAGCTCGGTAATTTCGAAACGGGTCGCGACAAACCCGCTTATTTCCCCGTTTGCGTTCTTGTGGGGGATGATGGTGGTCGCCACCCAGTAATGGCTGCCATCCTTGGCACGGTTGCACAGGTTACCATACCATGTCTGTCCCGAATACAGGGTCCGGTACATGTCCCGGAAAAACGCCTTGTTATGTTCCCCCGAGTTCAGGATGCGATGGGTATGGCCCATCAGCTCTTCGCGGGAGTACTGGCTGATCTGGCAGAATTTGTCGTTGACATAGGTAATGATCCCCTTGCGGTCGGTCACGGCGACAATAAGGACATTATCAACCACGTCCGCCCAGAAGTCGGCATCTTCATGTGTTAGGGCACGAAGCCTGTTATCATGGGGTGCGGACATTCTGGTACCTCGGATACGGAGCAGGAAACGGGGAATTACCTGTAAGCAGTCTAGGGTTATTTCTTTTTGTCGGAAACATTTTTGGCGGCAGGCGTGGCCGGCATGATCTCACGGATCGTCTTGTGCTGCCTGACCCATTTTTCCAGGTCATCGGGGGCCAGTGGCTTGGCGAACAGGTAACCCTGCATCACGTCACAGTTCAGTTCTTCCAGCAGGCGCCACTGCTGTTCGGTCTCGACCCCTTCGGTCACCACGGTCATGCCCAGGCGCGAACCGATGCCGATCACGGCCATGGTTACGGCCTGGGCATTGGTATCATGCTCGAAATCATTGATGAAGCTGCGGTCGATCTTGATTTCCGTCAGCGGCAGGCGCGTCAGCCGCGACAGGGACGAATACCCCGTGCCGAAATCATCCATCGACAGGCCACAGCCAAGGTTGCGGATGGACTGCAGCACTTCCTCGGTATCGCGGCTGTTGTCCATCATCACGCTTTCGGTGATTTCCACCGTCAGGCGCGCAGGCTTCAGGTCATGGTTTTTCAGCAGGGTTGCGATGTGTTCAGGCAGCGCGCGGTTACGGAAATGCACCGCCGACAGGTTGACCGCAACGGTGGGGACATGGATGCCGTCGCGGTCCCATTTCACGATCTGGCGGCAGGCTTCCAGCAGTGACCACCGGCCAATGGCCTCGATCTGTCCGGTTTCTTCCGCCACGGCAATGAAGCGGGAGGGATAGATGTTGCCCAGTGTCGGATGGTGCCACCGCGACAGGGCCTCCACACCGCTGAGTTCCAGCGTATGCGTGCGCACCTGCGGCTGGTAGTGCAGGTTCAGCATGCCCTTGGCCAGCGAATCACGCAGCGCGGAGCCCAGCACCAGCCGGTCCTGCGCCACCTGGTTCTTTTCCAGGTTGGCGAAGCGGAAGGTGCCTCGCCCGTTTTCCTTGGCCTGTCGCAGCGCTACATCCGCCGTGCTGAGTAGCGATTCACTATCCGGCCCGTTATCGGGATAGGAACTGATGCCGATCGAGCAGGAAATCGTCAGCGTGTTCTGCCCGATCTGCATGGGCCTGGCGATGGTGGCCAGCAGGCGTTCGGCAAACTCCGTGGCGTCCTTGCTGGGGCAGTTGGGTACCACCACCACGAATTCATCTCCGCCGGAGCGGCTGACGACATACCCGTCCAGCGCGATGGAGCGGATGCGGGCCGCGATCTCGACCAGGAACTGGTCGGCATAGACATGACCCAGCGCGTCGTTGATATCGCGGAAACGGTCGATATCAAGCATGAAGATGGCGAACTGGCGGTTGCCATCCTGCTTGTTGATCATGCCTTCGATCACCTTGTGGACCGAGGAGCGGTTGAGCAGCCCGGTCAGGCTGTCGAAATTGGCAAGGTGGGAAATATGTTCCTGTGTCGCATTCTGCTCGAACGCCAGCGCGCAGAAGGGGATGCAGGAATCGACAATGCGCTGCGGCCATGTGTTGCGGCCCTGGTTCTCACGCGCATACAGGGCGAAGATGCCCTTTACCTGACCCGAACGCGTGCAGACCGGTGTGCAGAAGCACTGCTGCAGCCCCAGCGAGATACCAAGCGAACGGTAGCTGTCCCATACCAGCCGCGTGGCGTAGTTGGAATCCAGCCGCAGCTTTTCCAGTTCGGAAGATGAAATGTACAGGCTTTCCAGTGACGCCCGGTACCGCTTCGGCAGGGTGGGGCTGGACAATACGCGCAACTGCCCGTCAGGCGCGATGAGCATGAGCACCGCAACCGTACCGGGCACGAAGCTTTCCACCCGGCGGCACAGCAGGTCGGCCACGTCCTGTATCAGCATGTCGCTGGCCAGCGCCTGCAGCACGTCGTTCTGCAGGATCAGGATCTTGCGCTGCTGGCTTTCATTGGTGACGTTCTTCATCACCCCCATGAAGAAGACGCGCCCGTCATCAGTCACGACCTTCGACAGCGACAGTTCACCGCAGATGTATTCCCCATCGCTGCGGGTGAACTCCACCTCACGCGATGTGCCGACAATACGGTTCTGGCTGCTGGTACGGCTGCGGTCCACAAATGCGTCATGACCACTGCGGTGCAGCAGGGGCACCAGCACGTTCACGTTCTGGCCAAGCACGTCCTTCTTGTCCAGGCCCCACAGGTTTTCCGCAGCGCTATTGAAAAAGATGACATGGTTCTTGTCATCAATAATAACGGTTGCGTCTATGGCCTGTTCCAGTGCCGAAATCAGGACTTCAGCGCTCAGGTTGGGCTTGGACATTGAATTACCTCGCAAAAAGGACAAGGACGGCCCGCCGCTACAAGCCGTGCGGACCGGGGGTCATGCAATATGGAACAGTCTGATCACGCTGCTTGCCGTACATGCCGTCATACATATCAAGGCAGGCAGGGCGGTGGTAGCAGCGGTCAACGGGATATCCTATGACCGAAAAGCATATATTTCATATTATATGGAATAATATTTATTCTGAATTTATATAAAATGGAACCATTAGACATAATTATGACAAAAACAGGACGGTCTATATACAGCATCCCGCCGCGCTGATCCATCACGTCATTTATTTAAAATATGTGTCTTTACCTGAACGGTTTATCGGGCGTGCTGCGATCACCACTGCAGCCCGAACATCCGCCGCAGCCCCGGCCGGTGCGTGGGGTTGCATGCCGTGTGGCATAACGGATCAGGGCGGTCGGGGCATGGACCTGCCGCAATACGGTAGCTGCCTGCCGCCAGCCCTTTTGCGCCAGCGCGGGAAACAGCCGTCCCGCCCAGTACAGCGCACAGGCCAGCACCAGCCCGCAGGCCAGCAGCGTCTGGAGCAGTGTTGCAGGGTGCATCAGAACATTCGTGCGATATGGCAGGTCAGGAACGCCGCTGCATAGGCCAGGGCGAACAGGTATCCCGCCGCCAGCGCCACCACCCGCCAAGACGCGGTTTCGCGCCGGATGACCGCAAGGGTCGCGACGCATTGCGGCGCATAGACATACCATGCCAGCAGCGACAGCGCGGTGGCCATGCTCCAGTGCGTGGGCAGCATCTGCCCAAGCTGGGCTGCGGCCTGATCGGTATCCGTGCCGGAACCAAGGGAATAGACCGTGGCCAGCGCGCCCACCGCGACTTCACGCGCGGCAAGGCCGGGGATCAGGGCCACGCAGATCTGCCAGTTGAAGCCCAGCGGCGCGAAGACCGGCATCATCAGGTGGCCGATCCGTCCCGCAAGGCTCCAGTCAATGGCCGGTCCCGGTGCGCCCGGCGGTGGGGCGGGAAAGCTGGACAGTCCCCATAGCAGCACCGTGAGCGAGACAATGGTCGTGCCCACGCGCATGAGGAATATGCGCGCACGTTCCCACAGCCCCAGCGCAAGGTCACGCGGGTTGGGCAGCCGGTAGGCGGGCAGTTCCATAAGCAGGGTGGCTTCCTGCCGGTCGGGGTCGCGCCAGCGCAGCACGCGCGCCACCACCACGGCGGAAATGATGCCCAGCGCGTACAGCCCGAACAGGACAAGTCCCTGCAGGTTCAGGAACCCGGCGATGTTGCGATGGGGAATGAACGCCCCGATCAGCAGCGTATAGACCGGCAGCCGGGCGGAGCAGGTCATGAGCGGTGCGATCAGGATGGTCACCAGCCGGTCGCGCGGGTTCTGGATCGTGCGTGTGGCCATGACACCGGGCACGGCGCAGGCGAAGCTGGACAGCAGCGGGATGAAGGAACGCCCGCTCAGGCCCGCGAATGACATGAGCCGGTCCAGCAGGAACGCCGCGCGTGGCAGATAGCCCGATTCCTCCAGCGCCAGTATCCATGCGAACAGGATCAGGATCTGCGGCAGGAATGTCACCACGCTGCCCGCACCTGCAATCACGCCATCCACGATCAGGCTGCGCAGCACGCCATCGGGCAGCAACCGCCCGACCTGCTGTCCCAGCCAGCCCATGCCCGCGTCTATACCGTCCATCAATGGCTGCGCCCACGCAAACACCGCCTGGAACATGAAAAACAGCAGAACGATCAGGATGACCGGCCCCCACACCGGGTGCAGCACCCAGCGGTCCAGCCGTTCTTCCACCCGGTCGGACAGGGGGGTGGACTGGGTAACGCAGTCCGACAGGATCTGCCGCACAATCGCATGCAGGTCCGTGCCCGCGGGCAGGGGGACGGGCACTGGCGGCAGCGTGTCATCAAGCTGCGCCAGCAGGCTGCGTGCCCCGTCGCGTTTGATGCCCACCGTGGGCACGACCGGCATACCGATTTCCGCCTGCAGGCGTGGCAGGTCGATTTCCATGCCACCGCGCTGGGCTGCATCAATCATGTTCAGCGCCAGTACCACCGGGCGGCCAAGGTTGCGCATTTCCAGCACGAAACGCAGGTGCAGCCGCAGGTTGGTCGCATCCGCCACGCAGACCAGCAGGTCAGGTGCGGCCTCCCCCCGGTAGGTTCCGGCGCAGACGTCGCGGGTCACGGCCTCATCGGGGCTGGTGGCGTTCAGGCTGTACGCACCGGGCAGGTCCAGCAGCCGCACGGTATGACCCGCGGGCGTGGTGAACCAGCCTTCCTTGCGCTCCACCGTGGCGCCGGCATAGTTGGCTACTTTCTGCCTGCTGCCGGTCAGCAGGTTGAACAGCGCCGTCTTGCCGCAGTTCGGGTTGCCGACCAGTGCAATGTTGAGGGGGGTCATGCCTGTGCCCCTGCCGGATGGACGTTCACGCGGTCCGCTTCCGTGCGGCGCAGGGCAAAGCGCGTGAAGCCGATGCGCACCGCCAGCGGGTCGCCACCCATGGGGGCGGTCGCGACAACGCGCACCGCCTCACCCGGCACGAAGCCAAGTTCACGCAGTCTCTGGGCTACGGGGTCGATGCTGCCGTGGTCATCAACGCTGTCAATCACGGCGTCGGTTCCGCGTGGCAGGTCACTCAGTCGCATAAGGCGATATTATCCGGACAATAGAAGTAAGTGATAATTATTATTAAATACTGGTGGTAATGTTGTCCATCATGTTTGTTCCGATACCTGCGCCGTGCCGGGTACGGGTATGTCTGTGGCGCATATAGTGCCCGCCTGCATTGCGGGCAGCGTGGACAGCACATGGAAAAACGTGCCCGATACCAATCCGCGCTGCCCGCCAGCCGTGCCGCGTGGTTCGCCATATCCGTCATGCATGTCCGCCAGCGGCGTATCATGACCCGGGCTGGTCACGGTGGCGTAATGGAATTCATGCCCGCGCAGGACCGTCCCCGCCTGGCCGATGGCGCAGTCATGGCGCAGGGTGGCGCTGCGGTAGCCAAGGTTCATGCGGCGTCTGGCAAAGGAAGTGGCATGCCCCAGCAGGCCGGTCATGCGGTGCGTCACACCCGCCTTGTCCGTCAGGCTTTCCCCCAGCACCATGAAGCCGCCGCATTCCCCATGCACCGGTCGGGTCTGCGCGAAGCGCGCCAGCGCATGGCGGAAATGCCCTGCCGCCGCCAGCCGTCCCGCATGCAGTTCGGGATAGCCACCGGGCAGCCAGCAGGCATCGCAGCCTTCAGACGGGCCTTCGTCATGGAGGGGGGAAAAGGACCGGATTTCGGCCCCCGCCCGGCGCCAGCCCGCCACCACATGTGCGTACAGGAAGGAAAAGGCCGCATCATTCGCCACCGCGATCCGCTGCCCCGGTGGAGGCAGGGCGATGGCGGTGGATGCCACGGGATCGATGCGCGGCGCCCGGGCGCAGGCCAGTATGGCGTCCAGGTCAAGGTCGCGTTCCGCCTGTGTTGCCAGCCGGGCCGCCAGTTCGTCCAACCCGCCATGCTCACGCGCCTGCACCAGCCCCAGATGGCGCTCGGGCATCTGTAGCTGCGTATCGCGGCCGAATGCGCCCAGCACCGGTATGCCCGTGGCGGTAATAGCCTGCGTCGCCATCGCGGCATGGCGGGGGGAGCCAACACGGTTCAGGATGACACCTGCGATCCGGACCGTGGGGTCCAGCGTGGCAAAACCCAGCGCGGTTGCTGCCGCTGACTGGCCCTGTCCCGAAATATCCAGCACCAGCACGACCGGCAGTCCAGAACGCGCGGCGATGTCCGCAGGCGCGCCTCGTGCGCCCTGTGGCGCCATAAGCCCGTCAAACAGCCCCATGGAGGCCTCGGTCACCAGTATTTCGCAGTCCGAGCAGGCCTGTGCCATGACATCATCCAGCAATTCGGGTGGCATGGCCCAGCTATCCAGATTGAGGCTGGACAGTCCGGTCAGTGCTTCATGAAAGGCGGGGTCGATATAGTCCGGCCCGGTCTTGGCCCCGCGTACCGCAACGCCCCTGCGGCGCAGGGCGGCCAGCAGGGCCAGCGTCAGCGTGGTCTTGCCGCCGCCTGATCGGGGTGCGGCTATCATCAGCCCTCGTGTCATCGTGTGCGTTCCTGCTAGACCGTGGTGAACGGAGCCACCTTTTACCCCCGTAGGGAAAGAAGATCACCCAGATGGAGCGTACCCATACCAGCCTGCGCCGGGGATGGACCACAGGCAGTTGCGCCACCGCCGCCGCCCGTGCCGCGTGGAACGGGCTTTGTGGGGGCGAATTTCCCGATCCGGTGATCATAACACTGCCCGGTGGGCAGCATGTGGCGTTCGCGCTGGCCGCCCATGGGCATGAAGGGGATGGCGCATGGGCGGCGGTGGTGAAGGACGCGGGCGACGACCCGGACGTAACCCACGGTGCGCATGTGCGCGTGGATGTGCGCCGTGGGCCACCGGGCAGCGGCGTAGTATTTCAGGCAGGCGATGGCGTGGGGACCGTGACCCTGCCCGGCCTGCCCATCCCGCCGGGTGAGCCTGCGATCAATCCCGTGCCCCGTCGCATGATCCGCACCGCCCTGCGTGACGCGGCGGGGCGGGAGCCGGATGTGGTGGTCACGGTGTCCATTGCCGGGGGGCGGGATATGGCGCGGCATACGCTCAATGGCCGTCTCGGGATCGTGGGGGGGCTGTCCATTCTGGGTACGACGGGCATTGTCGTGCCGTTTTCCTGTGCCGCATGGATCGACAGCATCCATCGCGGCGTGGACGTGGCGCGCGCGCTGCGCCTGCCCCATGTGGCGGGCTGCACGGGTGACGTGTCGGAACGGGCCACGCGGGCGCTGTACGGTCTGCCGGAGGAAGCCATGCTGGAAATGGGGGACTTTGCCGGTGGCCTGCTGAAATACCTGCGCCGCCATCCCGTGGGTCGTGTGACCATTGGCGGTGGTGTTGCGAAAATGACCAAGCTGGCGCAGGGCTTTCTGGACCTGCATTCCCGCCGGGGACAGGCCGATATGGCCCGTCTGGCCGATCTGGCGCGGGACATGGACGCCCCCGACGCGCTGGTGGCGGCCATTGCACAGGCCCATTCCGTCGCCGCCGCCTTCGCGCAGGCACAGCAGGCGGGGTTTCCTCTTGGTCCGGCGGTGGCGCGTGAGGCATGGGCACGTGCGCAGGGTGTTCTGGCAGGCAGCGACTGTATGCTGGATGTGCTGCTGTTTGACCGCGCAGGCCAGTTTGTGGCACGGCATGGCCCCTGTCGGGTTTAGAATAATGCCTTGATAAAAATTAAAAGTTTTTGGGTACCGTCCTTTTCAAAAAGGCGGCGTTCTTCGAAGCTTTTTGGAAAAAGCTTCACCGGACACTTTTGTCGCTTTCAGGTTTTTATTTTTCCCTGCGCACTCTTCCGGTCTTTCCGTCCACCTTTCGTCGTGGTCACAAACCGGATTTTTATTATTGTGCAGACAGTCCCTGCACGATTCAGGACCGGAAACGGCGGTGGTAATCGGCGTTATACAGCGCGCTTTCACGGAAATCATGCGTGCCCAGCGCCCGGCCAACCAGCACCAGCGCCGTGCGTTCGATCGGGTTTTCCGCCAGTTTGTGGCAGATATCGCCCAGCGTGCCGCGCAGTACCAATTGGTCGGGCCATGTCGCCCGCGCCACGATGGCGACGGGACAGTCCGCGCCATAAAACGGCGTCAACTGCTCCACGATCCGGTCCAGCACATGAATGGCCAGATGGATGGCAAGCGTCGCCCCTGTCGCGCCGAAAGCCGCCAGCTTTTCACGCTCCGGCATGGCCGATGCCCGACCGCTGACGCGGGTCAGCACCACGCTCTGCGCCACTTCGGGCACTGTCAGTTCACGCTCCAGCACTGAGGCGGCGGCGGCAAAAGCGGGCACGCCTGGCGTCATGGTCCATGGAATGTTGTGGCGGTCCAGGCGGCGGATCTGCTCGGCCACGGCGCTGTAGACCGACAGGTCGCCCGAATGCAGGCGGGCAATATCCTGTCCTGCCGCATGCGCCCTGACGTATTCCGCTTCGATCAGGTCCAGCGTCAGGGGGGCCGTATCCACCAGCCGTGCATCTGACGGGCAGTGTTCCAGCATTTCAACCGGTACGATGGAGCCTGCGTACAGGCAGACCGGGCATTTCGCCAGCAGGTCGCGCCCGCGCAGGGTCAGCAGGTCGGCAGCCCCCGGGCCTGCGCCAATGAAGTGTACGGTCATGCATCCTCTCCCTGTGCCATGGCACATGTTGCGTGGGTGCCGGTCAGGCGCGGCACGATCAGTCGTGAGTGTGGCCCCGCCGCCGCCAGCGCGCAGCCTTCCGCCACTGAAGCGGCCCCCAGCGTCGCCAGCGCGCGGGCGGATCGGGTGACGCAGCGCGGCTGGGCAGCGGCCAGTTCATCGGGTGCCACCGCGCGCAGCATCAGGCCCAGTCGGGCGAGTGCTGTCCGCAACCCGGCTTCGCGGTAGCGGAAGGCGGGCACGGCCACAAGGTCGGGCCGCATGCCGCAGCGTTCATGGGCTTCGCGCAGCAGCCCAAGGATCACATCCGCCGCACATCCGCTGCGCAGGCCAAGTCCCGCGACAATCATGCAGGCGTATCCCGCGTGCGGGTGACGGCATAGCTGGTTACGGTCATGCCGGGACGGAAGCTGTGGAAGCGCCCGATGGTCTCCAGCCGTTCCACCTGCATGCGCGTCAGCGTACCACCCCAGCGGGCATGGGCAGCGATGACGGTTGCCTCGCTTTCCAGCGTCACGGCGTTGGCGACCAGTCGCCCACCGGGGCGCAGGGCATGCCATGCGGCATCAAGCATGCCGGGATTGCTTATGCCGCCGCCAATGAAGATGGCATCGGGGGGCGGCAGGCCACCGGTTGCAAGCGTGGGCAGGACAGCAGGCGCTTCCCCCGCCACGACATGCAGCGCAGGTACGCCAAGGTTCAGGGCGTTATGGGCGATACGTGCCCGGCGATCGGCTGCTTTTTCAATGGCGACGGCCCGGTTGGCGGGGTGGCGCAGCATCCATTCAATGCTGATGGACCCCGATCCCCCGCCAATGTCCCACAGGACCTCGCCCCGTCGTGGAGCAAGGGCGGACAGGGTCGCGGCACGGATCTCGCGCTTGGTGATCTGCCCGTCATGGGAAAACAGTTCATCAGGCAGCCCGCAGGACAGCGGAATGACCAGCGCATCACGCGTGGCCACGATGTCCAGCGCCATCAGGTTCAGCCGGGGCAACCGGGGCGCATCTGTTGCCATCTCGGCTGCTGTTGCGGTGTGGTGTGTCTGGCCTGTCCCGCCAAGTGCGCCCAGCACGTGCAGGGTGGATGGCCCGAAGCCACGTTCATGCAGCCAGCGTGCAAACCGGACCGGGCTGTCTTCATCCGCTGACAGCACCACCAGCCGTGCGCCCGGCTGCAGGGCAGGGGCCACGGTTTCCATCGGGCGACCGCATAGGGACAGCACGTTTATGTCCTGTTCCGCCCAGCCCAGCAGATTGCATGCCAGCGCCACGCAGGACGGGGCTGGATAACAGATCATTTCACCCATCGGTACATGACGGCGCAGCGTGGTCCCGACTCCAAACAGGAACGGGTCGCCCGACGCCAGCACACAGACTGCCTGCCCCCGGTGGGCCAGAATCCGGTCGATGCCATCGGCAAAGGGATGCGGCCATGCCAGCGTGCGCCCGGTTATCACCGATGCCGCAAGGGCAAGGTGGCGTGCGCCACCAACCACCAGCCCCGCCCCCGCGATCAGGGTGCGGGACGCGGGCGGCAGCCCCTCGACACCGTCTTCGCCAATGCCGATAACATGCAGCCATGGGGTGGTCATGCGCGTGCCCCGCTGAATGCAAGAGGGAAAAGATGCGGGTTCTGGTTCTGGGTGGCACGACTGAGGCCCGCGCGCTTTATGGACTGCTGGAACAGGCGGGGGCGCGTTTTGCTGTCACGGTCTCCCTCGCCGGGGCCACGCGCGCGCCGGTCCTGCCCCGGCTGGCGGTCAGGATTGGCGGGTTTGGCGGTGTGGATGGCCTGTATGACTGGCTGCTGGCGCACCTGGTCGACGCGGTTATTGATGCTACCCATCCCTTTGCCGTGCGCATGAGTGGCAACGCCGTGCAGGCGTGTACGCGGGCCGGTGTCGCGCTGCTGCGCGTCGAACGCCCCGGCTGGACGCCGGTTGAAGGGGACCACTGGATACGGGTGGCCAGCATGCAGGCCGCCGCCCGCGCGCTGGGGAGCACGCCACGCCGTGTGCTGCTGACGGTGGGGCGCAAGGACCTGCTGCCCTTCCATCATGCGGGGGCGCATGACTGGCTGCTGCGCAGCGTGGACCGGCCGGATGCATCCCTGCTGCCGCCCGGCGCGCGGGTATTGCAGGCGCGCGGTCCCTTTGATGTCGCGGCGGAGGAGGCCCTGCTGCGCGATGAACGGATTGATGTGATCGTCACCAAGAATTCCGGTGGCACCGCCACCCATGCCAAGCTGGTGGCGGCCCGCGCGCTGGGCCTGCCGGTCATCATGGTGGACCGGCCTGCTGTGGCGCCCGCCCCCACCGTGGCTGATGCGGAGGAAGCCATGGCATGGCTGGAGCGCCTTTATGCGCACGACTCCTCCACCCGGCGGGAGGTATAAAGCCACTTCCCACCATCCGCGCGGTCGATCACATGGGTCAATGGGCAGCCGATCAGCACCAGCGTGCTCATGTCCACCCGTTCGGGATCGGCATGGGCAATATCGGTCAGGATCACCCGTTCGTCCGGGCGGCCAATGGCGCGGGCGAAGGCCACCGGCACATCACCGGGCAGGATGGTGCGCAGCAGGTCCAGCGCCTCGCCCAACTGGTCGGGCCGGGCTTTCGATCGCGGATTATACAGCGCAATGACCAGCCCCGCATCCGCAGCTGCCGCCAGCCTGCGATGCACGACCGCACGTGGCTTGAGGTTATCTGACAGGGAAATGACACAGAAATCCCCCCCCAGCGGCGCGCCCAGCCGGGCGGCAGCCGCCAGCACGGCGGAAACGCCGGGAATGACCGTGACATCCACCCCCCGCCACGCGGCGGGGCCATGGTCTATGGCCTCGAACACTGCGCTGGCCATGCCGAATACGCCTGCATCCCCACCGGATACGACCGCAACACTCCGTCCTGCCAGCGCCAGTTCAGCGGCATGGCGCGCGCGGTCCAGTTCCACGCGATTGTCGGATGCATGGCGCACGACTTCCGGCCCGGCCTCGACCCGCGCGACATAGGGTGCATAGCCGATCAGGTCGGTCGCCTGCGCCAGTGCGGCACGTGCCTGCGGTGTCATCTGTTCCGGCGCGCCGGGGCCAAGACCCACGATGAAGATGCGCCCTGCCGCCTGCTGCGTCATCGCGCGTCCTCCCGTCCCGGGACAAGGATGATGGAAAAATACGGGGCCGGTCCCGTCATGTCGGTCAGCTTCATCCAGCGCTGCTGCGGCTGGGTCGCGCGTTCGACATAGATCGCACGCGTTTCGCGGCCCGCATGGCGCAGGGCGGTGCGCACCTTTTCAAGGTTGCGGCCCAGCTTCATGATGACCGCGGCCTCCGCCCGTTCCAGCCATCTGGTCAGTTCCGCCTCATCCAGCGTGCCGGGAATGACGCACAGCACGTCATCGCCGTGCACCATCGGCTGACGTGCCGCCGACCAGCACCCGGCCATGGCCGTAATGCCAGGCACGACCGTGCAGGCAAAGCGTTCGTGCAGCCGGTCAAACACATACATGGCCGATCCGAACAGGAACGGGTCCCCTTCACACAGCAGGGCAACGTCCTGCCCGTTCTGCAGGCGGGTTGCGATGTGTGCGGCGCATTCGTCGTAAAAAGCCGCCATGCGCACGAGATAGGTCGGGTCGCTGACAGAGATTTCAGTGGTGAAGGGATAGGCAAAGCGCATGGTCTCGGCCTGTTCGGGCAGCATGTCGCCCGCAATCTGGCGGGCATGGCCGGGGCGGTCATGGCGACAGAACCATGCCACCACCGGGCTTTCACGCAGCACGCGCGCGGCTTTTACGGTCATGAGTTCCGGGTCGCCCGGCCCCATTCCCAGAATGGACAGACGGCCCGTAGCAGGACTGGCGTTCATTCCGCTTCACTCGCCAGCGCGTTGACAGTAGCCGCCGCCATGGCGCTGCCGCCCAGTCGCCCACGTACGATAATGAACGGCAGGTCGCCAAATTCCGCCAGCGCTTCCTTGGATTCCGCGGCACCGACAAAACCGACCGGCATGCCAATGACCGCAGCGGGCCGGGGCGCGCCCGCACGGATCATTTCCAGCAGGTGGAACAGCGCGGTTGGCGCGTTGCCAATGGCCACCACCGCGCCATCAAGCTGGTCGCCCCACAGGTCCATTGCCGCGGCCGAGCGGGTATTGCCGATTTCCTTCGCAATGCCCGGTGTGCGCGGGTCGCGCAGCGTGCAGATGACCGGGTTTTCGGCGGGAAGGCGCGTACGGGTCACGCCGTGGGCGACCATGTTGGCGTCACACAGTATAGGCTTTCCCGCCAGCAGGGCGGCGCGCGCGCTGCTTACAAAATCGGGGGACATGCGGATGGATTTCACCACATCCACCATGCCGCAGGCGTGGATGATGCGTACGACCACGCGGGCTTCGGCCTGGCTCAGTCCGCTCAGGTCGGCTTCGGCGCGGATGATGGCAAAGGAACGGGCATAGATCGCCGCCCCCTCATGAATGTAGTCGTACGGTTCCGTCTGCGGGGTCATGCCGGTTCAGTTCTCCCGTGGGGTGGCGTCGGTTGGTGCCGGGGACCAGCCCCGCACGATCGGATGTATCTGTGCCAGTGAAAGCCCGATGTCCACAGGCGTATTGTCCGCCCGGCCATGCGGGCACAGCCCGTAGCCGTCCGGCCCCGCCACCAGCGTGATGTCGGCAGGGGCCGGATGGGCGCATCCCTTGGCGCATCCTGATACATGCAGGCTGACGCCTGACGGCAGGTCGGGAGCCAGCGCGTCTGCATCGGCAATGACGTCGCGCGCGGCACAGGCGCAGCCCCGCGTGCCGATGCACGCCCATATGCGCAGGCGCGGGTCCGAAGCCTGCGCAATCAGGCCGGGCAGGGAGGGCCGTGCGTCACACTGTTCCAGCACGATCGCATGCCATGGGGCGATGCGCATATGGCCGTTGCCATGTCCGTCGCACCATCGCGCAATGTCTTCCAGCATGGCCGCCGTAATGGGGCCGGGCGGCAGCACGACACCCATGGCATGACCGGGCAGGGGACCAGCCAGCGCGGGGCGGTGCGGATGGTCGGAGGGGGCTGTTGTGGCATCCCCCATTCCGATTCGTGCAAAGGCGGTCCGGCCCAGGGCAGGATCGCGCAGGGGACGCGTGGCGGGTTGCGTCGCCGCCAGCGCGTGCGCCACAGCCACGACAGTGCGCGGAACATCTGCCCCGGTGCAGGCCAGTGCGCGATCGCCACAGACCACCATCCATCCGGCATCCGTGGCGCGGGCAACGATATCCGCCCGCAGCGTGCCCGCCGGGATATGCCCACCGCATTCCACCGCGATCACGAATTTGGCGGGCAGGCCGCGCAGCGTATCGGCACCAGCAAGGGCGGCATCCAGCGCGCGGATCACATCCGGTGCATCGGGTGCGGCATCAGGGTCGATTCCCGCCAGTGGCGACAGCAGCAGGCCGCGCCGGGCTTCGGTCGCGGCATCATTGCTGCCCAGTCCTGCCGTATGCATGTCACGGGCAAAGGCGCGTGCGCTGTCGGGTGTCAGGCCGCGCAGTTGCAGGTTGCCCCGGCCGGTCAGTTCAATCAGCCCATTGCCATGAGTTGTGGCCGCATGTGCGACCTGTCGGGCCTGCATCCCGGACAGGCGGCCAAGCGGGGGCCGCACGCGGACCAGCCAGCCATCGGCGGCTTCCATCGGGGTATGCAGGCCAGGGCACCAGCCGCGTACGCTTGGTGCCGTGGTCACGACTGTGGATCCAGCAGCATGGCCGCGGAGTTGCTGCGCGGTTGCCACAGTTCCCGGCGCAGGGCATCGGCCAGCAGGCGGCGGATGGCAGCATGGGCATCGGGGTTGGCGTGGCGCAGGAAAGCGTCCATTTCCGCATCGTCCAGCAGAGCGCGGAAGGTCAGGTCGAACTGCCGGTCAAAGCGTGCGGGTACGGTTGCGGCAAAACCATGCAGCGCCTCCACCCCGCGTGCAATTTCGGCAGCGCCCCGGTAGCCGTGGCGGCGCATGCCTGCCAGCCATGCCGGGTTGGCCAGCCGCCCGCGTGTGACGCGGGCCACTTCCTGTGCGGTCGCGCGCAGGCGCGGCACATCGGGGCGGGAGGTATCGCCATGCAGCAGGCGTGGCGCATTGCCCAGCATGCCGGCCGCTGCTGCCATGCCGCCTTCATGGGTGGCCATGTCGGCACTTTCCAGAATGTCGGTTTCGGCATTGTCCTGCACATGCAGCACGACTGCGGCCCCCGCCATGCGGGCGGCCAGTGCGTCGGGCTGGCGCTGTCCCTCCCGCTCGCCGCCATAGGTCCACGCCGACCCATCCAGCCATGCCTGACCCAGATCGTCCCGCGTCGTCCACGCACCACGCGCCAGCGGGTCTTCCACTCCCGTGCCGTAACTGCCCGGTGCCGCGCCAAACATGCGCGCGGTCGCGGTCTGTAACGCAGTTCCCTCCAGTCCCATTGCCTGTGCTGCCAGCGGGTTGAGGTCGGGGGATTCGAAGCCGCGTGCGGCAACAGCCTGCACCGCCTGTTCAAACAGGGCGATCTGTCCCGGAAAGGCATCACGGAACAGCCCTGACAGGCGCAGCGTCACATCCACGCGCGGGCGATCAAGTTCGGCCATCGGGATGATCTCGATCCCTGTCACCCGTCCCGATGCGCCATCCCATATCGGGCGTACCCCCATCAGCAGCAGCGCAAGGGCCAGGTCCTCGCCCCCCGTGCGCAGGCTGGCCGATCCCCACAGGTCGATGACAAGGCTGCGCAGCGGTTCGCCCTGATCCTGCAGGTGCCCTTCCAGCAGCAGCGTCGCCGTACGCTGCGCCAGCACCATGGCGGATCGGGTGGGAATGGCGCGCGGGTCCATGGCGTACAGGTTGCGCCCCGTGGGCAGCACGTCGGCCCGGCCACGCGTGGGCGCGCCCGCAGGTCCCGCCGCGACAGACCGCCCGTCAAGGGCCGCCAGCAGTGCCCTGCTTTCCGCCGCACCACAGGCCAGCAGCCGGGTGGTGATGGCGTCTGTTCCCACTCCGCCGCATGAGCGTGCAATGGCCTGCACCAGTTCTGGCGCGCGCGGCGGCGTGCTGCCGAATACGTGCAGCCCGTCGCGGATCTGCAGGTCCTTGACATCACATAGATAGGCATCGAGCCGCGCGAGGGCTTCGTCCTCGTCATCCGTGCGGGTTACGCCGGACTCGTTCAGCAGCCCGAGACTGTCCGCGCGTTGCAGGATTTCCCCGCGCAGGATTGCGCCCCGCCTGCGGTCCAGTCCGTCCGCTGCGGCATATTCGTCAATCAGGCGTTCAAGGTCGCCCGTATCGGCCCCCGCTGTTCCAACGGGCACAATGGGGGGGGTCATGTGACCGATCGTAACCGCCCCCAGCCTGCGCCGGGATGCCGCAGCTTCGCCAGGGTTGTTGACGATGAAGGGATAGATGACCGGCATTCCCCCCACCAGCACCGATGGCCAGCACATGGCCGAAGGGGCCGCCGCCTTGCCGGGCAGCCATTCCAGCGTGCCATGCGTGCCCAGATGCACCATGGCGTCCAGCCCGCATTCATGGCGCAGCCACAGATAGAACGCGACATAGGCATGCCGGGGGGGCGTATCGGGATCGTGGTACCCCCCGTGCCGGTCGGTCGTGGCCCCGCGATCGGGCTGCAACGCCATGAGGATATGCCCCACGTGGACATGGCGCAGGTGGAACCGGCCATCCATTACGGTGGGATCATCCTCTGGCGTGCCCCAGCAGGCGGCCAGCGCGTCCTGAAGTGCTGCAGGCAGCGCTGTCAGCCACTGGCGATAGGTGGCGACGGAAACGAAGGGCCGTGCCGGGGCACGCGCCAGCATGCGGGCCAGTGTATCCGCCGTGGGCAGGGCGCTATCGCCCGTATCGTAACCGGCATTGCGCAGCAGGCGCAGGATATGTTCAAGGCTTGCGAAACTGTCCAGCCCCACGGCATGCGCCGCCTGCCCCGTGGGCGCACCCTGCGCGCCGGGGTAGTCGGACAGGATGATCCCGACCCGTCGCGTGGCGGGCGGTTCATGTCCCAGCCGCGCCCAGCCCACCGCGCGCGCGCAGGTCAGATCTATGCCATCGGGATAGGGTTCATGCCGCGCTGGCAGGCCGGGAGCAGTTTCTTCCTTGAAGGAAATGGGGCAGGCGGGAATGCGGCCATCCAGTTCGGGCAGCACCACCTGCATCGCCAGGTCGGCCTGCGACAGTCCGCGTACGCTGTCGCGCCATACGGTATGGGGAATGCCCGGCTGGTGCACCTGCAGCACCGGCACGCCCGCAAGGTCCAGCGGGGAACTGCCGTCTTCTCCCGTGCGGGCGGAAAAGAAGGTGGCGTTTATGATGACATCCGGTGGGGCCTGCGCCAGCCGCGCGGCTACGAGGCGGGCGGAATCGGGGTTCTTGAGCGACGTGACATAAACAAGGTCCGCCCCCATGCCGCGGCGTGCAAGGCGGGCTGCAAGCTGCGTGATGGGCGCGATATCCCCCGCCAGCAGGTGCGCGCGGTAGAACACCACCATGGCCCGCAGCGGCAGGGCCGGGTCGGCTGCGTGCAGTAATTCGGCCGGTGGCAGGGGGACGGGGGCGGCACCATCATCCGGTCCACGTCCGGCCAGATGCGCCATAAGCCGCAGGGCGGCTTCCATATTGGCCATCCCCCCGGTGCGCAGCAGCGCATCAAGGCGGGCGCGCATGGCTTCCGGCACGGTGGAAAGATTGGCAAGGCGGGGGTCATCGCGCCCGTCACCCGCCACGAAGGCCAGCGGAATTCCGGCCTGCCGGCAGGCACGGGACAGTTCTTCCGCCCCGTAGCGCCAGTATTCCACGCCGCCGAGCAGCCGGACCACCACGCAGCGCGATTCCATGATCGTGTCGGCCACGTACAGGTCGATCGACATGGGGTGCAGCAGGCGCGACAGCGTGGCCATGCGCAGGGTTGCACTCGGCGCATCCTGCGCCGCGTGGGCTGCGTTCAGGCACAGAAGGTCACTGTCCGAAAAGGACAGGAACACGATATCCGCCGGGGCGTGCCCCAGGTCTTCAGCCTGTTCGCCGTCCTCCAGCGTGCGGACTTCACGTGCAAGCAGGTGCATGGTGGCGCCCCGTTTTCCGCTGGCCTGCCGTCTAGCCCTGCGCCAGGGCAGCGGTAATGGCGGACTGATCCATGCCCTTCTGTCCAATGACCACAAGGCTGCCCGTGCGCGGCGCGTCAGGGGACAGGGCGCGGTCGAACTGGTGGCGGAAACGGCTGCCAACGCCCTGCACCGCAAGGCGCATCGCCTTGCCGCGCACGGTGGCGTAGCCCTTCATGCGCAGGATGTCATGCTGTTCGGCCAGCGTTTTCAGGCGGGCAATGAAGCCTTCTACGCTGTCCTGTTCGGGAATGGAGGCGACGAAGCTTTCAAAATCATCATGCTCGTGCTCGCCGCCTTCGGCATCGTGGTGTGACGGGCGGGCGTCAAGGTCGTCTTCCGCCGCAGCGTCAAGGCCCAGCAGGATGGCAGGGTCCACCTGTCCATCGGTTGCACGCACCACTTTCACCACGCGCGGGATCTCGGCGCGGATGGAGGCTTCCACCGCATCGGCCTGTGCCGGGGTCATGAGGTCGGTCTTGTTCAGCATCACAAGGTCGGCGGACAGCAACTGGTCTTCGTACACTTCCGCCAGTGGATTGTCGTGGTCCAGCGACGGGTCGGCCGCCTGCTGGCGGGCGACTTCCGCCGGGTCATCGGCAAAGCGGCCGGCAGCCACGGCGGGGCCGTCCACGACCGTGACCACACCATCGACCGTCATGCGGGTGCGGATGGTGGGCCAGCCAAACGCCTTGAGCAGCGGCTTGGGCAGCGCCAGTCCTGATGTCTCGATCACGATATGGTCGGGGGCTGCTTCACGGTCCAGCAGGGCTTCCATGGTGGGCAGGAAGTCGTCGGCCACCGTGCAGCACAGGCAGCCATTGGTCAGTTCCACAATGTCCTCGTCCCGGCATCCTTCCACGCCACACGCGCGCAGCGTGTCGCCATCAATGCCCAGCGTGCCGAATTCGTTGACCACTATGGCGATGCGCCGGCCTTTCGCATTGGCCAGGACATGGCGCAGCAGTGTGGTCTTGCCTGCCCCCAGAAAACCGGTGATGACGGTAACGGGCACCTTGGCGCGGGCCGTGTTGGATGGGGTCATGGCGATCAGGCTCCAGGAAAAAGGGTGGCAGGAAAACGGCCGCGTACCATGTCCGACAGGCTGGCAGGGCGGCGGGACGGCATGACGGTACCGCTGCGTGAAGCGCCGTAAGCGGCGACATAGGTCATGAGGTCAGCGGCCTTTTCCGGGCCAAGGTTGGCCAGCAGCCAGCCCCATTTGCCCGGCATGGCCACCACGGCAGTGCAGCCATCGTTACAGGCGGCGAGGCAACTGACTTCATGCACGACGACCTGCGGGTTGCCTGATGCCAGTACATGCATGGCGTCATGCAACTGGCGCCCCGGCGGGTTGTCGGACGCGGGCAGGCCACGGCGGCACGTCACGCAGACATGCAGGTGAACGGGGCCAGCCTCCATGGGATCGGGTGATGCGGGAATGCTCATGATGGTCCGTGCCCTTTCGCGGCGTTGCTGCGCACGGGCAGCGGTGGGCGGGGTGCACGGTCATGGCCCTGCGACCTGCGTACGGGCAGGGCGGTGGCCTGTCGCGTGCCGGGCACCCCGCCGGCCATGCGATTGAATCTCGGTCCTGTTTGTCCGCCTGCGGACGGACATGATGGCAGGTCTCCTGGCTTGTGGCGGAGGGTGCTGGGGTCAGCGTCCTCGATCCCGGCGGCCTTCCCGGTCCCGATCACGGGAACCAGTGGCGCATGCTGGCCCGCAATGGGCGGACCAGGCCGGGAAACAGCCACCTACAGTTGCGGGGGCAGCGACGGAATTGCCGGTATGGCGCACCGTCTTCCCTATTCTCCCCCAACAGGGGGACCATCACTGGCGGATTTAGACGATCGGTCCCGGCGCTGTCAAAAAAACCGGGGCCGTCGCGCATGTCATGCGGTCATGGCAGTGGTGCGCCACTGACGGCCACGCGCCATGCCGTATGGCGCGTCAGGTGCGTCCGGGTCAGGGGGGCGATATCCAGACGGACCAGCATTGCCGCTGTGCCGCCAAGGGCGGCCACCACGATGGCCCGTACAACCGTGGCATCGGCCAGCACTGCCATGCGTGCGGGCGCAGATGGCAGGGCTTCAAGCCACCGCGTCACGCGCTGCAGGTGTGCAGCCCGGCTTTCCCCACCCGGCGGGGCGAAACCGGTATCGGCAACCCAGCGCGCAAGAGCGGCGGCAGGCAGGTCTTTTAGTGACTGTCCCTGCCATGCGCCCATATCCGGGGCGCGCAGGGCTGGTTCGGACAAGGTGTTGCGTGTGTCTGGGGCTGGCATGGTGGGGGGCAGCAGGATCTGTTCGGCGTCCTCGACATGTCGCGCAAGGTCGGCGGGTAGCGGGCATGTCTCGTCATGCAGTGGAAAAATGCCATGGCGCACGCAGTCGGGGGCAGGCAGTGCAATACAGGTCAGGGTCTGGTTCATGCCATGCGGCCCTGCGTGTGGGGAAGGGGTGGGATATGCAAGGGAATGATTGACCTTCCACGTCAATTTTGAAAACATGGACCCAGATCCGGTTATGGGAAGGGCGGCCTGACATGGTGCGTCCCCTGCATGCTGCTCCGGGTCGCACGAGATCCATGGAGTTACCAGTATGAGCCAAGATACATCCGTTCTGTCCAGCGCCGCGATCGCTGCGCCGCAGGTTTCCATCCCGGTTCGCGACCTGCTGCCGTGGGGTGTGTTCGGGCTGGTTCTGGCGTCGCTGCTGATCTATTTCGTGGGCGCCGAGCAGGGTGCGACTTCCCTTATTTCCGGACATTACGTGCATGAATTCGTACATGATGGCCGCCATCTGCTGGGTTTCCCCTGTCACTGAACGGCCTGCGTGCCGATACGGCGCGACGGTGAATGAAGGACGGCATGCCCCGGCGGGTATGCCGTTTTTTATTGGGTGTGTTCGAGGGGCTGTTTCCTGAAACCGGATCAGGAAATGCTGCCTTTGTAAAAAACGCTGCGCCCGCAAATTCCATTTTTCCCGCCAGGTATGCTGATCAGCCCATGTTGATGACAGTCCGTCCCCGGATGTGACCGGCAAGGATGCGCGGCGCGATGCCGATGGCATCAGCCAGGGGGGCGTCATGCAGCATGTTTTCCAGGCGCACGGGATCGATATCGCGCGCAAGGCGCGTCCATGCGGTCATGCGGCGTGGGCGCGGGCACATCACGCTATCGATTCCCTGCAGGCGTATGCCGCGCAGGATGAAAGGCGCCACTGTCAGCGGCAGCGTCAGTCCGCCCGCCAGTCCGCAGGCCGCCACCGTGCCACCGTGCTGGATGGAAGCGCACATGGCGGCCAGTGTCTCACCCCCCACCACGTCGATTCCCCCCGCCCAGCGTGCGGTTTCCAGTGCCTTGCCCGTGGGGCTGAGTGTATCGCGTGGCAGCACCTCCGCTGCACCCAGCCCGGTCAGGTAGGCATGGAGCTGTGGCCGCCCGGTTACCGCCGCCACCTGATACCCCAGCTGCGCCAGCAGCATGATGGCCATGCCCCCCACGCCGCCGCCTGCGCCATTGACGATAACGGGGCCACTGGCAGGGGTCAGGCCGCCGTCCTCCAGGGCCATGACACACAGCATGGCGGTAAAGCCCGCCGTGCCGATTCCCATGGCCTGCCGTGCGGTCAGCCCGGCAGGCTGTGGCAGCAGCCACCGCCCCGGCAGGCGCGCCATGCGGGCAAGCCCGCCCCAGTGCCGTTCCCCCAGTCCCCAGCCAGTGGCCAGCACCCGGTCGCCCGGGCGGTGGACCGGATCATCGGAATGCAGCACGCGTCCCGCCAGGTCGATGCCCGGGATCATGGGAAACTGCCGCACCACCGGCGCGCCACGGGTCATGGCCAGCGCGTCCTTGTAGTTCAGGCTGGAATGGTCGATTTCCACCGTTACGTCGCCTTCGGGCAGGCGCGTGGGATCGACCTGCTCCAGCCGGGTCGTGACCACGCCATCCGCGCGGCTGATCATGAGGGCGTCGAACATGCTGGCAGTCTTCCGTGATGATGAAGGAAAAAATGGAACGCTGAACCGCGTTCAATGCAGTTTTCATGCCCGATTTAGGTCTATCTTCCTATGTGCAACTACGTGATTTCGCATGATCGTGAAGCAGCGTGTTCAGAAAAACCGTTGATTATACAAAATGATTTTACAATGGCGATCAGCCGGGACTCATGTCGCGCATGTCATCTGGCCGCGGCATGTGCGCTGACATGAAAAAGTGCAGGTCTGGTGTGACCTTCCCACGCTTCCCGCCGGGGGGACGGTGTGGTGTGCTGCTTTTTCAGCCATTATTGCACAGGCAGGAGGCATGCCGATGTCCGACGTCACAGTTTCTTCCTTTCCCGCCCTGTCTTCCATGAATGCGCTGTGGCAGGCGCGGTATGGCACCCGGCCGCCGCCCAGCCCCCTGCCGGAAAGCCCGGTGGCGCGCAGCCTCATGACCCATCGTTCCGTTCGCGCCTTCAGCCCCGCGATACTTCCCGATGGCGTAGTGGAAGCGGCGGTGGCGGCGGCGCAGTCGGCCTCGACATCATGCAACCTGCAGGCATGGAGCGTGATCGCCGTGCGTGACGCTGGCCGCCGTGCCCGGCTGGCGAAGATCGCGGGGGACCAGGATTTCATCGCACAGGCGCCACTGTTCCTGGCGTGGATTGCCGACCTGTCGCGGCTGGAGCATGTGGGCCAGGCGGAGGGCCGCACATTACCGGGGGTGGACTGTCTGGATACCTTCCTGGGCGCGGTGATGGATACTGCTTTCGCCGCGCAGAATGCAGCGGCCACGTTCGAATCCTACGGTCTGGGAATCGTGTATGTGGGGGCGGTGCGCAACCAGCCCGAAGCCATCGCCGCGGAACTGGGCCTGCCAGCGCGCACGTTTGCGGTATTCGGCATGAGTGTTGGCTACCCCGACCGCAAGAAGCCAACTGCCATCCGCACCCGCCTGCCGCAGCATGCCGTCCTGCATTCCGAGCGGTATGATCCTGATGCCGCCAGTGACCGCGCCACCATTGCCGCGTATGATGAACGTCTTGCCGCCGCGCGCGCGGCACAGGGGCAACCCGCGCGGGGATGGAGCGAAAGTGTTATGGCGCGGTTGGGTGATGTGAAGGCGCTGCACGGTCGCGAACATCTGCCACAGGCACTGCGGGCCCTTGGTTTCATGCTGGGCGAGGCATGAAAAGCAGGGGTCATGCGCATGCGTCGGGGTTGACCGGCACAATGTTCTGGTGAACTTCTGCTACGTTGCCCGCGTCTGTTGGCGGGCAGGGGCGCGCCCTGTGTATCGCGCCAGCGCCATGATGAGAGAGAAACAACGGCTATGGACTGCGCCACTTCCCTTCCCTTTACGCTTTCCCCCAGCACCTCACCGGTTTCGCCGCAGCGGCGGGCGGAAATTCTGGCCAATCCCGGTTTCGGGCGTGTCTTTACCGACAACATGGTCGTTATCCGTTATGTGGAAGGCAGGGGGTGGCATGATGCCCGCGTACAGCCCTATGCACCGATTTCGCTGAACCCGGCGGCGGCCGTGCTGCACTATGCGCAGGAAATTTTCGAGGGGATGAAGGCCTACCGCACGGCCGAAGGCGGCATTACCCTGTTCCGCCCCTATGCCAATGCAGCGCGCTTCCGCAAGTCGGCCGAACGTCTGGCAATGGCGGATCTGCCTGACGAAGTGTTTGTCGAGGCGGTGCGCCAGCTGGTGCGCGTGGATCACGCATGGGTGCCCGGCAATCCCGATGAAAGCCTGTATATCCGTCCCTATATGATCGCGAGCGAGACATTCCTTGGTGTGAAACCCGCGTCGGAATACATGTTCATGGTCATCGCCTCGCCCGTGGGCGCCTATTTCGGTGCGGAAGCGGTCAGCGTGTGGGTGTCCGATTTCTGTCGCGCCGCCCCCGGCGGCACGGGGGAAGCCAAGTGCGGCGGCAACTACGCAGCAAGCCTTCTGGCGCAGCAGGAAGCCAAGGGCCATGGCTGTGCGCAGGTCCTGTTCCTTGATGCGGTGGAGCGTCGCTGGATTGAGGAAATGGGCGGCATGAACGTGTTTTTCGTGTTCGATGACGGTTCCGTCGGCACCCCGCCGCTGACCGGCACGATCCTGCGTGGCATCACGCGCGATTCGCTGCTGACGCTGGCGCGTGAAATGGGTCTGGCCGTGCGTGAGGAACCCTATGCCATCGACCAGCTTTATGCCGATGCCGCGTCCGGTCGCCTGAAGGAAGTGTTCGCCTGTGGCACGGCGGCGGTGGTGTCCCCCATCGGGCGTTTCCGCAGCCACAAGGGCGAAGTGGTGATCGGTGATGGCAAGGGCATTGGCCCCGTGACCGAAAAGCTGCGTAATGCCCTGATTGGCATCCAGCGCGGCACGGCGCCCGATACCCATGGCTGGGTGGAAAAGATTATCTGATTTTCCGGTCATGGCCGGGGTGTCCTGCACGCCCGGCCATGACTGATGGTTATCATATACAGGGGACGGCTCATGCGGTTGCGGCATGTTCCGCCCCGTCTGTATCCAGATGGACAAGCTTCAAAAAAGAACGCTGCCTTGTAAAAAAAGGCGGCACCCGAAAACTTTTGGTATTTTTTAGGAAAAGAACAGGTCCGATGACTGGGAAAGTGCTGGATGTAACAGGGCAGTGGGATGGGCAGTTCAGTTATCCCCACACGCTGACACCGGAGTTTTTCTCTGCATCGCTGTTCGAGGCCGGCAGCCATGTGGGTGGCACGGTGACGGAACGTGCCACGTCGGGTGCGAATGCCGGGCAATGTTTCATTGCCATGGTGCGGGGAGAGCGGACCAGTACGCAGGTACGTTTTACGAAAATGTATGAGGACGGCGTGCGCCAGCATGCCGTGCTGTACAGGGGTACGCTGAACGCGGATGGCAGCGAGATCGAGGGGGAGTGGCATATCGCCGGTTCCTGGTCGGGCCCGTTCCTCATGATCCGTCGTGCGGCAGGCAGTGTCGTGGCGGAAATCAGGGTGGCCGAAACGCCTGCATCCGATGCGGATTGCGTTACCATTTCCCGGTAATGGCTTGTTTAAAAATAACCTGTTTACAAGAAGATAAAAGTTTCCGGGCGCCGCCTTTTTAAAAAAGATTCACCAAAGACTTCTTTATTTTTGTGGTGACAGGCCCAGCCCCATGCGTGTTGGCATGGGGCTGGGCGCGTCTTATTCCGCCGGTGTGACCGCTTCATCAACCGGTACATAGATCCGGTTGCCGTTATTGCGGAATTCCTCCTTTTTCTGTTCCAGCCCCGCCTGTCGCCGTGCATTGGCCTTCAGGTCATGGCTTATGCGCATGGAGCAGAATTTGGGGCCGCACATGGAACAGAAATGCGCGTTCTTGTGCGCTTCGCGCGGCAGCGTCTCGTCATGGTAGGAACATGCCGTATCCGGGTCGAGCGACAGCTTGAACTGGTCGTTCCAGCGGAAGTCAAAGCGCGCGCGGCTGATCGCGTCGTCACGGATGCGTGCCGCCGGGTGCCCCTTCGCCAGATCGGCGGCGTGGGCGGCGATGCGGTAGGTCACCACACCCACCTTCACGTCATTGCGGTCGGGCAGGCCGAGGTGTTCCTTCGGTGTGACGTAACACAGCATGGCCGTGCCGAACCATCCGATCATGGCTGCACCGATGCCGGATGTGATGTGGTCATAACCCGGCGCGATATCGGTCGTCAGCGGACCAAGCGTGTAGAACGGGGCTTCGCCACATTCACGTAGCTGCTTCTCCACATTGACCTTGATCTTGTGCATGGGCACGTGACCCGGCCCCTCGATCATGACCTGGCAGCCTTTTGCCCACGCGATTTTCGTCAGTTCGCCCAGCGTTTCCAGTTCGGCGAACTGGGCGGCGTCATTCGCATCGGCAATGGAGCCGGGGCGCAGGCCGTCACCCAGCGAGAACGAGACATCATAGCGGCGCATGATGTCGCAGATTTCCTCGAAATGCTCATACAGGAAGCTCTCGCGGTGATGGTGCAGGCACCACCCGGCCATGATCGACCCGCCGCGCGAGACAATGCCGGTAACCCGGTTGACCGTAAGCGGCACATGCTGCAGCCGCACACCCGCATGGATGGTGAAGTAGTCCACACCCTGTTCCGCCTGTTCGATCAGCGTGTCGCGAAAGATGTCCCATGTCAGGTCTTCCGGCACGCCGCCGACCTTTTCCAGTGCCTGGTACAGCGGCACCGTGCCGATGGGCACCGGGGCGTTGCGCAGGATCCAGTCGCGGATGTTGTGGATGTTGCGCCCCGTGGACAGGTCCATGACCGTATCGGCCCCCCAGCGGATGGACCAGACCATCTTTTCCACTTCTTCCGCGACCGATGACGTCACGGCCGAATTGCCGATATTGGCGTTGACCTTCACCAGGAAGTTGCGCCCGATCACCATCGGCTCCAGCTCGGGGTGATTGATATTGGCGGGCAGGATGGCGCGACCCGCCGCGATTTCGGATCGCACGAATTCCGGGGTGACGAAGGCGGGAATGTCGGCCCCGAAATCCTCGCCATCCGCGCGGCGTTCTTCAGCGCCTTCGTCCATGGTGGCGCGGCCAAGGTTTTCGCGGTGGGCGGCGTAGATCATTTCCTCGGTAATGATCCCCGCGCGTGCAAATTCGTACTGCGTGACCATCTGTCCCGGCCTGCCTTCATGCACCGTATGGGGCGCAGGGCAGGCGGGGACCAGGTTTCCGCCTTTGGCAAAGCCATTGTCTTCGGGCCGGACGGCGCGCGGCGTAATAGTGGGCAGGTTGCGGGCCCCAATCCATGGTGCGCGGACGGGTTTCAGCCCCGCGCGTACATCGATACGCGCATGCGGGTCGGTATAGGGGCCGGAAGTGTCATAGACCCGCACCGGCGGTTCGTTGGCACTGGGTTCAAGGGCGATTTCGCGGAAGGGCACGCGGATATGCGGGTGCCCATCGGGCGTGGACCAGACCTTGGTGGACCCCATGATGGGGCCGGTTGTGACATGGTCGGGAGATGAAGGCGAAGCAACGGTGGTCATGGCAATGCTCCTCGTTTTCTCTCCGACAGGGGGTGTGGGGGAGAAAACCGGAACGCCACATGGATCATGTGCGCAGTGTCGTCAGGTCTGACGCATCGTGCCGATTGTCTGCACCAGTCCCTCCGCCGGTATGAGCCGGATCAGGTTCCCCGGAACGCACGATGCGCCCGGAAGGGTCCCCGCGCGCATGGTCGGACCATGCCAGCGGTATCTCAGCCCCTTGCCGGGACTCCCCTTGGTCATTTCAGGATCATGAAACACCCGGCACTTGTCAACATCGTCAGACGGGGTACGGACGGGCGGGATGAAAAAGAATTCGTGTGCCGATTTGCCAGCCGCGCGGTTGTGTTAGACTGCTGGGGAATATCCATCTTTTGCGGGGAAGCAGGACAGTATGGCAGGTAGCGTGATTTCCGACCGGATCGCACAGGGTAGCGGACGGGTGGCGGCGGACACCGTGATCCGCAATGTCCGCCTGTTCGATCTGGTGACGGGCGAACTGCTGCCGACCGACATCGCCATATGTGGTGACACCATTGTCGGCACGCTGGATCATTACGAGGGCGAGAACGTGATCGAGGGGCATGGCCGCATTGCCGTGCCGGGTTTTATCGATACGCACCTGCATGTCGAATCCTCGCTCATCACCCCGTTTGAATTCGACCGCTGCGTCCTGCCCCATGGCGTGACCACCGCCATATGCGACCCGCATGAAATGGCCAACGTGCTGGGCCGACCGGCGCTGGATTACTTTACCGAAGCGGCCATGCGTACGGTCATGGACCTGCGGGTCAACCTGTCCAGCTGCGTGCCGTCCACCGCGCTTGAAACATCGGGTGCGACGCTGGGGGCGGCTGACCTGCTGGCCTATCGGGACCACCCCAAGGTCATTGGCCTGGCCGAGTTCATGAACATTCCCGGCGTGCTGAATGGCGACCCGGTGTGCATGGAAAAGCTGGCGGCCTTTGCCGGCGGTCATATTGATGGCCATGCACCGTTGTTGCGCGGGCGTAAGCTCAATGGGTATCTGTCGGCGGGCATCACCACCGATCATGAGGCCACGACGGCGGAAGAAGCGCTGGAAAAGGTGCGCAAGGGCATGATGGTGCTGATCCGCGAGGGATCGGTGTGCAAGGACCTGCGCGCGCTGGTGCCGCTGCTCAACCCCGTGACATCGCCGTTCTTCGCCTTCTGCACCGATGACCGCAACCCGCTGGAAATCGCGCATGAGGGGCATCTGGATTACCTGATCCGCCTTGCCATCTCGCTGGGGGTGGAACCGCTGGCGGCCTATCGCAGCGCCTCGCTCAGTGCGGCCAACGCGTTTGGCCTGCGCGACCGGGGCATGATCGCGCCGGGGCGGCGGGCGGATATCGTACTGCTTGATGACCTGCGTGAATGCCGGGTGTCGGATGTTATCAGCGCGGGGCGTCTGGTGAATGACGCGCTGTTTGCCGCACGTGACATCATTCCCCCCGTCGGCACCGACAGTATCAGCCTGCCCGCGCCCGTCAGTACGCAGGACATGCAGGTCGCGGGAAGTGGTGCGCAGCGCCCGGTGATCGGCCTGCTGCCCGGCCAGATCATCACCCCCTTCCTGCATGCCGATCTGCCGGTAGTGGATGGTATTGTCCAGCCCGACCCGGCACAGGATATCGCACGCATCTGCGTGGTGGCGCGGCATGGGCACAATGACAATATCGGGCGCGGGTTTGTTAAGGGGTTTGGCCTGTCGGGCGGCGCGCTGGCGTCCTCGGTCGGGCATGACAGCCACAATATCTGCGTGGTGGGCATGAATGACGCGGATATGGCGGTTGCGGTCAACCATCTGGAAAAGACCGGCGGCGGCTTTGTCGTGGTGCGTGACGGGACAGTGGTGGCGGATATGCCGCTGCCGGTGGCGGGCCTTATGAGTGACGCCCCGTTCGAGACCGTGCGCGATCAGCTGGAGGTACTGCGCGCCGCCGCCCGTGCGCTGGGCTGCCAGCTTGACGAGCCGTTCCTGCAGCTGGCCTTTCTGCCGCTGCCGGTTATCCCGCACCTGAAGATCACGGATTTCGGCATGGTGGATGTCAACCGGATGGAACTGGTCTGATACGGTCCACGATACAGGAGCAGCCCATGACAGGGGCCAGTGATATCGCAGCCCCCGCGCGCGAAGCCGTGGCCACCCTGCGTGCCTACCGTGCGGACTGGGTGCATTTCACCAACTGGTGCGCCGTCCACGCGGTTTCCCCCATTCCCGCAACGGCGAAGGTCGTGGCGACCTATCTGCGCAGCCTGACGGAATTCGCGCCTTCAACCATCCGGCGCAGGCTGGCCGCGATTGGCAAGATGCACCGTTTCAACAACATGGCGTGGGACGTAACCGAGCCCGGTATCCGCGCGGCCGTAGCCGACATGACTGAACGCGCCAGCCGCCCGGCCGCCCCCCCTGCGGTGGTGACGCCGGACATGCTGCGCGCCATGGTCGAACACTGCGCGGATGGCTCCCCGCGGGGGCTGCGTGACCGCTGCCTGCTGCTGTTCGGTTTCGCGGGCGCGCTGCGCCGTTCGGAACTGGTGGGGCTGCAGGTGGAAGACGTGCGCGCTGAACGCACGCAGGTCGTGCTGACCATTCGGGAGGAGGGCGCGGCACAGTCGGTCAGCCTGCCCCTGCCATCCGATGGCGCGATGTGCCCCGCCGCAGCGTTTGCCGCATGGCAGCAGGTGGCGCACCGGCAGACCGGGCCGCTGTTCCGTGCCATCTCAAAAGGGGAACGCGTGGGCGGACGGGCGCTGACTCCGTACGCCGTGACCCGTATCCTGCAACGCCGCGCGCTGATGGCGGAAGTGCCGCCGGATATTGCCGCGACGTTAAGCGCCCATGCCCTGCGCTCGGGCTACATTGTCGCGGCATTGCGGCAGGGGATGGAAACCGAAGCCCTGTGCCAGCATACCCGTTACCGTGATCCGCGCGCCCTGCGGCCGTATGAGCGCCTGCTGGCCCATGACTGAAAACCTGCGCCTGCCATGGGCTGATCTGCCGCCCCCTGCAACCGCACGGGAAGACGAGGCCGCCGGGACCACGCGGCGCGCGCCGGGACGGCGGGGACGGCGTCCGCTTTCCGCCTGGCCACAGCCTGCCGAACCATCGCCATGGCAGTGGTGGCACCTGCTGGTATACGGGCCGGATACGGACATGGACGCATTTGTTGCGGACGCGGCAGGCCCCGGCCTGATCCCATGGCCGTTTGATGCCGAACGGGTGGAGGAAGACATGTTCGCGCTGGCGATCGGCGCCAACTCGCCCGCGCGTGGCCGGGCCGGACTGTCCATTGACGGCTGCCGGATCCTTGCGCGCCAGTTCCGCACGGCGGCGGAAGCCCGTCACGCCCGGTTGGGACTGCAGGCGGACACGGCATGTCCGCTGGATTTCCATCAGCTTGTCCCAGTGCCGGAACGGATTCTCCAGCTTGGCGCCACCCACCCTGATGCGCGGGCATGGCTGCGTGACAACTGGGGCCTGACCGAAGCGCCACGTCAGGTACGCCACCTGCCAGGACGCAAGGCGGGGCGTCGGCTGCCACGTGGCCACCGGGCCATGGTGTACGGCTTCTTTACCCGGATGGGCACGCCTGGGCCCGTGGTCCGCCAGATGGAGGAACATTATCCCACCCTGACATTCCGCCTGTCGGAACGGTCGCTGGCATGACGGGGCAGACCGAGCTTTTCAGCGCTCCGCTGCCCGATGGCGAAGCTGTCATCGTGCTCGACATCTATCAGGGCGGCCTGTCGCATCTGCTGCAGCTGGCGCATGCGCGTGAAATCGATCTGGCGCGGCTGGATATCGTCACCCTGATCGATCAGCTGGCCGAAGCGGCGCGGACGCACACGTCGCTGCCGCTGGGGATCAAGGCGCAATGGGCAGTCATGGCGTCGGGGCTGCTGCTGTTGCGGTCGCGCCTCATGCTGCCAGCCGATGACCCACGCCAGCAGCAGGCGACACAGGAAGCGGCCGACCTGCGCACGCGCCTGCTGGCGGCTGAAGATTCAGCCCGCCTTGCCGACTGGCTTGCGGCGCGCGAACAGCTTGGCCGTGACGTTCATGCTTTTGGCGGCGCGGTTACCCCCGATGGGGACGAATCGGTGCAGTGGGAAGTGGACCGGATCGAATTCCTGTGGGGGTGCCTTGCGGTATTTGACGGGAACTGGGGCGTCATGCCGGTGGAGACTCCGTTCTATGCCCCGGTGCAGCTTGATCTGTTTTCCGTCGAGGACGCGCGCATGCGCGTACGCACCTGCCTGGCGCGGGCCCATGACGGGCCGGTGCCACTGGACCGGATGCTGCCCGATTCCGTGCGGGTGGGGCCGGCAGCCAGCCTGTCATCGGGGCAGCGCCGTTCGGCATGGAGCAGTACGTTCGCCGCCTGTCTGGAAATGGTGAAGCAGGGGGAGGCGCTGGCCTATCAGGCCGAACCGGACACGCTGCCCCGTTTCAGCGGCGTGCAGGCGGAAACGGGGTAGAATGGGGTAGGACTCATTTCACCCGAAAATACAGTGAAATGAATTTATCGTTGCATCTTATATTTGATAACTGTCAGTTTGTATCGAAGTCGCAACAGTTTGTTGGAAAACAGGCGGTCCCGGCCGGGATGACAGATTTTTTTTCCTCATTTTTTAACAGTTTGCTTGACTGGGATTTTTTTTTGACCAAGCTGGCAGACGAGAGTTTTTTACTGGCCTGCCGGGCACTGACAGGGGCTGTTTCATAGGGCGTTTTTCGCCATGGGCCATGATTTGTCGGGCAGGACGTTCATACCAAGATTATTTCATATAAGATCAGGGTTGATTTCGAGATGTTAATAATGTTTATGGATAAAACGTGATGAATGAGTGGCTTGGCCTGTCGGGGCAGGGTGCATGCAATGTCCGTGCATTGGCATATGCACTGCCGGAGGCGGCGACGGTCGTGCCTTCCCGTTCCGCCGGGAAGGGGGGCTGTCGTGCTTCAGGGTTGAGCCGGGGAGAACAAGGCGGATCGCATCAGTCGTTTCGTAGAAATCTGGTCATACTCCCGTAGTAAAATTGGTGAAATCAGAACATCCAGAACAAATTCTGTAATAATTCCTTCCTAAAACTATGCCGTTCTGAGTGAGGTATGGGTATGACGTATGCGGAACAGAGTGATAATAGACTACAAAAGGTAATTGTTTTCGCGCTTGTCCTGGTGTTTGAAGGGCTGCTGGTGCTGGCGCTCCTGTTCGGGCTCAGTTCCCCGCCGGATGCACCCAAGGAACCGCCGCGGCCGCCGGTGCAGGTCCACATGATCAAGGAACCGCCGCCACCGCCGCCACCGCCGCCGCCACCGCCACCGCCGCCGGAAATTACGCAGCCGCCGCCGCCGTACATTCCGCCGCCGAAGATCCAGGTTCCGACGCCGCCGCCGCCGATGAAGGTGACCCACACGAAGCCGCCGAAGGCGATGCCGCCCGCAAAGGCGACCCCGCCGGCTGATGCGCCCGTGTCCAACGCGCCGCCAGTGCCCGATCACATGGCCGGTACGTCGCCGCTGAACCATGTCGTTCCGGAATATCCGGAAGAAATGTCGGAAGAAGGTCGTGAAGGCGTTGTGTCCGTGGCATGTGACGTGGAACCGACCGGCGTGACCAGCAACTGCCAGGTGGTCAATGTAAAGGGCGGTCAGGCATTCGCTGATGCCGCACTGAAGGCGGTCCGCCGTTCGCGTTATGCGCCGGCTGTCAAAAATGGTGTGCCCGTCAAGGAGTTCCACCATCTCTATACGATCACGTTCAGTCTGAATGACTGAGCCTGAATGTTAGGTCAGGCACGGCGGGGGCCGGCAGCACCCCGCCGCCTCGGAAAAAACATCCTGCTCCAGAGGATTTTGGTTAAATGATCAGACTGCATCGTAAACACACTCTTGTTGCCTCGGCTGCTTTCGCTGCCATGCTGTGCGCGGCTTCCCCGCTCGCCGCGCTGGCCCAGGATGCCGCCCCGGCCGCTAGCGATGCGGCCACGGCACCGGCGGTTTCCGCCCCTGCGACCGATGGCACCGGCGCTGCCGCCACCCCGGCCCCCGGCGCTGATGCCCCGGCCGCGCAGGCACCCGCCCCGACCGACGCCGCCCCGACCGATGCTGCCCCTGCTGACGCAGCACCGGCGCCCGCGCCTGCCGCTGAAGCCCCGCCGGCTGATGCCCCCAAGGCACCCGAAGGCAACCCGTACGGTCTGGGCGCGCTGTGGGCCAATGGTGATTTCATTGCCCGTGGCGTCCTGCTGATCATGGTCTTCATGTCGCTTGGCACATGGTACATCATGATTACCAAGTTCTTTGAGCAGGCGCGTGTCATGAATGCCGCCAAGCAGGTCATGAGCGACTTCTGGACCAAGGGTTCCATCAAGGACGGTGCTGCCGCCCTGCCCGCGAACTCCCCGTTCCGCTACATCGCCGATACCGGCGTCAAGGCTGCCGAACATCACGAGGGCACGATGCAGGAATCCATTGACCTGCATTCCTGGACCACCATGTCCATCCAGCGTTCGGTTGACGTGATCCAGACCAAGCTGCAGGGCGGCCTGGCCTTCCTCGGCACCGTGGGTTCGACCTCGCCGTTCGTGGGTCTGTTCGGGACCGTCTGGGGTATCTATCACGCGCTGACGGCCATCGGCATTGCAGGTCAGGCATCGATCGACAAGGTTGCCGGCCCGGTTGGTGAATCGCTGATCATGACCGCCATTGGTCTGGGCACCGCCGTGCCTGCGGTTCTGGGCTACAACCTTCTGGTCCGCCGCAACAAGGGTGCGATGGACAAGATCCGCAACTTCGCCGCTGACGTGCAGTCGATCCTGATGGGTGGTTATCGCCATGGTGCGGAAATCACCGTTCATCCGGACAACTCCCCGACCACGACGACTATCGATAACCGGGTGGCCTGATCATGGGTATGCAAGTTGGAGGTGGCAGCGATGAAGACGAGGTGGTGTCCGCCATCAACACCACACCGCTTGTCGATGTCATGCTGGTGCTGCTGATCATCTTCCTGATCACCATCCCCGTCGCGACACATACCATCAAGGTTAGCCTCCCCATGGATGCTAACCAGCCCACCCGGACGATGATGAACAACATCGTCATCGCGGTGACCCCGCAGGGGCAGGCATACTGGAACGAAACGCCGCTTAACAGTTATGCTGACCTGGAATCGCATCTGGAGCACGTGGCGGCGGAAAACCCGCAGCCACAGATCCAGATCCGTGGTGACCAGGCGGCGAAATACGAAGGTGTGGGCAAAGTGATTGCAGCCTGTCAGCAGGCCGGTATCGTCCACATCGACTTTATTACCGAGCAGCCGCACGGCTGATATCCATTCCCGGCCGGGGCCTGTGTGCTCCGGCCAATTTCGGGAGAGTAGACCATGGGCATGAATATCGGCTCAGACAGCACGACCGAGGACGAAGGTATTGTCGATATCAATACCACGCCCCTGATTGACGTCATGCTGGTGCTGTTGATCATGCTGATCATCACCATTCCGCTTCAGACGCATTCAGTCTCGATCGATCTGCCGCAGGGCAATCCGCCGCCGTCTTCTCCGCAGCCTGATCCCGTGGTGGACACGGTAGCGATCGATTTTGACAACACCATCACATGGAATGGCGAACCCGTTGCCGATGATGCGGACCTGCAGGCCCGTTTCAAGGATGCGGCGGCCCAGCCGGTCCAGCCGGAAATGCACATTCATCCCGATCGCCTGGCCAGCTACAAGGTCGTGGCGAAGGTACTGGCGGATGCGCAGCGCCTGGGTGTAAGCAAGCTGGGTATCATGGGCAGCGATCAGTTCATGGATGCGCAGTAAGCCAGCCAGTTCCTGATTACTGTATAACGGTCAGCACAACGGCCCTTCCTTCGGGAGGGGCCGTTTTTTTGTATCCGGTTCCAGCCGTAAGGAATGCTGCTTTTTAAGGCATTCCGCTGATTTGCCCTGTGGTATAAAAGGCACACATGCCACATTGTTCAGGCTGTTTCAGCCGTCGATATCTTGTCCGGAAAATCAGAAAAAATGCGAAAATCGTTGTATTTGTGCGGGATACGGGTTGATACCTGCCGGGGGCAACAGGCTGTGGTCAGATAGATAAACAGCGCGTTGCATTTTTTAAACTTTGCCTGTGCATGTGTATTTCATAAGTCAACAGACAGGCGGAATGTTCAGTTTCCGTAATTACTTCAGCATGACCGGACGGGACGGGGCTGTGGACAGGAAGGCAGACGGGGATGGCTGCCACTGGAAACCGTATGGCTGTCCGTGAGCGTGGGCACCACATATATTTGCGGGGGAATACATGAAGACGGGCCGGGATTTCTATAGCGCAGTAAAACGTCAGGTACGGGTCGCGGGGGGACGCGCCGGACTGGCCGGTCTGCGGATGCCGGGACTGAAGACACGGCTGCGTGCCATGTCCTGCCTGGTGGGGACCGTCTGTATCGCCACGGGGGCAGATGCGTGGGCACAGACAGCCACGCCCACCACACCGGCACAGCACCGCCATGTCACGCCAGGGCATGTTGCGGCGGCACAGCCGAAGACTGCCACCCCGGCACAGCCCGCGGGTATCGTGGACCAGCAGGGGCCGGAAACGATCCGCGTTGCCTCGTCCCGTCAGGCGCGTGATGGCGGCGGCGGCATGATGCGGCTGGAAACGGCGCCGCATGCGGTCCAGACCATTGGCAAGCAGTTCATTGAAATGCGTAATCCGACCAGCACCGCACTGGATCTGGTCAAGAACCTGCCCAGCATGAACGTGACCACACCCGATCCGTCAGGTATGGAAGGTGGCCAGATCCAGACCCGCGGCCTGACCGATCTGGATATGGGACTTATGCTGGATGGTGCACCCGCAGCGGCGGCGAAGTATCTCAACGAGGATATCGATTCCGAAAACCTGGAAAGCGTGGAAGTCACGCCCGGCAGTTCCGCCACGGACCTGCCCGCCATGTCCGCTGCAGGCGGTGTGATGAACGAGCGTTCCCACACGGCATCGCACAAATTCGGTGGCATGACCGACTTCTCCTACGGGACGAACAACATGTCGCGTGAGTTCATCCGCCTTGAATCGGGCGATATCGGCAAGACCGGTATCCGTAGCTACTTCTCGTTTTCCAACACGCATTCACGTTCGTGGATGGGTTCGGGCATCAACCAGCGCAAGCATATCGATTTCGGGCTGCAGAAGGACTGGGACAACGGATCCAATGCCAGGCTGTTCGTGTCATGGAACTCCGAGGACTTCACAATCGACGCCTATCCCGACAGCACGGCGTTCTACAACTACAAGCACACGGGCACCGGTTACGGCCGTAATTCCGACCCGACCAGCGACAACTACTGGAAAAACAACAACGACCACTGGAACCAGATTTTCCTGACGGCGCCGATCCATGTCGTGCTACCTGCGAAATTCGCCTTCGACCTGCAGCCCTATTTCAGCTTCGGGCAGGGGTGGGATGCCTCACCGGGGAACAATACCCTGTACGGCCAGAACTGGAGCGCGTCCGAAAACCGGAACTACACCAGCTATTTCCTGGAAAACGAAGCCCGACAGGTCGGCGCGGTCGCCAAGGTGAGTTACGACATCGACCGGCACAACCATCTTTCGTTTGGGTACTGGTATGAAAACAACCAGACCATCCAGAACTATCCCACTGGGTACACCATGGCGAACGGGGCGGCACCCAGCCCCAACTGGCAGCAATATCAGGGTACGGCCGCCAATGGGTACGGCATTACCGGTGTTAATGCCGGTTATGAACTGCATTCGCTGTTCATTCAGGATACCGCGAAGTACTTTAACGACAAGCTGCAGATCCATGCGGGCTTCAAGTTCGTCATGTCTGATGCATGGAACAAGGGCTGGGCAGCCAATTCCGATGCGCGCAAGTGGGTTTATGGCCAGAATGGGCAGCAAACGGGCCATAACGGCGCCAATACGACTGAACCCCTGCCGCAGCTTTCCATCAGCTACACCTTCAACGATCATCACCAGATCTATGTGAATGCCGAGGGCGATTACCGTCAGCCGAGTGCTACGGATCTGGGCTGGCTGTCACCCACGACGGGTTCACCCATGCTGAAAAACCAGTATTCCATCAAGGAAGAACTGGGTTATCGCTATCACGACAAATACGTGATGCTTGACCTGTCACTGTTCAACTACAATGTGACGAACCGTATTCTCAGCACCTATCTGGGCGCCAACCAGTACATGCCGATCGAAGGTGGCAACCAGACCATGCGTGGCTTTGACGTCATGATCGCCAGCCGTCCGTTCCACGGGTTCAGTCCCTACGCTTCGTTTGAATACCTGCACGCAACGCAGGATTCCAATGTAGTGGACTCCAACCCGTTTGATGCCAGCTATGGCAAGACGATCGCGGCAAAAGGCCAGCAGGCCATCATGGCGCCGCATGTGATGGCAAACTTTGGCCTGACCTATAAGTACAGGGGTTTCTTTGCCAATGCTGCCGTGCACTACACGGGTCCGCAGTCTGTCGCGCTGGACAACAGCGAGCGCATGCCCGGCTACGTGACCGATACCCTGTCGCTGGGATATCACTTCAAGCCGTTCATGTATGCCAAGTCGCCTTCCTTCAAGCTGAACTTTAGCAACCTGACCGGCTCCATCGTGCGGACAGGGGCCATGGGGGCCATCTATCATGCCGGCAGCCAGAGCGGCAGTTATCCGGTGTTTTATGGTGCATCCAGCCCCACGGGTCGTGCAGCAGACGGCAACTCCTTCATGGTCGAGCCACGCTTCACCATGACCGGCACGATTTCCACTTCCTTCTGATCATCATCACACACGGCAAACCCCGTCTTTTGCAAAAAAGGCGGGGTTCTTTGTGTCAATGCTGTCCCGTCGTAGCGAAAACGCGGGGGCAGTCAGCTTGGGAAACGGATTGTGAAAACAGGCCCGATACACCCCGTTGATGAAATGCTGCCCGCAGGCATGCTGTTTGCCTTTGGTCTGCAGCATGCGCTGGTCATGTACGCCGGTACGGTCGCCGTGCCGCTGGTCTTTGCCGCGGCCATGCACCTGTCACCGGCACAGACTGTCCTGCTGATCAATTGCGGGCTGATGACATCGGGTATCGCCACGATCATCCAGAGCATCGGTATAGGCAAATTCGGTTCCCGCCTGCCCATCGTGCAGGGGTCATCCTTCGCCATGCTGGCGTCCATGCTTCTGATCGGCCAGATATACGGGGTGCGCTCGGTCTTTGGCGCAGTCATTGGCGCGGGGTTGGCGATGGTGGTGCTGGCGCCGGTCATGGCACGGCTCATGCGGTTTTTTCCGCCTGTGGTGATCGGCTGCCTGATTACGATCATCGGCCTGACGCTGGTGCCGGTGGCGGGGCGGTGGATTGGCGGCGGCACACCTGGCGCGCCCGATTTTGGCAGCATAGCAAACCTTGGGCTGGCGTTTGTCACCATCCTCATCACCGTGGGGGTGCAGGCGTGGGGCAGGGGGTTCGTGGCCAATATCAGCGTGCTGGTCGGGCTGATCGCGGGCAGTATCCTCGCGGCCCTGTGCGGCATGGGGCATTATGGCACGGTGGCGGATGCCCCGTGGTTTGCCGTCAGCATGCCCTTTGCATTCGGGCTGCCCGAATTCCAGGTCATGCCGGTGGTCATCATGCTGCTGAGCATGGTCATCATCGTAGCCGAAACGACCGGCAACTGTCTGGCCATTGGTCGCGTGGTTGATATGCCGGTGACTGACGCCACTATTGCGGGCGCGCTGCGGGCGGATGGCCTGTCCACCATGCTGGGCGGGATGTTCAACAGCTTTCCCTACAACGCCTTTACGCAGAATACCGGGCTGATCGCCATAACCGATATCCGAAGCCGCTTTGTCGTGGCTGCCGCCGGTGTGGTCATGATCGGACTGGGGCTGTTTCCCAAACTGGGCGCGCTGATCGCGGCCCTGCCGCCGCCGGTACTGGGGGGATGTGGTCTGGTCATGTTCGGCATGACCACCATTGGTGGCATACGTGAACTGCTGCATGTGCGTTTTCAGGGGACACGCAATGGCCTGATTGCTGCCGTGTCCATTGGTCTGGGCGTATTGCCCATGGCATGCCCGGACCTGTTTATCCATCTGAACGGGCTGGCGCGGCTGCTGCTGGGCAATGGCGTGCTGTTGTGTATCCTGTCGGGCGTACTACTCAACCTGCTGGTGGGACGCAGAAGCAGTACGCCTGATGTGGAGGATGCCGCGGTTCAGGTGGCAAAAGACACACCGCCCCTGTCGCAGACTGTCAGGACTGGTTAAGGGCAGCCTTTCAGGGACGGAAAGGATTGTGCAGATCAGCGTTATTGTCGTCCCGGTCGTTTTCAGGCATGTGCCAGCCCTGTGTTTGCACGATGTTGCCTTTCAGCCGGGTAAAAAGAACCACATAAACCGGAACAGTGTTCAGCCGGTTCATGTTTTCACGGAATCCGGTGTGCCTGTACACGGCCTTGGTAAAATACAGGCCGCATATATGGTTGCGGGGGCAGATAGGGTCTGTCGCCTGTGAGCAGCAGACGTCGTTTCTCCGCCAGGGTGCAGGCATTTGGCCATCAAGATAACAGGACAGATGCCGCCATTTAGCCTGCGCAGGTTGGCGCGTTATGGCTTTCAGGCTGTGCTGCTGCGGGGTCGGAAGACAAGGCGGCTGGCGCTGCACAGCATGCCGATAAAGGCGACAGCCGACCCGAATCCCAGGCAACTGCGTTCCGCGTCATGCGCGATCAGGCCAAAGACCATGGCCACGCACATGGCCCCGGTGGCCTGCCCGCACTGGCGCGCGATCTGCACCATGCCCGACGCACCGCCCGAACGTCCTGGTGGCGCGGTAATCATCATGATGCGGTTGTTGGGGGGCTGGAAAACACCAAACCCCATACCCGCAATCGTGATGCGCCACGCAATGTCGTACCATTCCGGGTGGGGTGGCAGGAAATAGAGCGTCAGAAACCCCATTGAGGTCATGAACAGCCCGACTGATGACAGGATGGCAGCCGGTACCCGGTCTGTCAGTCGGCTTATGACGGGGGCAACGGCCATGATGCCGACCGGCCACGGTGTCATGAGCAGCCCTACGATGGATGGCGGGTAATGGAACATCGACTGCAGCGTGAACGGAAAGGAAATCATGAACAGGTTGGAGGAGACAAAGGCCACGAATCCGACCAGTGTGCCCATGCGGAAGGCGGGAATACGCAGCATGTCCACCGGGAACATGGGGTGTGCCCGCCCGCGCTGGCGGCGTACCAGCAGCCAGCCCGCGGCAATCCCGGTCAGCAATAGTGCGATGACCTGCGGCATGCCTGCATGGTGCGCCACCGAATCCCCCGCCATGATCAGCGCGCCGAAGGCCAGTACGTTCAGCAGGGCGCTGATTCCGTCAAACGTTCCCGCGCTGAGGGGCGTGCGCGGCAGGGAAACCAGCGCCAGCACAAGGGCTGTCAGCCCCAGCGGAATGTTGATCAGGAACAGCCATGGCCATGTGGCGACCGTCAGGATGATGGAGGCTACCGTCGGCCCGCCGCCTACGCCCAGCGCCACCATCACGCCATTCAGCGCAATGCCGCGACCAAGGATGGCATGGGGATAGATGAAGCGGATCAGCGCGATGCTGACACTCATGATGCATGCGCCACCCACGCCCTGTACCGCGCGCGCCAGTGACAGCATGAGCAGCGAATGCGACAGCGCGCAGAACAGTGATGCCACCGTCAGCAGGGCCAGGCCGATCTGGCACAGTCGCGCAAAGCCGATGCGTGAACCCAGCGCCGCCATGGGCAGCAGCGAGACCACGCTGGCCAGCTGGTAGGAATTGACGATCCACACTGCTGATGCGGGCGAGACATGGATATCCTGCGCAATGGTGGGCAGGGCGACATTGGCGATGGCGTAATCCAGCAACGCCAGCAGAACCGACAGCGCCACGGCGGTTACCGCGCGGCCGCGGGCCGCGCCATGCAGGCCTTCGCCTTCGGTCAGGACAGGGGTCGATCGGGGGGGCATGGCAGCGGCTTTTCAGGCGGGAGTATCTGTTATGATAATGTAACGGCATGTGGTCGCGCCGCAATGCCCCGGTATCCATGCGGATACGGGGGACGACCGTGCGGCAGGATATTTAAGGTCAGCCCAGCGCGTTGAGCGCGCGCTGGCCGATGTCATGGCGGTAGATGCCATCGGGCCAGTCAATGACCTGAACGGCTTCATACGCGCGGTCGCGGGCCTGCCGCAATGTGTCCCCCGTGGCGCAGACCGCCAGCACGCGACCGCCTGCGGCCACCAGTTCGCCTGCCGCATCCTGCTTCGTGCCCGCCTGGAATACATGCACGCCCGGCATGGCTTCGGCCGCTGCGATATTGCGGATCACGCCGCCGGTTATCGGTTTGCCGGGATAGCCGCGCGCGGCCATGACCACGCTTATGGACGACTGGTTGGAAAAGCGGATATCGGTCTGTTCCAGTTGCCCCTTCGCCACGGCGGCAAGGGCGGCCAGCAGGTCGCTTTCCAGACGGATCAGCAGGGCCTGTGCTTCCGGGTCGCCAAGGCGGACATTGTATTCGATCAGTTGCGGGCCGGTCCGGGTCAGCATGATGCCTGCGAAAATGATGCCGGTGAACGGCGTGCCGCGACGCGCCATTTCACGCAGCATGGGGCGCACCAGCAGGTCCAGCGCCGCTTCCTGCTGCGCACGGTCAAACCCGGTGGGGGGAGAAACAGCGCCCATGCCGCCGGTATTGGGGCCGGTATCGCCATCGCCAATGCGTTTGTGGTCCTGCGCCGCGCCGATCAGCACGGCGGTTTCCCCCGCGCAGAAGGCGAACAGGGAGACCTCATCCCCCATCAGGCAGTCCTCGATCACCACGCTGTGGCCCGCCTGTCCCAGCGTGCCGTCGGTCATCATGTCGGTAATCGCCTGCTCGGCCTCGGCCGCGCTCTGGGCCACGACCACGCCCTTGCCTGCCGCAAGGCCATCGGCCTTCACCACGACCGGCGCGCCATGACGGCGCACGTAATCCAGTGCGGGACCGGCTGCGTCAAAGCGTTCCCACCGCGCGGTGGGAATGCCTGCTGCATCACAGACTTCCTTGGTGAAGGTCTTGCTGCCTTCCAGTGCCGCGGCAGCCTGCGTGGGACCGGCGCAGGCAATGCCCGCTTTGGCGCAGGCATCGGCAATGCCCGCCACCAGTGGCGCTTCGGGGCCGGGCACGACCAGGTCAATGCGCTCACGCCGCGCCAGCGCAATCAGTCCCGGTACGTCATCGGCGCGGACGGGGCAGTTCGTGCCCAGCGCCGCAGTGCCCGGATTGCCCGGCGCAATGAACAGGGCATCAAGCAATGGCGACCGCGCAATGGCAGCGGCCATGGCATGTTCTCGTCCGCCTGATCCAACCAGCAGCACCCGCATCACTCGTTTCTCCCGTTTTTCATCTCTCCCCTTTCGGGGTGGCCGTCTCTATCATACCTTGCGCGGATGGATGAACAGTTTCCCGACTCCGGCCGCGCCATGGGCGGCAATACCCCGGAATTTTCGGTCGCCGAGATTTCAGGGGCCATCCGCCGGGTGCTTGAAGGCACGTTCGGCCGTATTCGCGTGCGTGGTGAAATCACGGAATTCATGCGCGCCCGGTCCGGGCACCTGTATTTCGCGCTCAAGGACGAAGGGGGCAAGCTGTCCTCCGTCGTGTGGCGGGGGACCGTGCCGCGGCTGGGGCTGAAACCGGAAAACGGGGTGGAGGTCATCGCCACGGGCCGGATTTCCTCCTACGGCGAACGGTCTTCCTACCAGATGGTGATCGACCGGCTGGAATATGCAGGTGAGGGCGCGCTACTGGCCCGGATCGAACGCCTGCGCCTGCGCCTTGCGGCGGAGGGCCTGTTCGATGCGGACCGCAAGCAGCCACTGCCCTTCCTGCCGCGTGTGATCGGGGTGGTCACATCGCCACAGGGCGCGGTGCTGCATGATATCCGTACCACCATTGCCCGCCGCTTTCCCCATCCCGTCCTGGTCTGGCCGGTGGCGGTGCAGGGGGAAGATGCGGCCGAACAGATCGCCCGTGCCATCACGGGTTTTGACGCGATTACGGGGGACGGTACGGTACCTCGTCCCGATGTGCTGATCGTTGCGCGTGGCGGTGGGTCGCTGGAAGACCTTATGGCGTTCAATGACGAAGCCGTGCTGCGTGCGGTAGCGGCGTGCCGTATCCCGGTGATTTCCGCCGTGGGGCATGAAACGGATACGACACTGGTCGATTTCGTGTCCGACTGCCGTGCGCCAACGCCCACGGCGGCGGCGGAAATGGCGGTGCCGGTGCGTGCCGAACTGGAGGCGGGCCTTGCGCAGCGTGATGCGCGCCTGCGCGGTGGACTTGGGCGCACGCTGCAACTGGCGCGCGCACGTCTGGACCGGGCGGCGGCGGGGTTGCCGGACCTGCCTGCCGTGGTGGAAAATGCCCGGCGGCGGCTGGATGACCGGGCCTACCGGCTGGATCTGGCGCTGCCAACGCGGATGGAACAGTTGCGCAGCCGCCTGCGTAATGCGTCCGACCGGCTGCCCGCGCCGCAGATGGTCCTTGCCCTGCGCCGCGCGGACCTTGCGCGTGTTGACGCGGCATCCCGGCAGGCCATGGCCGGTTTCCTGCATCGCCGCGTTTCCACATTGCGTGGCCTGCGTGTACCGCCCGCCATGCTGGTGGCGCAGCTGCATGCCAGCACCAGCCGCCTTGCCGGGGCGGCGGGGCAGTTGGCCTCCCTTTCCCCGCAGGCCGTGCTGGAACGTGGTTACGTGCTGGTGACTGACAGCGCGGGCAAACCCCTGGCACATGCGGCACAGGCCCGCCGGGCGACACAGGTGACCCTGACCTTTGCCGATGGCAAGGTCGCGGCCCGTCCCATCGGTCCGGGAAAAACGCAGCAGGGGCATCTGGATCTGTAATGCACATACAGGCACGAAACATGACGATAACGATACGATTCTGCGCCATGGGCGCCGCCCTGCTGCTGGCGGGGTGCGCGGGACAGGCGGCGCACCGGCCCGCACCCCGTCCCGCCGCGGGACAGGCGGCCACGCCGCCGGGACGTATTCCCCCACAGGATTTCGCTCCCGGCCTGACGGGGGAGGAAGGGGCGCCCCCACAGGGCACCATCCTGACCAATGACCCTTCGGCACCTGCGGATACGCCGCTATGTGGCCATGCGGCAAGGGAGGCGAACAGCATTGGCGCCACCATCCACCCCGATATCACCCCAACGGCCAGCAGTTGCGCCGTCAATGCATGTTTCGATGCGCAGACCGGTACCTATATCGCCGCCGATGGCAGCCGGCGGGTCTGCCGCTAGCGCCCGGGGCACAACACGCTGCATGGGTCATATACCACGGGCGGGCAGGCGGGCGTCATATTCCGATTGACTTGGTCCGGATGGATGGTTGACCCTTTGGGACATCATGAGCCTCCCCCCATCATCCGATAGCGTAGGCGACCCGCAGGCGACGGTACACATGTTCCCCCTCAAGCGCATGCTGTCGCTGCGCGAGGCAGCGGAGTATGTGGGCATCACGCTGCTGCGGCTGCGTAGCCTGCGTCTTGTGAATGCGGGGCCCCATGCCGCCATGCGCAACAAGAGCGGGGTCATGTTCCGGATCGAGGATCTGGATGAATACGTGGACAGCCTCTATCGCCGCGCCAACATTTCCCATACCGAACAGGCACGGCATCGTAACGAATGGCGCGGCAGGCTGGCCGCCCTGCCCGAAGAGGCACGCGGCGGCATATCCGATTCCTTCATGCAGATACTCACCCGTGACGAACTTCTGGAAAAAGGGGCCAATCGCGGGTTCCGCGTCCTGTTTCTTGGCGGCCTGTGCCTGATTTTCCTGTCGCATACGCCCCTGATCTGGCGGCTGTAAGGGTATGACGTGGGGCGCATTTCGGGAAAATGCGTTTTTTGGGCTGTGCGGGTATGTTCATTCGACATACGATCCGCTACGCAGAAACCACGATAGCGGAACAATAATGGATCGGATAATGACAGGTATGCGCAGCAGCATTATGGCCCGGACCGGATACGCGCGGCTATGTGGCGCGGTTTGTGGGGCGGCACTTGCCCTGATCCCTGTCCTTGCCATGGCGCAGGATGCCGGTGGCGGCCAGCAGCAGGCCCCCATACTGCCCATGCCGCCCGTGCCGGAATTCAAGCCGCTACCCCCGGGCACGAAGCCTGTGGCGCCTGTCATCGGTATTTTCAATACCCAGCAGATCATGGCGCAGTCCACGGCAGTGCAGAAGCTGCAGACCGAACTGGGCACCCGGCGCGAGGCGCTGGTGCGTGACGTCCGCGCCGAGGACGGGCAACTGCAGGCCCTGCGCCAGTCCATCATCAAGGCAGGAAAGGCTCCCACGCCGGAACAGCAGCAGGAACTGCAGAAGCGTGTGAATGCCGACCGTACCAAATTCGGTAACCGGAACCGGATTCTGGAAGAAGATGCGCAGGTTGCCCTGAACCAGGTGCAGCGTGAAATGCAGCAGATTGTCAGCGCCATTGCCACAGCCCGTGGCATGACCATGGTGCTGCAGGCTGGCACCGCCGCCCTGCATGACAACAGCCTTGATATCAGCGATCAGGTCGTGACCTATCTGAATCAGGCGCTGCCATCGGTGTACCTGCCCAGTGCTACGGAAGATCCTGAAGAAATCGCCAAGAGCGGTAAATACCCGGTCATGCCGTTCCAGCCCGCCGATAACGGCGGCGAATGATCATCTGACGGTCATTTAAAGAGTAGTAAAAGTTTTTGGGTGCCGCCTTTTGCAAAAAGGCGGCATTCTTTTTGAAGATTTTTGAAAAAGGCTTCACCAAAAACTTCTTTATGATTTTCAGGCCAGCAGGTCGGCTGTGATCGCCCCGGTTGCCAATACGGCATCAGTGGCCGCCAGCCGGACCAGATAGCCCCGTTTTCCTCCGTTGATGACAACATAGGGCTGTGTCAGCGCTTCCTGCGCCAGGGCGGTCCGCACGCGTTTGCGCTGGCCGAACGGGCTGATCCCGCCTACGCGGAAACCCGTGCTGCGTTCGGCATCGGGGGGTGGCATCATTTCGGCTGATTTGCCGCCAAATGCGGCAGCCACCTTCTTCATGCTCAGGGTGGCGGCGACCGGCACCACAACACAGGCGGGGCGTCCATCCACCATCACCATCAGGGTCTTGAATACCCGCGCGGGATCGTCCCCGATTGATGCGGCGGCATGGTTGCCCGTCTGTCCGGCATTGGGGTCATATTCATATTCAATGACGCTGAATGTAACGCCTGCCTTTTCCAGTGCCGCCGTGGCGGGTGTCGCCCTGCTCATACGGTTTCCTTTTCCCTGAAATCATACAAAAGTTTTTGGTGAAGCCTTTTTCAAAAAGCTTCGAAAGACTTCCGCCTTATTGAAAACAGGTGGAACCCAAAAACTTTTATTTTTCAATAGGCTGTTTCAATACCGAAATGTACATAAGTCCCCTGTGGCTGGGGACCGGGCAGGCACAGGCTGACGATCCGGGGCGCTACCGCCTCGGGCGGGGTCAGGCTGTCCATGTCCAGTGCCGGCATGGCCAGCCGGCGCAGCCGGGTCGCGACCATGCCAGGTTCAAACAGGTTGATGCGCAGCGCGCTGCCCTGTGGCAGTTCACTGACCCATGTCCTGACAATGGCGTCCTGCGCTGCGCGGGTCGCGGCCACCAGCCCCCAGAAAGGGGCGGGCGTCTGTCCATGGCTGTCGGTCAGGAAGACGGCGCGCCCGGCGGGGCTGCGTTCCAGCAGGGGGGCCAGCGTGCGGATCAGCCGCCATGTTGTCCGGGGTCCGGCCTGCATGGCCCGTTCCCAGTCACCGGGCTGCATGTGGGCCAGCGGGGACAGCATGCCCAGTTCCCCCGCGCAATGGACCATGCAGTCCAGCCTACCGAACTGCATGGCGATGGAAGGCCCAAGCGTATCCAGCTTTTCGCCATCCAGCAGGTCCAGCGGCAGCAGGGTGGCGTTCTGACCCGTATGCTGGCGGATCAGGTCATCCGTCTGTTCCAGCCCACCCTGCGTGCGTGCGGTCAGGATGCAGTGCGCGCCCGCCCGTGCCAGTGCCACGGCAACCGCCCGCCCGATGCCCCGGCTGGCGCCGGTAACCAGGGTGATGCGCCCGACGAGGTCGGTAAGCGAACCCGTCATGCAGGTTCGGGGTGGTGTTCGGCTTCGTAATCCACCAGTTCAATCGGGTAATCGCCGGTAAAGCAGGCATCGCAGTAGCGGTTGGCCGCACTCTTGCGGTCCTTGTAGCCCAGTGCGCGGTACAGCCCGTCGAACGAGATGAAGGCAAGGCTGTCCACGCCGATCAGCTTGGCCATTTCCGCGACATTGTGCTGGGCGGCAAGAAGCTGGCTGCGCTCGGGCGTGTCGATACCGTAAAAACATGAATGCGTGGTCGGCGGGGAGGAGATGCGCATATGCACTTCCTTGGCCCCCGCCGCGCGCACCATGTCCACGATCTTGCGCGACGTGGTGCCGCGCACGATGGAATCATCCACCAGCACCACACGCTTGCCATCCAGCACGGGACGGTTGGTGGAATGTTTCATCTTCACGCCCAGATTGCGGATCTGGTCGGTCGGTTCGATGAAGGTGCGGCCCACGTAATGGTTACGGATGATGCCCAGTTCGAACGGGATACCGCTTTCGGCGGCGAACCCCATGGCTGATGGCACGCCGGAATCGGGTACCGGCACGATCACGTCTGCCTCGACCGCGCTTTCACGCGCCAGTTCCACGCCAATCTGTTTACGGGTGTCATACACGGCCTTGCCATCCATGACGGAATCGGGCCGGGCGAAATAGATGTATTCAAACACGCAGAAGCGCGACTGCTTGCTGTCGAACGGCTTGAGGGAACGGATGCCATCATCGTTGATGATCACGATCTCGCCTGGTTCCACGTCGCGCACGAATTCCGCCCCCACGATGTCCAGCGCGCAGGTCTCGCTGGCCAGAACCCATTTGCCTTCCGAGCCGTCTTCTTCCCGCAGGCGGCCAAGAATCAGCGGACGCACGCCCAGCGGGTCGCGCACGCCAATCAGTTCATTGCGCGACAGCACGATCAGGGAATACGCCCCCAGCACCTGCTTGAGCGCATCGATCAGACGATCCACCACGTTGGAATAGAGCGAGATGGCGATCAGGTGAATGAATACCTCGCTATCCGTAGTGGACTGGAAGATGCAGCCCCGGCGCACCAGCGCCTTGCGCAGGGTTTCGGCATTGGTCAGGTTGCCGTTATGGGCCACCGCCAGCCCACCGAATTCAAAATCGGCAAACAGCGGCTGCACATTGCGGATCAGCGTTGCCCCCGTTGTGGCGTAACGGTTGTGGCCCACCGCGCAGTTGCCCGGCAGGGTGGCCATGACGCGGGCATCGCCAAATACCTCGCCAACCAGCCCAAGTCCCTTGTGGGTGTGGAAGCGTTCGCCATCAAAGGACACGATGCCGCTGGCTTCCTGCCCGCGATGCTGCAGCGCGTGCAGACCAAGGGCGGTCAGGGCGGAAGCATCCTTGGTGTCCCATACGCCAAAAACCCCGCATTCCTCATGCGGCTTGTCATCATCATGCCGCCACTGGGCAGCTATATCATCGCGTTCGTGCTGTGTTGTGGGATCGCCGGAAACAGCATGGAAGGTAGTGCGGGACATGGTCAGCAATCTTTCCTTGACGGACGGGTGCGGGGGGTACCGACAGAAGGTTCAGATGGGCGCGTCATGCCGCGTCCCGGCGGGTTGCGCAAGGTGCGCGTGAAAGTTATCGGGCGTATAGGCGTTCAGATACGTCACACTGTCGCCAATCAGGGGAACGATACGGCTCGATCGCATGACATCGGGCCATTCGGCTGCGGGGATGAGGGCGGTGATGCCCGCGTACAGCAGTACAAGGCAGACATACCCGCGCCCCAGCCCGAATATCAGGCCCAGCATACGGTCGATCCCCGACAGGATGGACCCCTGTACCGCCTGCCCTGACAGATGGGCAGTCGTGGTGAAAATGACAAGGAGTACAAGGAACAGCACGGCAAAGGACGCAAGGGCTGCCAGCGTATGGTTGCTGATCCATTGCGTGGCATAGGGCATGAGCGCGCCATACCACGCCACGGCCATGATGATGGCCATGACCCAGGCGGCAAGGCCCAGTACTTCGCGTGAAAAGCCGCGGACCGCACCCACCACAGCCGACAGGGCGACAATGGCGATGCCTGTTGCGTCAATCCAGTTCATGCGTGCCGGACCGGGGGAGTGCCCGCCGGCAGGTAACAGGCATGGACCTGGTCCATCTATCGCGACATTTCCTGCTGTTCCGCCTGCGGCCAGCTTATGCCACCGGCATGCGGTAACGCATAGGCCAAAAATGGTCCGTTTCGATTTCGTACCCGTACAGGGGGGTCAGGGCAGCTTGGTGGTACGGATTTTCCATGGCCGTCTGCGCGCGGCGGTGGATATGGATGTGCGTTCGGTCATGTTCAGCGCCAGCAGCAGGTTGCCCATGCGGGTGCGGCGGTCGAGTTCGGTCCACACATCCTCGGGATCGATGCTATCGGCGGCCCAGATTTCCAGCAGGTGGGTCAGGACATCGGCGCTGTGTGCGATCAGGCCCGTACGGTCATGGGTCATGAGATCCATCACGCACTGTTCGGCAGCACAGGTGAAGGCCCGACCGGCCTCGCGCGTGACACGGGTATTGCGGGGCCTGCCATCAGGGGTGCGGGCCGCGTCCAGACGCGCCTGCAACCGGCCAAGCGCATGGTCGGCGCCGGGCCGGTCTGATGGCGGGGAAGGCGTGGGGCGGGAACGGGACATGGCATGATGATGGACATTATTTCGCCCACCGGTCAACAAGTCCCGCCGGATGGCCCCGATGCGTTTTTCAGATCGAGAAATACTTCGCGTGCGGGTTGAAAATCACCAGCGCCGAAGTGGACTGTTCGGGGTGCAGCTGGAAGCCATCGGTCAGGGATACACCGATTTTTTCCGCATCCAGCAGCTTCAGGATCGGCTCCTGTTCCTCCAGCCGGGGGCAGGCGGGATAGCCGAAGGAATAACGTGACCCCCGGTAGCCCTGCTGCAGCAGTTTCGCCATGTCGCGGTCGTCCTCGGCGGCGAACCCCATTTCGGCGCGCATGCGCTTGTGGGTGTATTCCGCCATGGCTTCCGCCATTTCCACCGACAGGCCATGCAGGTAGAGGTAATCCTTGTAACGGTTCGCCTCGAACCATTCACGCGCGCGGTCCGATGCATTCTGTCCTACGGTCACGACCTGCAGGCCGATCACATCGCGCTGTGCATCGTCAATGTCGCGCACGAAGTCGGCAATGCAGGCCCCGTCCGCGCGTGGCTGGCGGGGCAGGGTGAAGCGGGCGACCTCATTCGTGCCGTCCTCGCCAAACAGCACGAGGTCATTGCCCTCGCCTGCCGCCTTCCAGTAGCCGTAGCTGGCGCGCGGGTGCAGGATGTCCTGATCCGCGCACAGGGTCAGCATCTGGCGCAGCACCGGGCGCAGTTCCCTGCGTGCCCAGACCATGAAATCATCCAGCGAACGACCCTGTTTACGGAAACCCCACTGGAACTGGTACAGCGAACGTTCATTAAGGAACGGCAGCACTGCCTCCGGCGTTGCTTCCAGCACGCGCGGCCCCCAGAAGGGCGGGGTCAGCACGGGTTCGTCCGCTGTCAGTTTTTCGCGTCGCGCGCGGGCTGCAACCTTGTCCACGGGGCCGAAGCCACGGGTTTCGGCGGCTTCGATATCCTGCGTGCGGTTGGCGCGCGTGGCCTTGCCCGCGCGGCGGGACTGGATGGCGGCAAGGTAGGTATCGAACTCACCCTGCACCACCTTGTCCATAAGCGACAGGCCATCGAACGCGTCACGTGCGTACGCGACACGCCCGCCTTCGCCATAGGCCGCGGTGCAGTCCTCTTCCACGTAATTGCGCGTCAGCGCCGCCCCACCCAGCATGACCGGGGCGTCAATGCCCTGACGGTGCATTTCCTCAAGGTTTTCGCGCATGATGACGGTAGACTTGACCAGCAGGCCGGACATGCCGATCGCATCGGCCCTGTGCTCACGCGCGGCCGCGATCATGTCGGCCACCGGCACCTTGATGCCCAGGTTGATGACCCGGTAACCGTTATTGGTCAGGATGATGTCGACAAGGTTCTTGCCGATGTCATGCACGTCGCCCTTTACGGTGGCCAGCACCATGGTGCCACGGGCCTGCCCTTCGGTGCGTTCCATGTGGGGTTCAAGCCATGCAACGGCGGCCTTCATCGTCTCGGCTGACTGGAGTACGAATGGCAGCTGCATCTTGCCTGCGCCAAACAGTTCGCCCACCACCTTCATGCCATCCAGCAGCACGGTGTTGATGATGTCGAGCGGCGCCATGTCCTGCATGGCTTCGGCAAGGTCGTCTTCCAGCCCCTTGCGGTCGCCATCGACAATGCGGTCCTTCAGGCGTTCGGGCGCGGTTTCGGCCCGGGCCTTCTTTACTGCGTCCGCGGCCTTGCGGTCGGCAAAGATTTCCAGCATGCGCTGCAGCGGGTCATAGCCTTCGGCGCGGCGGTCGAAAATCAGGTCTTCGGCGACCTTCACTTCCTCGGCCGCAATCAGGTGCAGCGGGCGGATTTTCGACACATGCACGATCGCCGCCGTCATGCCCGCGCGCACCGCGTGGTCAAGGAAGACGGAGTTCAGCACCGCGCGCGCCGCTGGATTCAGGCCGAACGATATGTTGGACAGCCCCAGCACGATCTGGATATCGGGGAAGCGTTCGCGGATCAGGCGGATGCCCTCCAGCGTCCATTCGCCAAGCTTGCGGTCATCTTCCGTGCCGGTGCCGATGGTGAATGTCAGCGGGTCGATCATCAGGTCGGATTGCGGCAGACCGTGCTTTTCGCATGCGAATTCAACCAGCCTTGTCGCGATGCGCAGCTTGTCTTCCGCAGTCTTGGCCATGCCCACTTCATCAATGGTCAGCGCAATGACCGATGCGCCAAACTTGCGTGCCAGCAGCATGCGTTCGGTGGCGATTGCCTCCCCATCCTCGAAATTGATGGAGTTGATGATCGGCTTGCCGCCATGCAGCTTCAGCGCCGCCTCGATCACCGGGGTTTCGGTGGAATCGATCACCAGCGGCGCGTTGACCGAGGACGTGAAGCGGGTGACCACCGCGTTCATTTCCTTCATTTCGTCACGGCCCACGAAGGCGGTGCAGATATCAAGTGCGTTGGAGCCTTCGGCCACCTGTTCGCGGCCCAGTGCCACGCAGCCATCCCAGTCGCCGGCTTCCTGCAGCTGCCGCCATTTTTTCGATCCGTTGGCGTTGCAGCGCTCGCCAATCGAGAAATAGCTGTTTTCCTGCCGCAGCGGCACCTGTGAGTACAGGCTGGCGACCGACGGGATCCATACCGGCTTGCGCGGCACGGGGGCGGGACGGATGCGGCCCGTGCCCTCGGCGCGCTTGCGCAGCATCTGGTCCAGGGCCTGCGTATGCGGCGTGGAGGTGCCACAGCACCCGCCAATCAGGTTCAGCCCGTCCTCGGTAATGAAACGCTCGACCCAGCTTGCCATTTCGGCAGGTGTCAGCGGATAGTGCGTCGTGCCATTGACCAGTTCGGGCAGGCCCGCATTGGGCTGGACCGAGATCAGGCCCGGCCAGTTTTCGGACAGCCAGCGCACATGTTCCGCCATTTCCTGCGGGCCGGTGGCGCAGTTCAGGCCCATAAGCGGCACGTCCAGCGCGTTGATGACCGTGGCGGCGGCGGCAATGTCGGGGCCGACCAGCAGCGTGCCGGTGGTTTCCACCGTGACCTGCACGAAAATGGGGGTATCCACGCCCATCTCGGCGCGCGCGATCTTGGCGCCATTCACGGCGGCCTTGATCTGCAGCGTGTCCTGGCATGTCTCGATCAGGAAGCAGTCAACACCCCCTTCGATCAGGCCACGGCACTGCTCGGCCAGGCCCGCTTCCAGCGTGTCGTAATCGATATTGCCCAGCGAAGGCAGCTTGGTCCCCGGCCCGATGGAGCCGACAACGTAGCGGTGGCGGCCATCGGCAAAGGTCTCGGCAGCTTCACGCGCCAGATGGGCGGCCGTGCGGTTGATTTCACGCGCGCGGTCCGCCAGCCCGAATTCCGCCAGTGTTATGGGCGAGCCGCCAAAGCTGTTGGTTTCCACCATATCGGCCCCGGCCTCGAAATACCCGCGGTGAATTTCGCGCACCAGTTCAGGCCGGGACAGGTTCAGGATTTCGGTGCAGTTTTCCTGCCCCCAGTAATCGCGCTCGACCTCAAGGTCCAGAAGCTGTACGCGCGAACCCATGCCGCCGTCACACAGCAGGACCTGATCGCGAAGGGCATCGAGAAGATGGGGACGAGTGGTCATTGTTATCCTGATGTCTCATGAAAGGGGACACGGCGGGCGATGGCATTGTGCCGTCGGGTGTCCGGTAACTGTCTTGCATAAAGTTATGTCCGGTGCCCTTTATTCCCTTAACTTCCCGCCAGTGTCCAGCGCCATTGCCCCAGATGGAGCATACCCGCAGGCCCGTATGGATAAATGGAGAATGCCATGACCCGTGACGGGCGTATCGTGCTGGAATTCCTGACCCGCCCCGCAATCCCCCATCCGCGCGCCGACACCTTGCTGGTGGTGGATCATGCGCATGCATCCGTGTCGGGGGCTGCATGGGCCGGTGTCATCACGGTGGACCAGCCTGCCGCATCGCCGTTCACGCATGCAAGGGGATGCGTGTGCTGCACGGGGCGCGGCGGGGGGCTTGCAGCGGTGCTGGGTGATGTTGTCCGCAGGCGTGCCACGGGCGACCTGAAATGGTTCGACCGCGTTGCCGTGCTGCCACCCGAAGGGCAGGAAACGGCCTGGCGGGCAGCACTCTTGGGGGATGTCGTGGTCAATGCGCGCTTTGCCATGCAGCCCCCGCATCCGGATTCGGCCTGAAAAATAGTCCTGTTAAGGAACCCTTTGCTTTCTGCTCCTAGTCTGGACCGCGTGAATGGACAGAGCGTGTAGAGCAAAAGGGGTGCCGTGGGCCATCCAGACCAATCAGCGGACCCGGACGCACATGGACAGGCGGATACCCGGCACGCACCGGAACTGATCCGCCTGCAGGCGGTGCTGCGCGCGGCCCGTTTCCACGGCATTGACCTTGACGTGCGTGATTTTGCCGGCGAGGCCGGTCAGTCCGTGCCCACCATTCCCGCCCTTGCGCGCTGGGTGGAGGAAAATGGCGGCAGCGCACGGGGCATGCGCCTGCAATGGCGCGAGGTCGTGCGCCTGCGTGACGTGCCGCCGGTTGTCCTGATGTTCACGGACGGGTCGGCGGGACTGATGGTGGGGGCGGACGCGGCCCGTGGCGTGGTCTGGCTGGCTGATCCCTTCGCCAGTCCTGACACATCCCCCGTGGCGGTGGACGAACTACGGCTGGAGAGCGTGTGGAGTGGCGACGTGCTGCTGGTGCGCGGCGGGCAGGACGGCGCACGCAGGGAAGACGCCATCAACTTCGCATGGCTGCGGCGCATGGTGCTGGGGGAACGCCAGCTGCTGCGCGACGTGATTATCGCCTCCATGGTCATAAGCGTGCTGGCGATCTTCCCGCCGCTGATTGTCATGCAGGTCATTGACCGGGTGGTGAACTTCCATTCCATGTCCACGCTGGTTTCCCTGACCGGGCTGGTGGGGGTGATGTCGTTTTATGAAATCCTGCTGACCTATGCCCGGCGCGAGATCACGCTGGTACTGACCACGCGGCTGGATACGCGCATATCGCTGGCGGTGTTCGACCGCCTGCTGGCCCTGCCGCTGGAATTCTTCGAACGCGAACAGGCGGGCAACGTGATCGGCCGCGTCAGCGCGATCTACAAGGTCCGGCAGTTCATGACCGGGCGGCTGCTGGGTACGTTCCTTGACATGTTCACCCTGCTGGTCGTCATGCCCTTCCTGTTCTGGCTCAGCGCCACGCTGGCCTGCCTGACGGTGGTTGCGGCCGGACTGATCGGGGTGGTCATCCTGCTGGCCATGCCTGCCGTGGCGCGGCTTATGGGCCGGCAGGTCCGCGCCGAGATGGAGCGCAGCGGCGCGCTGTATGAAACGGTGGCCGGTATCCGCACCATCAAGACGCTGGCATTGGAACCCGTGCGGCGCGAAGTCTGGGACGAAAAGACCGCTGATGTGGTGGCCGCGTCCCTTGATGCGGGGCGCATGGGCAACTGTGTCGCGACGGCGGTCATGCCGCTGGACCTGTTCATCAATCGCGGCATCATCCTGATCGGGGCGTATCTGGCCATTACCTCGACCACTTCAGGGATGGAGGCCGGGGCGCTGATGGCATTCACCATGCTGGGTGGCCGGGTTGCGGCCCCGCTGGTGGGCATGGCGCGGCTGATTGACGACCTGAATGAAGTGCGCAGCGCGCTGGCGGAAGCGGGGTCCGTCCTCAACCGTCCGACCGAAACCCGGGCGCTGACCACCGGCCTGCGTCCGCCCATCCATGGCGCGCTGGCGTTTTCGGATGTGTGCTTCACCTATCCCGGTGCGCCCGCGCCCGCGCTGTCGGGTGTCACGTTCAGCGTGCCCGCGGGCACCATGCTGGGGCTGGTCGGGCGCAGCGGGTCGGGCAAGTCCACCATCACGCGCCTGCTGCAGGGTGTCAGCCGCAGCTATACCGGTCACCTGCGGCTGGATGGCATCGACCTGCGTGAAATCAACCTGACCTACCTGCGCCGGTCCTGCGGGGTGGTGCTGCAGGACAATTTCCTGTTTCGCGGCACCATCCGCGACAACATCATCGCAGGCCGCCCCGGCCTGACGCTGGAAGACGTGGTGCGGGCCGCGCGCCTTGCGGGGGCGGAAGAATTCATCGAACGCATGCCCGCGGGCTTCGATACATGGATCGAGGAAGGGTCCACCAACATATCGGGCGGCCAGCGCCAGCGCCTTGCCATTGCGCGCGCCGTGATCTCCGACCCCAGGCTCATGATCCTTGATGAAGCAACCTCCGCCCTTGACCCGGAAAGCGAGGCGGTGGTCAACGCCAACCTGCGTCACCTTGCGCGGGGACGCACGATGGTGATCGTCTCGCACCGTCTTGCCTCGCTGGTGGCGTGCCATCAGATCTGTGTCATGGACCATGGGCAGGTGGTCGATATCGGCACGCATGACGAACTGCTGGCACGCTGTACCATCTACCGCACGCTGTGGATGCAGCAGAACCATCCCGATGGCATGAATGATGGCGATGGGCCGCCTGCCGTCCCCCATATGCATGGGGACGCGGCATGAGTGGTCATGACCTTGTGCCTCCCACGTCCGAGGCGGCGGAAGAATCCGGCATGCTGTCGGTCCTGCCGCCACCCACGGCGGATATTCCCACTGACCTGCCCCCTGCGCTGCTGGCGTTCTATTCCCCATCCGCTGCACTGATCGAGATGCCGCCGTCCGATGCGGCACGCTATGTCATCTGGCTGGTTGCGGCATTGGCCGGGGCGGGGCTGCTGGTCATGACGTTTTTCCCGCTGGACCGGGTGGTCAGCGTGAATGGCCGCCTGACGCCGTTTGACGACACGATGGTGCTGCAGCCGCTGGAAACCTCCATCATCCGCATGGTGGAGGTGCATGAGGGTGATACCGTACACAAGGGGCAGGTGCTGGCCCGGCTGGACCCCACGGTAACAGATGCGGATGTCACCAACATGCGCCGCCAGGTCGCGGCCTACCGGGCGGAGGTCGCCCGCCGCACGGCCGAAGCCGAAGGGCGTCCCTACACGGCGGACATGAACGATCCCGCATCCGTGCAGGAAGCCGCCGCCTACCTGCGCCGTCAGGCGGAATATACCGCCCAGATGTCCAATTACGACCGGCAGGTTGCCGGACTGGAAAGTGAACTGCAGGGGTATGAGGCCAGTGCGGCAATGTATGCCGCCCGCGCCCGTGTCGCACGTGATGTACAGGACATGCGCGTGCGCCTGCAGCATGAACAGGTGGGCAGTCGGCTGTCCACACTGGCGGCGCAGGATACGCTTATGGAGGTGACACGCTCACAGGTGTCCGCCCGCCATTCCGCCGACAGCACCCGCGCCCGGCTGGAGGCCATGAAGGCCCAGCGCGACGGATATGCCAGCAACTGGCACGCCACGGTATATCAGGACCTTGCCCTGGCCCAGCATCGTCTGGCGGATGCCGATGACAGTTACAGCAAGGCGGTGCTGCATCATGACCTGATCGTCATGCGTGCCGACCGGGACGCGGTGGTACTGAGCATCGCGCACCTGTCCGCCGGTTCGGTCATTCAGGCGGCGACCCCGCTGCTGACGCTGGTGCCAGCAGGCAGCCATCTGGACATGGTGGCCACGTTGCGCGGGGTGGATGCGGGTTACGTGCGGGCGGGGGACCCGGCACTGCTGAAATTCGCAGCCTTCCCCTACACCCAGTATGGCGGGGGGGATGCGACAGTACGTGTCATAAGTCCGGATTCCTTTACCACATCTGGTGCAAAGCCCGGCGCCAGCGCCGAACAGGGTGGTGATACGGGCGACACGATGAATGCCTATTACCGTGTGCGCCTGTCCATCGACCGGTACACCCTGCATGGGGTGCCGCCCTTCTTCCGGCCCCAGCCGGGTATGCCGGTCGAGGCGGATATCCATGTCGGGCGTCGCACCATCATGCAGTACCTGCTCAACCGCCTCCTGCCTGCCGTGACCGACGGCATGCGCGAACCCTGATCGGGGGACAGCGTTGGTGCGCAAATTTCTGTCTGGCCTGCTGGGGGGGATCACGCCCGCGGCCCGTTTCCGCCATGCGTGCCGCCTGCTGGAACACGAAGGGCGTTCGGCGCAGGGGTTCGCCCTTCTGGGGCGTCTTGCGCGTGGGGGCATGGTAGTCGCGCAATATCAGGTGGCGCGTGCCTACCTTGATGGCAGCGGCGTTCCGCGCAGCCCGCTCGAGGGCGTGCGCTGGATGCATAGGGCCGCGTGCGCGGGGCATGTGGAGGCCTGCTTTTCCCTTGCCCTGATGCTGCTGGTTGATCCACCGGGCCACGGGGGAGATCACAGGGGGGCTGATGGTCTGCTGCCCATGGCGTTGCCCGAAGGCATCGACCGCTGGCCTGACCCTGAAGCCGCAACCGGCTGGGCGCGGCAGGCGGCGCAGGCAGGGCTGGCGGACGCGCAGGCCCTGTATGGTTACCTGCTGGCGACCGGCCCGGAATCCGTGCGCGACCCGCAGGCCGCGCGGATGTGGTGTGAACGCGCGGCACGGGCCGGTTGCCCACAGGGGGACCTTGGGCTGGCGGTGACCCATTTTTCGGCATCGGACCAGTTGCCGGGAACCGATCCTGACGCGGTGGCGGCCCTGATCCGTGCAGCGGATAGCGGATTGCCAACCGCGCAGTACATGCTGGGTCTGCTGCATGAACGGGGCTGGGGCCTGTCGCTGGACCGGACGCAGGCTGAACAGTGGTATGCCCGTGCCGCGGTACAGGGCGTGCGCCCCGCACAGGCGCGTTATGGCGCGTTGCTGCTGGAGGATATAGGCAGCAGGCCGCGCAACGCCATGACAGCCGAGACATGGCTGCGCCGTGCCGCCCTTGCAGGTGATCGGGAGGCGGCGGCCCTGCTGGGGGACCTGCATGCGCGTGGGGAAGCAGCCCTGCCCGGCGATCATGAAGCCATGATCTGGTACCGCCGGGCGGCGGAACAGGATCATGCAGTGGCCTGTCGCATGCTGGCGCTGCTTTACATGCACGGTCGCGGCGCGGCGGCCGATCCTGATCAGGCCCGTCACTGGCTGGCGCGGGCGGCCGAACTGGGTGATGTCGCGGCCATGACCGACCTGGCTGCATCACTGGTGGCGCAGGGACAGGAAATGCATTCCGTCACCGGTCTGCCACTGCCCGATTTCATGTCCGCGGCACAGGCGGGGGACCCGGTTGCGGCTTTCAACCTTGCGGTCTGCCTGCATGACGGGGTGGGGGGCGTGACGGATCCGGTACAGGCCGCGTCGTGGATGGAACGGGCCGCCCATGCGGGCGTGGTCAATGCCGAATACTGGTATGGACGCATGCTGCTGGATGGGGACGGGGTGGCGGCGGACGCGGTCCACGCCCGTCTCTGGCTGGAACGTGCCGCCGAACATGGACTGGCCGAGGCCTGCGTGGCGGCCGCGCAGTTGCGGCTGGAAGGGCGGGGTGGTCCGCGTGACCATGCGGGCGCGCTGGCGCTGTACCATCGTGCGGCACGATCGGGTCGGGCCGATGCCATGTTTTCCCTTGGCGCCATGTATGGCGGCGGCCATGACCTGCCGCCGGACCGGGCACAGGCGCTGCACTGGTTCACGCAGGGTGCCGAAGGGGGCAATGCCCTGTCGCAGCTCATGCTGGGTCGGTATCTGGCAAGGGGGCTGGCTGGCTCCGTGGACCGTGTGCGTGCCCGGTACTGGCTGGAACAGGCGGCGGCAGGAGGCGTGCGTGCCGCACGTGATGAACTGGACCATATGACCCGTACGGATGAACATGCCCCAACGTGAAGCGGGCGTGGCGGCCGGACCGGGTGCGGATGTCGTGGATGCCATGCGGCATGCGCGTCATCTGGCTGAACAGGGGCAGCATGGGCTGGCGCTGGCGTGGATGGAACGTGCGGCCCGTCTGGCTCCGGCGGACAGGGGCGTGCTGTACGCGTTGGCCGCAGCCCGTCTGGGTGCCGGTGACGGGACTGGCGCGGCCGACGCGGTTGAAACGGTCATGGCGACGGGGGAATTCCGCGCGGGCCTGCGCCTGCAGGTGCTGGCCCATTGCGTGGCGCGCGCCTGGACACAGGCGGCCCGTCTCCTGGGGCGTTTTTTTACCTGTTACGGCTTTGACCCGGCCCTGCGCATTCCGGCGGGACTGGTATGCCAGCGTATGACGTTGCGTGGCTGGTGTGCGCTGGAGCCTGATGGCGTTCTGCACTGGGGCGGGCTGCCCGATGGCTGTGCGCCGGATGTGATACTGGATGGGCAGGTATGGACGCCCCGACAGCATGACGGGCTGTGCGTGACACTGCCTCGGTACTGGCGGCAGGCCCATGATATCGTGGTGCAGTATGACGGCATACCCCTGCTGGGCGCACGGCCGGACCGGGCGGAACTGTTGCATGTAACAGGGGCTGTCATGCCCGATGCTCAGGGCATGACAGGCTGGGCCTTCATGCCCGCGCAGCCTGATCACCCCCCCGTGCTGTCCGTATCCGATGATGCCTATGGCAGGCGTTCCCCTGTCCTGTCGCGGCAGTGGGGGGCAGGGGGGGACGATATTGCTGGTCCAGGCGCGCCGGTATGGGGCTTTGGCATGGCGTGGGCCGATCTTGCGCCACAGGGTATGGTGCATGTCGCCTTGCCTGATGGGCGGCAACTGACTGGTGCCCCGCTGCCGGTGTGCCTGCCACGGGCGCGGCAGGTGTTTCCCACCATGCGGCGACGGGTGCGCATCCCCGCCCATATGCCCCCGCGTGCGGCGCGCTGCCGGGTGGTGATCCCGGTCTATGCCAATCGGGTGCGTACGCTGGCCTGCCTGAACAGCGTGTTTGACACGCTGGCCCGGCGGTCTGATGGCACAGTCACGGAAATCATGGTGGTGGACGATGCGACGCCGGAGCCGGCGCTGGCATTGGCGCTGGATGATCTGGCGGAGGCGGGACGGATCAGCCTGCGTCGGCATGATGCCAATCTGGGGTATCCGGCAGCGGTCAATACCGCCCTGTCCGACGCGGATGGCATGGATGTCGTGCTGCTGAACAGCGACACGCTGCTGGCTCCTGGCTGGCTGGATGAAATGCTGCGCGTGGCTTACATGCGGATTGATACGGGCACGGTCTCTCCCCTGTCCAATGATGCCTCCATCCTGACATGGCCCGAGCCGGAGGCGCCCTGGCCCTGTGACATGGAGACGGTCCACCGGATTATGGCGGCCAGCCTGCACGCCAATGGGGGGCAGGATGTGGAAATCCCCACCGCGCATGGTTTCTGCATGCTGGTCCGTCATGACTGCCTGCGCCAGACCGGCCTGTTCCGCCCCGAATTCTATGGCCGGGGATATGGGGAGGAAAATGATTTTTCCATGCGCGCCCGGCTGGCGGGCTGGCGGCACCGGGTGGCGGCGGGCGTATTCGTGGGGCATGTGGGCGGTGTGTCGTTCGGGGCGCAGCGCAGGGCGCTGCAGCAGCGTAACCTGTGGATACTGAACCGGCTGTTTCCCGGTTATGACGCACTGGTGCAGGCGCATATCGCGGCGGACCCGCTGGCGGCGGCACGCCAGCGCCTGTCGCTTCTGGTGTGGCATCGTGCCGCGCGCCAGATGGGGGGGGATGGTGCGGTCCTGCTGGTAACCCATGCCGGGACGGGGGGCGTAGCCCGCGTGGTCGCCCATCGCGTGCGGGAATGGGGGAAGGCGGGTTGCAGCCCGCTTGTGCTGGAACCGGCGGCGGATGGGTTCTTGCTGCGTGACGGCAGGCAGGCCAGCCCGTGTCCCGCGCTGCATTTTGCATGGCCGGCACAGGGGGACGCGCTGGTGGCGCTGTTGCGGGCAGTTGGTCTGCGTCTGGTCGAGGTACACCACCATCTGGGCCATGGTGCGCGGGTGCGTGACCTGTGTGCGCGACTGGACGTGCCATATGACCGGCATGTGCATGATTATGCCGGGATCTGCCCGCGTATTACGCTGGTGGGGCCTGCGGGGCGTTATTGCGGGGAGCCGGATGTGGCGGGGTGCCGGGCCTGTGTCGATGCGCTGGGTTCACTGGTGGATGAGACGGATGTGGACCGCCTGCGCAGCATTACGGCGTGTGAACTTGCCGGGGCGCGGCGCGTGATCGTGCCGTCGGCGGATGTGGCCAGCAGGCTGGCGCGTTACGTCCCGGATGTTCCGTATGAAATATCCGCGCTGGAACATGACAGTCCCGGCCTGTCCCTGCGCCAGTTCGCTGCAGCCTGCGCGGACCGGCCCGCAATCGGCCTGCCGCCGCGTAATGATCGGTGCCGTGTCGTGGTGGCAGGCGGCATCGGACCGGACAAGGGGCATGGGATCATGCTTGCGGCTGCACGGGACGCGCAGGCGCGGGACCTGCCGCTGGAATTCATCGTGGTGGGCCATACGTCCGATGACGCGGCCCTGCTGGAAACCGGGCGCGTGTTCATTACCGGACGGTATGAGGGGGAGGAAGCGGTGTCCCTGCTGCGTGGGGCGGCGGGGGATGTGGGGTTCGTGCCCTCCATCTGTCCCGAGACATGGTGCTTCACCCTGACCCAGCTCTGGCGTGCAGGACTGCGCTGCGTGGCATTTGACCTTGGTGCCGTCGCGACCCGCATCCGCGCAACGGGGCGGGGGACATGTCTGCCGCTGGGGCTGCCCGTTCACCAATTGAATACGTTTTTGCTGTCTTATGCCCGGGCCGGGCATCCCGCCATGGCCAGCGTCCATCCATTGATTTAAGCGAAAGAGGCCCGTCTTGATCGTTATTGTCCCAGCCCATGTGCGTGCGGTGTTGTGCCTTTTCGTGGCGGGATGCCGGTAATGGGGACCGCAGGAACTGCCCCGCGGGCAGGTGACATACAGGCCAGCGCGCAGCTTATGCGGCTGGAAGGTGGCACGTATTGCATTTTCCATGCCTCAGCCCCCGCAGGTGCCGGGTTCAGCCCTCTGTCGGGCATGCGCGTGACCGCGCCACCCGGCATGGCCGGGGTCAAGGTCAGTGCATTCGATGCGGATGGCTGGATGGGGGCGCAGGGTGGGGCGGCCCTGGTCCGCATGCCTGATGGCGGCGGCGGGGTGCTGGTCACCACCTATCGTGATCCGGCGCATGATGGGGCTGCCCTGCCGGGATTGCAGGTGGTCAGGCTGTCCGGCCCACAGGCAGTGGACGCGGCAGTCGCCGCCCCGCCACCAGCGGCGGTGGACGCCGGGGGAATCGATGCAGGCAGCATGATCGCCCATATTCAGGGCCGGGGTGATATCAGCGCCCCGCTCGGGACGTGGTTGGGCAAGGGTGGCAGCGGGCAGTGGCTGGAAGGGTTTGCCATCCAGCCCGCTTCCGGCCTTGCCGCAGGTGACATGGAGTATCAGGCCATTCTGGGCGAAGACTGGTTTTCGCCATGGGTGGACGGTGGAGCCTATTGCGGCAGCCGGGGCATGGCGCTGCCCCTGCTGGGCCTGCGGGCCCGGCTGAAGGGGGACGCCGCGCGGCGGTTTACATGCCATATCGAAGCCTGCTTTACCGATGGTACCCGTCTTGGCCCGCAGGAGGACGCGCCGGTCATGGCGCCTTCGCATGCGCCACTGGAAGCCTTCCGGATTGAAATCCTGCCCCGGCAGGCTGTTCCGCCGCCATCCTCATGTCCCGATGGCGGGGCGGAAGACGCATTGCAGGCGACCGTTCCACATGACGAACCGGCGCCATCGCCCGTCCCCCGCGTGCGGCGGGGCAGGCGCACCCCGCCCGCGCGTGTGCCGGCGCATCAGTCCGAAACACCCGAAAACAAGTCTGGCCAGTCCGTGCCATGGTGGCACCGCAGGCCCGAAAAGCATGCCGCAGCACCCGCATCCGCATCCGCCGCCCCGCCGCGCGACCGGCGCCGCAAGGTGGGGCGACAGTCACGCACAATGGTGGGGTCGTGAACATTTGTGACCTGCCAGCACGTAGTGCCCTTCCACCATGCCCGGCCCGAACGGTCTGGTTCTGGAAACAGCCGGCGTGCCGGAGGAACAATCGGGGCGACAGGGGATGAAATACCTGTTCGTGCACCAGAATTTTCCCGCCCAGTTCGTGCATCTGCTGCGTGACCTGCGGACGCGGGGCGGGAATGAAATCGTTTTCATAAGTGAAACGGGACAGGGGCACATGCCCGGCGTGCGGCGGGTATCCTATCGCCTGCCGCCACCCGTGCGGATGGCGGCCCCGGCCCCGGTGGCCGAACTGGCCCGCGCCATGCAGCGCGCGGCCGAGGTGGCGCGGGCGGCCCGAACGTTGCGGGGGCTGGGTTACGTGCCCGACATCATCATCGGCCACCATGGCTGGGGCGAGATGCTGGAACTGGCCGATGTCTATCCCGATGTGCCGATGCTGGGATATTACGAATTCTTCTACCACCCTACCGGCCTGGATGTGGGCTTTGACCCGGAATTCGCCCCCGCCGCTGGCGTTGCCCCCCTGGTCCGGGCACGCAATACGCTGAACCTGCTGGCCCTTGCCGGTTCAGGCTGGGGGCATTCCCCCACCCGCTTCCAGCGCGACACCTATCCCGACTGGGCGCGCGCGCGCATAACGCTCCTGCCTGAAGGAGTGGATCTGGATCGATGCGCCCCCGACCCGCAGGCAGCCACGCAGCCATTCGCACTGGGGGACATCCATGTGGGCACGGATGAAAAGCTGGTCACCTATATTGCCCGTGATCTGGAGCCATATCGCGGGTTTCACGTATTCATGCGCGCCCTGCCACATATCCTGCGCCAACGCGGCGACGTACGGGTGATCATGGTCGGCGGCGATGGCGTAAGCTACGGCGGTCGCGCGCCGGATGGCCGGACCTGGCGGCAGCATATGCTGGCGGAACTGGGCTCCACGCTGGATGCGGGGCGCGTCCATTTTGCGGGAAAGGTCGGTTACGGTGATTTCTGCCGCCTGCTGCAGCGATCGGATGCGCATGTCTACCTGACATATCCGTTCGTGGCGTCATGGTCGCTGCGTGAAGCAATGGCGTGTGGCTGCGCCATCGTGGGAAGCCGGACGCCGCCAGTCGAGGAATTCCTGCGTGATGGCAGGACGGCGCGGCTGGTGCCGTTCCTTGAACCCCGGCGGATTGCCGAAGGCGTGCTGGAACTGCTGGAAGACAGGCGTCTGGCGCACAGGCTGCGGGCCAATGTCCGCACACAGGCGGAACGCATGCTGGACATGCACGCCTACATGGCGCGCTATCACCGGCTGATCGGTCAGCTTGCGGGAGGCATGGCCCACGCCGCGCTGACCGATGCCGTTGCGTGACCTCCGGGCCGCATGGCCCGGCGGACAGCAGGGCGTGGCTTACTTGCCAGCTACGGCTTTGACGGATTCAAGGATCACTTCGCCGGCGACCTTCTTGTCGGCCCAGCCTGCGACCTTGACCCACTTGCCCTTTTCCAGATCCTTGTAGCGGGTGAAGAAATGCTCGATTTCCTTCAGCACGATCTCGGGCAGGTCTTCCAGCTTCTCCACCCTGGAGTAGTAGGGATGCACCTTGTCATGCGGCACGCAGATGATCTTTTCATCCTGCCCGCTTTCGTCTTCCATGCGTAGCACGCCAATGGGGCGCGCACGCACCACGACACCCGGCACGACGGCTGCGGGCATCAGCACCAGCGCATCGGTCGGGTCGCCATCGGCGGCCAGCGTGTTGGGAATGAAGCCATAGGCTGCGGGATAGACCATGGGCGTGAACAGGATGCGGTCCACGACCAGCGCGCCGCTGTCCTTGTCGATCTCGTACTTGACGCCTGAACCCTGCGGGATCTCGATCACGACGTTGATGTCGTTGGGTACGTCCTTGCCGGGGGAAATCTTCGATACGTCCATTGCTGTTCAGGCCTCCTGCTGCCTGTATGTGCGTTAAGGGCCGCCCCGGGGTGTTGCGGCATGAATTAACGGGGGATGACGGTATATCTCCCACCGTTTCCTGTGCAAGTCATGTTCCGTGGCAGGATGTCCAACCATGAGCCAGATCATGAAGTTGTTTTTTTTATGGCGATATCGCCATCGGAATGGAAAAAATTACGCGGAAAAAGGCACGTGGATCTTGCCAAATCCTTCTACATGCGCGAGATCAGGGGCTGCCTGCGCGCCCGTAGCTCAATTGGTTAGAGCGGGCCGCTCATAACGGCTTGGTTGCGGGTTCAAGTCCTGCCGGGCGCAGGCTTTTTAGCATGCAGCACAGCGGTAATGGCCCCGTGCCAGTCCACGCCGTGCGGGTGACTTGCCAGTTTTTCTTTCAGTTTATCAGGAGCCGACCGTCATGGCCGCCACGCAATATGTCTATGTGATGAAGGACCTGACCAAGGCGTATCCGGGTGGGCGTGAAGTCTTCAAGGGTATTACCCTGTCCTTCCTGCCCGGCGTCAAGATTGGCGTGCTGGGTGTCAACGGTGCCGGTAAATCCACGCTGCTCAAGATCATGGCGGGCGTGGAAAAGGAATTCGGCGGCGAGGCATGGGCGGCCGAAGGCGCGCGCGTGGGCTATCTGGAGCAGGAACCCAAGCTGGATGAAAGCCTGACGGTTGGCGAAAACGTGGCCCTGGGTTTTGGTGAACTGAAAAAGGCCGTGGACCGCTTCAACGAGATTTCGATGAAGTTCGCCGAACCCATGTCCGATGACGAAATGAACACCCTGCTGGCCGAACAGGCCGAACTGCAGGAAGTGATCGACGCGGGCGATGGCTGGGAACTGGACCGCAAGCTGGAAATCGCGCTGGAAGCCCTGCGCTGCCCGCCCGCCGACAGCCCCGTTGACAAGCTGTCCGGTGGTGAACGCCGTCGCGTGGCCCTGTGCCGCCTGCTGCTGGAAAAGCCCGACCTGCTGCTGCTGGATGAGCCGACCAACCATCTTGATGCGGAAAGCGTATCGTGGCTGGAAAAGACGCTGCGTGATTACGAAGGCACCGTGATGGTCATTACCCATGACCGTTACTTCCTCGACAACGTCACCAACTGGATTCTCGAACTCGAGCGCGGCCGCGGCTATCCGTTCGAGGGCAACTACTCCTCCTGGCTGGAACAGAAGCGCAAGCGTCTGGCGCAGGAAGAGAAGGAAGAAAGCGCCCGCCAGCGCGCCCTTGCCGCCGAGCAGGAATGGATCGGCTCCTCGCCCAAGGCCCGTCAGGCCAAGAGCAAGTCGCGTATCGCGCGCTATGAGGAAATGCTGGCCCAGAATAACGAGAAGGGCGGTGGTGTGGCCGACATCATCATTCCGCCCGGGCCCCGTCTGGGCGGCACGGTGATCGAGGCCGAGGACCTGCGCAAGGGCTTCGGCAACCGCCTGCTGATCGATGACCTGAACTTCAAGCTGCCACCGGGCGGCATCGTGGGCGTGATCGGCCCGAATGGCGCGGGCAAGTCCACCCTGTTCAAGATGATCATGGGGCAGGAAACGCCCGATAGCGGCACGCTGACCATCGGTGAGACCGTGAAGCTGGGTTATGTGGACCAGTCGCGCTTCAGCCTTGATGACGACAAGACCGTGTGGGAGGAAATCTCCGGCGGGACGGATGTCATCTATCTGGGCAAGCGGGCCGTGCCGTCACGCGCCTATGTCGGGGCTTTCAACTTCAAGGGGCCGGACCAGCAGAAGAAGGTGGGCGTCCTGTCGGGGGGTGAGCGTAACCGCGTCCATCTGGCCAAGATGCTGCGGCAGGAAAGCAATGTCATCCTGCTCGATGAGCCGACCAACGACCTTGACGTTGATACCCTGCGCGCGCTGGAGGAGGCTCTGGCCGAATTCGCGGGCTGTGCGGTCATCATCAGCCATGACCGCTGGTTCCTTGACCGTCTGGCGACCCATATCCTCGCCTTTGAAGGGGACAGCCACGTCGAGTGGTTCGAGGGCAACTTCCAGGCGTATGAAGAAGACAAGCGCCGCCGTCTTGGTCCAGATGCAACCGAGCCGAGCCGCATCAAGTACCGTCCCATCGAACGCTGATTCCATTTGCCATCGGCAACATTATCTGCCTTCAATACTGGTCAGGTTCACGCACCTGCCACGATGGAGGCAGTCATGGGATGTCGATACAGCATACAGACCGGGCACCTGCGACTTGACCCGGTTTCCTGGACCGATCTGGAAGATGTGGTCCGGCTCAAGGCCAGTGCCGGTGTCACCGGTCGACTGGCCAGCGGCGTGTGCAGCCGTGTCCTGAGTGAACAGGATATGATGACCGACCTCATGACATGGGGACGGGAAGGCGTGGGGATGTTTGCCGTGCGCCAGCAGGACAGCTTTATCGGCCTTGCGGGGGTCCAGCCCTCCAGCACTACGGCGGATTGTCATGAACTGCAGTTCGCCATCCTGCCCCATGCGCGTGATACGGCCCTGTCACGGCAGGCGACCAGTATGGCACTTGCCTTTGCGCACGCGGCCGGGGTCGGGCGCATCATTTCCTATGTACGTGACAACGATATTATCGCCCGGCAGGTTTTTGGCGGGGCAGGCATGAGCCTGTGCACAGAACAGCCGGAATGCTGTGGGCCGGATATCCTGCTGTATCACAGCCTGCGTGGGGCGCCGGCAGGCAACAGCATGCATTGACGGACAGTTTCCACCACAGCAGGTTAATGCGACATTGTGATTCCATTGGAATTGATTTTATACATCACATAAAATAATAATTATTTATGTTTTGGTGTTTGGTTAATTTTTCTATCTTTTTTGTAGAATGCATATTTATTAATATTATAATACTAAGCATAGTTCTCCCGTTCATGCACGATACGTGAATCCTGCAACAACAGGTTCAGTCCATTAAAATTGCGTGAAACAGAGGTATGACTACGCCAGTCCGTATTCGCAATGGCGACATCAGGCTTATGACCCAGATCAGTAAGTAACTGCTGCTGACTCAGGGCTGTTTCATCTGTATTGCCCTGTGCTGCGGCTGGTAGATACCCGTATCTGCTTGCTGATCCGATAAAATTGATACCATGTATCCCTGATGATACTCATTGATGGATAGACTGGGTAAGGATGCACACCAATAGCAGTGAAGCTGTGCGCGCCTTTTCCCTGAAGCTTTTTAAGGAGACGCGGCTTCTGGGAAGATTTTGCTTCATGGTCCTTAAATTACGATCGATCAGATTTCGTCTGTGTGTGAATGTAAATATATAAGTAAATATACCACAATATATTTTTCAAATAATAATAAAATTATATTGAATATTTATATAACAATATGTTTTAAAAATTATTAGGGCCTGTTGGGAATTATCTTGAATTAATGATTGCGCCAACGAGATAGATCATGGCTGCGAATGATCTGTCTGTTTTTTCGCTGCGCATGGCGATGCGCTTGAACTCCTTGAGCTTGCAGAAGAAGTTCTCAATGAGATGGCGTGCTTTGAACAGGCCCCCATCGAACGGGCGTCTGTCGAGGCGGTTTTTGCGCTGAGGAATGACCACACAGGCCCCTTGCGCGTGTAGGGCGTCCACGATCCAGTGGACGTCAAACGCTTTGTCAGCGAGAATCCCCTTGAAATCCGCCGGTTCGAGAAGGGGGGCAACCCCGACCGTGTCGTAATGCTGGCCGGGGATAAGCGTGAAGCGGACCAGATTGCCCAGGGCGTCGGTCATGGCGATGATCTTGGTCGACCACCCCGTCACACTGCGTCCTATCGCCTGATTCCGGGTCCCCCTTTTGCGCCCTGGCCGTGGCGATGAACCCGAATTACCGTACCGTCAATCATCGCGTATTCCATATCGGCATCGTCAGAGACAGCGTCAAAAAGCCGTTTGAAAACACCGGCTTTCATCCAGTCACTGTAGCGCGAGTAAACCGAGTTCCAATGTCCGAAATACGTCGGCAGATCCCGCCACGGACTGCCGGTCCGCGCTATCTATAAAACCGCTTCGATAAAGAGGCGGTTATCCTTCCCGCTGCGACCTCGATCCGTCTTCCTGCCAAGGCACAGCGGTTCCATTTTCGCCCATTGGGCATCCGTCAGTATGAAGCGATCCATATGGTCTTTGAAACACATCATGGCCCTTTAGAAAACTCAATCCCCAACAGCCCCTATTATATAATTTTATTCACATAAAAATACGAAATATTATGGAAAACATGCGGGGCATGAACGTATAGCCCATAAAAACTGATGGCCTATTGAATCCACTGTATACTTCGACCGTAGCGGGGTCTGGTGAAATACAAAAGTAGGGGAGAATACGAGCAGGGAAATGGCATACAGGATCTCCATTGCCACGAGGGTCAACTGCCCGGTACGAAAGGGTTTGCCGCCCAATTTCAATCAACAGCCACGGGAGAAGGAAGAACGGTTTAACTGTAAATCCAATTACGACCAGTATGCCCGTTATTATGGCACGCCAACCCTGCCGCCCAACTGGTAAGGCATAGGGAAAACAAGCAGTATCACCAGTTCTTCTCTTTGCGCGAATTCCTGTGGCCAGTTCAAGCGCATGCATCGCAAGAAAGGTCTGCTCTCAAAAACCTATTCAAATAATAGGGAAATATTTCATATACCGTCTGGATAATACACGATAGCCGGACAGCAGAATCGGAAATATGATTATCAGATACTGTGGTGACGCATCGGATCAGCATACGGTTGCGCCTGCCTGACATATTAATGAAACAGTATCATCTGTTGATTTGTTATCGAATACATAAATGATGCATGATCTGAATTAATTGAAATATCAATTATTGTTGTGTATTAATTCAGAATAGTATTAAAAGATCAGCAGAATATATAATAATTATAAATAATTTTTCTTGTTAATATTTCTTTATGCAGCACATTCATAATTAGAGCAGATCCAGTTTGAATGGACACATTCGAATTGATGAAGATGCACGATAAACAACGAGTTAGAGCAATTCTACTGAGCCAGAGTTCAGTGAAATTGCTCTAGATTACAAATCATTTCGGTTCAAAGGGTATGCCTGATCAGTGCATAAATTTCTCTTTTTTTTGTGTGTATCAGTCAGGTATTTGGTGAAAAATAGATATTCAGCACGGATGTTCGTCATAAAAAAACCAGCACAAGTGCTGGTTTTTTTAACGCTGCCTGACCCCGCGTGGCGGGGACGAAAGATTTAATGGTGGTTGGCGATCTGCTTGTCCAGCGCATGCAGCAGGGCATCTACATTGCCGCCATTGCGTGCGATGAAGGAACCGTAATCCTGTCGCTGGGTCAGGCGCAGGCTGGCCCCTTCGCCCACCACGTCCACGACCTTCGGGCTGCCGCTGGTGGTGTTGATGATCCACTGGGTGTCCGCACCTGGCTGGCCGGGGCGGTTGATGACGGTGGAAACCGCCGTGTCCTCACCCGCGGGCGCGCTGGAACCGACCACGAAGGTCACGCCGCGATAATCGCCGATCTTGTCGGTAATGGCGTTGACCAGTACCTGATGGAACAGCTTGATGTAGCGCGTCTGCTGCTCCGGTGTTGCAGTCCGCCAGTAGCGGCCAAGGCAATAGCGGCCGATGGCGTCCACATCCACATACTGTTCCAGAAGGGGCAGGATATTCTGCTTCTTCTTTTCCAGCGGGATATCGCTGTTGACCACGCCAACCAGCTTGTTACCGAACATGGTGACGAAGGAACGGGCCTGCGCGCCGGCATCAACCGCCCATGCTGAAGCAACAGGCATGGCGGCGGCGGTCGCTGCCAGCAGAGCCAGTGCATGGCGACGGGGGATGGATGTCTGCATCGCTGTGTCCCTTTTTTATCTGTTGTGGTACCAGTCGGGCACGGTGGCCCGATGGTCGTTCTTTATGTTTTCCGCCATTGCCTTGCGCTGCTGCTGGTAAGCACTGCGGATGGTGGCGTAGGGATCAAGCGAATCCTTCATGACCTGGTCCAGCGCATCAACATTGGTGGCCATGCCGTTGATGGTGCCCATGATGTTATAGGCCCAGTTGAAGGTCAGCAGCCCATAACCGCGGGGCACGTAGTTCCACGGTGACAGGCCGACGTCGATGCCATAGCCGACCCCGTCACGGAACGAGGACGGGCCCAGCACCGGCAGGAACAGGTAGGGGCCGGATGGCACGCCCCACGTCGCCAGCGTCAGGCCGGCGTCGTTGTCGTGGTGCTTGTAGCCGGCGTAATTGGCCACATCGATCAGGCCGCCAATGCCGACCGTCATGTTGATGCACCACCGCACGAAGGCGTCGCCCGCGCGGCGTGGCTTGCCCGCGCCCACGTCGTTAAAGAACACGACGGGTTCGTTCATGGTCTGGTACAGACCACCGATCGAATTGCGCAGCGGGCGCGGCACGGCCCAGATATACGCCTTGGCCACCGGGCGCAGGGTATATTTGTTGGCCCACATGGTCAGGTCGAAATTCTTCCGGTTCAGTTTTTCGTACTTGTCGTTGGCTTCCTTGTATTCAGCCAGCGCGTCCGGGTCCTTGGGTGGCGGGGTCGCGCATGAGGCAAGCCCGAGCAGTCCAAGTGCCACTCCCGCGACGCGAAGCGACGAGCGACGCGGGGACGGGCGGGACGACCAAGAATTCGATCCTGTCTCTGCGCGCATACTCGTTTCCGCTTCCCTCTGTATTCGCTTGCCCACCATGCTGGCATGGCGGGATGGCCCAATGTGTTGGCAAGAATCCCGAACCGGGCAATGACGCCCCTTTCTTGCGTCACTCTCTAGCATGGGATCGCTGTTGTGCAATCCGCTTGCCACGGGATGAAGGCATATTGTGTCTGCCCTGCATGGGGAAGGTGGGACAAAGCCTGCCCTGAAGCGGCCATGTGAAGGGGAGACTTGGCAGAATTGCCGCGCTGAGTGTGACGTAAAATCCACAATATCTTCAACGTCACGCTACCGGCACGGTGGCATGGTATCACGATTTGTTGAAGATACGGCAGGCCTCAGCGGGCAAGCTTCGATGCGATTTCGGGAAACATGTCCGCCAGTTCCCGGATCTCACGCTTTGACATGCCAGCCTGCGCCGGATCAACGGTCTGGCCAGCCATTGCCGCGCGCAGCACCTTCAGCGCGGGACCGGACAGCAGGACCGCGTCACGCATGTAATCGGTAAAGGCCTCGTATGTCAGTGGTGCCCATTTCTGCACGATCTGCAGGATGGCGTCGGCATAGGCGCGGATTTCGTACTGCGCGTGGCTGTCCGCGCGCAGGCGCAGGAAATGCAGCAGGTTCCACAGGTTAATCTGCCAGTAGAACTGGGTCATGATGTTGACCGGCAGGTTCATGCGCGCCAGTTCACGTGCGATGGCCGGGCGGTCCGGGTCGCGCTTTTCGCCGTTTTCGTCCTCGTTGAGCAGGTCGAGGTAATGGTCATAGCAGCGCGATGCGTCATCACGCAGGATATCGAGTACCTGCTGCGCCTGCTCGGGCGGTAGCGCATCGGCCCGGCCCTGCTTGTTGTTGGTGGACTGGGCGGCGATATCCTCGGGGCGGGGGAAATAGAATTCCTTTTCCAGCACCGAATAGCGGGCCGAGTATTCATTGATGCTGGCGGTGCGGTGGCGGAACCACTGCCGGGTGACGAAAATGGGCGCGCGCACATGCAGCTTCAGCACCGCAAGCTCGAACGGGCTGGTGTGGCGGTGGCGCATGAGATAGCGGATCAGTCCCCGGTCATCGGACGTGCTACGCGTGCCCTTGCCGTAGGATACGCGCGCGCCCTGCACGATCCCGCTATCGCCGCCCATGTAGTCCACGGCGCGGACAAAGCCGGTTTCCAGCACGGGAATGGGGGAATACAGCACGTCTTCCACCGCGGGGACGACAAGGCGGCGGGTCTGCGCCCATCCGGCGCGGGCTGCCTCGATTGCCGATTTCTGCTCAGTGGAAAACATGTGTCGCCCCGTCCAGTCTGTGTCGATCATAGCAAAGGACGCGGGCCATACCATACGGGGCATGTCATATCCAAGACGCCAACCCGTAACGATGGCCCGCCTGGCCTGTCCCGATCGTGTGGCTGTGACCCGTCTTTACGGCGGTATCATGGCGGGTGACGGACGTGCGGGGCCAGTGTTTTTTTCACGGAAAACAGGGTCTGGGGCCGCCCGACCGCGCCATCACGGGGCCAGCATGGGGCAGATTTCAGGCACCCTGCCGAAACGGGGGCGCCGTCGGATATGGGACAAAAAAATATCCATGACTGTTTCGGGTGCGGGAATCCCGCTCCATATGTCGCAGCCACCTTCGGCGGCCCCTTGCCAGATGCACGGCCAATCCCTATATCCGGAAGTGCCGGAGGGGCTTGCCCCTTGGCTATGGCGATAAACGGCGCGTGGAATAAGTGTTGTGGACCCGGGGGCGGTACCCGGCGTCTCCACCAATTTCCCCCTGGATGGGGAACATGGGGACGAAACAGGCTCGACACGCATGGTAAAGACCCGCCTTTTGCCCGGCATTGTACCACCGTTATCGGGCTAAATTACAAGTGCCAATGATAACTCTGAGGTGCTCGCTGTCGCTGCATAAGCGATAAGCGCGGTTCGGGAGGGCACCGGGCAACAGAAGCCCTCCCACCTTGTCTGCTGTTCATGTTAGGTTGATGGTGCGGTATCCGCTTCGTGAAGGGATGCCCGACCTCAGTGGCTTGCCACGCCATGAAGTTTGACGCACAGCTTGAAGCTGTGGCACGGCGTGGCCTGAACCCGCATGTCTGCAAAAATCCGGTCCGGCGGGGAAACCGTCCGGGCGGATGTACGGAGAAGTCCGATAATGTCCGATGATCACGACGAGGAAAACGGTTTTGACACCGCCATTCCCGACAGCCTCATGCCCTATGATTCCTGGATCGAGGATGCCTACCGGCAGGTCATGCTGCGCGCGCTCGACTATGCGGCCGCGCAGGGACTGCCGGGTGATCATCATTTCTACCTGACATTCAGGACCGACTGGCCGGGTGTTGAAATGCCCGACCGCCTGCGTGCCCAGTATCCGCACGAAATCACCATTGTCCTTCAGCACCAGTTCTGGGACCTGAAGGTGGACCGCACGCACCAGATCATATCGGTCGGGCTGTCATTCGGGGGGATTCCTTCCACGCTGGTGATTCCGGTGGCGGCCGTATCAGCCTTTGCCGACCCGCATATCCGCCTTGCCCTGCGTTTTACCGTGCCCGAACAGCCGCCCGTGGCTGCCGCAGCACCCAACGTGGTGCCGGTGCAGCCCGCGATGGCGGACACGACGCAGGCCACCCCTGCCGCCGATACGGCAGCGGACGGCGCGGATACGGACAGGGGCGAAGGGTCGCAGGTTGTCAGTCTCGCCGCCTTCCGCAAGAAGGGGCCGGGGGGACCGGGCTGAGCCACATTTTCCATCCGGGCGCGCCGGATGCGCCGGGCGCGCCCTGAACCTGAACGCCGCCACCTGGAACCAATCCGGGGGAAAAAAGGCAGGAGACCGTCCGTTGAATGTATCCGCACCCACGCGCAAGCCATTTGTCTATGGCCCGCTGTTCCCGCTGCATGATGATGATACACCGTGGAAGAAGCTGGAGATCGAGGGGATAACCACCTCGGTCCTCGGTGGCCGCACGGTGGTCCATGTCCGGCCCGAAGCCCTGACCGCCCTTGCGGCCCGCGCCTTCAACGACGTGGCGCACCTGCTGCGCCCGGGCCATCTGGCGCAGCTTGCCAAGATCCTGAAGGACCCGGAAGCATCCGAAAACGATCGCTTCGTGGCGCTGGACCTGCTCAAGAACGCCTGCATTGCGGCCGGTGGCGTGCTGCCCATGTGCCAGGATACCGGTACCGCCATCGTGTATGGCAAGAAGGGCCAGCGTGTGTGGGTGGACGGGAACGAGGAGGAAGCCTTCTCCCGCGGGGTGTACGACACCTATACCGGCACGTCGCTGCGGTATTCGCAGATGGCGCCGGTTTCGATGTTCGAGGAAGTGAATACCGGCACCAACCTGCCCGTGCAGTTCCATATCTCGGCAAATCCCGGTGACTACCATGCCGAACAGATGGATCTCATGTTCATCGCCAAGGGCGGCGGGTCGGCGAACAAGACCTTCCTGTTCCAGGAAACCCGCGCCCTGCTGTCCAGCAAGGAGCACCTGCTGAAATGGCTGGATGGCAAGATCCGGACGCTGGGCACGTCCGCCTGTCCGCCGTACCACCTTGCCGTAGTGATCGGCGGCATGTCGGCCGAGCAGAACCTTGAAACCGTAAAGCTGGCCTCCACCCGCTGGCTGGACAGCCTGCCGACCGAAGGCAGCGCGCATGGCCACGCCTTCCGCGATCTGGAGATGGAAGAGGAAATCCACAAGCTGACCCAGCGCCTGGGCATTGGCGCGCAGTTTGGCGGCAAGTATTTCTGCCACGACGTGCGCGTCGTGCGTCTGCCACGCCATGGCGCATCACTGCCGGTGGGGATCGGGGTTTCGTGTTCGGCGGACCGTCAGGTCAAGGCCCGGATTACCGCCGATGGCGTCTTCCTTGAACAGCTTGAAACCGATCCAGCCCGCTTCCTGCCCGAAACCACGGATGATGATCTGGACGGGGAGGCAGTGCAGATTGACCTGAACCAGCCGATGGATGAAATCCGCCGCAAGCTGTCGCAGTATCCCGTGCGCACCCGCCTGTCCCTGACCGGCACGATGGTCGTCGCCCGTGACATCGCGCACGCCAAATTCCGCGAAAGGCTGGAAAAGGGTGAGGGGCTGCCCCGGTACCTCAAGGACCATCCCGTCTATTACGCCGGTCCCGCCAAGACGCCCGAAGGCATGCCCACCGGCTCCTTCGGTCCTACCACGGCGGGCCGCATGGACAGTTATGTGGCCATGCTGCAGAAGGCTGGCGGGTCGTATGTCATGCTGGCCAAGGGCAACCGGTCAAAAGCCGTGCGGGATGCATGCAAGGAATATGGCGGTTTCTACCTTGGTTCCGTTGGTGGGCCGGCGGCCCGCCTGGCGCAGGACTGCATCCGCAAGGTCGAGGTGCTGGAATACCCCGAACTGGGCATGGAAGCGGTGTGGAAGATCGAAGTCGAGAATTTTCCGGCCTTTATCGTAATCGACGACAAGGGTAATGATTTTTATGACGGCCTGACTGGCTGAACGTACCTTCCTGCGGTGCGTCCGGCCTGTCTGTCGGGCCGGACAACCGGAGGTTTGAGAGCGCCATGCGTTTTACCGTCGATCGTCTTGACCACCTTGTGGTGAGTGTCCGCGACCTTGAGGTCTCGGCCTCGTGGTTCCAGCGCGTGCTGGGTATGGAGCGCGAGGAATATGGGCGCAACAACCGCACGGCGCTGAAATTCGGTGGTCAGAAAATAAACCTCCGTCCCTATGGGGCCGAGGGCTGGACCACGGCGGAAGACGCGCTGCCCGGCACGAATGATTTGTGTTTCACCACCGCGCTGAACAGCGTCGATGTGATCGAACATCTTGAAAAATGTGGCGTCCGGGTGACCGAGGGGCCGGTGGCCCGTCTGGGGGCGCTGGGGCCTGTGACATCGGTCTATTGTAACGATCCCGATGGCAACCTGATCGAAATCGCGTCCTATCAGGGGTAAAGACCGCATGGCAGCTGATCTTGTGGTCGGTTGCAGCATTCCGCCTGCAGAATGTTAAGCGCATATTAGAGACTGTTTGAAAAGTCGGATCAGGATAGCGATTTGAAATTGAAAGAGGTTTTTGGTGAAGCTTTTTCAAGAAGCTTCTGGGAACGCCGCCTTTATTTAAAAAGAATGGTACCCAAAAATTTCCATTATTTATCAATATCTTATTGGGAATGTACCTTTTGCGTCGCCGCGCATTCACGCGCGGCGACAGGGTCGTCATTTCGGCTGCTTGCCAAACACGGCGGTCAGCTTGGCTGAACCAAGGCTGTGCTGGTTGATGACAAAGCCCACCATGGCGCCCGATGCATCACTGGGCAGGTCGATCCGTTCGATGTCCAGCGCGTGGATGGTGAAAATGTAATGGTGATCCGGCCCCGGCGGGGGGGCGGCACCGCCATAGACATTGCCACCGAAATCGGTGCGGGTCATTTCAGCATGTTCGGGCAGGTTGTTGTCACCCGATCCGGCACCCGCGGGCAGCGAGGACACCGTGGCGGGAATGTTGATGACAATCCAGTGCCACCAGCCTGATCCCGTCGGTGCGTCGGGGTCGTACATGGTGATGGCAAAGCTCTTGGTGCCAGCGGGTGCGTCCTGCCATGCCAGCGGCGGCGAGATATTGCCGCCGGAATAGCCCATTCCATCAAACACCTGTGCCGCGGGCAGGCGGTCGCCTTCGTTGAAGGAACGGCTTGTCAGTGTAAAGGTCATGTCGGTTTCCTGCTTTCCGCGCGGTCTGCCGCGCGGATAGGGGGTCAACGTTGGCCGGGTATCGGACGTTACCAGTTCTGGCTGATCAGCCAGAACTCTTCCGATGTCAGGGTAATGACCTGATCGCCGTTCTTGCTTTCGGCGGCAGCGCGGGCCAGGGCCTCGATGCGCTGGATCATCAGCGTCTTGCGCTGATAGGTCTCGTTGCGGTCTTTTTCCTCGACCGATTCAAGAACCTGCAGCGCGGTGTGGCAGGCGCGGGTAATGCGGGCGGCATCAAGTGCGGCGTAGGACATGGGTCTTTTTCTCCATCTGTTCACTGATCCGGCCGGGACCGGGTCCAGGGAATTCCCGTGCGGGAATCGCTGTCTTATTCTGGCTTCCCCAACCGTGTCTGTCCAACATCGCCATGCATGGGCCCCACGGACTGGCCGCCCAGTGGCGGTGATGACAGTTCGGGCTGGCAAGTATGGTGCGGATTCCGTAAAGGGAGCCGCATGACGGATCTGGTTTCTGATTTCGACTTCACCCTCCCGCCTGAAAACATCGCCGACCATCCGGCCCGTCCGCGTGACAGCGCACGCCTGCTGGATGTGCCGGTGGATGGCCCGTTCAGGGATCGCCACGTGCGTGACCTGCCGGGGTGCCTGCGCGCGGGCGATATTCTGGTGGCCAATGATACGGCGGTGATTCCGGCCCAGTTGTCGGCCATGCGGGGGGACGCGAAAATTGGCGTCACGCTGGACCGTATCCTGCCTGATGGCACATGGCACGTGCTGGCGCGCAACGCCCGCCGCCTGCGTCCCGGCGATACGCTGACCTTTGGTGCGTCCCATGTGACGGCACAGGTGATTGCGCGCGGGGACGCGGGCGACGTGACGCTGCGCTTCAGCGCGGAAGGGGAAGCATTCGATCAGTTCCTGCATGATGTGGGCCATCTGGCCCTGCCACCCTACATCGCCCGGCCCGACGGTCCCACGGACGAGGACCGCAGGGATTACAGCACCATCTTTGCCCAGCACCGTGGCGCGGTGGCAGCCCCTACGGCGGGGCTGCATTTTACGCCCGGGCTGCTGGCGGGGCTTGATGCGGCGGGCGTGATCCGTCAGACGCTGACGCTGCATGTGGGGGCGGGAACGTTCCTGCCCATGCGCAGCAACCAGATTTCCGCCCATCGCATGCATGCCGAACGCGGTACGATTTCCCCCCATGCCGCGGCCCGCATCAATGCCGCCCGTGCTGCGGGCGGACGGATTGTTGCGGTCGGCACCACGTCACTGCGGCTTCTGGAAAGTGCCACGGATGAAAGCGGTATCGTCCATCCCTTCCATGGGGAGACGGCCATCTTCATCCGCCCCGGCTACCGCTTCCGCGCGGTGGACATGCTGCTGACCAATTTTCACCTGCCGCGTTCGACGCTGTTCATGCTGGTCTGCGCCTTTGGCGGGTATCACCGCATGAAGGCCGCCTATGCCCATGCCATCGCCAGTGGCTACCGCTTCTATTCCTATGGCGATGCCTGCCTGCTGCACCGCACCGAAGGAGACCTGCCATGACCACATTCCGCTGGCGGCCCGAAGCCCGCGCGGGCCATGCCCGTGCCGGCTGGCTGGATACCGCCCATGGCAGCGTGCCGACACCGACCTTCATGCCCGTTGGCACTGTTGGCACCGTCAAGGCCATGACCATGGACAGCGTGCGGTCCACGGGTGCGGGTATCGTGCTGGGCAATACCTATCACCTCATGCTGCGGCCCGGGGCGGAACGGGTGCGCGCGCTGGGGGGGCTACATCGGTTCATGGACTGGCCGGGGCCGATCCTGACCGATTCGGGCGGGTTTCAGGTCATGTCGCTGGGACCTTTGCGCAAGCTTGATCAGGACGGGGTTACTTTCCGGTCGCATATTGATGGATCAAAGCACCGGCTGACGCCCGAACGTTCGACCGATATCCAGTACGCGCTCGATGCCACCATCAGCATGTGCTTTGACGAATGTCCCGCATTGCCTGCGGCGCCCGACGTGATCGCAAAATCCATGCGCATGTCCATGCGCTGGGCCGAACGGTGCCGCACGGCATTCGTGCAGCGCCCCGGTTACGCGCAGTACGGTATCATCCAGGGCGGGACCGAGCCGGAACTGCGGGCCGAAAGCGTGAAGGCGCTGACCGGAATCGGGTTCGAAGGCTACGCCATTGGCGGCCTTGCGGTGGGGGAGGGGCAGGAACTCATGTTCTCGACCCTTGAGGCCACCGTCCCGCTGATCCCTGATGCCAGTCCGCGTTACCTTATGGGCGTAGGCACGCCCGATGACCTGCTCGGCGCCGTGGAACGCGGGGTGGACATGTTTGACTGCGTCATGCCCACACGGGCGGGACGCACCGCGCGCGCCTATACCGAACGGGGCACGCTGAACCTGCGCAATGCCCGGCATGCCACCGATTCACGGCCCATTTCGCCGCATTGCGACTGTCTGGCCTGTTCGCGCCACAGCCGCGCTTACCTGCATCACCTGTTCCGGGCCAATGAAATCCTCGGTCCCATGATGCTGACATGGCATAACCTTGCCTATTACCAGCGGCTCATGCGCGGGATGCGGGCGGCGATTGTCGATGGTGCGTTTGCCGCTCATGCCGACCACCTGCGCGCGCAATGGGCAATGGATGACTGGAGTGGTGATGAAATGCCCTTTCCCGACATTCCCCCGGTGGCCTGATGCGTGCCGCGCCGCCCGGCCCTGACCCCGCGCGGATGGCTGCGCGGATTGCAGGCCACGCGCGTGATCTGGGTTTTGACGCGGTGGGATTCGCGCCCGCCCGGCTGGATGATGCGGTGCGCACCCGTCTGGCCATGTTCGTGGAACACGGATTCGCGGGCAGCATGGGCTGGATGGCGCAGCGCATGGACCAACGTGGCGACCCGCGTGGCCTCTGGCCCGAAGTACGCAGCGTGATCGCCCTTGGCCTGAATTACGCGCCCGAAGGCGACGCGCTGGCCACGACCCGGGTGCCTGATGCGGGCAATATTTCCGTTTATGCCCGTAACCGGGATTATCATGACGTGGTCAAGGGGATGCTCAAGCACCTTGCGCAGTTCGTGGTGAACGAGGGGCGACGGCAGGGCATGAATGACACGCAGGTGAAGGTCTTTGTCGATACCGCGCCGGTGATGGAAAAACCGCTGGCGCAGAACGCGGGCCTTGGCTGGCAGGGCAAGCATACCAGTCTGGTGTCGCGCCAGCATGGGAGCTGGCTGTTCCTGGGCGAGGTCTATACCACGCTGGACCTGCCTCAATCTGCCCCGTCGGGTGGCGGGTGCGGCAGTTGCACGCGCTGTCTTGATGCATGTCCGACCAATGCCTTTCCAGCCCCCGGCGTGATGGATGCGCGGCGGTGCATTTCGTACCTGACCATCGAAAACCGTGATCCGATTCCCGAAGCGCTGCGCCCCGCCATGGGTAATCGTATCTACGGGTGTGATGACTGTCTGGCCGTCTGCCCGTGGAACCGCTTCGCAGCAGCTACGAATCACATGAAGCTGGCCGCGCGTGACGACCTGCGCGCGCCCGCGCTGCGCACACTCGCGGGACTGGATGATGCCGGTTTCCGCGCACGGTTTTCCGGCTCCCCCATCAAGCGCATTGGCCGGAACCGTTTCGTGCGCAACGTGGCGGTGGCCATTGGCAATAGCGCGCAGCCTGCCCTGCGCCCCAGTGTCGCGGCATTGTGTGACGATGCTGATCCGGTGGTGGCGGACGCCGCGCGCTGGGCCATGTTGCGGCTGCCCCGGTGACGGGGCGGGAGGCCATGGGCATGCCGCTGCCCGCGCAGCGCGGCGCGCGGCTGTTGCGCAAACGCAGCCTCAACCTGTCAGGGCACCGGACCAGCGTGGCGCTGGAGCCGGAGTTCTGGCATGCCCTGCATCTGATCGCGCAAAAGCGTGGTCTGACCCTTGCCGGACTGGTGGGGCGCATTGACGCGGGGCGTCCGCCGGACCGCCCGCTGGCATCCGCACTGCGGGTGGAGGCATTGCGGGAATGGATGCCTGCATTGCCGGAAATTGCCGGTACGGACAGGGAAGATCAGTTGGGTTGACCGGGCATCCGTGCTAGCCTTGGGGCATGGCAATCTGGGGCAAACTTTTTGGTGGCGTTGCGGGGTTCGCGGTTGGCGGCCCCATGGGCGCTGTCGTGGGCACGGCACTCGGGCACGCGGCGGATAATGGTTCCCTGCTGGAAACGCCGGTGGGGGGATGGACCGACCGCTGGGGCCCCCGGCTGAACGCGGACCCGAATGGGGCGGCGACCTTCATGGCGGCCAAGATGGCGGCCGCGATGGGCAAGCGCGACCAGATGTACGGTCTGGTCATCATCATCCTGTCCGCCAAGATGGCGAAGTGCGACGGGGCGGTGAACCGGGCCGAGATCGATGCCTTCAAGCGCCGTTTTCACCTGCCGCCCGAAAACATGCGCGAAGTTGGCCGCCTGTTCGACAGCGCGCGGCAGCGCACGGACGATTACAAGGCCTTCGCCACCGAACTGGGACGCGCCTTCGCCAACAAGACCGGCATGCTGGAAGACGCGCTGGCGTCCCTGTTCGTGATCGCGCGCGCGGATGGTGAGATCAATGCGCGCGAGGAAACCTTCCTGCGCGGGGTGCACAAGGCTTTCAACCTCAGCCCCGGCGCATGGGACCGTGCGCGTGACGGTGGCGCGCGGCCGGGCGTGAGCGAGATTGACGCTTATGAAGTGCTGGGTATCTCACGTGACGCCAGTAATGACGAAGTGCGCGTGGTCTGGCGCAGGCTTGTGCGTGAACACCATCCCGATGTCATGACCGCCCGTGGGGCGACACCCGCGCAGCAGGCGCAGGGGGCTGCCCGCATCGCCCAGATCAATGCGGCATGGGACCGGATCAAGCGCGACCGCAGGCTGTAAAAACCAGCCTGTGAATCACCCTGAAAATTAACAGTTTTTGGTGGAGTTTTTTTCAAAAGCTTCGAGGAACACCGTCCTTTTGAAAAAAGGCAGTACCCAGAAAACTTTTGTTATTTAATTGATCACGTTGGCCCATCCAGCGCAGTCGGCCCGATCATGGATCAGGCCAGCGGGAGTGGGACGACCGAAAAAAGCCATTGCCATCCTATGTTATGACGCGGATCGTACCGATCAGCGCGCAGCCTTTTTTTTCTGTTCCAGCAGGCGACGGAGTGCCCCACCGACCGTATGGGCCAGTGCGCGATAGGCCTGTCCCGCCGGGCTGTCGGGGGCAGCAATCACGATCGGCGCGCCATTGTCGGCACTGGCGCGGATATCGGCCAGCAGCGGGATTTCACCCAGGAACGGCACGCCCATTTTTTCAGCTTCCGCCCGTGCGCCACCATGGCCGAACAGTTCGGTGCGGTGGTTGCAGTTGGGACAGCAGAAATAGGACATGTTTTCCACCATACCCAGCACCGGCACGTTCATCTTCTCGAACATGGCCACGCCTCGCCGGGCGTCCAGCAGGGCGATATCCTGCGGGGTGGAAACGATCACGGCACCGGCCAGCGCGGTTTTCTGCGCCAGTGTCAGCTGCGCATCCCCCGTGCCCGGCGGCATGTCCACAACCAGAACGTCCAGCGCGCCCCATTCCACATCACCCAGCAGCTGCCCGATCGCCCCCATGACCATTGGCCCGCGCCAGATCATGGCCTTGCTTTCATCTACCAGCATGCCGATCGACATGGCGCTGATGCCCCATTTATGTAGCGGGATCAGGCGACTGTCACGCACTTCGGGCTGCCCGCCCACGCCCATCATGCGCGGCAGGGAAGGACCATGCACATCCGCATCCAGCAGCCCAACCTTCAGCCCCTCCAGCCCGAGCCCCACCGCAAGGTTGACGGCCGTGGTGGACTTGCCCACGCCGCCCTTGCCCGATGCCACGGCAATGACCACGCCTACGCCCGGCGGCAGGGGTCCGGTGGCGGGCCGGGATGCCTTGCCACCCCCAAGGTTGAGGGGACGATGGCCGCCGCCGGTGGGTGCAGGCGCCGTCGTCTGTGGCGCGGGTGCGGCTGGTGCCGGGCGGTGCGCGGTCAGGATGACGCTGGCCGCCGTGCAGCCGGGAACCGCGGCGACGAGGGCACGTTCCAGTTCGGGCAGCAATGGCTGCAGCGATCCCGCCCGCGTACGGTCGGTCGCGATGGCGACATGCAGGACGCCATCGCGCACCATGAAGGCGTCCAGGCTGCCCATATCCGCAACACTGGCGGCATGATCCGCGGTGCGCACGCGTTGCAGCACGGTCTCGATGGTTGTCCTGTCGGGACTGGTCATGGTTGTGCGCTCCCTGCTGTCTGCTATCTGGCCCGTGCGGGTATAGAAGGGGCGGCCCGTGCTGGTCGAGTCATGAAACGGTGGGCACCCGACCGCATGCCGGTCACATGTCATGCCCGGCATGCGGGGCATCCCTGTCATTGGGGGAATGGCTGACTGCGCGGTTTGCTGCTTTACGCTCGCTGCGCCATGATGGTTGCAGCCATTTTGTGCATCGTTCAGGCGGACAGGGGATACGATGGGCAGCATTTCCACTTCGCGGGGGGCGGTACCCCACCGGCGCGATCACCGGATTGATGCGCTGCGCGGGGTGGCGCTGCTCATGATGTGCATCGACCATATCCCGCAGGACGTGCTGAACCGTTTCACCATGCGCAATGTCGGTTTTGCCGACGCGGCGGAGGTGTTCGTGCTGCTGGCGGGCTATGCCTCGTGGCTGGCCTATGGCCGTGCGTTTGGCAGGAAGCAGCCGGTCATGTCGGTGCTGGCGCGGATCGGACGGCGGTGCTGGCAGCTTTATGTCTTCCAGATGGTGATGGTGGTGGTGTGCATTTCCACCATCCGCATATGGCGGCATTTCTGGCCGGTGCCGGTCGATTTCCTTGAACCCGAACTGGCGCACGGTCTGGATTCGGCATGGCGGGTGCTGTCGTTGCAGGCATTGCCGGGCAACCTGAACATCCTGCCGCTTTATATCGTGCTGCTGCTGGGGTTCGCGCCCTTATACGCGCTGCTGCGCGGGGTGGGGACGCCCGTGGTGCTGGGGGTCAGCGGGGCGGTCTGGCTGCTGGTCAACCTGGACCCGCGCCTGAACTTTCCCAACTGGCTTGATCCCGACGGGTGGTATTTCGACCCGCTGGCGTGGCAGTTCCTGTTCGTGCTGGGTGTATGCGGGGCGCGTCTGGCCGGACGGCATGATGGCAGCCTGCCGCGTTCGCGCGTGCTGGCGGCGGTGTGCGGGCTGTATCTGGTCTTTTCCTTCGTGCAGTCCTTTCCATGGACGGACTGGGGCTTCGCCGACCTGCGGCCCGTCGGCATGGCGGTGCCGGACAAGATGATCCTTGCCCCGTGGCGGCTGCTGGATGTGCTGGCGCTGTTCTATCTGGTGCAGTCCTCGTCGCGGGCCACCGTGCTGGCGGGGACGCGGGGTGGCCAGCTTATGGCGCTGTTCGGGCGGCATTCGCTGGAAATCTTTACGGCGGGCACGCTGGTGGACCTGTACGGGCGGCTGGTGCTGACCAGTTTTGGCACCGGCTGGGTCATGCAGGTGGTGGTGAACGTGGTGGGGTTCGTGGTGCTGCTGTGGGTGGCGCGTAACCGCGAACGCGCCCGTGCGGCGGCCCGCAGGCCGGCGGCGCCGAAACCGGACGGCCTGCCCGCGCACGCGCCCCTTTGCGGGAACTGAGGCTGTGGTTTCCGAGCGCATGAAGGGCGTGATATAGGGAATGCGTCAGACCCCGTTCAGCAGGATATACAAGCCCCATGTCCTTTCGTGCCGTTGCCTTTTCCCGATCCTGCCTTGCTATGGGGCTGGTTACGGCCCTTGGAGGGTACGCCGCGCGCGCGGCTGATCCCGTTCCTGCCCCGAATGCGGCGGCCCCCGCGGCCACGGCCCCCCTGCGCCTGCCGGGCGAGGGGCGGAACATGCCCGACAGCTTTGCCGACCTTGCGGCGAAACTGCTGCCCGCCGTCGTCAATGTATCCACCACCGAGATGGTCCGCCCCGGTGAGGATGATGATGATGGCGATGATGGTGACAACACGCCGCAGGTGCCCAATTTCCCTGAAGGGTCGCCGTTCGAGAAATTCTTCCACGATTTCATGAACCGGCAGGACAGCCCCAACGCGCCACCGCGCAAGATGCAGGCGCTGGGATCTGGCTTCATCATCGACCCTTCGGGTGTGATCGTGACCAACAATCACGTCGTGCGCCATGCCGACCAGATCACCATTACGCTGCAGGACAATACCGTGCTCAAGGCGCGGCTGCTGGGCCATGACGACCGCACCGACCTTGCGGTGCTGAAGGTGGACAGCCCGAAGCCGCTGCCTGCCGTGCCCTTTGGTGACAGCGATCATGCGCGTGTGGGCGACTGGGTACTGGCGATCGGCAACCCGTTCGGCCTGTCGGGCACGGTGACGGCGGGTATCGTCTCCTCACGCGGGCGCAATATCGAACAGGGTCCGTATGATGATTTCATCCAGACCGACGCGCCGATCAACAAGGGCAATTCCGGCGGTCCCCTGTTCAACCTGCATGGGGAGGTGATTGGCATCAACACAGCCATTTTCTCGCCTTCCGGCGGGTCGATCGGGATCGGGTTTTCAATTCCTTCGGCCGAGGCGCAGGGCATCATCGAACAGCTTCGCCGTCATGGCCGCGTCACGCGCGGGTGGATTGGCGTGCGCATTCAGGACGTGACGCAGGAAATCGCCGATGGGCTGGGCCTGACAAGTCCCCATGGCGCGCTGATTGCGGGAGTTGAGCCAAAGGGACCGGCGGCGGTGGCCCACCTGCAGACCGGCGACGTGATCCAGAGCCTGAATGGCAAGGAAATCGATGGTCGCGCCCTGCCGCGCCTTGTGGCCGAGCTTGCGGGTGGCAGCGTGGCCCATCTGGGGATCTGGCGTAAGGGACAGCAGATGAATGTCGCCATCACCATCGGCGCCCTGCCCGAGGAAAAGACCGACAAGGCCGATGGCGCCAACCCGCCCGCGAAAAAACCGGCACAGGGCAGCATGGCCATTACGGGCATGGGCTTCACGGTGGGTGATCTGGATGACATCGCGCGCCAGAAATACAATATGGCGGAAGGGCAGAAGGGTGTGCTGGTCACCGGCGTGACGGATGACAGCCCGGCTGCCGAACGCGGCCTGCGCCCCGGTGACGTGGTGACCGAAGTGCAGCAGTCGGCCGTTAATACGCCTGCCGACCTGCGCCGCCAGCTTGATACCGCCCGCAGCCAGCACCGCAAGACCGTGCTGTTTCTGGTGCAGAATTCCGATGGCCTGCGCTGGGTGCCCTTTCCCCTGCCGGATGGCGCCGGGCACTGAACCGTATGCATGAACGCCTGAAGAACCTGCTGCTGTCCATCATGCGGCGGGGAACGTGGCGGCAGGTCGTGCGGATGAATGTCTCGCTCATCCTGTCGGGTATTGTCGCCACCATCATCCATCTGGATGAACCGGTCTGGGCGCTGATTACATCGGTCATCGTCATTACCCAGACCCGCCTGACCCAGACGCTGTCCACCGGGCGCGAACAGATTGTGGGCACCCTGATCGGGGCGGCGGCCGGCATGTCGGCCATCGCGCTGGAACAGTGGTGCGCGCTGTCGGTGGGCATGGTGTTCTGGGTCATGCTCATGCCGCTGGCGGTGCTGGTGGCGTTGCGGCCCAAGATGCGGGTGGCCATTGTCACCCTGATGGTCGTGCTGCTGTTTCCCGCCACGGGGGAACCGTTCTCAAGGCCGCTGCAGCGTATCGCGTCGATCATGACAGGCGTTGTGGTGTCGTTCGCGGTCTCGTTCTTTGTCCTGCGCAACGAAGCGCGGCGCGAAGTGCTGCGTAATGCCGCAAGCCTGCTGCGGCGCCTGTCCGACCTGCTGTCCACGGCGCTGCACCCGCATCCCGATCATGACGCGCTGGGCACGGTGGATGTGATGTGCCGTTCCCTGCTGCAGGACATCAATGACGGCGTGCAGGAGGCGGAGGTCGAACATCCCGGATCACTGGCGCGGCATGATCCGCTGGTGATGCGCCTGCCGGGGCTTCTGCGCCGGATCCGCTCTGATGCCATTTTCATTTCACGCGCGGCGGTGGAAGGGGAAACCGCCCGGACGGGCGATATCCTGCAGCAGGAGCGTGACATGCTGGTGCGGATACTGGCCCAGATGGCCGATCGATGTGATACACTGGCCACGTTCCATCGCGGACGCACGCTGCCCGATGACGGAATGCGTGATATTCTGGACGAACTGGAACGTCAGGGGGAACACTGGACCCCTGTCATGCGTTTTGCCACCGGACTGCTGCATGCCGACATGCGGCTTGCCGTGCGCAACATCTGGTCGGACGGGCAGACGGATGACGGGCCGTTCCCGCTTTCGGGTCATCCGTTCCTGTCCGAGGCTTCGTTCGAGCCTGCCCCCACCGATACGGTCGTGCAGCGATAGGGCGGGGGCCGATACCACAACCAAAGGAGTGCAAAAGACACCATGTTGAATGAAAAAACCCTGAATCACCTTCCCGCCAGCGTCCAGCCGCTGCGCTACAGGCGGGAGGAAGTGGGGCGAGGGATCGTTCATTTTGGTGTCGGCAACTTCTTTCGCGCGCATGAGGCGTGGTACGTCAACAGATGCCTTGCCCTGCCGGGGCAGTCACAATGGGGCATTGTGGGCGTGGGACTGGGCGGTGGTGCGCGCGGTGAGGCCAAAGCCCATGCCTTCACGCAGCAGGATTGCCTGTATTCCCTGACGGAAGTCGCAGCCGATGGCGCGCGCACGGTTTCCATCATCGGTGCGCTGCGTGAATACCTGCTGGCGCCTGCCGATCCCGAAGCCGTGCTGGCCCGCCTTGCGGACCCGCAGACGCGCATCGTCAGCATGACGATCACGGAAGGTGGCTACAACATCAACGAGGAAACCGGGCAGTTCCGCCTCGATACCCCTGCCGTGCAGGCCGACCTGAAAAATCCCCGCCGTCCCACGACTGTGTTCGGGTATGTGGTCGAAGGGCTGCGCCGCAGGCGGGAAGCGGGTGCGGGACCGTTTACCGTCCTGTCATGCGATAACCTGCGCAGTAACGGCCATGTCGCGCATGAGGCGTTCGTGGGCTACGCCCGCGCGCTGGATGCGGATCTGGCGGAATGGATCGACGCCAATGTGACCTTCCCCTGTTCCATGGTGGACCGCATTACGCCGGGCGTGGATACCGCAACCCGCAACGCACTGAATGAAGCAGGTGGTCTGGATGACGACCTGCCGGTACTGGCGGAAGATTTCAGCCAGTGGGTGCTGGAAGACAGCTTCTGCAATGGCCGCCCCGCGCTGGAACAGGTCGGTGTCGAATTCGTGGACGATGTGGCGGGGTATGAGCAGGTGAAGGTGCGCATGCTGAATGCGGCGCATCTGCTGCTTGGCTCGGCGGGTCTTCTGCTGGGGCATCGCTATGCGCATGAAACGGTTGAGGACGCCGATCTGGCCCGTCTGGCCAATGCGTACTGGACAAAGGATGCGATGCCGCAGATCGATGCCCCGGCGGGCGTGGATCTGGACGCCTATCGCAGGCGTCTGCTCAGCCGGTTTTCCAACCGTGCGGTGGCGGATACGCTGCTGCGGATCTGTAGCGATGGGGCATCCAAGGTGCGGGTGTTCTGGACCGATACCGTGCGCCGGTCACTGGACAGCGGGCATGATCTGCACCGGATCGCCTTTGGCATCGCCGCCTATCTGGAGATGCTGCGTGGGCAGGATGAAAAGGGCCAGGCCTATGCCCCGATTGAACCCACGCTGGATGCCGACCAGATTGCGCTGGTTAATGACAGTGATCTTGCAGCAGGCCTGAGCCTGCCTGCCTTTGATGGCTGGCGGGACATGGATACCACCGCACTGGATGCGGCGGTTGTCGCCGCGCGCAGGGCCATCCGTGATCGCGGCGTGCGGGCCAGCCTGCCTGCACAGGAAATGGTTTCAGAACAAACCGGCAATAATAAATAATAGAAGTTTTCGGGTGCCGCCTTTTTGAAAAAAGGCGGCGTTCCCTTGAAACCTTATGCCTGCATTGTTGTGGAAATGGCGCGGCGCATGGGGCAGGCATCCGCCCCGTAGGATGCGGTAATGTGCGCCGGAATATCGGTCATGGTTTCAAACCCCATATGCGTCCAGACCGGGCGCGCCCCTTCCGCTGCCATTAGCGTCATCCATCCCACGCCATGCTCGCGGGCGTGACGTGTCAGGATGCGCAGGGCATCATGCATTGCTCCCCGTCCGCGCAGGGCGGGGGAAATGGCGATGTCGTGCAGGTGCCAGCAATCCGCCCGCGCGGGCAGGTGACGCAGGTAGGTATCCAGCGCGGGCGGGCGGTCCATGCGCCATGGATGGCTTAATACATAACCGCCAGGTTTTCCCCATGCATCGGGCAGGATCAGGCAACCCGCCGGGCACAGCCTGCGGCGTTCATCCAGCACATCCGCCCGTTCGGGGCAGCCGGGGTGCATGGCGGTGGCCAGCGCCATGACGGCAGCCAGATCCTGTGCCCGCATGGGCCGCCATGTGCCTGACAGTGGCCCGGACGGGGAAATGGGCTGGGTCATTATGGGAAAATTCCGTTTCAGGTGAAGCCGTTTCCGGTAGAAGGGGCGATGATATAGCTGTGGCCAGGAGTTTTGAAACCATGACAGAAATGCGCCTGACATTACGGGTGGACGCGAATGGCTCGCCCCTGCTGGGGCATGGCAAGATCAAGCTTCTGGAACAGATTGGCCAGACCGGATCCATTTCGGCGGCGGCACGCGCCATGGGCATGTCCTATCGTCGCGCGTGGCTGCTGGTCGAGGCCATGAATACGACCTTCGTGCGGCCGCTGGTGTCCGCCCGGCCTGGCGGTGGCGGGGGTGCTGGCCTGTCCCCCGAAGGCGAGGCCGTACTGCACCTGTATCGTGAAATCGAACAGTCGGCGCGTAACGCCGTACAGGGACCGCTGGAAACCTTGGCGGCCATGTGTTCACCCTCGCCGTGAAAAAGCCTTGGGCAGCCGCGATCAGGGATGTTCCGGCATCATTTTTGCCAATTGGTAAAAATGATGTGCCAATACGTTTAAACAATAAGAATGAACTGGAGTTAAACTCAGTGTTACGACGTGATTTCATGAAAGCGGGAACGGCCCTGTCCGCCATGACCCTGGCGGGCATGGGTATTACACGTCCCGCCCGCGCAACGCAGAGTGGCAATTTCGATTCAACCACCGTGCGCACGCTGGCGCACCAGTTGTCGCAGCAGGCGTATCAGCCCCCGTCACAGTCCCTGCCTTCCGCGTTGCGTAACCTGAATTTCGACCAGTACAATTCCATGGCGTTCCGTTCTGAACAGGCCCTGTGGCATGGCGAAAACCTGGGTTTCGATGTCGAATTCTTTCCGCGCGGCTATCTGTACGCCCCGCGTATCGACATGCATGAAGTCATTGACGGGCAGTCCCGGCCCATCGCCTTCAGTCCCGACATGTTCACCTATAACGATCCCGCCCTGCGGGTGAGTGATGATATCGGTTTTGCCGGCTTGCGGCTGCGCGCGCCGATCAATACGCCCGGCGTGATGGAGGAATTCTGCGTATTCCTTGGCGCGTCCTATTTCCGGGCGGTGGCGAAGGGGCAGAATTACGGCCTGTCCGCGCGTGGTTTTGCCAATGGGACCGGTGATCCGAAGGGGGAGGAATTCGCCCTGTTCCGCGCCTTCTGGCTGGAAAAGCCCAAGGCGGGCGTGGACAGCGTGGTCATCCATGCGCTGCTGGACAGCCCGTCCCTGGTGGGGGCCTTCCGTTTCACCATCCGCCCCGGCGAGACGACGGTCTTTGATGTCCAGTCCTATCTCTACCCCCGCAAGGCCATTGAGGAATCCGGCATCGCGCCACTGACCGGCATGTTCTATTTCGATGCCAATGACCGCACGCGCGTTGATGACTGGCGGCCCGCCGCCCATGACAGCGAAGGCCTGTCCATGTGGACGGGCAGTGGCAAGCAGTTGTGGCGGCCGTTGCGCAACCCGCGTGACCTGCAGTTTTCGGCATTCAGTGACGTGCGCCCGCATGGCTTTGGCCTGATGCAGCGCAAGCGTGCCTTTACCGATTTCGAGGACGTGTCACTGAATTATGAAAAGCGCCCCTCGCTGTGGATCGAGCCGATCGGGGACTGGGGGGCGGGGTCCGTGGACCTTGTGGAAATCCCTACCCCGAACGAGGTGAACGACAACATCGTTTCTTTCTGGCGGCCGCAGGAAGCGCTGGCGGCGGGGCGTGAATATGTGTTCACCTATCGTATGTACTGGGGGTGGGATACACCCTGGCCTACCAGGCTGGCCCGTATTGCCGCCACCCGTGTGGGGGAGGCAACGGACGATTCGCATACCCGTTTCTTTGACCTCGATTTTGTGGGCACACCCTTCGAAAACCTGCCTGAAAAGCCGCATTTCCATCTGGAATGCCGTACGTCCGCAGGCGAAATCCGCAATGTGGTGGTCGAACCGGTTCCCCCCATACATGGCTGGCGCAGCACATTCGAATTCGCGCCCGGTGACGCCAAGGTGGCGGAACTGAACTGCGTGCTGGCCGATGATAATGGGCCTGTGTCGGAAGAATGGGTCTATCGATGGACACCCTAGCCGCGAACGCACCATCCGGTCCGGTGGCGGGTCAGCCCGCGCCGCTCCTGCCGCAGGGGTGGTGCGCCCTGCCGCCTGCCGCACCGCTGGATATGCCGGTCCATCCGCTGGGGGCGGACCCCGACCTGCATGGACGTGGTCCGGTGCCCCCCACGGAATGGCGGATGATCCACCTGCGCCGCCTGCTGGTTATCGGGGGGGCTGTGGCCATGACGGGACTTGCCGGTTACGAAATGGACCTGGTGTTCAATGCCGTGCAGCGCTCGGTGGCCGGTATGGTGATGCTGGTGCTGTTCGTCATGCTGTTTCTGTGGATCGCGCTGGCCTTTACCTCCGCCCTTGCGGGGTTTGGCTCGATGCTGGCGCATGGCGGGCTTGGGCTGGGGATCGAGCGCAGTGGCCCGCTGCCGCGCCTGACCGCCCGTACCGCACTGCTCATGCCGACCTATAACGAGGACCCCGGCCGTGTGATGGCGGGCCTGCGCGCCACCATCGACAGCCTTACGGCCACCCGTCAGGAACGCGCGTTTGACGTTTTCATCCTGTCGGACACCACCGACCCCGATGTGTGGGTGGCGGAAGAAGCGGCTTACATGGCCCTGTGCCGCGCCACAGGCTGGGGCGGGCGGCTGTTTTACCGCAGGCGCGCGGTCAATACGGACCGCAAGGCGGGCAATATTGGTGAATGGGTGCGGGCCTATGGCGCGGCCTACCAGCAGATGATTACGCTGGATGCCGACAGCGTCATGTCGGGCGACGTGATCGTGCGGCTGACGGCAGCCATGGAGCGGAACCCCGGTGTCGCGCTGATCCAGTCCCTGCCGGTCATTGTCAACGGGCAGACGCTGTTTGCCCGCATGCAGCAGTTTGCAGGCCGTGTCTATGGCCCCCTGATCGCCCATGGCATTGCATGGTGGCATGGGGCGGAAGGCAATTACTGGGGCCATAACGCGGTGATTCGCACCCGTGCCTTTGCCGAGCAGGCGGGCCTGCCGCACCTGCCGGGGCGCAAGCCCTTCGGTGGGGCGATCATGAGCCATGATTTCGTGGAGGCGGCCCTGATGCGCCGGGGGGGCTGGGCCATTCACATGGTGCCCGCCCTGGCTGGATCGTATGAGGAAAGCCCGCCGTCCCTTACCGATATCGCCATCCGCGACCGCCGGTGGTGCCAGGGCAACCTACAGCATGCGAAGGTCGTGTCGGCACGGGGCCTGCACTGGATCAGCCGCATGCACATGCTCATGGGCATCGGATCGTATGTCACGGCTCCGCTGTGGCTGATCTTCCTGCTGGTGGGGATCGTGGTTTCGCTGCAGAACCGGTTTTACAAGCCGGAATATTTTGGCGATACCAAGCTGCTTTATCCCCACTGGCCGCATGTTGACCCGGTGCAGGCGGAATACATGTTCATCGGCACCATGGGTGTGCTGCTGGCGCCCAAGATACTGGCCTACCTGCTGCTGCTCATCGACGGGCCGCTGCGTCGTGGCTGTGGCGGCGCGATTGCGGCTGCGGCGTCCATCGTGGTGGAAACGGTGGTGGGGGGGCTGCTGGCCCCTGTCGCCATGATGATCCAGACGGCGGGAGTCATTTCCATCCTGCTTGGCCGCGACTCGGGGTGGAATGCGCAGCGGCGTGATGCTGGCGGCCTGCAGATCATGCAGAACGTGCGGCTGTACATGATCCATACCATCATGGGTATCGCGCTGTCGGTAGCGGCGTGGAGTGTCTCGCTGCCCCTGTTTCTGTGGATGCTGCCGGTAACGCTGGGACTGGTCTGCGCCATACCGCTGGCGGTGCTGACGGGCAGTGCAGTAGTGGGACAGGCGTTCCGGCGTGCCCACCTGCTGCTGATACCCGAGGAAACCGCCCCCCCGCCGGTACTACGCGCGGCCGTGGCCTACATGATGCAGATGGCGGGCCAGCCCGTGCAGGATGCGTTTGCGGCGCTGCGCGGGCGGGCAGGGTTGCTGAAGGTGCATGAAATCATGCTGCCGCCGCCCCGCAGGCCGGGCGACCCGATCAATCCGGCCCTGCTGGTCGGCCTGTTGAAACTGCGTGAGGCGCCTGACCTTGCCACTGCCCTGCGTGAACTGAGCCGGGCGGAAAAATCAGCCGTGCTGGGCAATGCGGAAGGGCTGCACCTGCTGGCGCGCCTGTCCTGATCCGCACCATTATGGGCGTGGTCTCAGTCTGAGGCCGTGCCCTCGGGCGGGGTTACGACTTCCTCGCCTTCATCCGACCCGTCGACCGACATGATCGCATCAAGTGAGTCACACAGCTTCTTCTGGTTGGCGCTGGCCAGTTTTCCGGGGGCGGCGCATAGCTTGGCAGCGTCAGGCACGCAGGATTCTGTTGCGTCCTCGTAATCGGATTCCATGATGTCGTGCGCCAGCGACAGGTTGGGGTTGTGCGCACTTTCACCTGCGTCCTCAATGACCTTTTCCATCTTGTGCAGGTCTTCAAGCTTGTCGAGGCAGGCCTTGCTGGCCAGGTCCGGCTTCAGGCGCAGGACATCCATCGCGCGCTGCACCTTCTGTGTAGCCAGGCTCTGGCCGTGGGCGGGGGCGCAGGCCAGCGCGGGGGAAAGCAGCAAAGCAACCGGCAATGCGGCAAGGCGTATGGAATTGATGTTCACCGTAACCGTTCCGTCTGTCCATGCCCCGGCATGGGAGGGTGCAGCAGGCAATGCCTGTCCCGCACCGGGGTGCGGCCCCGTCCGTGCGCGGGCGGGATGGTGACTATGGCAGGAACCCACCCGGGACGAAAGGTGCTGTCTGGTCATGATGCATATACCGTATGCATAAAAATATGATCTGAATTCTTCTGATATAATAAGGGGAAAATCAGAATCGCATCGAAAATTTGAGATTTCTCTTACATTCTCGAGAGTTTTTTAGTATAGATTGACCCCACTGAATATATTTTTTGTATCCGTATGGAGGTTGGAGACTATCGGATCACTGTGAAATCGTCCGCAACTGCAACGATTTTGTATATCCAGCCAATTCCTGGTCTTTCCAATGATGGGAGATCACGCGGTTGTGCCTTTTTTCAGGTGTGGCCGGGTGTTTTTTCATCGGTATTGTTGTGCAACCCGTACCAATTGGTGCGTTTTCTGCTGGATCGACGACTTTTGGCCGGTGGCATTTATGGGGAAGCAGGTTTGCCAGGCATGATGCGCTGGCGTTTTGGCGCTGGTGCCATTCTTCTGTTCCCGCATTGCTGTAGCCGGTCCGGGTGATTGCACACCCGAACTTGTGAAACTGAGGTTCCGCACTGGTGTTTGCCGGAAATCCGGACTGTGCGGACGCAGCCTGCATCGACGCTCCACAATGAGGTGGAGCCCCTCATCTTCGTGTCGGCTGCCTGTGAAAGAGGAGAATCTCCCCTTGAAACAGACAGACAATCTGTCCGAATCAACGTCCATAGCTGATAGGCTTGGCATCCCGGCGCCCCTGTTCTGGGGTTTTGTCGGCCTGCTGTTCTTCATGATCGGTGATGGTGTCGAGGCCGGCTACCTGGCCCCCTATCTGGAGGGGCAGGGCATCTCATCGCGCAATACCGCGCTGCTGTTTACCATTTATGGTGTGACCGTCTCGCTGTCCTCATGGGCGTCGGGGCCGCTGTCCGACCTGTGGGGCCCCAAGCGGGTCATGTGGATCGGCCTTGCCATCTGGGGTGTGTTCGAGGTCCTGTTCCTGACCTTCGGCGTGGCCGTCAACAGCTACCCCATCATGCTGGCAGCCTACACCATGCGTGGCTTTGGCTATCCGCTGTTCACCTACGGCTTCCTCGTCTGGATCGCCGCCGCAACCCCGCCGCGGCAGCTGGGTTCGGCCGCGGGCTGGTTCTGGTTCGCGTTTTCCGGTGGCCTGCCCACGCTGGGTTCGCTGTTCGCCAGCTTCTCCATTCCGCTGATCGGCGAAATGGCAACGTTCTGGTCCTCGCTGGCGCTGGTCATGTTCGGCGGCCTGCTTGCCCTGCTGATGACGCGTGAACCCATCGGTTCCCGCCGCCTTGCCCCGGTGGGCACGAAGCCTGCCACGATCTTCTTCAGTTCGATCAGCATCCTGTGGCGTGAACCCAAGACGTTTGTCGCCATGATCGTGCGGACCATCAACACGTCGTCCGAATATGCGTTCCTGGTCATCATGCCGGCGTTTTTCACCAAGGTCATCGGTTTCTCGCTGTCGCAGTGGCTGCAGCTTCTGTCGATCATCTTCCTGTCGAACATTCTTGTGAACCTTGTGTCCGGCATCACGGCTGACCGTCTGGGTCACCGCACTGTTGTTGCCCTGTTCGGTTGCGTAGGTGCCGCGATCACCGTGCCGCTGTTCTACTATGTGCCGCAGATGTTCCCCGGCAACTTCCCCATTGCTGCCGCCATGGGTGCGCTGTACGGCGCGACGATTGCCGCTTTCGTGCCGCTGTCCGGCCTGGTGCCGCAGATCTGCCCGAAGGAAAAGGCTGCTGCCCTGTCCGCCCTTGGTCTGGGCGCGGGTGCCAGCACGTGGGTTGGTCCGGCTATCGTGACGTGGTTTGAAAGCTGGCATGGGATCGAAGGGATCATCTGGATCTTCTCCGGCCTGTATGTTGCCTCGGCCCTGATGACGCTGGTGCTGACCGTCTCACCGGAAGCCCGTCGTTATATTGATGCCGCCGCGGCACGCGGTGATGTGGCGGAAGAAGTGACGGTTGGTCACTGATCCTTCCCATTCTTTACCAGACCTGTTGTTTCGATACGGGTGAGAAACGGGCCTGCTGCAAAGCAGGCCCGTTTTTTTTATTGTCCTGAAGGATAAGGGTGAGATGGCAGGCATTACCGGGGAATATTGCTTGCCTTGTGGGCGGCAGCCTGAAACTCCGTGATTGTTAAGAACTGCCAACCATGAAGAAGTTTTTGGTGAAGCTTTTTTTTAAAGCTTTGAAAAACGCTGCCATTTTAAAAAGCAGCATCCAAAAATTTTTGTTTTTATTTTATCTGTCAATCGGCACGACGGACATATGTCTGGGAATAGCCGGATCTGTTGTCCTGGCAGATGGTACGACATGAATAAGGCCGGTACCCAGTGGGACCGGCCTTATTTCTGTCTGTTCAGATACTGCGTTCAGGGCGCCTGCGCGGGCTGCGGGGCCGGTCCGCCGTGCCGCCGGTGGGGCGGGGGGCGTTGCGCTGTTCCCCGGCCTTCAGGGCGGGGGCGGCGCTGACCTCGCTTTCCAGCTGACGGATGCGCTTCTGCACGCTTTCGCGCAGGGCGGGGGCGGTGTGCGATTTCATGGTGGCCAGCGTTTCACGCAGGTCACGCAGCTGCTTCTGTTTTTCAGCAAGCGTGCGACGGATCGGCTGGTTGTCGGACATCTGTCCGTGGAATGCGCGCATGATAAGTGTCCTGTGGACCTTGGGTCCCGGAAATGAGTTGTCAATCGTATGGTGGAAAGACGGACGGCACGTACTGCCCCCCTTCTGCCATTCACGGCAGGTCGGACGGGTACAGGTACGTGATGAACCGGGGGCTAACCCCCGTTTTGCGCCAGCACGTCAGCCAGTCCCGATATCAGGGCCTGACATTCGGCGTCAGTACCAATGGTGATTCGTAGCCATTGTGCAATGCGCGGGGTCCGGAAATGACGCACAATGATTGCCCGTTCCCGCAGGGCGGAGGCAAGGTATGCGGCGTCACGGTCCGGATGCCGGACGAATATGAAATTCGCCTGTGATGGCAGAACCTCGAACCCCATCTTTCCCAGGCTGTCGGTCAGCCTGTTCCGCGAGCTTATGATTTTCTCGCGGGTGTTTGCAAGCCATTCCCGGTCCTCGATCGCGGCAATGGCCCCTACCTGCGCCAGACGGTCCAGCGGATAGGAATTGAAGCTGTCCTTTACGCGGGTCAGGGCTGCGATCAGGTCCGGCTGCCCGATGGCGTAGCCCACCCGCAATCCTGCCAGCGCACTGGATTTGGACAGGGTACGCACCACCAGCAGGTTGGGGTGCTGGTCCACCAGCGCGATGGCCGTTTCCGCGCCGAAATCGACATAGGCCTCGTCAACCACGACTACTGCGTCCGGGTGGTCCACCAGCACGGTGCGGATGGCATCCAGACCCAGTGCGATTCCTGTTGGGGCATTGGGATTGGGGATGATGATGCCACCGCACGGTCGGCGATACGCGGCAGGGTCGATGCGCATGTCGTCATCCAGCGGCACCGTTTCATGCCGTATGCCATACAGCCCGCAGTAAACGGGGTAGAAGCTGTAGGTGATGTCGGGAAACAGGAGTGGCTCGGGGTGGTTGAGCAGCCCCTGAAAGGTATGGGCCAGCACCTCGTCCGATCCATTGCCCACGAAAACGTGGTCGGCCGGGACATCATGCGCGCGCGCGATCGCGGCACACAGCGCGTGCGCCGTGGGGTCGGGATACAGGCGCAGCGTGTCGTTGGTGGCGGCCCGTATGGCGTCCAGCACCTTCGGCGAGGGACCATACGGACATTCATTGGTATTCAGCTTGATCAGGTTGGCCAGTCTGGGCTGTTCCCCCGGTACATAGGGGGTCAGGGTGTGGACGACAGGGCTCCAGAAACGGCTCATCAGGGTGAATTCCAGATTGTCAGGGTCATGAAACAGACGCACCCGTTCCCTGCATTCAGGATGCGGGTGCGTGGAACGGATCAGGGGGAAGCCGGTCAGCCCTGTGCCGTGGCCGGGCGGCCCATGGCGGACAGAAGGGCGGCATTGCCCTGCCGGGTGGCCAGGATGCGCGCGCTGATCCCCTCGCCATCACGCAGGTCGGGGTTGGCGCCATGTTCCAGCAGGAAGGTCACCATGGGGTCGCGGTTGAACATGACCGCGAAGGCCAGCGGCGTGCGCCCGACGAAATTCGGCACGTCAATTCCCGCGCCATGTTCCACCAGAACGCGTGCGCATGGCAGGTCGCCCTTGAACGCGACACCGGCCAGTGCGGTCGCTCCCTTTGCATCCTGCAGGTTGGGGTTGGCCCCGCCCGCCAGCAGTGCGCGCACGGTTTCGGCATGGCCATTATAGGCCGCCAGGATCAGCGCGGTGTAGCCTTTGTCATTGCGGGTGTCGGGGCTTATGCCCGCCTTCAGGAATTCGCTTACCAGATCTGTCTGCCCGTCACGGGCGGCGGACAGGAACAGGGTCTCGATTTCCGCGTTGCTGAAGGATTCGGGTGCGGCGGCGGCGGGGTCGCCGCTGGCGATTGTCTTGCTCATGTGCCTGCCTCGCTGGTCGGGTTGCGGAAAACGGGGGCGGGGGCCGGTCCCGTCAGGTGCGGCGGATCATAGGACGGTTCGGCTGAAAAGAACATACGGGCAATCACGCGTCACCGGGTTGCCACCATGCGATGTCGCGACATTCCCCGTGTTCCAGGACCCCCATCATATCCGGTGGCAGGCCGGTATCCTGCACGGCCCGGGCCAGTCGGCGCACCGGCTCGTCCATGGGTTCATCCGTCAGGCGGAACGTGCCGAAATGCATGCCGATGCCATGCTTCGCCCCAAGCTGGCGCAGGCCCTCCAGCGCTTCCTCGGGGGTGGTATGCACGCCCGCCATCAGTTCGCGGGGATCATACGCCCCGATGGGCAGGAGTGCGATATCGGGTGCGCCCAGACGGTCGCGGATCAGCCCCCAGTGCCGCCCATGGGCCGTGTCGCCCGCAAAGAACAGCTGGTGCCCCGCCCCGTCGCGCAGCATGAACCCGCCCCACAGGCTTCTGTTGTGGTCAAACGGGGTGCGGGCCGCGCCGTGGCGGGCGGGCGTGCAGGTGATCTCCAGCCCCGGGATGGCCACGGACTGCCACCAGTCCAGTTCCATGATGCGTTTCAGCCCGGTTTTGCGCATGAAGCGGGCGTTGCACAACGGCGTGACCACCAGCGGATCATCCCCACGTCGTGCAATGGCCCGCAGCGTGGGCAGGTCCATGTGGTCGTAATGCGCGTGGGACACCAGTACCACGTCAATGTGTGGCAGGTCGGCCAGCGCGCGCCCCGGTGCGCGCACCCGCTTTGGTCCCATGAAGGAAAAGGGCGAACAGCGCAGGGAGAAAACGGGATCGGTCAGGATGCTCAGCACCGTGCCATCGGGGCGGGGCATACGGATCAGGAACGTGCTGTGCCCGATAAACGTTACCTGCACCGTGCCCGGTGCGGGAAGGGCGTGCGGGTCGCCGGTGGGGACGGGGTTTTCAATCCATGCGGGCCAGTCCGATTTGGGCCGGTTCCATTGCCATTTCAGTATGGACAGCCGCCGCATCCGTCCCGGTGGCGCTGCGGCGGGGCGGATGGAAGGGGGATTGAAAAAACGGGTGCCATCCGTGTGGTCGCTGGCGGGTAGCGGGGGCATGCGTGGTCTCCATCGGCGGACGGTGGGATGCCCTGATCTGGTGGGGGAGGTAGGGGGCTGTGTCAAATTCCACGCCCGTGCGCTGTCAGGGTGCGCAGGCAACCGGGTGGGAAGCCATGCGCTGTCATAGGGAATGGCGGGGCACGGCGCGCATGTTCGTTCAGGGCGTGGGTAACGGCTTGATGAGATGGCTTGTTCCGTCCCGTAGGTCGTGAGAAGGTGCGTGCCGTGAAAAGCCTTTTTTCCTTGCGCTCCGCGCTGTCCGTCGGCGGGTGGCCCGGGTGCGGGTGGTATGGAAAGAAAAACAAGAAAGGTTGTCATGTTCAGGCGGCAGGCCCGGCCCGATCAGGACAACGACCATGGCTGTAAGGAGGCCGGTCTCTCATGCGTTCTTTGACAACATCCCCCCTGATGGCACCTGAAGGAGGTGGCGCAATGCCCACCAATATCGATACGCTGTGCATCAATACAATCCGCACGCTGTCCATGGACGCGGTGCAGAAGGCGAATTCCGGCCACCCCGGCACCGCCATGGCGCTTGCCCCCGTGGCCTATACGCTGTGGCGCGATGTGCTGAACTATGACCCGGCCAATCCGTTATGGCCCAATCGTGACCGCTTCGTGCTGTCGATCGGGCATGCCTCCATGCTGCTGTATTCGCTGATCCACCTGGCCGGTATCCGCGATGTGCGCCCCGGCGGGATCAGCAATGACCGTCCCGCCCTGACGCTGGAGGATCTGGAACAGTTCCGCCAGCTGGACTCGCTCACCCCCGGCCATCCGGAATACCACCACACCGCTGGCGTCGAGACCACGACCGGGCCGCTGGGTCAGGGCTGCGGTAACTCCGTCGGCATGGCGATCGCGGAAAAATGGCTGGCCGAACGCTACAACCGTCCCGGGTTCAGGCTGTTCGATCACCATATTTATGCACTGTGCGGCGATGGCGACAACATGGAAGGCGTCGCCAGCGAGGCTGCGTCCATCGCGGGCCACCTGAAACTTGGGAACCTGACATGGATCTATGACAGCAATCATATTTCCATCGAAGGCTCGACCAACATCGCCTTTACCGAAAGCGTGCACAAACGCTTCGAAGCCTATGGCTGGCATGTCCTTGAACTGAAGGACGCCAATGATACCGGCGACATGCGCCGCCTGCTGGCGGAAGCGAAGGCCGAGACCTCGCGCCCGACGTTGATCATTGTCCATTCCATCATTGGCTGGGGCGCGCCGCACCTTGCCGGGACGGCGGAAGCGCATGGCTCCCCGCTGGGTGTCGAGGAAATCCGCGAGACCAAGAAATTCTACGGCTGGCCGGAAGACAGAAGCTTCTATGTGCCTGATGGCGTGCCGGAGCATTTCCAGGCGGGTATCGCCACCCGTGGCGCGGCTGCGTCCAGGGCATGGGACGAGCTGTTCAGGGCCTACCGCGCCAGGTATCCCGATGAAGCGGCCCAGCTTGACCATATTTTCGCAGGCACCCTGCCCGAAGGGTGGGACAGCAATATCCCCGTATTCGACGCGGACGCCAAGGGTGTCGCCTCCCGCGCAAGCTCGGGCAAGGTGCTGAACGAAATCGCGAAGAATTACCCGTGGATGATCGGTGGCTCGGCCGATCTGTCGCCGTCGACCAAGACACACCTGACCTTCGATGGCGCGGGTGATTTCCAGCCGCCGCAGTGGGGCGGGACCTATGGCGGGCGTAACCTGCATTTCGGCGTGCGCGAACACGCGATGGGATCGATCAGCAACGGTCTGGCGCTGTATGGCATACGGGCCTACTGCTCGGGCTTCCTGATCTTCTCCGATTACATGAAGCCGCCCATCCGCCTGTCTTCGCTCATGAAGCTGCCGGTGACCTATATCTTTACCCACGATTCGATCGGGGTGGGGGAAGATGGTCCGACCCACCAGCCCATCGAACAGCTGGCCCAGCTGCGCGCCACCCCCGGCGTGACCGTGCTGCGCCCGGCGGATGCGAACGAGGTGGCGGAAGCCTGGCGCACGCTGATCCAGCTGACCGACCGGCCCAGCGTGCTGGCGCTGAGCCGCCAGAACCTGCCCACCATCTGCCGCAAGACCTATGCGCCAGCAACAGGTCTGGCAAAAGGGGCCTATGTCCTTGCAGACACCGACGGGCGTCCCGATGTCATCCTCATGGCAACGGGTAGCGAAGTCGGCCTGATCGTAAAGGCCGGGGAAAAGCTGAGGGCGGATGGCATCAAGGTGCGTCTGGTCTCCATGCCGTCATGGGACCTGTTCGAGGCCCAGTCCAAGGCTTACCGCGACAGCGTACTGCCGCCCGATGTCACTGCTCGCGTTGCGGTGGAACAGGCGGCCCAGCTTGGCTGGGACCGTTATACCGGTCTGGCGGGGGAGACGATCGTGATGCATGGCTTTGGCGCATCCGCCCCGGCGGAACGGCTGGAAGTCAAGTTTGGTTTCACGGTTGACGCCGTGGTGGCCGCCGCCCGCAGGCAGGCGGGCAAATAGGAAGAATGGACAGGCAGGCGGGACAGGACGTTCCGCCTGCCTTGTTTTTTGAAGACGCAGTATTGGCGACGCGGGGCCTGCCCGCGCTGTCGGCAAGCAAAGGAAGCACGGCATGAGTGCGCACGAATCTGGTAGCGAAAATCCGTTAAAGGAACTGGCCCGCTATGGTCAGTCCCCATGGCTGGACTTCATCCAGCGTTCCTATACCGAAAATGGCAGTCTGAAGAAGCTGGTGGATGAAGACGGGCTGAAGGGTGTGACCTCCAACCCCGCCATCTTCCAGAAGGCCATGGGGCAGGGCACGGATTACGATGCCCAGATCCGTTCGGTGCTGGCGCACCAGGTGCTGGATGCGGGCGCGCTGTACGAACTGCTGGCCGTGGACGATATCCGGGCGGCAGCCAAAGTGCTGTATCCCGTCTATGAACAGACAAAGGGCGTGGACGGTTACGTCAGCCTTGAGGTCTCGCCCTATCTGGCGCGTGACACCAAGGGCACGCTGCATGAGGCGCTGCGCCTGTGGAAGGCGGTTGATGCCCGCAACCTCATGATCAAGATTCCCGGCACTGACGAAGGCGTGCCCGCCGTGCGCGCCGCCATTGCCGAAGGGCTGAGCATCAACGTCACCCTGCTGTTCTCGATCGATGCCTACAAGAAGGTGCTTGAAGCCTACATCACAGGGCTTGAAGACCGCCTTGGCCGTGGCGAGAGCGTGAAGGGTATCGCCAGTGTCGCGTCCTTCTTCGTCAGCCGGATCGACGTGAAGATCGACAAGGAAATCGACACCCGCGTGGCGAAGGGCGACAAGGACAGCGCCGCGCTGAAGGCGCTGCGCGGCAAGGTCGCGATCGCCAACGCCAAGATGGCGTACGAACACTGGAAAGCCGTGACGGCCAGTCCGCGGTGGAAAAAGCTGGCGGATGCCGGTGCCCAGCCACAGCGCCTGCTGTGGGCCAGCACGGGCACGAAGGACAAGTCGTTCAGCGACGTACTGTACGTGGACGGGCTGATCGGTCCTGAAACCGTCAACACCATTCCCCCCGCGACATTCGACGCTTTCCGTGACCACGGCAAGGTCGCACCCACCCTGACGCAGGATGTCGAGGGGGCCAGGAAGGTTCTGGCCGAAGCCCAGCGCCTTGGCCTTGACCTTGAAGGTGTCACGAAGGTGCTGGTGGATGAAGGTGTGGCCTCCTTCGCTGATGCGTTTGATGACCTGCTGGGTTCTGTCGCGGCCAAGCAGGCGGCGTTCCTTGGCAGCAAAGTCACCTCCACCGCGCTCAAGCTGCCCGCTGATCTGCAGAAGGCAGTCGATGCCGAACTGGAGACATGGCGCAGGAAGGGCAATGTCCGCCGCGTATGGGACAGGGATGCGAGCCTGTGGACCGGCAAGGACGAGGCAAGCTGGCTGAAATGGCTGGACATCACCGACGACCAGGTGGCCGCCCTTTCCAGGTTCGAGGATTTCCAGGCGGAGGTGAAGGCGCGCGGCTTCCGTGATGCGCTGCTGCTGGGCATGGGTGGTTCCAGCCTTGGTCCCGAAGTGCTGGCGCAGACATTCGGCAAGCACGAAGGCTTCCCGCACCTGTACGTGCTTGACAGCACCGATCCGCAGCAGGTGCGTGACTTCGAGAAGAAAATCGATATCAGCAGGACGCTGTTCATCGTCTCGTCCAAGTCCGGTGGCACGCTGGAACCGAACATCCTCAAGGCCTATTTCTTCGATCAGGCGAAAAAGGTGCTGGGCGACAGGGCCGGTTCGCACTTCATCACCGTGACCGATCCGGGTTCGCACATGGAAGACGTGGCGAAGAAGGACGGGTTCTGGAAAATCTTCTATGGTGAAAAGCAGATTGGTGGCCGGTATTCCGTGCTGTCCGACTTCGGCCTGGTGCCTGCCGCCGTCGCGGGTCTGCCGCTGAAGCTGCTGTTGGAATCAGCACAGCGTGGTGAGAAGTCCTGTGCCGCATCCGTACCGCCGGTGCAGAACCCCGGTGTGGTGCTGGGGGCCGTGCTGGGGGTTGCCGCGCGTGATTTCGGCCGTGACAAGGTGACCATCATCGCGTCCCCCGGCATTTACGACATGGGCGCATGGCTGGAACAGCTGATTGCGGAATCGACCGGCAAGGATGGCAAGGGCCTGATTCCCATCGATGACGAGACCATCGGCAAGCCGGGCGTGTATGGCAAGGACCGGGTTTTCGCTTACCTGCGCCTGGCCGAAGATCCGTGTCCGAAGCAGGACGCGGCCTTCGCCGCACTGGCCGAGGCGGGTGAGCCGGTCGTCACCATCGAACTGCATGAACGCCGTCAGGTGCTGGAAGAATTCTTCCGTTGGGAATTCGCGACCGCCGTCGCCGGTGCGGTGATCGGGATCAACCCGTTCAACCAGCCCGATGTCGAGGAATCGAAGATCGAGACCAAGAAGATCACCACTGCCTATAACGAAACCGGCAAGCTGCCGCCGTACGAACCCTTTGCCAAGGACGGTCCGTTCGCCTTCTATGCCGATCCGAAAAATGCTGCGGCACTGGGGGAGGGCAAAACGGCGGATGCGATCCTGAAAGCCCATTTCGCCCGTGGCAAGGCGGGTGATTATGTTGCCCTGCTGGCCTATATCGACCGTGATACATGGACGCGCGAATGGATCCAGAAGGTCCGCCTGAACCTGCGCGATGCGCTGAAGCTGGCCACGGCCGCCGAATTCGGGCCCCGTTTCCAGCATTCCACAGGTCAGGCCTACAAAGGTGGGCCCGACACGGGCGTGTTCCTGCAGATCACGTGTGATGATGAGGTCAACCTGCCGGTGCCGGGTGAGAAATACACCTTCAGCATCGTCAAGGAAGCGCAGGCCCGTGGTGACATGGAAGTGCTGGCCGAACGTGGCCGCCGTGTGCTGCGTGTCCACATCCATGGTGAGCTGAAGGCTGGCCTTGAAAAACTTGGGCAGGATATCGCCCGCGCGGTCTGACCGCATGCTGGCCCGTCCCTTCCGGCGAAGGGGCGGGTTTTTTGATTGGGGTCATTGGGTAATGACCGCCAAAGCGGTAGGACTACGGCCCTATCCCCTCTTCCAGGAGTTTTTGATTATGCAGATTGGTATTGTTGGCCTTGGCAAGATGGGCGGCAACATTTCCATCCGCCTGACCCGTCACGGTCATGATGTAGTGGCCTTCGACCGTGATTCCGCTGTAACGGCAAAGGTATGCGGGCAGGCCGAAGACGGTCGCTGCACCCCGGCCACCGGGCTTGCGGACATGGTGGGCAAGCTGTCCGGTCGCAAGGTGATCTGGCTCATGCTGCCCGCAGGTGAGGTGACGGAAGCGGCGGTGCAGGAACTGGGCGGCCTGCTGGGCAAGGGTGATATCGTGATCGATGGCGGCAATTCCTTCTACAAGGACGACATCCGTCGTGCTGCCGAACTGATGAAGAAGGGCATCCACTACATTGATGTCGGCACGTCCGGCGGTGTATGGGGGCTGGAGCGCGGGTACTGCATGATGTACGGCGGCACCAAGGACGCCACCGATTATATCGACCCCATCCTGTCGGCCCTTGCACCGGGGATTGGCGATATCCCGCGCACTCCGAACCGTGACAGGCCCGGCTTTGACCCGCGCGCGGAACAGGGCTACCTGCATTGCGGTCCCGCAGGGTCCGGCCATTTTGTGAAAATGGTCCATAACGGCATCGAATACGGCATCATGCAGGCCTTCGCCGAAGGCTTCGACGTGATGAAGTCCAAAAACTCGCCTGATCTGCCCGAAGACCAGCGTTTTGAGCTGAACATGGCGGACATTGCCGAAGTCTGGCGTCGTGGCAGCGTCGTGTCGTCGTGGCTGCTGGACCTGTCGGCCAGTGCGCTGGCGGGCAACCCCGACCTGTCGAACTACAAGGGTGACGTGGCCGATTCCGGCGAAGGCCGCTGGACCATCGAGGCCGCGATCGAGGAAGCGGTGCCCGTGCCCGTCATCACCGCATCGCTGTTCACGCGTTTCCGTTCCCGCACGGGCAACAACTTTGCCGAAAAGATGCTGTCCGCCATGCGCTTCGGCTTTGGCGGTCACATTGAGGGTACGAATAACTGACCTGACGCACGGTTGGTAACTGACGGGATGCCAGGATGCTACGCATGCTGGGTCCCGGCTGTTCCCGGACAAAACGACAGCGCTCAATGACTGCAACCGGAACAGCCGGGGGAAGGAATACAGGCGGAAACAGTCCAGGGACAGCAGTACAATGGAAAACATCATTGCCTCGGCGGTATCACAGGTTGGCGATCCCGGGCATGAAGCTGCGCCCCGGCGCAGCCCGCCGGGATCATTTGTCATCTTTGGTGGCGGGGGTGACCTGACGCGTCGCCTCCTGTTGCCTGCCATATACAACCTTGCCTGCGCGGGGCTGCTGGATGACGGTTTCAGCGTCGTGGCGGTTGACCGCGCCGACCTGACCGATGCGCAATTGCAGCAGAATGTCCGTGCGGCGCTGGAAGATTTCACCGCCCGCCGTGGTGCGGAAGCCGTGACATTGCGTGAAGACGTATGGGCATGGATGCAGTCGCGCATCCGCTACGTGCGTGGCGATTTCGAAACCATGCAGACCTATCAGGACATCGCCACGGTGGTGGGCACCCAGAACTGCATATTCTACCTTGCCGTGGCCGCCCGGTTCTTTGGCCCCATTGTAGACCGGCTGGGGGAATCGGGGCTGGTGCACGAAGGGCGCCATACCTTCCGTCGCGTCATTGTGGAAAAACCCTTTGGCAGCGATCTGCCTTCCGCCGTGGCGCTGAACGAACGGCTGCTGCGCACGCTGACGGAACAGCAGATTTACCGGATCGACCATTACCTTGGTAAGGAAACGGTCCAGAACATTCTTGCATTGCGGTTTTCCAACGGGTTTTTCGAACCCCTGTGGAACCGCCAGAACATCGACCACGTGCAGATTACCGCCGCCGAGACGGTGGGTGTGGAACAGCGTGCGAAATTTTACGAAGGCACCGGTGCCCTGCGCGATATGGTGCCCAATCACGTCATGCAGCTTCTGGCCATGACGGCGATGGAAGCGCCCATTTCCTTCGATGCTGATGCCGTGCGCAATGAAAAGACCAAGGTGCTGGACGCAATCCATCCCCTTTCACCGCAGGATGTGGTGCGCGGGCAGTACGCGCCCGGCGTGGTGGGTGGAAAGGAAGTGCCCGGCTACCGACAGGAACCCGGTGTTGACCCCCATTCCCTGACCGAAACCTATATGGCGATGAAGTTCCAGATCGATAACTGGCGCTGGGCCGGGGTGCCGTTCTATGTGCGCACGGGCAAGCGGCTGGCCGCGCGCAAGACCGAAATCGCCATCCACTTCAAATCGGCCCCTTATGCGCTGTTTCGTGACACGCCGGTAGACAAGCTGGCCCCCAACATCATGGTCATTCATATCCAGCCGACCGAAGGGGTGACCATGCAGTTTTCCGCCAAGATCCCCGGGCCGTCCGTGCGTCTGGGTGGTGTGCGGATGAAATTTGACTATGCCGAATGGTTCAGCGAAGGCCCGAGCACGGGGTACGAGACCCTGATCTATGACTGCATGATCGGAGACGCCACCCTGTTCCAGCGCGCGGATAATATCGAGGCCGGATGGCGCGCCGTGCAGCCGGTTCTGGACTGGGGGCAGGACGCGCGTTTCCTTGATTTTTACGCCGCTGGCAGCGAGGGGCCGGAAGCGGCCGACGCCCTGCTGGCCCGTGATCACCGCCACTGGCTGAAGATTGGATGATGCCCATGCCCCAACCCGTTGCCCCCGCAGGCGGCGTTCGCCTTGTCGTATCCGATATTGACGGAACCCTGATTACGCCGGAACGCAGGCTGACCCCAGCCGCCCGGCAGGCGGCGGACGACGTGCGGGCGGCTGACATCCGGCTGAGTCTGGTCAGCAGCCGCGCGCCACGCGGCATGATGCAGTTTGTCAGGGAACTGCGCATCGATACCCCCATCGCGGGGCTGAATGGCGGGCTGATCTGCGATCCCGATGGCACCATCCGCGAACGGCTGTCCCTTGACCCCGAAACGGCCCGGACGGCGGTCGAATTCCTGATCGCCCACGGGGTCGAGCCATGGCTGTTCATCGGTCATGACTGGCTGGTGCGCCGTGATGACACGCCGCAGGTCCGTCATGAACGCGACGTGGTGCAGACCACCCCGGTACAGGTGGATGATTTTGCCGGGCATTATGAAAATGTCGGCAAGATCATGGGGGTTTCAGTGGATCCCGCCACCCTGCCGGGAGTGGAACGCAGGCTTGCGGACCTGCTGGCTGGCAAGGCGAGTGTACACCGGTCCTCGCCTATTTACCTTGATATTACGCATCCGCAGGCGAACAAGGGCTATGCGGCAAAAGAACTGGCAAAACTGCTGGATATTGATATCCGGAATACTGCGTGTATCGGGGATATGAACAATGACATCCCCATGCTGAAGGAAGCCGGGGTCAGCATAGCCATGGGCAACGCGCCCGATAATGTGAAGGCCCATGCCCGTTTCGTGACGCGATCCAATACGCAGGACGGGTGGGCTTTTGCCATGGAAAGTTTTGTACTGCCCCGCGCATAGGCGCGCGGCACAGAAGGAGAGGCACCATGCCCCAGGACGCAGCCGGAACGCCCGCCAGCCAGATCAGACTGGTCCTGGCCGATGTGGATGGCACCCTGGTCACGAAGGACAAGATCCTGACACCCCGCGCAATCCGGGCGGTCGAGCGCCTGCGTGAACGCGGTATCCTGTTCACCATAACCAGCGGCCGCCCGCCCAGGGGCATGAAGATGGTCATCGACCCGCTGAAGATTTCCGAACCGATCGCGGGCTTTAACGGCGGCATGATGGTCAAGCCCGATTTCACCGTGATCGAGGCCCGCACCCTGCCAGCCGATACCGCGCGCAGGGTGATCGGCATCATCCGCGACCACAAGGCCGACCCGTGGGTCTATAATGGCAATGACTGGATTGTCTCGAAACTCGACGCCCCCCATGTCGCGCGTGAGCAGTGGACGGTAAAGTTCCCGCCTGTGGTCGGCAATGTCGAAGAAAAGCTGGATCAGGTGGTCAAGATCACCGGCGTCAGTGATGATCTGGATCTTATGAAACGTCTTGAACACGACCTGCAGCAGGCGCTGGGCGATACGGCATCAGCCGCCCTGTCGCAGCCGTACTACGTGGATGTGACCAACAGGGACGCCAACAAGGGCGGCGTGGTGATGACGCTGGAACGCCTGCTGGGCATTCCAGCCAGCCAGATGGTGACACTGGGCGACCAGCCCAACGACGTGCTGATGTTCCGCAAGAGCGGCATGTCGATCGCCATGGGGCAGGCCAGCCCCGAGGTGCAGAAACAGGCGACCCATGTCTCGACATCGTGCGAGGAGGAAGGATTCGCCAGTGGTATCGAGAAATTCGTGCTGGGAGATGCATGACATGACAGCTGGACAGGACGTGAAAACGGGCGCGATGGTGGTCCTGCCCGATGCCGAGGCCATTGCCCGATACATGGCGAAATGGCTGACGGAACAGGCGCTGGCGAAAAAGGATGGCCCGTTCGTGATCGCGCTATCGGGTGGGTCCACGCCAAAGCGGCTGTACCAGATTCTGGCGTCCGACGCCTATCGTGACCGTTTCCCGTGGGCGAACACGCAGTTCTTCTTTGGTGATGAACGCTTCGTGCCCGACAGTGACCCGGCCAGCAACTACAACATGGTGGAAGCCGAAATGCTGGCGCATGTAAACGTGCCGCCTGCCAATGTGCACCCCATGCCGACATCGGGCGACCCGGCGCAGGCGGCGGCGACATACCAGGCGGAGCTGGAGAAGGTGTATGGCGGCACGGTGCTGGAACCCGGTCGCCCGCTGTTTGACGTGGTGATGCTGGGGCTGGGTGATAACGGGCATACCGCATCGCTGTTTCCGCGCCAGCCGGTGCTTGACGAGCGAAAGCTGTGGGTTTCGACCTGCGTGCCCGATGACGCGCCGCATACGCGCCTGACCTTGACCTATCCCGCCATCCATTCCAGCCGCCATGTGGTGTTCATGCTGGCGGGTGCTGGCAAACGCGAGGCCTTTGCGAAAGTGCGCGCCGGTGATCCGGCGGAACCCGCCAGCCACATCACGACCGAGGGCGAACTCATCTGGCTTATGGACAAGGCGGCGGCGGGACAATAAGTGGCACGGTATCGTGTTTGTGCGATACGGATCACGGTTCAATAAAAACGACGGGGCACCCGATGGCGGGATGCCCCGCAGGAGAGGAAGCAGCGCATGTCCACCCAGAATGCGGACCCACGGGCAGAACTGAAGCGCAAGGCAGCGATCGAGGCGGCCGACATGGTCAGGGAAGGCATGGTGGTTGGCCTTGGCTCGGGCAGCACATCGGCCTTCATGATCGAGGAACTTGGCCGTCGCTGGGCGGAGGGGCTGCGTTTCGCCGCCATTCCCACATCCGAACGCTCGGCCGAGCAGGCGCGCTCGCACGGGATCAGGCTGGTGACGTTCGCAACCCATCCGCAGATCGACATCGATATTGATGGCGCGGATGAGGTGGAACGCGGTTCGCTCAACCTGATAAAGGGGCTGGGCGGGGCGCTGTTCCGTGAAAAGATCGTGGCTGCTGCCTCACGCAAATTTGTGGTCGTGGTGGATGACAGCAAACTGGTTGACCGGCTGGGCGCACGTGTGCCCGTGCCGGTGGAGGTCGCGACCTTTGGCTGGACCGCCACGGCGCGGCAGATCGAAGCGCTGGGCGCGCGGATCACCCAGCGTATGGACCGTAGTGGCAACGTGTTCGTAACCGATGGGGGCAACATGATCCTTGACTGTCATTTCGGTGAAATCGCCAATTCCGCGCAGTTGCAGGCGCAACTTGCGCCGATCGTGGGTGTGATCGAGACCGGGCTGTTCATCGGCCGGACATCCGAAGTGATCGTGGCGACCGCCACGGGACTGCAGAAACTGGTTGCGGCATGACCGGGCGGGAACTGCAGGACCAGGGCATCCGGCCGCAGGTACTGGTCATCATGGGTGTGTCGGGCTGCGGCAAGACCACGCTGGCGGAAGGGCTGCACAACCTGCTGGGCTGGCCCTATCAGGAAGGCGACATGCTGCATCCGCGCGCCAATGTGGAAAAGATGGCGGCGGGTATTCCCCTGACTGATGCGGACCGTCTGCCATGGCTGCAGGCATGCCATGAATGGCTGTTGGGTCGCGTGGCGTCGGGGCAGGGGGGAATCCTGACCTGTTCCGCGCTGAAGCGGTCGTACCGCGACCTGCTGCGGGCGGACGGGGCGGCGGATGTCGTGTTCGTCTATCTGGAAATTCCCGAGGATGTTCTGGCCGAACGCCTGCAGCGCAGGCGCGGGCACTACATGCCGCCCAGCCTGCTGCCCAGCCAGCTTGCCACGCTGGAGCCACCAATGGCTGATGAACACCCGGTTGTCGTGCATCTGGAAGAAACCCCTGCCGACCTGATTGCCGAGACCATCGGCCTGCTGCGGCAGCGTTTCCCCGAACATACTCCCGAAAAGGGATAGATGACCGATATGCATGCGGTCCTGTTTGTCTGCATGGGCAATATCTGCCGCTCCCCCCTGGCGGAGGCCGCATTCCGCGCGGCTGCCGACCGGGCGGGACTGCCGGTCATGGTCGATTCGGCGGGGACGGGCAACTGGCATGCAGGCGCGCCCCCTGACCGGCGGGCCTGCGCTGTTGCCCGCAGGCATGGCATCGACATCACCCGTTATCGTGCGCGGGTGGTGACAGTGGCAGATTTTGACCGCTTTACCCACATCATTGCACTGGATCACGCCAACCTTGCGCATCTGATGGACATGAAACCGGCGGGCAGCCGGGCGCAGGTCTCGCTGCTGCTGGACCATGTGTCCGAACGTAAAGGCCATGCCGTGGCCGATCCGTATTACGGGGACGCCAGCGGGTTTGACATTACATGGCGCGACGTTACGGCGGGTGCTACGGCGCTGGTGGAAAAACTGCGGCGCGACACTCCATGACACGCCTTGCCCGGCACGGTGCGGCCCTGCTGGGGGCAGGGTTGTGGAACTGGCATCCGCTGCCCGGGGGTGACGTGGCGCAGGTATTGCTGGTCTACCTGAATGATGGACGCAGGGTCGTGGTCAAGCATGGGCCTGACCCTGTGGCGGAGGCCGCCATGCTGCGGGCCCTCGGTCAGACGGGCGCGCCGGTGCCGGATGTGCTGGCGGTGGATGAAGACGCGCTGGTGCTGCAATACCTGCCCGCCGATGGCCGCCTGTCCCGATGCTGGGACGATCTGGCACGTGTGCTTTCGCGTGTACGCTCGGGACGGCCCGATAGGGACAATGCCCGTTATGGCTGGTCCGCGGACTATGCTTTTGGCTCCGTAACAGTGCGCAATGACTGGACGGCGACATGGCCTGATTTCTGGGCGCGTCAGCGTATCGGCGTGCATCTGGCGCATGTGCCCATCGACCTTGCCCACCAGCTTGAAAACCTGATGCGCCGCCTGCCTGACCTGCTGCCCGCAACCCCCGCGCCGTGCCTGCTGCATGGTGACCTGTGGGGCGGGAACGTGCTGGTGTCGGGCCAGCATGTGACGGGGCTGATTGATCCATGCTGCTATTATGGCCATGCCGAGGTCGACCTTGCCACGCCGGGCGTGTTTAGCCAGCCGCCTGCCGGATTTTATGCCCGCCATGGAGCGCTGGAGCGCGGGTATGAGGCCCGTTTCGCCATTTACCGCCTGTGGACCGCGCTGGTTCACCTGCGGCTGTTTGGCGAAACCTACCGGCCCATGGTGGCACAGTATCTGAATGATGCCGGGATGTAGGACGCAGAAAGTTTTTGGTGAAGCTTTTTGCAGAAGCGTTAAAGCACGCCGCCTTTTTTCAAGAAGGCGGCACGCGAAAACTTTTTATCATTCATCAATCATGCGGAACGGTAGCGCGCCAGCCAGTGGGCATAGGGTGCGGGCAGAACCCATGCCGCGTCCTCACGTCCCAGCGCCCGTGCCGCCGCATACGGCCAGTGCGGGTTTTCAAGGAAGGGGCGACCGATCATCGCAAGATCGATCTTTTCCTCGCGTACCAGCCCGTCAATGGCGGGGGCGGTGCCCAGATACCAGCTTGTGGCGACCGGCAGGCCGGTTTCGTGCCGCACGCGCTGCGCGACCGGGGCCATGAAGGCCGGACCCCATGGAATCTTCGCCGTGGGCGTGGAAAAGCCAATGCTGACATCAAGGAAGTCCAGACCCGATTCGCGAAAGACCTTCGCGACCGCAATGGCGTCCTGCAATGTCTGTTCGTCGTGGCCGTCGAATTCGATCATGCCCAGACGTGCGCTGAGCGGCCGGTCCTCGGGCCAGACGGTGCGCACGTCGCGCAGGGTTTCCACCAGAAAGCGCGCACGGTTTTCAAGGCTGCCGCCATAACTGTCATTACGCTGGTTGGAATGGGGGGAAAGGAAACTCTGCGCCAGATAGCCGTGGGCGAAATGCAGCATGAGCCAGCCAAATCCCACGTCACGCGCACGCACCGCTGCGGCTACGAAGTCCTGCCGCACGCGGGTTATGTCGGCCATCGTCATGGCGCGGGGGACCTTGGGCAGGCCATCGCCAAAGGCAATGGCGGACGGGGCGATGGTGTCCCATCCACGCGGGTCATCGGCGGCGATGTGGTCGTCGCCTTCCCACGGGCGGTTGGCGCTGGCCTTGCGGCCTGCATGGGCGATCTGGATGCCCGGTACGGCCCCCGCGTCGCGCATGGCGCGCACCAGCGGGCGGAAGGCTTCGGCCTGCGCATCATTCCAAAGGCCAAGGCAGCCTGGCGTGATGCGTCCTTCAGGTGATACGGCGGTGGCTTCCACCACAACCAGCCCGCTGCCACCACGGGCAAGGGTGGGGTAATGCACATTGTGCCAGTCATTCACCATGCCATCGCGCGCCATGTACTGGCACATGGGGGACACGGCGATACGGTTGCGCAGGGTCTCGCCCTTGAGGGTATAGGGGGAAAATAGATCGGTCATGCCCGTTGGCTCCGTCATGCGGGAAACTGGCCACAGACTGGGCATGTTGGCGGCATGACGCAATGCATGCGGTCATGCTGAAACGGCAGGACAGGTTTCAGTGGAAACCGATCAGGCATCATATTTTTATTGTAAAAGGAATGCACCGTAAAATGGCGCGAGTGACGGGGCTCGAACCCGCGACCTCCGGCGTGACAGGCCGGCGCTCTAACCAACTGAGCTACACCCGCATCCGTTACCGCCCCGCGGGGCTGCAACCGTTCGGTGAAAGGGCAAATAACAGGCTGGCCCCGTCATGGCAACAGGGCAGGCAAAAAAAAACGCCATGACATTCATGTTCATGGCGTTTTGTCTGTAACCAGGACGGATCAGGCAGGGATTTCCACGCCATCCAGCGTCACGGCCACGCCATGTACGGTTGCGGCGACGCGCACGGCGGCCTGGATCTGTTCGGTCGTGATGCCTGCTGCACGCAACTGGCGTTCATGGCTTTCCATGCACAGGCCACAGCCATTGATGGCGGAGACCGCCATGGCCCACAATTCGAAATCCGCCTTGTCCACGCCGGGGTTGGCAATGACGTTCATGCGCAGGCGGGCTGGCATCTTTTCGTAATCGCCGCCAACCAGGTGCACGAAACGGTAATAGACGTTGTTCATACCCATGATGGCGGCAGCCGCGCGTGCGGCCTGCAGGGCTTCGGGTGACAGTTTCGGACCGTATTCCGCCACCAGGGCGTGTGTGACCGCCGGGTTGCGTGATGCGATGGCGGACGCGATGAACGTGCCGCCCAGCTGCTGCGGCGTCAGCACGAAGTCATTGGCAAGGGAGCCAAGGTTCAGCTTCAGGTCCTTGGCGTAGTCGGGCAGGGCAGCCTTGAGGGAGTCGATGGACATGGACGGGTTCCGTGTGTTGCCAGTGCGTGATGGTGGTGCGCCACCTGTCCCGATCCCTGCGGGCGGGACACGGATCGGGACAGGCGGCGTGGCCGCCCCGCATGGTGCGGGACAGCCGGTCGTGCGGGATCAGGCCTTGAGGAAGGCGTCGCCCTTTTTCCAGTTGCACGGGCACAGCTCGTCGCTCTGCAGGCCATCAAGGATACGCAGGACTTCCTGCGGGTTGCGGCCAACCGACAGGTCATTGACGCTGACGTGGCGGATGATGCCCTGCGGGTCCACGATGAAGGTGGCGCGCAGCGCGGCCCCTGCCTGCTGGGCCATCACACCACAGCTTTCGATCAGCTCGCGCTTGATGTCGGACAGCATGGGGATTTCGAGGTTCTTCAGCTCGGCATGGTTCAGGCGCCAGTTCAGGTGTACGAACGCGCTGTCGATCGATACGCCGTAAACCACCGCGTCACGGTCCTTGAATTCACCGGCCAGCTTGCCGAACGCTACGATTTCGGTCGGGCAGACAAAGGTGAAGTCCAGCGGCCAGAAGAAGACGACCTTCCACTTGCCTTCGTTGGATTCATCCGTGATCTGGACGAAATCGCCCTTGAGGCCTTCGGGACCACCGGGAACGGCGCTCAGGTTAAAGGCGGGAAACTTGTCACCGACTGTCAGCATCAGGGTGATCTCCTGTTGGGGTTATATATGGCCGGGACGGGCGCGCCGCCCCGCGGGCTGTATCTATGCCGGGAGTGATGCTATCATGCCATTGAATAATTTACATATGCATGATCGGAATTATCGATGCTTCCGATGCCCTCCGCACAGCAGTTGCGGTACCTCGTCACCCTTGCCGAACTGCGCCATTTCGGCCGGGCGGCAAAGGCGTGCGCGGTGACACAGTCCACGCTGTCCGCCGGGATACTGGCGCTTGAACGCCAGATGGATGTCAGGCTGCTTGACCGTGACGTGGGCAAGAAGGTCGTGTTCACCCCGTTGGGGGACAAGGTGGTCGTGCGCGCCCGCACGGCACTGGAGGCGCTGCAGGACGTGCTGGACGTGGCCGTGGCCTCCCGCGAGCCGATGAGCGGCCTGCTGCGCCTTGGCGTCATTCCCACCATCGGCCCGTTTGTCATGCCGACACTGGTGCGCCGCCTGCCCGAAGCCTATCCGCAGCTGCGCCTGTCGCTGAACGAGGACATGACCCATAACGTGATGGAAAAGCTGGCGGCAGGGCGACTGGATCTCGTGCTGCTGGCCATGCCGTGTGACTGCGCTGATAGCGAGACGCTGCCCCTGTGGCGCGATCCCTTCATGGTGGTCATGCCGCGCGACCATGCGCTGGCGCACCTGCCGGACGTGCCGGTGCGCAGCATCATGCATGAGCGGATGATCCTGCTGGAGGACGGGCACTGCCTGCGTGACCAGGCGCTGGCCATGTGCCGGCAGGTCCGGGGCTGGACCCAGCCGGAGGACGAGGCGGAATGTACCGTCAGTTCGCTGTACACCATGGTGGAAATGGTTGCGGCGGGCATGGGTCTTGCGCTGCTGCCCCGGCTTGCGGTCGAATCCGCGCTGATGACGGGACAGGATGTGGTGGTGCGTCCGGTGACCGGCGCTCAGGCCTGGCGTACCATCGGGCTGGCATGGCGGCCCCGGTCGCCCCGCACCGCCGATTTCCAGACCATTGCCCCGTTTTTCGTGCCGGATTCGATCACAGATACGATTTTACGCCTGTAAATGACGCCAGAATCCGGCCCGCCAGTTGACTCTTGGCGCAGGCAGGGGTATTCGGGCGCCTCTTTGGCGGTATTCCGCCGTTAGTCGAGGGTCGGATCATGAAAATCAGAAACAGCCTGAAATCGGCCAAGGTTCGGGACAAGGACTGCCGTGTGGTCCGTCGCCGTGGCAAGGTCTACGTCATCAACAAGAAGAACCCCCGCATGAAGGCCCGTCAGGGCTGATTGCCGGACGGCCTTGACCGTCAGGTTCATCTTTGAACAGCCGCAAAGCTGCGCAGGCAGGTTTTTAGGAACCTGTTTTCGTGGCTTTTCGTGCGTACCCATGGTTCTGGCCGTGATCCTGATGGGACACAGCCTGCAGGCCCATGCCGCCCTGCCGTCGCACGGGGTGGACCAGCACGCCGGTCCTGCCGCCATAGGCAGCCATCCCCCCGGCAGGGGGAAGGCGGATGCCGAGCCGTCGCTGGATGATCTGGAAACCGAACTGGCGCATGCTTCAACCGCCCGTGGCGCACATGACCTGCTGACCCGGATCGAGCAGATACGCCAGAAGGACCTTGCCCCCACCACCAGCCTGCTGCTCAAGCGCGCGCAGGATGATCTTGACGCCCAGCGCCCGCTGGATGCGGTGCAGGACATGGATGATGCCCTGCTGCTGCAGCCGGAGGTGGAGGTGCTGTGGCGCAACCGTGCGCAGGCCCGTCTGGCCGCAGCCAATCCCGATGGCGCGGTAGCCGATCTTGGCGTCGCACTGCACCATGACGGGCGCGACGTGACTGCCTGGAAGATCCTTGAAGATACCGAGGAGCAGCGTGGCGACTGGCAGGCGGCATGGAAAGCATGGCAGCATGTGCTGCAGCTTGATCCCACCATTCCAGACGCAGGCCATGAAACAGAGCGTCTGCGCCTGAAGGCCTTCGGGCAACCCACCTGATCTTAAGAAGTTTTTTGATGAAGCTTTTTTCAAAAAGCTTCAGGGGAATGCCACCTTCTTGAAAAAAGGCGGCATCCGGAAACTTTTATTATTTTCTGTCAGATCGTGGCACTGCAGCAGGCAAGGACCGCGTTCCTGATCCAGGAATGCAGCGACAGGCCGCCAGAGGTGGCCTGTCGCCATGTGCCGTCCGTGGTGGATCAGCGATCCGTCAGGCGGAATTCGATGCGCCGGTTGCGGGCAAGGGCCTCGGGTGATGTGCCGTGGTCCAGCGGCTGGTAATCGGAAAAGCCGGTTGCGGCCAGATGGTGCGGGTCGATCCCTTCGGCAATCAGCAGTTTGACCACTGTAATGGCACGGGCGGATGACAGTTCCCAATTGCTGGGGAAGGCGGTGTGAATCGGCTGGCGGTCGGCATGGCCATCCACGCGCAGGATCCAGGGTACATCGGATGGGATCTGGGCTGCCACCTGACGCAGGGTCTTGGCCAGTACCTTGATTTCCGCCGCTCCTTCCGGTGAAAGCTCGGCGCTGCCGACGGGGAACAGGACCTCGCTCTGGAACACGAAACGGTCGCCGACGATCTGCACGCCCTTGTGGTCCTGCATCACGCTGCGCAGGCGACCGAAGAATTCGGAACGGTACTGCTGTAGCTGCTCGACCTTTTTCGCCAGCGCCACATTCAGCTGCATGCCCAGATTGCTGATTTTCTGGTCGCGGTCATGCACCTCGTTCTCGGTCACTTCCAGTGCGGTACTGATGGCGGCCAACTGCGCGCGCAGCTGCGCCACCTGGTCATCCAGCGCCGTGGCGTGGGCCTGCGCACTGTCGCGCTCGCTGGTCTGCTGGTTCAGCTGCGCGGTCAGCGATGTCGCGGTGGCTACATCGGCATCATGCGCCTTGTGCAGGCTGGCGACCTCGCCCTGCAGGGATGTTGTATGACTTTTTTCAAGGGAGAGCATCTGCCCCAGCTTCGCCACCTCGCGTTCAAGCTGGTCAAGGGCCTGCTGGCGCTTGTTCAGTGTGACGGACAGGAAAGCCTGCCCCAGCACAAAAACAAGCAGCACGAATATGATGACCATCAGCAGCGTTGACAGTGCGTCAACATAGCCGGGCCATGCATTCAGTTCGGAACGGATCGAGCGACGGGAACGGCGCGCCATGGGATGAACCTCAGCCTTGGGATACGGTCAGGAAGCGGAGTGGTTCGTTCCGGGGGCGCTTGCGGCGATGGTGCGTGCAAGCAGGCGCAGGTCGTTGCGGATGTCGGTTGCGATCTGCTCCCGTCCCGCGGCGGATTCCTGCACCAGCCGGGCCAGCAGGGATTCGATGCCCTGCAGGTGCTCCTCGCCCCGGCTGTCCGCCAGCTGCGCCAGACGGTCGTTCAGCGCGGTGAGCAGGCGCTGTTCCTGTGCACGGGTTTCCTCGCTGCGGGCCAGCAGGATCTGGAGTTTTTCCATGTTTTCGGCGGTGTGTTCCAAAAGCGCCTGCACATAGGCCGGAATGCTGGCGTCATTGCCGCCAACCTGCAGCCCGCCCGCCGAAAGGCGGGTGATGGTGGCCAGCCATTCTTCCAGTTCGTTGAAGAAGCGCGTCTGTGCCTGTCCTGCCGTAAGATCCAGAAAACCCAGAACCAGCGCGCCCGCCAGCCCGAACATGGACCCCGAAAACGCGGTGCCCATGCCATGCAGCGGACCCGCCAGCCCGGATTTGAGCTGGTCGAACATGACGGTAGTGTCCCCGCTCCCTACCGACATGTTGCCGATCACGTCGGCAATGGAGCCAACTGTCAGCAGCAGGCCGTAGAACGTGCCCAGCAGGCCAAGGAAGATCAGCAGCCCGGTCAGGTAGCGTGACAGTTCGCGTCCTTCATCCAGGCGCGCAGACAGGCTGTCCAGCAGCGACTGCATGACCGGGGCGGACAGGGTCAGCCTGCGCCCCTTGTCATGCGTGGCCAGCATGGACGCCATGGGGGCCAGCAGGCGCGGCGGCGGCGGGGTAGTCAGGCCTTCGCGCGGGTGGCGCAGGATGTTGACCCAGCGGACTTCGGGGATCAGCCGCAGGATCATGGAAATGTTCCACCCGATGCCCAGCAGCAGGATGCCGATGATCAGGCCATCAAGATAGGGATTGTTGCAGAATGCCTGATACAGTGTGGAGGAAAGCAGGGCTGTGACAACCCCGACCGCCAGAAGGAATAGCAGAACCCGGACAAGATAGGTGGTCGGTCGTGTCACGCAGTGGTTTCCTTAACGCGAAGGTGAGCCTGTAGCGTTTGAGGCCACCACACCCGAACGGGTGACGTCAATACAATCCGCGCCCGCCCCGTGCGCATTTTCATCGGGCAGGCCCACCGCGCGGACATAGATACGCGTGGGTGCGATACCGGCGTGCAGCAGCACCGAACGGGCCGCAAGCCCGCGCGACAGCGCAACACGGCGGGGTGTGGACGGATCATCGGCGCGGCCTTCGCCGTAGGCCGCGATGCTGATGTGCTGGTCGGGCAGCTTCTGCATGACTGTGGCAAATGTTTGCAGCGCCGAAATCATGCGTGAATTCATATCCGCTGACTGCGTGGTGAAGTGCAGGCGCGTGCCGCCGGCAATCCGTTCCGCCCGCCCGCGCGCCTGCGGGTCGGCCTTGACCTCGGGCGGCATGGGAAAGGGATGCTGCGGCACATGCAGTTCCGGTGGCCGCAGGACGGGATTGGCGGGCGGTTGGGTCGCGACCGGTGGCAGGGAGGCGATGGCCGCAGGCGATGCAATGGCCGTGGCGGGTGCGTGGCTGCCGGGAATATCCCCGGTGGCACTGCCGCCAGTGCCGCTGGCACCCGCCACGTTGCCGTTGCCCGTTGTCGTGCTGGTCGTGGTGCCGGTGGGGGAGGCGGACATGCTGCCGCCATCGGGCAGCATGGCGGGGCGTCGTGGCGCGCCCAGCGCATCAAGTGCATTCCTGCTGGTCGTAACCTGCGCATGGGCACCAGCAATGGGGGCGGACAGCCCGACTGCCACGGCGCCCAGTACGATCAGCCCACGCAGGGAGCGGCGGTGGAAAGGGGAGGATATGTATTGCATCGTGTCCGGCAGGCTACCGGGCGACGGGCGGGGGCGCAATCGGCAAACGGGTCACACCCGCGCCCCCGGACATCAGGCGATGCTGCTGGCCACCAGTTCGCGCAGGGGCCCATGCAGCTGCGGGTTGCCCGCGACCGCGTCGATGGAGGCGCCAAGGTCATTGAGGTCAATGCCTTCAGGATCGGTGGCGTAACCACCCGCTTCACGCACCAGCAGGATGCCGGCCGCGCAGTCCCACGGCTTGATGCCCATTTCCCAGTAGCCATCATAACGCCCCGCCGCGACCCATGCGAGGTCGAGCGCAGCTGCGCCGAATCGGCGGATACCAGCTACCTGCGGCATGAGCGCGCCCAGCGTGCGCGCGAACGACAGGCGGTTGCGGGCCGAAACCCTGGCAAACGGGATGCCGGTTGCAAACAGGGCCTCGTTCATCGACCGGCGGGCGGATACGCGCAGCCTGCGGTCGTTGAGGAACGCCCCCACACCCTTTTCGGCCCAGAACATTTCGTTGGCGGCCGGGTTGTACACCAGGCCCGCCACGATCTCGATCGTGCCATCGGGCAGGCGGCGCTGCAGGCCGATCGAAATGGCCCAGTGCGGGATGCCGTGCAGGAAGTTGGTCGTGCCATCCAGCGGATCGACGATCCAGCGCCACGTCCACCCCTCGTTCCCCGAGGCACCGCTTTCTTCCATCAGGAAGGCATAGCCGGGGCGGGCGCGCGCCAGTTCCTCGCGGATGGCGGTTTCGGCCCGCAGGTCGGCCTGCGACACGAAATCGCCAGGGCCCTTGATGCTGACCTGAAGCTGCTCGACTTCGTTGAAGTCACGCAGAAGACGGCGTGCAGCCTTCTGGGCAGCGTTCTGCATCACCGTCATATGGGGAGAGAGTCGCATTGCCACGGTGATCGGTCCTGTCTGGTTCGTGCGGTGGAACGGAGGGTCGGGGGTTTGAAAAACCGGCCCGTGCGGGATGGGGACACCCCGGCACGGGCTGGTGGATGGTCAGGACTTGGCGCGTTCGACGTAGGTGCTGTCCTCGGTGCGGACCACGATACGCTCACCCGCTTCGATGAAGGGGGGCACCATGGTCTTGACACCGTTGGACAGGCGCGCGGGCTTGTAGGACGAGCTTGCGGTCTGGCCCTTCACCACGGGGTCGGCCTCGACCACTTCCAGTGTGACCTGCGCGGGCAGGACGACGCCAACCGGGTCGCCTTCGACCAGGTTCAGCACCAGCGTCATGTTGTCCTGCAGGAACGGCGCCTGGTCACCCAGCAGGTCCAGCGGCAGGATCAGCTGTTCGAACGTTTCGGGGTCCATCAGCACGATGTTGTCGCCGTCCATGTAGGAGTAGGTGTATTCCTTCTCCTCGGTCATCAGGCGCTCAACGGTGTCGGCGGTGCGCCAGCGTTCGTTGGTCTTGTTGCCGGTCTTGAGGTCGCGCATCTCCACCTGGATGAATGCACCGCCCTTGCCCGGCGTGATGATCTGCTGCTTCAGGACCGTCCAGCGACGGCCGTCGTGCTCAATAACCTGTCCGGCGCGGATCAGGTTTGCCTGCTGCTTCATGGTGGTCCCTGTATGGTTGTGGGAAGTATGGCGGTTCGGCTTCTAGCGCCCCACGCGCGTCAGGGCAAGGTTGCGGGCTGTCTTTTCAGCCGGGTTCGCGCGCAAGCCGGTGTATTGTGCCATCGGGCGCACGCACCCGCAGGGCGCCGTCCGGACCTGTATGCAGGTAATCGGGGGCAATGGGCACCTTTCCGTGACCGCCGGGGATATCAATTACATAGGTTGGCCATGCAATGCCCGTCACCCGCCCGCGCAGGGCGGCCAGAAGGCGCTGCCCCTCACGGATTGGCACATGAAAGCGCGCGGTCCCGGGGGCGGGATCAAGCTGGTGCAGGTAATAGGGGCGGATGCGGGCGGCCACCTGTGCGCGCAGCAGGGCCTCGAGCGCTTCGGGTGTATCGTTGACCCCGCGCAGCAGCACGGACTGGCCCAGCACCGGAATCGCGCGCGCCTGCACGCGGCGGATGGCGGCGCGGGCGGCGGGGGTGAGTTCACGGGCATGGTTGACATGCGCCACCAGCCATATGGAACGCGTGGTTTCCAGCGCATCTGCCATGTCGTCATTCAGACGCGCGGGGTCGGCCACCGGCACGCGGGAATGGATGCGGATGGTGTGGATATGATCCATTCCCTCCAGCGCCGTCATGATCGCGCGCATGCGGCGCGGGGACAGCATCAGCGGATCACCCCCGGTCATCACGACTTCATGAATGTCGGTATGGGTGCGCAGCCAGTCCAGCGCCCGTTCAAGGGCCGCGTCATCCAGCACGCCCCCGCCGGGGCCGACATGTTCGCGCCGGAAGCAGAAACGGCAGTACAGCGGGCAGACCAGCAGCGGCTTGAGCAGCGCGCGGTCGGCATAGCGATGCACGATTCCCGGTACGGGGGACAGGGCGTCATCTCCGATCGGGTCGGGGTTTTCCGTCGGGTCTGTATGGCATTCCGTAACGTCAGGTATGACCTGCCGCCCGATCGGGTCATCGGGACTTTCGATCAATCCGGCAAATGCAGGCGGGATGGCGGTTGCGTACTGCCGGGCCACCTGTTCCAGCGCCGGGACCTGCGTGGGGGTAACCAGTCCTGCTTCCAGCAGGTCCGTTACGGTGCGCAGCGTGCGCGTGGGGGGATTGACCGATGATGCCATGCCGGGGCTGTACTGCGCCCGCCTGTCCGCTGCAACCGGAGATCCCGCCCATGCCCGATTCTATCGCTCCCCATCCCGATTCCGCCCGTATTGCCGACCGGTTGCCGTTCCTGCTGCGGCGTAACCTCGTGCTGCGTGGCGTCCGGGCGTTTTTTGACGCGCGTGGGTATGTGGAGGTGGAAACCCCCTATGCCGTGCCGACTCCGGGTGAGGAAGTCCACCTGAAGGTGTTCCGCACCGAACGCGCGGGTGCGGATGGTACCCGCCAGCCGCTATGGCTGCACACCAGCCCGGAATTCGCCATGAAGCGGATCGTGGCGGCTACCGGCCTGCCGGTATACCAGCTGGCCCGCGTGTGGCGGAATGCGGAAGGCAGCAGGCTGCATGCGCATGAATTCACCATGCTGGAATGGTATCGCCCCGGCGCCACGCTTGCTGCCTTGATGGACGAAACGGAAACCCTGCTTCGTGGCGTCCTGCCGCCCGTTGTGAGGGCTGGCGGCGATGAAATCAGTATCAATGCCCCCTTTGAACGGCTGCGTGTTGCGGATGCATTCCATCGCTACGCCGGTGTGGACATTCTGGCGAACGAGGGGGATGCCGTATCCCTTGCCCGTGCGGCAGGCTGCGACCTGCGGCAGGGCGAGACATGGGAAGACCTGTTCTTTCGCCTGATGATGGCGCGGATCGAGCCGCATATCGGCCGTACGCGCCCTACCTTCCTGACCCACTGGCCGGCAAGTCAGGCGGCCCTTGCGCGCCGTGACCCGGCGGATCCGCGCGTGGCGCTGCGTTTTGAACTGTATGCGGGCGGGATCGAACTGGCGAATGCGTTCGAGGAACTGACCGACAGCACCGAACAGCGCCAGCGTTTCGAGGCCGACCGTGCGCGGCGGCTGGCGCTTTATCCCGATGAAGCCGGTCTGGACTGGCCGGTGGATGAAGCCTTCCTGTCTGCACTCGACCAGCTTCCGCCATGCGCGGGGATCGCCCTTGGTCTTGACCGGCTGGTGATGCTGGCGGCAGGCACCGGGCGGATCAGTGATGTGCAGTGGATGGGGGAAGGCTGAAGAACAAGAAGTTTTTGGTGAAGCTTTTGTCAGAAAGCTTCGAAGAACGCTGCTTTTTAGAAAAAGGCGGCACCCAAAAACTTCTGTTATTTTTTAAATGGTTTCCGCCGCCGAGATTGCCGCGTTCATGGCGCGTACTCCCGCACCCGGCCCATCGGGGTGGGACCAGACCGCGCTGATGACCGACAGGAAATCAGCCCCCGCACGCACCAGTGTCGCGCAGTTATCGGGATTGATGCCGCCGATGGCCACGACGGGCAGTTCGATCATGCTGCTCCACCATGTCAGCAGGGCGGGATCGGCGCGGATTTCGGTTTCCTTGGAAGGGGAGGGGAAAAACGCACCAAACGCCACGTAATCGGCTCCGGCCTCACCCGCGCGCAGGGCCATGTCGCGGCTGTCGTAGCACGAAACGCCCAGTTGCAGTCCGTCACCCAGTATGCGCCGGGCCGTGTCCACATCCGTATCGTCCATGCCCACATGCGCCCCGTCACACCCGCAGGCGACGGCAAGGTCGGGCCGGTCATTCATGATGAAGGCCACGTCACGCGCATGGGCCACGGGCTGCAGAACGTCCACCGCACGGCGGATCGTGTCATCATCCACGTTTTTCAGGCGCAGTTGCACGGCCGCAACCGGGCCTGCGTCCAGCGCCTCGGCCAGACGGGGGGCGAACGCCGCCGGATCAAGCGATTCGGGGGTGATGAGGTAAAGCTGGCAATCAGTCATGTCGGATTGATCCTATGCCACCATCGTGATGGCGAACAGCCCCCGGCATGGCATGTGCCCGCAGGTACTGCTCCAGAACATGCCCGGCGCCGCGCAGGGGCAGGTCCAGCGATGCGGGGCGTTGCGCCATGATGTGGCCGCCCGTAACCTGTGCCAGTGACACCAGGGCACGGTGCTGTGCCGCAGGTACATGCGCGATGACGCCACCCAGTCCCGCGCGCAGGGCTGCTGCGGCATGGCCCGCCGCCTGCCCGCAATCCAGCAGGGCGGGCAGCGGGCAGTCCGTCACCAGCGCCACCCACCATGGTACCCCCATGACGCATCCGGCACCTGGAGGGGAAACCACGGTGCAGTTCACGCGTAACGATGCGGCCATGGCCATGACCAGTCCCAGGTCATGCGCGCAGGAAATGGTGACGCAGGGGGCAGGGCGCATAGAATGGTCATGTTTGTCGATCATGCTTGACGTTGAAACCGCACCGCGCGATCAGTTCAAGGGGAGGAACGAGGGAAAGGATGAACGTGTCTGATATTATCATGCCACCGGGGCAGGAAGTCGCCCCTTCCTCCTCGGAGACCGGGCAGGACCCGGTGGATCGTCTTGAACTCGCCCTGAACCGTATTGCCTTCGCCCTTGACCGGCGCGCGGAACTGGCGTCCATCGCCCGCCCATCCGGGCCAGAGGTGGACGTGCAGGCGCTGGCGGCCAATATCGATGTCCTGATCGCCCGCGTGCGTGACGTGCTGGGCGAAGACGAAGCTGACAGCGGGAAGGAATAACGGCCATGAGTCAGGTGACCGTGCGCATCAACGGCTTTTCCTATGCCGTGGGCTGCAAGGAAGGACAGGAAAAGCACCTGCAGGCCATGGCGCAGGAAGTGGAACGGCGTATCGACCGCATCCGCGAACTGGGTGGCCATAGTGGTGAAGGCCGCCTGCTGGCCCTTGCCGCCCTGCTGATGGCTGATGAAATCCATGACCTTACGGCGGAAAAGATGTCTTCCGATACCGCCCATCAACTGGCGGAGGGCCGTCAGGCGCGGATCGAGAACGAACGCCGCCGCGATCAGCTGGCGCATCTGGCTGAACATGCGGAAAACATTGCAGCCGCGATGGAAGAAGACTAGATTGCAGGGGCGGGGCTGCCGGGTGCGTCAGGCATGATTCAACCCCTGGGCCGATAAGCACTTCCTAGGGAGCTGGCACTGTCGTGACCGTGGTCACGTTACCTGGCGCCCACCTGCGTCAGCAGGTCCGGGAGGGCTGATCCGACCAACGGCCATGGCGGCTCCGTATATGTTTTCATGACCTCTCTTGATCCCGAATCGTGGCCTGTCGTGCGTGCCAAACAGGCCCTGCGCCACCAGATGGCGCACCACCGGCAGGCTTTCGCAACCAGCCCCACCCGCGCCGGTGCGGAAGAAGCCCTGTGTCACCGTATGGTGCGTGGCCTGCGTGGCATGGCCGGGGCAGGGGACTGTATCGCCCTGGTCTGGCCCCTGCCGGGGGAAAGCGACCTGCGCCCGGTCATGCAGGTCCTGCATGCGGACGGGCTGTGCATCGCCCTGCCGGAAACGCCGCCACGCGGGCACCCTCTGGTCTTTCGCCGCTGGCAGCCCGACTGTCCCATGCAGTCCGGACGCTATGGCACCTTTCATCCTGATGGTCCTCCCATGCAGCCTGATGTGGTGTGCGTGCCGCTGCTGGCGTTTGACCGGCGTGGCATGCGGCTGGGATATGGCGGGGGATATTACGACCGCACGCTCGCACGCCTGCCGCGTGCGCGGACGGTGGGGTTCGGCCTGTCCTTTCAGGAAGTGACATGTATTCCGACCGGCCTGTATGATGTGGCATTGCCCGCGATCGTGACCGAACGCGAATGGATCCGGTGTCGTGGCGACGGGCGTACACGGTAACAAAGGCTGTTTTCTTGAGAATACTGTTTCTGGGTGACATTGTCGGGCGCGTGGGGCGCGAGGCCGTTATTTCCCGCCTGCCCACCCTGCGGCGCGATCTTGCACTCGACCTTGTGGTGGTAAACGGGGAAAACGCCAGCCATGGTTTTGGCCTGTCGCCCGCCATCGGGCGTGACCTGCTTGAAGCGGGGGCCGATGTCATCACGCTGGGTAACCATAGCTGGGACCGTCGTGACCTGATTGGCCATATTGACAGCGAACCCCGCATCATCCGTCCTGCCAACTACCCGCCCGGCACGCCGGGGCAGGGTAGCGTGATGGTGGAACTGGTGGATGGCCGCAAGGCGCTGGTTGTCAGCGTCATGGGCCGCCAGTTCATGGATGCGATGGATGACCCGTTCCGCTCCGTTACCGATATCCTGTCGCGCCATCGTCTGGGTGTGACCATGCATGCCGCCGTAGTGGATGTTCATGCCGAAGCCACGAGTGAGAAATGGGCCATGGGTCATTTCCTTGATGGCCGGGTCTCGCTGGTCATCGGCACCCACACACACACGCCCACGGCAGACCACCGGATTCTGTCGGGTGGCACCGCGTTCCAGACCGATGCGGGCATGTGTGGCGATTATGATAGCGTGATCGGTATGGGCAAGGACGCGGCCATCGCCCGTTTCGTGCGCAAGATGCCTGGTGACCGTCTGCAACCCGCCGAAGGGGACGCCAGCATCGCGGGCATGATGGTTGAAACTGATGATGCCACCGGCCTTGCCCGTCGCATGGCTCCGATCAGGCAGGGTGGTCATCTGGCGCCGACACTGCCAGATTTTTAACGTATACATCACTGATGGGAATAAAAGTTTTTTGGGGCTGCCTTTTTCAAAAAGGCAGCATTTTTCTGAAACTTTTTAAAAAAGCTTCACCAGAAACTTCCTGCGGACTGCCTTGTGAAGCAGATCCCAAAAAAGAGGTTTGCAAAGGCAGGTGACCTTTGCCGGGTTTCAGGGCAGTGCCCTGAGGAAACGTGCGCCTCGGACAGGGTGTGGCAGCAGCCCTGTCCTGTCCCTGTCGTCGGTTACCGGAACGCCGGTTCGTCAAACCCGCGCAGCTTGCGCGAATGCAGGCGGTCCACGCCCTGCGCGCGCAACTGCTGCATGGTTTCGATCCCCACCACCAGATGCTGGCGTACGCGTTCACGGTAGAAGGCATTGGCCATGCCGCGCAGCTTCAGTTCCCCATGCAGCGGCTTGTCCGATACGCACAGAAGCGTGCCATAGGGTACGCGGAAACGGAACCCGTTGGCTGCGATCGTGGCCGATTCCATGTCCACCGCAATGGCACGGGATGTGTTGATGCGGGTGAACAGCGCGCCAAGCCGCAATTCCCAGTTGCGGTTGTCCGTCGTCATGACCGTGCCGGTGCGCAGGCGTGTCTTGACTTCGGCATCGTGCAGGCCGGTCACGCGCGCGGTCACGTCCTGCAGCGCCACCTGCACTTCGGCAATGGGGGGCACGGGCACCCATGGCGGCAGGTCGTCATCCAGCACATGGTCATCTCGCAGGTAGCCATGCGCCAGCACGTAGTCCCCCAGCTTCTGGCTGCGCCGCAGTCCCGCGCAGTGGCCCACCATCAGCCAGCAGTGCGGGCGCAGCACCGCAAGGTGGTCGGTAATGGTCTTGGCGTTGGCGGGGCCGACGCCAATATTGATCAGCGTGATGCCATCCCCATCGGGGCGGCACAGGTGGTAGGCGGGCATCTGCGGCAGGCTCTGACCCGCATGGGTGGCCGTATGCGGGGTGTCGCGGGTATGGATGATTTCGCCTGGTTCGACAAAGGTGGTGTATTCCGATCCCGCATCCACCTGCGCATGGCCGTATTCGCGGAATGCATCCACGTAACGCTGGTAATTGGTCAGCAGGATGAAGCGCTGGAAATGGCGTGGGGCGGTGCCGGTGTAATGGTGTAGCCGCGCCAGCGAGTAATCGGTGCGCGCCGCCGTAAACAGCGCCAGCGGCCGGGGTACGCCGGGGCGGGGGATGTAATCGCAGTTGGCGATCGAATCATCGGTGACATGCAGGTCCGGCAGCGCGAAATGCGACTGGATCCATGCAAGGTCGGATTCGGTCAGCGACGTGACCGCTTCTTCCGTCACATAGGGCAGCGGGATCGGCTGGTTCGACAGCCCGACCATGACCGGTGTCCTGTAATGGCGCAGCAGGCTTTCGATCTGTTCGCGCCAGTAATCGGCAAACAGCGCGGGCCGGGTCAGGGTGGTGCCGTAAAATCCCGGCTCCAGCACTACGTCAAAGGGGGGGCGGGGGCCATCGGCTGGCAGGGCGGCCTGCGGCATGAAGGCAAGGTAGGGATAGACCGCATCCGCAAGGCCCGTGGTGTCGCGGGTGGTGAAGGCGTGGCGGACCAGTTCGCCCGCATGGTCATACAGTTCGGTAATGCGGGCCACGGCGGCGTCAGCCGTATCAAACGGCTGGAAGTCACGTCCGACCTGCTGCAGGAGGTCTGCTGTATCCATGGCGGGTCTCTCCGTCTGCCTGACGCGCCTAGCGGCGGATCAGGATGTAGTTGATGGTCAGGTCAATGGGGAAGGTATCCCCCTGCATGTCCGGCGGCACGGGCGGTAGCTGCGCGTTGCGGAACATGCCCACGGTCGCTGCGTCAAGGTAGTACGACCCTGACTGCCCTGTCAGGCGCACCTTGGTGACATGGCCATCGCGGTCCAGTTCCACATGCACCGAGGACGGGCCTTCCTCACCCGCGCGGGCGGCTTCCTCGGGGTAGTACATGTGGCTGCGGATCCAGCGGTCGAGTTCGCTGCCATAATCATCGCTGACCCCCTTGATCTGCGTATTGGTGGAATAGGGGGCGTTGACCTGCCCGTTCTTGACCAGCGGGCCAAGCGACAGGTCGATCGGGCTGCCCGTGCCGCCTGCACGGCCACGCTGGTTGCGGCGTGGCAGCGGTGATTGCGACAGCGACCAGTTACGGGGATGTTCCAGCGCCCTGTAATCCGTGGCGGAGGAATGGCTGTGCGACTGCTGTGCGGGGTGGTTGCCGTGGCCCGAACTCTGCATGGACGGATTGAATGTGTCCTGCCGTTCGGACTGCGGTACCGACAGGTCGGATGGCGCGTCACTCAGCGGCGGGGCGGCGGGAACTTCCGGTGTGGGTATGTTGGGCGAAGGGGAGGAATCCTCGTCGCTCTGCTGCGGATTGGGGGTCTTTTCCTGTGCGCTGGGTTCGGGCTGGTCCTGCTGCTGCCTGGGCGCGTTCTGGCCGCCCGCCATATCGGGTGAAGACTGCCCCTGCATCCCGCTGGATGTCGGGGGCGAAAAGACCATTTCCACCTGCGGCTCCGACTGCGTGGCGTTGGGGGAGCCGTGCTGGCTGTGATGGGCGGATTCAATCAGGATGGTCGCCAGAAGGGCTGCGTGCAGCAGCCCCGATATGGCGATGGCCCGGCCGGGACCGGGGGTTTCTTCCGTATCCGGACGGATCAGGCCCGACATGGTGGGGCGCAGCTTGCGGTATCCCGGTGGCTGCGGCACGGCCACGCCCGCCAGCAGCCGTTCGCGGTCGGGTGGCCGGTACTGGTCCCCTGCCGTATCGGGCGGCAGACTGGCGCCGGGCTGCGTGCGGCGTGGGATCAGTACGGGCTCCACGGCATTGCGCCGCCGGGAGGAGGGACTGAGTGTCACCGTCATGAAAGGCTACGGGTCTCCGCCATGTTGGTCTGTTGCCGGGGCCGCGCACCTGCCTGCCCTGTTATATCGCCAGCATAACCGACGCGGATGGGGGGTCTGTCAAGGACCGGATGTGTAACGGAAGGCGGTTCAGTAACGTTCAGTAAAATTTTCCAGCAGTTCCGCAAATCTTTCAGGGTTTTCGACATGCAGCCAGTGCCCGGCCTGTTCGATCAGTTCCAGCCGGTAACACGGAAACAGCCGGCGCATGATGCCATAATGCTCCGGGCGGATATAGGGGGAATTCCCCCCTGCCAGGAATAGCGTGGGACCGGGATAGGTATAGCCTTCGGGGATATAGGGCCAGTTTTCCACATTGGGCAGCGATTCCACGATTTCACGCAGGCCGATGCTCCAGCCCGGATTTTCCCCCACCCGGATGTTCTGCAGCATCAGTGCGCGGACATCCGTGTTGGGAATGTAGTGCTGCAGCAGCCTGTCCGCCCCCGCGCGGTTGAGGAAGGGCGGGAACGGCACCCGCAGCATCTGCTCACCCAGCGCGAACTGACCATGCCCGGTGCGCGCGGGCGGGATGTCGGCCACCAGCAGACTGTGCACCATGCCCGGCCGGGTCAGCGCCAGCGTCATCGCAACCTTGCCGCCCATGGAATGGCCCACCAGGGTCGCGGGCAGCGCATTGTGGTGGGCCAGCGTTTCCAGCAGGTCGGCGGCCATGGTGTAGTAATCCATAAGCCCGTGCGGGCTGTCGCCATGGTTGCGCAGGTCGATGGCCAGCGTGCGGCGGGTGGTGGCAAGCCGACGCTGGAAGAAGCCAAGGTTGCGCGCGCGTCCGAACAGGCCATGAAGCAGGACAACAGGGGGACGTCCGGCCGTGTCGGGGGTAATGTCTTCTGGTCCGCGCTCAATGACGTTCAGTAGCACCGGCTGTGTCCCTATCGTCCTGTCGTGTCCGCAGGCAGGTGCTGCAGGTCCAGCATGATCTTGCCCATGTGTGTTCCGTTTTCCATGAGTTTATGGGCATCGGCAACCCGCGCAAAGGGGAAGGTGGCATGGATGATGGGGCGGATGGCCCGCTGTGCGAGCAGTGGCCACACCCGTTCTTCCAACTGGCGGGCGATGGTCGCTTTGTAGGTAGCGTCACGCGGGCGCAGCGTGGTGCCGGTCACCACCAGCCTGCGGGTCATGATGCGCGCCAGGCTGACGCCATCGGCCTTTGCCCCGTCCTGCAGGGCGATGATGACCAGTCGTCCCGCCATCGCCAGCGACCGCAGGTTGCCATCCATATATGCCCCTCCGATCATGTCCAGTATGACGTCCACGCCCCGACCGTCCGTCAGTTCCTTTATGCGATCAGGAAAGGTTTCGGTCCGGTAGTTGATGGCGGCGGTGGCGCCTAGGGCGGCGCACAGTGTGCATTTGTCGTCCGTGCCCGCCGTGGCGTAGACCGTGCCCCCCATGGCGCGGACCAGCTGGATGGTGGTGGTACCGATGCCGCTGGTGCCCCCATGCACCAGCACGCTTTCCCCCGGTTTCAGGTCGGCAGTCATGAACAGGTTGGACCAGACGGTGAAAAAGGTCTCGGGCAGGGCAGCCGCATGGATGGCGTCAAAGCCTGCGGGCCATGGCAGGCACTGGCCCACGGGCACGGCGCAGTACTGGGCATAGCCCCCGCCATTGACCAGAGCGCATACCCGCGCGCCGATGGCGGGGAAGGCGCCTGCGGGCACGTCCGGTCCGGTCGCCACGACTTCGCCCGCTACTTCCAGCCCCAGCAGGGGGCTGGCCCCCGGCGGTGGGGGATACAATCCCTGACGCTGCATGATATCGGGCCGGTTGATGCCCGCCGCCATGACGCGGACCAGTACCTCGCCCCCTGTGGGCCGGGGCACAGGCAGGGTGGAAATGCACAGGGCATCGGGACCGCCGGGCTGGCTGAATGTAATGGCCTGCATGGTGTCGGGTATGGCTTGGGTCATGTCTGTCCTCGTGAGGCGTGTACGTGCGGCATGCAGGCCTCAAGGTGTAGGCGATATGGCGCGCAGGACCAGTGTGCATGACCGGGAATCGAGCAAACGTGTGCATTCCATCCCGGTTGCCCATCGCTGCGCGTGGTCATGATGCAGACATGAAAAAAGCGCCGGAACCATATCGGTTCCGGCGCTTTTGCCTGACAGGCTTTCCTGTGGGGAAGCCGTTATCAGACGGAGTAGTACATTTCGAATTCAGCGGGGTGCGGCGTGTGTTCGAACTTGTAGACTTCTTCCCACTTCACGGCACAGTAGCTTTCGATCTGGTCCTTGGTGAACACGCCACCGGCCAGCAGGAATTCGTAATCGGATTCCAGTGCTGTCAGGGCTTCACGCAGGGAACCTGCAACCGTCGGGATCTGCTTCAGCTCTTCCGGCGGCAGGTCATACAGATCCTTGTCCATCGCATCACCCGGGTGGATCTTGTTCTTGATCCCGTCGAGGCCGGCCATCAGCATGGCGGCGAAGGCAAGGTAGGGGTTCGCGGTCGGATCGGGGAAACGGACCTCGACGCGCTTCGCCTTCGGGCTGGTCGCGTACGGGATACGGCACGAAGCGGAGCGGTTGCGGGCCGAGTATGCCAGCAGCACGGGGGCTTCGAATCCGGGGATCAGGCGCTTGTAGGAATTGGTGGACGGGTTGGTGAAGGCGTTCAGCGCCTTGGCGTGCTTGATGATGCCGCCGATGTAGTACAGCGCCTCATCCGACAGGTCGGCATAGCCGTTGCCACCAAATGTGGGCTTGCCGTCGCGCCAGATGGACTGGTGGACATGCATGCCCGAACCGTTGTCGCCATAGATCGGCTTCGGCATGAAGGTCGCCGTCTTGCCATAGGAATGGGCGACGTTGTGCACGCAGTACTTGTAGATCTGCATGAAGTCGGCGGAGCGGACCAGCGTGTCGAACTTGGTGCCCAGTTCATGCTGCGACTGTGCGACTTCGTGGTGGTGCTTTTCGATGGGCAGGCCCATCTCGCCCATGGTGGTCAGCATTTCGGCGCGCAGGTCGCCTTCGCTGTCAACCGGGGCTACGGGGAAGTAACCACCCTTGACACCGGGGCGGTGGCCCATGTTGCCTTCGGGGTAGTCCTTCAGCGAGGCGCCGGGGCCCTCGATGCTTTCCAGCTCGTAGATGCCGAAGTTCGGGCCGGTGCCGAAGCGCACGCTGTCAAAAATGAAGAATTCGGCTTCGGGGCCGAAGAAGGCAGTGTCGCCCAGGCCGGTGGACTGCAGGTACTGTTCTGCCAGCTTGGCGGTCGCGCGGGGATCGCGGTTGTAGAACTGCCCGGTGGACGGCTCGACAATGTCACAGATCAGGATCAGCTGCGGCTTGGCGGAGAACGGGTCCATAACCGCGGTGGTCGGGTCAGGCAGCAGGATCATGTCGCTTTCGTTGATGGCCTTCCATCCTGCGATGGACGAACCGTCAAACATGAAGCCTTCGCGGAAGGTGTCTTCCTCGATCGTGGTGACGTACTGCGTGGTGTGGTGCCACTTGCCACGCGGATCGGTGAAACGCAGGTCAACCATTTCGACCGCGTTTTCCTTGATGATCTCAAAGACCTTCGCAATGGCCTTGGCGGAATGTGACGGCGTGGAGGCCGCGGCCGGGGCCTGTGCTTTTTTTGCCATGTTAATTTACCTGTCCTGACTTTGGTGTGCCGTTCCATGCGGCGCGGCGGCTATGGTTACGGAAACGGAAGGCTGCTGTCGATAGGCGTGCTGCCATGGGACCCATGTTTACGTTCCGGATATCAGACCGCATCGGCGCCGCGTTCACCTGTACGGATACGGATGACATCCGTTACGGGGGTGACAAATATCTTGCCATCGCCGATGCGTCCCGTGCGGGCCGCCGCCATGATGGCTTCTATCGCGCGTTCGGTCATGTCGTCGGGACACACGATTTCCAGCTTTACCTTGGGCAGGAAGTCGATGATGTATTCCGCGCCACGGTACAGTTCCGTATGGCCTTTCTGCCGCCCGAAGCCCTTGGCCTCCGTGACGGTGATTCCCATCAGACCGATTTCATGCAGGGCCTCCTTCACCTCGTCGAGTTTGAAGGGCTTGATGATGGCCTCGATCTTTTTCATGCTGCTGTGTCTGTCTTCCGTCTCGTGGCGTAAGGTCCGCGTGCCGTCTGTCTGGCGCAGGCAGGGTTGCATGGCTTTGGATTTCAGGCAATCGGATGATAAGGCAAAAAACACGCGCGCGCGTCGCCACACGCGCGCCGGGACAGGATGATACGATGAAACCCGCCAACTCGCTGCTTTCGGGGCTGCCGACCACCATTTTTTCAGTCATCTCTGCGCTGGCGGTGAAACATGACGCCATCAACCTTGGTCAGGGCTTTCCTGATACCGAAGGCCCGGCTGACATGGTGGATGCCGCGGCCAGCGCCCTGCGTGACGGGCGCAACCAGTATCCCCCCCTTGCCGGCCTGCCGGAACTGCGGGGCGCCGTGGCGCGGTCCAATGCGCGCTTTTATGGAATCGAGGTCGATCCCGCGCGCGAGGTGGTGGTGACCTGTGGCGCGACAGAGGCGATTACCGCCTCCCTTATGGCGCTGGTCAACCGGGGCGATGAAGTGGTGGTGTTCGAGCCGTTATACGACACCTACATGCCCGTTCTGGAAATGCTGGGCGCGGTCGTGCGCAAGGTACGGCTGACGCCGCCGCACTGGGACCTGCCGCGGGCGGAACTGGCGGCAGCCTTTGGTCCGCGCACCAAGGCGATCCTGCTGAATACGCCCATGAATCCGACCGGTAAGGTGTTCACGCGCGACGAACTGGAATTCATCGCGGGTCTTGTCGCGCGCCACGATGTCTACGCGGTGTGTGACGAGGTGTATGAACACCTGACCTTCGGCACGATCGGGCATCTGCCGCTTATGATGTTGCCGGGCATGCGGGAGCGCACGATCCGCATTGGCAGCGCGGGCAAGAGCTTTTCCATGACGGGGTGGAAGGTCGGTTACGTCACCGCCCCCGCCGCGCTGGCGGATCTTGTGATGAAGGCGCACCAGCTGCTGACCTTTACCGTCGCTCCCAATCTGCAGCGTGCGGTGGCCATGGGGCTGGACAAGGATACCGCCTATTTCCACCAGCTGGCGGAGGGCATGCGCGGTGCGCGTGACAGTCTGGCAGACGGACTTGCGCGCGCAGGCCTGTCAGTGCTGCCGTCGGATGGCAGCTATTTCCTGATTGCCGATATCGCGCCGCTTGGCTTTGCGGGTGATGATGTCGCGTTCTGTGAACAGATGATCCGCCATGTGGGCGTTGCCGCTATTCCGGTCTCGGCTTTCTATGATGCCAGGGGGGTGGATATTCCCGCCCGCTATGTCCGCTTCGCATTCTGCAAGAAGGCGGAAGTGATCGCGGGCGCCGTAAAGCGGCTGCAATCCGTGCGTGAACGGCTGTGCGCGGGAAATATTGTGGAAATCCAAAAAGGGTAGTTGACGTACGCGCACGAATTTTCTAAATGACTGCGCAGTTGTGGCGGACGTAGCTCAGTTGGTAGAGCGCCGGTTTGTGGTACCGGTTGTCGCGGGTTCAATCCCCGTCGTTCGCCCCAACTCTTCTTTCCAGACAATAATGAATATGGCATCTGGCAGCAGGTTTCCTTAACCGCGCCGGACGAATGTGCGTTCCAGCCCAACTGTTAGTGGCGTGGGGGTAAGCCCCAGTTGCATGCGCATGGGCGTAATGTCGAAAATCTTGTCTTCCATCAGTCGCCGCACCTCCGCTGGCGCAATATGCGGGAGACCGGACAGGTGGATTCGCGCCGTCGCCACCAGCAGCCATCCGGGCACTGGCGCGACAGGTCGTGGGCGCAACCCTGCCGCAAGGGCGACATGGCGCGTGAAATCGCGATAGGTGACCTGATCCCCGCCCGCAATGACCATGCTGTGTGGCCCATCCCATGGGTGGTCCACGGCCGCAAGGATGGCGCGTGTCACATCACCCTGCCATATGGGCTGGATGCGTGACCTTCCGCCGCCGGGCAGCGGCAGGATGGGCAGGCAGCGCATGAGGGCGGCCAGGCGCTGCACATTGTCTTCGCCCGTTGCGCCATAGATCATGGTGGGGTGCAGCAGCACGCCATCGCGGCCAGACCGGGCAAAGGCCCGTGCGCCTCCCATCACGCCACGGCCATGCGCGTCGGGCCAGCGGGTAAAGATACGGGTGCTGCCCAGTGCTACGATCCGGGCCTGTGGCGGGGCCGCCGCCAGCACGGCGGGCAGGTGGCGGGCATGGGCTGTCAGTACGATGGACGTGGCATCCGCCAGTGCGGCATGCAGGCGGTCAGCATTCCCCTGCAGGTCAGCGACGCGGGCGGGACAGGCAATGCCCGTTGCCTGCCACCGGGACAGGCTGCGCACTACGGGAATGATCGTCTGTCCACGCGCCGTCAGAGCATGGCACAGCGCCAGTCCCGACCGGCCGGTCGCGCCAATGACATGCACCGGCCCGGAATCGGTCATCAGGGTGTGGAGATGGTCAGGCCCAGCGGGGCTGCAACCGACGGATCTCCCGCCATGGACAGGGCAACGCCCAGCATCATCAGGTTGACCGGCTTCATCGGACGCAGGGCGATCTGCAGCGGGTGGTCCTGCGGTGACTGAAGGAAGCGGCCCATGGCCCGCATCGAGGCGTCATCGGATGTACCGAGCGAGGTCAGCAGATTCTGCCGGTAGGCATCCACATCCATATCACGGCTTTTGGCCAGCCCCGCCACCACGTGGCTGGCCAGCGACAGGTCATCCCACGTCATGGCGGCGGAGACGATGCGGGCGGTTTCGGGAATGATGGCCATGTCGTCAAACGGGATCTGGTCCAGTTCGGCCACCATGGTCAGGTTGCCCATGTCCGGGGCTTCGATGGTCAGCGGTTCCAGATGCACGCGGCCCGCACTGCGGTCGCTGGTGCTGTCGGCGTGGATGTTGCCGCTGAAATGGTCATAGCCGAAGGCGTTGAGGATGGACGGGTTGTCCGTGCCGGTGGACCACAGGGTCAGGTGGTCCAGCTTCGTGTCCATCTTGTCTTCGGTTTCGGTGGAAAAACGCGACGTGGTGACATGGTCGATCTGCAGCATGGGGTGGGTGCTGTCGATTTCCACCTTCTTCAGGTCCATGGTCTGCGGATGGCGTTCATGGACAAGGTGGCCTGACTGGATCAGGCTTGCCACCTCGCCAGCGAAATCCGGCCCGTCCACCACGATATGTTCGATGGCAATGCGGCGGGTGGGCGTCAGGTTGATCTGTGTCGCCAGCCGGTCAAGGTCCAGATGCGACGAACGGCCCATCCCGTACTGGCTGATGGTCATGCGTCCGATGGTCACGTCCGTCTGGCTGGCGGGAATCGCTACATGCAGGTTGGTGAACGCCCCCTTGTCCAGCACGAGGGAATCGAAACCCAGCGGGCGGGCCATGTCCCCCGCGACCCGCGCGGTATTGGGCAGGACAAGGTTGCTCAGTTCCACCTGGTCCAGCGATATGGTGTTGGCGGTGGTCATGACCTTCACGTTGCGCAGCACCAGGCTGCCGATCTTTTCGCCCTGCACGTTATTACCGGTCAGCCCCCCCAGCCGCACATCCGCCGCGATCAGCGTCATGGCGGGGTTGTGGTAGGTGACAGCGGTAAAATGCGCGCCCCGCGCCAGCGTACGCGGCCGCGCCGTGGCGTAGCTGAACGTGGCGTCAGGCCCGATGGAAGCCCTGAAGTCGGCGATGCCGGCCTCCAGCCTGCGTTGGGCAAAGTGATGCACCCCCCAGCTGCCAACCAGCAGCACAAGTATAAGCAGGGGAATGGCGGGATAGAGTTTCTTCACGAGCCTGGTATCCGTAATGACCTTGAACCGAGTGCTATCGCATTCCAGCCCCCTTGGGCAATCACCCGCGGGCAGAGAGCTGCGGAAAGATGTGCGGTATCATGATACCACACACGTTTTTTTACCGGAAAAATGCCGTCTGTACGGGATTATGTGCTTGACGTTCGCACCGCGTACGGATGATAACGCGCCACCTGTTACCGCTACATTACTGGACGGAACACTGAATCCATGAAGACCACACTTTCGCTGAAACCCGCAGAGGTGACGCGTGGCTGGACCCTGATCGACGCCGAAGGCCTCGTCCTGGGTCGCCTGGCGACCATCATCGCCCAGCGCCTGCGCGGCAAGCACAAGCCCCAGTTCACCCCGCATGTTGACTGTGGCGACAACATTGTCGTCATCAACGCCGAGAAGGTCCGCCTGACCGGCAACAAGGTGGACCAGAAGCTGTTCCATTATCACACCGGTTACCCCGGCGGGATCAAGGAACGCACGATCACCCAGCGCCTGACCGGCAAGAACCCCGGCGATGTCGTGCGCAAGGCCGTCGAGCGCATGATCACCCGTGGCCCGCTGCAGCGCGCGCAGATGAAGCACCTGTATGTCTATGCCGGTAGCGAACATCCGCACGAAGGGCAGAAGCCGCAGGTTCTCGACGTTGCGTCAATGAACCGCAAGAACGCCGTGAACACCCAGAAGGTCGGGGGCTGAACAACATGTCTGAAACCCAAGAACGTACAGGCACGCTGGCTGACCTCAAGGAAGCCGTTGCGTCCGGCCAGGTAACCTCTTCGCAGGAAGCCGCGCCCGTTTACGAAGCCAAGCGCGATGCGCAGGGCCGTTCCTATGCCACGGGCCGTCGTAAGGACGCAGTGGCCCGCGTGTGGATCAAGCCGGGCAAGGGCGACATCATCGTCAATGGCCGTCCGGTTGGCACCTATTTCGCACGTCCCGTGCTGCGCATGCTGATCACCCAGCCGTTCCTGGTTGCTGATCGCTACAACCAGTTTGACGTGTACTGCACCGTTGTCGGTGGCGGTCTGTCCGGTCAGGCTGGTGCGGTCCGCCATGGCATCAGCCGCGCGCTGACCCATTACGAACCCGCGCTGCGCAGCATCCTGAAGGCCGCTGGCTTCCTGACGCGCGATTCGCGTGTTGTTGAACGTAAGAAGTACGGTCGCGCCAAGGCACGTCGTTCCTTCCAGTTCAGCAAGCGCTGATCCTGCTTTCCCGTGGCATGCCACGGGATACGGGTTTTTCAACGGGGCCGGTCCAGCAATGGGCCGGCCCCGTTGTGCATCAGGCGGGCGGGATCCGCGCGTTATCAGGCAAAGGGATTGGCAACCTTGGCCGGTTTGCGCGGTGGCAGGGCGTCCGGCAGGTTCTTCTGCGCTTCCAGCGTTTCCACAACCTGCTGCATGAAGGCCAGCAGCGCGCGTGCGCGTTCCAGTCCGGCCCTGTCACGGCTCAGGTCCGTCTGGCCGTAAAAGGCGATGCTGTCGGTGCCGTTTTCCACCGTCATGCCCCCGATGGTGCGGCTGACGCTGTTATCAGCAAAGGGGACAAGGGCTGTGTCGGCCTGCGATGTCGGGCAATGGGTGGTCATGATCGTGTCTCCTTCGGAAAAGGGGTCTACCACCAGCGATAATAGCTCTGTCGGGTGCGGCGGCGGCGATGGGTGGTCGTGCGTCTGTGTGTCGTGCCAAAGGGCAGCGTCATGCAGGTCTGCTTCATGCGTGCGGGCAGGGCGGGAAAGGGATCTATCCCGGTAATATGGGTCAGTTCCGCCACGCTGACATGGCTGCAGCCGGGCGCGCGCGCGACATTATGGCATACGTAAACCCCTGTCTGTGCACGACGGGGGTCGTATATGGCTTTCCATGTCGAAGTTGGCACCAGCACGTGGTTCGTCCCGATGGCCGATAGGGTGCGGGCATGGAAGGCGGGGCCAGTCACCACATACAGTTCCCCTTCACGCAGGGCCATCCTGCGCACGCCCGATTCGATTTCTGCCCATTTGCCCCGGTTCAGCACGGCGTGTTGCGGCACGATGTTGGACAGGAGGAAGGTTTCTTCCTGTGTCTGTTCGTCCGGCATGTCACCCGATGGGGTCATGTGTCCGCGGTCAAAGCCGGATCTGACATAATCCTCCAGTTCCGACCGTGCGTCCGGCGCAATGCGCGTATCGGGACGGAATTCTCCCCGGCGCGGGGTGGATATGGCTGCGCGGACCATGGCGGTATCAAGATGCTCCGCTGACCACAGCGGTTCATGCGCCAGGCCGGAATACAGTACAGCATATCGGGCATTGCACAGCAGTTGCGTCCGGGACGACAGCTTTGTGTTGTCCAGCACTGGCAATTGCTGTTCCGCCCCCAGTTCCGCGCACCCTTCGGCGTGTGCCCCATGGGACGGGTACAGGGCTACAGGTCCGACCAGAAGGAGAAGGGACAGGACATACCGTGTCATGCGAAAGGCAGGGCAATGGCGGGGCACGGTCTGGCGTTATCCATCTGTTCTGGTAAAACGGGGCCTATCCATGAAACATCCGATGGGACAGGGCAATGGCCGAGCCACCTGATTTGGGAAATCCCGGCCAGCAGGATTCCTTTATCCTGCATCGTCAGGAATTACCCCCCACGCGGCGTGAGCGCATGTTGCGCATTGGCCTGCGCGTGGTGACGGTCATGCTGCTGGCGGCGGCGCTGATCGACCTTGTCGTGCAGCTTGCCGGACATGGCCGTTAAGGAGCAGGGGAAAAACCTGCATAGTATAAAGAAGTGTTTGGTGAAGCTTTTTTCAGGGGCTGTTGGGAATTGAGTTTTCTAAAGGGCCATGATGTGTTTCAAAGACCATATGGATCGCTTCATACTGACGGATGCCCAATGGGCGAAAATGGAACCGCTGTGCCTTGGCAAGAAGACGGATCAGGGACGCAGCGGGAAGGATAACCGCCTCTTCATCGAGGCGGTCCTGTGGATCGCCCGGACCGGTAGTCCGTGGCGGGACCTGCCGACGTATTTCGGACATTGGAACTCGGTTTATTCGCGCTACAGTGACTGGATGAAAGCCGGTGTTTTCAAACGGCTTTTTGACGCTGTCTCTGACGATGCCGATATGGAATACGCGATGATTGACGGTACGGTGGTCCGGGTTCACCGCCACGGCCAAGGCGCAAAAGGGGGACCCGAAGCCAGGCGATAGGGCGGAGTGTAACGGGGTGGTCAACGAAGATCATCGCCATGACCGACGCCTTGGGTAATCTGGTCCGCTTCACGCTTATCCCCGGCCAGCATTACGATACGGTCGGCGTTGCGCCTCTTCTCGAACCAGCTGATTTTAAAGGAATTCTTGCTGACAAGGCTTTCGATGTCCACTGGATCGTGGACGCCATACGCGCGCAAGGGGCCTGCGTGGCCATCCCCCAGCGCAAAAACCGCCTCGACAGACGCCCGTTCGATGGGGCCCTGTTCAAAGCACGCCATCTCATTGAGAACTTCTTCTGCAAGCTCAAGGAGTTCAAGCGCATCGCCATGCGCAGCGAAAAAACAGACAGATCATTCGAAGCCATGATCTATCTCGTTGGCGCAATCATTAATTCAAGATAATTCCCAACAGGCCCCAAAAAGCTTCAAAAGAATGCCGCCTTTTTGAAAAAAGGGCGGTACCCAAAAAACTTTTATTTTTATTTATCAGGTAAGTTTTTATATCTCTTAAGGAGAATGCGTTCCTGCCGTTGTGGTGGGAAGCGGCAGGTCGGCTGAAATACCGCTTCTGGACAGGGCAATGGTCACATCTATCGTTTCCTGATTGACCTGGGCATCGAATTGCCGGTCCACCACCGGATTCTGCGCCATCGTCATCATGTCGCCAAAACGCAGGTGCGCCCAGTCGATGCGGTCATGGGTCTGACGGGTGACGTCAAAGTTCACCATGGGATGGGGCGTCCCGTTCGGGGCAATGTAGGACCATGCGAAATGGCAGCGCGCGGGCGCGCCACGCTGGGTAAACAGCGTATGGACGAAGCCGGGCGTTACATCCATCTGCAATGTGTTCATGAGATAATGCGGCGCCTGCCGCTGCAGGGTGGGTGTTACCTGCGTATTGAACAGTCCGGCCTGAATCATTTCGGGCATGTGGGCCATGAAAGTGGTCTGGTTTATGGTCATTTCGACCACACATGGCGTGGTCTGTGCAAAGCGGGTTTCAATACCCCATGCATGCGCGGTGGTTTCCGTTCCCATGATGGGCGCGGGATAGGTGAGTGATGCGGCATGCGCAGTGGCATCCATGCCACCCGGAAGGATCAGGCCCACGGCCAGGGCTGCGGCATGCATGACCCGCCGTGGCGGGATGGGACGTGCGGGAAAGGTCGGACGTGTCAGGCTAGGCAAGGGTTGGCACCGGTCTGTGTAAGGTCTTGATGATGGTCGGGGGGGCAGAAAACAGCTTTTGCCCCCTGCTGTCACGAAGGGTACGGGCATGTCAGACCTGCCCAATATGGGCGGTCTTTCCCATATTGGGCAAGACCTGTCGTATGGCATGTCAGGGTCTGCCTTTGAGCCATTGTGCAGGTTAACGGGACAGTTTCTCCTGAAACTTTTTCAAAAAATTTCAGGAAGCGCGGCCTTTCCGAAAAGAGGCGACACAAAAAGACTTTTATTTATCAATGACTTGTTTTCATGTGGTTTTTCATTTTATTGCATTTTGGTATGGAATTATTTCCAGGTATGCCATGTTCTGCATGTATTGTTTTAATATCTGTATGTCCATATTGCTGCAGTCATGGAAATGCCACAATAATCGTCTTTTTCGTGCTCCACAGTCCCATTGCCATCGTCTGGCGGGGAACCTGTCGCATACTGCAGACCATGGCTGGCAACCGTTTGTGGCCAAAGGATTTTTGGGTGTGTGATGATGAAACTTCCGGTGCCCTGCCGCGTTTGCGGCGGGTAATGGAAATCAGAAGAATACTGCCGGTGGCAGCATGTTGGTACGGTTGGCCCATGGGGCAGTCGTGCGCACGGGCTGGCGTAACCGGTGGTGTGGGTCAGGGAACCATGTTTGAGTCAAAGATCATAGAAGTGGATGGCGTGTTCGTGGGGGCGGCCATCATTACGGGCATTGCTTCCTCGCTGCGTTTCTACGCAACCCATGACAGCGTGCGCTGCCTGCATAATGCCATCCTGCCCGATCTGGTGGCGCTGAAGCAGCGGGTTACGGCGACCTTCCGCCGCATGGGGCATAAGGCCGTCACTTTCCGCGAGGCGTAGCCATAAAACGCGTAACGCCCCGTTGGGAACCTGTGTCCCGCCGGGGCGTCGGTATCGTAAAAGGCTGTTGGACAGGCTGCAATCATAAGGAAGTTTCTTGGTGAAGCTTTTTTCAAAAAGCTTCAGAAGAATGTCGCTTTTTTGAAAAAATGCGGCATTCAGAAACCTTCATTGTTTTCAAACAGCCTGTCAGGCCGCCAGATGTATCAGCGGCTGGTGCGGCGGCCAAGCTGGCTGACATCACGCACGGCACCGCGCGCGGCACTGGTGGTCAGGGCGCTGTAAGCCTGAAGGGCTACGGAGACTTCGCGCGTGCGGTCCGGTTGCCATGCGCGGTCGCCCCGTTCTTCCATCGCATCGCGGCGGGCGGCAAGGTCCGCATCGCTTACGGTGGTGCGCAGGATGCGATTTGGGATATCGATCTCGATCGTATCGCCTTCCTCCAGCAGCCCGATAATGCCGCCTTCCGCCGCTTCGGGCGAGATGTGGCCGATCGACAGTCCTGAACTGCCGCCAGAGAAGCGGCCATCGGTAATCAGGGCGCATTTTTCAGCCAGCCCCTTGGATTTCAGGTAGCTGGTCGGATACAGCATTTCCTGCATGCCCGGTCCGCCCTTCGGTCCTTCGTAGCGGATCACCACCACGTCACCCGCCACGATCTTATTGCCGAGGATGGCGGATACGGCTGCGTCCTGGCTTTCAAAGATGCGGGCCGGCCCCGTAAACGTCAGCAGGTTATCGGCAACGCCCGCGGTTTTGACGATGGCACCGTCTTCCGCAAGGTTGCCGAACAGCACCGCAAGGCCACCGTCCTGGCTGTAGGCATGTTCCGCATTACGGATCGCGCCATTGGCACGGTCGGTATCCAGCGCCTTGTAACGGCTGGCCTGCGAAAATGCTTCCGTGGTGCGCACGCCACCGGGGGCCGCGCGGAAAAAGGTGCGTGCGTCCTCATCCACTGTATCGGTGCTGATATCCCACTTTGCCAGGGCTGCCGCCACGCTGGGGGCATGCACGCTGGGGGCGTTCATGTGCAGCAGGCCCATGCGGGCCAGTTCGCCCATGATGGCGGGAATGCCACCGGCGCGGTGCACGTCCTCCATGTGGATATCCATGCGCGACGGCGAAACCTTGCACAGGTTGGGCACCTTGTGGGACAGGCGGTCGATATCGGACATGGTGAAATGTACCTTGCCCTCATGCGCCGCCGCCAGCAGGTGCAGCACGGTGTTGGTTGACCCGCCCATGGCGATATCGACCGACATGGCATTTTCAAACGCGGATTTGGTGGCGATGCCGCGCGGCAGGACAGTGGCATCGTCGTTTTCATACCAGCGGCGGGCGAGGGCGACGATCTCGTGCCCTGCGCGCTCGAACAGGTTGCGACGGTCGGCGTGGGTTGCGACCAGGCTGCCATTGCCCGGCAGGGCAAGGCCCAGCGCCTCGGTCAGGCAGTTCATGGAATTGGCGGTGAACATGCCCGAACATGACCCGCAGGTGGGACAGGCGGAGCGTTCGATCGTGGCCGACTGTTCATCTGTCACATCGGAATTGGCCGCCGCCACCATCGATGTGATGAGGTCAACCTGCTGCTCGGCGCCGTTATTGATGATCTTGCCCGCTTCCATTGGCCCGCCGGAGACGAAGATGGTCGGGATGTTCAGCCGCATCGCCGCCATCAGCATGCCCGGCGTGATCTTGTCGCAGTTGCTTATGCACACCAGCGCGTCGGCGCAGTGGGCGTTGACCATGTATTCCACCGCATCCGCGATCAGTTCGCGTGACGGCAGGCTGTACAGCATCCCGCCATGGCCCATGGCGATGCCGTCATCCACGGCGATGGTATTGAACTCACGCCCGACGCCACCGGCTTCGGCCACCGCGCCGGCCACAAGCTGGCCCAGGTCCTTGAGATGGACATGGCCGGGCACGAACTGCGTGAACGAGTTGGCGATGGCGATGATCGGCTTGCCGAAGTCACCGTCCTTCATGCCGGTTGCACGCCACAGGCTGCGCGCACCGGCCATGTTGCGGCCATGGGTCGTAGTGCGGGAACGATAGGCGGGCATGACGGTGACCTCTCGCGACAAAGGGGTTAGCATAGGGGGAACAATATCGCCTGACCGCATACAGGACACGCGGCCTGCGCGCCAGTCCAAACCTGCCGTTAACCGTGGGCGGGTAGGGATGGGGACGGGCAGGGCGCGCAACTCCACCTGCGGCCATTCGTTCATCTGATACCTTACCCGCCATTGCACAAGGAGCGCACGCGGCATGCCAGAACCGGACCGTCAGGATGGATCACCCCCGGCACAACGGCGTGGCGTGTTTGCGCGGATACGTTTTCCGGTGCTGGGAGCTCTGGCGGTTGCGATCCTGGCGCTGGTCATCTTCTGGTCATGGGACTGGTTCATCCCGCTGGTGGAACGCCGGGCAGGTGCTGCGCTGGGGCGCAGGGTCACGATCGCGCACCTGCATGTGCATGTAGGCCGCGTGATCCGCATCACCGCCGACGACGTACATATTGATGAACCTGACGGATTTGCCACCCTGCCGCCATTCGCCACGGCGGATCATCTGATGGTGGGGGTCAACCTGTGGCACCTGCTGGGGGGGACGGTTGACCTGCCGGTGATCGCGCTGGACAGGCCGGTCGTGGAACTGGATGAAAAACGTGACGGGACCGCCAATTATCATTTCCCCGGCGGCAGTGATGGCGGGTCCACGGCCATGCCACGCATCGGTGAACTGAACATTGCCGACGGGCAGCTGCATTTCGTGCATGCGGGCCTGCGCAGCGATATGCGCGCGCAGGTGCATACCACGCCAGCGAAAGGGGATGCGGAAGCCCGTATCGTGGCGGAGGTACGCGGTACCTATACCGGGCAGGCCATCACGGGGCATTTTTCAGGCGGGGCGCTGGTTTCACTGGCGGACAGGACGAAGCCCTATCCCGTGGATGTCGAGGTGCATCATGGTCCCACGCGCCTGACGCTGGTGGGGTCGGTGGATGACCCGCTATCGTTCCGGGGTGCGCGTCTGAAGCTGACGCTGGCGGGGCCGGACATGTCGCTGCTGTATCCGCTGACGGGGGTGGTGATCCCGCAGACACCCACCTACCATGTGGCGGGCAGTCTTGATTACCAGGACCAGCGCGTGCGCTTCCATGATTTCGAGGGTACGGTCGGGTCCAGCGACCTTGGCGGCACGCTGAGTGTCGATCCACACCAGGTGGTGACGTTCGTGGATGCCGAACTGCATTCACGCCATGTGGACCTTGCCGACCTTGGCGGCTTCTTCGGGGCGACACCGGGGGATCATCCCTCCACCGCGCAGCAGGCGGCGGAACAGAAGGCGCATGAGGCCAGTGGCGCCGTACTGCCTACCACGCCCATCAACCTGCCCAGGCTGAAGGCCACCAATGTCCATCTGGCCTATCATGGGGACCATATCGAAAACCGGCATGTGCCGCTGGATAACATCGATGCGCTGGTGGATATCCGGGACGGGACGATTGATGTCCATCACCTGAGCTTTGGCGTGGGCAAGGGGAAACTTGCCGGCAGCGGTACCTTCGTGCCGCAGGGCAACGGTGTCGATGCGCGCATCCGGGTTGATATGGAACAGATCGATCTGTCCCGCCTCATGCAGGCACTGGGTAATTATCAGGGGCAGGGAACGATTGGTGGCCATATCATGGTGCATGGCCATGGGCAGTCGCTGGCGCAGATCGTGGGTGATGGCAATGGCGGTGTGACCATGGCGTTGGATGAAGGCGGGGATATTTCCGCCATTCTGCCCGACCTGCTGGGGCTGGAACTGGGCAAGGCGCTGCTGTCCGCCCTTGGCCTGCCTGCCAGGACAGACCTGAAATGCCTGATCGCGGACATGCCGCTGCGTGATGGCGTGTTCCATACCAGAACCATGCTGATGGAAACGGGCGATACCTCCACGGTGGGCAAGGGGGATATCAACTTCAGTGACAACACCATCAAATACGCCCTGCTGACACGCTCGCGGCATTTCGCGATCGCGTCCTTTCCCGGTCCGCTGCACATTACCGGGCCGCTCAAGCATCCCAGCATCATGCCCGGGGCGGAAGTAATCGGCCGGGCTGTGGCGTCGGTGCTGACGGGCTTTGTTTTCTCTCCCGTGGGGCTGCTGCCCACAATCGAGGCAGGTGTGGGCAAACAGTCGTCATGCGCCGAGGCGATCAGGGAGGTGAATGAAAACCCGGCCGCCGGCATCGCGCCCCATGCCTCGCGTCCTGCGCGCCGTGCCGCGCGGGCGCGCAAGGTTCCTGCGGCACAGCAGGCAACCGGCACGGTTTCCGGTAACCTGAGCCGTGCTGAACGTGACCGTATCCGTGCCGTATGGGCACGCCGGATGGCCGCGCATTAAAGGGTGGAATCCCTGCTTGACCATGCGGGGCATTTCGGCAAAAAGGGGGACAGGTGCGGTGAATCGTCCATATTGCCGGACGTTGTTCATTGTCATGCCGGGTTAGCACAGTGGTAGTGCAGCGGTTTTGTAAACCGAAGGCCGGGGGTTCAAATCCCTCACCCGGCACCATTTTTTCCCCAAAATACGGTAATCCATGCAATGCGCCTGTGGCGCGTGGGATTCCGGCTGGTAAAGAATGGCAAAAGTTTCTGGGTGCCGCCTTTTTCCAAAAAGGCGGCGTTCTTTCGAAGCTTTTTGAAAAAAGCTTCACCAAAACGTCCTTCAGGCGAAAATACGTTCCATCCATGCCTCGACCGTATCGCCACTGCTGATGGCGGGGTCGATCAGGCCGTCTACCATGAAGGTGGGGGAAACGTGGATACCGTTCTGGCGGCTATATTTGCATTGCCACTTGATGGCTTTCTGCAGTTCAGGCACGGCAAAGGCCGCAGCCAGCTTCACGCCGCTATAGTGTTCGATCCGTTTGATGATGTCGTTTGGCGTTGCATTCATATTGGGACCGGCGCAGTGATCGGTAAATTCGAATTCCTCACGATGCGCAGCTACGGCCGCCATGACGGCGCGGGCTGTATCCCTGCCCCCTTCCAGTGTGGAGGCCGCAAGGATGCACCGTATGATGACACCGGAAAACATGTGCCATGGCTGGGACTGCAGGCGGAGCCTGATGGTGATCCGGTCTTCCCCCGCCCTGGCCAGCAGGTCGGGCAGCTTGTTGAACGCACGAACCGAAAACGGGCAGGTTGGTTCAAGGAAAGCTTCAAAAACACGCGGGCCATGGCCCCATACAAGCGGATCGACATGCAGGGGGGACGGGGTTGCTGGCATTGCCTGGGTTCCTTCATGCTGGCGTGGTGAGTGGACAGTTTCCTGCCATGGAACATGGGTGAAGCCTGCCGGTTCATCCAATGTCTTTTTTACTCTACGGACAGGGCATATGCCTAATGGACCGCAGCGTGCCGGTCGTGCGGGCAGTGGTCTTTCATATAGGCACTCCGCTGGAAAACCTGCATAAACGCAACGTTTCCCTTTCTCCATGAACGGTTCCAGAAATCTGTCGATGCGATATCCTGCCAGACATGAAAAAGTTTTTGGTGAAGCTTTTTTCAAAAAGGTTCAGGGAATGCCGCCTTTTTGAAAAAAGGCAGTGTCCAAAAGCTCCTGTTATTTCTATCGACTGGTTGTCCTGAACTAATTTCCAAGGTGGTAATGCATGGTCCGTTCCCTTTTGCTCAAAAATGCGCTGCGTCTGGTAACGATGGATGGGAACAGGCGCGAAATCGAAGGGGGATGGGTACTGGTGCATGACCGGCAGGTCGCGGCCATCGGAACGCCTGCGGACCCGTTGCCCGCTGCGGATGATGTTATCGACATGACGGGACACGTGGTGATGCCTGGCATGGTCAATACCCACCACCATATGTACCAGACCCTGACGCGTGTCATTCCCGCGGCACAGGATGCATCCCTGTTCGGGTGGCTGCAGGCGCTCTATCCCATATGGGCGGGGCTGACGCCGGACATGATCCGCGTTTCCGCCTGCACGGCCATGACGGAACTGCTGTGGTCGGGTTGCACCACCACCAGCGACCACCTGTACCTGTTTCCCAATGGTGCGCGGCTGGATGATGAAATTGAGGCGGCAGGGCAGATGGGCATACGTTTCCATGCCGCCCGTGGCGCGATGAGCGTTGGTGAAAGCAAGGGGGGCCTGCCGCCGGACCGCGTGGTGGAGGATGAGGACGCCATCCTGTCGGATACGCAGCGCGTGATCGAAACCTACCACGATCCCGCGCCACTGGCGATGTTACGGGTTGCAGTGGCCCCGTGTTCGCCTTTTTCCGTCAGCCGCGACCTTATGCGCAATGCCGCTGCCCTTGCCCGCGCGACGGGGACGATGCTGCATACCCATCTGGCTGAAAATGCCAGCGACATTGCCTATAGCCGCGAGAAGTTCAACATGACCCCCGCCGAATACGCCGAGGACACCGGCTGGGTTGGCAGGGACGTCTGGCATGCCCATTGTGTGCAACTGGATGACGCGGGTATTCACCGTTTTGGCGCGACCCGTACCGGTATGGCGCATTGCCCGTGTTCCAACATGCGGCTGGGATCGGGTATTGCCCCGGTACGCCGGATGGCGGCGGCGGGCATGCGGGTCGGGCTGGGGGTGGATGGCTCGGCCTCGAACGATGGCAGCCATATGCTGGGGGAAGCCCGTCAGGCCATGTTGCTGGGGCGTCTGCTGCCCACAGGTGATAACCAGCCCATGATGCAGGCGCGTGAGGTGCTGGAACTGGCAACACGCGGTGGCGCTGCGGTTCTGGGACGCGATGATGTCGGCTATCTTGCCCCCGGCATGGCAGCGGATATCGTGGCGTTCGACATGCGCGGGATTGACCATGCGGGCGCGCAGTCCGATCCGGTGGCGGCCCTGGTGTTCTGCACGCCGGGGCGGGTGGCCTGTAGCATCGTCAATGGACGGGTGCTGATCCGGGACGGACAGTTTACGGCGCATGACCCGGCCGCATTGGCCCGGCAGCATAATGCGCTGGCCCGTAACCTGTTAGAAAATGCCTGATAAATGGTTGATAAAAAATAAAAGTTTTTGGGTGCCGCCTTTTTTTAAAAGGCGGCATTCTTCGAAACTTTTGGAAAAACTTCACCAAAAACTTTGTTTGATCTGCAGGGCGCTTCATGAGCCGACTGCTTGAGGCAATTCCTGATCCGTTACATGCGTGAGGTGCGCCGTTTGTAGGTACGGTAGCCCATCCGTCCCAGAATTTTCATGACCGGCAGGCTTAGGTTGAGCAGCCCCTGGGACGCCAGGCAGGCATGGGTGAACAGTTTGTCAAAGACAGAACTGAAGATTTCCCGGCTGTTGCGTTCGCAGCATTCCAGGATCCGTTGCGCCGTGACATCGGGTTCCTGTGGCTGGTCAATGAAATTGTATATTGACCCGCCTGCATCCATTTCATGGCGCAGCATGGGTGTATTGACGCTGGCGGGATATATGGATGACACCTGTATGCGCCGGGGACGCAGTTCCTGTTCCAGCGCACGGGCAAAACCGCGCAGGCCGAATTTGGCCGCCGTGTAGACACTGCTGCCCGCCAGCGGAAAAACCGCCGCCATGGAATTGACGAATACGATATGTCCACCGCGTCGCATCGCTGGCAGCAGGGCATTGGTCAGTTCAATGGGGGCGGTCAGGTCCACCGTGATCTGGTCGGCGATTTCCTGCGTGCCCATCTGGCCAACCGGTCGGGGTGTGATGATGCCTGCGCAATGCACGATAACGTCCAGTTGCGGCGCATGCTGGATAATTGTTCTGGCAGCGTTGCATATGCTGTCCATATTGGTCAGGTCGCATACAACCGGCATGACGCCGGGCATGTTCACCTGTGCCTGTCGGGATAATATGATTACTCGATAGCCGCGCCCGATCATGCGACGTACCAGTGCCTGCCCAATGCCACCGGTTGCCCCTGTCACGACGGCGACCCTGTCTGTCGCTGGCTTGCAGGTTCTGTCGTTTAAATAACTCTTTTCCAATGAACTACATACTTCCCTGACCGCAATATCCTGTCGTAGCGCCTGATACGCGCCAGACCCGACATTCTGCAAGGGCTTTTCCCTGCGGTGCAAGGGAATGCCTGCCCCTTGTCTGACCTTGTTCATGATATCTGTAATAAAATGATACGTCGATAACCCTTCACTCCTCTGCATCAATATACCGGCATATGCTGGCAGGGCCTGATGGTATTATACTGTATTATTGTTATGCCCGATACGAACAGTGCCAGACGCGGTTGGCGCGTCGGAAGCAGGAGGCCCGTCTCCGTGAATAAGGAATTATCCTGAGATAACGGACCAGAAAACGGAATTTTATACCATAATTTACAATCGTATTTACATTTTACCAAGGTTTATAAATGTAATGTCAATTGTATATCTATATGAATTCAGGTCTTCCCATGAAGATGATCCTGTAGATTCGTCAATCTGTCTCGAAAAAATTCGTGATGCATTACCCGGAACCATGACCATTTTGAAGTGGAGGTCGGATAAGAGGGATACGGATGTCGAAATACTGCCAGTGTATGGAAGAACAGATCATCGGTATCCGGAAAGAACAGTACGCACATTTTTGTCGGAATTCTGCGTGTGCGCATACTGCTGATTCCATGGAAACAAAATATTATTAGGAAAAATCAGCCTTTACTGTAGGGATGTTTCCGCTTCCAGCGGCAGATTGGCTTTCTTGCCTTCAGCCAGCAGGTCAAGGCTTATGGGACGGCGATTGAGCTTTTCTGAATACATCCAGCTATGGAGAAGTACTGTCTCGATCCAGTTCCGGGTCCTGGGGTTGGGAATGGCCTCCAGAAAGGCCAGAGACTCATTGTTGCCGTGTTCGGAGGCATTCCAGTGGGCCACTGCAGTATGGCCGACTGCATAACTGGCCAGCAGGCGGATAAGATGATTGTTGATCTGCCCGTCCCGGGCAAGTGCCATCAGGTAACGCTGCCCGACCTGCAGATTGATGGAAGGATTACTTAAATCCTCCTTTTGGCCGCCGACGAAATTCGCGGCTGTACGCGGCATGAGCTGCATAAGCCCCCTTGCACCACTTCTGGAGACGACCGTGGGCTGAAAGCGCGACTCAATGGAAACAATCCCATAAATAAGCGCCGGATCCACCACAAACCCGCCGCGTGGAGTAAAATGCTGCGGTAGGTCAATAGTGTGACCAGGAACAAGTTTGCTGGTACCCGCGCGGCTGGCTGCTGCATCGGATGTTTCGGCCGCGTCCCCGACTGCGTGTGCAATCAGCCCTATGGATTGGCGCGCATTGGTATTTTCTGCACTCACCCAGTCAGTGCGCAGTTCGGCCTCGGCTAAATCCACGCGGCCAACCTGAAGAAGCGCCAGGGCACGGTGGCCTGCGGGCCGCGCGGAAACCGCACTGACATCAACAACCGTGGGCACGCCCGCATCATACATCTGTGCGCCGTTTTTATTGAGGGCATGGCGTGCAAGCACCCCATAAAAGCAGTCTTTGCAACGGGTGCTTTGTACCAGCCAGCGCAAGGCATCTTTCGTATTGCCAGTATGCCCGCTTACACGACCTGCCCACCAGGAAGCAGCGCTACGTAAATCTCTGGAACCGTTATCAGCATTGGCAGCCAATGCGAACAGGAGCTGTGCCTGCTGCATCTTCCCCAGCCGCCAGGCAGACAGGCCTGCATAAAATGCCACCTTGCCGCTCACGTCCCTAAGGACGGATGTGGGCATGGCCTTGCTGAGAACGACCTGATCGTGTCCCTGTACATAAAGATTTTGTGCATCCGCTGCGTTGATGGTGTCCCCGGATGCACCATTTCCACTGACAGGTGCTGTTGCCGGGGATCGCGTTGATGTATTCGCCGGCAGATCGGTGCGGGATTCCAGCAATGCCCGCATCATGGGGGCTGAGGGAAGGTCCTGATAATGCACCAGCCAGTCTTCCAGCATGGGTGTCGCACAGGCATATGATGTATGAATGCACCGTTCTGCCAGCACAGTGCCGGTCAGGCTGTTATCCTTCAGTTGTTTCAGCAGGACATCTGCCTGTCTAAAATTGCCGGCGGACTGATCTGCAAAAGCTGTGCGGATACGGGAGGCGTCACTTGGGGAAAGCGGATGGAAGAGGGCAGTCTGTCCTTGTTTTGTGGGGACGGCTACGGCAACTTCATCCACCAGCGATGAATGATCTGAAATATCAGACGCCTGGCAAGATACCGTTTCTAAAGAAAAAATAGAAATAAAAGCAATAGCGGATAGAGTTACCAACCTGTTTTTTAAATGTTGCAAAATATACCGCATAATTTTTGGCAATAACAGATATTTTAAAATGAATAAACACCAGAATTTCACTCTGCCGGTCTGGCCTCTGCCGGGGCCTGATTGCAGTCTGTAACAGCCCGTCGTTCTCGCCCTGCGTTGCGACCAGATGTCCGCGGCGGCAGGCCGATCCCGGGCGGGTTGCTGGTGTCTTTCGCCGTTTTGCCGGAATGGTGGGATGCGTCTCCATGTTCGTGATATGCTCATGAAGCGCATGCAAGATTTTTCCCTATAGCTACCGCCCGGTGGGGAACGCCGGGAAAGGTGTTGCGTATGATGAAAGCCCTCAGTGGTTCGTGCGTCTGCACCAGACTCCGGTTCGCCATTCCATAACGCCGGAAAAAACAACCGGTATTCTATGCCGCAGATCCTGTGGCGGTGTCCTGCCACAAAAACGTATCATCGCAATCAGAGGTTCCCATATCGCCCCTGCTTCGTAAGGTTGGCGACAGCCATACGGCTAACGATGCGTTCAGCGACCAGATGGGCACCCGGTTGCAAAAAGATTTTCAGAATGACGGTAGAGGCTATGCCATGCCAGCCGCTCTTAACACTGTCCGTCAGGCGCAGGCGGCCGTTGCCCAGCGTAACCACTGGATACAGTGGGATTGGCATCTGGCCATGGGCGGATCCAGGCCACCCTGATGGACCGGGCAATGCTCTATTCTTGCCTGGAGTGTCCGCAACTCGCCAATCGCTGTGAAGGACCATGTTCACCTGCTGAAGTCATGTTACCAGCAGGATAAATTGCCATTGTGGCATTGATCGGTAGTCTGGGGGGGGGAATTCAACCAGCTATATTTTTTATGATTTCTGGAACCGGCATTTCTGCTTTCTTTTTCTAGCCAGTGCAGATGTCAGTTATTCGGTTGGTCGATAGTTGCCTGAAGGAGATCAGCCCTGTTTGCGTAAATGGATGATTGGCGGCGGTATCGGGACTTCATATTCATTGCGATGCCCTTGATGCTGACAGAGGTCACAGAATGCGTACGAGATACCATTAAGGAGAAGATTGGAGGGGTGCGTAAGCGGCCAATGCGGGCACCTGTCCGACGCAGATATTGTATCGCTGTAGAGCTTGCTAGGTATTATGCACGGACGGCAGATAATACCATGCACGTCACGCATACCCTGCGATATGTCACTACATCATACAAAACTGTAATGCCGTGCGCAGCTAAATGGTCAATTTTATGGGGGGAATATAGAATATGGCGGAGAGAGTGGGATTCGAACCCACGGTACGCTATTAACGTACACACGCTTTCCAAGCGTGCGCCTTAAGCCGCTCGGCCATCTCTCCAGCCGGTACCAGACTATATGCCATCCTGTCGGGATGGCAGGGTCCGATGCGTGCGGAACATATCACCAATTTTTATTGGCGCAAGTGGAAAACGCCATGTCCGTCCGACCTGTCACAATTATGGTGTGACAGGTCGGGACAGGGGTTACTGGTCCATCTTCAGTGCGGCGAGGAAGGCGCTCTGCGGAATTTCGACCTTGCCGAACTGACGCATGCGCTTTTTGCCTTCCTTCTGCTTTTCCAGCAGCTTGCGCTTGCGCGAAATATCGCCGCCATAACATTTTGCCGTCACATCCTTGGACATGGCGCCAATGGTCTCACGCGCAATGATCCGGCTGCCGATCGCGGCCTGCACCGCAATCTTGAACAGCTGGCGGGGGATCAGTTCCTTCAGCTTGGCGCAGATGGAGCGCCCGCGCGTTTCGGCTGCCGAGCGGTGGGCGATGAATGACAGGGCATCCACCGGCTCCTGATTGACAAGGATGGAAATGCGCACGAGGTCGCTCTCCTCATACCCGTCCATCTGGTAATCGAAGCTGGCGTAACCGCGCGTGACCGATTTCAGGCGGTCGTAGAAGTCGAATACGACCTCGTTCAGCGGCAGGCGATAGACCGCCATGGCGCGGTTGCCGACATAGGTCAGGTCTTCCTGCGCGCCGCGCCGTTCACTGCACAGGGTCAGCACCGCGCCAAGGTATTCGTCAGGCACCATGATCGTTGCCTTGATCCATGGCTCCTCGATCTTCTCGATCAGCGACAGGTCGGGCATGTCGGCGGGGTTGTGCAGTTCCGCCGTTTCCCCATTGGTCAGCTGCATCTTGTAGACAACCGAAGGGGCGGTCGCGATCAGGTCGAGATTGAACTCGCGGCTCAGGCGTTCCTGGATGATTTCAAGATGCAGCAGCCCCAGAAATCCGCAGCGGAAGCCAAAACCGAGTGCCGCGGAAGTCTCGGCTTCGTAATGGAAGGAGGCATCATTCAGCCGCAGCTTGGAGAGGCTGTCGCGCAGTTTCTCAAAATCATCGGCCACGACCGGATAAAGGCCGCACCACACCACAGGAATGGAGGGCTTGAAGCCCGCCAGGGGGTCGCTGGCCGGACGGCGGTCATCGGTAATGGTGTCGCCCACGTTGGTGTCGGCCACGGTCTTGATGGCGGCGTTGATGTAACCGATTTCACCCGGGCCGAGTTCGTCCACGTTGGTCATGCGCGGGGCGAACACGCCCACCTGATCCACCTGGTGGACCACGCCGGTGGACATCATGCGGATGCGCATGCCGCGTTTCAGGCGACCTTCCTTCACGCGTACCAGCGTGATGACACCCAGATAGGGGTCGTACCAGCTATCAACCAGCAGCGCCTTGAGCGGAGCCTCCGCATCGCCGGTGGGGGGCGGCAGGCGCTTGACCAGCGCTTCCAGAACGGCCTCGATGTTCAGGCCGGTCTTGGCCGAAACCTCAACCGCGTCATCGGCGGGGATGCCGACGACTTCCTCAATCTGCTCCTTCACGCGCGCGCAGTCGGCGGCGGGCAGGTCTACCTTGTTGAGGACCGGCACGATTTCATGGTTGGCGTCGATGGCCTGGTACACGTTGGCCAGTGTCTGTGCTTCCACCCCCTGTGACGCATCGACCACCAGCAGCGACCCCTCGCACGCGGCAAGCGATCGGCTGACCTCATACGCGAAATCCACATGGCCCGGCGTGTCCATGAGATTCAGGACATACGTCTTGCCATCTTCGGCAGGGTAGGACAGGCGCACGGTCTGCGCCTTGATGGTGATGCCTCGTTCACGTTCCAGATCCATGTTGTCCAGAACCTGGTTGGTCATTTCCCGCTGTGTCAGCGCGCCGCATGCCTGGATCAGGCGGTCGGCCAGGGTGGATTTCCCATGGTCGATATGCGCGATGATCGAGAAATTGCGGATCAGGGAGAGGGGCGTGTCGGTCATGGGCGAGACATAGTGTAAATCGGGGAGAAAGTCAGCCGCTACCTGTCACGATAATACGGAAAATATCGCCGCCTGCACGCAATGTTACATGCAGGCCATCGTAATGCGGTGGATACGGGTCGCGCCGTCAACGATGATTTCCTCCCCCTCGATCGCGGCCAGTCCCTTTATGCGCACCAGTTCATGCAGGGGGGCGGTTACCGGCGCATCGTGCCAGCGTTCGGCCACCAGCCCGCAGCATGATGTGCCCTGCGGTGTATGAAGCAGGACACGGTCATTCACACGGATGGCGGCGGTAGGGGAAATGACCAGCGTGCCGCCCTTGCGGAAGATCGGTTCCATGGTGTCGCAATCCACATGCACGGCATAGGAATGGTGGTCGGCCATGCCGTGGAATTCCCACTTTTCCCACCGTTCGCCATCTGGCAGCCCGGTTTCGTCAAACAGCTCGGGGTGGGCAAGCTGCGAGAAGGGAGCGATCCTGAGATGGGAATGATGGGCCTTGCTCGATACCTCGGGATCGTGGTGGCCAGACAGCAGGCGACTGAACCCTTCAAACGAAATGCCCGTGGCCGACAGTGTGCGTGCAAGGCTTTCCGTTCCGGGCCAGCGGGGACGGCCCGATGACGTGATCCGTTTGGACGGATTGAAGGTCGTGCTGTCCAGTCCCGCCGCCCGTGCAAGGCCGGAAGGTGTCAGCCCCCGTTCTGCGGCCAGCCGGTCGATGGCGCGCCAGATGTCGTCATGGCTGATCATGCGGGTAATTTCAGTATTTCGGTCCGGTGGCGGGCATCGCCCGCTCCGGTCAGGATGAAGCGGTCGTTTTCTTCGCTGCGCGCCAGTCCCATGTGGCTGAGCCGGTTCAGGCAGGGCGCATCGGGCACGTGGGCCGGGCGGCCGTCATGACCGCTCAGTTTCAGGCGGTGCAGGGCCGAACGGCAGCATGTTTCAAGATAAGGTTCATTCCACATGGGACAGGGACCGCCAAGGAACAAGGTATGCGCACCGCCGTCTTTTCACGATGGATCGTGACCGGGGTTCAGGTATGGGCGTGTGTGCTTGTCCGTGTCACATAGTGGCATTATTACGGCATGTCCACCATGCGTGGCGTGTTTGCCTGCGCCAGTAAGAAGGGTGGCATGTGTTACATGCGCTATGCATTGGCGAATTGATTACTATATTCAGGCATGAAGTGGGTGCGTTGTCATATTCCCGACCGGAATATGGTCTATGATTTTCGTAAAATTCATGTAGAAAACAATTGCTTCAAGGTCCTGTTGATGAAATTCCATAAATATCTTCTTGCCCTGTCCCTTGCCGGTGCAACCGTGGGGGGAACCGTAGGGGCCATGGCGGCTGATTGCGACAATGGCCAGAACACTCCTGGCTGGGATCTGCTGGGCCGTGCGGCACAGGCGGGCAATTGCGCGGATAGCCGCCTGCGGGACCGTCAGCAGAACCTCAAGCAGGATTACGATGACAGGGTGAACAGCCTGCATGACAACACGGTTGGCCGTTGGGATAACGCCCGTGATGCGGAAAAGCAGAAGCTGGAGAGCGCACGCAGCCGTGTTGACGATAAAATCCAGAATGGTCGCGACCGTCTGGATGCGATTCGCAATGCCCCGAAAAACCGTCTGGACAACCTGCGCAACGCAGGCAGTGCCGAACGCCAGCGCTGGGATGATCTGAAAAGCCAGACCGGCTCCAGTCTCAATAATTTCCTGGGCGGTGGCAACAGCCAGTAAAATATTGAACAGGTTCATGCCATCGGAATGCGGCCATGTCGGTCGCCCACCTTTTTCAGGGTCCGTTTCCGCAAGGGAACGGACCTTTTTTATCAGGGGTGCGTGCTGATGCCCAGACGGAAGGCGCGTCCCTTCTGCACCGTGGCATCGGGGCGTGGAGCAACCTCGACAAGGTAGAGGTCATCGCGCGGCACGGTCCATGACCACGTGACGCCGGCATGGTTCATATGGGGGTCAATAACACGCAGTTCCAGCCCGTTAGCGGGGGCATCCAGCCGCGCTGTCACCTGCTCACCCTGATGCAGGCCGATGCGATATACGCATGTGCCACCCGCTTCCAGCATGCCCTGCCAGTTCAGCCGTCCGCCCGGTGGCAGGTCCTGTGGCTGGTTACAGAACGGTGGGTCGGCATCAAGGTTTTCAATCAGGGTCCGCACATCGGCAGGTTTGGTCAGCGGGACCGGGCCGATTGTGTAAAGTGAGAGCATGCCGGGGTTGAGCAGGCCAACCGTCATGTTACGTCCCCCCCGGTCAATCAGCAGCCATGCAGTGCGGCTGCCACCTTCATGCCGTCGGTTGCCGGTAATGAACAGGACGTCGCCCGCAGCCTCCAGCGGGCCTGCTACTTCCATGTTCCGGATGAAGCTGTCGTACTGTGCCCCCAGTGCCTGTTTTACGACGGTGGCCAGCGGCCCTTTCCCGAACAGGTCGGTATCAGGCGCGTAATGTCCGATGGCCGACGCCAGTTCGCGGCCCAGCGCGGTATCGGGATCAGCATGGGCAGGGGCTGCGGTCAGCAGCGCCAGAAGGCTAAACAGGCAGAAGATGGAATGACGAAGTTTCAACACGGCAGTCCCGTCCTGACATAGGGTCATGAAAACAGACATGCCCGGCTGAAACCGGGCATGAAAGAAACACAGCGTCTTTTATCGGGTTGCGTGCCGCGTTTATGAACGCGGACGCTTGCGGGAGGACGCCGCACCGCGCGGCGGCCCGCCAAACCCGCCACCGGGACGACCACCACCGGGCTTGCGCCCGAACGGACGCCCGCCACGTGGCGGCGGACCACCACGGCGCGGAGCACCCCCAGCCGGTGCGCTGGCGGGTGTGATCTGCACTTCGTCATTCTCGATCGCGGCAATGCACGAACGGAATTTCTCGGTCGAATCCGGAGTGATCTCGAACAGGGTCTGGGTATCGTTGATGCGGATCGCACCGATATCCGCCTTGCGCACGCCGCCAAGGCGGCAGATCAGCGGGATCAGCCACTTGGGGTCGGCCTTTTCCTGCCGGCCCACATTCATGGCGAACCATGCGCCAGGTTCGGCGCTGGCGTAGCTGTCGCGTGTGGGGCGGGGACCGTCGCGCTCACTGCGCTCACGTACGGGGCGCGGGGCGTCAGGCGTGATGTGGCGCACGTTTTCCGGTGTGGGCAGACGGGCGCGGTACATCTGCAGCAGGGCGGCGGCAAGCTGTTCGCTGCTGCGGCCTTCAACCAGCTGGCCAACCAGTTCCTTGTCCGCCTCAGCCACGTCCTCGTTCAGGACGGGATCGGCCAGCAGGCGCCTGGCGTCATTGGCGCGGATGTCAGCGGCCGTCGGCACACCGGACCATGTGGCCGTGATCTTGGCACCCTGCATCAGGCGTTCGGCGCGGCGGCGCTGCGACATGGGCACCATCAGCACGCACACGCCCTTGCGTCCCGCGCGGCCCGTGCGGCCCGAACGGTGCAGCAGGGTGGCGGGGTCGGTCGGCAGGGTCGCGTGGATCACCAGCGCAAGCGCGGGAATGTCGATGCCACGGGCAGCCACATCGGTTGCGACACACACATTGGCCTGACCCTTGCGCAGGCTGTCGATGGCACGCGTCCGTTCGTTCTGCCCCAGTTCACCCGACAGGGCGACGGAGGAGAAGCCGCGCTCCACCAGTGCCGTCTGCATGTGGCGCACCATTTCACGTGTTGCGCAGAACACCATGGTGGTCTGGCTGTCGGTATAGCGCAGCACGTTGACCACGGCGGGGATCAGTTCGCGCGCATCGGCGACGATGGCGCGGTATTCGATATCGGCGTGCTGCTTGGCGCCCGACAGGGTGTCGATGCGCACGGCGTCGTTCTGGTAACGGCGCGCCAGCGACGCGATTTCCTTGGCGATGGTGGCCGAGAACAGCAGCGTGCGACGCGTCTTGGGCATGGCGTCAAGCAACTGCTCAAGCTCATCACGGAAGCCGAGGTCGAGCATCTCGTCTGCTTCATCCAGCACGACCACGCGCAACTGGGACATGTCCAGACGGCCACGCGACTGATGGTCGCACAGCCGGCCCGGCGTGCCGACCACGATATGGGCACCCATCTGCAGCGCACGGGCTTCACGCCGCGCGTCCATTCCGCCGATGCACGATACGATACGGCCACCCGCTGGTGCGTACAGCCACGTCAGTTCACGCGTGACCTGCATGGCCAGTTCGCGTGTCGGCGCGATGATGACGGCCAGCGGCGGACCCGCCGGGCCAAAATGTTCGGCCCCACCCAGCAGGGTATCGGCCATGGCCAGCCCGAAGGCGACGGTCTTGCCCGACCCGGTCTGGGCGGAAACAAGCAGGTCGCGCCCTTCGGCGGCGACATCCAGCACGGCTGTCTGGACGGGGGTAGGGTTATCGTACCCACGCTCGTCCAGCGCGCGTTGCAGGGCGGGGTGGGTTTCGGGAAACGGCATGTATCGGGCAATCCGGACAAAAACATGAAGAACACGGGCGACGCAGGAAGGAAACTGGCCGCCGGCCCGTGTTCATGCGTCAGGGAGAAGGCCGGTGCATAAAGAATGATTGCCCCAAAAGCCAGAAATAATAATGGCGGGGGCATTTTTGCAGCGGTCGTGAATACCCTTCCGGCGGGGATCGGGGGGTATTTTCCACCTGCATGGGCATTGTGCCTTTCGGCCGGTTGCCGTAGGGCGCGTCAAAACAGGCGGGCGATCATGGCACCAGTAACATACGCACCCTGTGGCCGTCATCCCCGCCTTTGGCCACGCATGGTCAGGGCACCAGGACCGCGGCCCCTTCAAAGCGGCCATGGCGCAGGTCATCCAGTGCCCTGTTCGCCTCTTTCAGCGGGTACGGGGTGGTCGTGGTGCGTATGCCCACGCGCGGCACCAGTTCAAGGAAATCGATGCCATCCTGTCTTGTGAGATTCGCGACCGAGACGATCTGGCGTTCCTCCCACAGCAGGTCATAGGAAAAGGCGGGGATCTCACTCATGTGGATGCCCGCGCAGACCACGCGCCCGGCCTTGTGCACGGCCTTGAGTGCGGCGGGCACCAGCGCGCCCACGGGGGCGAATATGATGGTGGCGTCCAGTTGTTCGGGCGGCTGCTCATCCGATCCGCCAGCCCAGACACAACCCAGCGAGCGGGCGAATTCCTGCGTTTTCGTGTCACCCGGCCGGGTGAAGGCGTAGACCGAGCGTCCCTGCCATACCGCCACCTGGGCTATGATGTGGGCTGCTGCCCCGAAACCGTAAAGCCCGATGCTGCGCGCATCCTTCCCCGCCATGACCAGCGACCGCCAGCCGATCAGCCCCGCGCATAGCAACGGGGCCGTCGCCACGTCGTCATCCCCATCGGGCAGAGGGAAGGTGAAATGCGCATCAGCCACCGCCATGGTGGCATAGCCGCCATCGCGCGTGTAGCCGGTGAACAGCGGGTGGTCACACAGGTTTTCATGGTCGGTTTCGCAGTAATGGCAGCAGCCGCAGGTATGGCCCAGCCACGGTATGCCCACGCGCTGGCCCATATGCAGGCCTTCCACATTCGGGCCGATGGCATCGATCCGGCCCACGATTTCATGCCCCGGTGTCAGCGCATGGCCGGGAAAGGGCAGGTCCGCATCCACCACATGCAGGTCGGTGCGGCACACGCCACATGCCCCCACCTTTACACGGATCTGCCCTGGTCCCGGCGTGGGGTCGGGCAGTTCGGTCCATTGCAGGGGAGTATGGGGGGCAAGCAGTCGCATTGCGTACATGGGGGGCCGCTCCTTGGCTGTCAGGCTGCGGCCTGCGGGCCGCCAGTCGTCATGCTACGCTATCATGTCCGGGTGTTCATGCGGCATGACATGTATCATCATGCCCATCACGACCCGGCGCGGTAGGGGGTCATGGCGTCCAGCGCGGGCAGTCCTGCCATGATGGCGGTACGTTCGTGGCGCAGGAATTCCGCTACCGCCTCACGCAGGCCGGGATGGCTGATCCAGTGGGCGGAATGGGTCAGGCAGGGGCGATAGCCGCGCTGCAGCTTGTGTTCACCCTGCGCACCTGCCTCCACCCGCTTCAGCCCGTGGGCAATGGCGAAATCAATGGCGCGGTAATAGCACAGCTCGAAATGCAGGAAGGGCCAGTCCCCCTCCAGCCGTCCCCAGTTGCGGCCATACAGCGTGTCGCGTCCCATGAGGTTGAGCGCTCCCGCCACCGGCACCCCATCGCGTTTTGCAATCATAAGCACCACCCGGTCCCCCAGCCGTTGCGACAGCAGCGGGAAAAAGCCGGGCTGGAGATAGGCGCTGCCCCATTTGCGGTCCACGGTGGACAGGTAGAACTGATAGAAATCATGCCACAGGGCGTCGGTGATCTCACTGCCGCGACAGGTATGGAAGGTCAGGCCACAGGCATTGGCGTCACGCCGTTCGCGGCGGATGGCCTTGCGCTTGCGGGACGCAAGGGTATCCAGGAAATCATCGAAACTGGTGTAGTCGCAGTTGTCCCAGTGATACTGCATTCCAAGGCGCTGCAACCAGCCGGTCTGTCCCAGCAGGTCATATTCATGCTGCGTGCAGAACGTGACATGGACCGACGACAGGTCCAGTTCCCCACAGGCCTGCCGCAGCGCCCGGCCTGCAAGCTGGCGCAGGACATCAGCATCCGGCGCGTCCCGGTGTACCAGCAGGCGCGGTCCCGGCACGGGGGAAAAGGGGACGGCCACCTGCAATTTGGGGTAATACTGCCCGCCCGCCTGCATGAAGGCCTGCGCCCATTGCTGGTCGAACACATATTCGCCGTAGGAATGGCCCTTGGCATAAAGTGGTGCGACCGCCAGCAGGCGTCCAGTCCCGTCGCGCAGGGCAAGGTGCTGGGGCATCCAGCCGGTCTGCGGTCCGGTAGAGCCACTGTCTTCCAGTGCGGACAGGAAGGCATGGCTGACAAACGGGTTGTCATCGCCCGCACAGCCATCCCATTCGTGCGCCGGGATTTCGGCTATCCTGCGGTGCAGGATCATGGTGGTGCCGGTCATGACGGGCGCGCCAGTGGAAAAACCGCGTGGGGCGTTGGGGTCATGACAGGCTCCCTTTTATTGTGGTGGGGCTTTGCCTCAGCCTATTTCGAACAGGCCTTCCACTTCAACAGCCGAATCGAGCGGCAGCGATGGCACGCCCACGGTGGAGCGCGCATGACGGCCCGCGTCACCAAACACCGCCACCGCCAGATCGGATGCGCCGTTCATGACGGCGGCATGCTGCGTGAAGTCAGGTGTGCAGGCAATGAACCCGCCCAGACGCACCACGCGCTTGACACGCGACAGGTCGCCAATCGCGGCCTTAACCTGCGCGATGACGTTGACCATGCTGTAGCGCGCGGCCTCGATCGCCAGTTCAACGGCAACGCTGTCGCCCAGCTTGCCCGTGGTCAGCAGCTTGCCATCCACCAGCGGCAACTGCCCCGATACCACCAGCGAGGAACCGCTGATGACGGCCGCGACGTAATTCGCAACCGGCACGGCCGGGGTGGGCAGGACAATGCCAAGCTGCTTCAGGCGCTGTTCGGGGGTGGTGTCGGGCATCGGGTCATCCTTTGTCGTCAGGGGCGGGGGAGGCAGGGCCGTCGCGTTATCCGACCAGCCGCAGCCTGCGCCGCCGTGGGGGAGTGTCATCGCCATCGTCATTGCCGGATTCGGGCAGGTTCAGCGGCAGCATGGGGGCGGGGCTGTCCACCATCATGTCCTCATGCGGGGCGTCGGGTAGCCTGCGGCCCAGATAGGCATCGGACAGCGCGCGGAAGGCGTAGTCCAGCATGGATGTCGCATAGGATGCAACCGGGTCGCCTTCCACCGTGCCGGCGGGGCCGAAATGGGTGTAGGCGAACGCCTCGACATAGCTTTCCAGCGGCGCGCCATATTGCAGGCCGATGCTGACGGCCTGCCCCAGCGTATCCATCAGGCCACGCACCATCGGGCTTTCGCGCGTGGGCGTCAGGCTGATTTCGCCCAGTGACCCATCAGCGTATTCACCCGTGCGCAGGAACAGGCGGTGGCCACCCACGCTGGCCTTCTGGGTAAAGCCGCCATGGCGCGCGGGCAGGGGGCGGCGTGCGCCACGTTCCAGCCCCGCGCGGGTGGCCAGCGTGTCGCGTGTGGCATCGGGGCGGGCGGGCACGCGGTCCACGAACCCGCTCAGCGCGCGGTGCATGGCCTGATGCGATGCGGCACCGGGCAGCGGCAGCACGGTGTCCCCCGCCAGGGTCGCTGCGAATGCCGCTTCCAGCGTCAGCCCCCGGCAGGCAAGGCGCGCGAGCGTGCTGGTGGCCAGACGCCCGTCGGCGCGCAGGGGGGAGAAGACCGGGGCCAGCCCGCATGATTCCACCCCCAGCAGCGCATCAATCGGGCCGGGTGTGGAAAAGCCGGTTTCGACGCGGGCGACGGGACAGTCGGTCTCGACGGCGGCTTCCTGCCACACCGTGCGTGCGATCTGGCTGACACCGGGCAGGATGCTGCGCACGGGCGGCAGGGGCATGGCGTCCGCTCCCTCGCCGGAATGGGCGACAAGGGTGGCGAGGGCCACGATGCTGCATGCCGCGTCGCGCCCGGCCTCGCTGTCATAATCCAGCCCCAGCCCTGCAAGGCAGGCGTCAAGGTTGGTCAGCAGGATGGCGCCAGCCGTGGGCGGGCGTTCATGCGGATCCGCGACAGTGGGGGCGGGAACGGCACGCAGGTGCGGAGTGGTCCGGCCCAACGGGTCGGGCAGCGGCAGTTCTCCATTGCGCATGGGCATCTTCTGCCGCGACACCGCGCGCAGCACGCGGGCCAGCAGGCGCAGGGCCGCGACAAAATCGGTGGCCATGAACCCGTTATCGGCTTCGACAAAGGCTGCAAGGTTGACCACGAAGGCGGGCCTGCGGTCATGGTGGCCATGCCACAGGCTTTCCGCGGGGGCCGCCTGCCGCATCAGCAGCAGGCACGACAGCGTGCGCGCGATGGGGCGGACCGTGGGGCCGGCTACCTCGCCCGTACACAGGTCGTCTATCCATCGCGCCGCCTCCGCCGGCAGGCTGGCGGGACCATGGCCGGGAGCAAGCTGGGCCAGGGCCTCGGCTGCCGTGTCATCCCAGTCGGCGGGCAGGGTAACGGAACGTGGTGCGTCGTCGGGGTCCGCTGCGGCCTCTACGGTTCGCATGCGCACGCCGTTCCAGTGGCTTCGTGCTGTCATGCCTTCTGTTTTACCGGCACGGACAGGGCGTGCGGAACCCGTCTGGACCGGAGTCGCAACTATACATTCCACTGGATACCGTGGATATGGGGGATAAGTATGCATGGGTCGGGACAGCGATGAAATTGCGCTGTGCTGCCACGCTGACGGCAGGAATCGAGTCCCGTTGCGCGATAGCGCATCCCGTCAGGCCGGTAACCGCGCGGGGGGCATGGATGCAGCCCTGCCGCCACCCTGATCCCGCAGATGTGACGGCCGGTCGCGCACATGCGCGTGGACCGCGCGCGTGCGGGCGGACTAGGCTTCGGTCATGGCAAATCTAGGCACCCGTATCTATACGCATTTCAAGGGGCGGCTGGTCGGCAGGGACGCCGATGGCCGACCTTATTATGAGGCCCGGACACCCAACCGCACCGGCGGCGGGGAAAAGCGTCATGAACGCTGGGTCATCTATCACAAGGGGGAGGACGCATCCGCCGTCCCGCCCGAATGGTGGGGCTGGCTGCACCATATGGAGAATGCGCCCCTGCCCGAAAGCGCGCGCCAGCCATGGCAGCAGCCGTGGCAGCCCAACCAGACCGGGACGGTGGCGGCGTATCATCCCCCCGGCAGCGACCTGCGCGGTGGGCAGCGGGCTTCAACTACCAGCGATTATGAGGCATGGTACCCCGAGGGATGAAACCGGTGGCGTAACCTGCTAGGGTGCGCGCTACTGGATATTGGGGAAGCTTTGCCAACATGGTTGCTGCTGTTTCAGGGCGGGCGGTCCGCCAGCCTGCGGAACTCCTTGCCGGGTTTGCCGTGCTGGCCGTACTGGCGGGACTGCTGGCCTATGCCGTGCTGGACAAGGGGCGTCCGCATGAATCAGGCTATCGGCTGAATGCGGGCTTTGCCCATATCGATGGCCTGTCCGTGGGATCGGACGTCAGGCTGGCCGGTATCACGGTCGGTCAGGTGGTCGATGAGCATGTCGATCCGAAAACCTTTGTAGCCCAGGTTACCTTTACCGTGCGGCCCGATATCAAGCTGCCCGATGATACGGCGGCGATCATTACCAGCGACAGCCTGCTGGGGGGCAAATACATCGCCCTTTCGCCGGGTGGGGATGACAGGATGCTGGCCCCCGGCGGTACGATCGGCCAGACGCAGGGCGCGATCAGCCTTGAGCAGCTGCTGAGCAAGTTCATCTTCTCCGTCACCGATACGCTGACCAAGGCCCGGCAGGACAAGGCCCAGGCTTCCCGGCCTGCGCAGGCCCCTGCGGGCGGAGAGACACCATGAACCATGAGGCAGGCGATGGTGCGGGCATGCCAAAGGTCTGGCCGCAACCCGATGGCGCGCCGGTGTCGTGTCGTGACAAATTACTGATATTGCAGGAAAACCATACTGAATTGCAGGGTATTCTCCGTGATGCGTTCGAGGACGCGATCCTGATGGGCGTGGATGAGGCGGCGATGCGCCAGATCCTGCTGGATCTTGTGAACAGCCTGCGGAGCCCGAAGGCATGAGGCGTCTGCTGCGCTGCCTGCCCGCCGCCCTGCTTGCCAGCCTGCCCGCCTGCGCCCATGCCGCTGAATGGCTGGCCCCACCCGCCATGTATCCCCCCGATACGTGGCAGGGACGCACCATTGCCACGGTGCGGGTGCTGGACAAGCTGGATGCCCATATCCAGATGCTCGACATCCCCACGGGGCAGGATGTGACATATAAAAGTCTGACGCTGCACGCCACGTCATGCCTGCAGCGCCCGGCCACCCTGCCAGCGGACAGCGCTGCATGGCTGGAAGTGCATGACGCGCATGAAGGCATGGCGGCCTTTCAGGGCTGGATGGCCATAGCTGAACCCGCGACCGGCGTGTTCCAGAACCCGCTATATGACGTACAGCTTGCGGGCTGCGGCGGGGATGCCGTGGCCCCCGTGCCGCCGCCGCTGACGGTTGCCGCCGCCCCGCAGCCCGGTGCGGATGGCAGCCCGGCCCCGGTGGCCGCCGCCCCCCCGTCGCCCACGACCGGTACGGGGGCTGCTGACGCGCCACAGCCCCTGTCTCCCTCGCAGGCCCCTACGGCAGCGCCCCCGGCTTCCCCGCCACTTCCGGCCCTGCCGCCTGCTGATCCGGCGGATGAGGGGGCAGCCCCGCTAATGCTGCATTAGATAATAGTTTAATTTGTATCGTATCAATGCTGTCGGCCTGTCCGGTATGGTTCCGGGCTTGCGTATTCCCCAGCTTTGCCGGAGGCTAGATCCATCATGAGCAAGATACCTTCCCTTCCTTCGCTCGATCGGCTGCCCCCGCCTGCCCGCGCGGCATTCCTGCTGGATTTTGATGGGACACTGGTTGATATCGCGCCCACGCCTGAATCCGTCGTGGTGGCGCCCGGCCTGCTTGATACACTCAGGCGCCTGCGCGACAAATGTGGGAATGCGCTGGCCGTGATTTCGGGGCGGCCCATCGATCAGATCGACCATTTTCTGGGGGATGTACCCTATGCCGTGGCGGGTGAACATGGCATCGCCATCCGGCACGCGCCGGGGCAGGCCGTTGAACGCGCCCCCCTGCCGTCCGTGCCCGCCGCGTGGATTGAACAGGCCGACCAGCTGGCCCACGCCCATCCCGGTGTGCGGATCGAACGCAAGAAGGCGGGTCTGGTGCTGCATTACCGTGGCGCCCCCGATGCGGGCGAGGCATTGGGCAGGGTGGCGGATGGCTGGGTTGCCGCGACAGGCGGCGCGTTTCACGTTCAGGCCGCCAAGATGGCATGGGAAATCCGCCCTGCCGGAATAGACAAGGGCCATGCGGTGGAAGTGCTTATGCAAAGTGCGCCCTTTGCCGGCCGGTCCCCCATTTTTGTCGGCGATGACGTAACGGATGAAGATGGTATCCGCATGGCGGTGCATCTGGGCGGGGTTGGGTTCCGTATCCCTGCCGATTTCCCTGATCCCGCTGCTTTTCGTGGCTGGCTTGCGCAACTGGCACAGGGGGGCAGGGACGCATGGGGCGACTGATTATTGTTTCCAACCGCGTCCCGTCCCCACGTGAACGCAGCCAGCCCGCCGGTGGTCTGGCTGTCGGCCTGAAAGACGCGCTGCGCGAAGGGGAATCGCTGTGGTTTGGCTGGTCAGGCAAGCAGGTGCAGCTTCATGGCGGCGATCCCGTGCCGCGGCTGGATCAGGTTGATAACGTAACCTATGCCACCATTGACCTGACTCCGCTGCAGTACGAGGGATTTTACCAGAATTTCTCCAACGGGATCCTGTGGCCGCTGTTCCATTACCGTGTGGGGCTGATGAACTATTCCCGCACGGACTGGGAAACCTACCTTGCGGTCAACGCCATGTTCGCGCGCACGCTGTTGCCGCTGCTGCGGCCCGATGACGTGATATGGGTGCATGATTACCACCTGTTTCCGCTGGGGCAGGCGCTGCGGGATCTGGGAGTGAAGTGCCGGATCGGCTTCTTCCTGCATATTCCCTTTCCGCCATGGAGTCTGGTGCGGTCGCTGCCCGGCGCGGAACTGCTGCTGGAAGACATGCAGAGCTACGATCTGGTAGGCGTGCAGACCCCCGAGGACGCCGAGAATCTGAACCATTCGCTGGAGGTCAATGGCCTGCCGCCGCGTGGGCAGGCTTTCCCCATTGGCATCGACCCCGACGAATTCCGCGCACAGGCGGAAAAAAGCATGCAGGGGCCGGAAATCGAGCGACTGGAGGGCAGCCTGCGTGGCGCCAAGCTGGTGCTGGGCGTGGACCGGCTGGATTATTCCAAGGGCCTGCCCGAACGCTTTCGTGGGTATGAAGCGCTTCTGGCCCGCTATCCCGAACATCGGGGCAAGGTGACTTTCCTGCAGGTCGCCCCGATTTCGCGTGGCAGCGTGGAGGAATACCGCCAGCTGCGTCGCCAGCTGGATGAACTGACCGGGCGGATCAACGGCGCGTATTCGGAATTCGACTGGACACCCATCCGCTACATCACCCGCCCCCTCCCGCGTGAGGTTCTGGCCGGGTTCTACCGCCGGGCGGAAGCCGCCCTGATTACGCCCCTGCGTGATGGAATGAACCTTGTGGCCAAGGAATACGTCGCGGCACAGAACCCGGCTGATCCGGGTGTGCTGATCCTGTCGCATTTCGCGGGGGCCGCGCCGGAAATGGATGAGGGGATTCTGGTCAATCCGTATGACCCTGATGAAATTGCCGATGCCCTGCATGAAGCGCTGACGATGGGCCTTGCGGAACGGCGTACGCGCTGGCAGGCCCTGGAACGGGAGGTCAGCAGCACGACAGCCGTAAGCTGGGCCGCTGATTTCATGCGCGCGCTGCAGGCCGCACCCGTCGTGGACCGATCGTAACCGGCCATGCGTTCAACTGCTTTATTGATGGTGCTGGCAGGCTTTGCCGCACTTGGTGTGGCGTGGTGGAGCCAGTATGCCCTGGGTCACGTACCCTGCGGGCTGTGCCTGTGGGAACGCTGGCCTTACCGTATCCTGATCGTGCTGGGGGGACTGGCCACCGTTCTGCCGCGTGACATGGCGCGTAGCCTGCTGTGGCTGTGCCTGCCGGTGCTGCTATGCGCCTTCGGGCTGTCGGTGGTCCATGTGGGGGTGGAACAGGGCTGGTGGGCCAGCCCGCTGCCTGAATGCCGTGCGCCCACTTTCCACGGCGGCAGTTTTGCCGAACGCCTGGCCTCCATGCCGCGTCGTCCGGCCAAGCCGTGCGACGCGGCCACCTATCTGGTACCCGGCGTGCCAGTGTCCATGGCCATGATGGACGGGATCTATGCCCTTGCGCTGATCCCGCTTGTTCGCCGGGGATTGCGGATCAGGGCGAAGTTCCGCGGCCGCGGCCGAAAAACAATCCAAGGATGAACAGGACGATAAAGACGAAGAACAGCACCTTGCCAAAATAGGCAAAGGTGTCAGATATGCCGCCGAAGCCAAAGACCGCGGCGATCAGGGCCAGGACAAGGAATGTGATGGTCCAGCGTAACAGGTCCATGATCCGGTTCCTTCCGATCGTTGTTGTGACAGACGCGGGCATGCCATCCGCTCTATAACAATGCGCCAGATGGCACACGGTTCATCGGGGGGCACGATTTTGGCCTTGGGGACGGGGATGCAGGATATGACAGCAGGCAGCGGCACGGCCGGATTTTACGCTCTGTACACCCATGGGTTTGCGCGTGTGGCTGCGTGTACGCTGCCGGTCGTGCTGGCCGATCCAATGGCAAACGCGCGTTGCACCCATGACGGTATCCGGGCCTGCCATGACGCGGGGGTGGTGGTCGCGGTTTTTCCCGAACTGGGCCTGTCGGGTTACGCGATCGAGGACCTGCGCCAGCAGGATGTGCTGCTGGACCGCGTGGGAGACGCCATCACATGGCTTGCAGCGCAGACGGCGGGATTGCGGCCGCTGGTGCTGGTGGGGGCGCCGGTGGTGTGGGGGGATGCGCTGTATAACTGTGCCATAGCCCTGCATGACGGGCGGATTCTTGGTGTCATTCCCAAATCCTACCTGCCCGGTTACCGGGAATTTTACGAAACCCGGCAGTTCAGCGCCGGTGCAAGGCTGCGGGGCGGCCATGTTACGATCAATGGCCACGATGTACCATTTGGCACCGACCTGCTGTTCCGTGCCCGTGATGTGCCGGGGCTGGTGGTGGCTGCCGAAATCTGTGAGGACATGTGGGTGCCCCAGCCACCGGGCATTCAGGCAGCCCTTGCCGGGGCCACGGTCATCGCCAACCTGTCGGCGTCCAATATCACGGTGGGCAAGGCGCGTACGCGCACGCTGCTGTGCCAGTCCCATTCCGCGCGCTGCGTGTGTGCCTATGTCTACGCTGCGGCGGGAGAAGGGGAATCGACCACGGACGTGGCATGGGACGGACAGACCTCCATTTTTGAAAATGGCGCGATACTGGCGGAAAGTGCCCGCTTCCCGTCCGGTCTGGTTACACTGACGGCAGATGTGGACCTTGACCTGCTGCGGCAGGAACGCCTGCGCATGGGCAGCTTTGCCGATAACCGCGCACATGCAGGGACATCGGACTGGCGCTGGATCGACCTGACCCTGACGCCACCCATGGATGATATCGGGTTACGGCGCGCCATTCCCCGCTTTCCCTTCGTACCAAGCGATCCGGCGGTGCTGGATCAGGACTGTTACGAGGCGTTTACCATACAGGTTACGGCCCTGAAGCGGCGGTTGCAGGCGTCACGGGCAAAAACGCTGGTCATTGGCGTTTCGGGCGGCCTTGATTCGACCCATGCCCTGCTGGTGGCGGCACGGGCGGCAGATGAAAGCGGGCTGGGGCGGCAGGCGGTGCTGGGCTATACCATGCCCGGTTTTGGTACCAGCAGCGACACGCATGGCAATGCGCATGAACTGATGACGGCGCTGGGCATACAGGCGCGTGAAATCGACATCCGTCCGGCGGCAAGGCTGATGCTGGAACAGATGGGGCATCCCTTCGCGGCTGGCGAGGAAGTGTACGATGTCACGTTTGAAAACGTGCAGGCGGGGTTGCGGACGGACTTCCTGTTCCGGCTGGCCAACCAGTCGGGCGGGATCGTGATTGGCACGGGGGACCTGTCGGAACTGGCGCTGGGGTGGTGTACCTATGGTGTCGGTGACCAGATGGCGCATTACAATGTCAATTCCGGCCTGCCGAAAACGCTGATCCAGCACCTGATCCGCTGGGTTATGGCCAACGGGCGGGAGCAGGCACGGACCTGTGCCGTGCTGGACGCCATCCTGTCCACCGAGATCTCGCCCGAACTGGTGCCCGCCACGGCGGGGCAGGCGGTGCAGAGCACGGAATCGCTGATCGGTCCTTACGCCCTGCAGGATTTCACCCTGTTCCATGTGCTGCGGTATGGGTTCCGTCCGTCAAAGATCGCGTTCATGGCGCTGCATGCGTGGGGCGATGCCACGCAGGGGGCATGGCCGCCGGGTTTCCCTGCCGGTAGCAGGCGGGCGTACGGCCTGCCTGAAATCAGGCACTGGCTGGGTGTTTTCCTTAACCGTTTCTTCGGCTTCAGCCAGTTCAAGCGTTCGGCCATGCCCAACGGGCCGAAGGTCGTGGCCGGCGGTGCGCTGTCGCCGCGCGGGGACTGGCGCGCGCCGTCCGATGGCAATGCCCGCATCTGGCTGGAGGAACTGGAAAATCGTGTTCCATTAAACTGAACCAATCTGACCCTGATTCTGAAATTCTTAACCCATTGCTGGCAATTACCGTCGTGAAAGCATCTCCTCCCCGGTCGTTGCGATCATGCGGCACGGGTAGCGGATATCTGTAGCGAGGTCGGGAGACATGCATGTTCCCGCAATGCGTGAAAAGGAACGGAATGCATGGGCGTGACCGTAACCGGGGCCACCGGCCTGACACTGGGGATCAACCCGGACAATAGCGATATCATACTGGGACTGAACCAGGTGAGCGAGGTCGCGGCCCTGCAGTCGCTCGCCAATGTTTCGGGTGCCGAGGTTTCTGCCCTGCAGCACGCCTATGGCAATGATATTCCGGCGCTGGCCGTGCGCATGTTCGGCGTGGCCGGGATTGATACCGTGATGGACCAGTCTGGCGGCGTGAACCAGCAGGTAACGACCCGCGGCAAATTCACCGTGACCGGCACCGAGGTCGAGATCGGCAGCACCACCTCTACCCCACTGGACAGCACGATCACCCTGAAAGGTGGCAAGCAGGCCACCACTGTCATTGATGGTAACATGGGCAGGGTGAATTATGTCGCGAAGATGGGGGACGTGAATTATTACGCTGCTGGTGGCAATACGGATTTCGTCAGTGGCAAGGGGCGGGACACCGTTCATGTCCTGGGTGGATCCGACACCATTTATGGTGCTGATGGACACCCTACCGTAACCGGGGACTGGAACGTACCGGGCAGCGTCGGGGACACGGCACAGTTTAACGGTGGCGGCGTGAAGTTGCGGGTCATTGACGGCGTGATGGTCCAGGATGTCAATAATTCCACCATCAGTGGTTATGGGGATGACGATTACTTCGGGGAGCATAATCCCGCACGCTATACCAACACCATCGATGGTGGCGTATCTGATTCCATTTATGGCAGCAATCGCCTGCTTGTTGATTCGGTCAGCGACAGCAACATCCGGGGACATGCGAAACTGACCGTGGATGGTGGCGTATTCGACACCATCTATGGGAACAGCAGCCTGCTTGTTGATTCGGTCAGCGACAGCAGCATCCAGGGACATGCGAAACTGACCGTGAATGGTGGCGTATCCGATACCATCTATGGCAAGGGCAACCTGCTTGTTGATTCGGTCAGTGACAGCAATATCCAGGGACATGCAAAGCTGACCGTGGACGGTGGCGTATCCGACACCATCTATGGCAAGGGTAACCTGCGTACCGATTCGGTCAGTGACAGCACCATTCAGGCACATGCAAAACTGACCGTGAGTGGTGGCAGCAACGATACAATTTCCGCCAGTCATTCCACCCATCTTGATGATGTGGACACCAGCACGATTTCGGTCAGCGTGCATGGCAGCCTGACCTTCATTGATGGCAGCAATGGCATTTCCGACACCGTGACCGGCAGCCATGCCACCATTTACGGTACGGCAGGACTGGACCTGACGGCAAATACAGGGACGACCACCACCTATTATGCCAGTAGCGGGAACGAAACGCTGGATGGGGGCCTGTCAACAGGCAAGCTGTATGCCCGGGCGGGTAGCGGGAATGACACCCTGATTGGCGGTAGCGGGTACGATACCCTGCGGGCCGGAACGGGCGATGACCTGTTCGTGGCGGGCAGCGCCCAGACGGAATTCGAATTCATCAAGGGCAAGGCCGGCGGTAACGACATTATTCAGGATTTTGGTAAATCGGCAGGCAATGTCGTCAAGCTGTCCGGTTATGATGCGAAATCGTCTTCCATCCAGGCCATGCTGGACAATGCCACCATTGCTGGCGGGAACACGACTGTCAGCCTGACAGATAATACCCGGATTACCTTCGTCGGCGTGACGGACCTGAAGGTACAGAATTTCAAAAGCTGATCGGTAAGGCCTGTGCCAGATATGCCCCGGTTGGGAGCGTATCTGGCAATGATGCTATGTTGCCGGGTTATTTTTTTTGACCAAAATGATACGATTTCGATATAAACAATACGTTATCGCGGAAGATAGCCAATATAACTGCTGTTTGTAAAACGGCCACGGTTCTTGCTGACCACAACAGCAGAAATTTTTATGTGATAACAAAAAATTGCTGGTGTAAGCCCAATCATCAGGTTAAAAGCCGCGACCGTCCGGCCCAGATGGCGGCGATCGCCCCATTTGATTACGGAAACAGGATATTCACGACATCAATTTTCAGCCCGAAGGGAGCAGGCCGTTACGATGAGTAAAGCCTTTATTGCAGCAGTTATACAGGATTCGATTGATTGCACGGGCGTCGCGGCCAATCAGGCTGCATCTGATCTGATCGCGGCAATTGTAAAGGAACTGAAGCGCGAGGGTGGCTTTACCCTGCCATCTTTTGGCACGTTTACGGTTAAGAAAACCAAGGCCCGCAAGGCGCTGAACCCGCGTACGGGTGAGCCGGTAAAGGTCAAGGCAGGCAAGACCGTGCGGTTCAAGGCCAGCCCAAATCTGAAGAAAGCTGTCTGATATCAGGCCCCTTCGCACCATTTCGGGAAAATGGCGTGAAGGGGCCGCCTGTAATGTTCAGGCAAACCAGACCGAAAGGGAACGCACACCCTGTGCGCCCCGGATCAGCACGCCCTGAATATCCGCCGTGGCGGAGGGGCCGCTCATCAATACGCCATAATTGGCAGATCTGAATTCCGGTCGTTCCTGATACGCGGTGTGCATGTTGGCCGTGATCGAGTCGGGTGACAGCACCACCACGATATGCTGCCCCAGATGGGCGAAGGAATTGATCGGTAGCTGTGATTCGCTGAGGAAGATCGATCCCATTTCCGCGATGCCGAAAGGCGCACGCACCACGGTGACATCGATTGCCGCAGCATCCTGCGGGGTCTTGACCTTCTCCACCGGCAATGTGCCCTTCGCTTCAGGCACGTTGGAACAGATCACCTTCGCATCCGGGTGTCGGCGCATGATGGCCTGATCCAGTGTTTCGTCCCCGACCGGTTCCAGCACATCACCGCCCAGTATCTTCAGGCTGGCGATAAAACGCTCACGGCTGGCATCAAGGTCGCCCAGTGTCCTGACTGGCGGAAGCGGGTGGTTTTCCGGCGTGGGGCGGTTGTTGCGCAGGGCCTGCAGGATCTCGTCGCGTGCGGTGTTCATTTCTTGGTCTCCGGTGCGGCGGCAGGCTCGGCCTTCTCACGGTTCTTGCGGTACCAGTCATTGAAGGTCTGCTTGACCGGATGGGGGTTTTCGCGGTGCTTGCCCCATGGGTTCAGCCAGTTGTACAGCACGAAGCGCGGCATGGTGCTTAGCGAGACCTCGGTGGCCTTGATGGCGGCGCGGTACAGCTTCGGCTGGCCCATAAGCTTGCCCGCCATGTGCATGATCTCACGTTTGACGAACGGCATTTCATGGTGCTGCACCAGCACGCGACGCCATTTGTACAGTTGTTCGTGGATGTTGATCTTGACCGGGCAGACATTGGTGCAGCTTCCGTTCAGCGTCGAGGCATAGGGAAGCGTGCTGTATTTGCGTTCATTGAAAGTCGGGTCAATGATCGCGCCGATCGGGCCGGAATACACCGCGCCATAGGACAGGCCGCCTGAACGGCGGTACACCGGGCAGGTGTTCATGCACGCGCCACAGCGGATGCATTTGAGCGACGTCCAGAAATCTTCCATGCCAAGGCGGGCGGAACGACCGTTATCGACCAGCACCACATGCATTTCGCCACCCTTCTGCGGGCCACGGAAATGAGTGGTGTACTGCGTGATCGGTGATCCCAGCGCGCTGCGTGACAGCAGGCGGATGAATACGCCCAGATCGGCCATGCGTGGCACAAGGCGTTCGATTCCGATGGTTGCGATGTGCAGGTTGGGTACCGTCGCACTCAGGTCGGCGTTGCCTTCGTTGGTGCAGACCACGAACGTGCCGGTTTCCGCCACCACGAAGTTGCCACCCGTCATGCCCGCATCGGCATGCAGGATCACCGGACGGGCTGCCTGGCGCTGCGCTTCGGCGAGCAGGTGCGGGTCACGGATGTTGGGGTCGGTGTGGTAATCCTTGGCGAAGATCTTGGCCACGTCCGATGTCAGCTTGTGCACCGCCGGCACCACGATGTGGCTGGGAAGCTGGTCATCAAGCTGCTGGATGCGCTCGCCCAGGTCGGTTTCGGTTACGGTGACGCCCTGTTTTGCAAGATAGGGTCGCATGTCACACTCTTCGGTGACCATGGACTTGCTCTTGATCAGGTTGCGCGCGTTATGGGCCTTCAGGATCTCGCCCACGATACGGTTGTGTTCCGCCCCATCGCGCGCCCAGTGGACGTGAATGCCGTTCTTTTTCGCGTTTTCCTCGAACTGCTCAAGGTATTCGGGCAGGCGGGAAAGCGTATGTTCCTTGATGCGTGACGCTTCCTCGCGCAGTTCCTGCCATTCAGGCAGGATGTGCATCTGGGCGTCACGCTTCTGGCGCATGTCCCACAGGCGTTCGTCGTGGAACTGCAGGTGGGGCGCATCCTCAAGGAAATGCTCCGCCGCCTTGGCATGGTTGACGGGCTTGTTGCTCATTGAGCTGCTCCGTTAAGGATCTGCGCGATATGAATGAAGCGGATTGGTACCCCCGCACGTTCGGCGCAGCCCTGCTGGTGCATCACGCATGAGGAGTCGGCCGAGACGATGTACTCCGCCCCTGCCTGATAATGGTCACGCACCTTGTCCACACCCATTCTGGCCGATACGGCTTCTTCCGTGACCGAGAAGGTGCCGCCGAACCCGCAGCATTCATCAGGACGCCTGGGGGTGACGAAGCGGATTCCCTTGACCTTCGACAGCAGGTCCATCGGCTTGGAAAACGGTTTTTCACCCAGCTCGGACATGCTGGCCGTGCGCAGGGCGCGCAGCGTGCCGCAACTGTTGTGCAGACCCACGGTATGGTTGAATTCCGCCCAGGGGAAGGCATCCACCTTCAGGACATCATGCAGGAATTCGACCAGTTCGTAGGTGTTTTCCCGCACGTGGCGCACTTCGTCGGTCTGCGGGATCGCATCAAAATTGTCGCGGACGTGATGCGTGCAGCTGCCTGATGGCATGACGATCTTGTCGTATTTGGCGAAGTTGCGAACAAACAGGGCTTCCGCGGCGGCGGCGTCCGAATTGCAGCCGGAATTGCCCATGGGCTGGCCACAGCAGGTCTGGTCCAGCGGATATTCGACATCCTGTCCCAGTTTTTCCAGAAGTTCCAGCGTGGCAATGCCCGCTTCAGGGTAGAACGCGTCGATATAACACGGAATGAACAGGCCAATTTTCATTATGGGATACTCATCCTCAGCACGATTGGCGCGAAACGTGGCGCAAGCCATGTTATTTCGTCAAATATATATTGAAAGACATTCCCATATATAATTTATATGGAACATGGATCTAAGGCATTTACGTTATTTTGTAGCCGTTGCTGACAATGGAAGCTTTACCCGTGCCGCAGAGCAGCTAGGCATAGAACAGCCACCTCTGAGCCAGCAGATCAAGCAGCTGGAAAATGAACTGGGTGTCCTTCTGTTCCAGCGGCTGACGCGCGGGGTCAAGCTGACGGATGTGGGGCTGGTGCTGCTGGATCAGGCGCGCGCCCTGCTGGGCATGCAGCAGCAGTTCCTTGCCACGGCGCAGGGGCTGGCGCGGGGTGAGAAGGGGCATATCCGCGTGGGGCTGGCGGGGGCGGTCTCTCTGCTGCCCATGATCCCGCTGACGGTGCGGCGTTTCCGGGAATTCTGGCCCGATGTCACGATCTATCTTGAGGAAAGCAATACCCCCGCCCTGCGCAAAAGCCTGCACGACCGGGCCATAGATATCGCCATTGTCCGCCCGCCGGTGCCAGACGGGGCAGGGCTGCTGGTGTCCCCCCTGCTGGAGGAGGAAACGGTCGTGGCCCTGCCCAAGGGGCACCCGCTGGCCGTCCACCCCCACCTTGAGCTGGAAATGCTGGTGGATGAACCCTTCATCATCTTCCCGCGTGAACTCGGTCCGGGATTTCATGATGCGATCCTGTCCGCCTGCCATAATGCCGGTTTCACGCCGCGCATGGGACAGCAGGCCCCGCAGATCGCCTCTACCGTGCCGCTGGTGGCAGCCGGGCTTGGGGTATCGGTCGTGCCGCGTTCGCTGCACCAGATCCATTCTGGCGGCGTGACCTACCATTCGTTGGGCGCCAAGGCGCCACGCGCGGAACTGGCCATCGCCATGCGGGCGGGGCAGCATGTGCCACTGCTGGCCAATTTCATTTCCACCCTGCGCGCGTGCTGCCGGGACATGAATGACAGCGCCATTTCCGTAGCACCCGTCCGGGAGGACGAGGAAGAAACGGCCTGAAAATCACAAGGCCGTTTCTGGTGATGCCTTTTTCAGAAAGCTTCGGGGCATGCCGATTTTCTGAAAAAAGGCGGTGCCCGGAAACTTTTATTAATTCTCAATGATTGTCTGGTTCATCCGGCTGTCACGGATCAGTTCATGGATGAAGGACAGCTTGCGCAGGATATCCGGCGTCAGTACGAACGGGTAGAAATCCGGCAGTCCCATGGAACGGTTGAGGCTGTTGACCGCATAGGTCAGGGGCAGCCATCCATCCGTGATTTCGTCAAATGACATCTCGGTATAGGGATCGCGCCGGACCGTGGTGCGCAGCGGTGGCGCATGCGCCCCTGCGGCATCAATGGACATGCCATAGGCCCATGCGGTTTCAAGGGTCGAGATGATGTGCAGGTAATGCGCCCATGTTTCGGCAAAGTCCTCCCACGGGTGGGACGTGGCGTAGTGGCTGACATACTGGCCACGCCATGCGTCAGTGGCCGGGGCGGCGTAATGGGCCTTCAGGCTGTCGGCATAATCGCGACGGTCATCGCCAAACACGGCCCGGCAGGCGGCAAGCCGGTCAGGCCCCGCGTCCCGGATCAGAACGTTCCAGTAGTAATGCCCGATTTCATGGCGGAAATGGCCCAGCAGGGTGCGGTAGTATTCCCCCATTTCCTGTCGCAGCTGTTCACGCCGTGCATCATCCGTCTCGTTCAGGGCGATGGTGATGACGCCGTTCATATGGCCCGTCATGGCGGGCGTCCCATCAGGCAGGCTGTCGAGGAAATCGAACGCCAGCCCGCCTTCGGGGTCCTGCCGCCGGTTGCGCAGGGGCAGGCCGAGGCGTAGCAGGCTGTAGAACAGGCGGTGCTTGGCCACCTCCACCTTCTGCCACCGCGCGATATTGCCCGGCACCGACAGGTTGGGAATGGTGCGGTTGAAACTGCATGCGATGCAGAAGGGCTGCCCCGGTTCAGCCAGCCAGTTGCACGCGCTGTAGGCGTTGTTGGTGCATAGTGCGCGCGGCGGGGCAGACAGTGTGGCCAGTGGCTGCCACAACCCGTCCCCCATGGCGTTCAGTGCGGACAGGACAGTCCGTTCCGGCACATAGCCCAGCGTGTGGCCACAGCGTTCGCATGCCGTATTCTCGAAAAACAGGACCTGCTGGCATGACTGGCAGAAAAACAGTTTCATGAGGGGTGTATAGCCCGGCGCGCGGTGGATGCCATATCCGCGACGGGGGGCATGGGCATGGTTTCCATCACGGCTTCAAATGTGGCGACGCATTGGTCCAGCAGGCCACTGACGGGGGCAGCCTGCTGCGGGGTCGTGCCGACCGCAAGCGGGATGTGTCCCTGTGCCGCCAGCAGGCCCGATGTCGTATCCAGCCCGATCCATCCCGCACCGGGTACATGCACCTGCGTCCATGCATGCAGGTCGCAGCCAAGCCGGTCCGGTGCGTTCAGGTCCGGCTGGAACAGGTAGCCTGATACAAACCGGGCGGCAAACCCCAGCCTGCGCAGCACGGCGATCAGCAGCCACGCGCTGTCGCGGCATGAACCGGCGCCATGAGACAGGGTTTCTTCTGGCGACCATACGCCCGCTTCGGGTCGGATGCGGTAGGTGATGCGTGATGCGATGTCCCGGGTCAGGTCCACCAGCAGGTCCAGTGTGGGGCAGGGCAGCATGGCGCGCCATTCCCGCACAAAAGCATCAAGCAGCGGGGTGGGTGACCCGTCGCCGCTATCGGCCGCATTCAGCCTGTAGGGGGCAAGGGCGGGGTCGTCGCATGTCCTGCCGGCAGGCCAGTGGCGGGCGGAAGGGTCAAGGGTGAAGTGGAACGGGTTGACCGGTGTCTGGTCTGTTGCAAGGCGGATGGTGATATCGAAATGCGTAACGCGTTCGGGAAACGTGATGCGGGCGATCCTGTTGCCGAACGTATCCTGCCCCCATATGCGCGTACAGGGCAGGGGCGCTACGTCCATGTTATGGGACAGGATACTGCGACAGCCCGGCACAGGATGCAGGCGGATGGTCTGCGGGCCAAGGTGAACGGGCCGGTCGTATCGGTACCGTGTGTGGTGGACCAGTATGGCATGCGCGTTCATTTAATCTAGAGCCCCGGAAAACTGTTCCGCATGCCTGCCATCGTGATCCGGCGATGGTGCGGTTCGGACGTGGTTTATGTGTCACCGTCCACGCTATCAGGATTGGTGGCGGCGGCAATATCGTATTTTTCCGGCATTTTGACCTGAATGGGAAGGGAATGCAGATTCGTTCTTGGCAAGAGACGATTTTCTTGCTCCGCTAGAAACGGATCGAAACGAAATTGCAGGTGGGCGGACATGATTCCTTCGCGCCTGATCCACCTCCACGCCAGCGGGGGTAGGACATGAACGATATGAAGATGGCAGCACAGGCCGCCGGACTGTTCGCGACATACGACATTCCGGATTTTTTCTGTGAACTGCTCAATCGCGGAGATGATATCCCGCCGTCCGGCCTGCAACTGGTGCGCGACCGCCTGGCCCATTTTGACCTGGCTGAATTGCGGCGCCGGGCGGCTGCGGTGGAAGCGCAGTTCTATCGTCTTGGCATCACGTTTACCGTCTATTCCGATCGGGAGGCGATTGACCGCGTCCTGCCGTTCGATGTCATTCCCCGTGTGCTGACGGCCAGGGAATGGGATCATGTCGAACGCGGCGTGCAGCAGCGCGTGCGCGCCATCAACCTGTTCCTGCATGACATTTACCACGATCGGCATATCCTGAATGACGGCGTGGTGCCACGCGATCTGGTGCTGGGCAACGCCAATTACTGTCAGGCCATGGTGGGGCTGGATGTACCCGGCGGGGTTTACGTGCATATCAACGGCACCGACCTTGTGCGCGACCGTGAAGGCCGCTTTCTGGTGCTCGAAGACAATGCCCGCACGCCGTCGGGCGTGTCCTATGTGCTGGAAGACCGGCAGATGATGCTGCGTCTCATGCCTGACCTCGCGCGGGGACTGAACATCCGCCCGGTGGATGAATATGGTCCCCGCCTGCACCGCGCTCTGGCGGAGGTTGCACCCACGGGTGTGGATGATCCGCAGGTGGTCCTGCTTTCACCGGGTATCTACAATGCTGCCTATTTCGAACATGTGTTTCTTGCGCGTGAAATGGGCATACCGCTGGTTGAAGGACGCGACCTGATGGTGGAGGAGGGGCGTGTGTACATGCGCACCGTAGCCGGCCCCCGTCCGGTCCATTCAATCTACCGGCGGCTGAATGACGATTTCCTCGATCCACAGGTGTTCAATCCCGACAGCATGCTGGGCGTGCCGGGACTGGTGGATGCCTACCGCCGGGGCAATGTGACGCTGGCCAACGCCATTGGCACGGGCGTTGCGGATGACAAGGCGGTCTATGCCTACATGCCACGCATCATCCGCTATTATCTGGATGAAGAACCGATCCTGACCAATGTGGAAACCCATATCTGTGCCGAGCGCGAGGGGCTGGAATACACGCTGGCCAATATTGAACGGCTGGTGGTCAAGCCGGTAGGCGAATCAGGTGGGTACGGACTGCTGATCGGTCCCCACGCGACACAGGCGGAACTGGATGAATTCCGCGCCCTGCTGCGCGTCAACCCGGCGAATTACATAAGCCAGCCGGTCATAAGCCTGTCGGTTTCGCCGACCCTGTGTCCCGCAGGGGTCGAGGCGCGGCATGTGGACCTGCGTCCCTTTGCCGTGACCGGGCGCGATACATGGGTGCTGCCCGGCGGTCTGTCGCGCGTGGCGCTGCGCAAGGGGTCGCTGGTGGTCAATTCATCGCAGGGTGGTGGGTCAAAGGATACATGGGTGCTGGCATCATGACACAGGTTTCGGTCTTTCCCGCCCCGGTCATGCCGGGGCTGCGCAACCTGCTTTCGCGCTATGCCGAAAGCACGATGTGGCTGGCGCGCTATATGGAGCGTATTGAAAACCTTGCCCGTCTGATCGATGTGACCAGTACATCGGTTTCAGCCACCAACCTGGATGCGGGATGGGACAGCGTCATTCGCATCAATGCCGATGAGGGCCTGTTTTTCCAGCGCCATGAGACCGCGGGCGAACGCAGCGTCGTGGCCTTTTACATCACAGATTCCGACAATCCGGATTCCATCGTGTCCATGGCCCGCTATGCCCGGGAAAACGCGCGGGTGCTGCGTCCCCTGATCTCGACCGAGATGTGGATGCACCTGAATGTCTTTACGCGCTGGGTCATGGAACTGGGGCCTGATGATGTCGGTGCGAGCTATCTGTCCACCCTGTGCACACGGCTGAAGCAGGACTGCCAGACCCATTTTGGCATAACCGAGGGCACGCTGTACCGCGATCAGGCGTGGCTGTTCTATATCCTTGGCAAGAACCTTGAACGCGCGGACCAGATCACGCGGCTGATCGACATAAAATACCATACCCTGCTGCCCAGTGGTGTCGGGATCGGTTCGGATATCGACATGAGCCAGTGGACATCCGTGCTGCGGTCAGCAGCGGCGTACCATGCCTTCCGCCGTGTCCTGCCCGAGGGGATGACACCCGCCAATATCGTGGGTTTCCTGCTGAAAAATGATGGCTTTCCTCGCTCGCTGTCCACCAGCCTGCGCAGTGTCTATAGCGTGCTTGGATCACTGGCGGGGGAATACCGCCTGCGTCACTGCGCCCCGATCATGGAACGGATAGAGGAACTGCGCGTGACACTGGTTGAACAGACGGTGGAAGACATCATCATGCGAGGCCTGCACGAATACATGGACTGGATCCAGCGCGAACTGCGGCAGATCCAGAACGAAATTGCCCATGCCTTCTGGCCGCCCGCCATATCCGTCCAGTCCATCGGGCCGGGGCGCATGGAACAGATGCAGGATTAGGGAAATAATACATTGATGAGGAAGTCATGAAAGCTTTTGGTCGCTGCCTTTTTTAAGGCGGTGCTTCTTTGAAGCTTTTTGAGTAAAGGCTTCACCAAAAACGTCTTCTGCATTTGCACGGTGTCGCGTGGGCAGATTGGTCTGCCATGATGTGGTCATGCGTCATGGCAGGCCGCGCCAGATGACCGGTGCCCGATATATTACGGTTTCAGGCATGACTGGCTGGGGCGGGAGGGTTCGAACCTCCGCATGGCGGAATCAAAATCCGCTGCCTTACCACTTGGCTACGCCCCAATAAGTCCGGTAATCGCACGATTCGTGCGATACGGTGATCTTCTAATGTCTAAAGGGCCGTCCCGTAAAGGGGGGACAGCCCGATCGGGTTTATTCAGGCCGAAGGTTCCAGCGGCAGGTCCACCAGCGGGTCGGTGCCCGCGTCATACCCGGTACCGGACATCGGGGCCTGCGGTGCTGCCGGGGCCAGGCCGGTAAAGCGCGCGGCACGATCCAGCGCCTGATCAAGTGCTGCCATGGTGGTGCCCATGTCCTGACTGTCATCCCTGTCCCATGCACGCAGGGTCATGGTCCAGACGCCCAGCAGGGCCTGCAGGCGCAGACCGCCAGTCAGCCCGTTTGTTTCCATTCCCGCCGCGTTGGCGATCCACTTCATGCTTTCCAGTGTCGCCCCCCCCAGCAGGATGGCCAGCGCCGGGTCCGTGGGCAGGGCGCGCAGCACGCTGCGCACGCCTTCGCGGTACTGCTGGAACACATCCAGCCGGCGCATGAGCATGTCAAACAGCTTTTCGCGCACGCTGCCTTCTGATTCGTCCTCCACCAGTGCCGCCTCATCCGCCAGCCGGCCCAGCGTCAGCAGCAGCATCGCCTTGCATGGCGCACGCCTGCGCGCGGTCTCCAGACTCAGCCCGGCGTCCCGGGCCGCGTCAACGACCGTCACGCGTCGCCATCCGTGCGAAGCAGCACGTTCCAACGCTGAGCGGAGAAGGGTGGCGTCAAACAGGTCGTTATCCATGGAGGGCATAATCTTCCGGGTTAAAGGTATCGGTGGTGGGTATACGGCACCACGTGGTCATGAAACGGGCTGCGGGCCCGACAGTTCACGCGCCCGTTTTGCCCCCGCCTTCAGGGCGGCGGCAAGGGTCGCGGGCCATGCGCCATCAGCCATCAGCACTTCCAGCGCTTTCTGCGTCGTGCCGTTGGGGCTGGTCACGTTGCGGCGGAGGGTGGCGGCGTCGATGCCGCTCTGCTGCATCAGCGCGCCTGCGCCCGATACCGTCTGGCGCGCGATCAGGCGGGCAAGATCGGGCGGCAGGCCATCGGCCACGCCCAGCTGTTCCAGCAGTTCCGCCAGCAGGAAGACATAGGCCGGTCCGCTACCGGAAATGGAGGTGACGATATCGATCTGGTCTTCATGGTCGACCCACGCCACTTCCCCCACCGCGCGCAGCAGGCGCGTGCACAGCTTGCGCTGTGCGGGTGTTGCGTTGGGGGGCGCGTAGCAGACCGTCATGCCCTGCCCGATGGCGCTGGGTGTGTTGGGCATGGTGCGGATTACGATGGGTATCGGGCTGCCCGGTGGCTGCAGTGCTGCCAGCGCGTCCGTCAGGCTTTTCACCGTGCGGCCCGCCAGTACCGATATGACGGGCGCATGGATGGCGAATTGCGCAGCCGCAGGCAGGACGGCGTCCACCTTCTGCGGTTTCGTGGCCAGTATGATCATGCCCGGCCGGAAATCGGCCGGGACATCATCAAGGCTGCGGACAAGATGGTGCGGAGCGGGCACGGATTCCCGGTGGCGATCGACGATGAAGGACGGGGCCAGCCCTTCCTTCAGCCAGCCATCCAGCATCGCGCCGCCCATCTTGCCGCAGCCGATCAGCAGGAGGGGGGGAAGCGTTTCGGTCATCAGGCCATTCCTACGCAGTCAAGCATTGCGGCTTCCAGTGCTTCCGCCGGTTTCTTGCCGCCCCACAGCACGAACTGGAAGGCTGGGTAGAAACGTTCACATTCGGTAAGGGCGATATCGATCATGTCCTCCAGGCTTTCCACCGATGCGCCACGTGACCCACGCAGCAGCACCGCATGCCGGAACACGGGCGTACCGTGGTCCGGGTCCATGCTGAAATGACCGATCCACAGCCGTTCATTGGCCAGTGCGAGCAGTTCAAACAGGTTGCGCCGCTGGTCGGCGGGGACCTTGAGGTCGAACGTGCAGGTGAAGTGCATGGCGTTCACTTCTTCCGACCAGCAGAAGAACAGGCCATGGTCGCACCATTTGCCCGGTGCCTCGGCCGCCATTTCCGAATCGCTGCGGCGTTCGAAATTCCAGTCATATCCGCCCACGATCCGTTCCATCAGATCGAGTGGATTCGTATTGCGTGGGATCGCTGTTTCAGTCAGAGCTGGCATGTGGCACTCCCCGAAGCCGTCGTGGAGGAAATCCGGACATGGGCCGGATTCCGTATCTCTGCATCCGGTCCGTGGCCTGTTGCGGGGAATCAGGGCGCGGACCGTCCTGTTACACTATGGCCCACCGGCACGCGCTGCAAGCGTTGTGCTTACAGTCCCGAACGCGGGGACGTGGTGGGCGCGGTCAGGCTGGCTTCAAGGTCGGATACACGCTCTTCCAGCCGGCTGATCCGGTTTTCCAGTTCGCCCTGCGCCAGACGGGCACGGGTCGCGACTTCGCGCACGACCTCGAATTCATCGCGGCGCACAAGGTTCAGGCTGCCCAGTGTCTCATCCACGCGGGCGCGGACGATGGCGCCGATTTCCTCACGCACGCCAGCCAGCGCCGAGAACGCGCCACCGGCTACACCGGCTAGGTCATCAAAAATGCGGGGCCTGTCGGACATAGTGGGTACTCCATGACGTTCCGCGCCGCGTCCTGTGCCAGTCCACGCGCGAGATGAAAGCGGCTACTATAGACACATTGGCAGCTCAGGGCTATCCGCACGATTGTAGTGGCCGTGGCGACGCCGCAATATCGACTTCCATGCAACAGGGCGGGGTGCGGGACAGTGATCGTTATTACCGGGGGTGCGGGTTTCATCGGGTCATGCATGCAGCAGGCGCTGCACGCGCGCGGGGTTGAGACGGTCGTGGTGGACTGGCTGGGCAATGCGGGCAAGTGGCGCAACCTGCGCCATCACACGCCCGCGCGCATCATTGCCCCCGAGGCGCTGGACGCATGGCTCGAAACGCGGCCGGACATATCGGCGGTGATCCATCTGGGCGCGATAAGCGAGACGACGGCAACCGATGGCGATCTGGTGTGGCGCACCAATGTGGATCTGTCCGAACGGCTGCTGTCGTGGTGCGCGCATGAAGGGGTGCGGTTCATCTATGCCTCATCCGCCGCGACGTATGGGGCGGCGGACAGGGCTGAACAGTTCAATGACGATCCCGCCCTGCTGGACCGGCTGGAGCCGCTCAACCTGTATGGCTGGTCCAAGCAGGCATTCGACCGCTCGGTGCTGCGCCGGATTGCGGGCGGGGCGATGTCCGGCCTGTCATGGGCGGGGCTGAAGTTCTTCAATGTCTATGGGCCCAATGAATACCACAAGGGACGCATGATCTCGGTGGTGAAGGTCAAGTATGACGAGGCCCGTGCCGGCCAGCCGCTGCGCCTGTTCCGCTCTGACGTGACGGGGCTGGCGGATGGGGCGCAGGCGCGTGACTTCATCTGGGTGGGGGACGTGGTCGATGTCATGCTGTGGCTGCTGGACCATGGCACTGTATGCGGGCTGTTCAACTGCGGTACCGGGGTTGCGCGGACCTATACCGATCTGGCCCATGCGGTCTGTGACGCGGCGAATGTGCCGCGCCGGATCGAATTCATCGATATGCCCGAAGCCCTGCGCGGGCAGTACCAGTCCTTTACCTGCGCCGACATGCGCAGGCTGCGGGCGGCAGGCTACAGCCGTCCCTTCACAACACTGGAAGACGGGGTGCACCGTTACGTCCATGATTACCTTGCCGCCCCTGACCCGTATCTGTAATCGCCCCGCTACCGCCAGAACCATGACAATGAAAGTGGGCCGATGCTGCCTGTCCTGATCTTTCCGCAGTTTGATCCGGTAATGGTCCATTTCGGACCGTTCGCCATCCGCTGGTATGCCATGGCCTATATCGTGGCGCTGGTGGCGGGGTGGCGCATCGCGCGCCGTCTGGTCGCGCTGCCGCCCAGGGCCGCGACCACGCTGCAGGTGGATGATTTCCTGACATGGGCGACGCTGGGCGTGGTGCTGGGGGGACGGCTTGGCTACATCCTGTTCTACCAGCCGGGTTTTTACCTGACCCACCCACTGGCGATCCTGCAGGTCTGGCGGGGCGGCATGTCGTTCCATGGCGGGGCGGCGGGCGTGATTATCGCACTGATCGTGTTCACGCGTCTGAACGGGTTAAGCTTTCTTGCCTTTTCCGACCGCATCACCACGGTCGTGCCCATCGGGCTGGGGCTGGGGCGGCTTGCCAACTTCATCAATGGGGAACTGTGGGGGCGACCGGCCTCGTCCTCGTTGCCATGGGCCATGATCTTTCCCGATGCCGGGCCGGAACCGCGCCATCCATCCGAACTGTATGAAGCCTTTGCCGAGGGGCTGCTGCTGTTCACCCTGCTGTGGTGCGTGTCGCGCAGCCTGCGCGTGCGCCAGCATCCCGGCTTTATCGCCGGGCTGTTCCTGTTCGGGTATGCCGTGGCGCGGACGGTATGCGAATTCTTTCGCGAACCGGATGCCTTCATCGGCTTCCTGCCCTTTGGCGTGACGATGGGACAGGTCCTGTGCGTGCCCATGGCGATCGGGGGGGCGGGACTTATGCTGAATGCCTGCATGCGTCCCGCGCGCGCATCCGTCATGGCCGACGCGCCGGACGAACCCGCGGGCGATGACGGGACCGTCCGGTGAGTGGACCCGGCGAACGCCTGGACCATTTCATGGCCCGGGCGAATGCCGCCTATTACGCAGGGTGCGACCCGTTCGTCGATTTCATTACCGCGCCTGAAATATCGCAGATGTTTGGTGAACTGCTGGGCGCGTGGGTGGCGGTGGTGTGGGACCGGCTGGGCCGTCCCGATCCCTTCATGCTGGTGGAGGCCGGGCCGGGGCGCGGCACGCTCATGGCGGATGCGCAGCGGTTGCTGCGGCGCGTTGCCCCCGCCTGCCATAAAGCTATGCGCCTACATATGATCGAGACATCGCCCCGCCTGCGCGGGGTGCAGGCGCACGCCCTGCGTGATGCCACGGCCGTGCCGGTATGCTGGCATGGTGACCTGCGTGATGTGCCCGATGGGCCGATGGTGCTGCTGGCCAATGAATTCCTTGACGCCCTGCCCATCCGGCAGTTCGTCAGGCGGGGGCAGGGCTGGGTGGAACGCTTCGTGCGGGATGGCGCTTTCATGCATGCTGCCAGTGATTTCCCGGCGGGGCATCCCGCCTGCGTGCGTCCGGTGCCGGAAGGCGACGTGCTGGAAACCTGCCAGCCCGCGCTGGATTTTGTCCATGCGCTTGGCACGCGCCTGCTGCGCTGGTCGGGGGCGGCAGCGCTGATCGATTACGGGTATGATGCCCCCGCCTGGGGGGACAGCCTGCAGGCATTGCGGGACGGCCGCCCGACGGACCCTTTGCAGGGCCCGGGCAGTGCGGATCTTACGGCGCATGTTGATTTCCGGGCCATTGCCGATCATGTCCCCCGTGGGGTGGATGTGTGGGGCAGTGTGACCCAGGGGGATTTTCTGGCGGCACTGGGGCTTGCGGCGCGCACCGAACAACTTGCCCGTGCCGCTCCCGCGCAGGCGGATGAAATCCGCGCGGCGGCCATGCGGCTGGCTGCACCGGACCGCATGGGACAGCTTTTTCGTGTAATGGGGCTTTCGTCCGGCCTTGCAGGCGACCTGCCGGGTTTTGTGGGCAGGCGTGCAGGGGATGGGACAGGCAGGGGAGAAACGCGATGACGACCGACAGCGCGATTGTGGATGCGCAGGTGGTGCGCAGTCCGGTTTTCGCCGGGACCCGGCATGGATTCTTTACCCGTCAGGGTGGTGTCTCCACCGGACCGTATGCCAGCCTCAACTGTTCGACCCGTTCGGCGGATGATCCCGCCGCCCTGCATGAAAACCGTCGTCGCGTGGCGCAGTACGTGGGCGTGCGTCCCGATCACCTGATGGGCCTGACGCAGGTGCATGGCGATCGCACCATCCTGGTCACCAGGCCGTGGGCGACCGGACGAGGGCCGGAGGGCGACGCCATGGTGACCGATCGCCCCGGCCTTGCGCTGGGCGTGATTACGGCGGATTGCGCCCCGGTCCTGTTCAGCAATGCGCGTGGCACGGTCGTGGGGGCCGCACATGCGGGCTGGCGGGGTGCGTGTGGCGGGATTGTGGAGTCGGTGGTGACGGCCATGGGGGCGCTTGGCTGTGCGGCGGGCGACATCCGTGCCGTGGTCGGTCCCTGCATCACGCGGGACAGTTACGAAGTCGGACCGGACATGCGTGATGCCGTGCTGGCGCAGGATGCGGCGGCGGGCGCGTTTTTCACACCTGCGGCGCGGGCGGGGCATTTCATGTTCGACCTGCCGGGATACTGCGTCATGCGGCTGCAGCGCTGCGGGGTGGGACAGGCTGCGGCGCTGGGGATTGATACCCTGCATGATGAAACCCGTTTTTTCAGCCATCGCCGCCGTACGCTGGCGGGCGGGGGGGCAATCGGGCACCAGATTTCCGTTATTGCCTGCCCGGCGATATAGATGGAACCATGATGTCAGAAGTTTTTGCCCGGCGGCTGCTTACGGGGTCAGCCATTGCAGTAATCTGTATGCTTGGGGGATGTGTCAGTGTGCCCCATCCCTTCCAGCACGGGACAGGGACAGCCCAGGCCCCGACGGCACGGCTGGCGGTGCCGGTTTCCACGGCGTCCGGCACGGATCAGGCCGGGGCGCAGGGCTGGCAGCACGCCATGGTCGATGCCCTGCTGGCGCAGTCGGTGCCTGCGATGGGCCAGCCGGTACGCCCGGGTGACTGGTGGCTGAAAATGACGGCCGATGCCCGTAATGGCGCGATTGTCCCGACCTATGCCGTCATAACCCCCAAGGGGGAGGAGCGCGGCCACATGGATGGCGCGCCCGTGCCCGTGCAGAAGTGGCAGGCGGTGGATGGGCAGGCCGTCTCCCGCGCAGCGCAGGAAGCCGCACCCGGTGTGGCCGAACTGCTGACCGGGATACAGGCCGCCCAGATGCAGAAGGACCCCAACAGCCTCAAGAATCGTCCTGCCCATGTCTATTTCGCGGGCGTGCAGGGCGCGCCAGGTGACGGGGACCGCGCGCTGGCGCGGGCCTTTATCGCGGCGTTCCCCGATGCGCACGAGGATATCCGCCATACCGCCACCGGGGCGGATTACACGGTGCGCTGCACGGTCGTGCTCAATGACGCGGTCACCACGACATCCACCACGAAGCAGCAGCATATCGTGCTGACATGGCAGGTGCTGGATGCGCAGGGCAAGGAAGCGGGGGCCGCCACCCAGATCCATGACATAGCCGCCCATTCACTGGATACGAAGTGGGGTGATGTCGCCGTGGCGGCGGCAGATGAGGCGGCGGGTGCGGCACGCCAGATCATCACGCGCTATTCCGGTCGTGCCAATGTCCCGCTGGCGGCGGATGGCGTACTGCCCGCCCAGCCGGCATCCACTGCTGCGCGACCTGTGGCAGCCAGCATGGCCGCGCCTTCCGGAATGGCTGGCGGTGGCGGGAATGCCGTCGCGCCGGTGACGAAATCCGTTGTTTCCGCGCCATCCGCTCCCGTGGTGGCAAATGGCGGACAGACGACAGGGATGCCAATGGCCGTACATGCTGCACCGGTCCCGACGGTTGCCAGCGTATCGCCCGGCTCTTCCACGCCGTCCCCGGTGGTGACGGAACACGTGCCAGCGGCCACCAGGCCGACTGTGACACCCGCCGCGCCGGTGTCGGCAGCCTCCGTCAGTCCTGTTGCGCCGTCTGCCGCCCCGGTCACGGCCCCCGTGGTTCATGTCCCCGCCCCGGTATCCGTGACCCAGCCCAGAGCGGTTGCCGTTTCCCGCCCCTCGGCCCCGGTCGTGCAGAAGGCAGCCGGATGGCCGCCCATGCCCAGGGCGGTGCCGGCGGAGAATTCCGCCCCGAGCGAAATCACCGGCAAACCCGTACCCGTCACGCCGCCGACACCCGCCCGGCCCTTTCCCGGCGTGACACTGCCACCCCGTCGTCCGGTGTGACGGATCGGCCACGAAGGGCAGGCGTGCAGGTTTCGTCATCCTTAGACAGGTGACAGGGGGTATGCCGGTTGTTAGAACCCCGCACATAACAACGGGGGTGGCGCCGCAAAAGCCACCCTGATCGCCTGCACCGCCGCCCGGGAGCGTCACACGATGAAGATTGTCGCCTGTAACAGCAACCTGCCTCTTGCTGAAAAAGTCGCAGCGGAACTGGGACTGCCGCTTTGTAATGCGACCGTGCGGCGTTTTGCCGACATGGAAATCTTTGTCGAGATCCATGAGAACGTGCGTGGCGAGGATGTGTTCGTCATCCAGAGCACATGCTCCCCCACCAATGACAATCTCATGGAACTGCTGATCATGCTCGACGCCCTGCGTCGCGGCTCGGCACGGCGCATCACGGCGGTCATGCCGTATTTCGGCTACGCCCGGCAGGATCGCAAATCCGGTCCCCGCACACCGATCAGCGCCAAGCTGGTGGCCAATATCCTGGTCGAGGCCGGGGCCAACCGTGTCCTGACCATGGACCTGCACGCCATGCAGATCCAGGGTTTCTTCGACATCCCGGTGGACAACCTGTACGCAGCCCCCCTGTTCACGCGCGACATCCGTGGCCGCATGAAGATCGATGGCGAGCCGCCGCTGCCCTATGACGCCCCGCCGATGGATATTCCCGGCGGTCAGCACAACCTCATGATCGTGTCCCCCGATGTGGGGGGCGTGGTCCGTGCCCGCCAACTGGCGCAGCGGCTGAACGTGGACCTTGCCATCATTGACAAGCGACGTGAGCGCGCGGGTGTGTCGGAAGTCATGAACGTGATTGGTGACGTGCGCGGCCGTTACTGCATCCTGGTGGATGATATTGTCGATAGTGGTGGTTCGCTGTGCAACGCGGCGGAAGCACTGATGAAGCATGGGGCCGCTGCGGTGGAAGCCTATGTGACCCATGGCGTGCTGACTGGCAGCGCGGTCAGCCGCATCGGGCAGTCGCCGCTGGGCATGCTGACGCTGACCGACAGCATCAAGGCGACCGAGGCGGTGAAGGATTCGGCCAATATCCGCCAGATCAGCACGGCGGCCCTGATCTCGCGCGCCATGCAGGCCATATCGGATGAAAGCTCGGTCTCGTCGCTGTTTGACTGAAGACGGGATTGACCCCCCGACCGTCCCGGCGTTACCCCCACAGGGGTGTAACAAGAAGGAACGACCCCATGACTGACCTGATTGCCCGGCCTTACTGGTATCTGCGCCATGGGGAAACGGACTGGAATGCACAGGGGCGTTCACAGGGACGGACCGATATTCCGCTGAACCAGACCGGCATAAGGCAGGCCGAGGCTGCCGGCCTGCTGCTGGCGAAGCACTGGCATGACCATGCGCCAATCGTGCGGATCGTGTCGTCACCGCTGATCCGCGCGCGCCGGACGGCGGAAATCGTGGCCGACCAGCTGGCGGCCAACGGTGCGCCCCGGCTGGAGGTCGCGCTGGATGACGGACTGAAGGAAGTCTGTTTCGGTGACGAGGAAGGCAAGCCCATGGGGACATGGTACGACAGCTGGATCGCGGGCGATTACACACCGGCCAATGGCGAAAGTTTTGCCGATCTGCGTGAACGTGCGGTATCGGCCGTGAACCGGGCGCTGGAAAAAGACGGCGTGCCGCTGATCGTCTGCCATGGCGCGATGTTCCGCGCCCTGCGTTCGGCCATGCATCTCAAGCCCAACGTGCGCCTGCCCAATGCGACGCCGATGTGGGCCGAGCCGGGACCGACGCCAGTGTGGAACCTGACCGCACTTTCCTGAAAAACCGGGCGCGGACGGCCTTGGGTGATTGCATCGCACGCGGTTTTCCGTTAAACGCCGCGCACGCGCTGGCACCCCTGGAGGCCTGCGCGCTTGTGTTTCAGGAGCAAACAAGTGACCAAATTCACCAAGATCGAAGTCTCTTCGCGCGCGAAGGCTGGTAAGGGGGCAGCGCGTGCAACGAGGCGTGCCGGCCACGTGCCCGGCGTTATCTATGGCGGCGGCCAGGAACCCATCCTGATCGCGCTTGACCCCCGTATCGTGCACCGTGAGCTGCATAAGGCCGGCTGGCGTTCGCGCATCTATGACATCTCCGTTGAAGGGGGCGCATCCGTGCACGCCCTGCTGCGTGAGATCCAGCTGCACCCGGTGACCGATGCGCCGCTGCATGTTGACTACCAGCGTCTGGCCGCTGGCCATAAGGTGCACGTGGAAGTGGAAGTCCGCTTCACGGGTGAAGAAGTTTCCCCCGGTGTGAAGCGCGGTGGTGTGATGAACATCGTCCGCCACACGGTGGACGTGGTGGTTGATCCGGCCAACATTCCGGAATTCTTCACCGCCGACCTGTCCAAGCTCGACTTCCACGACAACGTGCGCTGGGAAGACCTGAAGGGCACGGAGCATGTCACCCCGGTGCTGCAGGACAATAACTTCGTGATCGCCAACGTCGCACCGCCGAGTGTTGATGAAGAGGCCGAAGCCGCTGCAGCCGCCGAAGGCGAAGCCGAGGGCTGATCCCTCCCGCCGCCACACACCTGACAGGAGGATGAACGATGCTGCTCTGGACCGGTCTTGGTAACCCCGAGACGGGGATGAGCCGGAATCGTCACAATGTCGGGTTCATGGCGGTGGACCGGATTGCCGACCGCCACGGGTTCGCCCCGTGGCGGAAGCGCTTCCGGGGTGAAATCGCGGAAGGGATGATCGGTCGGCACAAGGTGCTGCTGCTCAAGCCCATGACGTATATGAACCTCTCGGGCGAGAGCGTTCAGCAGGCAGCCGCTTTCTACAAGCTGCCAGCCGATGCCATTACGGCATTCCATGACGAACTTGACCTTGAGCCCGGGCGCATCCGCGTAAAGCGTGGCGGCGGGGCGGCAGGGCATAACGGCCTGCGGTCGATGGACCGCATGCTGGGCACGAAAGAATACTGGCGCGTACGGCTGGGCATCGGGCATCCCGGCAGCCGTGAGCGTGTGACAGGCCATGTGCTGGGCGACTTCTCCCGCACGGACCGCGAGTGGCTGGACCCGATGCTTGACACGCTGGCTGATGAAGCCGTGCTGCTGGCGGACGGGAAGCCGGAACTGTTCATGACAAGAATGGCCGCGCAGGCCGGGGAGTAAGGGCGTATGGGCTTTAACTGTGGCATCGTGGGCCTGCCGAATGTGGGTAAATCCACGCTGTTCAACGCCCTGACGGAAACGGCGTCGGCACAGGCCGCGAATTATCCCTTCTGCACGATCGAGCCGAATGTCGGCCGTGTCGCGGTGCCGGATGCGCGGCTGGCCAATCTGGCGCGCATTGGCAAATCCCAGAAGATCCTGCCCACCAGCCTTGAATTCGTCGATATCGCGGGCCTTGTGCGTGGTGCGTCGCGCGGGGAAGGGCTGGGTAATCAGTTCCTGGCCAATATCCGTGAGGTGGATGCGATTATCCACGTCCTGCGCTGTTTTGAAGATGACGACATCACTCATGTCGAAGGGGGCGTTGACCCCATCCGCGATGCGGAAATCATCGAGACCGAACTGATGCTGGCCGACCTCGAATCGCTGGAAAAGCGGATTGTGGCGCTGCAGAAAAAAGCGCGTGGCAATGACCGTGAAGCCGCAGCGCAGGTCGAACTGATGGAACCGCTGATCGAAGCCCTGCGTGAAGGCCGGCCCGCGCGCGAGGCGATTCCGGCAGGGCAGGAAGAAGCGGTGCGCCGCCTTCAGCTTATGACCTCGAAGCCCGTGCTGTACGTGTGCAACGTGGATGAAGGGTCGGCTGCGACAGGTAATGAATTTTCCGAACGCGTCCGTGCCCGCGCCGAAGCGGAAGGGGCAGCCATGGTTGTGGTCTCTGCCGCGATCGAGGCCGAGGTCAGCCAGCTTGGCGCGGAAGACCGGGTTGAATTCCTCGAAGGTCTCGGCCTGAAGGATAGCGGGCTGGATCGCGTGATCGCAGCTGGCTACCGCCTGCTGGGCCTGAACACCTATTTCACCGTTGGACCCAAGGAAACGCGGGCCTGGACCATTACCGAAGGCACCAAGGCCCCGCAGGCCGCAGCTGTCATTCATAATGATTTCGAACGTGGCTTCATCGCCTGCGAAACCATAGCATATGATGACTATATTGCCTGCAATGGCGAAGCCGGTGCGCGTGAAGCGGGCAAGCTGCGGATCGAAGGGCGGGATTACGTGGTGCAGGATGGTGATGTCCTGCTGTTCCGCTTTAACGTCTGATACGGGCGTCGTGCCCGTTCAGCGATAGTATGTAAGGAGTGACGGATCATGGATCAGGCTGTTGCAACCCCCATGCGGGCCGACGCACCGCAGCCGGACGTGATCTGCGCCATGGCCATTGCTGCCCGCGGCGCAGGTCGCGTACTGGCCCGCAGCACGACAGAAACCCGCAACAAGGCCCTGATGGCTGCCGCAGATGCCCTGCGCGCCAGCCAGTCTGAACTGCTGGTGGCCAATGCGCGTGACGTGGCGGCCTTTACCGGGGCTGCGGCTTTCCGTGACCGGCTGACGCTCAACCCCGAACGGGTCGAGGCAATGGCGAAGGGACTGGAACAGGTCGCCAGCCTGCCGGACCCTGTTGGCCACGTCATGGCGGAATGGGACCGGCCCAACGGCCTGCGCATCCGCCGCGTTGCGACCCCGGTGGGTGTGATTGGCATGATTTACGAAAGCCGTCCCAATGTGGGGGCTGACGCGGCTGCCCTGTGCATCAAGTCCGGCAATGCCGTGATCCTGCGCGGCGGGTCGGATAGCCTGAGCAGCGCGCGCGTCATTCACGCCGCCATGCAGGCGGGGCTGAAGGCGGCTGGCCTGCCGGTTGAATGCGTGCAGATCCCGCCTGACGCCGACCGCGCGCATGTTGCGTCCATGCTGGGGGCGGCTGGCCTGATCGACCTGATCATCCCCCGTGGGGGCAAGTCGCTGGTCGAGCGTGTGTGCGCCGAGGCGCGGGTGCCGGTGCTGGCCCATGCCGAAGGGTTGTGCCACACCTATGTCCATGCCGCCGCTGATCTGGAAATGGCGCGGCGGATCGTATTGAACGCCAAGCTGCGCCGTCCTGGCATCTGTGGCGCGACCGAGACGCTGCTGGTGGACCAGGCGATTGCGCCCAAGATCCTGCCCGGCCTGATCGAGGATCTGGCCACCCGTGGCTGCACGTTCCGCGCCGATGCCCGCGCGCGTGACATCGTGCCCGACCTGCCTGCCGCGACCGAGGATGATTTCGCCACCGAATGGCTGGATGCGATTCTGTCCGTTGGCGTGGTGGATGGCGTGGAAGACGCGCTGGCCCATATCGCGCGTTACGGCAGCGCCCATACCGAAGCGATCGTGACCGAAGACGAGGTGGCGGCGACCACCTTCCTGAACGGAACGGATAGTGCCGTGGTCATGTGGAATGCGTCCACCCAGTTCTGTGACGGGGGGGAATTCGGGTTTGGTGCGGAAATCGGCATTGCCACCGGACGGTTCCATGCCCGTGGCCCGGTCGGGCTGGAGCAGCTGACAACCTATCGGTACGAGGTAATCGGCACCGGACAGGTCCGGCTCTGATCCTTGCTGACGGGCGTGGGTGATGTCCTGCCTGCCTGTGGTGACGGGCGGCATATGCGTGTCGGCCTGCTGGGTGGTTCGTTCAACCCGGTGCATGAAGGCCATGTCCAGCTTGCCTGCCGTGCGTTGCGGCAGCTTGGGCTGGATCAGGTGTGGTTCCTTGTTTCACCGGGCAATCCGCTCAAGCCGGTGGCGGGCATGGCGCCCCTGTCGCAGCGACTGGCGCTGGTCCGCGCGCGGATACATGGCGTGCGGGGGCGTGGGTTGCTGGCGACCGATATCGAAAGCCGGATCGGTACGCGGTACACCGTCGATACGCTGCGCCGCCTGAAACAGCTTTTCCCGCATGTGCAGTTTGTCTGGCTGATGGGGGCGGACGGGCTGGCGCAGATGGGACGATGGCGGCGATGGCGGGATATCGTAAGTATGGTTCCGCTCGCGATTCTGCCGCGACCGGGCTATAATCCTGCCGCATTGCACGGTCAGATTGCCCGCAGGCTTGCGCGCTGGAGGCGACCGGCACGACAGGCGGGCATACTGGCTACATGCAGGCCACCGGCATGGGTCTTTCTTCCCGCGCCGCAGAACGCTATATCAGCAACACAAATACGTGCATCGCAGGCCAATTCCGGCCACCGACGGGAGTAACAGCCATAACCAGGAAGCCTTCAGCCGAGAGTGGCGCCAAGCGCCGGACCGGCAGCACCCTTTCCGCGGGACAGCCACGCGTCAACGCGGCGTCATTGGGCAGTGCCGTGCAGGTGCCAGGCACGCCGCGCAAGAAGGCCGCCGTGGCTGGCCCGGTGTCTACTGACACGCGCGAAGCCGACCCCCGCGTGGAACAGTTTCTGGAAATCATCACCACCAGTCTGGAAGATGACAAGGCCGAGGATATCGTGGTCATCGACCTGACGGGGCGCGCATCCTTTGCCGACCGGATGGTGATCGCGACGGGTATCGCAGACCGGCAGATCGCGGCCATGGCGGCCCATATCGATCGCAAGCTGGGTGAGGTCGGGCACAAGCGCGTGCGGACCGAAGGGGCCAGCGGTTCCGACTGGGTGCTGCTGGATGCGGGGGATATCGTTGTGCATCTGTTCAAGGCGGAGGCGCGTGCGCTGTACGGTCTGGAACGGATGTGGGGCGCGGATCTGGATGTCCCGCCGGAGGCGCCAGCAACACCGGTGGACTGACCGGTGTTCCATCTGATTGCCGTGGGGCGCATGAAGGACCGGGTGGAGCGCGACCTGTTTGATCGTTATGCCAACCGGCTTTCGCCGCGCATCAAGCTGGTCGAACTGCCGGAAGGGCGCGGCGCACCCAATGAAATCAAGCGCAGGGAAGGGCAGGCGATCCTGGCCGCATTGCCCGACCGCGCGATTGTGGTGGCCATGGATGAAGGGGGCCGGACATATGACAGTCTGGCCTTTTCGCGTGCGGTAGAACAGTGGATCGAGACACCACGCCCACTGTGCTTTGTCATTGGCGGGGCGGAAGGGCTGGACGCTGCTGTGGTGCAGCGTGCCGATCATACGCTTTCACTGGGCAAGATGACATGGCCGCACATGCTGGTGCGCGGCATGCTGGCGGAACAGCTTTACCGTGCCCGTGCCATTTCATCCGGGCATCCCTATCACCGGGCCGGACGGCCCTGATTACAGGACCACAGTCTCTTTTATTTGATTACCGGACGGAACGATTCGGTGCGTCATCCGTATAGGCAAGGGATGAGGAGGCGTGACCGACGATGCCTTCGGGCGCTTCGGCCACTTCCGTGCTGTTGTGGCGCGTTGTCGTGTGACCGGAAGCCCGCGCCATGACGGGCGGGTTGCGCATGGCTTTCTGATAGGTGCTCAGCATCATGTTCGATGTCGTATCGGGTCGGGCGTAGATGAAGCCATAGGTCGGATAAATGCTGCCAAACGCACCGTTACGGCTGTTCAGCGCCACGCGCACGGCCGACCAGTCATTGTTGGGCGATACGTCAATCACCGGAACATCCCGGCTGATCCCGCGCTGCCCCCAATGGGACTGGTCAATGACGATGGTGCGGCTGTTGACGACCTGACGGACAACGGCCACATGGCCGAGTGGCATGCGACGGGTGCCGCGGAAGTTCAGGACACTGCCTTCTTCCGGCGCATTACCACGGGCGTAACGCCCGGCAGCCTTGTACCACCAGTCAACGGCATTGCCCCGGATTTCAACATCCGACGCCGACTTGGCGAAGGCTACGCACTGGATGACATGCCCACGTTCATGCGTAGCACGCGTGACGCGATGGTAGCTGGTGTTGTGCAGGGTGGTGCTATGATGTGCGGCAGCAGGATGCACATGGCTGACATGCCGGGTGGTGCTGGCATGTCCCTGTTCCGAAAACATGAACCCGAACGTGGCACCAAGAACGGAAAGCAAAACGCCACGCTTCATGTTTCTGATCCACATTGTCCGCAATCTCTCCACCACATTGGGGTGATTCTCTGATAACCCGCTCACATCGTGTTCATCGAGTAGCAAGCCCATTGCAAGTCTGACAAGCCTGCGCTGTGGCGGATGAACAGCAACGCTGCATATTTCACCCAAAAACTTCATCTGACAGGAAAAATAGGAATATATTCTTTATCCGGACTATTTATTCCCTGTTTTCCAATCGCTTATGTGTGAGAAATCAAAGGGGAGAACATAAGTGGAATGATTCTCGGGAAGCGGGAAAGTTGCAAAAATGTGACATGTTTATCAACCGACTTTCCCGCATCCCGTCGGCCTTATTTGGTAGCGATCACCATGATTTCGACCAGTACGTCGGGGTGGGCCATCTTGGCTTCGACGCAGGCACGCGCGGGTGCGCCATCCTTGGGCAGCCACGGGCCCCATACCGCGTTCAGCGCATCACGGTCATTGATGTCCTTCAGCCAGATCTGGGCCTGCAGCAGGCGGGTGTTGTCAGTGCCGTGCAGTTCCAGCGCAGCGTCAATCTGGGCCAGAATGTCCTTGGTCTGGGCCGTGACGTCGGCGGACAGGTCGCGGGCCACGAATCCCTGCGTGAACAGGAAACCATGGTATTCCACCACTTTGGACAGGATAGCGTTGGGTTCGGTACGGATAATCTTGCTCATGTCTTGATCCTGGTTGGTTTGCAGGCACGCGGATGGCCGCATGTCCTGTCTTCTCTCTTTGCGCCGGCAGGGGCTGAGGTCAACCGTCCGTAAAACAGCGTGCGAAATCTGCCAGTCGGGCCGGGGTATCAAAGTCTGCTGTAATTTCCGGTCCGGCCGTAACCCGCAGCATGTCGGGTTCATGCCGGCGTATCAGTGGACGTGCCCCCTGGTCACCCGTCAGATGCATCAGGGTAGGGAATAAGCTACGGCTCCACAGAACCGGGTTGCCGCGCCTGCCGTCATGCACGGGCAGCACGCCAGGATGATCCGGACCGGTCAGGAAAGCGTCGATCATGCGATCGATCAGGGCCGTGCCGATCAGCGGCATGTCCCCCAGACAGACCAGCGCCCCCGCCACTGCCGGGTACGTGCCGGCGGCGTGTATGCCTGCGGACAATGTCTGGGACAGGCCGCAGGCATGGTCGGGTGCCGTAATGAAACGGGGGGCGTTCTGTGCTGGCATGTCCGTTGATGCGGCGGACCGAATTTCGGCCGCGCGGTGTCCCAGCACGACAATCACCGGGTTGGCCCGGCTGGCGGTGATGGCGCGTAGGGTGCGGGCAATCATGGGCAGGCCCGTGGCATCGGGGGTCAGCAGCTTGTGTAGTGGGGCGGTGCGGCTGGAACAGCCTGCCGCCAGTACGATGGCGGCAATGCCCAAACTGCCCCGCGTCATGTCCAGCCCGATATCCGTCCCAGCGGTTTATTGTGGCGCACGGCCACGATTTCAGCCAGAATCGACAGGGCAATTTCTGCTGCTCCCACTGCCCCGATGGCAAGGCCGACAGGACCATGGATACGGGCGATCTGTTCGGTGGAAAAACCGGCTTCGCGCAGTCGCTCGACACGCGATGCCTGTGTTTTGCGCGATCCCAGCGCGCCAATATAAAAGGCGTCGCCATTCAGGGCATATTGCAAGGTGGGATCATCCAGCTTGGCATCGTGCGTCAATGTCACGATGGCGGTCTGGTTATCCACCCCCAGTCGCGCCATCGTTTCATCCGGCCAGTCGGTTTCCAGCGTGATGCCGGGAAAACGTTCAGCGGTTGCCAACTGGGTGCGAGGGTCGATGACCGTCACGCTGAATCCGGTGGTCTGCGCCATGGGGGCCAGCACCTGCGCGATATGCACCGCACCGACGATCAGCATGCGTGGCGGCATGGGAATGAGGTGGAGAAACCACAGGGCCTGTCCGGCCTCATCTTCCAGTCGCAGGCTGCGGCCTGTTTCAAAAACGACCCGCGCACGGGCGGTCAGCCGCGTATCAAGGTCGGACGTGGCATGGACATCGGGTGCGGTATCGGTCTGGTACAGAAGGCG
>NZ_CP171836.1:2872500-3342500 GCF_043995075.1 Komagataeibacter diospyri
AATGGGGCAACCCACCCAGCGATGGGTATCATGTCCTGAATACATAGGGGCATGAGGCGAACCCGGGGAACTGAAACATCTAAGTACCCGGAGGAAAAGACATCAATTGAGATTCTGCTAGTAGTGGCGAGCGAACGCGGAACAGGCCAGTGGTCATTTTTGAAGAAGCAGAACGGAATGGAAAGTCCGGCCATAGCGGGTGATAGCCCCGTATGCGTAGTGTCAGGAATGATCCTTGAGTAGGGCGGGACACGTGAAATCCTGTCTGAACATGGGGGGACCACCCTCCAAGCCTAAATACTCCCTGGTGACCGATAGTGAACAAGTACCGTGAGGGAAAGGTGAAAAGCACCCCGACGAGGGGAGTGAAAGAGACCTGAAACCGAATGCCTACAAGCAGTCGGAGCCTCTTATGGGGTGACGGCGTACCTTTTGTATAATGGGTCAGCGAGTTTCTGTTTGCAGCAAGCTTAAGCCGATAGGTGTAGGCGCAGCGAAAGCGAGTCTGAATAGGGCGACGAGTTGCTGGCAGAAGACCCGAAACCGAGTGATCTAGCCATGGCCAGGCTGAAGGTGCGGTAACACGCACTGGAGGGCCGAACCCACGCCTGTTGAAAAAGTCGGGGATGAGCTGTGGCTAGGGGTGAAAGGCCAATCAAACTCGGAAATAGCTGGTTCTCCGCGAAATCTATTGAGGTAGACCGTCTGGTATTACCCCGGGGGGTAGAGCACTGGATGGGCTAGGGGGGCCCAAAGCCTTACCAAACCTAACCAAACTCCGAATACCCGGAAGTATGAGCCAGGCAGACAGACAGTGGGTGCTAAGGTCCATTGTCGAGAGGGAAACAGCCCAGACCACCAGCTAAGGCCCCCAAATCGTGGCTAAGTGGGAAAGGATGTGGGGATTCCAAAACAACCAGGAGGTTGGCTTAGAAGCAGCCATCCTTTAAAGAAAGCGTAATAGCTCACTGGTCTAATAGAAACCCTGCGCCGAAAATGTAACGGGGCTCAAGCCACGTGCCGAAGCTGTGGGTGCATACTATGTATGCGCGGTAGCGGAGCGTTCCGTAGGTCTGTGAAGGAGACGGGGTGACCCTCTCTGGAGATATCGGAAGTGCGAATGCTGACATGAGTAGCGACAAACAGTGCGAGAAACACTGTCGCCGAAAGTCCAAGGGTTCCTGCGCAAGGTTAATCCGCGCAGGGTGAGCCGGCCCCTAAGGCGAGGGCGAAAGCCGTAGTCGATGGAAACCGGGCAAATATTCCCGGGCCTGCCAGAAGTGACGAATACAATATGTTGTCGGGTCTTATCGGATTGATCCGGCTTTTGGAGTATTCCAGGAAATAGCTCTGGCATATAGACCGTACCCGAAACCGACACAGGTGGACTGGTAGAGAATACCAAGGCGCTTGAGAGAACGATGCTGAAGGAACTAGGCAAATTACTTGCGTAACTTCGGGATAAGCAAGACCCGTCAGTGGGCAACCATTGGCGGGTGGCACAGACCAGGGGGTAGCGACTGTTTAGTAAAAACACAGGGCTGTGCGAAGTCGAGAGACGACGTATACGGCCTGACGCCTGCCCGGTGCCGGAAGGTTAAGAGGAGGTGTGCAAGCACCGAATTGAAGCCCCGGTAAACGGCGGCCGTAACTATAACGGTCCTAAGGTAGCGAAATTCCTTGTCGGGTAAGTTCCGACCTGCACGAATGGCGTAACGACTTCCCCGCTGTCTCCAGCATCGGCTCAGCGAAATTGAATTCCCCGTGAAGATGCGGGGTACCCGCGGTCAGACGGAAAGACCCTATGAACCTTTACTGCAGCTTTGCAGTGGCATCAGAGACATTCTGTGTAGGATAGGTGGGAGGCTTTGAAACCGGGGCGCCAGTTCCGGTGGAGCCATCCTTGAAATACCACCCTGACTGTTTCTGATGTCTAACCGAGGCCTGTTAGCCAGGTCCGGGACCCTGCATGGTGGGCAGTTTGACTGGGGCGGTCGCCTCCCAAAGTGTAACGGAGGCGCGCGATGGTGGGCTCAGGCCGGTCGGAAACCGGCTGTCGAGTGCAATGGCATAAGCCCGCCTGACTGTGAGAGTGACAGCTCGATCAGAGACGAAAGTCGGCCATAGTGATCCGGTGGTCCCGCGTGGAAGGGCCATCGCTCAACGGATAAAAGGTACTCTAGGGATAACAGGCTGATCTCCCCCAAGAGTCCACATCGACGGGGAGGTTTGGCACCTCGATGTCGGCTCATCACATCCTGGGGCTGGAGCAGGTCCCAAGGGTTCGGCTGTTCGCCGATTAAAGTGGTACGTGAGCTGGGTTTAGAACGTCGTGAGACAGTTCGGTCCCTATCTGCCGTGGGTGTTGGAGACTTGAGAGGATTTGTCCCTAGTACGAGAGGACCGGGATGAACATACCTCTGGTGCACCGGTTGTCGCGCCAGCGGCACAGCCGGGTAGCTAAGTGTGGACGGGATAACCGCTGAAAGCATCTAAGCGGGAAACCCACCTCAAAACAAGGTCTCCCCGAGGGCCGTGATAGACCATCACGTCAATAGGCCAGGTGTGGAAGCGCAGTAATGCGTGCAGCTAACTGGTCCTAATCGCCCAACAGGCTCATTCCATCGCCACAACAGTGGCAACACACATGCACAGCAGTCATCCACTCTTCAATACTTACAAAAAGCACCAACCCATCACATCCTCTCAGCCCCTAACCAGGGATGACTGGATGACCTGGTGGCCATGGCGGGGAATGATCCACCCGATCCCATCCCGAACTCGGCCGTGAAACACCCCAGCGCCCATGATACTGTGCCTTAAGGCACGGGAAAGTCGGTCGCCGCCAGGTCTTCCAGTCACCCCTCACCACCGCGGGGTGGAGCAGCCCGGTAGCTCGTCAGGCTCATAACCTGAAGGTCATAGGTTCAAATCCTATCCCCGCAACCAACAATAAACGTCTGAAAAGACACAAAAAAAGCCACCCTCAAGGGTGGCTTTTTGTATTTGGTCTCCAAAAGTCCTTATGTAGCCAAATGCAGCCCTGCCTAACGGTTTTGCGATCTCCTGCTCTGCTTTTCCTTACAGTATCGTGAAGGCAGGTATGTGTGGGAAAGGGGAAGCCACATGAATCAGACATGGGGCGATTTTCAGGCGGTTGTCCAGTTATCAGCAGGCTTGAATGTGGCGATTCTCAGCTTTGTAGATATCAGTCTGCCCGCCATAAAAGAGCGTCGGCGGGTGTTTGCAAAGGCGCAGCAGGAACTGGACATGCATCGTTCTGCACCGGGCAAGGTGACCAGTGCGGCACAGCTGGAACATGACTGCCAGGTGGATGAAATGAACGAGAAGCTGTATATGCTGTGGAAGGAATCATCCGCCTTCAGTAATGAAGAAGATTCCCTTATTCATTCTACTGGCATTCTTGGTTTTCTGGGCGCTGTCCTCAGCATGTTTTTGCTATGGTATTCAGCAGAATATTATGATGTCGTCATTGGCACGACAGGAAAAATAGTTATTTCCCTGTCATTCTGCTCGCTCATCGGAGCATTTATCATCAACTTCATGACGGCATCACAAGCCAGCGTCTTTACTAAAAAGTGTAACGCGATCCGGCAGGAAATGCGCCAGAAGCTTTAGGATTCCTGTCGGAATGAAGTAGCGAACGTATTACAGTCCTGCTGGAAACCTGCCAGGAAAATTCGCGCCGCACGGTGAAAGCGCGGGCGCATGTTTTCTTCAATCCATGAGGATTCGGATGCGCAGGCCAGGCTCTGCAGCATCAGGTCGCCTATGCTCATGCCAAACAGCATGTTGCTGTACATATATATGTCTTCCACCACATAATGGTGCTGGCGTACATAACGTTCCAGCCAGCTGGTCAGCACGTTTCCCTTTCCCCCCGCGCGCAGGCTGGTCAGGATCTGCCGGATATCCGCTGATTCCTGTGATTCGGTAATCAGGGCACGGATCAGGCTGATCCGGTCGGGACGGAGAATGATCCGGCCAAGGTTCATCAGCAGTTCCGTCAGTTCCTCTGCCGGGTTCTCACGGTAGTGGCACTCATCCGGCGTGACGTTGAACAGCCGGCTGTTAATCAGGGCATGAAACAGGTCCTGCTTGGAATGGAACATCTGGTACAGCGTGCGCTTGGACATGGCGGAATGCTGCGCCACCTTGTCCATCGAGGCCGCATGGTAGCCGCATTGCTGCAGCACCTCGCTTGCGGCATCCAGGATTCGTTCCCGACGTTCGCACTCTTCCATTTCTGGCGGTCGGCCCGGTCCACGTCGGCGGTTTTCGCAATCGTGCGGCGCAGTCGCGGGGGCGTTATGTTCATTCTTGCTCATTCGTAATATGCTCCGACCGCTTTTGTGTGGGTGTCCTGCTTGACCGGCTTATGGATACGATATAGTTTTCTATTCATTGAAAACCAAATGGTTTCGTTATTTGGCTTTCTTATGGCGGCTATGTGCGGGAAAACGGCATACCCGTGATTCAGAAACATTTTATATATAACGGCCTACAAGCCGGTTGGTGACCATGATGCATTATTCCCGTGTCGTAGCCCCGGCGGCTTTGATACTTGCTCTGGCAGCATGTCAGCGGCATGCTGCTCCCCCCAAGCTTCCGCCACAGCCGGTCAAGATCGTGACGCTCAAGGCGGAACCGGTGGAAATCCACACGATGCTGCCGGGGCGTACCGAAGCCTTTGAAATCGCGCAGGTCCGCCCACAGGTCAGCGGTGTCATCCAGCAGCGCCTGTTTGTCGAAGGTACCGATGTGCAGGCAGGGCAGCAGCTGTACCAGATCGATCCCCGTGTGTATCAGGCGGCAGTGGATAGCGCACAGGGTCAGCTCCTGCACGCACAGGGCAGTGAAGTCACCGCCCGTGCCAAGCTGAACCGCTATGGGCCATTGCTCAAGGCCCATGCCGTCAGCCAGCAGGAATATGATGATGCGCTGGCCGCAGAACGCGCAGCACAGGGTGATGTCCTGACCGCCAGGGGGCAGCTGGAACGTGCGACGGTCGATCTGGGCTATACCCACATGAATGCGCCGATCACCGGGCGTATCGGCCGTTCCATCCTGACCGTGGGTGCGCTGGTGACCGCCAACCAGACGAATAACGTTGCCATCGTGACCCGGCTTGACCCGATTTACGTGGACGTGAACCTGCCCGCGACCGAACTGCTGCGCTTCAAGCGTGAACTGGCGCAGGGTCGGCTGACGCGTGCAGGCGATAACGCCGCCGCCATTACCATTTCGCTGGAAGACGGTACTACGTACGAACACTCCGGTCGGATGGAATTTTCGGAAGTGAATGTTGACGAATCGACCGCCACGGTCGTGGTGCGTGCTGTCATGCCCAATCCTGACCGCCTTCTGCTGCCGGGCATGTATGTCCATGCCCAGCTGGCCGAGGGAACAGACCCCAACGCCCTGCTGGTGCCGCAGCAGGCGGTGCAGCGTAACTCCCATGGTGACCCGCAGGTATGGGTGGTTGACGCCGACAACAAGGTAAATCTGCGGCCCATCACCGTCAGTCAGGCCATCGGCACGAACTGGCTGGTGACGGACGGCCTGAAGGGTGGCGACCGTGTGGTCGTCGAGGGCCTGCAGAAGATCCATCCCGGCGATACCGTGACCCCAGCGGATGTGTCCGCCCCGTCCAAGGCAGGATAAGCCCCCATGTCTCTGTCGCGCTTTTTTATTGACCGGCCCGTTTTCGCATGGGTGATCGGGCTGATCATCATGCTGGTGGGCGCGGTTTCGATCTTCCGCCTGCCAATCGCCCAGTATCCCAGCATCGCCCCGCCACAGATCGCGATTTCGGTCACCTATCCCGGCGCTTCGGCCGATACGGTGAACGATACGGTCGTGCGCCCCATCCTGCAGCAGATGTTCGGGCTTGATCATCTGGAATATATTTCCTCGCAGTCTTACGCATCAGGACAGATGGAAATCGACCTGACCTTCGCACAGGGAACCAATCCCGACATCGCGCAGGTGCAGGTGCAGAACAAGCTGCAGCTTGCGCAGCCCAAGCTGCCGCAGGAAGTGACGGCACAGGGACTGAGCATCACGAAGGCCGTCAAGAACTTCATGATGGTCATCGCATTCATTTCGACTGATAACAGCATGAGCGGTGCGGATATCGCCGATTACGTGGCGTCCAACATTTCCGATCCGCTCAGTCGTGTGACGGGTGTGGGTGACCATACGCTGTTCGGTTCTGAATATGCCATGCGCATCTGGCTTGATCCGTCGAAGCTGTACAAATATGGCCTGACGGTGGGCGATGTGCAGGCCGGCATCCAGACACAGAACATTCAGGTTTCGTCCGGTGAACTTGGCGGCGTGCCTGCCGTGAAGGGCGCGCGTCTGGATGCCACCATCATCGGGCCGACGCGTCTGCGCTCCCCCGAGGAATTCGAGAAGATCCTGCTCAAGGTGCAGCAGGACGGATCACAGGTGCGTATCCGCGATGTTGCCCATGTGGAACTGGGGCCGCAGACCTACAATACCCACTCCTTCTATAACAACATGCCAGCGTCGGGCATGGCGCTGAAACTGGCGCCCGGGGCCAACCAGCTTCAGACCGAAACGGCGGTGCGCGAGCAGATCAAGGAACTGGAACAGTTCTTCCCGCCGGGGCTGAAGACCGTTTATCCACTGGATACGGAACCCTTTATTGTCCTGTCGATCAAGGATGTGATCATTACCCTGATCGAGGCGATCGCGCTGGTGTTCCTGGTGATGCTGGTGTTCCTGCAGAATTTCCGCGCCACCCTGATCCCGACCATTGCGGTGCCGGTGGTGCTGCTGGGTACGTTCGGCATTCTTGCCGCTCTTGGTTTTTCCATCAATACGCTGACCATGCTGGCCATGGTGCTGGCGGTCGGCCTGCTGGTGGATGACGCCATCGTGGTGGTGGAAAATGTCGAGCGCGTCATGACGGAAAAAAAGCTTTCGCCCAAGGAAGCCGCCCGCCAGTCGATGGATGAGATTTCGGGTGCGCTGGTCGGTATCGTGCTGGTGCTGACGGCGGTCTTCCTGCCCATGGCGGCCTTCAGCGGGTCAACCGGGGTGATCTATCGCCAGTTTTCCATCACCATTGTCGCGGCCATGTGGCTGTCGGTGCTGGTGGCCATGGTCATGACGCCAGCCCTGTGCGCCACGATGCTCAAGCCCGGCAGTCATGAAAAGACCACTGGTTTCGCTGGCTGGTTCAACCGTCATTTCAGTCGCCTGACCAACAGCTACCAGAAGGGCGTGTCCCGTGTGCTGGGCCATGTCGGCCTGTCCATGCTGGTGTTCGTACTGATTACCGTGGGCGTGGGCTGGCTGTTCATGCGCCTGCCTGGTGGCTTCCTGCCCGATGAGGACCAGGGCCTGATCTTTGGTCAGGTCACAATGCCCGCCGGGTCCACGCTGGAGGAGACGGCAGCGGTCAACCGCAAGGTTGCCGACTATATCCTCAAGACCGAGGGCAAGAATGTCATATCCGTCTATTCCATGAACGGGTTCAACTTCGCGGGGCAGGGACAGAGTGCAGGCGCCTTCTTCATCCGGTTGAAGGACTGGGACGAACGGCCCGCCGCCAGCCAGACATCGGCTGCGATCGCCATGCGCATCATGATGCATTTCTGGATGGATCCGGTGGCGCAGATCTTTGCCATCAACCCGCCCGCCGTGCTGGAACTGGGCAACGCCACCGGCTTCGATCTTGAACTGGAAGACCGTGGCCACCTTGGCCATGCCAGGATGCTGGAAGCGCGCAACATGGTGCTGGGCATGGCGGCGAAGGATCACCGCCTGACGGCCGTGCGTCCCAATGGCATGGAAGACGCGCCGCAGTTCCACCTGAACATTGACCGTGAAAAGGCCAATGCGCTGGGCATCACCATCGCGGATATCAACACCACGATCGAAGGCGCGCTGGGGTCGATCTACGTCAACCAGTTCCTGCGCGATGACCGTGTGAAGCAGGTTTATATTCAGGGCGAACCGGATGCCCGCATGATCCCCGACGACCTGAACAGGTGGTATATCCGCAACGCCACGGGAGGCATGGTGCCGTTCAATGCCTTTGTGTCCGGTGAGTGGATCATGGGACCGCAGAAGGTGGAGGACTATAACGGCCTCAACGCCTTTGAAATCCTTGGCCAGCCTGCAGCGGGCTACAGTTCGGGTGATTCGATCGCCGCGATGAAGGAAATCCTGGCCAGGCTGCCCAAGGGTGTCGGCTACGAATGGACGGGCCTGTCCTTTGAACAGATGGCGTCAGGTTCTTCCACCGGGCCGCTTTATGCGCTGGCCATGATCGTCATCCTGTTCTGCCTTGCCGCGCTGTATGAAAGCTGGGCCATCCCCTTTGCCGTGCTGCTGGTCATTCCGCTGGGCGTGCTGGGCGCGATTGTCGCGACCCTGGGGCGTGGGCTTGCCAATGACGTGTATTTCCAGGTGGGGCTGCTGACCACCGTGGGGCTGGCGGTCAAGAACGCCATCCTGATCGTGGAATTCGCCAAGGCCTTCTTCGAAAATGGTGCAACGCTGGAGGAATCCGTGCTGGAAGCCGGGCGTGAACGCCTGCGTCCCATCCTCATGACATCCATTGCCTTCGTGGTGGGTGTGTTCCCGCTGGCGATCGCCACGGGGGCAGGGTCGGCGGCGCGTGTCGCGATCGGCACGGCGGTGGTCGGCGGCATGGTGACGGCGACGTTGCTGGCTGTCTATTTCGTGCCGCTGTTCTTTGTGGTCGTGCTGCGCCTGTTCCGTGTGCAGCGTATGTCCGAACGGACAAAGGGAGAGTAATGCAGATGACCGTTCTCCCCACACTCAGGCGCGCCGCCACGGCTGGCATGGCGGCAGTGCTGCTGGCGGGATGTACCATGATCCCGCACTACAAGCGTCCCACGCCGCCATTGGCCAAGACGTGGCCTGCCTATGCCAATACCGGCGATCCGGTGCAGGAAAATCCGCTGGCGGCTAATCTGGGCTGGGCGGAATTCTTTACCGACCCCCGGCTCAGGGCGCTGATTGCCATCGCCATTCGGCAAAACCGTGACCTGCGGCAGGCCGCGGCTGATATCCGCCGGGCACAGGGGCAGTACGATATCCAGCACGCCACCCTGTTCCCCGCCATCAGCGGCGGGGGCGAGGCGATATTTCAGGGACCTTCGGATGCTGCCGGTCTGAGCTTCGCGCCGGGTCTGGATACCGGTAACCCGCCCATGTTCAAATATTACCAGATGGGCATTGGCGTCTCATCCTACGAAATCGACCTGTTCGGGCGTATCCGCAGCATGTCGCGGGAAGCCGCGGAACATGCGCTCATGCAGCGCGAAAATGCCCGTGCGATGCTGATCAGCATCATATCGCAGGTGGCTACGGCCTATATTTCATGGCTGGGCGATCAGGCGCAGCTGCGCCTGTCGGATGAAACCATGGCGTCCCAGCAGCAGACACTGGATATGGTCAAGGCCCGTTTCGCGCATGGTGAAACGGATGAGATGAATGTGCGCCAGACCGAAACGCAGGTTGCGCAGAGCGGCGCCTTCCGTGATGAATCGCGCAGGCACGTGGCGCAGGATGAAAACCTGCTGACCCTGCTGATCGGCCAGCCGATCCCCGATAACCTGCCCCCCGCGCACCCGCTGGGGCAGCAGACCATCATGCAGGACCTGCCGCCGGGCCTGCCGGCTGATGTGCTGGAACATCGGCCCGACATCATGTCGGCCGAACATGACCTGCTGGCGGCCAATGCGGATATCGGAGCGGCCAAGGCTGCGTTCTATCCCCGTATTACCCTGACCGCATCGGACGGGATCAGCAGCCTGCAGCCGCACAAGCTGTTCACTTCGGCAGCTACGACGTGGGGTGTTTCACCACAACTGCAGGTACCCCTGCTGAACTGGGGACAGAACAGCGGCAACCTGAAAGCGTCGCGCGCCATGCGGGCATCCAAGGCAGCCGCATATGAAAAAACGGTGCAGTCCGCCTTCCGTGAAGTGGCGGATGCGCTGGCCGCGCGCGATACCTACCGTGATGAAACCGCGCAGATGGACCGTTATGTCTCCACAACGGGGGATGCCTACCGGCTGGCGATGCTGCGCTACAGGGCAGGGACGGATTCCTACATCACATCCCTTGTCTCGCAGCGTAACTATCTGCAGGCGCAGCAGTGGCAGATATCCATCGCAGTGTCGCGTTACCAGAACCTTGTGACGCTATATCGCGCGTTGGGTGGCGGCTGGACTGAACATACCCCCGCCCCCCAACCTGCCAAAGGACAGAAGGCCACACACAAGGGATAGGGCGTAGTCTTCAGGATATGTACGATACATTACGGTTCGGACATGTTGCATACATGTCGGGCCGTAATGGCGTTAAAGTAACACAAAAGAAATACTTAAATATATTAATAGAATACTCTGTATTATTTAAATTAAAATGCCAAATAAATTTAAAATATAAATAAATAATATCATATGTTTATGTTTTGTTGATTACGAAAAAATGTAAATTTTGTTCTTTCAATATAAAAAATCATATCATATCCTTAAATTATGGCTTCTGGCGCAATATGTTTTTGTTTCGGCGTACAGGAAGTGCATGAAAGGTAGGGTCTGAACTTTGAATTTACATAGCAAATCCGATAATCAACTGCCCGCTGCCGTGCGTCCCGATGGGAAGTTGCGCATGGTTATTTTCGATTGTGATGGCGTTCTGGTCGATGGGGAATACCTGTCCACCTGCATCATGGCGCAGGAAGCGCGAAAATATGGCTGGGACATTACGGACGAGCAGGCAAACAAACTGTTTACCGGCGGCGAACTGGCCAAGATCCGTGACCGCATCGCGCATGAAAGTGGCAGGACACTGCCTGATGACTGGGACATGCAGGTGCAGAACCGCATTGTCACCATGATGAAAACCGACGCCCAGACCGTGGATGGCGCGGAAGACATGCTGAAGGCCACACTTGATCTGGGCCTGCCGGTGCGTATCGGGTCCAATTCGTCCATGGCGGAAATGGACGCAAAATTCAGCAGCACGGGTCTGGACAGGATGCTGGATGAAGACCGCATCCATTCCGGGCGTGATCTGAACATGCCTAAACCACGGCCTGATCTGTACCTGTATGCGGCTGAACAGGACAACATTCCGCCGGGTAACTGTATCGTACTGGAAGATTCCGATGCCGGTGCCGAAGCCGCCCGCCGTGCGGGCATGGCCTGTGTGCTGCTAAGGGATCTGTCGCGGCCCGCGCCTGAGTGGCCGGGGTTGATCCGTATCGGGCATCTGTCGGAATTCGTGCCACTGCTTCAGCGCATCAGGGCGGAACAGAAGCAGGCAGCGGCATAAAAAACTGTTGGGGCTGGCATAGGTAAGAAGACGCCCCGAGCATTCCAATCAGGATGTCAGCCCCGATAAAAATGAAAGTTTTTTTGGCGCCGCTTTTTTGAAAAAGGCGGCACCCTTCGAACGTCTAAAAAACACTCATCAAAAAATATTTTTTATATGTTCTCAGTAATGGAGCGCCGATTGCTCCGGTCTTATCCCAATATATCCTCTTTTGACGGTCAGATGTTCTTCTGCTGCAGGTTCATAGGTTACCGTGCAAGGGTATGCCCTAGCCCCTGCGGTACATACAGAACCCCTGCCTGACACTGTCGTTACCACATGATTTATCTGCCCAGCATATGCTGGATGTATGTATTCATGCTTATGGTATGATCAATATAATAATGCCGATAATCAGGTGACACCTGTGGCCTCATGCCCAGAATGAACGCAAATACATCGAATGCGAATAATATGATTGCAAGATATGTATATTTCTTCATTTAAATGAGGGCAATATGTCCATGGAACCACAGTTCAATAACAACGATATGCAGGGCAAACAGTAACGTCAAGATTGACCAACGCCGGACCCGGGCCTGCGTCAGGGTCAGGAAGGCCAGAAATTCAATCATCAATGGGTTTGAAAAGACATAGCGTTCGATTGAATCCAGACCTGTCGATCCCACCATCAATGCAACAAATGACATGATGGAAAAATTCAGGTACCATTTTTTTGCCAGCATTCCATAAATGAAATAGCAGGAAGCTATAAAATAGAGGCCCAGCTTTATTTTCTTTGCCTGCAGGAATGAATTAATAAAATTGGTCAGGAAAAAGCTGAAATGCTTTTCCCACCCTACTTCCACATGAGAAAACGCAAACCCGTCCCCCATGAGATGATAAAGATAGATCACGAAAATCGACAGTCCCGCCCCGGCTGCGGAAATCAGCAGAAAACTCTCCTGCAGGGGAACAGCCATACGCTCCCAGGCAATGGAACGTGTCCGGAGGGTGATGCCAGTACGTCTGAAAAACCACCAGCCTGCAATCATGACCGCAGTGGGAAACCCGGTTGGACGGGAAAAACTAAGCAGGAAACAGGCAAATGCTGCCCCTAATATATGGTTTTTCCGGAGCAGGATTAGCGTGCCGATCAGGAATACACCATAAATCCCTTCCGAATACTGTGACGTATACCAGATATTGAAAGGATATATGACACAGAAAAGGGTGAAGCCGATCCGGTCCACATCAACTGCGCGTGCTGCAAGTTCCCTGTAACACAGATAAATCAGCACCGGCCATAGAGCCAGGTTAACCAGTAGTTCGGCCCACAACGTACTGATATGCAGGCCCATCTGTGTTGCGTAGGACATCAGGGGGTAAAGTGGAAAAAATGCCCAGTTCGCCTGTGTCAGTCCATCACTACCGTGTAGCTGTGGTAATCTGTCGTACCCATTGCGGACAATACCCGTGTACCATTTACAGTCCCACTGGCATGTCGCGTGTGCGATATCGGCATAATGGGAAAAATGGGCAATCAGGGAAAGAAAACCAAAATTAAGTCCGCATAGCGCAAAAACGAAAACAAGAAATGCTATGCTACTCCTGTCTATATATTCTTTAAAATCCAGAAAATAGCGCTTCATGTTTTCTCCGGCTTTTTACGCAATGAAAATATATTATCCCTCCCAAGACATAATAACTATGATTTATTGAAACCCTCTTTTTCTTCAATATGGGACCGGGGACGCCGCTTGGTTTCCAGGTATATCTTGCCCAGATATTCCCCGATAATTCCAAGGCAGAGCATCTGTACCCCTCCCATGAAGAACAGGGCGACAATAACCGATGCCCAACCCTGAATGGGATTGCCAATCATCTTGTTGATCAGCACTACCATAATGGCCAGAATGGAGATGAGACTGATGGAAAAGCCAGTCAGCGTAATGATCCTGAGGGGCATGACGGTCATGGAAGTAATACCTTCCAGTGCCAGTGCCATCATCTTGTGCAGCGGGTATTTGGAAACACCCACCGTACGTTCCCTGCGATCGTAATAGACTTCTGCCGACGGGAAACCGATCAGTGGTACAAGGCCGCGGATATAGATATTACGCTCATGATATTCCAGCAGCGCATCACGCGCCCGGCTGCTTAAAAGACGGAAATCCGCGTGATTGAAGACCTGCTTGACCCCCATTACGGTCATGAGCCGGTAAAAAACTTCCGCCGTCATGCGCTTGAAGGCCGTGTCCGTCTGGCGCGAAGCCCGCACCCCATACACGACATCATGTCCGGTGGCATAAGACTTCACCATTTCCCCAATGGCGTTGATGTCATCCTGCAGATCAGCATCTATACTGATAATGGCATCGGCATCATCGGCATTGGCCAGACCTGTCAGCAATGCGGCCTGATGACCCTTGTTACATGACAGTTTCAGGCCACGGACGTGGGCATGGTTCCGGGTTGCGACACTGATCTGCTGCCACGTATCATCAAGGCTGCCATCATCCACGAATAATAGATAGCTGTTGGGACTGATCATCCCATCACCGATCATCTTACCAAGATAGCCGTCCAGTTCCATCAGGCAATAAGAAAAGACTTCCGATTCATTGTAACAGGGAACAACAATGGCAAGACGAGGCAGAGAGGGCGGCTGGGAATTCATATAACCTGACCTGAAACCGGAAGCACAAATGGTTAAAATCATAAACAGATAATGATAGAATTAATTTCCGGCAGCGTCAAAAAATGGAGACAGGTACGGCAATGCGTCCTGCCCACGCGCGTATATCCTTTCCTGTCTGACACGATCGGGGCGACAATATCTGTCGGTCGGGCCTGTGTTCTGTCCCCGGCATGTCACGGACAAAACTGCGTCCCGGAAGATCAGGATTTTTCCATAATAATGGAACCGGCTGTAAAAAATCGTTCAGACCAAAATAATAATAGATTGTTTGATTGTTCAGTTTATGATGACATCTTGAAATAAGAAAAATTTTTGAGGAAAGTTTTTTTAAAATATTCAGAAAATATCATATTTAAAAAATAATACCTAAAAACTTTCGCACGCAGTTCAACGGAGAGGCATCATGCACACGCTGTTATTCTGCCCATTCCATCCGGAATGGCCCAATGTGCCCGGACAGGGCGTGGGGGCCATTTTCCCCACAGGGTCTGATGCCCTTTTCTGTTCTGCAAGCCTTTGATTGCATTATCACGGGTGCCTCCTTATCGCGCATTACTGGGTATTGGTGTCATGCCTGCGGGTATGATAGGCGTGCAGAGGGAGACAATTTCATAACCAGACTGATTGCAGGATACGTTTTTTGAATCGCGACCTTTTTAACAGCCAGGCCATGGATACGCTGGACGCGATGCTGAACACGCGCACCGTGGATGAACTGGCAGCCCAGTTCCACAAGGCCGTCAGCCAGATCGGGGATTTCTACTGCGTTGCGGGTATCATAAAGAAATTCCGGCCCGGCGGCCTGCGTCCCACCACATCCAGCTATCCCACCCACTGGACCAGTCATTATATGGGTAGCAATTACGGACGGGTGGATCCGGTGATACGCCGCGCCATGACCAGCCATACAGGGTTCGGGTGGCATGCATGCGATCCGGTGAGGAAGCAGGAAAAGGCGCTGGTCGCCGACATGCATGACCTGGGCATGCAGGACGGGTTTGTCATGCCAATCCATGGGCCGGATTCTTCGGTTTTTCTGGTCAATTTCGGACAACTGGCACGCAAGATGGTGTCGCGGCGTGTGCAGGCGGCCCTTTCAATGCTGACCATGCAGTATTACCAGCATTATCATTATCTGACGGCGTCACCGGAACCGGAAGCCCCGCCGCTGACACAACGTGAATGCGAATGTCTGTCATGGGTGGCGAATGGCAAGACTACAGTGGATATCGCGGATATCCTGACGCTAAATGAAAATACCGTAAAATTTCATCTCAAGAACGCACAGCGCAAGCTGGAATGCACCAACCGCGTCACGACCGTGCTCAAGGCCATCTCGCTTGGTCTGATTGTCATCTAGCATTCCCTGACCGGGTATTGTCCATGCTACCTGTCAGCCCTCCCCTTATGGGGTGGCAGGCTGAAGGATATGCCCGGCGCACCTGCATTCCGACAGTGTGATTTATGTAATGCCGGTACAGGATACGCCCTGTAACCTACGCTTCACCTGTGATCCGGGTAAAAAATAAGCGGGCCGGATAATCAATTATTAATTGATCTGCCCTAGCAGAATGACTGTGCGCGCCCGACTGGCGGTGTTGCCGCCCGTTATTCCATCCCGTCCCAGCCAAGGTAAAGACATTGTCCGCGGAGCCGCTCCTGACATTGACCCCGACCGAGCAACAGGATCTTGAAACCATAGAGAAATCAGGTCTGTTTGATGCTGATTTCTATCTTTCGGTGCATCAGGATGTTGCCGGGTCGAACATCGATCCCCTGCTCCATTACGTCAGATACGGCTTCCGGGAAGGACGCCAGCCCAACCGCAATTTTCGTCCCGCATCATACCTGCGTCAGTATCCCGACGCAGGCACAAAAAACCGCAACCCCTTCATCCATTTCCTGAAAACACATGGTGGTTGCCATATCGCCCATCATGGGTTGTTGCCCCGCTTCCATCTGGAAGACCTGAGTGTTGGTGCAAGAACGCTGGAACAGTTGCCGTTCTTCGCCCCTGATCTCTATCACGACATCAATCGCGACATTGAACGTACGACCACGGATATGGCCGAACATGCCCTGTTGTATGGCGTGCCGGAAGGGCGGCGTATTTTCGGTGCCCTGCATGTCTCACGCACACTGGGCGCGCTGTGCGCGGCCAAGGGGCTGGATGATGCAGATTACATGGCCCCCGATGGGCCGGTGCCCGACAGTATCGGGGTCTTTTACAATTCCCACGGGAATGTATTCATTCATGAAATCGCATCCGATCTTTGCACAACTTTGCGCGAAAGCGGCCTGAACTGTGTCCTGCTGGATGAAACCGGCAATCCCGATGACCGGCCCGAACTATGCATTTTCGTGGCCCCGCATGAATTCTTCCATCTGGGACAGGGCCAGGGCTGGGCCACGGGCGCCATTATCCGTGACGCCATCATGTTCAATACCGAACAGCCACAGACCCTGTGGTTTGAACGCGGCATTCCCTTCCTGCTGATGGCGGCAGGCGTGATCGACATCTGTCACCAGATGGCGGAAGGCTTCCGGCAGGCCGGGTTGCCCGCCATCCATTTCACCCCCAATATCGGCACGGAACGGGATTACCTGCAAAAAGGTGACATGCAGCATGCCATGGTGCGCATCCTGCCGCCTGCGTGTCGCAGGCGTCCTGACCGGTATACGCCCTTTGCCGACCGGCAACTGGATGTCAGTTTCTTTGGCGGCGTATCGGAACACCGGGAGAAATTCTTTTCCCGTAATGCCGGGTTCTTTGCACAATTCTGCAATTACTTCTATTATCGTAAATTCACCACACCGATCGACAGCAGTCCACGGGATAATCCCCTCTCACGCCTTGCGTCGCATGTTGCGGGGCATTCCCGTATCGCGCTGAACATTCACCGTGATGATTACGGATTTTTCGAATGGCACCGCATCGTCAAGGGTGCGATGGCCAATGGCAGTGTGGTGGTATCCGAGCCCTGCCTGCCGCACCCGGTCTTTCGCCCCAATGTGCATTTTCTTGAAGAAAGCGGTCGCCACATTCCCAACCTGATCGAATGGCTGCTGAACACGCCCGATGGTCAGGCAAAGGCGGAAGAAGTGCGCCTTGCCGCCATGCAGGCAATCGAGACCCCTGCCCTTAACCGTGCGCGCTGCACACGGATACGCGGGTTCATTTCGCATGTATGGAGCACGCCGGAGGCATGAGCATCACCGCCCCATGGATGGCCACGGGCCAGACAGCGTTTACATTCCGCAGCCGCCGCAAGAAACCGGCTGACCTTGTCAGCATATGCATCACCAATTTCAATTATGGCCGGTATGTTCTCGAAGCCCTTGATTCAGTCATGGCCCAGACGCATGCGGCCCTTGATCTGATCGTGGTGGATGACCATTCGGACAGGGATGAATCCGCAGCCCTGATTACCGCATGGATGGAAGAAAACCGTGAGCGTTTCTGGCGTTGCACCCTGATCGTGCATTCCCGTAATCAGGGACCATCCGAAGCCCGCAATACCGCCTTCAAACATGCCGTCGGCGCGTTTGTGTTCGTGATGGACGCGGATAACACCATCTATCCCCGCGCCATAGCCCGGCTGCATGATGCCGCGCGCGATGGCGGGTTCGACGCCACCTACAGCCAGCTTGAATATTTCGGCAAGGAACAGCGCATCGGATCGGCCGACATATGGGACCCCGCCCAGATGGCGCGCGAGAATTATGTTGATGTGATGGCCCTGATCCGCCGACAGGCATGGATGGATGTGGATGGCTACAGCCATATTGACCAGGGCTGGGAAGATTATGATTTCTGGCTGAAATTCATCGACCATGGTTTCGAGGCCGCTTATGTGCCCGAAATCCTGTGCCGCTACCGCATGCATGGCAATTCGCGTACCACGAACGATGCATGGGCCGCCCATGAAAGCCTGCGTGCCATCATGGCCTTCCGTCACCCTGAACTCAGCGCACGCTATCATCTGCTTCCTGCCGCGAAGCCATGAAGGATAAAAAAGCAATAAAAGTTTCTGGTGACGCTTTTTTCAAAAAGCTTCGAAGCATGCCGCATTTTTGGAAAAAGGCAGCACGCAAAAACCTTCTGTAATTTGCCTGATATCTCAAGGCGGGTGCTGAAAACAGCTTTTGACAAAGGGATATTTCCGCCGTCCCGGCTTATCCCTATGATGCCGGGCATGACGCTGCATGCCCCCTGTGCCACACCTCCCGCCATCGGTCGCCGGATTATCGTCACCGGATGCGACCACACCTATTTCCATCTGGTGGACGAACTGGTTGCTTCCATACGCGATCATGCCGATACCCCCATCGGGGTAATCGATTGCGGGATGACAGCGGAACAGGTAGCCCGGTTACAGGGACAGGGCATACAGATCATCGCGCCCCATATCCCTGATTATGCCCCAGGACGCGCCATCCGGAATCGGCCCAGCCTTGCCATTAACATAAGCAAGCTGTGGCTGGACCAGATGCTGCCGGAATTCGACCTGATCGCGTGGCTGGATGCCGATACATGGGTGCAGGATGGACGTGCGCTGGAACAGGTATTTGCTGCGGGTGAGGGGAGAGCACTGGCCATCGTACCGGAAATCGGCGCCAAGATCGCCAACCTGCTGGGGGTGCGCTGGATCTGTCCGGGGTGGATGCAGATCCGTTCTTTCCTTTACAAGAACGCCAGTCGCGCCCGGCTGCCCTTCCATATCCGCAAGCGCATCGGCGCAAAGCCCCTGCTGAATGCAGGCGTATTCTGCCTGCATCGCAATGCCACGATCTGGCCTGTGCTGCGACGGTGGCAGGCGCTGATCCTGCCACGGCGCGGCATGGCCTTTACACAGGACCAGCTATGCATGGCGCTGGCGGTCTATATCGATGGCCAGCCCGTCACCTTCCTTGATAACAGCCACAACTACCTTGGTCCCTGGCTGCTGGACGAAACCACCGGGCAACTTGCCAACCTGTTTTTTCCCCATCCGCCCGTGGGCATCGTGCACATGGCGTCCCAGAAGGCCATGCGCAGCGCGCTGGAAAATACCATGACCATTCCCACCGTTCAGGGTGGGCAGGTGGCGGTCAACCTGCGTTATGCTGGCATGCGTCAGTTCTGGCGGAACAGGTCAGAGATTGTTTAAAAAAGTCCGCTCAGGAAACATCCCGTTATCATTGGAAAGTTTTTGGTGAAGCTTTTTTCAAAAAGCTTCGAAGAACGCTGCTTTTAAGAAAGCAGCACTCAAAAACTTTTATTGTTTTTTAACAGCCTCTCAGCCTTTTTTGTCTGTACGTGCCGCCTGCACGCGTTCCGCGGCATTGCGCAACTGTTCGGCAAGGTTAAGGGCCAGTTCCGGCGGCAGTACGGTCACAACACGTCTGTTACCCTTGGGCATGTGTTCGGGTGACGTTGCCATGAACAGATCCATGACCACGATGGAATCCTGCACCGCTTCGGCACCGCAACTGACGGTGGGGTAGACCACAGCCCGACCGGCTGCATCGCGTTCTTCATTCATGATGGGAAATACCTTGTCATGCTACCGTGTCAGCGCGCGGTGGGGGGACGTGTCTGCTCACGCCGCAGTTTCAGGTTAAGGTCCTGTATCGTCTTGCGCGCCACGGCCAGTTCGTCACGTACACGCGCCAGTTCCGTCTTCAGCGCCGCGATTTCGGCCCGCAGGGCGGGGGGATGATCAGCCATCTGCACACTTCCTTATGATATCAGGAGGGTTTGACACCGGATGCAAACCGGGCGCGCACCTGTTCAAACAGGGTCCGCGCCGCCATGTCCTTTGCATCGGTATGGTCGATATGATGACGCATGCGTGCGGCAATTTCATCCGCATGCAGTACCTTGGCATCCACCAGCATCTGCATAAGGTCCATGACCACAAGCTGCTGGGCCGCAATCATCTTGACCACGGGCATCACCTTGGCCTGTGCCGCATCGCCCGCTGCCTGCGCAAGGGCCTTGCGCAACTGGTCCGTGACAGCCTCATCGTTCATGATTGTGCTACTCCGCTCTTGTCATCGTGCGGCAGGCATGGTGATAGCAAACGGCCGGCACAGCAATGCTGCCCATGCAGGGCCGCCCATAAGCTTACGATATACCTTCCGCCCGACAGGACCGTAAACCGCCATGTCATCCCCCATCATACCCGATGATGAATTACATGTGACCTACATACTGGCATCCGGCCCCGGCGGGCAGAATGTCAACAAGGTTGCAACAGCGGCCCAGCTTCGTTTTGATGCCCGCAATTCTCCCACCCTGTCTGGCCGGGTCAAGCACAGGTTGATCGAGGTGGCGGGCAGCCGGATGACAGCCGACGGCGTGATCGTGCTGACGGCCCGGCGTTTCCGCAGCCAGATCCGCAACCGCGAGGACGCGGTCGCCCGCCTGCAGGACATGATTGCACAGGCCAGCACGGTGCAGGCTTACCGCGTGCCCACCCGTCCTTCACGCACGCAGCGTAAAAAACGGATGGACAACAAACAGCATCGCAGCCGCATCAAGCAGGGTCGTAGCGGCCGTTATCCAGAATGAAGGCAGACGGGTTCCCGCGTCGCAACAGGGCGTTTGGCCAAACATAAAGAAGTTTTGGTGACGCTTTTTTTTAAGCGTCAAAGAACGTCACCTGTTTCCAGAAAAACCGGCACCCGGATTTTTTTATGAATTGCGGGGTATTTCAAAGACCGGCTTTTCAAACGGTCTTTTTTGAGATGTGCGGACACCCATCCACAAAATGAAACCGGCGCAGTCTGTATTGATGGCAGGAATATCCGGGTTCCCTGTGCTTTCCGCTGGTCTGTCCAGACAGATAAAGTCTGATTGAAAGAGGTGCATGATCTGTCGCGATCCTGTCAGGACTGGCGGGATGAAAGGGCGTGATGGCAACGGCATATTCTGTGCTGTCGCCCGAATTGCGGGCCAGCACCTGTGTCCGGACCATAATCTTTTTTGTTATTATCGACTGTAACATATATGGAAAAAGACCCGTTTACATCCGGCTATGTCCGGTCCTGGCGCGCTGTGCGCAGGTTGCTCTCCCCTTCCGGTTCGCATTGCGGGATAGTGGGACCGGCATAAGGCAGGAACGGGAGGACACGTGGCCACGCTGGAATGGGAGGGCAAGCACGCCGTTACGGCCTGTCTGGACCGGATGCGCGCGGGTGTGCTGCAGGTTGATCCCGCCCTGTGCCGTGGGGCGGCGGAGGGGACCGATATGGTCATTCTGGGGGATAATCTGGCAGCCCTTGGCGCGCTCATGCCCGATCATGAAGGGCAGGTGGACATGGTGCTGATTGATCCCCCTTATAATACCGGGCGGCGCGACTGGCTGTATGATGACAGCGTCAGTAATCCCGCCGCCCTGCACTGGCTGGGGGACGTGCTTGGCCAGCAGCGGGCGGCCAGCCTGTCACGACAGGACCGCTGGCTGTGTCTCATGTATCCGCGCCTGCTGCGATTGCGGCAGCTTATGGCTGAAAATGGCGTGATTGCCTGCTGTATTGATGACCGTGAATACCCCCGCCTGCGCCTGTTGATGGAGGAGGTATTCGGACCCGGAAATTTTCTGGCGACGTTTGTCTGGGTCAATACCGGCAATATCGACAACCACAGTCGCATCAAGACCAACCATGAATATGTGGTGGTGTTCGCGCGTGATGCCAGACGCTTCGTGCCCGGCTGCGTGCTGGCCCCGCAGGTCGGTGCGCGCAGCAAGCTGCGACGGCCGGTCATCCGTAATACCATCATCAAGAACGGACCACGCAATCCGGTATCCGACCTTGTGCTGCCCGCAGGCTTTCCCGCCCGTTTTGACGATGGCGTTATTCCCGTCCCCACCGATCCCGGCTTCTGGCCGCGTTTTGACATGCCGATCGTAGTCAGGAACGGGCGTCTGGCACAGGCCGTGACCCTGCGCAGTGGCTGGAGTTCGCGCCGCCAGTGCGCGGCCTTCATCGCGGCGGGGTTTCGTGACATCACCGACCGGCAGGGCCTGAAAACCCGTTTTTACCTGACCCCCAGCGGGGCGGTCTTCATGGAAAAGGACCGGCAGGCGCAGCCCAGCCATATCCTGACCGTGCTGGAAGGCATGGGGACGGTGCAGCAGGCCGCAACCGAACTGGCGCAATGTGGCGTGTGCTTTGATTATCCCAAACCGCTTTCGCTGGTGACCTACCTGCTGCGCGCATTGTGTCCCGCCCCCGATGCGGTGGTGCTGGATGCCTTTGGCGGTTCAGGCACGACAGCGCAGGCCGTCATGGACCTGAACGCGGCGGATGGCGGCACACGCCGTTTTGTCGTGATGGAAATGGATGAACGGATCGCCACGACCGTGACCCAGCCCCGCCTTGCGCATGTACTGGCGCGTCATGCCCGGCCGGGGGCGGGGTTCCGGTTCTGTCGGCTGGGAATGCCCTGAATAATCTTGCCAGGTAATTCCTTGATTTTCAGATTGCATGACAGGCAGCGTCACCTGTGCTGATAGGCATCAAGGCGTTCGGTAAAGGTCCGCGTGAAATCACCCAGCGTACAACTGCCATCCTGTCCGGGGTGGCAGGCCGGCAGGGGCAGGGTTTCAGGTTCCGCCGTCATTGACTGTTCCGTGCGCAGGGCATCCAGCCCCTGATGGAATATGACGGCCCGCACCCGGCGCTGGCCATCGGGCATGCGCCATGTCTCGAACCCCAGCGTGGTGTCGGGGCCGGTAGGGTCCGGCAGGTCTGAAAAGGACCAGTCCAGACCAAAAATCGCCGCCAGCATGTCCAGCGTGCTGTCATGTCCCGCAAACAGGATAATCGGCGTGGTGACCGCAATCATGTCGCCAGCGGGCCCATGCACGGACCCGCCTGTCAGCAGGTCCGTTATCATGCCCGCCAGAACATGCCCGCGCGGAAAGGCCAGGACGGGCAGGCGGCGGACCAGTCGGCTGGCATGGTTATGGGCGGGCTGCAGGACATCAATGACATGGCGCATGTCCGGATATCCCCAGCCGATATCCGCGCATGACATGCCCTGCGCATATTCCAGCAGCATGTCTTCCGCCACATCGGCCGACTGTGACAGCCCACCGGACAGGTGCGGGGCGCCCTTGTGCCATGTGGCCCGATCCGGCTGCGTGAAGCAGGGCGAGTCCGTAGTGCTGCATCCGGCGGGCTGTACCACGGCCTGCGCCATTGCCTGCGCCTGGCGCACATTGGCCGGGCGTGTTTTCTGATCCTGTGCCAGCGTGGTGGACAGTTCAGTCATGATGGCATGCTGCAGCGCGGGACCGGCCTGCGTGGGCAGGTCATTGAAGACCGGGTCATGCGTGCCGGGGGGCAGACTGCCGGGTGTGACCGGACAGCCGGGTAACAGGGCATGGGCCATGATGTTTCCGGTCTGCAGCGTGCGCTGGTCCGCCGCATCAGACCAGACCGCCAGCACCCCCGCAGTACATCCCCGTGCAGGCAGCACGCCCGCCTGCCGGTAATGTTGCCCCAGCGCCGCCCCCATCAACGCCAGGTCGCGCTGTCCATGCGTGGTCAGCTGGCCCGGGGCCACGGGCCATGCCTGCCATTGCCTGTGGGTATGGGCATCCAGTTCCGCAATCGGGTGGGTGGGGCTGCGTATGCCGTGGCGCGCGACCAGCACCACGCGTTCCAGTATGGGTGCGGCAGGCTGCGACGCGGGTGTCGCCGCCTGTGCGCTGCCCGCCTGCAGCCAGATGCAGGACAGGATGGCAAGGTCGCGGAACAGGCGGGACATGCGGGCACGATCCAGATCGGGGGGCAGGGAATATATCCCTGCATGACAGCAACATGCCGGTTCTGCTAGTATGTCAGCGCAGAAAAACGGCCTTGTCTGCAAGGGGCAGGAAACTGCCTGACGCATGATGCATTCCTGTCAGGGCGGGGCATACAGTCAGGGAGAACCGGTGGATGATGATCTATCATCCGGTGCAGGCACTGGAGCGCACGGGTATGTGGGCGTTCATGAGGCGGCACTGGTGGATGTGCATGGCCCTGCCGGTCCTGTTGTGCCTGGTGGCGGGTTTTGGTGTTTATCTGGGCTGGAGCAGCCAAAGCGACGCCAATTTCGCCAGACATAATGTCCTGATGAAGCATTCACAGGAAGAAGCAGCCTACGCCCGGCAGCTTGCGGACTATGATGCGACGATCATACGCGACCGCCGTGTCTTCCTTGATATCACGCGCGCCGATTTCGCCAGCATTGCCCCCCCGGTACAGATGGCGTGGCTTTTGCAGGAATATCGCAAATTCGATATCAGCCGCGTCAAGGTCTATGACGGGCACGAAACGCGTCCCTTTGTCCCGGCGCCCTGTTCCGTGCAGCTATGCTTCGTTCCGATTTTTGTCGAGGAACTGCATGATGATCCCGTCCGCCATACCAAATACGTACAGGTGGGTGCGCTGGAAGACATGTCGCGCACGTTGATTGTCGATGCCGAGCAGTTCTGGCGCCTGCGCAAGCTGGTCATTCATGTTGATGCCATCCTGTTCGCCGCCAAGCGTCAGGAAATGGCCAATTTTGAAAAAGCAATGCAGTTGCGTGACTCCCTGGACATGCTGCGTGCGACGGCACAGAAAGTTCACTAGGCGTTTCCTGCGGGCCGCATCATGCCCCGATTACTGGTTTTTCAGGAGTGAGAATGGTCGTTTCCGTCACGCATGCAACATCGCAGCCTCCCTCCACACCAGTGATACCCGTTATCCTGTCCGGTGGCAGTGGCAGCCGGTTGTGGCCGGTTTCACGCAGTTCATACCCCAAGCAGTTCTGGCCGCTGGTCTCGCAGCGGACGATGGTGCAGGAAACTGCGCTGCGCAGTCAGGGCGCAGGGTTTGCCATGCCCATTATCGTCTGCAATAACGAACACCGCTTCGTCATGGCCGAACAGCTGAAGGAAGTCGGCATTACCGCGCCGCGCATCCTGCTGGAACCCGTTGGCCGTAACTCGGCCCCCGCCATTGCCGCGGCTGCCCTGCTGGCTGCTGAAACCGATCCCGACGCCGTGCTGTGGGTCATGGCTGCGGATGCCGCGATCCAGAAACCGGAGAATGTCGCGTCTGCGCTGGATATTGCGGTCAGGGTGGCGCGTGCGGGCCGGATCGTGACATTCGGCATGACGCCTACCAAGGCGGAAACGGGGTATGGCTATATTGAAAAGGGCGCGCCGCTGGACGGGTATGATGGTGCCTGCAGCGTTGCACGCTTTGTTGAAAAACCTGATGCCGCGAATGCCGCCCGCATGCTGGAATCAGGGCAGTTCCTATGGAATTCCGGCATGTTCGTGTTCACTGCGCGCACCATGTTGCAGGAAATGGAAAAATACGAACCTGCCATCCTGACCGCCGTGCGGCAGGCCGTGCAGGAACGGAAGTCGGATATTGATTTTGAACGGCTGGATGCGACAGCCTTTGCCAGTTCGCCCGATATCTCCATTGATTACGCGGTGGCCGAGCGTACCAGTCTCATGACCGTGATCCCCGGTGATTTCGGCTGGTCCGATGTGGGAAGCTGGGACGCATTATGGGAACTGGGGCCGAAAGACGACCATGGCAACGTGACCATTGGTGACGTCGCGGTGTTCAACACATCCAACAGCTACGTGCGCACTGATGGCGTCCTGACGGCCGTAACCGGGGTTGAAGACCTGCTGGTGGTGGTCAATGACGATGCGGTGCTGGTGACACATCGCGACCATGCGCAGGATGTAAAGGCCATCGTGTCCCGGCTGAAAAAGAATGGCCGTAAGGAAGCGACCACTCACAGCCGCTGTTACCGCCCGTGGGGTTTTTATGAGACCCTGATCGAAGGCAGCCGTTTTCAGGTCAAGCGGATCGTGGTGGAACCGGGGGAGAAACTGTCGCTGCAGAAACATTATCACCGTGCCGAGCACTGGGTGGTGGTGGAAGGGACGGCGCAGGTGACGCGGAATGAGGAAATGATCCTGGTACGTGAAAACGAAAGTGTTTACCTGCCGCTGGGGGCCGTGCACCGTCTGGAAAATCCCGGACGTATTCCCCTGACCCTGATCGAGGTGCAGTCCGGCCCCTATCTGGGCGAGGATGACATCGTCAGGCTGGAAGACGCGTACAGCCGTCCCTGATCCGTTCAGTCAGGTAAACGAAAACGATCCTGTGTGGGGCATGGAGTGGCTGCGGTCATTCCATGCCTTTTTATTTTGTAGTGCCCTCAGTGGGGCAGGAAATTTCATTAATCCTTCATAAAACTGTCATGGACATATCATTGTTATTTGTTTCAGCAGTTTCCTAATGTTCCCTCCATGTCTGTTGGATAGCCAGACACGTCTGTCTTCTTCATGTCGGAGAACATGAGTATTATGTACTTTCCTGCTCGAATTCTTACATGTGCCCTGCTGGCGACCGCATTGCCGGTCATGGCGCATGCTGCGGATATTACCGGTGCCGGCTCCAGTTTTGCCGCGCCCATTTACGGGGCATGGGGGGCTGACGGACGGAGCGCTGCTGGCGTCAACCTGAATTACCAGACCGTGGGGTCCAGCGCCGGACAGAACCAGATTCTGGCGGGCACGGTTGATTTTGGCGCATCCGATGTGCCCATGGATCGCCAGAAGCTGGAAAATGCACACCTGTTCCAGTTCCCGACCGTCATGGGCGGGATCGTGCCGGTCATCAACCTGCCAGGCATCGCCGCCAACCAGATCCAGCTTGATGGCCCGACACTGGCCGCCATTTACCGTGGCGAGATTGAACAGTGGAATGATCCGAAGATCGCGGCCCTCAACCCCGGCCTGAAGCTGCCTGATACCCCCGTCGCCACCGTGCATCGTGCGGACGGATCGGGTACGACGGCGGTTTTCACCGGTTATCTGGCCCGCGTGTCTCCGGAATGGCGTGAAGGGCAGGGGGCAGGCGCTTCCATTTCATGGCCCGGCGGGATTGGCGCACGTGGCAATGACGGCGTGGCTGCATCCGTGCGCAATACGGAAGGGGCGATTGGTTATGTCGAATATGCCTTTGCCGCCAATGCGCACATGACCACCGTCAAGCTGAAGAACCACAGCGGCGCCTATGTTGCCCCCGGCATGGACAGCTTCAGCCGTGCGGCCGAAGCCGCGGACTGGAAGGATGCATCGCATTTCGCCGTTGATCTGCTGGATACCAGTGGGGCGGGGGCATGGCCGATTGTTTCCCCCACCTATGTGCTGGTGCCAGTGCCGACGAACAAGACCGAACATGGACCCGCAGTGCGCAAATTCTTTGGTTATGCGCTGAAAAACGGGGACGCCGCTGCCTACCGCCTTGATTATGTGCCGGTGCCGGCGAATGTGAAAACCGATATCCTGCAGCAGTGGGATGCGGCCAAATAATATAACCGCAGAGTAATGACAGTATGAAGCCGCCCGGTTTCCGGGCGGCTTTTGTGCATTCAGGACTGTCATAAATCCTTAATAAAACTGTATCGGAAACATAACACACAAAACTGTGCGCCCATTCTAAATGAACTCACCCTTCATTACGGAATGATTAATATGATCCGCCGGTCCGCTGTTTCGCTGTTGCTTGGTTCATCTGCCCTTTGGGGCGCATCCTCCTTCCATCAGGCTCATGCGGCATCCGCGTCGGATGCCCAGCAGATACAGGCCCTGCAGCGTGAGATGCAGGAAATGCGTCGTGAAATGTCTGGCCAGATCAGTGTGCTGCGCCAGCGTCTGGTCCGTGCCGAAGCCCGCAATACCCCCGCAGCTAACGCGGCACAGGCCCGTCGGGTTGCAGCAGGCAAGGGTGAGCCGCTGCCCGACAGCTACGCACGTGATATCCATATCGGTGGCGATAGCGGCACGGGCACCGGAATGGGCAGCCTTATGAAGCGGGCCGATCTGGGCACGCCCCCGTCTGACCGTGGCGTGACGTCGTCCTGGGAATCGTTTCGCGCCGCGACGGAAAAGGAAGAAGCCCTGCATATGGGTGGCATGATGGTGGGTTTCCCCGGCGGGCGCCCGACCATTTCATCTGATGACGGCATGTATGCCATGTCCATCGGCCTGGCCTTCCATGAAGATATTGGTGGTTTCATGGGCATGTCCCCGCGTGGTGGGGAAAAGAAGGGCGATTACGAAGGCCTGACTGAAAACGCCCGCCGCCTGCGTATCCCCATCTCGTTCCGGTACAAGAACTGGATTGCGAACATCACCCCGGATTTCGGGTCGTCCAATGCAGATGGTTCGGCCACGCTGTATGAGGCGAACCTGAACTATGCCGGCTTCCATAACACAGTCATCACTGCAGGTTATTTCCAGCCGCGCGTGACGGAAGAAGATTCCGAAAGCTCGAACGAATTCGAGATGATGGAACGTCCCGCCATTACCGATATCGTCCGTAACATCGCAGCCGGTGACGCCCGTATGAGCGTGGGCGCCCTGCATTATGGCAAGCGCTGGTGGATCGCGGGTTACCTGACGGGGCAGAGTTACGGCAAGCGTGCCGCCGGGTATGACAGCCAGACGGGCGGCACCTTCCGTGTCGCGGGCCGCCCCTATGTGTCCAAGGACATAGATGTGCATGTCGGCGTGTCGGCGATCAGCGCCTTCAAGGTGGCGCAGACGACGGCGTCTGATGACCGTTCGGCGACATTCGCCGAACAGCCGGAAGTTGACCTGACCACCACCAAGCTGCTGAGTGCAACTGTTGGCAACGTAGGCAGCATCTGGTCGGCAGGCCCGGAACTGGGCTTCCGCTGGAAGCGGCTGGTGCTGAAGGGTGAGTACTATAATATCGGGGTCACGCGCGGAAACAATTCCAGCGCCAGTGCTGCCGATCAGGGTACGGTCAACTTCACCGGTTACTATGGTGCGGCCAACTACACCATTTTCGGCAAGCCGCGTTCCTATAACATCAAGGAAGGCGCATTTGCGGCGCCCGGCGTGGATCATGCCTTTGATCCCGCAAATGGGTACTGGGGCGCGCTGGAAGTCTCCGCGCGTTACAGCGTGACCGACCTGAACAGCAACCTGAACTCGGCCAACGCCATCCGCGGCGGCCAGCAGACGGTCTGGTCGGCCGGGCTGAACTGGTATCCCAACCGTCACTTCCGCTTCATGCTTGACTTCAACCACTTCATTGTCAGCGATGATAACAAGGCGAGCAGTGGCAGCACCTCGCTTTATGACATCATGGGCCGTCACGGCAACTCCGTCGCCGGACGTATCCAGGCAGCGTTCTAAAACGCTTTCCATCATTTCATGATGTCATGCCTGCCAGTGCCATACGGGTACTGGCAGGCTGCTTTTTCATAATGCCCAGGTTTTGTTCAGCAATAAATTATTAAATAAAAAAAATACAACAATAAGTAATTGATGTGGGGAATGGAATAATGGATATTTCTGCACAGACAGGGCCGTCTCCCTTTCTTGTCATGGGGGACATCGCCAGGAAGGGTCCCGTCATCAGGCCTTCTGATCTGGGGGAATGTCTTTTCGATCTTTTTCATGCAGACCCTGAACTGATGCTGGTTGCAGTTGTGGGTGAGGATGATGTGCCTGTCGGTCTGGTTGAGCGGCAGGCTTTTTTTCTGAAAGTATCAGGCAAATTCGGGCACGCGCTTTTCAACCGCCGCCCCGTCGCCTTACTGATGGACGCCAGCCCGGTCATGATTGATGCACGGGTATCGGCATCCGATTTTACGGCCCAGACATTGATGGGTCAGCCATCCGACCTGATACGCGGTTATATTGTTACGGAAAATGGATATTACCGGGGGACGGGATCGGCGCTGGACCTGATTAACGCATCCCATTCCCATGCGGTGGCGTCCGCCGCCAGCCTTGAAAATGCAGCGGAAGAACTGCGCCGGGCAAATAAAAAGATATTACGCGACAAGTTATTCATTGATACGATTGTAGAAAATATCCCATCCGCCCTTGTTGTCCGTTCCGTGCGGCACGGGCATCCCGTGCTGGTCAACCGTGCGGCCGAGGAGATGATGGGATGCAGGCGTGACCTGCTGCTTGAAAAGGATACCGCGCAGGTTTTTTGTGCGGATGAAATCGGGTTTCTGCTGGTCAGCCGCCCCGATGCGGAACAGCAGGGCGTGCGTGAACAGGTCCTGTGCAACCAGCACGGCGAACAGCGCGCCATTTCCACCCGCCATGTCACGATTACGGATGAACGCGGGGGGCCGCGCTGGGAACTGTGCGTGGCCGATGATGTCACGGAAAGACGCAATGCCCAGCATCAGGTCGAACAGCTTGCGCATTATGACCCGCTGACCGGCCTTGCCAACCGTGCGCTATTCAGTTCCCGGCTGGATGCGCTGTGTGCGGGCGGGCAGGGGGCCACATTACTGTGTATCGATCTTGATTACTTCAAGACGGTCAATGACGTGTATGGCCATGCCGCAGGGGATGCGCTGCTGCGGCTGGTGGCGGAACGGCTGCGGGCATGCAGCCGGCCCGAAGATCTGGTGGCCCGGCTGGGTGGGGATGAATTCGCCATTATCTGGCCGCTTGTTCCCGAACCGGTGGAACTGACAGGCCGGGCACGTGAAATTGTCGAAACCGTCAGTAAACCCTATATCATTGACGGCCATCATATTGTCATTGGCGCCAGCGTGGGTTCGGCGCTGTACCCGCAGGATGCGGATAACGCTGAAACCCTGCTGCAATATGCCGATATAGCCCTGTATCGCGCCAAATCACAGGGGCGGAATGGTTTCCAGTTCTTTGATGCGGCATTACGTGATGAAATCCAGACGCGTGTGCGGCTGGGCAATGAATTGCGTGCCGCCATTGCCAGCAGCGAAATCAGCCTGCATTTCCAGCCCCTGTATTCAATGCCGGGTAACCGGATCAGCGCATGTGAAGCGCTGGTGCGCTGGTACCATCCCACGCACGGTATGATCCCGCCGGACCAGTTTGTGGGACTGGCGGAAGAAAACGGCCTGATTCATGATCTGGGGGAGTGGGTCCTGCGGGCGGCCTGCATGGAAGCGGTGGACTGGCCCGCACAGGTCAAGATCGCGGTGAATGTGTCCCCCATCCAGTTACGTAATCCACGTTTCCTCAGCATCGTCGAAAATGCGCTGGCGTGTTCAGGTCTTGCGCCACATCGGCTGGAAATCGAGATTACGGAAAACATCTTTGTCCAGAACAGCGCCACCAACCGCGACATCCTGAAACAACTGGGCCGGATCGGATGCAGTATCGTGCTGGATGATTTCGGCACGGGCTATTCCTCGCTGGGATACCTGCGTTCCTTCCAGTTCCAGAAAATCAAGATCGATCGTTCCTTCGTGCAGGAACTGCCCGAACGCAGCGCATCGGGCATCATACAGGCCATTATCAGCCTTGCGCAGAGCATGGATATCCCCATCACGGCGGAAGGGGTGGAAACACATGATCAGTGGGCGCACCTTAATGATCTTGGGTGCAATCAGGTTCAGGGCTTCCTGCTGGGTCGGCCACAGCCATCCGACATGATCCGTCAGTCCATCCTTTCACATGCCTGAACTGTTTCAAAAGCCTGTCTGTGAAACGTAAGGAAATTTCTGGTGAAGCTTTTTTCAAAAAGCTTCAGAAGACGCCGCCTTTCTGAAAAAAGGCGGCACCCAGAAACTTTTAATATTTCACAGGGCGGCCATGGGCATGTCCGTGACCATGCCTGCCCGCAGCAGCGTGGACAGTTTGCCCAGAGCTTCCCCCCGGTCCACAGACTTGCCATAGGGCATGTTGGGCCGCAGGCGTTCCTCCAGCCGCGCGACCGACCCGCGCCGGGGCCACGGACGGCGCAGCAGTTCTTCCACCAGTTCAGGGTATCGCCACGGAATGTCGATCCATGCAGCCGTGCTGTTCAGTGTCTCTGGCTCGGTGCGCAGGATCTGCGGGAACAGGGCGATCATGGTGCGTTCGTGCAGTTCCATGGCGGCGGAGGGTACGGCCACCTGCGCCCTGCCACGCACATGCTGCAAAAGGCGGCGGATCAGGGTATTGCCGCCATGGCACAGATGCCCGATCTGGGTCAGTCGGGGATTCATTTCTATGAAATGATAGGTGCCGGTTTTTGCGCAACGTACAAAATCCAGGCCAAAAAAACCCGACAGTTTCAATGTGGCGCAGGTGACCCGTGCCGCGCGTTCCATATCGGCGGACTGTGTGATCTCGATGACTGTCGCCGCCCCCGTGCGCCCCTGATAGGACACGACATTGACCCCAAGCGTGCCAAGCACTTCCCCTTCCCAGCAGGCCACCATGATATTGGCGGGCATGCCGGTTACATGCGCCTGTGCCATGACAGGCAACGGACGGCGCTCCGTCGCTTCCATGAAGGAATAGATATCGCGGTCCGCCAGAAGCACACGCAGCGCGCAGACCATGCGCACCGGGTGTGACAGGCGATGAAAGCCGCTTTCAGCTTCCTGTTGCGTATCGGCAATCACTACGCCGGACCCACCCCAGCTACGGTCGCGCTTGAACACCCATGGTCCGGGTGTGCTGGCGCACCATCGCCTGACATCATTCATGGTGGCAGGGTTGGTGGCGGCGGGTGTGGGAATATCCTGTTCGCGCAGGACATTGATCAGGCTGAGCCGTGTCTGAGCATAGGCGAAATATTCGTGTCGCCCCAGTGACCGTTCGATCGTATCGCGACACAGCCGGCCCATGGCCGTTGTGGGGTCGGCTTCACCATAAACCTGGTGCAGGGTTACGACGACCCGGTCATCCGCCGGGATGATCAGGTCGGGCCGGATCTGCGCAATGGCGCCAGCCAGCGCCACGGTCGGCGCGACATAGGGATAGTTCCGTATGCTTTCGATCGCCTTCAGGCAGCGCAGGGAATGTCCGGCCGGGCAGATGGCGTGGACCTCCACCCCACTTTCGATGAATTCCACCGCGGCGCGCGTAATGGCGGACCACCACACGGAAGAGATGATGAGAACTGTAAAATCGTTTTTCATGTTTCGGGACTTTCCAGCTCATGTCAGGATGCAGGATCAGGCGCGCATGGGTGTCACGACGCGAATGCGGGCTGTGGGACAGGCTGTGGCACGGATTGCCGCCCCAGCCGGGCGCTGAGACGGCGTGCGGCAAAGCGCGCGCCCCAGGCAAAGCGTAAAAGGGGACCAAAACTGCCTGCCGCCATGGGGCCGATGAAGTAAAGCCCGGGCACACTTGATTCAAAGCTGTGCGACAGGGCGGGCATGTTGTCTTCGGTGCGGATGGCGCGGGCCAGTACGCGGTCAAGGAATGGAATGCGTTCCACATCCACTTTGACCCCGGTGCCCAGGAAAACATGATCGACATCCACGACACGTGGCTTGCCTGCCTGTGTATCGCGGAATTCCAGATGCACGACGTTATCGTGCATCCGTGCCGATTGCAGATCGACGTTCAGCCAGATCGGCACCTGGTCGCGCACGACCTGACCTGTCACCCACCCCGCCGCCGGTCCCAGATGGCCACGCGTAATGCGCAGGCGCAGGCGTGCGGGCAGCATGTGAAACACATCGGGCAGGTCACAGGCCATGCGTGACCGCCACCCCGTGCCCAGACCTGAAATGGGTTTCTTGAACCGGGTCCACAGCAGCTTCAGGCCGCTGATGTCGCGGGGGGGATGATTGATCCAGATCTTGGGCCTGCGGGTACAGATAAAGGTCTGTGCGCCCGCTTCATGCAGGAAACACGCCGTATCCACCGCTGACGAACCTGCCCCGATCACGGCGACCCGTTTGCCCGCGAAGCGTTCGAACGCGATTTCATCGAATGTATGGCTGATCCGCTCGGGCGGCAGGCTGCGCACGGCCGGGGGTGTATAGGCGAAATGTTCGATCCCCACCGCCATGACCACATTACGCGCCATGACGGTTTCCCCATTGTCCAGATGCACGACAAACCCTTCCAGCGTGCGCGACAGGTGCGTGACATGGCATGGTTGCAGTTGCGGCACATGGGTTTTCTGGAACGTTTCGCCATATTCCCTGAAAACCCCGGCGGGAATGGGCACCCCGATGGGGGCATAGGGATATCCCCGTTCCTTGCAGAACCGTGCAAGGGTTGACCGGCGGGCGGGGTCGAACAGGTCCAGTGCGAACCCTTCCGCCTTCAACCGCAGGCTGGCGGGGACATGTTCGCGCCAGAACCCCATCGGGCGTCCGAAAATACGAAAGTTTACTCCCCTGTCGTGCAGATGGGCAGCGAGGGAGAGTCCATAGGGGCCAGCCCCTATAATGGCTACGTCGGTATTCATCAGAAGTCCACCAGCCAGTAAGTCCGAGAGCGGAGCGTTATTTGGTAAATGACAGGAAACGCATGTTTCTATTTGCACCGTGAACAGAACACGCGCACATTTTTTGCTTCAGGCCCATCAGAACCTGAAAATGATTAGAACGGACATCATGTTCCGCCACATCTTAACCATACATTTACCGTATCTCAGACAACAATCACAAAAAAAACAGTTCGGTTCAGGAATGGCGGGACTGGTACAAATCACACACTTTCGACGGTTTTCCATGCCCTGAATCGGCCCATGAGATATTTTTGTTCATAAATTATTGTAGTCAGGGAACTTTTCTGCTGTTCGCATACTTTGTTCAGGTGGGTATTTTTTGTTCGTTACAGGGTTATTATGTATAAAACAGAATAGAAATATTTTGTTAATTTTATGAATGCATTGATTTTGTTTTTTATTGCATACTCTTTATATTAATAATCAATTACTGGTTAAAAAAATAAGTAATAATATTTTTTAAATGCACTTTGTAAAAATTATTTTCGAGCATTTGAAAATTTATGGAAAATAGAAATAAAACTTTTTGGTTTCTGATTTTTTAATATTTTCCGAAACTTCCATATGATTGCAGGATATTTCCAAAATCGATTTTTTAAACTGTCCCCAAGCAGTGCAGGGGACATAATGCATTGCGGGCAACCTGCACCCTGAAAGGGTTGCTGCTTTCAGAACAGCTTGTTCCGCAGGACCGCCTTATGAAACATGCTGTCCGGCCGTCGTAGAGTTTTTCGCCATGGCGACCGCTATCCCGAAAATCACCCTGAGTTCGTCTCGTGACATCTCCCTTCAGCAGGCTGGTGTTGTCGTAGTCCAACGTCCGGCGCGTGAAATCCGGATTATCGATTGAGGCACTGGCGCGCGATATCGAACAACGAGGGCTGCTGCATGCAGGGCCTGCATGTCCGTCCCGTCGCATGGCGGCGCAGGGACGGAGACCAGGTGCCCGCCGGCATTCGGTGAAAGGCTCCGCGCCGGAGAAGTGGGTCCGGGAGAAGCCCATGATGATGGGATCATTATACTGGCGCCCCTGCCCCGGACAGGTTTGTCCGGGACCGCCTGTGCCGTCCACCATGTCGGTGGGATTCGTCACGTCTGGCATGCCAGCATGACGGACAGGCCGTACAGGATTGGGCAGCGCTTCATGAATGGCCCCCGACGCGGCTGTAGACCGTTACGGCAGGGGCTGCTTCAGGCGGGAAACAGCACGCGCCATCGTGCCGCCTGTCGCGGAAAGTTCCTCCGCCGGAATGAATTGTCAACCTGCGTTGACAAACTCACCGTATTTTCGATTGTCACGCTTGTGCGCCGGGGGCAGACTATACCCATACTGCATAGGTCCTACGCGCTCCTGAAACAGTAGCGCCAGCACCATGTAATTACAAATCAGCTGGAAGTGGAGCCCGAAAATAAAGCTTTGTCAGAGATACATTTCGATTGTCAGGTGCGTCTGTCATGGCCGTGCTGGCGATTGGGGCCGTGCATCTGCGTCAGGCAATATACCGGGCTGCGGGACGTTATGTGCGGTTTTTACAAAAAACGATCCATAATCAGGAAGTATTTAAGATTACGTCCGGGTTCCTGTGTCCGTCCGTGGTTCTTTTGATGTGCGGGCACGCGATCACGCCCGACAATGCGCCGGCAAAGGGGACGTGATGCATTTCCAGCATCTTCCGGATGGCCGGGGCTGGCATTTCTGGTCAGTATTGATCCTGTTGGTGTCGGTTGGTCTGGTTGCGACCTTTCGCACTTCGGGGGGCGTGGCCGAGGATATGTATCGGGCGGTCGTACGCAATGGCGTCATTGATCTCCAGCAGTGGGATGCGCGACACACCATTCCCCTTGATGGTGAATGGCAGGTTTTCTGCAGACTGGACGGGGCGCATCTTTCCCTGCCATCGGGGGATGCGCTGGTGCCGGATGGAACGCTTCGTGTGCCTGGCCTGTGGAATGCCAGTAGCGTCTGTCGGCAGGGCAACGATAATCGACCCGCTGGATTTGGGGCCATTACCTATCGCATGGTCGTGCACCTGCCGGGTAACGTCCCGCAGCTGACACTCCAGATCCCGCAGATCCTGTCGGCCTCGCGCGTGTGGGTGGACGGGCATGTGGTTTCCCAATCAGGGACGCCGGGCCTGCGCGCGGGCAATGAAACGCCGCGTACCCTGCTGAATCAGCTCGTATCGATCGAACCGGGGCATTCCACGCTTACCCTCGCCGTGGAGGTTTCCAATCATTTTCATTTCGAGGGCGGGATCCTTGGTTCCGTGCTGGTCGGTGCCCATGATGACCTTTGGCAGGCCCTTGAATTCAGGCTTGTCTTTGATGCCGGGGTGTTGGGTGCGCTCCTGATCCTTGCGTTCTATATCGCGGCTTTTGGCGTGACGACCCATTCACGTGGCTGGGGCTGGCTGCTTGTACTGATCATATTCCTTGCCGCGCGGCTGGGCTGTACCAGTGGCCTGCTGACGCGGATGTTTCCTTCGCTGTCGGCTACATTTCTCTATCGGCTGGAATACCTGACCATCTATATGTCGTGGCCGATCTATTTCCGGCTGCTATGGGAATTTTTTCCGGGTTGTCTGCATCGTTTCGCGGGACGGTTTATCCAGGTTTCGGCGGCGATGGGATGTCTGCTGACGATCCTGACCCCGGTGGCGCTGTTTACCCGGTTTCGCGATGTTTCCATCCTGTTTTTGATATGTTCCGCCTGGTATTACACATGGTGCGTCGTCAGGGCGATCCGCAACAAGGAAACCAGCGCCGAAATCCTCGGTCTTGGTGTCGTGATCTTCATTACCTGCGTCCTGCATGACGGCATGATGTATGCCCACTGGTGGCGGTATGGAACCGACCTTGCGCCGCTTGGCGGGCTGATGCTGCTGTTCTTTCACATCATTATCCTCGGGCAGCGTTTTGTGGCGTCCCTCAGCCATGTCCGTATCCTTTCGAACGACCTTGCGCTGCTGAATGCCAGTCTGGAGGCGCAGGTGTCTGAACGGACGCAGCAGATCGAACAGACGTTGGCCGAACTGCATCGCGCCAAGGACCGGGCGGAGAACGATGCACGGAACAAGGACCGTTTTCTCGCGCATCTGAGCCATGAGGTGCGGACGCCGCTGAACGCCATATTCGGCATGACAAGCCTGATGCTGCGTGATGGCCCGCGTGAGGACCAGAGACGCAGGCTTGAACTCATGCGGTTCGAGGGGGCGGGTCTCGTGCGGCTTCTGGATGACGTACTTGACATGTCCAGTCTGGAGACAGCCCGGATCGAGATCGTCCATGTGCCTTTCAACCTTGAAAATCTGTGCGCACGGTTCGCGGACGTCATGGTTGAACGGTGCGCGGAAAAGGGGTTGGGTTTTACCCGCGAATTCGATTTTCTGCCCACGGCGATATCGGGCGATCCGACAAGGCTGCATCAGCTTTTGGGGAATGTTCTGGATAATGCGCTGAAGTTTACGAAAACAGGGTCAGTTCGGTTTGTCGTCCGGGCATGGCGCCGTGGTCCGGGCGTGTGGGAGGTCGTATTTGAACTGACCAACACCGGCCCCGGAATTCCGCCGCATGTGCTGAACCGCGTGTTTGATGAATTCGTGCGTGGCCCGGATACGGAATTCGTGCCCGGGTCCGGACTGGGTCTTGCCATCGTCAGCAGGCTTGCGGTCGCGATGGGCGGGCGCGTCTCGCTGGATAATATCGAAGGCGGCAGCAGGTTTACCTTCACCCTTCCCCTCAGGGAGGCCGGTGCGATCCCGGTCGGGGCCACGCAGGACGCACTGACGCCCCGCGCCGGCCTGTCGGTTCTGCTGGTGGAGGACACGCCGGAAAACCGGCTGGTCATGCTGGAAATGCTTGTGCCTTACGGGATGAATATCGTCGTCGCCGCGTCCGGGGCGGAGGCGCTGTCGCAACTGGAGGATGGATATTTCGACGTGATGCTGCTCGACATGGTGCTGCCGGACATGCCGGGAGAAGATGTGGCCCGGCATGTCCGTGCGAGTGTCGACGCCACGACGGCGGCCATGCCGATCATCGCCGTGACGGCAAACGTCATGGGGCCGGACATCGTGCGTTACCGGGTGAGCGGTATTAACGAAACCGTTGCCAAGCCGGTCTCCTTCGACGTGCTTTTATCCACTATTGCCGGTCTGTGTGGTGGCGACATGCGCAGGGGGGCGGACACATCGGACGCCGGTTTTTCCATCGCGGCGGAAATGCCTGTCTTTGCCGCGGCGTGTCGGGAATGCCTGTCGGAGATACGCGACGCCATGGCTAACGAGGACGGTGAGCGTATACGGCGCGTGGCCCACCGGATGAGGGGCAGCGCGCCGGTTTTTGGTTTTGCTGGCCTCGGGCGGATTGCGATGGACGTCGAAAAAGTGCTGTGCGCGGATCCGGCGCGGCTGGATGTGGCGCATCACCTGATGGTGGCGCTGGAGGCGACAATTACGCGCGTCACTCCTGCCGAACAGACCCTTTCTGGAAAAGTAGTCACATGAAACACGACGGCCCCATGGCTGAGGCGCAGTCGATCCTGCTCGTTGAGGACGCCCCGGAATTGCAAGGTGTAATGCGGCGTTATCTGGAACGGTGCGGCTACCGGGTTATCGTTGCGGGCAGTGTGGCGGAAATGCAGGAAAAATGGAGCGCCAGCCTGCCGGATCTCGTCCTGTGCGATATCAACCTGCCTGATGGCGACAGCCGGGAGGCAACGCGCAGGCTGCGCATACACGATCATGCGGCGCTGATTTTTGTCACCTCCCGCGATGAGGTGGCCGACCGTATCCAGGCGCTTGACGGTGGTGGCGATGATTATGTGGTCAAACCGGTCATACTTGATGAACTTGCCGCAAGGGTGCGCAGCGTTCTGCGGCGCAGGGGCGGCAGGTCCTCTTTCCTGATGGTGGGGAACTGGCGTCTTGACCTTGTGCGCAAACAGCTTGTCTCCCCCGGGGGGGAGCAGGCATCAATGACGGCGGGGGAGTTTTCGCTGCTGATGGCGATGGGCGTATCGGTCGGGAATGTCGTGTCGCGTGACGTGCTGCTGGAGGCGATTGGCCGACGGGAGGACCGCGATGTCACCGCGCGCACGGTCGATACGTTGATAACGCGGCTGCGTCGGAAAATACCGCCGGCTGCCACGGCGCGGGATCTGCCGCGTCCGGTTATCCGTACGGTGCGGCGCAGTGGATACCGTCTCGACCTTGTTTGAAAAAACGGCTGATATATCCGTCCAGTATGTAAAGTTCTCTGATCGGAACGACTTGTTAACGCAGGTTGACAAAACCGCCGTCTTTCCGGTTGTCACCATCCGCTGTCGCGGGCAGACTTCGCACATGAATTGACAGGATGCCCGCGCCGTAAACCGGATGCTGCCGGATGTGCGCGATGATCCCGGAACGACAGGGGTGTGGAATATGAAATTGAACAACTTTTCAAAAGTATAAGAAAAAATAAATTCATGGAATGCTGTGTGCCCGAAGGTAGGGACATGGCAACCGCGTGAAGGGTGTCGGGATCGACCTGCGATGTCCCGTTTCATGCCTGTTTTTCATAAATTTGTTCCTGTCCGGAAATGATCTGGATTCATGTCCTGAAGTCAGGGACCGTACCGGACATAAAACGTTCCGATATTGCAACATAATATCGTTGGGAATGCGCGTTTTCCCCATCATTCCCAATGCGATGTCACCCAGGATTTGTCTTGATGCATAACAGCCCCTTTTCTGCCCGGGCCACCCGTTTTCCTGCGGGTGGTAACCCAGGGTCGTGCCCGCGCCTGCAACATGTCCTGCGTGCGGGTACCAGCCTGTCGCGTGTCGTGTCGTCTTCGCCATGGTCGGTTGCCATACTCGCAGCGTTTATCGGCACGGGCATGCCGCACATGGCCATGGGGCAGAGTGCCGGTGGAGTGGTTGCGTCGGCCGGTTATGGTGGCGTGGGCGGCGCCGGTGACGGTGGCGGTGGCGCTGGTGGTGGCTGGCCCGCCACTTCACTGGATGGCGCGGGGGCCGCGTCGTCCGGCGGCGTGGGTGGTGCCGGGCATGACGGGCTGAGTCTTGGTGAGGAAAGTGGCGCGGGCGGCGTGGGCGGAGCCGTGGGCTCATCGGGAACCACGGCGCTGGACAACAGCTTCAACGCAGGCGGTGGCGGTGGCGGCGGGGCTGGTGCGGTTGAAAGCGCGGGTGCATCCGTTACGTCCTCCATCACGGGCGGCAGCGGCGGCAACGGCGGGAACAGCACCTGGAATGGCGGTGGCGGCGGTGGCGGTGGCGGCGGGGCCGGTGTCATTGCGACCGACAGCGTCACGGTTTCTGATGCCGTGACCGGCGGGGCCGGTGGGAATGGCGGTGCGGCAGGCGTCTCGAGCGAAGGCGGCGGCGGTGGCGGTGGCGGTGGCGGTGACGGCCTTGACCTACTCGCCAGTGGGAATGCCACGACCACGCGCAGCACCAACAGCGCGAACATTACCGGTGGCGCCGGTGGCACGGGTGGCGCGGGTCCAGGTGTCAGTGGCGCGGCCAATACGAATGGCGGCGGTGGTGCCGGTGGCGTGGGCGTGGCCTTCATGGGGCAGGGACTGAGCCTCGCCAACGCGGGGTCGATCACGGGCGGCGCTGGTGGCACGGGTGGGTCGGTCGGTGCCGGTGGTGTCGGTCTTGTCATGATGGGCGGCGATACGGTGGACAACTCGGGGTCCATTAGCGGCGGGATGTCAGGTGATGGCATGACGCAGGCCGATGCGATCCTTGCCAACGGGGCTGGCAACACCCTGCTGCTGGGGAGTGGTTCGACACTGTCGGGCAATGTTGAAATTGCCGCGTCCTCCGGTCTTGCCATCGCGCCAGAGGGCACGGACACACTGGCCAATGCCATTGTAATGGATGATGCGTCGTCCGCGCTGTCTTTTGCCAAAGGATCGGGCGACACGCTTGATGTTTCCGGCGTGATCTCCGGTGCGGGCACCGTTACGGTTGCGGACGGTGCGCATGTGGCCCTCAATGGTGCCAGTTCATACGCGGGGGGCACCACGATTGATGGCGGCAACCTGTCGATTTCGTCGGATTCCGCGTTGGGGAATACGGCAGGCGCCATCACCCTGACGGATAACGGAAGCCTGGAGACAACGGCAGATATCACGACCGCCCGCAACATCACGCTTGGTGCGGGCGGCGGGGAAATCAGCCCCGATGCGGGTACGACCCTGTCCGTGGCTGCGCCCGTCGGTGGCGCGGGTGGACTGACAATGGATGGAGCCGGGACACTGGTGCTGGAAGGCACCAATACCTATACCGGCATCACGACGATCAGTTCCGGGACGCTGGAACTCTCGGGTCTGGGTTCGATCGCGACATCAGGCGGGGTCGTGGATAACGGGACGCTCGATATTTCAGGTTCTTCCATGTGGACGAACTCGATTACATCCCTTTCGGGTACCGGCACTGTAGCGTTGGGGCCAGAGGTGCTGGTGCTGACAGATGCCAGCGGAACATTCGATGGTGTCATCGCAGATGGCGGCGTGGCAGGGGGGGCTAGCGGAAACCTGAATCTGCAGGGCGGAACCGAAACGCTGACGGGCGTCAATACCTATACGGGCGAGACGGAGATTTCGGCAGGAACGCTGGCGCTGGCAGGTTCCGGAAGTATTACGGCTTCCAGTCAGTTATTGATGGATAGCGGCAGCGTTTTTGATATTTCCGGCACATCCGCGGGTGCATCCGTCACGTCTGTCAGTGACGTGGGCGGTTCAATCGCACTGGGCGGCAATACCCTGACACTCGGGGCCGGTGCAAGGAATGTGGAATCGCCCGAGATTATCCTCGCCGGCGGTGTCGTCGGCGATGTGGTGAACGTGATTGTCGGTCCGGTCGTGGATGGCGGCATCAGTGGTGGCGTTGGGGGTGGACTGACCCTTACGAACCCGGATCCGTCAGGATCGGTCGTCGCGACTGTCATGAATGGAGAGAATACCTATACCGGGGCGACGACGATCGAGACGGGAACCGCTCTGTTGCTTGCTTCGGGGAGCATGATGGGGATGCTTGACGATTCCCCGCAACAGGCCAGCATCGCATCATCGAGCCGTGTGGTGGACAATGGTATACTTGATATCTCGCTCAATGGGATACTGACGTCCACCGGGACGGACGCAAACGGCGATGTCGATGACACGGAACCGACGATCGCGACGTATTCCACTGCGATCACGTCGCTGGCCGGAAATGGCGTCGTGGCACTGGGTAGCCAGAACCTGCTGCTGACGAATGCATCGGATACTTTTTCCGGCACAATTACCGATGACAGCATCTTCAATGAAGAGATGGACGCGCAGGGTGGCACAACCGGCGGTAGCCTGACGCTGGCGGGCGGGCATGAGACGCTGACGGGCGTCAATACCTATACAGGTGGGACCACGATCGAGGCTGGTACGCTGACCGGCACGACGGCGAGTTTCGGCAGTGGTGCGATCGTGGATAACGGTACCCTGGATATCGACCAGTCAACCGATGGGACGCTGGCGAACCCCGTTTCGGGCACAGGCATGCTGGTCAAGGATGGAACGGGCACGCTTACCATCTCGCAGGCCGAGGCCTATACCGGGGCCACGACGATCAACGCGGGCGCGCTGGCGCTGTCAGGGGATGGCAGCATCGCGACATCAGGCGCGGTTACGATCAATGGCGGCACATTCGATATTTCCGGCACCACGAACGGGACGTCGATTACCTCCCTGTCCGGCAATACAGGCGGCGCTGTATCGCTGGGGGAGGGAACCCTGACCCTGACCGATGCGGCGGGAAGCTTCGCGGGCACCATTTCAGGTACGGGTGGCGTGACGCTGGTCGATGGGCATGAGACGCTGACGGGCAACAACACCTATGCGGGCGGAACCACGATCGAGGCTGGTACGCTGACCGGCACGACGGGGAGTTTCGGCACCGGCGCCATCGTCGATAACGGCACGCTGGAACTCAGCCAGTCAACGGATGGTACGCTGACGAACGCGGTTTCGGGTACCGGTGCGCTGCTTGTTGACGGCACGGGCAACATGACGTTGTCCGGCGTGAACAGCTACACCGGTGGCACGACGCTTGCCGCGGGGGTGCTGACGGTTGCCAATGCCTCGGCCCTAAGCACGGGCGCGCTGAACATGGCGCAGGGCACGGCCCTGAATTTCGGTGCGGACGGACTGGTGCTGGCGAATGCGGTTGTCCTGAACGGTGACCCCACCGTAAATGTGACCAGCGGTCAGGACACCCTGTCGGGCGTGCTCTCCGACGGTACGTCGCCGGGTGATCTGGTCAAGACCGGGGCGGGAACACTGGTCCTTTCGGGGGACAGCACCTATAGCGGCGGAACCGAAATCGCGGATGGCACGCTGGAAGTCGATGGCAGCATCGTCAGCCCTGTCGTTGCGGATGCGGGCACCACCCTGGCAGGCACCGGCACTGTGGGTGACACGACCATTGCCTCGGGGGCGACACTCTCGCCGGGGAATGGTGGCGATGCGATGGGAACCATGACCGTCCGGGGAAACCTGACGATGGCCACAGGGTCGAATTACGTGGTCAACCTGTCCGAGGACGGCGCGCATGACTTGGTTTCAGTGCAGGGCAAGGCCACACTGGAAGGTGGCACCGTCCACGGCATCGCGGCGGATGGCGGCTGGAGCACGAATGTCCGTTACACAATTCTCAGTGCCACTGACGGCGTGACGGGGAAATTCTCATCCGTTACCTCGAACCTTGCCTTCCTCACCCCGACCCTGACCTACGATGCGGATGACGTCTATCTGCTGCTGGGGCGCAATACGGTCAGTTTTGCTTCCGTCGGGGATACACGCAACGAACGTGCCGTTGGTGGCGCGATGGATACCGTAAGCGGCGGCCCGCTGTACAATGCATTGGTCCAGACGGATGCCACCACCGCGCGTCATGCCCTGAACGGCCTGTCGGGAGAACTGCATGCCTCTGCCCGTACGGCGCTGATCCAGGACAGCTATTATATTCGCGATGCGGCGATAGAACGCCTGCGTGGCGCGGATTGCGAGCGTGGCGCAGCCAGTGGCATGAAAACGGCATCCACCAACGGGCAGCGGACCGACGGGGCCTGCCGGTCGGAACATGCGGCGTTATGGATGCAGGCCTATGGATCATTCGGGCATAATGCGGGCGATGGGAATGCGTCGGGCATGGGCCATTCGGTCGGCGGGTTCGTGCTGGGTGCGGATGCGCCGGTGCTGGGCTGGCATGTCGGCGGGCTGATCGGATATGGCCATTCCACCTTCGACAGCGCCGGGGTCTTGTCCTATGGGCACAGCAGCAATGTCAGCCTTGGCGGCTATGCCGGGACGCATTGGGGGCACCTCGCGCTGCGGATGGGCGCGACCTATACGTGGGACATGCTGTCCATGACCCGCAACGTGCGCTTTACCGGATTTTCCGACCGGTTGAGCAGCCGCTATAACGGGGGCACCGCGCAGGCGTTCGGGGATCTTGGCTACCGCCTTGATGCGGGACCGGTGGGGATCGAGCCGTTTGCCGATATCGCCTATGTCAACCTGCATACGGACCGTTTTGCAGAACATGGCGGTAGCGCTGCGCTTGTCGGGCGGGCGATTGATACGGGGGTGACCTATTCAACCTTCGGGGCGCGCTTCTCCTCCAGTTTTCATGCCGGCGGTGTGGTGCTGATGCCCAATGCAATGCTGGGATATCGCCATGCGTTCGGCCTGACCACGCCGACTTCGCGTGAGGCCTTCATGTCCGGCGGCAATGCGTTTGAAGTGGCCGGGGTGCCGCTGGCCCAGGATACCGCGGTAATCAAGCTTGGCCTGCGTGCGAAACTCAGCCGGGTTCTCGATATTGGCCTGTCCTATATCGGGCAGTATGGCCGCCGTTCCGTGGATAGCGGGCTGACGGGGAACATCCGGGTGAAATTCTGATCTTTTCCGACATATGGGGACGGTGTGCCCCATTGCCGGACAGGTTGGAGAGTGTTGGGGAAAAATCATGAAAAGAACGACCGCGCTGGTCGTTGTCCTTGCCTCGGGGATGCTGGGCTGGGGCGTGGCCCATGCCGAGCGGGCGCGTTCGGGCAAAAATGCCGGGTCAACTAACGTGGCGGCGGCGCCTTCGGCACCCCCGGTGGAAACCGGGGTGAAAGCCGCACCCGCCATGGAAACCCTGTCACAGACATCGGGCCCATGGCTTGCCCGCTGCCTGTATCCACATGGGGGCACCAGTGGTCCGGCGTTATGCACCGTACAGCAGCGACTGGTTGCGCAGAACGCGCGGAAACAGCCGGTCGTGATGGGTGCGGTGACATTCAGCCGGGAACGCGCGGCGGGAGCATCCTCGCTCGGGCCTTATACGCTGATGGTGGAACTGCCGCAGGGGCTGGCGCTTGGGAAGCCCGCGACAATCGCGGTGGATGGTGGGGTGGCGATCCCGCTGTCATGGATGACCTGCATGGGGGCGGAATGCATTGCGAACCATCCCGCGCTTTCCGATGCGGTCCTGGCGGAATTCGGTCATGGCAAGACCGCGCACCTGCGGTTCACTGCGCTGCATGGCAGGGACATAACGCTGGAACTGACGCTGAGGGATCTTGATACGGCCATGGCGACCCTTGCCGGATGGGCAGGCAGGAAAGGCACGATGTAGAGCATTTCTGTTTTTTGAAGAAGGTTCTCCACAGGAGTTTCCAGATGCGTGGACACACTCTGTGACGGCACACTATTTCTGGAATATGAACACATTTACTTTTGATGATGGAGCTTTCGGGCATCTGCTGACGCTCCGTCAGGCCCGGGAAAGAGCTGGAATCGCGCGGACAACCGTTTATCGACGCATCAAGGAAGGCACTTTCCCGGCATCCGTTCGGCCGCAGGTCTGAAGCCTTCAAGAAAGAGGTCAGTTCACTACCGGGTGATAACGCGCCGTGCTGCAAAATGTTGGGCGCGGCTATAACTCGCTTTGACCCTGTCTCGCGAAGAATGGGTCAGCATCATATCGATCATTGGTCTGTCAGACGGTCTTCGTTCATTCATGATCGTCAAGCAGGACGACCGGAAGCCGTGCAGGGCTGAAGACAGCTATATCCCCCCACTTTCCAAACCGGAGCCCCAGGCGATCCTTCCAGATGATGCGGATTGGGGAGGGCGGACAGGACTCGAAACATGGGAAAATGGCATATCAACGCCAGTTTCGGGACCAACTGGAACGGTTTGGGAGTGTATGTTGGTGTCCGCGGCGGGATTCGAACCCACGGCCCCAGGATTCATACCACTTCGGCTTTCACCGCCGCCATAGGGGTATGGCGTTCGTGGTCTGGACTGTCCCTTCACCATAAACCGCATGCGGTTGACAGGTGCTGCCCATCCAGTCTCTACACCTTGCCGGAAAACCGGCCTTGGCTCGGGATTGGCACGGCAATTGCCAGAGCGTTCCCCGAATTTGAGCAGATCCGCCACGTGGTTTCCCGTCGTGACGCCCAATTGCAAACCAGGAATCCTGTGCTCTATCCGGCTGAGCTACGCGGACACACCCGATTTTTCTAAACGAGGCCGTGCAACGCGGCAAGATGTTTCACGAACAGGAAGGGAATATTTTCGTTCCTCAATGTCGCCTGCGCATCTGCTGCGCCTGTGCGCACAGGCGGGCGACATGGCGCAGGCAGAGTACGACATCGGGGCTGCCGGTCTGTTTGCAGGCCAGTTCCAGCGCCTGTGTTTCTTCGGCTGCGTGCAGCAGGGCGCTGGCCGACCATATCGTCATGGCCTGCCCGAAGCTGTCGGTGCGTTTGAAGAATACGGGGGGACGCAACTGCCGCATGGCATCCACCCGGCTGGCCCCCCCATCCATTGCAAGTCGTGCCCGGCGTAGCCGGTGGATGTGCGACAGCAGCACGCGCGTCAGGGCGATGGGGCTGCTGCCATCGGTGGTCAGCGCGCGTTCGGCTGCGGCATCCGCCCCCCTGCGGTCCCCCGCCATGGCGGCAAAGGCGGCATCTTCCAGTGATACGCCTGCCGCGTCCCCAACGCAGGCACGCACATCCTCCAGCCCCAGCCTGCCACCCCTACCCGCGAACAGGGCCAGTTTTTCTACCTCGCTACGTGTCGCCGCGCGGTCCGGGCCCGCGCGTTCCACCATCCACCCCAGCGCATCGGGGTCGATACCGACCTCCTGCGCCGACAGCATCTGCCGGATGGCGGCTTCCAGCGCCCGTCCTTCTTCTGGGTAACAGCCAATAACCCCGCATTGCCTGTCCTTTTCTGCAAAGACGCGCAGTCTGGAGCGCGAGGCAAGCCCCGGGGCTTCCATGATGATTAGCGTATCGGATGACCGGGTCAGGCTGCGCTGTAATGCCGCCAGCACACTGTCGCCCGCTTCACGCAGCCAGACCACCCGCCGCCCCCCCGTCAGGGCGAGAGCGGTTGTTTCTTCCTCCAGCCGGTCATGGTCCTCACGGCCCAGAATGGCGACGCGGAAGGGATCCTGCAGGTCGGGACAGACCGCTTTCGCCGCTGTCGTGGCCCGTTCACGGATCAGGCCCGCATCTTCCCCATGCAGGATGATGGCCCGCAGCGTCCCCGGTGCCTGCAGGGTTGCATTGGTGCTGCGGGCATCGACCTTCATCGGATCTAGTCTCCACCGCCTATGCTGATGCCCGAACCGGGGACGGTATCGCTATCCGGTGACGTGGCGCCGGACCGCGAACCGCCCTGGCCACTACCCGAGGTGGATTGCGGTATGTTGTCCATCGGCCCGCTTTCGGTGGTCAGGCTGTTGCCTTCGTTGTTTTCCTCATTCAGCTGGGAATCTGTCCGGCCTGTCGCCAGTGCTGGCAGGCCATCCGCCCCAGGCTGCTGGGACGGCATCTGGTTATTGGGATTGATGATGCTGTTGGGATCGACATAGCGTGGCTGGTTCTGGCCATTCGCCGTTTCATCCACCGCCGGGGTGGCATGGGTACGGAACCATGTCGCAACCTGCTGCGTCACCTGATCGGCCATGTTCTTGGCCACACGGGTGCGCACGGTTTCCAGGTTCAGCGTCAGGGCGAAATACTGTTCATATGTATTGTTCACCCCATCCACAACTGACGCGTCCCCCCCCGCCAGCAGGCGCGGCGTATCCCCCAGCAGGTAAAGCTGCCAGTGGGCGAAGGCGGTTGTACGCGTGCGGCCGCTGGTATTGTCCGCATGGATATCCACGGCTTCGTTCATGAGGTAGGTGCGGATCTGCAGTGCATAGCGGGTCGGATTTTCCGGTGACGCCCCGCTCAGGTCCTGCTGCAGGAACTGCCGCAACTGCTGGCCGTACCGTTCCTTGATGACCGGTACGTACACTTCCTTCAGTTCCGCCAGCACATCGGTCACGGTGGGTTTGCCATCCGCACCGATATGCTTTCCCGTCGTCTTGTACATGGGCGAAAAGCCGCACCCCGCCAGCAGCAGCAGGGTGCCCAGAATGACGGGATGACGGACAGGACGGGTCATGGACTATTTCGCGACCACGAAGTTGACGATCCGGCCCGGCACGTGGATGCGTTTTACGATCCGTGCCCCTTCCAGCAGGCGCGCGACATTCGGCTCGGCTTCCGCCATGGCAATTACCTTGTCCGCAGGCAGGTCGGGCGCCACGGCAATGGTGCCGCGCAGCTTGCCCATGATCTGTACCGCAATGGTCAGTTCATTCGCCTTCAGCAGATCGGCAATGGCGACCGGCCAGGTGCGTTCCACCACCGGCTGGCTGCCGGGTTCAAGGTGCGCCATCATCGTTTCCGCCTGATGGGGCACCATCGGTGCGCTCAGCAGCGCCAGCGTGGTGGCGGCTTCGCGCCGGGCGAAGGCCATGCCATCCTCGTCCGCCGTCTTTTCCGCTTCGGCCAGGGCGGAGGTCAGTTCATGCAGGCGCGCGACCGCCACGTTGACACTGAAGGTTTCCAGCGCATCGGTCACCGCCGCAATGGTGCGGTGGGTGACGCGGCGCAGGGCATCGGCATTGCGGGACAGTGTTGCGGGGCATGCCGCGCCCGGCTGGGTCTGTTCCGCCACGGTGCGGACAATACGGAACAGGCGCTGCAGGAAGCGGGCGGCTGCGGCAACGCCGGATTCCGTCCATTCCATGTCGCGTTCCGGCGGGCTGTCGGACAGCACGAACCACCGCGCCGTATCCGCGCCAAAGCGTTCGATGATGGCGACGGGGGCCACCGTATTGCGCTTGGACTTGGACATCTTTTCCACGCGCCCGATGGTGACGGGCGCACCATTGTCGCGGCGCACCGCCCCATCGCCCCGGCGCTCGACTTCTTCGGGGTAAAGCCAGTTACCTTCAGCGTCGCGGTAGCTTTCATGGTTGACCATGCCCTGCGTGAACAGCCCGTTAAAGGGCTCATCCACGTGCAGGTGACCTGTTTCATGCATCGCGCGGGTAAAGAAGCGGGCATAGAGCAGGTGCAGGATCGCATGTTCGATCCCGCCGATATACTGGTCCACCGGCAGCCAGCCATCGGCTGCGGCAGGCACGGTAGGTGTCGCGGCATGCGGCGCGGTAAAGCGGGCGAAATACCATGAACTGTCAACAAAGGTGTCGCAGGTATCGGTTTCGCGCTCGGCAGGCTTGCCACATTTGGGGCAGTTCACATGTTTCCATGTCGGGTGGTGGGCCAGCGGGTTGCCGGGACGTTCAAACGTCACGTCCTCGGGCAGTTTGACCGGAAGCTGGTCATCAGGCACGGGCTGTGCGCCGCAATCCGTGCAATGGATGACGGGAATGGGGCAGCCCCAGTAACGCTGGCGCGAAATGCCCCAGTCACGCAGCCGCCAGTTGACGACGCCCTGACCGATTCCCATGCCTTCCAGCCGGGTAATCGCCTCCTTTTTCGCGGCTTCGGTGTCCAGACCGTCAAGGAAACCGGAATTGAACAACGTGCCGTGCCCGTCACATGCCTTGTCAGCCATGGTGAAGGTGGCGGCGTCCGCCCCTGACGGCAGGATGACGGGGGTGACGGGCAGGTTGTACTTGCGCGCAAAATCAAGGTCGCGCTGGTCGCCGCACGGGCAGCCGAATACCGCACCCGTGCCGTAATCCATCAGCACGAAATTCGCGATCCAGACCGGGAAGGACTTATCGGGCATGAACGGGTGGCTGACCCGCAGGCCGGTATCGAAGCCGCGCTTTTCCGCTGTTTCGATCGCTTCTTCCGACGTGCCCAGACGCTGGCATTCGGCAATGAATTCCCCTGCTGCCGCGTTTTTCGCCGCAACCCTGGCCGCCAGTGGATGATCGGCAGCAATGGCAAGGAAGGACATGCCGAACAGCGTATCGGGACGGGTGGTGAACACCTCGACCGAATCAAGATCGGTATCGAAACCGGCGGGTGGTTCATGCAGGCTGAAACGGACCTTCGCCCCTTCGGACCGGCCAATCCAGCGTTCCTGCATGGTGCGCACGCGTTCGGGCCAGCGCGGCAGGGTGGACAGGCCATCAAGCAGTTGCGGGGCGAATTTCGTGATCTTGAGGAACCACTGCGACAGCTTCTTCTGTTCGATCAGCGCACCTGAACGCCAGCCGCGCCCATCGACCACCTGTTCGTTTGCCAGAACGGTGTTGTCCACTGGGTCCCAGTTGACCCAGCTTTCGCGCCGTTCAACCAGTCCGCCCCTGAGCATGTCGAGGAACAGCTTCTGCTGCTTGCCATAATATTCCGGCAGGCAGGTTGCGATTTCACGGTCCCAGTTGAATGAAAAGCCCAGCCGCTTGAGCGTCGCGCGCATGGCGGCGATGTTGTCCATCGTCCACTGACCCGGATGCACACCGCGTTCGCGCGCCGCGTTTTCCGCCGGCAGGCCGAAGGCATCCCAGCCCATCGGGTGCAGCACGCTGAAACCCCGCGCACGTTTGTAACGCGCCACCACGTCACCCAGCGTGTAGTTGCGCACATGACCCATATGCAGTTGACCCGACGGGTACGGGAACATTTCCAGTACATAGTATTTGGGCCGGTCGGCAGGGGGGACGTCGGGGACATTGAAGATGCCTGACGAGGCCCAGCGTTCCTGCCACTGTGGTTCAGCCGTGTGGAAGTCATAGGCGGGGGTGGCGCTGTCCGGTGGGGTGCTGGTTTCGGTCATCTTCTTCTGGTTCGGTATGCGGTGGGCAGGGATATCCCCGCCGGAAAGGTGCGGGTTGCGCGCACGCGCTACCCGGTGGATCGGCAACAGGCCGGGCAGGGGATTAGTGCTGCCCGCTATCGGTGCGCAACTGGCGCGCGCGTGTCAGGATACGCGCGGTGATGTCGGATACGGTATTGGCCGCGACCGGGGTATCGACCCACTGGTTGTCCTGAAACACCTGACGGAACACCGATACGCGCACCGCGTCCGAACGCAGGCTGCGCGACAGGATGAAGCAGGTGATCTTGAACCGTTCATCCTTGGTCGCGGGCGGCGTGTACCAGTCCGTCAGGATCACGCCCGCCACTGCATCGGCGGAAGCGAAGGGCATGAAGGACAGCGTATCCAGCGCACCACGCCACAGGAAGGCATTGACCCCGTTGCTTTCCAGCGGGGTTGAGCCGCCATTGGCGCCCCGGTCTTCTTTCAGCAGGCGATTCTGGGGAATGGCCAGCCCGCTTTTGTCGTGCTGTGGCGCGCTGCCACAGCCCGCCAGCAGGCTTATGGCCAGAAGTGCAGGGGCTGCCGCGCGTGGCAGCAGGTGGTGGCCCGAAAGGGCGGCGGGAGGGGCAAAACTGGGCGGACGAAGGGTCATGATGCCTCTATGGACGCCGGGGATGGCCCCCGCATGTGGTAATCCAGCCATGCGCCTGAACTGCCGGCCATGCCGGGCAGGGTACGTTCTGGCCTGTCGCGTTATCCGTTCTTCATATCCTGCCCCGCCTGTCCCGCCAAGTCGCACGGCCACTTTACCCTGCGTTGCGTGACAATCCGTGCCCACAGGCGCAAAAATGGCGTCATCTTTCAACAGCAATGGGACATGAATTGAGACATTCAGCCAAATGGTACGTCGCCACCCTGTGCATGGGTGCTGTTTTTCTGCCGCCATACGTCATGCAGTCCCACGCGGCCGCGGTGGCGGGTGGTGGCACGGGGGCGTCCCACGCGGCGGACATGGCGGGACGTATGCAACCTGCGGAACAGCAGGCGGTGGTGCAGGCCCGTCCCGCCCCGGCACCCGGGACGGGGGGGGCCGCTGACCTGCTGGCATGGCCGGGCGTACCCCGGCTGGGACTGCCGGTACTGCGGATGCCTGATTTTGCAGCATCTGCCGCGCCCGCTGCTGGCGCTTCCCTCCCGCCATTGCCATGGCTGGCGCTGGCCGCGACATGGGATCCCGACCTCGCCCGCCGTGCGGGCAGCGCACGGGCAAGGTCTGAATGGCAGCAGGCGCGTGCGGTGCTGCGCGTTGGCGGTGTTGACCTTCTGCCATCAGGACGCCTGCAGGCAGGCGAGGACCAGGTCCTGGCCGGTAGCATGGTGGGCATGATCGGCGCGGGACTGCTGGCGGGGCATGTCCTGCCGGTATTCGGTTCGGTCACCAGGGAAGAACATGCCCGTGCCGATGGCGCCGTGCCCGACCGCACGACGCAGGTGCCCGTGGCCCGCCTTGCATCACAGAGCCTGCTTGGCGTCGCCATGGCGCTGGAAACCGCCCATGGGGGCGCAATATTGTGCGGTGGCCTGGCACCATGCCAGACCGTAACCGGGCTTGGGGCCATGGTGCATGATGCATGGCGTTTTCCCGGTATGGTCATGACGCCGCCCGGTGGGGCCGGCATGATCAGGGATGCGGATATCGCCCCCACGCTGGCCGCCGTGGCGGCGGGGGTGGATATGGAACAGGTGGCACAGGACGAGGGCAGTCATGATGTCTTCGGCGCCGCCCTGCGGCAGGCGGTGCGCGATGGCAGCGTGAAACCGGCGCAGGTACAGGCCATGGTCATGCATATCCTCGCCTCGTTCTACATGTCGGGCAGTCTCGATCATCCTCCCTCTTTCGCCAGTGTGCATAATGGAGCGCAGTCCACATCCGCCGATACGCTGATGGCGGATGTGGAGGCACAGGGCGCGGTCCTGCTGCAGAATGAAAACAGGGTCGTGCCGTTTGATCCCGCCTGGGGACCTGTCCTGATGCTGGTCCGTCCCGCGCTGCGCCCGGCTGCTGAAAAACTGGCGGACGCGCTGCGCCATACGGGGCTGAACGTGACGTTGTCCGTCACGACGGAAGGGGCGGGCGCCCCGGGCACCCTGCCGCCCGCCACCGCACAGGCCGCGCGCACGCTGGTGCTGAGTGACGGTAATGACGACAACCGGATGATTTCCACGCTGGCGGAAATGGGCGGCCATGTCGCCGTCGTGCTGGTGGCTGATGACCCTGACCGGCAGATGCCATGGCTGGATACAGTAGACAGCGTGGTGCAGGCATGGGCGTGGCGGGATGAATATGCCCAGCCGCTGGCGGCCCTGCTGTCGGGACAGCAGGATTTTTCCGGTCACCTGCCGGTCACGCTGACGGGTGGATTCTACCCGCCGGGCATGGCGGATGCTGATTATCGCGCATTCACACGCGCCCATGTCATCCCGCTGTTCCCGTTTGGCTATGGCCTGTCAACGCATGGGCACCTGACGTTAAGCGATCTGCGTGTCGTGCGTGACGGGAACCATATGATCGCAAGCTTCGCCGTCACCAATCCCGATGATGCGCCGGTGCGCGCGGTGCCGCAGCTTTATGTGGAAATGCCCGATGACCTGCCCGGTGCCGGTCGCAGGCTTGCCGGCTGGCGCAGCGTCATGGTGGCCCCGGGCCATACAGTGCGGCTGAGCGTGCCGGTCAGCCTGCGGCTGGTGGGGCAGTGGAACCCGGCGGGTGGTAACTGGACCGTGGCGGCGGGGGATTATACCCTTTCGCTCGGGCTGTCTTCCGTCATGATGATGCGGCATGCGACGCTGCACCTGCCCGCGCTGCATGTGCCCGGTGCGCTGGACAGCACGCCCGCCCCGGCTGTAACGGCTGAATAGGCGATAAGGTGGCCTGCGCTGATGCGACGTCTGTTTGAAAATTAAGAAGTTTCTGGAGAAGCTTTTTTTCAAAAACTTCGAGGAACACCGCCTTGGGAAAAGGGGGCAAAAACTTTTGTCTTTTTCATCAATAAATTAGATTCGGGCGTACCCTTACTGTCCCGGCCGGATCACGGCGCAGGGCAGCCCCTGGTTTTTCAGTGTGGCGCAGGCCTGCGTGGCCGTTGCCTGTGACAGGCCGGCAAGGCGCGCGCGATAGATCACGCCGCCAGCAGGCTTGTTGACCGGGATGACCATGCTGCGCGCGCCCTGCAGGGCAGCGAAATCTCCCTGCCGTGCCATGGTTGTGGCGAAGCGGGCCTGCCCTTCGGCGGTGAAGGCCCCGACCTGCACCATCCATGCGCCATAACCGGTCCCGGCGCTGGGCGCGGGTGCGGCGGCGGTGCGGGCATCGGTATGGCATGTGGTGTTGGAAGGGTCATACGCCAGGTTGGCGTCCTGCACGCAGGCGGTACGGTGCTGCACGGGAGCGGGCGGGTTGAGGGTGGCGTACTGGATATAGGTATGGTCGGGCTGGATCTTGGTATTGACCGGGCCGAGTGCTGGCGGGTTGGCTGCAATGCGCTGGCCTGCGCCCCCATAGACCGCCAGTGGTCCGCTCAGTGCCACTTCGTTGCCAAGGTTGGGGGTAATGATGCGCAGGTAGCGCACCGTCTGGCTGGGCAGGGGACGCCCGTTTTCAAGATAGTCATTCACCCGCTGCGTGCCTGCGTTATAGGCCGCAAGGAACCCCGGCGCGCCATACAGGCCGTACAGGATGCGGATATAGGCCGTGCCCGCAAGGATGTTGTCATGCGGGTTGTACGGGTCGGAACCAAGGTGGTTGCGGCGCTGCATGTCGGCATAGGTCGGTGGCATGAGCTGCATGAGGCCGATTGCCCCGCTGGCCGAACGGGTCAGGTGCCCGTCGATATATTCATGGCCGCCGGATTCCTTCTGGATCACGGCGCGAATCCATTCCTGCGGCACGGCAAAACGGGTGGAGGCATCGGCAATGTAGGGCTGCCACGGGTCCGTCTCGGGACCAGGCGCGCGATAGGCGGCCTTGCCCTGGTAATAGCTGTTGTAATGGGATGTCCTGCTTCCCCCACTCCCTGAACTGGCGCAGGCGGCGAGGCCGATGCCGGTCAGCGCCAGCAGGCCAAGGCGCGTCATGCCCCGGAGGGAGGGAAAGGTTAAGGGCATGTTCAGATCAGGCACAGTTCCGCCAGTTCGTTGCGTAGGGCTTCGGGCAGCACGTCGCCCGTATGGCTGTTGGCCAGCAGGTCGGCCGGCGCGTCTTCGGGCCGCAGGTAGCGCCACCCCTGAAAGGGACGCATGGCGCGGGGCTGGACGGGAATGATGTCGGGCGCCATGACCACCAGCGCGCAGGGCGTGCCGTCTTCACGCGTATCTGGCTGGATGGCGGTAATGCGCTGGCGGCACAGGATGCGCCCCGCGATTACGCGGTAGATCGATCCTCCATCGAGTATTTCCGCAGCCCGGCGGGGATACATGCGCGTGCGGAACCATGGCATGCCGGCAGCACTGGTGCCGTCCAGATCATCGACTGGCGGGGTCTGGAGGGACTGGCGCGCGGCCAGATCCTCGATGGACTGGATGCCAACCGCCAGCTTGACCATGTGCAGCATGCGGTGCGTGCCCCTCAGTGGCCCTGCAGCGGCAGGTCAGCCTGTGCCTGCCGTGCGAAGGTGTCACGGAAGCGGTCGGCGTCAATGCTGCGCACGATATGCATGGTGCGGATGGGGCTGTCATGCGGGGCAAGCGAATCGGGAACGACGAAGGCATGGCCGTAATGCGGGCCACGGCTGGTGTCGATATCCATGCGGGCGTCCACGGCTGATGTCACCAGCGAAGGGTCGGCTGCGATGGCGGTCGTCATTTCATCCCACATGGGCAGGGGATCGTAATATTTCCCGATATAGTCGGTCAGCGCGGTCTTCTTTTCCGTCAGCCGCGCCAGGTACTGTTTCGACAGCATGAGGTCGTTGGAAACGCTGCCCACCACGGTAATCTGCTTCCACGGCGCGGTCAGTGTGATATGGGCGGCCTCGGGATCAAAGATCATGTTGAAATCGGAGGCGAAATCCGCATTGCCGGTAATGGACATCATGCTGGTGTCCAGCATGCCGCCCATGAAGACAAGCTGTCTGGCCGTTTCGGCAAAGGTCGGGTCCTGGCGGATCGCCAGCGCAAGGTTGGTCAGCGGACCTGCTGCGACAATCGTGACCTCATGCGGGTGGGCATGCACCTGCTCGATCAGGAACTGCGCCGCACTCTGCGCCACGGGGGCCAGGTGCGGGGCGCCTTCCTTCATGGCCGGAATGACGGGCTGGGTATCGGGGGCCTTGTCGATCGGGCCGAGCGCACCCCATGCGCCTTTCCACGGAATGCTGCCATACTGCAGTTCATGCAGCTTCATTTCGGCGCGTGTGTTGACCAGCGGATAGACCGCGCCATCAGCCACCGGCACGTCGGTACGACCCATGATTTCCAGCAGGCGGCGCAGATGCGCCGATTCCGCGTTTTCCCATCCATCCCCGCTTACGACCGTGAAGCCCAGCACGCGCACATGCGGGTTGGCCAGCAGCGGAATGATGGAAAGCTGGTCCGACCCGCCCGGACCAAGGAAGTCATTATCCTCGATCACCAGTTCCGGCCCCGTCGTGGCGGGAGCCGGGGCGGCAAAGGCGGAGGTGGTGACCAGCATGATTGCCGTGGCGCATGCGGCAAGCCGCGCGGTCAGCGAAAGGGCGGATGAAAACACGCGGCGTACTCCATTGGCTTTCGGGTGGCAGGAAGCCATCGTATTGCCAAAATGGCTAAAGCACCAGCGCGGCCAGCAGGCTTTCCAGCCGAAGCCTGCCCGCTTCCGTGGCCCGCAGGGTATGCTTGATGGGATCAGTGACCAGATAGCCTTCCTCGATCGCAGCCGTCATGATGTCGGCATCGGTCGCGTCGCGCACCGTCATGCCGGTGCGGCGGGTAAACCGCGTGGTGGAAATCCCCTCCGCCAGACGTAACCCCATCAGCAGCATTTCGCGTGCCCGGTCGCGGTTATCCAGCCGTTCTTCCGCATGGGCGCCGGTGCCGGTGTGCTCCACCCGTTCCGCCCACGGTTCGGGTGCGCGGTGGCGGCGCGTCGCACAGGTTACGCCGTTACGGGTCAATCGCCCATGCGCGCCCGGACCAATGCCCAGATAGTCACCATACCGCCAGTAGGTCAGGTTATGGCGGCTTTCAGCACCGGGGCGGGCGTAATTGGATATTTCGTACCCCAGCAGCCCGTGGCGACCGGCTATTTCAGCCGTCAGTTCGTACAGCCGGGCCGCGTCATCCCCATCCGGCAGGCGGAAGCGGCCCTGACGGTACAGGCTTTCAAATCTCGTGCCGGGTTCAATGGTCAGCTGGTACAGTGACAGGTGATCAGACACCAGCGACAGCGCCGCCTCCAGCTCCGTGCGCCATGCGGCTTCATCCTGCCCGGGGCGGGCGTAGATCAGGTCGAATGATATCCGGTCGAACAGGCTGCGCGCCGTCTCCAGTGCGGCAATGGCCTGTGATGCGTCATGCTCGCGACCCAGAAAGCGCAGGGCTTCGGCATCAAGGCTCTGGATACCGACGGAAATGCGGTTGATCCCCGCATCACGGAAGGCGCGCAGCCTGCCGGTTTCCACGCTGGTGGGGTTGGCCTCCAGCGTGATTTCGACATTGTCCGTCAGGCCGAACAGGGCGCGGGCATCCCCAATCAGCCCGGCCACCGTTTCGGGCGCCATGAGCGACGGCGTGCCGCCACCAAAGAAAATGGAGCCTATGGTCGGGCGTTCGCTCCGGCTGTCGCCCATGCGCGCAGCCTCATGCGCCAGTTCGCGCCGCAGGGCCGCGCCAAAGCGCGCACGGGGGATTTCATCGCGCACATGGCTGTTGAAATCGCAGTACGGGCATTTGGACAGGCAGAACGGCCAGTGCACATACAGCGCCAGCGGTTCCGCCATGCTGGATGCGGGATTGTGTAAAAACCCTGCCAAGGCGACTCCTTGCAAACTATCAGAAGTTTTTGGTGAAGCTTTTTTCAAAAAGCTTCAAAAAGAATGCCGCCTTTCTGGGGCCTGTTGGGAATTATCTTGAATTAATGATTGCGCCAACGAGATAGATCATGGCTTCGAATGATCTGTCTGTTTTTTCGCTGCGCATGGCGATGCGCTTGAACTCCTTGAGCTTGCAGAAGAAGTTCTCAATGAGATGGCGTGCTTTGAACAGGGCCCCATCGAACGGGCGTCTGTCGAGGCGGTTTTTGCGCTGGGGGATGGCCACGCAGGCCCCTTGCGCGCGTATGGCGTCCACGATCCAGTGGACATCGAAAGCCTTGTCAGCAAGAATTCCTTTAAAATCAGCTGGTTCGAGAAGAGGCGCAACGCCGACCGTATCGTAATGCTGGCCGGGGATAAGCGTGAAGCGGACCAGATTACCCAAGGCGTCGGTCATGGCGATGATCTTCGTTGACCACCCCGTTACACTCCGCCCTATCGCCTGGCTTCGGGTCCCCCTTTTGCGCCCTGGCCGTGGCGGTGAACCCGGACCACCGTGCCGTCAATCATCGCGTATTCCATGTCGGGATCATCGGAGACAGCCTCGAAAATCTTCTGGAAAACACCGGCTTTCGTCCAGTCGCTGTAGCGCGAATAAACCGAGTTCCAATGTCCGAAATACGTCGGCAGGTCCCGCCACGGACTACCGGTCCGGGCGATCCACAGGACCGCCTCGATGAAGAGGCGGTTATCCTTCCCGCTGCGTCCCTGATCCGTCTTCTTGCCAAGGCACAGCGGTTCCATTTTCGCCCATTGGGCATCCGTCAGTATGAAGCGATCCATATGGTCTTTGAAACACATCATGGCCCTTTAGAAAACTCAATTCCCAACAGCCCCTGGAAAAAGACGGCACCCAAAAACTATTATTCTGTTCAGGAATGTCAGATCGCCAGCCGCACGCCCAGCTCCACCACGCGGTCAGGCGGAATACGGAAGAATTCCGTAGCCGGCGTCGCGTTGCGCGCCATGAACAGGAACAGCGACATCCGCCACCGCGACAGCTTGGGCACGGACGAGCGTACAAGCAGTTCGCGGCTGGTGAAATAGGATGCCTGCAACGCATCGAAATCCAGCCCGCTGGCCTTCAGGTCCTCCAGCGCGCGGGGCAGGTTGGGCATTTCCATGAAACCGTAGCGCAGGATGATCCGGTAGATGTCGGGGGCCAGTTCCTGCAACGCCACACGGTGGCCGTGGTCGGCTTCGGGCTGGTCCAGCGTCTGCACGGTCACGAACAGCACGTGGTCGTGCAGCACCTTGTTGTGCTTGAGGTTGTGCAGCAGGCAGGCAGGCACGAAATCCGGGTTCCCGGTCATGTACACCGCCGTGCCCGGCACGCGGATGATGCGTGATTGTGGCAGGCGGGCCAGGAACGAGTTCATCGGCATGCTGTCCTGCTTCTGCCGGTTCATGATCAGCTGGCGGCCCTTTTTCCACGTCGTCATCATAAGCGTCAGCACGATGCCCAGCAGCACCGGCACCCAGCCGCCCTGCGGGATCTTGAGCGCGTTGGATGCGAAGAATGTCGTATCCAGCAGGAAGAAGCCGCCGAATGTCGCGATCGAGGCGGCGCGTGACCAGTGGTACAGCCTGCGGAACACCACCATCGCCAGAACGCAGGTGCACATGAACGTGCCCGTCACCGCAATGCCATAGGCCGAAGCCAGCGCGTCCGAACTGCGGAAGGCCAGCACCAGCAGCAGGGCACCGACCATCAGGAAGCGGTTGAATTCCGGCAGGTAGATCTGGCCTTCTTCTTCCGCATTGGTGTGGGTGACGCGCATGCGCGGCAGGTAGCCCAGCTGGATGATCTGGCGGCACAGCGAGAACCCGCCCGAAATGCCTGCCTGGCTGGCAATGACGGTGGCAAAGGTGGACAGGATGATCATCGGCACCTGCAGCCAGTGGGGGCCAAGCAGGAAGAACGGGTTGGCCAGCGCCTTGGGGTCCGAAATGATCAGCGCGCCCTGGCCCAGATAATTCAGCGCAAGGCAGGGCAGCACGCAGAACAGCCACGCATACCGGATGGGCTGGCGGCCGAAATGCCCCATGTCGGCATATAGTGCTTCCGCCCCCGTGACCGACAGCACGACCGACCCCAGGGCAATGAACGACAGCCACCCGTGATAGACGATGAACTGCACCGCATAGGTGGGCGATATGGCCAGCAGTACGGCGGGGTGATGCAGGATCTGCAGCCCCCCCAGTATGCCCAGCAGGCTGAACCACACCAGCATGATCGGCCCGAATATGGTGCCCACCTTGCCCGTGCCGTAGCACTGGACCGAAAACAGCCCGACCAGCACCATCAGCGCGATGGGGATGACAAGGTCACGGGCAGCGGGGAAGCTGACCTCCAGCCCTTCTACCGCCGAAAGCACGGAAATGGCGGGGGTGATCATGCCATCGCCAAAGAACAGGCAGGCCCCGCCAATGCCAACCATGCCCAGTGCGATGCGCAGCCGGTTGCTGGGCGCGACACGTTGGGCAAGGGACATGAGCGAGATGATCCCGCCTTCGCCATTATGATCGGCGCGCATGATCAGGATGACGTATTTCACCGTCACGATCAGCAGCAGCGACCAGATGATCAGGCTCAGGACGCCCAGCACCTCCCACGGCTCGATCCTGTGGTGCTGCGATACGACCATGATGGTCGAACGCAGGGCGTAAATCGGGCTTGTGCCGATATCACCAAACACCACGCCCAGCACGCCCAGCAGGGCGGCGAAGCCCACGGGATTGGCCGCGTGTTCGTGCTGGTCCGCGCCATATTCGGTAATCTTGGGCGCGGTCGTGGCCTTGTTGTCCACGGCAGTTGCGGGATGACCTGCGCCATCCGGCGTCGTCGGGGATCCGGGGGCAGAAGGCCCCGTGGGTTGCGTCATGTCGTGACGGCTCCGCGGCAATGAAGACAGAAAACCGGCATCACATCGCGACCGGATAGTTTCGCATTACCGTCTCGCCCCATGCGCAGCAAGGGCCGTCTCCGCTCAGGTGCCATTCAGGCACGTTCAGGCATGGGCCGGACGGGCACCGAAAATCGCACTGCCCACCCGCACCAGTGTCGCGCCACAGGCAATCGCGCGTTCGAAATCGGCCGACATGCCCATGGATACCACCGGTAGCCCGTGCCGCGCCGCCATGTCCGCCAGCAGCCGGAAATGCGCTGTCGGATCCTGGTCATGCGGCGGGATGCACATGAGGCCACGCACCCTGTCGCCAAAGCGTGTCATGCTGGCGGTGATGAAGGCATCGGCTTCTTCCAGCCTCACGCCCGATTTCTGGGTCTCGTCGCCGGTGTTCACCTGCACCAGCAGGTCGGGCAGGCGGCCTGCCTTCTCACCCGCGCGCGCAATCGCGTCCGCCAGGGAAGGGCGGTCCAGACTTTCGATCATGTCCGCGATCCTGACAGCCTCCAGCGCCTTGTTGGTCTGCAGCCCACCGATGATGTGCAGCCGCAGGTCGGGCCAGCGTTCGCGCAGGTCAGGGAATTTCGCGGCGGCTTCCTGCACGCGGTTTTCACCGAATATCCGCTGTCCCGCCTCCAGCGCCGCGATGACGCTGGCCTGTGGATGGAACTTGGAAACAGCCACGAGTTCAATGGTGGAAGGGTCGCGGCCCGCCGCCTGTGCACTGGCGGCGATGCGGGCATGGATACCCGTCAGGGCATCCGCTATGGATGTGGATGTTGACATGGCTCTAGGCTTGGCCTGAATACCTCCCCGGTCAAGCCCCCGCATGTCGCAGCTTTCAGGTCAGGATTACATGAAGCCTTCCCCGTCCCCGTCACCCCGCCCCGCTGGCCGCCGTCCCGATAAAGGCCGCCCCGACCGGCGCGGTGGCAAGGTCGCCCCTGATCCCACGCGGGACATCGCTTTCGATATCATCGAGGGCGTGATCGTCCATCGCCGCATGCTTGATACGTCACTGGATCACTCGGTCGCCGCCCGCACGGCGGAACCGCGTGACCGTGCAGCCGGCCACAGGCTGGCCGCCACCGTGCTGCGGCACATGGGCACCGCGAATGAAGTGCTGTCCCCTTTCCTGAAGCGTGAACCGCCCGAACCGGTGCGCGTGGTGCTGCTGATCGGGGTGGCGCAGCTCCTGTTCCTTGATACGCCCGCACATGCCGCCGTGGCGACATCCGTCGCCCTTGCGCGCAGGCGGGGGCTGGTGCCGTTCGCAGGATTGGTCAACGCGGTGCTGCGGCGCGTGGCCGCAGGCGGGACGCAGGCGCTGGAGGGGCTGGACCAGGCGCGGCTGGATGTGCCGCCGTGGCTGTGGCAGTCGTGGGGGAAGCTTGCGCGTCCCATCGCCCGTGCGCTGGGTCATGAGCCGCCGCTGGACCTGACCATCCGCCCCGACGCCGAAGCCCCGCCGGGTGGCGAGGTCATGCCGGGTGGCAGCGTGCGCTTTGCGGCAGGGGCGGTGAAGGTCGTGGACCTGCCCGGCTTTGCCGAAGGGGCATTCTGGGTGCAGGACATGGCGGCCAGCCTGCCCGCGCGGCTGCTGGCCGCACAGCCGGGGGAACGCGTGGCCGATCTGTGCGCGGCGCCGGGTGGCAAGACCGCCCAGCTGGCCTTTACAGGGGCGGAGGTGTTCGCCATTGAACGAGAAGGCCGCCGTATCGAACGCCTGCGTGCGAATCTGGCACGCCTTGGGCTGTCGGGCGTGAAGGTGATCCATGAAGACGCGGCGCAGTGGCGGCCAGATGCCCCGCTGGACGCAATCCTGCTGGATGCGCCGTGTTCGGCCACCGGCACCATCCGCCGCCATCCCGACGCCATGTGGATCAAACGCCCGCGCGACATCACCACCATGACCGAAGGACAGGACCGGCTGCTGGCCGCCAGCCGCGATATGCTGCGACCGGGCGGACGCGTGGTCTATGCAGTATGCTCGCTGCAACCCGAGGAAGGGGAACAGCGTGCGCTGGCCGCAGCTGCGATGGGGCTGGTCCCCGATCCCTTTACGCCAGAGGAACTGGCCTTCCTGCCGCAGGCCCGCACGCCGGAGGGCTGGCTGCGCACCCATCCGGGCATGCTGGCGGATCATGGTGGGATGGACGGCTTCTTCGCCGCGCGATTCCGTCGCGCCTGACCGGACGGGGTGAATGAGGAAAGATTCGCGTTAGTCATTGATTGCTGTTAAAAAACAGGCATGGCTGCTCTCGAAACACCCCTTATTGCCCCCAGCGTCCTGTCGGCCGATTTCTCCCGCATGGCGGAAGAAGTCGCCGCTGTCGAACATGCTGGCGCGGACTGGCTGCATCTGGATGTCATGGATGGGCATTTCGTGCCCAACCTGTCCATGGGGCCGCAACTGATCAAGGCGCTTCGTCCGAAATCGAAGCTGCCGTTTGACGTGCACCTGATGATTGCACCTGTCGATCCGTATATCGAAGCCTTCGCGAAGGCCGGGGCCGACCATATCCATCTGCATGTGGAAGCCGGTCCCCATACCCACCGTTCGCTCCAGCATGTGCGTGATCATGGGGTGAAGCCCGGTATCGCCATCTGTCCAGCCACCCCGCCCGAAGCGGTGGGTGAGGTGCTGGACCTGGTGGACATGATCCTGGTCATGACGGTCAACCCCGGTTTTGGTGGCCAGAAATTCCTGACCAGCCAGCTGCGCAAGATCGAGACCCTGCGCCGCATGGCGGATGCGACGGGACGTGACATCCGCATCGGGGTCGATGGCGGCATCACGCCACAGACCGCGCCGCTGGCTGTTGCCGCTGGCGCTGACATGCTGGTCGCAGGCACGGCCGTGTACGGGCAGGATGATTACGCCGCCGCCATAAAGAACCTACGGACCGGGATGCATAACCCGGCGTGAGGGTATGGTCCCTGATGTATCGGAGGGATAAGGCCCCATGCCGCTGAAGCGTCTGGCGCGGGGCGCGCGCCTGTCCTTTGCGCGGATGCCCCTGCTGGGGGGGGGCAGGCGCCTGCCTGTCGCACCCGTCCATAACGTGCGTGACCTGTGGCCGGGCGACCCGGCGGCGGGTGCGCAGCTTGCCCGTGGCAGCCTGACATGGGCGGGCTATACCCACCCCGTAGGGCCCGGGCAGTGGAATTCGCCTGATTTCGAACCCGCTTTTCGCGAAGGGCTGCTCAGTTTCCGCTGGTTGCGTGACCTGCGCGCGGTGGGCACCGATGCCGCGCGGCTGAAGGCGCGCGCGCTGGTTGATGACTGGCTGCACCATCCCGCGCAGGATCCGCTGGCGCTGGAATGCGGCGTGATTGGCGCACGTGTCGCGGCGTGGCTGGGGCATTACGATTTCTTTGCCGCGTCGGCCAGCGATTCCTTCCGCCAGCGCCTCATGGCCCGCATCCTGGTCGAAGGGCGCACCATTGCCGCCCTCATGCCGCCCGAACGGCATGGCTGGCAGTCCCTGACCGCGCTGAAGGGACTGCTGGCTGTGGCCGTGGCCATGCCGGAATATACCGGTTTCCTGACCCGGTACCGCCGCTATATCGATAACGAGGTGGAAAGCCAGATCCTGCCCGATGGCTGGCATATCGAACGCAGCCCCGAAGTGCAGTTGCGCGCCGTGCGGGAACTGGCGGAAATGCGGGCCATGATGCAGGCGGTGCAGCATGCGCTGCCACATTCGGTGGCCATCGCACTGGACAAGATGAGTCCCGTGCTGCGTGCAATGCGGCATGGGGACGGGGGACTTGCCCTGTTCAACGGCAGCCATGAACGTAGCGCAACACTGATTGAGATGGTGCTGTCACAGGCCACGCGTACCCGCGTCGTGGCCCATTCCATGCCGGATGGCGGTTTCATGCGCATGCAGGCCATGCGGTCGCTGCTGCTGGTGGATGTGGGGATTCCCGCACCCCCTGAATATGACCGTAACGCGCATGCTGGTACGCTTTCATTCGAATTTTCCTGTGCGCGCCAGCGTCTGATCGTCAACTGCGGCGGTGGCGTGCTGCCAGCGTGGAAAGAGGCCCTGCGCCAGACAGCCGCCCATTCCGTCGTGGTGGTGGAAGACATGTCGTCGTCCGAATTCGGGCCGGATGGGACGGTGCGGCGCAGGCCGGCCCATGTGGACGTGGACCATGCCGTGGCCGAGGGCGCGCACTGGCTGAACCTGTCACATGATGGCTACCATCCCTCGGCCGGGGTTACGTATTACCGCAGGCTGTACCTGGGTGGGGATGGCGAAGTCCTGCGCGGGGAGGAAATGCTGGAAGGCGAGCGCGAGGTCGCCTTCGTCCTGCGTCTGCATCTGCATCCATCGGTCACGGCGGTCGATGCGCAGGATGGCTCCATCCTGCTGGAGGCGGGTGAACAGCACTGGCGCTTCCGTGCGGCGGGTGGTGATGTCACCATCGAGGACAGCGTCTATTCCGGCGGCCAGGTCCCGCAGCCTACCGTGCAACTGGTCGTGCGTGTTGATCCCACCGCGCGCCGGCAGGCCGGGGAAGGGGACGGCGACGACACCCGGATCACGCAGGCTGATGGGCCGCCGGGCAAGGTGCGGCAGGTGGTGCGCTGGGCGCTCAGGCGTGAAAAGCTGCTGCTGCTGGCATGAAGATCCTTGAAATCACGAATGTTGATTTCTCGTTACGCCAGTTTCTCTTTCCTCTCATGCGGGCGCTGCGCGACGCAGGGCATGATGTAGTCGGGGTCTGTGCCGATGGCCCCCTGCTGGATGGCGTGCGGGCACACGGCCTGCGGGTCGAAACCGTGCCCATGTCACGTACCCTGTCCCCCCTTGCGCAATGGCGGGCGTGGCGGGGACTGGTGCGCCTGATCCGGGCGGAAAAGCCTGATATGGTCCATGCCCACATGCCCATAAGCGGCCTGCTGGCTCGTTTCGCAGCATGGTGGTGTGGTGTGCCCTGCATTGCCTATACCTGCCATGGTTTCCTGTTCAACCAGCCGGGATCAGGGGCGCGGCGCGCCATGGCCCTTGCGCTGGAATGGCTGGCGGGACGGGTGACCGACATCTACCTGACCGTGTCGGACAGGGAAGCCCGCGATGCCCGCAGGCTGCATATTCACCCCCATGCCACGGCCATTGGTAACGGACGCGACCCGGCCATTTTCCACCCCATGCCCGAACAGCGCGCGGCAATGCGGGCGCGGATGGGGGTGGAAACTGGGCAGGTTGTCATCCTGGCCGTCTCCCGTCTGGTGCGGGGAAAAGGCTATCCCGAACTGCTGGCGGCCATGCGCGGCCTGCCCGATAACGCGGTATTGTGGGTGGTGGGCACACGCCTGCCCAGTGACCGCGGCGTGGATCTTGGCGCATGTTTTGCTGCGGCCCGTGCGGCCCCTGGCGCCAGGATGGTCATGTTTGGATACCGCGAGGACGTGGCGTCGATCATGGCGGCTGCGGACATCTTCGTCCTGCCCAGCCATTTCGAGGGCCTGCCGATGAGCGTGATCGAAGCCATGTTGTGTGGCCTGCCGGTGGTGGCAAGCGACATTTCCGGCCCGTGCGAGCAGGTGGTGGCGGGCGAGACCGGCCTGCTGGTGCCACCGGGCGATGTCGCGCGGCTTTCTGCTGCGCTGGACCTTATGGTGCATGATGGCGCGTTGCGTCAGCGCATGGGTGAAGCAGGGCGGATACGTGCGCTGCAGCGGTATGTGCAGGCCGACATCATGGTGCGTACCACGGCCCTGCTGACGGCGGGGTGTCCTGCAGATCAGGGAATATCCCGCCAGTCATAAAGAAGTTCTTGGTGCAGCTTTTTCAAAAAGCGTCAGGAAGACGCCGCCTTTTGGAAAAGAGGCGGCACCTAAAAACGTTTACTGTGTTTTATAAACAGATTGTCCTGCAGGATTCGGTTTAACGCTCCGGGGTCTGCTGCTGCTGGCTGTCACCGCCGCCCATGATCTGGATCAGCGCCTGCGTCTGTGCCGCATGGGACTTGAGCAGGCTGACATTGTCCGGGTTCAGCGGCGGCATTGATTTGCTGTCCTGCGCGGGGTGCTGCATCACGGCGGCAGTCATGCCAAAGGTGGTGATGCCCATGACGAATTCACGCGCCGTCATGTGTCCCTGCTTCAGGATTGGCTCAAGCTGGGGCATGGCTTCCGTGCGCCTGATGGTGTCTTCAAGCGACATGTTCGGTGTTTCAGGGGGCGAGATGCGCGAATTGCGGATCTGTTCCATCACCGGTGTCATGCGTGTGAAGAAATCCCTGGGCAGTTTATACCGCGCCACGGTTTCCATGTCATGCTGGATGGCGGCCTGCTGTGCGGCGCTGGGGGCCTGCTGCGTCATCTGCTGCGTGGGCTGCTGGGCCATGGCGGGGTGCATGGCAGCAGGCATGTGGGTCAGGGCAAGGGCGCATGTGGTGGCCAAAAGCGCCTTGCGCACGAAGGAAGTAGTCATGGCTGGTTGCTCCATTCGCCCTGTCTCATCAGGGGTTCGCGGGTGCCGTCATGGTTGATGGCGTCCACATCGATCTTGCTGGACCCGATCATCCAGTCAATATGGATAAAGCTGGTATTGGCTCCCTGCTGCGCCAGATGGGCTTCGGTCAGGTTGTCGGTGTCCAGCATGCATTTGGCATAGGACTGGCCAAGGGCGATGTGGCTTGCCGCATTTTCATCAAACAGCGTGTTGCGGAACAGGATGCCGCTTTCGGAAATGGGGGATGACGCGGGCACCAGTGCTACTTCACCCAGCCTGCGCGCGCCGTCATCGGTATCCAGTATGCGTTCGAGCACATCCTGCCCGGTGCGGGCGTGGGCTTTGACAATGCGGCCGTCTTCAAAACGTACGGCGATATCGTCAATCAGCGTACCCTGGTGGAACAGCGGCTTGGTCGCGCGCACTGTCCCGCTGACCTTGCGGGCGTGGGGGGTGGTGAACACTTCCTCGGTCGGGATGTTGGGGTTGCATATGATGCCGTTGCCCGCAGGTTCCGCGCCTCCGGCCCATGCATGCCCGTCGGCCAGTCCCACGGTCAGGTCCGTGTCCGGCCCGCTGAAATGCAGGGCCGCGAAACGACGTTCGTTCAGCCACGTCGCGCGCTTGTGCAGGCGGGCGTTATGGGTTTTCCATTCGGCCACCGGGTCATCCACCATGACGCGGGATGCCTGGAAAATCGCATCCCACAACCGGCTGACCGCCGCATCTGCCGACAGGTCGGGAAAGACCTGCTGCGCCCATGCGGGCGTGGCGAAGGCCACGATGTTCCAGTTGATGGCGAAGCGGGTGATGAGTTCCATGGCCGGACGCCCCGCGCGCGATGCGGCGCGGCCAACGCGGGAGACGCGTTCGGCGTTTTCATTGGCCAGCAGCACGGGGTTGGCCCCCGTGATCGCCATGCGCGCGGCCCCCTTGCGGTAGGCATTGGCCATGCCATCCTGCAGCCAGTCGGCGGCGGTATCCAGCGTATCGTCGGCGGCGTGATGGAAGCGGGCCAGTGTCGCCACGTCATCGGCATAGAATGGCGTCACCAGCGATGCGCCTGCCTTGTAGGCATGTTCGGTTATACGGCGGACCAGCGGCACGGCGTCCAGCGGGGCCGTAATCAGCAACTGCTGACCATGTGCGATATTGACGCCAACCCGGACGGCGACTTCAGCCAGACGGTCCAGAAGATGTTCATGCTGGGGGGAAAGAACCATGCGTCATCATATCCTGTTAATGTTGGCCGGTACGCCGCATGCCTGCGACAGGGCGCAGGCACGATAGACGACGCACCCCATTCACGTAAGATGGTAACTGCGCAGCAGGCGGAAGGCATGAGTTCAATGAAACAGACGTTACCGGGTTCCCGTCCCCTGTGCGCAGTATCCGCCGCGCGGGAAGAACCCCGGCGGGTCATATGCGATGGCCGGGCGCTGGTGGTGTGGATGGTGGAAGACGACCGTCCTGCCGTGCTGGATGACCGCTGCCCCCACGGCAATGCCCGGCTTTCCGCCGGTTACGTGCTGTATGGCCGTATCGTCTGCCCGCTGCATATGTGGACCTTCGGCCCCGATGGACGTGCGCAGGCCCCCGGTGGCCGGATGGAGGCGGCAGGACCGATGCCGCAATCATACGAATGCTGGATCAGCGGGGATCAGGTCTGGGCGCGGATTGGGGCGTAGGGGCTGCCGCATCATGTCTGATCCATTCCTGTATGACCGACAGGATATAGGCCTGCTGCTGCGTATCCAGTGGCTGGCCCGCGGGCATGGCGTGCCATTTGGCAACACAGCCCCGGCAGCAGGTGCCGGTGGCATGCTGGGCAATGAAGACCGGGTGTCCCCGCCACGGGGTCTGCCGGCCGTCCCTGTCCGGGTGGGCGGGGGCGAGTCGGGTGGCGATGAAATCCGCCGCGTGCGCCATGACTTCCGGCAGTCCCCGCTTTGCCAGATAATCCCGTTCCTTTGCCCCAAGGTGAAAGCGTGCGCGGAAACGTGAATGGGCCAGTCGGTCCCACAATTCCCGTGGCACGGCAGGCAGGGACAGCAGGTCAGGCGTGGCCGGGCGTGGGCTTTGTGGTGGGGCAGGGGACGGTGGCGCGGCGGGTGCGAACAGGTCGGGCTGTTGCGCCTGCGCCCTGTCCCGTCCTGCCCGCCTGCGTGTCATGGCCGTGCCGTTCAGGCCGGCTGGACCAGGATATGGCGCTTGCGGCCCGATGACAGCTTGAGCGACCCGTCAATCAGGTCACTGTCGGACACGACCTGCGCCTCGTCCTTGATCACCACGTCATTCACCCGCGCCCCCCCGCCACGGATCAGGCGACGGGCCTCCCCGTTGCTTGCGGCAAAACCGGCTTCCACAAACAGGCGGAAGGCGGGCACGCCTTCGGTCAGCAGGGCGGCGGGCAGATGAACGGTGGGCAGGGCGCTCGCGGTCACGGCCCCTTCTTCAAACGTGCGGCGTGCGGCCTCGGCGGCTTCTTCGGCGGCGGCACGGCCGTGGCACAGGGCGGTGGCCTCGGTGGCGAGGACTTTTTTCGCTTCATTGATTTCCGCGCCCCCAAGGGCGGCCAGACGGTCACATTCCCCGATTGGCAGTTCGGTGAACAGCTTGAGGAAGCGACCGACATCCGCATCTTCCACATTGCGCCAGAACTGCCAGTAATCGAATATGGGCAGCCGCTGTGCCGACAGCCAGACAGCGCCCTGCGCCGTCTTGCCCATCTTTGCGCCGGAACTTGTGGTCAGCAGTGGCGTTGTCAGGCCGAATACCTGCGCGCCATTCATCCTGCGCACCAGGTCGATACCCGATACGATGTTGCCCCACTGGTCCGATCCCCCCATCTGAAGGGTCACGCCATGACGGCTGTTGAGCTCACGGAAATCGTAGGACTGCAGGATGGAGTAATTGAACTCCAGGAACGTCAGCCCCTGCTCACGCTCCAGCCGCGACCGGACCGAGTCGAAGGACAGCATGCGGTTGACGGAAAAATGGATGCCCACATCACGCAGCAGGTCGATGTAGGACAGTCTGTCCAGCCAGTCGGCATTGTTGGCCAGCAAGGGGTCGGCAGGGCCTGTTCCCAGCGGCAGGAACTGCCTCAGGCAGGCTTCCACCCCACGCATGTTGGTGGCGATGGTTTCCACCGTCATGAGCTTGCGCGCTTCCTCCCGGAAGGAGGGATCGCCGATCTTGGCCGTGCCGCCCCCCACCAGGGCCACGGGGCGGTGGCCATGGCGGTGCATCAGGCGCAGCATCATGATCTGGATCAGGCTGCCCACGTGCAGGCTGTCCGCCGTGGGATCGAAACCGATATAGCCCCCCACCGGACCGGCCTGCATGGCGGCGTCAAGCGCATCCATGTCGGTGCACTGGAAAATGAAGCCGCGTGCTTCGGCTTCCCGGAGGAATTCACTCTTGGGCATGATCTGTTCCGCGCTGTGATAGGCATCGCTGGCCGGGCCGCCCCGGCGCGGACCAGCCTCTAGCATGTTCACGGCCCATCATGGAACAGCCCGGCCCGACCGGGATGGGTTATGGGCGTCAGTCAGCGGCCAGCGCCAGCGCCTTGCGGTTCATGACCGTGCTGACATGGTCTTCCAGCGCCTCGGCCACCTCATCGGCATGGTTGGCGAAGACGTGGTCGGCACCCTTGAATATGCGATAGTCCACGGTAACACCCTTCTGGGTGTTCAGCTTGTCAACCAGCTTGCGCACGGCGGGTTCGGGCACCAGTTCGTCGTTTTCCCCCGCGATCATGAGCCCGCCACACGGGCACGGCGCAAGGAAGCCGAAATCATAGTGGTTGGCGGGGGGCGCCACGCTGATCCAGCCCGTGATTTCGGGGCGGCGCATGAGCAGCTGCATGCCGACGAACGCACCGAACGAATATCCCGCGATCCACAGGCCGCTGGCGTTCGGGTTGACCATCTGCATCCAGTCAAGGGCTGCTGCAGCATCCGAAATCTCGCCAATGCCACCGTCATAACGCCCCTGCGAGCGGCCAACGCCGCGCGAATTGTAACGCATGACCGAGAAGCCCATTTTCTCGAACGCGCGGTACATCGCATAGGTGATGCGGTTATTCATGGTTCCGCCATGCAGCGGGTGGGGATGAAGTACCAGCGCAAGCGGCGCGTTGGGCGCGCTTGAATGATGGTATCGACCTTCCAGGCGGCCATCAGGGCCGGCAAACATGACCTCAGGCATAGGTATCCCGCATTTGCATTTCCCCGCGCATTCCAGGCATTGCAGCGGGAAAGGTTGCTGTTACAGCCCGCCCGACCGGCGATGCCCCGTCAGGTCGGCAGGCAGAGAAAATGCTGTCTTCCGGTGTCATCCGTGCCGGAAGCAGGAATACGCCGTGTATTCGTCCGGTGGTGGTGGCACGAAAAACAGAATTGATCCGGTCTGGTCAGCCAGACCGAAAGTATACCAACCCGCCAGATAATGGGCCTGTTGCCTACCTGACATAAAGTGCGTCTTTGGCAGGCGTGCCCTGCGCGGGGGGCAGATATGGTAATGCGTCGTGTTCACCCGGCAGGGGGAAAGGTTTTCCGTGTCGGGCCGGGTGTGTCGTGTCGGTTCGCTCTCCTTGCCATGGCCCGGATCACGGGCGGGCGACATTGAGGCAGCGGTATGGGAAAGGTGCTGACACCCACCATAACACGTTGCAATAAATATTATGTTGCGCTGCCTTATAGCGGTGTGGATTCACAAAATGCCAGATAAATCGTAATCCACCTCGCAAAACGACTTGGCGTAACCATATGGCTGGACAGCATGAACACCCGACGCGACAGTTTGACCTACCTTGACGCCAACGCGTCCGAACCGCTTCGGGCTCAGGCCCTGACGGCCATGGTGTCGGCGGCTGGAGTGGTGGGTAATCCGTCATCCGTTCACCGTGCGGGACGGGCCGCGCGCGCCGTGCTGGAAACCGCGCGGGAGGATCTGGCCACCCTGTTCGGGGTAGCGGCTGAAAACTGTGTCCTGACCTCCGGCGGGACGGAGGCGAACGTGCTGGCCGTTACCGGTCAGGCACAGGGCAGGCGCGTGCTGGTGGGGGCGACCGAACACGACGCCGTACGCGGTGCCGTGCGGGCGCAGGTGGTGCCGGTGCGGCCCGATGGCGTGCTGGAGCACGGGGCGCTGGAACGTATGCTGGAGGCCGATGGGGGCACGCCCGCGCTGGTCTGTGTCATGCTGGCCAATAACGAAACCGGCGTCATCAACCCCGTGCGGGAAATCGCAGCATTGTGCCATGCCCATGGCGCGCTGGTGCATGTGGACGCTGTGCAGGCGGCAGGGCGCATTCCCTTCAGCATCGGGGAACTGGGCGCGGACAGCATCGCGATCTCAGGCCATAAATTCGGCGGGCCCAAGGGGGCTGGCGCGCTGTTGCTGGCCGGGTCGCGGTTCCATGCCCTGACCCCGCTTCTGGCCGGGGGGGGACAGGAACAGGGACGGCGCGGCGGTACTCCCGCGCTGCCCGCCATTGCCGGCATGGCTGCCGCAGCCCGAATGGCGGTATCGGACATGGCGCAGCAGGCTGGCAGGCTTGCCACATGGCGCGACCGGATCGAAGCGGCGGCGGTGGCCGCTGGCGCGCAGGTGTGCGGTGAAAGCGCGCCACGTCTGGCCAATACCACCAGCCTGCTGCTGCCAGGGCGGCGGGCGCAGACGCAGTTGATCGCGCTGGATATGGCGGGGTACTGCGTCTCTGCCGGGTCGGCATGTTCATCGGGCAAGGTCACGCGTTCACATGTGCTGGATGCCATGGGGTTCGGGGATGACGCAGGCTGCGCAATCCGTGTGTCCCTGCCATGGTCAGTGACACAGGGGCAGGTGGATGGCTTCATCGCGGCCTATACGGCCATGGCCGCCCGGTTGCCCGCGCTGCAGGCGGGGGCGGCATGACTGTATCTTCCGACCTGATTTATCTCGATTATCAGGCCACCACGCCGTGCGACCCGCGCGTGGTGGCGGAAATGATGCCGTGGTTTACCGACAGCTTCGCCAATCCCCACAGCCTTGACCACGCGGCGGGGCGTGCGGCGCATGACGCGGTGGAACAGGCCCGTGCCGACGTGGCTGCGATACTGGGTGCGGACGTGCGTGAAATCGTGCTGACATCCGGTGCGACGGAAGCCAACAACATCGCCATCAAGGGCGCGGTGCGTCACCTGCTGGAGCGCGGGGATGCGCGCAGGCGGGTCATCACGGTTGCGACCGAACATAAATGCGTGCTGGAATCGGTGCGTGACCTTGCGCGTGAAGGATGCGAGCCGGTGATCCTACCGGTCCGGCCCGATGGCACGCTGGACCCCGCCGTGCTGGCCGAAGCGCTGTCCGTGCCGACGCTACTGGTCAGCATCATGGCCGCCAATAACGAGACCGGGGTAGTCCAGGACATCGCGGCCCTTGCGCCCATTGTCCGCAGGGCGGGCGCGCTGCTGCACAGTGATCTGGCGCAGGCGGTGGGCAAGGTGGATGTGGACGTGCGGGCATGGGATCTCGATCTGGCGTCCGTGTCGGGACACAAGCTGTACGGGCCGAAAGGGGTGGGGGCGCTGTTCGTGCGCCGCAGGCCGCGCGTGCGGCTGACCCCGCTGTTTTCCGGCGGCGGGCAGGAACGCGGGCTGCGTTCGGGCACGCTGCCCGCGCCGCTTGTGATCGGATTCGGGGCGGCATGCCGCATAGCGCGTGACGAAGGCGCCGCGGAACGCGCGCGGGTTGCGCAATTGCGTGACCGGCTGCTGGCGGCGTTAAGGGCGGGATGCGACGGTGTGCATGTCCATGGCGCGATGTCGGAAGGTGGGCGGCTGGCGGGTAACCTGAACCTGCGCTTTGACGGTGTGCGGGCGCTGGACCTGATGGCGGCAGCGCCACGGCTGTGCCTGTCCACGGGATCGGCCTGTTCCTCGGCCGAAATGATGCCATCCTACGTGCTGACGGCCATGGGGCTGGATGGAGTTCAGGCCGCCGGAGGCTTGCGTCTGGCCGTCGGACGCTATACCTCAGCCGCCGACGTGGATCGCGCGGCGGCGATCCTGTGCCAGGCTGTGGCACGCTGCCGCGCGGATGGCAGTTCTTCGCCATGAGTAACGGGCGAATGGTAGCAGGCAGGATGACAAAGATGGCGCATATAACATTCATCGAGCGTGACGGCACCCGCCGCGAAGTTGCGGCCCCGCTGGGTCTGTCGGTTCTGGAAATCGCCCACAAGAACGGGATCGACCTTGAGGGCGCATGCGAAGGCTCGCTGGCCTGCGCCACATGCCATGTGGTGGTGGACCCCGAATGGGCGCCGAAGCTGACACCGCCGACCGAGGACGAGGAAGATATGCTCGACCTGGCCTTCGGTCTGGAAAAGACATCCCGTCTGGGCTGCCAGATCGTGATGACCGAGGCACTTGACGGTCTGGTGGTGCGCCTGCCGCGCACGTCCTGACCGGCGGCCTGATGATACACCGCGCGTCATAAGATGCGCGCAACATGATGTTTGACGTGCGATGCCCGGGGGCGGATAGTCCTGCGGGCATTGCCTGTCATTGGGAAGTGGAACCAAGCCATGCGCATTCTTGTGGCCATGTCCGGCGGGGTGGACAGCTCTGTCGTTGCCGCCCGTCTGGTGGACGAGGGGCACGAGGTGATCGGCGCGACCCTCCAGCTGTATGATTCGCGCGAAAGTACGAAAAAGGGCGCATGCTGCGCGGGTCGCGACATTCACGACGCCCGGCGGGTGGCCGACCGGCTGGGCATTCCCCATTACGTCATCGATGCCGAACGTCGCTTCCATGACAGCGTCATCGGCACCTTCGCCGATGCGTATGCGGCGGGCGAAACCCCGGTGCCGTGCGTTGCATGCAATCAGGGCGTGAAGTTTACCGACCTGCTGGGCATGGCGCGCGACCTTGGGGTGGACGCCATGGCGACCGGTCATTACGTCCGCCGCGTGGACGGGCCGGATGGCGTGGAAATGCACCGCCCCGTTGATGCCGGGCGTGACCAGTCATGGTTCCTGTTTGCCACAACCCGCGACCAGCTTGATTTCCTGCGCTTTCCGCTGGGTGACATGCCCGATAAGGCCGCCGTGCGGGCGGAAGCCGAACGCTTTGGCCTGGCGGTCGCAGCCAAGCCCGACAGTCAGGACCTGTGTTTCGTAACCGACGGCTCATATGCCGGACTGGTTGAAAAACTGCGCCCGGACGTAATGGGGGGTGGTGAAATCGTGGACCAGTCCGGCCATGTCGTGGGCCAGCACGAAGGTGTGACCCGCTACACCGTGGGGCAGAGCAGGCGGCTGGGCAACGCCGCCATGCGCGATGGCGCGCGCCAGATGGTGGTGGGAATCGAGCCCGCCAGCAGGCGCGTGGTGATTGGCCCGCGGGCGCAGGCCGTGGCTCATACGCTGATGCTGCGTGACATGAACTGGCTGGTGCCCCCGCCGGGACCACAGGGCATGCGCTGTGCGGTGCAGATCCGCGCGCGTGAAGCCGCCCGCCCTGCCACCGTATGGCAGGCGGCCGGCAATGGCGCGCGGGTGGAACTGGATGATGGGGCCGTGCCCGCACCGGGACAGGCCTGCGTGATGTATGATGGCACACGGGTGCTGGGCGGTGGCTTCATCCGCCGGGCGGAAGCTGTGCAGGCCGGAAGTGAAGGGAAGGCGGCGTCATGAGTGATGGTATTCTGGTCATTGGCACGCGACGGTATTCGTCATGGTCGCTGCGCGGGTGGCTGGCGGTGCGTCTGGCGGGGCTGGACGTGCGCGAACAACTGATCCCGCTGGCCGATAACGGGGAAACCCCGGCCATCCGCACCATTTCCCCCAATGGCAAGGTGCCCTATCTGGAACATAACGGCGTTGCGGTGTGGGAAAGCATCGCGATCTGTGAATACTGCGCCGAACAGGCCCCCGGCCTGTGGCCGGGTGATGTGCGCCAGCGCGCCTATGCCCGCAGCATCTCGGCTGAAATGCATGCAGGCTTCCGCGCGGTGCGGCAGGCCATGCCCATGAATATCGGCCGCGACAACCGACCGCTTGCGGCGGGCACCACGCCGGACATTGATGCCGACATCGCCCGCATTGACGCCATCTGGACCGAGGCTCGTCTGGACTTTGGCAAGGATGGTCCCTTCCTGTTCGGTGCGACGTTCGGCATGGCGGATGCCATGTTTGCGCCCATCGTATCGCGCTTCCTGTCCTATGGCATCAGCCCGTCACCGGAATCGCGGGCTTACATGACCGCCGTGCGCGCCCATCCGCTGGTGGATGACTGGTACCAGAAGGCGTTGCAGGAACCAAAGGAATGGCAGCAGTCCCGTTTTGAGGACATTGGCTGAGACCCGTCCATGATCATGCCATGGCGCGTGGCGGTGGTACTGCCCGCGCGAGAAGGATTCTCTCCCGGTGCCGTGGGGGCGATCGGGTTGCAGGTGGCAGCCCTTGCGGGGACGCAGGATGTGATCGTGGGGCCTCCGCTGGATGGGCCATCCCTGCTGCCGGACCATGAATACCGTGCGGTCACACCCGGATTGTGGCCACCGGGGCGTCGCAGCGTGCGTTATGCCGCGGCTGCTGCGCGCGCGGTGGCCGACATGGGTGCCGCCGTTGTGGAGGTCCATAACCGCCCCGATACCGCCCGGTACATTGCCCGTCACCGACCCGGACAGCGCGTGCTGCTGGTGCTGCATAATGACCCGCAGGGTATGCGCGGGGCCGAAACTCCTTTGTCGCGCCGCGATCTGCTGCGGTTGATGGATGTGGCCTGCGTATCTGGCTGGGTGCGTAGCCGGTTTCTTGATGGTCTGCCCGCAGCCTGCGCCCGACAGGTCGGGCTGTCCCCCAATGGCGTGATATTGCCTGCAATGGTGCCCCCCATGGCGCAGCGTGCGCGCCGGGTGCTGTTTGCCGGGCGCGTGGTGGCGGACAAGGGAGCGGACCTGTTTGTCGCGGCCTGCGCGCAGATTGCGCCCCAATATCCTGACTGGGGTTTCAGCATGATCGGCGCCGACCGTTTCCGCGCCGATGCACCACTGACCCCGTTCGTGTCCGACCTGTGGCCCGGGGCTGCGGCGGCTGGGGTGGACATGGCAGGATACAGGCCCCATGCGGATGTGCTGGCGGCCATGGGGCAGGCTGCCATCGTGGTCGTGCCCAGCCGCTGGCCCGAACCATTCGGCATGACGGCGCTGGAAGCCATGGCTGCCGGCGCGGCGTTGATCGCGGCCCCGGTGGGCGGCCTGCCCGAAGTGGTGGGCAATGGCGGCCTGCTGTATGCGCCCGAACCCGCAACGGGGCTGGCCCGTGCCATGGCCGGGTTGATGGACAGCCTGCCCGCGCGTGAAGACCTTGCCGCACGCGGTCGGGTGCAGGCCGCGCGTTTCAGTATCGAACACGCCCGTGCATGCCGGGCGGCTATGCGCGATGCAGCCCTGCACCGGCGCGGGGCCTGACCTTCTTTTCCGTTTTTCTGTGCTGCCGGGTATGGGACACGCCGCCCCATGGCCCTATATCTGGGCAGACAAGGCTTACGCCACGCATGATGCAGGCAATTTGAAAAGACCGGAGGCCACATGTCCGATACCGTTCAGGCGTCGCCCGACGCCGCAGCCCAGAACACCCTTGTGCCGGTTACGGTGCTGACGGGATTCCTGGGCGCTGGCAAGACGACGCTGCTCAACCATATCCTGACGGCACAACATGGCCGCAAATACGCCGTGGTGGTGAACGAGTTCGGTGAACTCGGCGTGGACAACGACCTCGTGGTGGATGCCGATGAGGAAGTGTTCGAAATGAACAACGGCTGCATCTGCTGCACCGTGCGCGGCGACCTGATTCGCATTCTCGGCAACCTCATGAAACGTCGGGCGAAGTTTGACGGCATCATTGTCGAGACAACCGGCCTGGCCGATCCCGCCCCCGTCGCCCAGACCTTCTTTGTTGACGAGGACGTGCGCGGCAAGACCCGGCTGGACGCCGTGGTTACGGTGGTTGATGCCTACAACGTCATCCAGACGCTGGATGAAAGCCCTGAAGCGGTGAACCAGATCGCGTTTGCCGATGTCATCATCCTCAACAAGACCGACCTTGTGGATGAAGTGGCGCTGGCGACCATCGAATCGCGCATCCGGTCCATCAACGCTGTCGCCCGCCTCCATCGTGCGCAGCGCGGCGACGTGCCGCTGTCCGATGTGCTGGATCAGGGCGGCTTCGACCTGCAGCGCGCGCTGGAACATGCGCCGCGTTTTCTTGAGGACACCAGCCATTCTCATGAAGCGGACGTGACCTCCCTGTCCTATGAAGTGGAAGAACCGCTGGACGCGGCCAAGTTTCAGGCATGGATCGGCGCGGTGCTGCAGGAACAGGGGGCCGATATCCTGCGTGCCAAGGGGATCCTGAATTATGCGGGCGAGGACCAGCGCTTCGCCTTTCAGGCCGTGCACATGATGGCCGATGGCGGCTTCATCGGTCCATGGAAGGAAGGCGAGCCGCGTGTCTCCCGCCTTGTTTTCATTGGCCGCAATCTCAATCGTCCGCAGCTTCGCCGCGGTTTTGAAAGCTGCCGTGCGAAATGAGCGATACCGTGAATGATACCATCCCCGCCACCGGCCTGCTGGAACGCCGTGGGGCCATGCGCCAGCTGGAAGGCCAGATCACCGGCTGCACCATCTCACGCGACAGCCAGCAGGTGGCCTTCGCCACCGGTGAGGGCGATATCGCCGTGGCGGACCGGGCCGACTGGGGACAGTCGGATGCATGGAATGTCATGACCGTGCATGACGGCGCGATCCTTGCCATTGCGCCTGATGCCGCCCCTACCGGCTTCCTGACCGGTGGCGATGACAATGCCCTGCGCCGCGTCGCTGCTGATGGCAGCGTAAGCGACCTTGCGAAAGGTCGCCGCTGGGTCGAGCACATCACGACATGGAGCAACGGCAAGGGCGGCGTGATTGCCTTTTCATCGGGCAAGCAGGTCGAACTGCGCGACGCCGACGGGCACACGACCCTGAAGGTGCTGGATCATCCCTCCACCGTCAGCGGCATCGTGTTCGACGCCAAGGGCAAGCGCATCGCGGCTTCGCATTACAACGGCGCGTCGATGTGGTTTGTACAGGCTAAGGTGGACACCGTGCGGCCGCTGGAATGGAAAGGCAGCCATATCGGCATCGCCATTCACCCGGCGGGCGAGGCGCTGGTGACCTCCATGCAGGAATCGGAACTGCATGGCTGGCGGCTGTCGGACGGGCACAACATGCGCATGAGCGGTTATCCGTCCAAGGTGCAGTCCATGGCCTTTACCCGTAATGGCAAATGGCTGGTGACCAGCGGGGCGGACACGATCGTGATGTGGCCGTTCTTTGGCGGCGGTCCGATGGGCAAGCCCCCGGCGGAGGCCGGTGGCCTGCCGGGTGTCATGTGCACCCGTGTCGCCTGCCACCCCGTCCACGATATCGTGGCGGCGGGGTTTGCCGACGGGTCGGTGCTGATGGCCGATACCGGGGCACAGCGTATCCTGCCGGTATGCATTGGGGGTTCCGGCGCGGTAACGGCGCTGGAATTCAGCCCCGATGGCTGTTGCCTTGCCTTTGGCTCGGAAGATGGCCGCGCGTGCGTGGTGGACCTGAGCGCCAAATAAAGCCGGATAAGAAGTAATAAAAGTTTTTTTGGATGCCGTCTTTTTTCAAAAAGGCGGCGTTCGCTGAAGCTTTCTAAAAAAAGTTTCACCAAAAACTTTTCATGAATTGCGGGGCGTTATGCGCGTACTCCATATCATGGCGGCCCGGGGCAATGGTGGCGCTGAACTGTATTCCACTGATGTCATGCTCAGCCTGCATGCGGCGGGGCTTATGCAATGTGTGGTCATGCACCCTGCTGCCCCCCGCGGCAGGGAACTGCAAAAGGCAGGAATGGCGGTGGAGACATGGCCGCTGCGCCTGCCGCTGCGGCCCCTGATCCGCCATGCGCTGCGGGGCCTGATCGAACGCATGCAGCCCGACCTGATCCATTGCTGGCTGCGCCGTGCGGCGGAACTGGTGCCCGCGCATACGGGTGTCCCGGTTATTGGCTGGTTTGGCAATTACAAGGACCTGCGCCCTTTCGCGCATTGTGACTGGTTTGTGGGCTGCACGCCCGACATGGCGCAGTCCATGCGCGAACGCGGCGCGCCGGAAGACCGGGTGGCCTATGTGCCTACCTTTTCCTCTGTCACGGCCCGGCAGCCGGTCTCCCGCCGGTCGCTGGATACACCGGATGATGCGCCGGTGCTGCTGGTGCTGTCGCGGCTGCATCCGGCCAAGGGGCTGGAAACGCTGCTGGATGGGCTGACCCTGCTGCCGCGCTGTCATGTGTGGCTGGCGGGGGAAGGGGAACTGAAGGACGCGCTTGCAGCACAGGCGGTCCGTCTGGGCATTGCGGACCGGGTGCACTTCCTTGGCTGGCGGTCCGATCGCGGGGCGTTGCTGGCGGCGGCCGACATCTGCGTGCTGCCGTCGCGTTATGAACCTTTTGGTACCGTCATTCTGGATGCATGGTCGGCGGATGTGCCGCTGGTGGCGTGTGCCGCCGCCGGTCCCCGGGCGCATGTGCGTGATGGTGATAATGGCATGCTGGTGCCGATTGATGACGCGCCCGCGCTGGCTGCCGCCATACAGTGCGTGCTGGATGACCCGGTGCTGTCCGCACGCATCGTGGCGGGCGGCAGGCAGGATTATCAGGCGCGTTTTACCCGTCAGGCCGTAACGGAACAGTGGCTTGCGCTGTATGAACGCGTGCTGTCAGCGCGCGACAGGTAGCGGCGGCGCAGGCGGCGGGCGGGGCGTCACGATCGGGGGCTTGGGTGCAGTGGCCATGCCGTCAAGGAAGGCTTCGGCCAGGGCTGCGTAAAGCGGCTGTGAACAGATCATGCGCGAGACGCCATAGGCCAGGAACGACGTGGCCAGCAGCGCCAGCGTTACCTGCTGGTTGTCGCACATTTCCATCACGATGACGGATGCGGTCAGCGGCGACTGCACCACGGCGGAAAAATAGGCCACCGTGCCCAGCAGTACCACCGCCCCCGGCGTGGTATGCGGCAGGAACTGCGCGACCCAGCCCCCAAATCCCGCCCCGATGGCAAGCGACGGCGCAAACAGTCCACCCGGAATGCCCGAACAGTAGGAAATGATGGTGGCGATGAACTTCAGGATGAAGAAGGAGGCAGGATAATGCGTCTTGCCTTCAATGATTTCATGCGCCTGTTCGTAACCGGTGCCATAGGTGATCCCGTCCGACGCGATGCCGATCACCGCCAGCAGCAGCCCGCAGGTGGCGGCGAACGCCACTGGCCTGCTACGGGCAAAGCGTCCCAGTCCGCCGGGCAGGCCACGCGTGGCCCGGATCAGGATGGCGGAGAACACGCCGCCCCCGATCCCGCCAAGGATGCCGCAGGTCGGCACCGCGATCCAGCTTATGCCAATCGGCACCACCACGTCCGTATGCCCGAAATAGCTGTAGTTTCCCACCAGGGCGATGGCCGTCACACCCGACAGGATCTCCCCGGTCAGCATGGTGCCGCTGGTGCGCTGTTCGAAGGAATGGCTGAGTTCCTCGATCGCGAACACGATACCGGCCAGCGGCGTATTGAACGCAGCCGATACCCCAGACGCCCCGCCGGCCAGGATTAGCCCGCGCCGCATGCTGACGGTGGACAGGTTCAGCCACCGCCCGCAGGCATGCATGATGGCGGCGCCGATCTGCACGCTCGGCCCCTCACGCCCGATGGAGCCACCCGCCACCAGCCCCAGCGTGGTCAGCACGATCTTGCCCGCCGCCACCCGGAGGGACAGCAGGCGGTCGATGATGGCAAAGTTTTCAAGGTGCAGGGAGGCGATGGTCTGCGGGATGCCGCTGCCCTGCGCGCCCCGGAACCATGTGCGTGTCAGCCACGTGGACAGCGCCAGCCCCCCCGGTGTCAGGACCAGCATGATCCACGGGCTGATGGCGATGATGTGGTTACGCACCGTGGCCGCCGCGTCCGCCGCCATGGCGAAGCCCACCGCGACCACGCCGACCACCACGGCCGCCGCCCAGCACGCCAGCTTGCGCCGCCACTGTTCGGTGGTGATGCGGGCGGAACGACGCAGGTGGCGCATATGCTTCCTGCGGATTTCAGTAAGGTCGGTTCGCATTACCGGTAATGTACTTTCAGCAACGGCACTGACAGTTAAAACCGGGCGGGAACAGTCCGGTTGCGGGACAAGGATAGCATTTATCGCAACCCGGACGGCCATTCCTGACACGTCCGGCCTGTGGTTTCCCGGCCCGTGGCCGCCCGGTCAGGGGCATGGGACGGGGGGATCAGGGCAGCACCAGCACGCCGGTGTGCTTGGCCTTGCGTTCGGGTTCGACGTGGATGTTGATCAGCGCATCACCCACGCCCGCGCGCAGGCCGTCCTCGATATGGTCGCAGATATGATGGGCATCCTCTACGCTCATGGTGCCCGGCACCACAAGGTGGAATTCGATGAATGTCATGGCGCCCACGATACGCGCGCGGATGTCATGGGCCTCGATCGCGCCGGTGGCGGTGTGGGAAATGATCGAACGGATTTCCGCCAGCGTCCCGGAATCGGGGGCTTCGTCCATAAGCCCCGCGATGGAGGTGCGCATCATGTCCCATCCCGTGCGCAGCACGTTCACTGCGATCAGCGCGGCCAGCAGCGGGTCCAGCCACAGCCATCCCGTCAGCGGGATCAGGATGAAGCCGCCAATCAGCACTGCCGACGTCCACACATCGGACAGCACATGGTGCCCGCTGGCGACAAGGGCGGGGGAATGATGCGCACGTCCCATGCGCATGAGAAACAGCCCCCACCCCAGATTGAGCAGCCCGGCCCCGCCATTGAGCGAAATGCCCGTTAGCGAATCCTCGGGCGGGTGCATGTGCGTAAAGCCCACCCATGCCTCATGCGCGATGGTAAAGGCGGTGATGACCACCAGCACCCCTTCCGCCACGGCGGACAGGTACTCGGCCTTGTAATGCCCATAGGTATGGTTGTGGTCGGGCGGCAGGCTGGCCACCCGCAGCGCCCACAGCCCCGCCACGGCGGAAACCACGTTGATGATCGTCTCGATCGCATCGGAATACAGCGCGATGCTGCCTGTCACCCGCCATGCCGCGTATTTCATGCCCAGCGCGATGATGCTGACCACAACGCTGCACCATGCCGCGCGTATCTTGGTATTGGTGTTGGAAAACATATCGGACAGGGGACTCTTGAAACCTAGACGGTATGGGCGTCGGCAAGGACGCAGTGGTCGGCATCGCCCAGTGTTTCGATCTGGAGAGTGGGGTGGACGATGCCAAAACGTTCACGCAGTTCACGCGCGGCGCGGTTGAGCAGCCCGTCGGGGGCATGGCCGTTTTCACTGGCATTGCGCACCAGGTGGACCGTCAGCGCGGTTTCGGTGGTGCTGATCGGCCAGATATGCAGGTCATGCAGGTCGCACACGCCGGGCAGGGTGCGCAGGAAGGCATCCACCTGGGCTGCGTTGATGCCACGCGGCACGCGGTCCAGCGCCATGTCCAGCGAATCCCGCAACAGCGACCATGTCGCGACGATAATGGACACTGACACGACGAGGCAGATGATGGGGTCGATTCGCAGCCATCCCGTCATCAGGATCAGCCCCCCACCGGCTACTACTGCCAGCGACATAAGTGCATCCGACGCCATATGCAGGAACGCGCCATGCAGGTTCAGGTCGGTTTTCCCGCCGCTTGCGAACAGCATGGCCGTCATCCCGTTGACCGCGATGCCGATGCCTGCCACCACCATGACCGCGACGCCGGCAACCGGGTGCGGATGGATCAGGCGCAGCACGGCTTCCCACATGATGCCGCCGGTCACGACCAGCAGGGCCACCGCGTTGCCAAGGGCGGCGAGGATGGACGACCGGCGCAGCCCGTACGTGAAATTGCGGCTGGGGGAACGGCGCGACAGGATTTCCGCCAGCCAGGCTGCCCCGAGTGCGAGCACGTCCGACAGGTTGTGCCCCGCATCCGCCAGCAGCGACAGCGCATGGCTGCGCACGCCCCACGCCGCTTCCCCGATGACATAGACAAGGTTGAGCGCGATCCCGATGGCAAACGCCCGGCCATAGGATGCAGGCGTGTGGACATGATGGTGGCCAAACAGTCCGCCATGGGCATGCCCGCAGTCATGGTCCGCGTGGTCATGGTCATTATGGTCGTGGCCCGCATGGCCGTTGTGGCTGTGGGTATCATGGCCATGATCGTGGTTATGGTCATGGCTGTCATGGTCGCCATGATTGTGCTGGCACTCACCCATGGGGCAGCATCCATTCAGCAGTGGGATTGAAAGTGTGCCGCCTTCCTAGCAGAAGGTTGCGGCACGTCACCAGCACTTAGCGCATTTTGTGCAGGGGGCCACCGTGATATGGCATCGCCACAGCCCCATTGCCATGGAAACGCGACCCGATGATCCGACTGACCGAACTGCGCCTGCCCATCGACCATGATGACGCTGCCCTGACGCAGGCCGTGGCCGAACGGCTGGGCGTGCCTGTCACGGATATTACGGACATATGCATATTCCGCCGGGGGCATGACGCCCGCCGCAGGCACCGTATCGTGCTGGTCTATACGGTGGACTGCACCGTGCGGGATGAAGCCAGCGTCCTTGCGGCGCATGGCGGCGCGCGTGACATCATGCCCGCCCCCGATACGTCCTATCATTTCGTGGTGGATGATGGACCCGCCATGGCGCGGGGGGCGGGTTTCGTGCGCCCGGTGGTGATCGGTGCCGGGCCATGCGGACTGATGGCGGCACTGGTGCTGGCGCAGATGGGACTGCGCCCGCTGGTGCTGGAGCGTGGCAAGGTGGTGCGTGAGCGTACGGTCGATACCTTTGCCCTGTGGCGCAAATCCATCCTTAACCCTGAAAGTAACGTGCAGTTTGGCGAAGGGGGGGCCGGAACGTTTTCGGACGGCAAGCTGTACAGCCAGGTCAGCGATCCCCGGCATTACGGGCGCAAGGTGCTGACGGAATTCGTGCGCGCGGGCGCGCCGGAGGAAATTCTCTACCTCTCCCGCCCGCATATCGGCACCTTCCGCCTTGTCTCGATGGTGGAACATATCCGTGCCGAGATCGAGGCCCTGGGCGGCGAATACCGTTTTGGCGCGCACGTGACCGATTTCGTGACACAGGGTGATGGCACGGGTGGCCAGCGTATCACTGGCCTGCGGCTGGCGGACGGGGATGAAATTGCGGCAGGCCACGTCGTGCTGGCCATTGGCCACAGTGCGCGTGACACCTTTGAATCCCTGCACACGGCAGGTGTGAACATGGTGGCAAAGCCGTTTTCGATCGGCGTGCGGATCGAACACCCGCAATCCGTCATCAATACCGCGCGTTATGGCCAGCCCGAAACCGTGCCGTTGCTGGGGGCGGCAGATTACAGGCTGGTGCACCATGCGACCAACGGGCGCGGGGTCTATTCGTTCTGCATGTGCCCCGGCGGCACGGTGGTTGCAGCCACGTCGGAGGTCGGGCAGGTGGTGACCAATGGCATGAGCCAGTATTCCCGCGCCGAACGCAACGCCAATGCGGGCATTGTGGTGGGCGTGACACCGGAACGCGATTATCCCGGGGGCCCGCTGGCCGGTATCGCCTTCCAGCGTGAGTGGGAACGCAAGGCGTTCGAGGCTGGCGGCGGCGCCTATTTCGCCCCGGCGCAGACGGTGGGGGATTTTCTTGACGGCAGGCCGTCCACCACGCTGGGCGATGTCGTGCCATCGTACAAACCCGGTGTTACCCCCACCGACCTTGCGCGCTGCCTGCCGGAATTCGCGGTGGCCGCCATGCGGGAGGCATTGCCCGCGTTCGAGCGGAAGATCCCGGGCTTTTCCATGCGGGATGCCGTCATGACGGGGGTGGAAACACGCACGTCCTCCCCCCTGCGCATCCCGCGCGGGGTGGACGGGCAGGGCGTGAACATGCGCGGCCTGTTCCCGGCGGGTGAAGGGGCAGGCTATGCCGGGGGCATCCTGTCGGCGGGAATTGACGGTATCCGCATTGCCGAAGCTGTGGCCCTGTCACTGGCTGGTCGCCCGGTTGAGCAGGCCATGCAGCGCGACATGACGCACGCAACCGATGCGCAGTAAATGAAAACAAATAAAAGTTTTGGGTGAAGCTTTTTTCAGGGCCTGTTGGGAATTATCTTGAATTAATGATTGCGCCAACGAGATAGATCATGGCTTCGAATGATCTGTCTGTTTTTTCGCTGCGCATGGCGATGCGCTTGAACTCCTTGAGCTTGCAGAAGAAGTTCTCAATGAGATGGCGTGCTTTGAACAGGGCCCCATCGAACGGGCGTCTGTCGAGGCGGTTTTTGCGCTGGGGGATGGCCACGCAGGCCCCTTGCGCGCGTATGGCGTCCACGATCCAGTGGACATCGAAAGCCTTGTCAGCAAGAATTCCTTTAAAATCAGCTGGTTCGAGAAGAGGCGCAACGCCGACCGTATCGTAATGCTGGCCGGGGATAAGCGTGAAGCGGACCAGATTACCCAAGGCGTCGGTCATGGCGATGATCTTCGTTGACCACCCCGTTACACTCCGCCCTATCGCCTGGCTTCGGGTCCCCCTTTTGCGCCCTGGCCGTGGCGGTGAACCCGGACCACCGTGCCGTCAATCATCGCGTATTCCATGTCGGGATCATCGGAGACAGCCTCGAAAATCTTCTGGAAAACACCGGCTTTCGTCCAGTCGCTGTAGCGCGAATAAACCGAGTTCCAATGTCCGAAATACGTCGGCAGGTCCCGCCACGGACTACCGGTCCGGGCGATCCACAGGACCGCCTCGATGAAGAGGCGGTTATCCTTCCCGCTGCGTCCCTGATCCGTCTTCTTGCCAAGGCACAGCGGTTCCATTTTCGCCCATTGGGCATCCGTCAGTATGAAGCGATCCATATGGTCTTTGAAACACATCATGGCCCTTTAGAAAACTCAATTCCCAACAGCCCCCAAAAAAGCTTCGGAGAACGCTGCCTTTTTTTAAAAAGGCAGCACCCAAAAACTTCTTTTTTTCAGTTTTTTATAAAAACGAAACCGGATCAATATCCACGTCGATCCGTGCCCCGCGTTCGGGCTTCACGCGCGACAGCCATTCACGCATGATCGGCTGCACCGCGATATTGCGCCGCGCGCGCAGCAGCAGGCGGAAACGGTGCCGCCCGCGCAGGATGGCCAGTGGCGCAGGTGCCGGACCAAGCACCTGCACGCCATCCATCCGGGGCGCATTCTGGCCCAGCGCACGCGCGGTCAGGTCTGCCGCATCGGGCATTTCGGCACTGACGATCAGGGCCGCCAGCCGGCCATAAGGTGGCCAGAAGCCGGGACGGCGCTGTTCGGCTTCCTGTTCCATGAAGCTTGCGAAATCGCCCGATACCAGCGCCTGCATGACCGGGTGGTCAGGCACGTAGCTTTGCAGCAGCACGCGGCCCGGTGCCTCGGCACGGCCCGCGCGGCCCGCGACCTGATGCAACAGCTGCACCGTGCGTTCGGATGCGCGCAGGTCGCCACCGCCCAGGCCCAGATCTGCATCCACGATTCCCACCAGCGTCAGGTGCGGGAAATGCCAGCCCTTGGCCACGATCTGCGTGCCGATCACAAGGTCGATCTCGCGCCGTGCTATGCGCTCGACGGCGGCGGCGGTGGCCGCGGGACCATTGAGCGTATCGCTGGCCATGACCAGTATCCGCGCATCGGGGAAGGTGGCGCGTGCTTCTTCGGTTATCCGCTCCACGCCGGGGCCGATGGGGGTCAGACTGTCGGCATCGGCGCATTTGGGGCAGGTCTGGGGAATGGGTTCGTCATACCCGCAATGGTGGCAGGTCAGGATATGGCGCGCGCGGTGTTCCACCAGCCACGCGGTGCAGTTGGGGCACTGCATGCGGTGGCCACAGGTGCGGCACAGCGTCAGCGGCGCGTAGCCCCGGCGGTTGAGGAACAGCATCGCCTGTTCCCCGCGCCCGATCGCATCATTGATCGCACCCGTCAGCACAGGCGACAGGAACAGCCCGCGTTCAGGCGGGTCCGCGCGCATGTCCAGCGTTTCCACATCGGGCATGCTGGCATTACCGTGGCGTGCGCCCAGCTTCAGGTGCCGGTAACGGCCCGCGCCGACATTGGCGAGACTTTCAAGACTGGGGGTGGCCGAGACCAGCACGACGGGCGCGCTGCTCATGCGCGCGCGGACCACCGCCATGTCGCGGGCGTGGTAGGTCACGCCATCTTCCTGTTTGAAGGCGGTTTCGTGCTCCTCATCAACAATAATCAGGCCAAGCTGGTGAAAGGGCAGGAACAGCGCCGACCGCGCGCCGACCACCACCCGTGCCGTGCCGTCGGCTACCGCCCGCCATGTTACCCGGCGCAGGCGCGATCCAAGGTCGGAATGCCACAGGGCGGGTTCCGCGCCAAAGCGGCGGGCAAACCGCCCGGTCCACTGGGCCGACAGCGCAATTTCCGGCAGCAGCACCAACGCCTGCCGTCCGGCGGCGATACAGGCGGCTATGGCTTCCATGTAAATCTCGGTCTTGCCGGACCCGGTTACCCCTTCCAGCAGGGTGATGGAAAAGCCATCTTCCGCCACGCGGGCGCGCAGTTCGGTGGCGACCGCCGCCTGATCGCCCTCCAGCACCGGGGGGCAATGCGTGGGATCGGGAATACTGAAGGGCGGTGGCGGGGCGATTTCAATCGCCTGCAATGCGCCCGCCTGCGCCAGTCCGCGTATGACGGCAGCGCCCACGCCTGCCCGGCGGGCCAGTTCCGTGGTGGTCAAGGGCGGGCCTTCGGCAGCGGTATCCAGCACTTTCCGCCTTGCGGGTGTCAGGCGCAGGTCCGCAGACAACGCCGGGGCAGCTACCCACCCGGAGGCAGGACGCGGCAGCGGGGCCAGCGCATTGGCCCGTAACGCCATGGCCAGCACCATGCCCGGCGGCGACAGGGTATAGGCCGCCACCCAGTCCACGAACTGTCTCAACTGCGCGGGCAGGGGCGGCAGGTCAAGACGGGCTACCACGGGTTTCAGGCGCGCTGTCGCCACTTCCTTTTGGGGTGGGGGGGTAAATTCGGGCGGCAGGCGGGATGTCGCGTCCCATACCACGCCCGTTTCGGTGCGGCGCCCCAGTGGGACGCTTACGATGTCACCAGGCCGCACATCGGCCAGACGGGGCGGTAGCAGGTAGTCCAGCGGCCCGGCAAAAGGCAGGGTCAGCATGACCCGCACCCGACCATCAACAGGGGTGGGCAGCAGGTCCGGTTGTGAAGGATTGCGATGCGGCATGTGTTTTTCTACCGTCAGGCATCGTCCGTGTCTTGTCCATCATTTGCGCATGGCGCACACACCGTCATAAGAAACTGTGTGAAAGGCCTGTCTTTCAGACATCCTGCAATCATGAGGAAGTTTTTGGTGAAGCTTTTTCCAGAAAGCTTCGAAAAACAGTATCTTGTTGAAAAAAGGTAGCGCCTGGACACTTTTCTTATTTTTATCATCGCGTTTTTCAAGAAAGTTCCGGGTTACATGGCAGCAGGATGAAAGGGTGCAGGACATGATGGCAACCGAAGCACGTGACGCCTTCCTGCAATGGATGGAAACCGAACGCCGTGCCTCTGCCCTGACGCTTACGGCCTATCGGGGGGATCTGGACCGGTTTCTTGCGTTCCTGACCATGCATCTGGGCGCGGAACCGGATATGGGGACGCTGGCGGGCCTGTCGCTGGCCGACCTGCGTGCGTGGCTTGCCCATGAACATGCCATGGCTCTGAGCGGCCGCCGCCCCACCACGCAGGATCGTGCCGCGCGGACACGGGCACGCCGGGTTTCGGCGCTGCGGTCCTTTTACCGTTATCTTGCGCGTTACCATGGTGTCGATAACCCCGCGCCGGGCCTGCTGGCAACGCCGCGCACGCGCCGCCCGCTGCCCCGCCCGCTGCCACAGGCACAGGCGCTGGAGGTGCCCGAAGGGGTATCGGACATCGCCCGTACCCCCATGGCGCAGGTGCGCGACGGGGCGCTGTTCATGCTGCTGTATGGATGTGGCCTGCGTATTTCCGAAGCCCTGACGCTGGATGTACGCGATCTGGATCAGGCCCGCACCCTTGGTGATGGCGCGAAAGGCGACGGCGTGCTGCGCATACGCGGCAAAGGTGGCAAGGAGCGCATGGTGCCCGTGCTGCCACAGGTCATGCAGGCCCTTGCGCGCTGGCGGGGCGTGCATCCGTTGCCGCAGCCCGATGCGCCGCTGTTCGTGGGCGTGCGTGGTGGCCGCCTGCAGGCGGGTATTGCCCAGCGCGCCATGCGGACATGGCGACACATGGCGGGCCTCCCCGACCATGCAACCCCGCATGCGCTGCGGCATTCCTTCGCCACCCACCTTATGGAAGGTGGCGCCGACCTGCGCGTGATACAGGACCTGCTGGGCCATGCCAGCCTGTCCACCACACAGCGTTATACGCTGGCGGACGAAGCCAGGCTTATGGATGTCTGGACACGTGCGCATCCCCATGCCACCGATACCCCGCCCGATACTGCACGATGAACAGGATTGCCCATGTCCCAGCGGTTCCCCTATCCCCCGATCGCCCCCTACGATCACGGCTGGCTTGATACGGGCGAGGGACACCGCATTTACTGGGAGCTGTGCGGCAATCCCGATGGCATCCCGGTGGTCTTCCTGCATGGTGGTCCCGGCGGCGGCTGTTCGGCCTTCCAGCGCCAGATGTTCGACCCCGCGCTATACCGCATCCTGCTGTTTGACCAGCGTGGCTGCGGGCGATCAACCCCGCATGCATCACTGGTCAACAACACGACATGGCATCTTGTGGCCGATATCGAACGGCTGCGTATCATGACCGGTGCGGAAAAATGGATGGTGTTCGGCGGGTCGTGGGGGTCCACGCTGGCGCTGGCCTATGCACAGACACATCCCGACCATGTCAGCGCTCTGGTGCTGCGCGGTATCTTCACCCTGCGCCGGGCGGAACTGCTGTGGTATTATCAGGACGGTGCATCATGGCTGTTTCCTGACCTGTGGGAACAGTTTGTAGCACCTATACCCCCGGCTGAACGTGGCGACCTGATGGCGGCCTATCACCGCCAGCTGACCGGTCCTGATGCGGATGTGCAGATGAAGGCCGCCATTGCGTGGAGTGTATGGGAAGGGCGCACCATTACCCTGCGTCCTGCGTCCGATACCATCATCCAGCATGCCGACCCGCGTTACGCGCTGGCCTTTTCACGTATCGAAAATCATTATTTCATCAATGCCGGATGGCTGGACGAAGGCCAGCTTGTCCGTGATGTGGGGCGTATCCGCGATATTCCCGCCGTCATCGTGCAGGGACGGTATGATGTCACGACGCCCATGCGCACTGCATGGGACCTGCACCGCGCGTGGCCCGAAGCGGATTTCCGGATTGTCGATACGGCCGCCCACGCCATGACTGAGCCGGGTATCCTGTCCGCCCTGCTGGATGCAACCGACACCATGGCCGGGCGACTGGCGTAGTGGCCAGAATGCGTACATGGCTTGCGACATGGGGCATTGCCGCAGCCCTTTTGGGCTGCGGGGCGCCGGTGACATCGGCCATGGCAGCACAGGATACCGTGCCGCGCCTGTGTAACCATGAACGCGTGGCCCAGGTGCCGCTGCGTGATGACGGGGGTTACCTGTCCATTGTCATAAGCATTGCGGGCCATGACCTCAGCGCGCTGGTGGATACGGGATCGGATGGCGGGCTGCTGACACCTGACATGGTCGGTTACCTGCGGCTGCGGCTTGATCCCGACCATGAAACCATCATCCATGGCACGGGCGGGACGGCGCAGGCGACGCCGAACGCCCTGGTGCCGGACCTGCGGGTGGGGAATGTCGATTTCGGCGCACGTTCGGTGCCGGTGGGCGAACTGCCGGGACAGCCGATGATCCATCCACCCGTGGCGGGGCTGCTGGGCGGAGATATCCTGTCGCGCTTCGATCTGGATATGGATGTACCCGGTGGCATGCTGACATTATGGAACATTCAGCATGGTTCCATGGCCTGCGCGCCGCCACCGGCATGGGACGGACCGTATGAAACCGTGCCGCTGCGCAGGCAGGACAACCGTTTCCTGCTGGAAGTCAGGCTGGATGGCAGGCCGGTTACGGCATTGCTGGACAGTGGCGCGCGGTCGCGCATTGTCTCGCCAGAAGTCGCACGTCGCGCCGGTGTCAGCCAGTCACAGCTTGACCGCGATCCCGGCGGCGTGACCGCAAGCGTGGACGGGCACAGGGATATCTATCACTGGCACCGTTTTGACAGCCTGCAGGTCGGTCATGAACTGGAGCGCAATGTCACGTTGACCGTGGCCCCCCTGCGCGAACATCTGGAAATGCTGCTGGGGTCGGACTGGTTTGCCACCCACCGGGTGTGGATATCCTATGCCACGAACCAGATTTTCATCCGGCCCGCGCCACGGCAGGTCACCAGATAAGGGATGAATTGAAAAACAGGCTGTTTTCAAGCAGTCCCTAAACAAATCAGGCCCGGCATGCTCTGCCGGGCCTGAGATATAACCGTCGGGGGTGATCGGGTGGATCAGCCCTTCAGCTTGGCGTTGCATACGCTGTAATAGCCGCCGCCCTTCTGGATCCAGCGCAGGCCGCCATTGGCGTTGGCGGCCTTGTTGGCGTTGTACTGGTCAAGGCAGGTGTGCATGCGGGCCTTGCCCGCAGCTTCCTTGCTGTATTTCGCGGAAATGGCGTCGGGAAGCGTTGCACTGGTGGATACGGGGGCCGCAGCTGGGGCCGCAGCCTTGGGGGCGGGTGCTGCTGGTGCCGCGACGGGGCTGGCTGCGGGGGCAGCCGTTTCGGCGGTCCTGGTATCCGCGTTGGCGGCGTCACCGCACTGGGCGGTCTTGAAATCCTTGTAGCTCTGCCCGTTCAGCGTGCCTGCGGTGCGGGCTGTAGTGAACTTCTGGTGGCATGACTTGGAGGTTTCGCGGGCGTGTGCCGCACCGGTGGACAGTGCGAGGGCGAGTACGGACGCGGTTGCGACCTTGAAACGGAAGGATGTGGCCATGGAGTGGGTCGGTCCTGAAATGATGGTTGTAAAAAAAAGAGAGGTTACAGGGCGCTGTCGCCCGTTTCCCGCGTGCGGATGCGGATGACGCTGTCGAGGGGGGAGATGAAGATCTTGCCATCGCCGATCTTGCCAGTGTGGGCGGCTTCCAGAATCGTTTCCACCGCCTGTTCCACCAGATCGTCGGTCACGGCGACCTCGATCTTGATCTTGGGCAGGAAGCTGACGTGGTATTCCGCCCCGCGATAGATTTCGGTCTGGCCTTTCTGTCGGCCAAAGCCCTTGACTTCCGATACGGTCAGCCCCTGTATCCCCAACGGGGTCAGGGCCTCACGCACATCGTCGAGCTTGAAAGGCTTGATGATGGCTGTGACAAGCTTCATCTCACCGCGTCTCCATTCTGCTGTCCGGCCGGGCTGACCGTGTGTGAAAGATAAAGTAACATCCCGTCTATACCCTGATCGGGTGATGCATGTCATCCGCCTTGGCTTACCTGATGTGTTAAGCGCGCTTGTGCCTGCCCCGTGGAGGGGCGTAAATCCGGCAGGCTTGCCGTCCCTGCCCGCACGGGCCAGAACAGGAAACGAAATGACCGCGAACATGCCATCCCACACCGCGCCCGGACCGCTTGAGGTCGATGTCTGCATCGTGGGGGCGGGGCCGGTGGGTGCGACACTTGCCTGCCGTCTTGCCGCTGATGGCATGAAGGTGGCGATCATCGACCGTGCGGCCCTGCCGCCGATGGAACATCCCGCCTTCGATGGCCGCGCCTATGCCATCGCCGCAGGTTCGCGCCGCCTGCTGGAAGAAGCCGGCGTGTGGCAGCGCCTGCCCATGGAATCGTGCGACATACGCGAAATCCGCGTGACCGATGGCAGGCCGGGGCAGCCGCCCTCTCGCCTGTTCCTTGAATTCGGGCGTGGCGATGCCGACCAGCCCTTCGGTGCCATGATCGAGGCGCGTGCCCTGCGCGTGGCGCTGAATGCGTCATTGCACGCAACGCCCGGCCTGCATGTTTTCGCCCCTGACGAAGGGGTCGTGACGCGCAGCCCCGATGGCGCGGTGATCCGCACCACCAGCGGTCGTGTCATCCACGCACGCCTGGTGGTCGCGGCCGAAGGACGGCGCAGCCCGCTGCGTGACCAGGCCCGCATTACGGTTACGCGCCTGCCCTACAACCAGTGTGGCATCGTGTGCGCCGTGGCCCATGAACGCCCGCATGAAGGCCGCGCGCTGGAACATTTTCTGCCCGCCGGTCCGTTCGCGCAACTGCCCATGGCGGGAACGGCCGAACATCCCAACCTGTCCGCCCTTGTCTGGACCGAAAGCGAGAAGGTCGCCCACCGTCTGGCCGACCTGCCACATGACGCGTTTGCGCACGAAATCCGCCGTCGCATGGGCGACGACTGGCTGGGTGCCATCAACCCGGTGGGGCGGCGGTGGGTCTATCCGCTTTCCGCGCAGTACGCGCAGCGTTATATTGATACGCGTCTCGCCCTGGTGGGGGATGCGGCGCATGGTATCCACCCCATCGCGGGGCAGGGGCTGAACCTCGGTTTCCGTGACGTGATTGCCATGGCCGATATCCTGGGCCGCGTGCATGCCGGCGGTGGGGATGTGGGGGCTGCGGATGTGCTGCGCACGTATCAGGCCCGCTGCCGTCCCGCCAACATGCTCATGCTGGTGGCGACCGATGCGCTGGAACGCCTGTTCGGCAATGATAACCCGGTCCTGCGTCTGGCGCGTGACGTGGGGCTTGCGACCGTCAACCGCATCACCCCGCTGCGCCGCAGCTTTGCCCGGCACGCCATGGGCCTGTAAAACGGAGATCGCGACGATTAACAGGCCCAAGGGCCGGAACGGATGGCTTATGTCTGAAAAGCAGCCTGCTGGCATTCCCATGGATACACGCACACGCCCCGTCATGCCGCCAACACTGGGGCATGTGGACCCCATTGCGCTGTGGCAGGAAATCGTGAACGGCGCGTGCGGGTGCAATGACCCGCTGGTCAAGGGGCTGCTGGCTACCGGCATCCGCAACCATGCGTCCTTCCGCTGTGCGCTGGCCGCCCTGATCGGGCGCAAGCTGGGGGACCGTTCGGTGGCGGATGACGCACTGGCCGAACTGGTGAGCGAGGTATTTGATGCCGACCCCGATATCGTCAGTGCGGCGGCGGCGGACCTTGTGGCCATTCGTGAACGTGACCCGGCCACGGCCAATTACGTCACCCCTTTTCTGTTCTTCAAGGGGTATCACGCGGTGCAGAGCTACCGCGTGGCGCACTGGCTGTGGCACAACAACCGCAGCTACCTTGCCCTGCACCTGCAAAGCCGGTGTTCTGAACTGTTCGCCGTCGACATCCATCCCGCGGCACGGCTGGGACGGCGTATCCTGCTGGACCACGGCACGGGTATCGTCATAGGCGAGACCTCGGTTCTGGAAGATGACGTGTCCCTGCTGCAGGGCGTGACCTTGGGCGGTACCGGCAAAAACGTGGGCGACCGCCACCCCAAGGTGCGCCGTGGCGTGCTGATCGGGGCCGGGGCCAAGATCCTGGGCAATATCGAAATCGGCGAGGGGGCGAAGGTTGGCGCTGGCTCCATCGTGCTGGAATCCGTGCCGGCCTATACCACCGTGGTGGGTAATCCGGCCCGTATCGTGGGCACGCGGCATTCCAGCCTGCCAGCCTTCACCATGGACCAGATGCTGCCGCCGATCGATTATATCATCTGATGACCGAATTCGTTTTCAGGCCACATGTGGCGGTCATTGGCGGCGGCCCCGCAGGCCTTGCCGCAGCCGAAATCCTGTCCGCTCACGGGTGTGGCGTCAGCGTGGTGGAACAGATGCCTACCATGGGGCGCAAGCTGCTCATGGCCGGGCGGGGCGGCCTCAACCTGACCCATTCCGAACCGGCTGATGCTTTTGCCGCCCGTTACGGTAATGCCCGCCCGATGATGGAACGCGCCCTGCGGGCCTTTACCCCGCAGGACATGGTGCGGTGGGCCGAAGGACTGGGCCAGCCCTGCTTTACCGGTAGCAGCGGACGTATCTTTCCCCGCGCCATGAAGGCATCGCCGCTGTTGCGGGCATGGCTGGCGCGGCTTGCCGCAGGCGGCGTGCGGCTGCTGACGCGCCACCGCTGGGATGGGTGGGACGTGGATGGCAGGCTGCTTGTATCAGGCCCCGGTGGTCCGGCGTCGTGGCGGGTTAACGCCACGGTACTGGCGTTGGGTGGCGCAAGCTGGGCGCGGCTGGGATCGGATGGCGCATGGCGGGAACGTCTGCTGGGGCTGGGTGTTGATGTCACGTCCTTTGCCCCTGCCAATTGTGGCTTCGTAACCGGGTGGAGTGATCCGTTCACCGCCCGCTTTGCCGGCACGCCGCTGCGGGGCATTGCGCTTACGCTGGATGGCGCTGACACGGTGCGGGGTGAGGCCGTGGTGACCGGCACGGGGATTGAAGGCGGCGCGGTCTATGCCCTGTCGGCTGCGATTCGCGACCGGATCGCCCGTGACGGCCATGCGCAGGTCCATATCGACCTGCGGCCTGCGCTGGATGTGGCGGAAATCGCCACCCGCATCGCCCGCGTGCGCTCGCGTGAAAGTCTGTCCAACACATTGCGCAAGGCGCTGCGATTGCCGCCCGTGGCTGTTGCCCTGCTGCGTGAAGGGAAGGAAGGACCACCGCCGCGTGATTCCGCAGCCCTTGCCCGTCTGGTCAAGGCCGTGCCAGTGGTGCTGCGTGCGCCGGCGGCACTGGACCATGCCATTTCGGTGGCGGGGGGAATCGCGTGGTCCGCGCTGGATGATCACTTCATGCTGCGCGCGCTGCCCGGCGTTTTCGCCGCCGGTGAAATGCTGGACTGGGAGGCGCCTACCGGCGGGTACCTGTTGCAGGGCTGTGTTGCGACCGGCCGCATGGCGGGGCAGGGCGCATGGGAATGGTTGCGTGACTCGCAGCGCGGGCGGTATCCGTCAGCGCCATGAGTGTTGCAATCACGATTGGTGAACGGCGCGGGGCCATGGCGACGGATGCCCCCGTGACGATGGATCTGGCGGAACTGCTGTCTACCCGCCTGCTGGTGCAGGGCAATTCCGGGTCGGGCAAGTCGCACCTGCTGCGCCGCCTGCTGGAACAGTCCGCGCGTATGGTGCAGCAGGCGATCATTGACCCCGAAGGCGATTTTGTCAGCATAGCCGAACGTTACGGCCATCTGGTCATTGATGCGGCCGAACATACCGAAGCCGCCCTGCAGGCGGCGGGTGAGCGGATGCGCATGCACCGGGCCTCCGTCGTGCTGAACCTTGAAGGCGTGGACGCGGAGGTGCAGATGCGTCGTGCCGCCGCCTTCCTCGGCGGTATGTTCGAGGTGCCGCGCGATTACTGGTACCCCGTGCTGGTCGTGGTGGATGAAGCCCAGCTTTTTGCGCCTGCGGCGGCGGGCGAGGTATCGGACGAGGCACGTCGGGCATCACTGGGCGCCATGACCAACCTCATGTGCCGTGGGCGCAAGCGGGGACTGGCCGGGGTGATTGCGACCCAGCGCCTGGCCAAGCTGGCGAAGAATGTCGCGGCCGAAGCCTCGAACTTCCTCATGGGCCGCACCTTTCTCGATATCGACATGATGCGTGCTGCCGATCTGCTGGGTATGGAACGGCGGCAGGCCGAGAGTTTCCGCGATCTGGAGCGGGGATATTTCGTGGCCCTTGGCCCCGCCGTATCGCGCAGACCGCTGGCGGTGAAGATCGGCCCGGTGGAAACCGAAAGCCGCTCGGCCGGTCCCACACTCATGCCGTTCGAGCCGGTACCTGCGGGTGATGAGATCCGTGAACTGATCCTGACCCCCGTGCCTGAACGCGAAATCCCCGCCCGCCCCCCGCGCAGCTTCAGTCCGCCACCCGATATCCTGTCGCAGCTTGCCGCCCACGCCGAAACCGCGACCGTGGACACAGTGGAAGAAGAACCGGATGTCCCACCTGTGGACGCGGCGGCCCAGAGGCTGCGCTTCATCGAGATCCTGAGTGATATCCTGCGCGACGAGGATGCGGGTTTTCGTCCCGTGCATGTGCTGTATCAGGATTTCCTTGTCCGCTGCCGGATCGAGGGTATGGGACGCGACGCGCTGGACATGCCGCGCTTCCGCCGCCTTCTGGCGGTGGCCAAGGCCGGGGTAGACGCCCAGACCGCGGAAAGCGGGCAGTGGCGGCAGGCTGAACAGATGGCAGGCGTGCTGCCTGATGATGTACAGGGTATTTTCCTGCTGATTGCCCGCGCCGCCCTGCATGGCGAGCCCTGCCCGTCCGACAGCCTGATTGCCCGTACCTATGGCACCCATTCGCTGGGTCGCGCCCGGCGGCAACTGGCCTATCTGGAGGAGCAGAACATGATCGTCCTGCGTAATGACGGGCTGGGCCGCCGTAGCGCCGCCATTATCGGCCCGGGCTGGGAAACCGCCCCTGCGATGCCGGATGGAAATGGTGAAAAATAATAAAAGTTTTAGGTGAAGCTTTTTTCAGGAAGTTTCGAAGAACGCTGCCTTTGTGGGAAAGGCGATACCCGGAAACTTTTATTTTTATCAATATGTTGTTTTGAAAAAGCCTTATCAGGCCAAGCCAAAGCCTGCTGCCTGTCGTGTGTATGAAGCGATGGACCGGTTTCCGGCAGGGATGCCGGGCCAATAAAAAACCCTGCCTTCTTGCGAAGGCAGGGTTTTCTGTTTTTGGCGGGCTGAGGCTGCTCAGCGCTTCCACCATCCCGTCCGACGGTGCGTGGTCGGGGTGGCGTCCACGTCGATCGGGGCGGGGGCGGTATCCGCCGTGGGTTCGGTTCCCTCATCGGCCTTCTTGCGGCGCCGACGGGTCGCCGTCGCCGTCGTGGTCGTGACCGTCTTGCGGGTTGTGGTCCGTTTTTTCGGGGCCGGCTTTGCAGCCTTTTCCGGTGCGGTTTCCGCCGTTTCGGTTACGGTTTCCACAGGGGCCGCTTCCGTCGCGGGTTCAGCCTTCTTGCGGCGCGTGGTGCGACGACGCTTGGGGGCTTCTTCCGTAACCGTAGCTTCGGCTTCGGTCGTGGCGGGTGTTTCCACCGCCGGTTCCTCGGCCTTGTCCGCAGCCTTTGCCGCCGTGCGGGTGGTGCGGCGGCGCGTGGTGGCCGTCGTGCCCGTGCTGCGGCTGGCCGCACGCTTGCGCGCGGGCTTGGCGGGGGCGGCTTCCTCGGTTGCCGGCTCTTCTGCCGGTTTCGCTTCGGCTTCCGTTACCGGGGTTTCAGCCTCTACGGCCGTATCAGCGGCCTTGCGGCGTGTGCTGGTACGGCGCGTGGTGGTCGTGCCAGCACGGCGGCGGCGTGGCTTGGGCGCTTCTTCCGCTGCCGGTTCCGCAGGTGCGGGGGCGGCTTCGGGTTCCACGACAGGGGTTGCTGCCTCGGCGACCGGGGCGGGTGTGGCCTCGGCTTCCTGTGCTGCCGGTGCCGCCTCGTTTTCCACCGGGGTGGCGCGACGGCGCGTGCGGCGACGCGTACGGCGCGGCTTGGCGCTTTCTTCCTCGGCCACCGGAGCGGCTTCTTCCACTTCGACCACGACCGGATCGGCTTCCACAACCACTTCGCTGGGTGCGGTCGTCTGTTCGATCACGTCAAAGATGTCGATGATCGCATCGCCATACGGATCGGCCGGGGTAGGACCACGATAGGCTTCACGCGGTGCGGGTTCAGGCGCGGGTGTGGAGGCTGCGACCGGAGCGGGTGCTTCCTGTGCCGTATCCTCGGTTGCCTGTGTCTGGGTGCCCTGCGCTGCGGTGCCATTGCCACGACGGCGACGGCGGCGACGGCGGCGACGACGGCGACGATGGTCGGTGCCTGACGCGATATCCTCGTCCTCTTCCGTGCTGGTCGGGGCCTCGGGGGCGGCGTCGGTCACGGGCGGTTCGGCCTGGATCTGGATTTCACGCACATGACTGGTTTCAGCCGGGGCCTGTTCGACTACGGGCGCGTCAAAGCGGGCCGTCTGCTGGCGCACGCGCTCGATCTTGCATTCCTGCGGCTGCAGGGCAGCGTCGGGTGCGAAGGCAACCTGCATCTTGTGCCGGGTTTCGATTTCTGACAGCCAGCTGCGCTTGTGGTTGAGGATGTAGAAGGCGATTTCCGGTGCGACGCCCACGGAAATTTCCGCGGCCTTGCGCTGCATGCCCTCTTCCTCGATCGCGCGCAGCACATGCAGCGCCGAGCTTTCGATCCCGCGCACGATGCCGGTGCCCTGACAGTGCGGGCAGGGCATGAAGGCGGATTCGGCAATGGAGGGACGAAGGCGCTGGCGCGACATTTCCAGCAGGCCGAAATGCGAGATCTGGCCCACCTGGATGCGCGCGCGGTCGGTGCGCAGCGCGTCCTTCAGCTTCCGCTCGACCATGCCGTTGTGCTTGCGGCTTTCCATGTCGATGAAGTCGATGACGATCAGGCCGGCCAGATCGCGCAGGCGCAACTGGCGGGCGACTTCCTCGGCGGCTTCGAGGTTGGTGCGCAGCGCAGTTTCCTCGATATTGCGCTCACGCGTGGCGCGGCCCGAGTTCACGTCGATCGCAACCAGCGCCTCGGTCTGGTTGATGACCAGATAGCCACCTGACTTCAGCTGTACGGACGGCGAAAGCATGGAATCCAGCAGTCCCTCCACCTTGTAATGGGAGAACAGGGTCTGTTCATGGTCCTGCCACAGCCGCACCTTCTGCGCGTTCTGGGGCATGAGCATGCGCATGAACTCACGCGCGGACTTCCAGCCCGGCTCGCCATCGATCAGGATTTCGCCCACTTCGCGCGTATAGATGTCGCGGATGGCGCGCTTGATCAGGCTGGCTTCTTCATAGATCAGCGCGGGTGCGACCGATTCCAGCGTGTGCTGGCGGATGTCGTCCCACAGGCGCAGCAGGTATTCGCAGTCGCGCATGATTTCGGCGCGCGGGCGCTGGGCGCCGGCGGTGCGCACGATCATGGCCATGCCGCGCGGGATCTGCAGTTCGGTAATGATGTCACGCAGGCGACGGCGGTCGGTAACCGACGTGATCTTGCGTGATACGCCCCCGCCACGCAGCGAGTTGGGCATCAGCACGCAGTAACGGCCCGCCAGCGATACGTATGTGGTCAGCGCGGCACCCTTGTTGCCGCGTTCTTCCTTGACCACCTGCACCAGCAGGATCTGGCGGCGGCGGATGACTTCCTGGATCTTGTAGTTGCGCAGGAAGCGCGCGATGCGGCGCTGGGCCTGTGCTTCGTCGCCGGTGTCGTTTTCACCGCCCACGGTTTCGGGCTCGTCGCCTTCCTCGCCGGTCGGGGCGTCGGCCTCGTCCTCGGCGCGGGGGGCGTCTTCTTCCTCGTCATCACGCGCGCGGCGTTCTTCTTCCGCGCGGCGTTCCTCTTCCTGCAGCGCCAGCAGCTTTTCGCGGTCGGCTACGGGTATCTGGTAATAGTCGGGGTGGATTTCGCTAAAGGCGAGGAACCCGTGGCGGTTGCCGCCGTAATCCACGAACGCAGCCTGCAGGCTGGGTTCCACGCGGATAACCTTGGCCAGATAGATGTTGCCCTTGAGCTGCTTCTTGGATGCAGCTTCAACATCGTAATCTTCCAGGTGGTTACCATCCATCACGACCACGCGGGTTTCTTCCGCGTGGGTCGTGTCGATCAGCATGCGTTTGCTCATAAATAGGCGCACTCCGGTATGTCACGTTCCGGCATCCGGGCTGCGCGCGCGATCCGTGGCGGCAGGGGGAGGCAGGGGGAACGGACAGAAACATAAAAAAACAGGCGACCGGACCCGGACGGAACACCACCGCGCGGCGCGCGGGCGGACAGGCCATGTCTGCCCTGCGGATGCGGCGTATTCGTGCCGCCCGCGGCGGGGCATGGTGTCATCGCATGTGCGGCGGAAACCCGCGTGGTGTTCAATCCATCCTCGGTCATGGCTGGGGAGGGCGCGGCCCGGCCTGATTGCCGGGGCGGGACCTTCCGTATCGACTGGTATGCCATCCGGTTTCCTGTCGATGGGGAACACCGGCGCGGCAGCGTCAGGTCGTGCGTGGCATCTGCCCCCACGCCGTGGCGTGGCCGGTATGAAAGGCCGGTAAGCGTATGCCGCGCATGCATGATGCATGCCGGATGGAGAAAGTCATGCCAGCTGGCATCGGGCCGTTTCGGACATGCCCGCAAGGCAGCCGGACTTGGCGTGGTCCATCACGGCTGGGCAGCATGGCGCAATGAATCCATTCCTGCAAGGGGCCTTGCGTTTATCCCGCTGACTGCCAGCCCGTACGGTGATAAGGAAAGCGGACAGACCCGTAACTGTTTTGACCGGAACAAGATGCATGCCCAAAGGCCGGCCGGATGGAAATGATGCCCTGCAGTCAATGTCACGGCACGATGGTGCAGGCGTGCCCGATCTGACGCGGCGCATGCTGGTGGGCGGGCTGGCGGGGCTTGCGCCCACGACGGCACTGGCGCGGGTTGTGGCGCATGTCCCGGTCCATGCCGGGGCCACACATCATGCCGCCCACGTGGCGCATGCGCCGCTGCATGCTCCCGCCATTGTCGGCCGGGCCGCCCCGCCGAAGCCACTGGTCATGCTGGACCCCGGCCATGGCGGCAAGGACCCCGGCGCGATCGGCGTTTCCGGGACATATGAAAAGCATGTGGCGGAAGCAGCGGCCAGCGAACTGCAGCGCCAGCTGGAAGCCAGCGGGCGCTACCGTGTTGCGATGACCCGCGCGGATGACCGCTTCATCCCGCTGGAAGGCAGGGTGGACATCGCCCATACCCACAAGGCGTCGCTGTTCATATCCATGCATGCCGATGCCCTGACCAACCGCGCCGTGCGCGGGGCCAGTGTCTATACCCTGTCGTCAAAGGCGTCGGACCGGCAGACCGCCATGCTGGCGCAGACGGAAAACAGCGCCGACCGCTATGGCGGCCCGCAGGTGCACGCGGATTCGCCCGAAGTGCAGGAAATCCTCGCCAGCCTCGTGACCGAGGAAACGCGCCACGGCGCCGCCCACATGGCCAGCAGTATCGTCACATCCTTCCGTCCGCGCATCGGGCTGTTGCAGCACCCGTCGCGGCATGCCTCGTTCGTGGTGCTGAAATCGGCCGATATCCCTTCCGTGCTGGTGGAGATGGGGTTCATGTCCAACCATATGGACGAGGCAGCCCTGCGGCAGGCGGCCCACCGCATGGTGGTGGCGGGGGCGATGGTGCAGGCGATCGACCGCTATTTCGCGACCGACAGCATGGTGACCCATGCCACGGGCTGAAATGGCGCATGGCGGTCCGTCCGTCCATCCGCGTGATGGTGCGGGCGTGCTTTTACGGTTGCAATCAGGGTTTGGGCCTGTATTGTGCGCGCCATGGTAACGATAGCGCACATTGCTGGGGCTGGAACGGGCGCACATGCGCACCTGTCCACGCGCGCATGTGCCGGTGCCGGGCTTCTTCGTCTTCGACTTATCCGCCCCTGAGCGATCAGGGCCGGCTGCGTGCCGGCGCGCCCAGGGGATTGATCAGGCCGTCTCACGCCGGTTTGCGAACACGAATATGACAGGGGCACGTGACAGCCGTGCCGCCTCCCGTCACACAACAGGACCAAGTCCGAGGTTATTACCATGAGCATCGACCATCCTTCCTTTGGCCGTATCGACCCCAACCGCGTCATCATTTTCGACACCACCCTGCGTGATGGGGAACAGTCGCCCGGTTTTTCCATGAACCTCGCGGAAAAGCTGCGCATGGCCGAAGCGCTGGAGGAACTGGGCGTGGACGTGATGGAGGCGGGTTTTCCCGTGGCGTCCAGGGGAGATTTCGACAGCGTCCACCAGATCGCGCAGAAGGTGAAGAACACCGTCGTGTGCGCACTGGCGCGCAGCGGGGGCAAGAACGACATCGCCAGTGCAGGTGAGGCGATCAGGCCGGCGAAGCGCGGGCGTATCCACAACTTCATCTCCACCTCGCCGCTGCACATGAAATACAAGCTGCGCATGGAGCCCGAAACGGTTCTGGAGGTGATCGAGGCCGGTAACCGGGCTGCCCGCCAGTTTACCGATGACGTGGAGTGGTCGGCGGAAGACGGTTCGCGGACCGATCCCGATTTCCTGTGCCGCTGTGTGGAAACCGCCATCCGCGCGGGTGCGACCACCATCAATATCCCCGATACCGTGGGTTATTCCACGCCCGAGGACATGGCCCGCATCTTTGCCGACCTGCGCGCCCGCGTGCCGGGTGCGGATGGCGTCATTTTCTCCACCCACAACCACAATGATCTGGGGCTGGGTGTGGCCAACACGGTCGCGGCGCTGAAGGCGGGCGCGCGGCAGGTGGAATGCACCATCAACGGCATTGGCGAACGCGCGGGCAATGCGGCGCTGGAGGAAATCATCATGGTGCTGCGCACGCGCCATGACGTGCTGCCGTTCACCACCGGCATCCATACCGAACGCCTGCTGCGCACCTCGCGCATGCTGGCCACCATTACCGGCTTTGACGTGCAGCCCAACAAGGCCATCGTGGGCCGCAACGCGTTCGCGCATGAAAGTGGCATCCATCAGGACGGTATCCTGAAAAACGCCGCCACCTATGAAATCATGACGCCTGAAAGCGTGGGCTGGACCCGGTCATCGCTGGTGCTGGGCAAGCATTCGGGGCGCGCTGCCTTCCGCGACAAGCTGAAGGCGATGGGCTACGACAACCTGGAAGAAGCGCAGTTCAACGAAGCGTTCTCACGCTTCAAGGATCTGGCTGACCGCAAGAAGGTCATCTACGACGAGGATCTGGTGGCCCTGGTTGATGATGAAGTGCGCGATCACGCCCGCATCCGCTTCGTTTCGCTGGATGTGACCGCCGGTTCCCGCCGCCCCGCCACCGCCGATCTGGTGCTGGAGGTCGACGGGAAGCGTGAGGAAGGTCGTGCCGAAGGGCAGGGGCCGGTTGACGCCGCGTTCAATGCCATCCGCGCCATCGTCACCCATGACGCCACGCTGCAGCTTTATTCCGTTGGTGCCGTGACCGAAGGCAGCGATGCGCAGGCCCGGACCTCGGTCCGGCTGGAAGAAGGTGGCAAGCTGGTGGATGGTCAGGGTGCGGATGCCGATACGCTGGTGTCCGCCGTGCGGGCCTATGTCCATGCGCTGAACAAGCTGCTGGTCAAGCGTGACCGTGCCGAACCCGCGGCCCTGGATGCCTGATCTCCGCGGGCGCGGGTAATCCCGCCGCATTGATGAAAAAACACCCCGTCACGGAATGGTCCGTGGCGGGGTGTTTTGCTGTCGGGGCAGGTGGGGGCGTTCAGTACCCGCCGTATCCTTCGGGATAGGCACCTTCCTGCGGGTAGACGCCCTGCTGCGGGTAGCCTTCCTGACCGTATCCGCCAGACTGGCCATAATAGCCACCCTGCTGCTGGCCGTAATACCCGCCTTGCTGGGGATAGCCGGGCTGGGCATAGCCATATCCACCCTGCTGTGCGGGGTAGGCGGCGCGCTGCGGGCAGGACTGGGGTGAATAGCCCGGCGGCAGTACGCGTCCGTCAGGGCATATGGTGGACGGGGCTTCGGCACGGGGGCGGCGTGGCGGCGTCGTCGCCGCCCCGATCGCCGCCCCGCCTGCGCCACCGGCAAGTGCGCCAATGGCCGCCCCCCGTCCGCCACCGGCCAGGCCGCCAATCAGTGCACCGCCCCCAGCCCCCAGCAGGCCGCCGCCAATGGCGCGCTGGCCGGGGTCACGGGTGTCCTCGCACGCGCCAAGACCAAGGCACAGCCCCGCGGCAAGGAGTACCGTCGGGCGGAAGGTCATGCGGGGAAATGTCGTTTTCATGTATGTCTTTTCCGGTATTGCGGACATGGGTGGCACGATGACACCCCAGCCGCCTGTCGCTACAAAATGGTATGGCATAGATGGTTTGGCCATGACGAAAGCGGGGCATTTTGTAACAATCGCCAAAAGTGTGAAGATTTTAACAAATTAAAATTGTCTGGCCCCTTGCCCCTCCCTGTCTGCGCCGGTAATCCCTCAAGCTGATCCAGACGGTTTTCGACAGTACGCAAGGCATGTCATCAGGGCATGCACTGCCGGTCGGGATGTGGGACAGTCCTGTCTGGTGTTGATGTCGGGAGTTCTGGATGTTTGCTCGTGTACTGGGTCTGCTTTCCGCTGACATGGCGATCGACCTCGGCACGGCGAATACGCTGGTTTACGTCAAGGGACGTGGTATCGTCCTGAATGAACCGTCGGTCGTCGCGCTGGCAGAGGTACGGGGCAAGAAGCAGGTTCTTGCGGTCGGTGAGGAAGCCAAGCAGATGGTTGGCCGTACCCCCGGCAACATCACGGCCATCCGCCCCCTGCGTGATGGCGTGATTGCGGATTTTGAAGTTGCGGAAGAAATGATCAAGCATTTCATCCGCAAGGTGCATAACCGCCGCATGTTTGCCAGCCCGCTCATCATCGTCTGTGTGCCATCAGGCTCGACCGCGGTGGAACGTCGCGCCATTCAGGAAAGTGCTGAAAGTGCTGGCGCGCGCAAGGTTTTCCTGATCGAGGAACCCATGGCCGCCGCCATAGGTGCGGGCCTGCCGGTGACCGAGCCTTCGGGCAGCATGATCGTCGATATCGGCGGTGGCACGACGGAAGTAGCCGTGATCTCGCTTGGTGGCATCGTGTACGCCCGGTCCGTGCGGGTGGGTGGCGACAAGATGGATGAGGCGATCATTTCCTACATCCGCCGCAACCACAACCTGCTGATCGGTGAAAGCTCGGCCGAGCAGATCAAGATCCACCTCGGCTCCGCCATGCCGCCGGATGACCCGGATGACCCGGGTCCGTGGCGTGAGGTCAAGGGACGTGACCTGATCAACGGTGTCCCGCGTGAAGTCGTGGTGTCGCAGGCGCAGATTGCCGACAGCCTGGCAGAGCCGGTCAGCCAGATTCTGGATGCGGTGACCACCGCGCTGGAAAATACGCCCCCGGAACTGGCAGCCGATATTGTGGACAAGGGTATTGTCCTGACCGGTGGCGGGGCGCTGCTTTACCGTCTGGATGAAGTGCTGCGGCGTGAAACCGGCCTGCCGGTTACGGTGGGTGAGGACGCGCTGTCCTGTGTGGCGATGGGCACCGGCCGCGCGCTTGAGGAAATGAAGCGCCTGCGCAACGTACTGACAAGTATGTACTGACGAACGGGACAGGTGCGCTGCCTGCTGCGTAGGGAGGGCAGCGTGCGGATGGGGGAGACGCAGGACGATGCAGGTCCGGCGACCAGGCAGTATTGGACGGCCCGGCAGGCGTGACGTAACCGTTGCGCGTGGAAGGGTAAGGTGATGCCTGTTTCCATCCAGTTCCGTCAGGCGCTTGGCAAGCTGGTGCTGCCCGCGCTCATTCTTGTGGCCTGTGGCGTGATCCTGCTGGGCAAGGCGGACCGTCCACTGATTGAGAAACTGCGCATGCAGACCGCTGACCTGCTGGCCCCGGCCTACGGGCTGGTGGCGTGGCCGCAGGCGAAGCTGCGCTGGCTGTCAGGCAATCTGCAGGATATCCGCAACCTTGAGGCCGAGAATATCCGCCTGCGCGCCGAAAACGTGTCGCTGCGCCACTGGTATGACGTGGCGGCAGCGCTGGCGGATGAAAATGCCGCGCTGAAATCAAACCTGCACTGGATTCCCGATAACGCGCCCGCCTTTGTCACCGGGCGTGTGGTACGTGACACCAGTGGGCTGTACGCCCGCGCTGTCCTGCTGGCGATCAATCCCGACACGGCGGTCCGCAAGGGGGGGATCGCGCTGGATGGATCGGGGCTGGTGGGCCGGGTGACCGAAGTCGGCAAGCGTTCGGTCCGCGTGCTGCTGATTACCGATTCGTCCAGTCGCCTGCCGGTCACGCTGGAATCCAGCCATGCGGCGGCGATCATGGCGGGGGACAATACCGCCCTGCCGCGCATCATCTTCTATCCGCAGGATAACGTCCCGATCGAAGGGGAACGTGTCGTGACCAACGGGGAAATCGAAAGCCTGCCGGCGGGCCTGCCGGTGGGGCATGTGCATTACGTGCGGCCGGGGCAGCCGGTGGTGGTACCGGCGGCGGCGCTGGATCATATCGATATCCTGCGCATATTCGATTATGAGGATACCGTGTCCCCGCCCGATGCCCCGGGCCGCGTGCCACTGCCCAATGTCGGGCGGACCATGTCCCTGCCATCACAGTTCCAGTCCCGTCCCGATCAGGGGCTGCATGGATGAAAAACTTCACGCCGCCCCCCATCCGGCCCGGTATCCACCCGCGTTCAGGGCTGGGTTACCGCATCGATCATGGCATGCGCAGCAGCGTGCCGTGCCTGTTCGTGTTTTTCGTGGCGCTGGTGCTGTCCGCACCGCTTAACCTGCCGGGACAGGTGGAGCTGATGCCCGCCATCATCATGGCGGCGATTTTCCTGTGGTCGGTTTTCGTGCCGGTGCTCATGCCCTCTATCGCCGTGTTCATGCTGGGCATATGGGTGGATATCCTCAGCTTCGGACCTGCGGGGGTCATGCTGCTTACGATGCTGATCGTGCATGGGATCGCGCTGTCGGGACGTTACACACTGGCACGGGTCAATTTTTTTGTACTCTGGTTTGTGTTTGGCGTGGTGATGGTGGGCGTTACGGCGCTACAATGGGTAATGTGTTCCGCACTGGCATTGCATATTGTGGAGTTTCTCCCCTTTGTTTTCGAGACAGTCCTGGCCTTCGGCAGTTTTCCTGTCCTGTATACGGGGTTTGTCTGGACCTACCGTTTTGTCGTCAACAACGCGGACCCTTCCTGAAGCGGATGCGATCGTGCCTTCGCGCCGGATAAATGAATGAAGTTTCGTAAGAAGAAATCCGGCAACCGGCTCATGTCCCGTCCCGAGGAAGGCAAGAACCCTTCCCGTGGCGTATTCACCCGTCGTGCGCTTGTGCTTATGGCGGCACAGGGCGCGGTGCTGGGGGCATTGGGGGAACGCCTGTACGGGCTTCAGGTTCTCAACGGCAGCCATTATGCGAAGCTTGCGGAAAACAACCGTCTGAGCAAACGCTTCTTCGCGCCGCCACGCGGGCGGATCACGGACCGTTTCGGCATTTCGGTCGCGTCCAACCGCATCAACTGGCGCGCGCTTCTGCTGGCGGAAGAAACCACCGACATTGCCGGGACGCTGGAACGTTTTGGCCAGCTTGTGCCGCTGGAACCGCGTGACCTTACGCGTATCGAGCATGAACTGCGGCACAAGCGGCGGTTCATCCCGATCATGCTGCGTGATTTCCTGTCATGGGATGACATGGCGCGGCTGGAACTGAACATGCCCTCGCTGCCCGGCGTGCTGATCGATGTGGGCACGACGCGCGTCTATCCCTTTGGCCCGCTGCTGGCGCATGTGGTGGGTTATGTTGCCCCGCCCGCGGAAAAGGACGTGGTGCATAATGCCGAACTGGCGCTGCCGGGTATGCGTGTCGGCCGTTCGGGGATCGAACAGACACAGGACGGCAACCTGCGCGGGCAGGTTGGCTCGGTCGAGATGGAGGTCAACGCCGTTGGCCGAGTCATGGCCGAACTGGACCGTGACGAGGGACTGGCAGGTGACGAGATCGCCCTGACCATCGACAGCGGCCTGCAGCAGCAGGTGCTTGGCCGCATTGCCGACCAGTCAGCCAGTGCGGTGGTGATGGACTGCCGCAATGGCGAAGTGCTGGCCATGGTCAGCAACCCGTCCTTCGACCCCTCGCTGTTCGATAGTGGCGTAAGCCAGGCCCAGTGGATCGAATGGACCAACAACAGCCAGACCCCGCTGATCAACAAGGCGGTATCGGGGCTGTACCCGCCCGGTTCCACCTTCAAGCCCGCCGTGGCCATGGCGGCGCTGCGCGCGGGCACGCTGTCGCCATCCGACCGGATTTCCTGCCCCGGCTACATTGATGTGGGCGGCACGCGCTTCCACTGCTGGTCACGCTATGGGCATGGGTCGATCAACCTGCGGCAGGGCCTCAAGTATTCCTGTGACGTCTTCTTTTACGAAGTCGCGCGCCGCACCGGCATGGACGCGATCGCGGCCACGTCCGAACTGTTCGGGCTGGGGGCGAAGCTGCCCGAAATCGAACTGCCCCATGTGCGCCAGGGCCTGATCCCAACGCCGACGTGGCGGCGCAGGCACGGGCACCACTGGAATGGCGGTGATACCATTGTCAGTGGCATCGGGCAGGGATTCGTGCAGGTCACGCCGCTGCAACTGGCGACCTATGCCTCACGCATCGCCACTGGGCGTGAAGTGCAGCCGCACCTGATCCGTTCCATCGCGGGGCGCACGGCGGCGCTGACCGATCTTGGCCATGCGTCGGGCATGGACATGCCTGACCACTTCTTTCAGGACATCCGTGCGGGCATGTTCGCCGTGGTGAATGAGGAAGGCGGCACGGCCCCCAAGGCCCGGCTGGACATTCCGGGCGTACAGATGGCGGGCAAGACCGGGTCGGCGCAGGTGCGTCGCGTCTCGCGCGCGATGCGCGAAAGCGGGCACTTCAATTCCGCCAACCTGCCATGGGAATATCGCCCGCATGCGCTGTTCATCTGCTATGCCCCGTATGACGCACCGCGCTACGCCACGGCGGTGGTGATCGAGCATGGCAATGCGGGTGCAGATGTCGCCGCCCCCCTTGCGCGTGATATCATGACCGATACCCTGCGTCGTGATCCGGTCAACCACCGTGAACCGCCGGGGCAGGAAGTGGCGCAGGCCGAGGTGGACTGACCCACCCGCCGGTAACCCCGCTTGGGGCCATGCCATTGCCGTGCCTGTTGTGGAGAATGGAATGAAATTCCAGAAGCGCCTGCTGCGCGCCGAACCCAATTTCCAGATCCTGACCAAGCTGTGGCAGGTCAACTGGCTGTATGTGCTGCTGATCTGCGCACTGGCGGTTGTGGGGTATGGGGCGCTGTATTCCGCGGGCGGTGGCACGTCGCGTCCGTTCGCGGGGCCGCAATCCATCCGCTTCTGCTTTGGCGTGGTCATGATGCTGGGCATTTCATTGATGAGTCCCGGCATACTGGTACGCATGGCGTGGCCGCTTTATATCTTCTCGCTCATCCTGCTCGTTGCCGTGCTGCGCATGGGGCATGTAGGCAAGGGGGCGGAGCGGTGGCTCATGCTGGGGGGGCTGCAGGTGCAGCCATCGGAACTGGCCAAGATCGCCCTCGTCCTCATGCTGGCGGCATGGTTTCACAAGATCAGTTACCGCCGCATGGGCAATCCGCTGTTTCTGCTGCCGCCCGCCCTTATGGTGCTTGTGCCGGTCGCCCTTGTGCTCAAGGAGCCAAACCTTGGCACCGCCGTCATCATTGGCACGGTGGGGGCCAGCATGTTCTTTGCCGCAGGTATGCGGCTGTGGCAGATCGCGCTGCTTATCCTGCCCATGCCGTTTCTGGCCAAGATTGCCTATGGCCACCTGCATGATTACCAGAAGGCGCGTGTCACGACCTTCCTGCATCCCGAAAGTGACCCGCTGGGGGCGGGCTACAACATCATCCAGTCCAAGATCGCGCTGGGGTCGGGAGGCATGTGGGGGCAGGGCTACCTGCATGGCACGCAGGGGCAGCTGAATTTCCTGCCTGAAAAGCAGACCGACTTCATCTTCACCATGATTGCCGAGGAATGGGGTTATGTCGGTGGCATTACCGTTATCGGCATGCTGCTGCTGCTGGTTTTTGGCGGCATGCTGATCGCCATGCGCAGCCGCAACCAGTTCGGGCGACTGCTGGGGCTGGGCATTTCAGTCAATTTCTTCTTGTACTGCGCGGTCAACCTGTCCATGGTGATGGGTGCGATCCCCGTGGGGGGCGTGCCGCTGCCGCTGATTTCCTATGGCGGTTCGGCCATGCTGATGGTCATGTTCGGTTTCGGGCTGCTCATGTCCGCATGGGTGCATCGCAACGATACATTTGGCGAAACGGTGGAGAACAGGGACTGATGACGGGCATTGTCCCGCCTACGGCCGCTGTTCACCGTGCCTATCGGCTGAGTACGTACCATGCGCATGGCCTGCCGGTTATCCGTATTGACCAGCCGCCCCGCTGGCGGGGCAGGGCACCGAAAGGTGACATCGTGCTGCTGAGCGCATGTAATCCCGGTGGGCGACTGCGTGCGGATGGCTGGAACCGGCGGATGATGCGCGAACTGGCCCGCCATCTGCGTGGCGTGCCCCATGCATTGGGCGAAGGGCGGTCAGGTCGATGGTCCGAACCGCTTTACGCGGTGCGGGTGCCGCTGGCGCGCGGGCTGCGGCTTGCGCGTCTGTTCCGGCAGAATGCGGTGGTCGTGCTGCATGGCACGCGACCCGCGCGGCTGGTGTATCTGGCGTAAGGAAAGAAGTTTTTGGTTAAGCTTTTTGCAAAAAGCTTAAAAAGAATGCCGCCTTTTTGAAAAAAGGCGGCACCCAAAAACTTTTACTACTTTATTTTTATCAGTTGGTATCAGCCTTCAATCTGGCTGAAATCGGCGATCAGCACCGTCATGCGGCACAGTTCCGATAGCAGGCGCAGGCGGTTGGCGCGCACGGCGGGATCGGTGTCGTTCACAGTGACCTTGTCAAAGAACTGGTCAAGGGCCGGGCGCAGGGCCGCCACGTCACGCATCGCATCTTCGTAGCGTTCCTGTGCGATGGCCTGCTCGACGGCCGGTATGGTTTTCTGCAACTGCTCGGCCAGCGCCTTTTCCTCGGTCTGGGTGTACAGCGCCGGGTTGGGCGTGCCCTCATGCGGGCCGTCCTTGCGGTCCTCGATGCGCAGGATATTGGCCGCGCGCTTGGTCGCCGCCAGCATGTTGCGCCCGTCCTCGGTCTCCAGCATGTCGGCAATGGCTTTTGCACGCGCCAGCAGGCGCACGATGTCCGTATCCGTGTTGCCAGCCGATACGGCAGCAAGGATGTCATGCCGCGCGCCTTCGCCACGCAGCTGCACGCGCAGGCGGTCAGCCACGAATTCTGGCAGAACGTCCAGATCGGGTGCAAGGCGCAGGGCTTCGGGCAGGCCCTGTGCCGCTTCCCAGAATACCTTGGCCAGATCCAGCCGCAGCCCGTTTTCACGGATGATGCGGATTACCCCCAGCGCCGCGCGACGCAGGGCGTAAGGGTCGCCCGACCCACCCGGCTTTTCACCCACGGCAAAGAAGGCGGCCAGCATGTCGATCTTGTCCGCCAGAGCGACCGTGACCGAAACCGGGGCATGGGGCACGTCGTCCTGCGGGCCACGGGGCATGTAATGCGCGCCAATGGCATCGGCTACCGCATCCGCTTCCCCATCATGACGGGCGTAATAGCCCCCCATGATACCCTGCAGTTCCGGGAATTCCCCTACCATGCCGGTGGTCAGGTCCGCTTTGCACAGCAGTGCCGCGCGTTCGGCCTGTGCCGTGTCGGCACCTGTCAGCGGGGCCAGTAGCCCGGCAAGGCGAACAATGCGCTGCACGCGCGCACCCTGACTGCCAAGCGATGCATGGAACACGATCCTGTCCAGCGCGGGCACGCGACTTTCCAGCGTGTGGGCGCGGTCAAGATCCCAGAAATGCCGTGCATCGGCAAAACGCGCGCGCAGCACGCGTTCATTGCCCGCGATGGTCAGCGCACCGCCATCACGGGGCAGCAGGTTGGCGACGAAGGCAAAACGGGGCGCCGCAGAGCCATCGGTATTGCGCAGCGCGAAGTAGCGCTGGTTCACGCGCATGGAAACCTGCATTACTTCGGGTGGCAGGGTCATGAATTCGTCGTCGATCTGGCCCAGAAATGGCACCGGCCATTCGGTCAGGCCCGCGACTTCGTCAATCAGGCCGGGATCGGTCACGACGCTCAGCCCTTCCTCGGCCGCAAGGCGTGCCACACCTTCGGCAATGATGGTGCGCCGTGCGGCGGCGTCGGGCTCGACCTGATGGGCGCGCAGGCCATCCAGCCATTCTTTCGTGCTGCTGACGGCAAACGCGCCGGGCGCGGTGAAACGGTGGCCTTCGGTCAGGTTGCCAGCCTTCAGGCCATGGCCGTTATCCTCGCCTTCCGCCAGCGCGAAGTCCACGACCGCACCATCAAGGATGCATACGATCCGGCGTAGCGGGCGCACCCATGTAAAGGCGCTGCCAACACCCCAGCGCATGGATTTGGGCCACGGGAAACGGCGCAGCAGGCCGGGCAGGACGTTGGCCACCTGCTGGACCGCCGGGATGGGAGCGATCTCACGATGCAGTACCCAGAAGCCATTTTCCGCCACCAGCGCGTCACGGTCCACCCCATGCTTGCGCATGAAGCCTGCCAGTGCCTTTTCCGGGGCACTTTCACGCGGGCCGCGTTCATTCACCGTGCCGCCGGGCACCGTTGCATCCACCGTCAGCGACAGTGCGATACGGCGCGGGCCGGCAAATGCCGTAGTATTGCGCGGGTTGAGGGGACTGAGCGCCTCACACACCAGGCGTTCGAGGTCGGCTGCCGCGCGCGCCTGCATGCGGGCGGGGATTTCCTCGGAAAAGAGTTCGATAAGAAGTTCGGGCATGATCTCTTATTCCTCGCCCGCCAGCCACGCTTCGCAGCAGCGTTTGGCCAGCGCGCGTACGCGGCCGATATAGGATGCCCGTTCGCTGACGCTGATCACGCCGCGTGCATCGAGCAGGTTGAACAGGTGACTGGCCTTCAGGCACTGGTCATAGGCGGGCTGGGCCAGCCCCGCTTCGGCCAGGGCATTGGATTCGCGCTCGGCGTCGATGAAGTGACGGTGCAGCATCTCCACATCCGCCGCCTCGAAGTTGTGGCGGGAATAATCCTGTTCCGCGCGCAGGAACACATCGCCGTATTTCAGACCCTGCCCGTTGAAATCGAGGTCATAGACATTCTCGATTCCCTGCACGTACATCGCCAGCCGTTCCAGCCCGTAGGTCAGTTCGGTCGAAGGCATGACGGTGGGAATGCCGCCAACCTGCTGGAAATAGGTGAACTGCGTCACCTCCATCCCGTCGCACCAGACTTCCCAGCCCAGTCCCCATGCGCCGATGGTGGGGTTTTCCCAGTCATCCTCGACAAAGCGGATATCGTGTTCCAGCGGGTCGATGCCGATGGCGCGATAGCTGTCCAGCAGCAGCTTCTGGCTGTCTTCCGGCGTAGGCTTGAGCAGTACCTGATACTGGTAATAGTGCTGCAGCCGATTCGGGTTTTCGCCATAGCGGCCATCGGACGGGCGGCGGCAGGGCTGGACATAGGCCGCCTTCCACGGTTTCGGGCCAAGCGCGCGCAGCGTGGTGTGCGGCGACAGGGTGCCCGCGCCCACTTCGGTGTCGTAGGGCTGGAGAATGGCGCAGCCCTGATCGGACCAGAACTGGTGCAGTTTCAGGATCAGCCCCTGAAACGACAGCGGGCGGGAAGATGAGGGTGATCGGGGCACAGGGGCCGGGTCCATGAACAAGATGCTCCGCAAAACGGGGACAGGTATGCACCATCTGGCGCAAAATCGCCGGACAGCATACCGTTATGCGGCCCCGACCGGAAGGTAGGGCGTGCCCTGAGCCCGGATCGACCCTGTATGGCAGGATCCGCCCTTGCTTATTGCACGCGCACGACCCACATCGGCAGGGAAACGGTATTCCCAGCCCAAGGCAGGACAGACAGGATGAATGACCAGGAACGCCAGCTGATCACACAGTTTTTTGCCCGCGTCGGGGGCAATGCCCCCGGCAGCGTGCCCCAGACGGCAAACGCCCTTCCGCCAATCGACCCGCAGGCCGACCAGTATATCGGGGAGATGTTCCAGAAATATCCTGAAGCCCGCTACCGCATCACCCAGACTGCCGTGGTGCAGGAAGCCGCCCTGGCGGAGGCGCAGAACCAGATCCGCCAGCTTCAGTGGCAGGTGCAGCAGGCGCAGCAGCAGATCCAGCAGCTTCAGCAGCAGGCCCAGTCCCAGCCATCATCGGGCGGCGGGTTCCTCAGCGGCATGTTCGGTGGCGGGCAGCGCGCGCAGCAGGCCGCCCCCCCGCCGGGGTGGGGAGGTGCAGCACCCTCCGCTCCGCCGCCGCAGCCGGTCTATCCGCCGGGTATGCAGCCGGGCATGTTCCCCGCGCGTGGTTCGGGCTTCCTTGGTTCGGCCCTGACCACGGCGGCGGGCGTCGCCGGTGGCATGATGATGGGCAACGCGCTGACGGGCCTGTTCAGTGGTCATCATGACGCGGGCGGATTCGCCAGTGGCATGCCGCAGCCAGGTAGTGAGACGATCAACAACTACTACGGTGACAGCACGGCTGGCACCGGCGGTGCCGACCCGTTCGCCGGTGGTGGCACCAGCGCCGATCCCGGCTTTGACGCCGGTGGCGGTGATGATGGCAGCGGATTTGATGGGGGCGGTTTCGACGCGGGCGACGATAACAGCTTTTGACCGACGCCCATGGCGCGATAGGGAAGGGGCATCCATCATGGGTGCCCCTTTTTCTTTCAGTGGTATTTCCTGAAACTTTTTTTATCAGTGGTTTGTTTTTGAACCGTAGCAGGGCAGAGGGGGAGCAGGGCATGACACAGCGGGAATTCATGCTCGACCTGCCGCTTTCTCCTGTTCCGAAGCATGAGGTGCTTGATACGGGGGCCGCTGTGCTGCGTGGCCATGCGGCCATGCAGGCGACGGATATGCTGGCGGGCATAAAGCGGATTGCACGGCTTTCCCCTTTCCGACGCATGACGACAGCGGGCGGCGGCATGATGTCGGTCGCCATGACCTGCTGCGGGGCTGCTGGCTGGTGTAGTGATGCGCGTGGCCACCGTTATGAAACTCATGATCCCATGACGGGTCAGTCCTGGCCCGCCCTGCCGACTGCATGGCGGGCATGGGCCACCGACGCCGCGCGGCTGGCAGGGTATGATGGTTTCGCGCCTGATACCTGCCTGATCAACGGATATCGCCCGGGTGCGCGCATGGGGCTGCATCAGGATGATGATGAACGGACGGATGCGCCGGTTGTGTCCGTCTCCTTCGGTCTGCCTGCCATGTTCCAGTGGGGCGGGTTGCAGCGGACGGACCCGGTCCGGCGCATTCCCCTGCTGCATGGGGATGTCGTGGTGTGGGGCGGCCTGTCACGGCTGGTGTTCCATGGTATCGCCGCGTTGCGGGCGGGCCAGCACCCGGTGACGGGTCCGTGCCGTTACAACCTGACCTTCCGGCGGGTGTGGTAAGGTGGGGTGGTCTCAGGGCTGACGGAACTGTCTGTTTCCCCGGAAATTGTCGAACAGGGTCTGCAGCTCGTTGCGTCGTGTCCGGAACTGTTCGGTATCCATGTTGGTGATCCTGAACAGGTCATCGGGATTGCAGTGGCTCCTCAACGCGCTGGACATGAGGTAACTGAAAATATCAAATGCCTGCGCGCGTATGACGGGGGCCGTGCATTTATGCCGGGACAGGCAGGTGATGGCCTGCTTCAGTTGCCCGTATTCCCTTTCATCCCACATGTATTCTTCATGTAGCCTGCCGGTGAATGAATGGTCGCTGAAGTGTGGGTTGCAGGGGGCGTTGCAGGCGATGGTCCGTTCCGCCTGGGTTATGCTCCATAACTGGCCTGTTCCTTTACCTGACCATCGTGGTGGTATTGCACTCTGTTAGGGAAAGGCGGAAGGGAAAGCCGACACGACCGACCGTCGGGCATGTAAATAGAAAGAAAGTTTTTGGCGAAGCTTTTCGAAAAAAGATTCGGAAAGAATGCCGCCTTTTTGGGAAAAGGCGGCACCCGGAACTTTTGTTTTTATCAATTTGTTATGGGGTATCAGACCTTGAGTGCGGCGGCCTGCTTCGCGCGTGCCGTAATCGCCGCGACATCAGGCGTGCCCGTGGGCACCAGCCACGATCCACCCACGCACAGGACAGATGGCAGGCCCAGCCATTCGGCTGCGGTATCAGCCTTGATGCCGCCAGTGGGGCAGAAACGCGCCTGACCGAACGGGGCGGACAGGGCCTTCAGCGCCGGAATGCCACCTGCCGCGACGGCGGGGAAGAATTTGAAATGCGTCAGTCCCAGATCCAGCCCGCGCATGATGTCGCTGGCATTGGCCGTGCCGGGCAGCAGCGGGACGTCGCACGCGTTTGCGGCATGGGCGACATTGGCGGTCAGGCCGGGGCTGACGATAAAGCGGGCACCCGCGTCAACCGAACTTTTCAGGTCATCGCCATTCAGCACGGTGCCAGCGCCCACGACGGCACCTTCCACCTTCGCCATTTCGGCAATGACTTCCAGCGCGCATTCGGTGCGCAGGGTGACTTCCAGCGCGCGCAGGCCACCGGCCACCAGGGCTTCGGCCACCGGGCGGGCATGGGCGGGATCGTGGATGACCAGCACCGGGATAACCGGGGCAAGGGTCATGATGTCTTCAATGCGGGCCATGTCGGCCTCCCTTTTTCACAACGGTTCGCGGCGCATGCGCCGGATTCAGGCGTCTTCTTGTGCCGCCATGTGGTCCATGGAGGCAAGGATGGCCGATGCTCCCTGTTCGGGCATGTCCACATTTGCGCGCATGAGCGCGAACAGCTCGCGCCCCGTGCCGAACTGCGGTGCGGGCGGGCGCGATGGCGTGCGGTTTGCCAGTTCCGTGGCCGACACCAGCACATCAATCTGGCCCGTTTGCGCACATACACGCACCATATCCCCATCGCGCAGCAGCGACAGCGGACCGCCGACATAGGCTTCGGGGCCGATATGAATGGCGGCGGGCACCTTGCCGCTGGCACCCGACATGCGGCCGTCGGTCACCAGCGCCACCTTGTGTCCCCGGTCCTGCAGCACCGCCAGCGTCGGCGTCAGCTTGTGCAGTTCGGGCATGCCGTTGGCGGCCGGTCCCTGAAAGCGCACGACGACAACCACATCCCGGTCCAGCTTTCCGTCCCTGAAGGCTTTCAGCACGTCTTCCTGATGGTCGAATACGGCGGCCGGGGCCTCGATCGTCCAGCGTTCGGGGGCGACGGAACTGGTCTTGTAAATGCCGCGTCCCAGATTGCCTTCCATTACCTTCATGCCGCCATCGGCACGAAACGGGTTGGCGGGCGCGCGCAGGATGGTGTCATCGGTGGAAGGACCGGCTTCTTCCCATGCCAGCGTGTCGTCCTTCATGCAGGGCTTCTTGCGGTATTCGGCAAAGCCGCCACGGGCTACGGTCATGATGTCGGGATGCAGCAGCCCCGCGTCCAGCAGCGAGCCAATCAGGCTGGGCATGCCGCCTACCGCGTGGAAGGCGTTCACGTCCGCCGACCCGTTGGGATAGACGCGGGTCAGCTGCGGCACGACGGAGGACAGATGGTCAAGGTCGCCCCAGTCGATCACGATACCAGCAGCCCGCGCTATGGCGGGCAGGTGAATGGCAAGGTTGGTGGACCCGCCCGTGGCCAGCAGGCCAACGGCGGCATTGACGATGGCGCGTTCATCCACGCACAGGCCCAGCGGGCGATAGTCCTCGCCACGTGTGCCGATTTCGCTCAGCCGGTGGACGGCCGCCCGCGTCAGTTCCTGCCGTAGCTTCGTGTTGGGCGGCACGAAGGATGAACCGGGCAGGTGCAGACCCATGACTTCCATCAGCATCTGGTTGGTGTTGGCCGTGCCGTAGAACGTGCAGGTGCCCGCTGCATGGTAGGAATCGGATTCCGCATCCATCAGGCGTTCCTTGTCTACCTTGCCTTCGGCATAAAGCTGGCGGATGCGCTGCTTTTCGCTGTTGGGCAGGCCCGATGGCATCGGGCCGGAGGGGATCAGGATGGTGGGCAGGTGGCCAAAGCGCAGCGCGCCGATCAGCAGGCCGGGCACAATCTTGTCACAGATGCCCAGCATCGTGACTCCCTCGTACATGCCGTGGCTCAGCCCCACTGCCGTGGACATGGCGATCACGTCACGGCTGAACAGGGAAATTTCCATCCCCGGTTGCCCCTGCGTCACGCCGTCGCACATGGCGGGGGTCGCCCCTGCCACCTGTGCCGTGCCACCCACTTCGCGCGCGAACAGCTTGATCTGGTCGGGATAACGGCCATAGGGCTGATGGGCGGACAGCATGTCGTTATACGACGTAATGATCCCGATATTCATGCCGCGTGCCGACCGCAGTCCCGTCTTGTCATCACCGGACGCCGCGATGGCGTGCGCAAGGTTGCCACAGGCCAGACGGGGGCGGCTGATACCGTTTTCACGCTCACGCGCGATCAGGTCCAGATACGCGCGACGGGTACGGGCCGAACGGGAAATGACCCGTTCGGTCACGGCGGTCAGGACGGGATGCAGGCTCATGGTATCTCACAGACATTGATAGGCCTGCCCGCAAGCGGGGTAGGCAGGTTCGCCATCCATTGCACCGGCAACGACAGCGGGTTTAAAAGCGGTCGGAATGTGCGAATATCCTGTGACCGCATGGCGAATGGTCATTTATTTGAAAAAATATAGGAAGTTCAAGACATAAAATTATAAAAATAATCACAAATAGATAACTTAATTATTGGATCGAACATCCATATATCTATGGGCACGCAAAAACATCCCGCGTGTCCCGCCCCGATGGTCCGGATACAGGCCATGATGTCCCATGCGCCAGACCGGTGGATGGCGCATAAAGTATTGTATTTCAGTAAATTGGACCATGAAACCACAGGTTCGCACCACGGTGCGCGAACGTGCCCGACAACAGGTTCCAACGTCCGGAAATGGCGCGGGGCCTGAAGGGACAGGCGGCATTGCATGTAAAAAAGGAAGACAGGGAATGGTGAGCCGGGTGGGATTCGAACCCACGACCATTCGATTAAAAGTCGAATGCTCTACCGACTGAGCTACCGGCTCACATCACCTGTATGAAGGGGTCCGCAACGGTAAAACCCGTGGCGTAACGCCTTGCGCAGGTCTCTAAACATCCCCGGCGGGGGTGTCAACCTGTGCGTGGCCGCATAAGGCCAGCAAAAACAGGCTGTGGCGCCGGTGGCGCGCGCCATGGGCGTCAGGCCACCGGCTACAGCCCACTGGCCGGGCAGTCGCGTCGCATGGGGCGCGCTGTCCGGCCGTGTCCGTCAAATCAGGCTTCGGCGTCAGCCGGGCGCATCTTGATGATGCGGTCGGGGTCCTGAACCATGCCGCTCTGGCCTGCACCACGCTTGACCTTGTCAATATGGTCCATGCCTTCGATCACCTGACCCACGATGGTGTACTGGCCATCAAGGTGCGGGGAGGGTTCGAACATGATGAAGAACTGGCTGTTCGCGCTGTCGGGGTTCATGGTGCGGGCCATGCCGACCGTGCCGCGTTCGAACTTGGCCTTGTTGGTGAACTCGGCTTTCAGATCCGGCAGCTTGCTGCCCGATGTGCCGGTGCCCGTCGGGTCGCCGCCCTGCGCCATGAAGCCGTGGATCACGCGGTGGAAGGGGGTGTTGTCATAAAACCCTTCCGCTGCCAGCGTGCGGATACGCTCGGCCGCCAGCGGGGCAATGTCGGGACGCAGGCGGATCACCACCCGTCCTGTCTTGAGATCCATGTTGATCAGGTCGGACTTGTTTTCTGTAGCAGACATCGTGATCCGTTTCGTAAAGTGAAGGGTGGGAGGACCGGGACCATACGCGCGGCCCCGCTCCATCAGCCACGCAGGCGGCTGAGAATGTGCCTGCGGGTAAAGGGTGGGACAAAACCGGAAATGTCCCCATCCAGCCGGGCGATTTCCTTGACCAGCCGGGAGGAGATGTACTGGTGCCCCTCCCGCGCCATCAGGAACAGCGCGTCAATGTCCGGTGCCATATGCTGGTTCATACCAAACATCTGGTTCTCATATTCGAAATCCGCAACCGCCCGCAGCCCGCGAATGATTGCATGCGCCCCATGCGTACGCGCCGCATGCACCACCAGCCCGGTAAAACCGACCACGGTAACGGGGATGGCGCGCCCGGCATTCAGCGGTTCGATATCGGTGCGCAGGCACAAAAGCCGTTCCTCCAGCGGGAGGAGGGGGTGCTTGTCCCGGTTTTCCGCAACCCCGATCACCAGCCGGTCAACCAGCCCGGCCGCACGTTCGATGATATCCATGTGCCCGCTGGTCACGGGATCGAACGTGCCGGGGTAGAATCCCGTCCGGATGGTGGTGGCCTCAGTCATCCTGCCCTGCATCGCGGGTGGGGGCATCGGTTACCTCGCCTTCCTCACCGTCTTCCCCGTCATCCATGACCGGGAAGACGCTGGTGACTTCTTCCGTGTCGTTCAGGCGGAACAGGGTTACGCCACTGGCCTGGCGCGACATGATACGCACCTGGTTGATGGGCAGGCGGATCAGGCGGCCCGCATCAGTCACCAGCATGATGTCCGTGCCCGCCAGAACCGGCAGCGTTGCAACCACTGCGTTGCCGCGCTTGTTGGCGGAGAAGGTCATGTTGTTGATGCCCTGCCCGCCACGTCCGCTGACGCGGTAATCATAGGCCGAGGACCGGCGGCCATAGCCCGCGTTGCTGACGATCAGCAGCACTTCCTCCGCCGCTTCCAGTTCGGCAAAGCGTTCGGGGGACAGGGGCAGGTCGCCCGTGGCTTCGCCTTCATCCGAAACCACGGTGTCTTCCGCTTCATCGCCTTCCATGGCGGCCTCGGCCCGGCGGCGGGCATTGGCCATGCGCAGGTAGGCGGCGCGTTCCTCTACCGTGGCCTCGACGTGGTTGAGCACGCACAGGCTGTTTACGCTGTCGCCTTCGGCCAGCCTTATGCCACGTACGCCCGAGCTGCCACGACCGGCGAACACACGCAGCGTGTCATCGGTGATCTGGAATCGGATGCAGCGCGCGTTGCGGGTGCCAAGGAACACGTCCTGACCTTCGCGGCAGGTGGCGACTCCGATCAGGCGGTCATCTTCATCCAGCTTCATGGCGATCAGGCCCGACGAGCGGATGTTGCGGAAATCGCTCAGCCGGTTACGCCGCACGCTGCCCGATGCGGTTGCAAAGACAAGGTGCAGGTTTTCCCACAACTCCTCATCCTGCGGCAGGGGCAGGACGGCGGTGATCGTGTCACTGCCCAGGTCGGGCAGCAGGTTGACCAGTGCGCGGCCCTTGGCGGTGGGGCTGGCTTCGGGCAGGCGCCAGACCTTTTCCCGATACGCCTTGCCGCCAGAGGAGAAGAACAGTACCCACTGGTGCGTATGCGCGTTGAACGAGCGCACGATGATGTCGTCACCACGCCGTCCCGCGGCCGTCCGGCCACGCCCGCCGCGGTTCTGCGCGCGGAACACATCCAGCGGCGTGCGCTTGATGAAGCCTTCGCGCGTGATGGTGACGACCATCTGTCCCGGCTCGATCAGGCTTTCATCGGTCTGGTCACCGGCGTAATCGGCAATGTCGGTCGCACGCGGCGTGGCCAGTTCGGCGCGGATGGTGGCCAGCTCGGTGCGCATGACTTCCATGCGGCGCGGGCGGCTGGCGATGATGTCCAGCAGGTCGTTGATCCTGACAGCCACTTCGGACAGTTCGCTCTGGATCTTGTCACGTTCCAGCCCGGTCAGGCGCTGCAGGCGCAGTTCCAGAATGCCGCGCGCCTGTGCTTCCGTCAGGTGGACCTTGCCATCGATGATGACATTGCCCTCGTCATGGATCAGTTCCAGCAGCGGCGCCACGTCGGCCGCGTCCCATGCACGCGCCATCAGGGCCGCCCGGGCGGATGCCGTGTCGGGGGCCGCGCGGATCAGCGCGATCACCGCGTCGATATTGGCCACCGCGATGACAAGGCCGACCAGCAGATGACCACGGTCACGCGCCTTGTTCAGGTCAAAGCGCGCGCGGCGCAGGATCACGTCCTCACGGAAGCGGATGAACGCTTCCAGCACGTCTTTCAGGCCCATAAGGCGCGGCTGCCCGCCATCAAGGGCCAGCATGTTCACGCCAAACGAGGTCTGGAGCTGCGTGAAGCGGTAGAGCTGGTTCAGCACCACTTCCGGCGTCGCCTCGCGCTTGATTTCGATGACGATGCGCATGCCCGAACGGTCGCTTTCGTCACGGATGTCGGAAATGCCCTCGACCTGCTTGGTGCGCACCAGGTCGGCAATGCGTTCCTGCAGCGTGGACTTGTTCACCTGATAGGGGATTTCGGTCACGATGATGGCGCGGCGATCCTTGCGGATTTCCTCGATCTCGGCCTTGGCGCGGATGATGACCGACCCGCGACCCGTCTCGAACGCGCTGCGGATGCCGGCACGGCCAAGGATGGTGCCCCCGGTGGGGAAGTCCGGACCCGGCACGTATTCCAGAAGGTCGTCCAGCGTCATGTCGGGACGCGCGATCAGCGCAAGGGTCGCGTCAATGATCTCGGTGGGGTTGTGAGGCGGGATGTTGGTCGCCATGCCCACCGCGATGCCCGATGCGCCATTGACCAGAAGGTTGGGGAAGGCGGCGGGCAGGATTGTGGGTTCCTGCTCGCTTTCATCATAGTTGGGCTGGAAATCGACGGTATCGCGGTCGATGTCATCCAGCAGGAAGGATGCGGCCTTGGCCAGGCGCGCTTCGGTATAACGCATGGCGGCGGGCGAATCCCCGTCCACCGACCCGAAATTGCCCTGCCCGTCGATCAGTTTCACCCGCATCGACCACGACTGCGCCATGCGCACCATGGCGTCATAGATGGAGGAGTCGCCATGCGGATGATATTTACCCATCACGTCACCGACCGCGCGGGCCGATTTGCGATAGGGCTTGTCGTGGGTGAACCCGCTTTCGCGCATGGAATACAGGATGCGGCGATGCACCGGCTTCAGCCCGTCGCGCACGTCCGGCAGGGCGCGGCTGACAATGACGGACATCGCGTAAGCGAGGTAGGAGGAGCGCATTTCCTCCTCGATCGTGACCGGCAGCATGTCGGACGGGGGCAGGGGATCGTCGGGTATCTCGGTCAAGGCAGTTCCGTCATGTCAGGGTTATCCACCCCCGTGGCCGTGCGGGTACGGGGGTGGAACGGAAGGCAAGGCTATGGCCGGGGCGCGGCCATCATGTCCCTGCGTGTGTATAGCATGTCTTGCCCCCCGCAGCGAAGCGCCACACGGGGGGTAAGGCGGGCCTAGAACGGGATTTCGTCGTCCAGGTCGCTGCCGCCGGCGGGCGCATCCCAGCCGCCGCCACCGCCACCCGTGGCGGGACGTTCGTTACGCTGGGGCTGCTGGCGCGCGGGTGCGCTGTAGCCGCCACCGCCGCCATAGCCACCGCCCATGTCATCGCCACCACCGGCGTCACCGCCACGGTTGCTGTCCAGCAGGACAAGGTCGCCACGGAAGCGGTCCACCACCACTTCGGTGGTGTAGCGGTCCTGGCCGCTCTGGTCGGTCCATTTGCGGGTCTGGAGCGAACCTTCCAGATAGACCTTGCGGCCCTTGCGCAGGAAACGCTCGGCCACGTCGCCAATGCGTTCGTTGAAGATGACGACACGGTGCCATTCCGTCCGTTCGCGCCGCTCACCCGATGCGCGGTCATTCCATGTGTCGCTTGTGGCCAATGTCAGCGAGACGATCTTCGCCCCGCTCTGGCTGTTCCGGACTTCGGGGTCCTTGCCCAGGTTACCGACCAGAATGACTTTGTTGACGCTGCCCGCCATATGCTGTCCTGCTGCAGTTCGAGTATGGGACCGGCAGCGGGCCATGCCCGCCGCCAGATGCCGCCACGGGCCGCCGGATGGCGATCGTGGCGAAATAGGTGCGGCGATCTTACCGGATACGACTTGGAATTGCGAGTGCGGGAAGGAGATCGCTATCGTGCCGCAGGATGGCATGCGCATGCAGGCCGGTGCATTGTCGCCCTTGTCGTAATGGACCATCAGGACCAGATATGGTGTGGCCCGAAATGGCGGCCGGTATCCGCTTTCCCGCACGGGAACGGAACAGGGAGAGTTCATGAGCGTTTCTTCGCGTCCGGAACAGGTTCCGGCGGCACAGCATGTCAGCCCGCAATCCATCCGTGTGCGCGGGGCACGGGCACATAACCTGAAGAATGTCGATATCGACATACCGCGTGACGCGCTGACGGTCATGACCGGGCTGTCCGGGTCTGGCAAATCGTCACTGGCGTTTGACACCATCTATGCCGAAGGCCAGCGCCGGTACGTCGAAAGCCTGTCAGCCTATGCGCGGCAGTTCCTGGAGCTTATGGGGAAACCAGATGTCGATTCGATCGAGGGGCTGTCGCCCGCGATCTCCATCGAACAGAAGACGACATCAAAAAATCCCCGCTCCACCGTCGGCACCGTGACCGAGGTGCATGACTACATGCGCCTGCTATGGGCACGCGCGGGCGTGCCGTATTCACCTGCCACCGGCCTGCCGATCGAGGCGCAGACAATCAGCCAGATGGTCGATCGCGTCATGGCCATGCCCGAGGGCACGCGCCTCATGCTTCTGGCCCCGGTGCTGCGTGACCGCAAGGGGGAGTGCAGGAAGGAACTGGCCGAACTGCAGCGCAAGGGTTTCACCCGCGTGAAGGTGGACGGTACGCTGTATACGATTGACGAGGTGCCCGAACTCAATCGCCGCCTGCGTCATACGGTCGAAGCGGTGGTGGACCGCATTGTGGTCAAGGAAGGCATTGAAACCCGTCTGGCCGACAGTTTTGAGACGGCGCTCGGCCTGTCCGACGGCCTGGTCTATGCCGAAGAGGTGGTGAAGAACGCACCGGCGGGCGAGGACGCTCCGCGCACGGTCTTCTCATCCCGCTTCGCCTGTCCCGTCAGCGGTTTCACGCTGGAGGAAGTCGAACCACGCCTGTTTTCCTTCAATGCGCCGCAGGGGGCATGCCCGGCCTGTGATGGCATCGGGCAGGAAACCTTTTTCGACCCGCGCCTGATCGTGCCGGACGAATCGCTTTCGCTGGCTGCGGGCGCCATTGCTCCGTGGCGTAACGCCCAGAGTCCTTACTATACCCAGACACTGGCTTCCATCGCGAAGCATTACGGCGTGTCGATGGATACACCATGGGAAGACCTGCCCGAAGGCGTGCGGGACGTGATCCTGGAAGGTGGGAAAGACCCGATCGAGTTCACCTATCGTGACGACCGCCGTGCCTACAGCCTGACCAAACCGTTCGAGGGCGTGGTCAGGAACCTGCGCCGCCGCATGGCGGAAACCGACAGCGTATGGGTGCGCGAGGAACTGTCGCGCTACCAGTCAGAAAAGCCATGCCATGTGTGCGGCGGCGCGCGACTGCGGCCAGAGGCGCTGTCGGTCAAGGTGGCTGGGCTGAACATCGCGCAGGCATCCGACATGCCCATCCGCAAGGCGCTGGACTGGTTCGGCACGGTGGAAGCGACACTGACGCCCCAGCGGGCCGAGATCGCGCACCGCATATTGCGTGAAATCCTCGACCGGCTGCGCTTCCTTGATGATGTGGGGCTGGATTACCTGACCCTGTCACGCGGGTCGGCCACGCTGTCGGGCGGTGAAAGCCAGCGCATCCGCCTGGCCAGCCAGATCGGTTCGGGCCTGACGGGCGTGCTGTATGTGCTTGATGAACCCTCCATCGGGTTGCACCAGCGTGACAATGAACGCCTGCTGGGCACGCTGGACCGGCTGAAAAAGCTGGGTAATACCCTGATCGTGGTCGAACATGACGAGGACGCGATCCGCGCCGCCGACTGGCTGATCGACATGGGGCCGGGTGCGGGCGTGAATGGCGGCACGGTCGTGGCCGCCGGCACGCCGCAGGAAGTGGCCGAAAACCCCGACAGCCTGACCGGGGCATACCTGTCAGGGCGCAAATGCATTCCCGTGCCTGCAAAACGCCGGGACATCGACCCCGGGCGCGAACTGGTGCTGCGGGGGGCGACGGGCAACAACCTCAAGGATGTTACGGCCAGGTTTCCGCTGGGCACCTTTACCTGCGTGACCGGGGTTTCGGGCGGCGGCAAGTCCACGCTGGTGATCGACACGCTGTACAAGGCCCTGTCGCGCAGGCTTATGGGATCGGGGCAGAACCCCGCGCCCTATACGGCCATCGACGGGCTGGACCAGCTGGACAAGATCATCGATATCGATCAGTCGCCCATTGGCCGCACGCCGCGTTCCAACCCCGCCACCTATACAGACCTGTTCGGTCCCATCCGCGACTGGTTTGCCGAGCTGCCCGAAAGCAAGGCGCGCGGCTACAAGCCCGGCCGCTTCTCGTTCAACGTCAAGGGCGGGCGGTGCGAGGCGTGTCAGGGCGACGGGGTGCTGAAGATCGAGATGCACTTCCTGCCTGACGTGTTCGTCACCTGTGATACCTGCAAGGGTGCGCGCTACAACCGCGAGACGCTGGATGTGAAGTTCCGGGGCAAGTCGATTGCCGACGTGCTGGCCATGTCGGTAGATGAGGCGCTGCCCTATTTCTCTGCCGTGCCGCGTATCCGCGACCGGCTGGCCATATTGCAGAAGGTGGGGTTGGGCTACGTCGCCCTTGGCCAGCAGGCCACCACGCTGTCGGGCGGCGAGGCGCAGCGCGTCAAGCTGTCCAAGGAACTGGCGCGCCGGGCCACGGGACGCACGCTCTATATTCTGGATGAACCAACCACTGGTTTGCATACAGAGGACGTGCGCAAGCTGCTGGAGGTGCTGCACGCACTGGTGGACCAGGGCAACACGGTCGTGGTGATCGAACATAACCTGGAGGTCATCAAGACCGCCGACTGGGTAATCGACATGGGACCGGAGGGCGGTGATGGCGGTGGCCGGATCGTGGCCTGCGGCACGCCCGAACAGGTCGCCGCCAGCCCCGACAGCCATACAGGGCGATTCCTGCGCCCGCTGCTGGACCATAAGCCGCTTGTGCCGGTTCCCGCAACGGATGGGAAGCCTGCGGCCGGGGCAAAGGCACGCGGCAAAAAAGCCACAGCGGCCAAAGCGCCGGAATCCGCGAAAAAGAAGGGGAAACCGGCAAAAACCGGTCGTAAACCTGTAAAATAGACGTCTGTTTTTGCAGGCGCTGTGGGTGGGTGGGAAAAAAACTTTGGCGGGGGTGCGAAAAACACTTGCGCCACAAGGCCCGCAGGCCCTATCAGCGCCTCTCTTGGCCCAAGGGGGCAATCTTGCCCAACAGGCTGTCTACTGGTTTGGGGGTACGTGATGAACGCACTTGCTCAACTGGGGATGGTCTCGGAACACCCGAGCGATAACCAGATCTCTTCAGCGCCGTTTTCGTCCGAGGACGACCGGAAGGATTATTTCGTCGAAAAAGACGGAATGAAGTTTGCGGGAACGCACCTTCTTGTCGATCTTTGGGATGCCCGGAATCTTGATGATCCCGAGCAGATCGACCGTACCCTGTGTGAAGCCGCCGTGACGGCAGGGGCTACGATCTTGCACAGTCACTTCCATCACTTCACGCCCAATGGGGGCGTGTCGGGCGTGGTCGTGCTGGCGGAAAGCCATATCTCGATCCACACATGGCCCGAGCGGAACTTTGCCGCCGTGGATATTTTCATGTGTGGGGCATGCGATCCGCATCTTGCGATCCCGGTCATGCAGCGCCTGTTCCAGGCCGGCCGGATCGAGGTGGATGAGCAGCGCCGGGGGCGCGTGCAGCTTTAGCCGGCTGTGGCCGGGGCAGGGTTCACCATGTCCCGGTGTGACTTTCACGACAAAACGCAAGTGTCGGGCCGGATTGATTTCCGGCCCGCGCTTTTTCATGTGCATTGATATAGGACGAAAGGGGGATCGCAATGTCCCGTGAGTGGATCAGCGAAGGCCTGTACGAAGGCTGGCGGCAGGAACTGCGTGTGGACCGGATGCTGGCGCGCAAAAAAAGCGCGTTCCAGGATATCGCCGTGTTCGAGAACGTCGATCTCGGCCGCGTGCTGATGCTGGATGGCGTGGTCCAGATCACGGAACGCGATGAATTCGTCTATCAGGAAATGCTGACCCATGTGCCGCTGCTGGAGCATGGCGATGCGAAGCGCGTGCTGATTATCGGCGCGGGTGATGGCGGCGTGCTGCGGCGCGTGCTGGAACATGGCACCGTGGAAAAGGCCGTAATGGTCGAGATCGACGGTGACGTGATCGCACTGTCCAAGGAATTCCTGCCTTCCATCGCGGGGAACGCATGGAACGATCCGCGCGCCGAGGTGATCGTGGGCGACGGGATCGAATATGTGACCAATGCGGCAGACGGGTCGTTTGATGTCATCATCGTGGACAGCACCGACCCGATCGGGGTTGGGGAAGTGCTGTTTACCGATTCGTTCTACAAACACTGCGCCCGCATCCTGACGGCCAACGGCATTATCGTGAACCAGTGTGGCGTGCCGTTCATGCAGGCGGATGAACTGCGCGATACCAGTGCGCGCCGCGCGCAGTTTTTCGACCATGTTTCGGCCTATGTCGCGGCGGTCCCCACCTATGTCGGCGGTTTCATGACGCTGGGTGTCGCGGCCAAGGGCCTTGTGCCGGGGCAGCAGCCGGTTGATGTGATCCGCGCGCGCGCGCAGAAGGCCGGCATTGCGCATACGCGGTACTGGACGCCGGAAATGCACGTCGCATCCTTCACCCTGCCGCCCTATATCGCGAAGAACCTGCCGCGCTGAACGTATGACGCCGATGACATGAAAAAGGCCGGAGGGAAAAACCCCTCCGGCCTTTTTTCGTTGCGGCGTCAGGCTGACAGTCAGGACCTGGGCGCAATACGCGCGGTCTTGCGCAGGCTGACCAGTTCCGCGCCCAGCTCCTTCACGGCCACTTCAAAGACCTTGAAGTGGGGGGTGGCGAGATGGGTCTCGAATGCGGCTTCATCATCATAGACTTCCACCAGGATGACGGTCTGCGGGTCATCCATCGGGCTGACTGCTTCAAATCGCTGGCAGCCGCTTTCATCCGCCACGGAATGCGCGCTGTCATAGGCGCACAGTTCAAGGAAGTGGTCACGGTTTTCAGCAGGAATTCGGAATTCGGCCACGATGGTCAGCGGGCTTGTGGTCATGGGGATGTATCCTTTTTACATTACGTGTCCAGAACGTCATGCCTGAATGCAGGGGGGGCGGCGTCCTGAAGCCGGGATGGTTTTCATGGATTGACTTGGCGCATCCGGTCATGTCAAGTCAGCTCTGTCGACACGGGAGAGACTGGCTTCGCGCCAGCGCCGAAGGAGCAACCGCCCCGGAAACTCTCAGGCCAAAGGACCGGTCGGCCAAGAATTCTGGAAAGAGGTATCCCTGACCCGGATATCCGCCGACGGGATAACGATCTCAGGCACATGCGACAGAAGGGGCTCTTTGAATCCATCCGGATTCGACAGGAGTCCCGCATGTTCACGCCGTTGCCTGCCCGTGTTTTTCCCCTGTCCCCGTTTTCCGTTCCCTGTTCCGCTGGCGCGTACCGTGCCACGTTGTCCGCATGCCGTGCATGTGGGGCTGCCTGCGCGCATGCGGACCTGCACAAGGCCCAGCCCGCATGAACCAGCCCCTGCTGCGTACGCCGCTTTACGACCTTCACCTTGAACTCGGCGCACGGATGGTGCCGTTCGCGGGCTATGACATGCCGGTACAGTATCCTGCCGGTGTCATGGCCGAACACCTGCACACCCGGGCGAAGGCGGGACTGTTCGATGTCTCGCACATGGGGCAGGTGCGCATCCGCCCGAAATCCGGCCAGATCGCGGACGCCGCCCATGCGCTGGAGGCGCTGGTGCCCGCCGATATCGTTGGCCTGAAACCCGGTCGCCAGCGTTATGCCGTGTTCACGACGGCGGATGGCGGCATTAGCGACGACCTGATGGTCACCAACATGGGTGACTGGCTGCTGCTGGTGGTCAATGCCGCGTGCAGGGATGCCGATTTCGCGCATGTGCATGACGCGCTGAATGCCAGCTGTGATGTGGAAATGCTGGCCGATCGTGCCCTGATCGCGCTGCAGGGGCCAGCGGCGGAAGCAGCCCTTGTTGCCCTTGATCCCAAAGCCGCCGGAATGCGTTTCATGGACGTGGCGCAGATGGAACTGGCGGGTGTTTCCTGCATCGTCTCGCGGTCCGGCTATACGGGTGAGGACGGTTTTGAAATCGGCATGGCGGAAGACGGGGCGCTCACCGTGGCCCGTGCCCTGCTGGCCCATCCCGATGTCGCGCCTGTCGGCCTTGGTGCGCGTGACAGCCTGCGGCTGGAAGCCGGGCTGTGCCTGTACGGGTCCGATATCGACCAGACCACCACCCCGGTTGAGGCCGCCCTTGAATGGTCCATCCAGAAAAGCCGTAAACCCGGTGGTGCGCGGGCCGGTGGTTATCCGGGGGCTGCGATCATGGCCGAGCAGTTGACGGATGGCACGACGCGCCGCCGTGTGGGGCTGCGTGCGCAGGGGCGTGCGCCAGTCCGTGGCGGGGCCGAACTGTTCGCCGATGAAGCGGGCACGCAGCCAGCCGGTTATGTGACGTCGGGTGCATTTGGCCCCAGCGTGGGGGGGCCCGTCGCCATGGGGTATGTGGCGGCCGACCATGCAGCCATCGGCGCATCACTGTTCGCCAGCGTGCGTGGCCGGTTGCTGCCGATGGTGGTGACGGCGCTGCCCTTCGTGGCGGCGACCTTCAAACGCTAGGGTTTTCCCTGTTTTTTCAGACATATTTCAGATCAATGGAGCATGGACATGACTGTTTATTACACCAAGGAACATGAGTGGCTGCGCGTTGAGGGCGATGTCGCGGTTGTCGGCATTACCGCCCATGCGGCGAATGAACTGGGCGAACTGGTCTTTGCCGAAGCCCGCGATCCCGGCACGACGGTGGAACAGGGCGACAGCGTGGCCGTGGTGGAATCGGTCAAGGCTGCGTCCGATATCTACGCGCCGGTAACGGGTGACGTGCTGGCGTTCAACGATGCGCTGGGTGATGACGCGGCCCTGGTCAATCGTGACCCGGAAGGTGAAGGCTGGATCGTGCGCATGACCATTGCGGATGCATCCCAGCTTGCGGGTCTGATGGACAAGGCCACCTATACCGCACTGGTTGGCTGATCTTCCCACCTGTTTCCCCTGCTTTACGGAGTATGCTGGCCGTGACGTCTTCCCCCTGTGGTTCTTCTTCCCTGTGGCATGGTCTGGGTGATGATGCCGGTGCGTTCTGCACCCGTCATGTCGGACCGGATGCCAATGATGTGGCCGACATGCTACGTGTGGTGGGGGCGGACAGCCTCGATACGCTTATGGCGCAGACAGTGCCGGGCAATATCCGCCTGTCGGGGGCCATGGGCCTTGGCGCGGGCGTGCCCGAACATGTCGCACTGGCCCGTCTGCGCGCGATTGCGGCGGAAAACCGGGTTCTGACATCGCTGATCGGGCAGGGGTATTACGATACGATCCTGCCCGGCGTAATCCAGCGCAACGTGCTGGAAAACCCGGCCTGGTATACGGCCTATACCCCGTACCAGCCCGAAATCAGCCAGGGACGGCTGGAAGCACTGCTGAACTTCCAGACGCTGGTGATCGAACTGAGCGGGCTGGACGTGGCCAATGCCTCGCTGCTGGATGAGGGGACGGCAGCTGCCGAAGCCATGGCCATGGCCCGCCGCGTGGCCAAGACCAGGGCGAATGCCTTTTTCATCGATGCCGACTGTCACCCGCAGACCATCGCGGTCGTGCGCACCCGTGCCGAACCGATGGGCTGGCAGGTCGTGGTGGGTGATCCCGCTACCGATCTGGACCCGCAGGCGGTGTTTGGCGCGCTGTTCCAGTATCCGGGATCATCGGGGGAAATCCGCGATCCGCGCGCATGGATCGAAAGCCTGCACGCGACGGGCGCGATTGCGGGTGTCGCGGCGGACCCCATGGCGCTGATGCTGCTGGAAAGCCCCGGCGCACTGGGGGCGGATATCGCCATCGGGTCCATGCAGCGTTACGGCATGCCCATGGGGGCGGGTGGCCCGCATGCGGCCTATATGGCGACGCGTGATGCGTTCCGCCGCAATATTCCGGGGCGGATCGTGGGCGTGTCCATCGATTCGCGCGGCAATCCCGCCTACCGTCTGGCGCTGCAGACGCGTGAGCAGCATATCCGCCGTGAAAAGGCGACATCGAACATCTGCACCGCACAGGCGCTGCCCGCCATCGTGTCGTCCATGTATGCGCTGTACCATGGCCCGGTGGGCCTGAGGGCCATCGCCACGCGCATCAACAGGCTTGCCACGATCATGGCAGCAGGCCTGCGTGCGCTGGGTGCAACGGTTGTGACAACGGCGTTCTTTGATACGGTTACGGTTGAAACCGGCGCGGATACGGACGCCGTGATGGCGCGTGCTCTGGATGCGGGCATGAACCTGCGCCGCGTGGACGCGACGCATGTGGGCATAAGCCTTGATGAAACCACCACGCCAGACACGGTGCGCGCGGTCTGGGCCAGCGTGAGCGGCGACGCGACGAAGGTCGGGCAGGTCGAGGCCAGCCTTGCCGATATCGCCAGCCCCATCCCCGCAGGCCTTGCCCGCACGGGCACAATGCTGACCCAGCCCATCTTTTCCGCCTGCCGGTCGGAAACCGACATGCTGCGTTACCTGCGCCGCCTTGCCGATCGTGACCTGGCGCTGGACCGTTCCATGATCCCGCTGGGGTCATGCACCATGAAGCTGAACGCCACGGCGGAAATGCTGCCGATCACATGGCCGGAATTCTGCAATATCCATCCCTTCGCGCCAGCGGACCAGATGCGCGGTTATGCCCGTCTGTTTACCGACCTTGAGCGGATGCTGTGCCAGATCAGCGGTTATGCCGCTGTCTCGCTCCAGCCCAATTCCGGCGCACAGGGGGAGTTCGCGGGGCTTATGGCCATTCGCGGCTATCACCATGCACGTGGCGACATAGGGCGTGACGTATGCCTGATCCCGGCATCGGCGCACGGCACGAATCCCGCATCGGCGCAGATGGCGGGCATGCGTATCGTGGTGGTGGCGTGCGATCCGCAGGGTAATGTCGATATTGACGACCTGAAGGCCAAGATCGCGAAACACGCCGACGATCTGGCCGCGATCATGATTACCTATCCTTCCACCCATGGTGTGTTTGAAGACAACGTGCGCGAAATCTGCGCACTGGTGCACGCGGCAGGTGGGCAGGTGTATGTCGATGGCGCGAACCTGAACGCGCAGGTCGGTCTTGCGCAGCCGGGCGTGTATGGCGGGGATGTCAGCCATTTCAACCTGCACAAGACCTTCTGCATTCCGCATGGTGGCGGTGGCCCCGGCATGGGGCCGATCGGGGTGGGCGCGCATCTGGCCCCCTACCTGCCGGGCGCGCCGCAGAAGGGTGAGGCCAATGCCATTTCGGCAGCCCCCTTCGGGTCCGCCGATGTTCTGCCCATTTCGTGGATGTACATGGTCATGATGGGTGATGCGGGACTGAAGCGTGCGACCGAGGTCGCGATCCTGAATTCCAACTACATCGCAACCCGGCTGTCGTCACATTATCCCGTGCTGTACCGCGGCGCGAACGGGCGGGTTGCGCATGAATGCATCATCGACCTGCGCCCGCTGAAGGATAAGGTCGGCGTTACGGTGGATGACATCGCCAAACGCCTAATCGACCACGGGTTCCATGCGCCTACGGTCAGCTTTCCGGTGGCGGGTACATTCATGATCGAACCCACAGAATCCGAAAGCCGGGCCGAACTGGACCGCTTCTGTGATGCGATGATCGCCATCCGCGCCGAAATCACGGCGGTTGAAAATGGCGTGCTGACCATCGACGACAGTCCCCTGCGCCACGCCCCGCATACCGTGCGTGACGTGACCGACCCGGACTGGGCCCATGTCTATGACCGCGCGCAGGCCAGCCTGCCGGGGGCTGTGGTGGCGGCCAGCAAATACTGGTCCCCGGTCAACCGGCTGGATAATGCCTATGGGGATCGCAACCTTGTCTGTTCATGTCCCGATATCAGCACCTATGCTGGTTAGGGGTATTTCAGAACAACGGGCTGGCCGGAAATAACAAGGGTTTCTGCCTGCCGTCCTGTGTAAAAAGGAGCGTTCTGATGAAGTTTTCTGCAAAAAGCCTCATCAGAAACTTCTTTTGTTTTCAGCCTTTTTTCAGGGTGATTTGTCAGAAAACCTTTCTTCGGGGCTGATTGCGTCCCGGTGGTTCATGTATATATCTGTTGCGATACAATACACGGACTGCGGGAAGGAAACATTACGGTGGAATGGGGCACACGCTGGCTGGGTATCGGGGTAATGGCCTGCACGATCGCGGCAGGCATCCCTGTCCCGTCACCCGCCATGGCGCGGGACGTGACGGACATGGCGGGCGTGACCCAGTCCGTGCCTGACCACCCCGCGCGGATTGCCGACCTGTGGTTCGCCCATAACGAACTGGTGCTGATGCTGGGTGGGGCAAGGCAGATTGTCATGACCGTGGACCGCCCGCAGGCGCGGCCATGGATGTACAGGGTCTTTCCCGCCCTCTATCAGGCCCGCGCCGTCAACGGTCCGCAGGTCAATGCCGAAACCCTGCTGCAGGACAGGGTGGATCTGGTATTCGTGCCTGATGCCTCGGCTGCCATCGCGGCGTTCCGTGGAGTGGGGGTGCCAACGCTTGTCGCCTCCTTCCATGATGTGGACGGACTGCTGCGGGTCATGGACATGACAGCAGCGGCCCTGGGTACCGAACAGGCGCATGCGACCGCCACCCGTTACCGCACCATGATGCGACAGACCGTCAATGATGCGCGGGACCGGCTGTCCGGTGTGGCGGATGCGCAGCGCCCGCGCGTGCTGCATGTCCAGTCGCTGCACCCGCTGAAGGTAGATGGGACGGACAGCATTGTTGATGAATGGATCACCCTTGCCGGTGGCCGTAACGCCGCACGGGGCGTAAGCGGCAATATGAAGCCTGTTTCGGTCGAGCAGGTGGCGGCATGGGATCCGGATGTCATCATCCTTGGTCCCGATTGCGGCACGCTGGACCCTGCGGCTGATGGCGGGATGTGGCAGCGCCTGCGCGCGGTGCGTGAGGGCAGGGTGCATAACAATCCGTCGGGTGTTTTCCCGTGGGACCGGTATGGCAGCGAACTGCCGCTACAGATCAGCTGGGCTGCGAAGATCCTGCATCCCGACCTGTTTGGTGATGTGGATCCGCTGCTGCTGACACGTGAATTCTACGATACCTATTTTCATTATGCACTGAGTGCGCAGGACGCGGCCCGTATCCTTGCGGGCCAGCCGCCCGAATCCATGGCGAGCGGCACACCGTGATCCTGCGCGTGCGCGTGGTCGGGTGCCTGTGTGGCGCCGGTCTGGTGGTGCTGGCGGTTCTGTCGGCCTGTATCGGGCGTTTTCCACTGCAGCCGGGGCAGGTACTGCATGCCCTGCTGACGGCTGGGTATGCCTCGGCAAATGGTGACATGGTGCATACTGTCCTGTTCGGTGCGCGCCTGCCCCGGATAGGGGGGGCGATATGCGTGGGGGCTGCGCTGTCGGTCGCGGGGGCCGCGTATCAGGCAGTGTTTCGCAATCCGCTGGTTTCCCCCGGGCTGCTTGGCGTGCTGGCAGGGGCTGGCATGGGGGCGGCGCTGGGCATTGTATGGAGCATGGGGCATGCGGGTGTGGCGGCTCTGTCCTTTTTCGGTGGTCTGGCGGCGGTGGCGTTCGGGGTGGGGGTGGCACAGATGTTCGACGCTGCATCCATGCTGATGCTGATATTCGGCGGGCTGATCAGTTCGGCGCTGTTTACCGCGCTGCTGTCACTGCTCAAATACGTGGCAGACCCGCAGAACCAGTTGCCCGATATCGTATTCTGGCTGCTGGGCAGCCTGACGCAGGTGACACCGCAGGCGCTGGGCGTGCTGGTGGGGCCGGTCGTGGTGGGGATCGTGCTGCTGTCGGCCTGTGGGCGGATGCTGGACGGGCTGGCCATGGGGGATGAGGAAGCGCGCACGCTGGGTATTCCGGTCATGGCGCTGCGATACGGGGTGATTGGCGGGGCCACGGTGCTGGCGGCCATGACGGTTGCGGTTGCGGGCATGATTGGCTGGGTGGGGCTTGTGGTACCCCATGTCGCGCGCCTGCTGGTCGGGCCATGCAACATGCGCGTACTGCCGATCAGTGCGTGCATCGGCGCAATGTTCCTGCTGGTGTGTGACGATCTGGCGCGCACCCTGTCGGCGGAGGAAATACCCGTGGGCCTGATTGCCGATCTGCTGGGAGTGGCTGTGTTTGTCGCGGTGCTGCCGCTGTTGCGGCGCGGGTGGCGGGCATGAACGGGGATGGCGCCATCCTGTGGATGGAGCATGCAGGTTTCCACCGGGGACGTCGCACGGTGCTGCATGATGTCTCGCTGGGTATCCGCACGGGGGAAATGACGGCCCTGCTGGGGCCGAATGGTGCGGGCAAGACCACGCTGCTACGCCTGCTGCTGGGCCTTGCCCGCCCGGATTCAGGGCAGGTCTGGCTGGATGGAAAGCCCATGGTGGACTGGTCCCGGCGTGAGGTCGCCCGTCGCATCGCCTATGTGCCGCAGGGGCATGTGCCGCTGTTTCCTTATAGCGTGCGCGATATCGTGGGCATGGGGCGACTTGCGGAAACGCCGTTTGCCCCCACGCTGCATGAACGCGACCGGGAAGCGGTGACACATGCACTGGCGGAACTGTCGATAATCCATCTTGCCACGCGGCCCTATACCGAACTGTCGGGTGGGGAACGGCAGGCCGTGCTGCTGGCCCGCGCGCTGGCGCAGGGGGGCCGCATCCTGATCCTGGATGAACCGGAAACCGGCCTTGATTACGGGCAGAAGCTGCGGCTGTACGCCCTGCTGCGCAGGCTGGCGGCACAGGGCCACGCCATTGTCGCCACCACGCATGACCCGGTTCAGGCTGCTGGTATATTTGATCGGGCCATCCTGCTGCGTCATGGCCGGGTCATGGCGGATGGACCGGCTGCATCCCTGCTGGTACCGTCCATGCTGGACCAGCTTTATGTGCCACAGCAGCAGGCAGAAAACTGAAGCAAGTTTCTGGTGAAGCTTTTTTCAAAAAGGCGGCACCCAAAAACGTTCATTTTAAAACAGTATTTTAGCGACCGTACGGGTTGGTATCAACACGCACGGCCTTGCCAGTGCGGTCATAATACAGGACGGCGGTGCCTCGTCGTTCCGCATAGCCGTCCGGCTCCCCCGACGGGGTCCAGAACAGCAGACGGTTCAGGTCCGGCTGTTCCTTGATCCTGTCACCCGGCGGGATGTAGCGGTACTGGCTGTAATCCATGTGCAGCCGGGGCAGGGGTGGCTTTTTGGAAAGCTGGTGCATGGAAAAATGACGCTGCGAGGCTTCACCGGGATCTTCGTTGCCAGCGTCGGCATGCCCGGCATCAGCCATCGCTACACCCGGCATGACAGGGGCACATAATACACCCAGCAGAACCAAGTGCCGTAACCTGATTGACATGAGTGCTGGCCTTTCCATCATCCCCGATTGTGGGCCACCTTCCTCCTTTTCCATGCCGGACGCAATATCTCCCGCAGAAAGGGGGCGATTACTGGAATGGCAGGTAACGGAAGTCAAAGAAGATTTCGCTCAGGCTGGTTGTCGGCGCGCCACCCATGCCCCCCCATGTATGCACACGCGAATAGGCCAGCTGCGTGCCCGCCTGCACCGTGCCATACTGGCCGTGGATGAAGCGGTACCATGCGCCGATGGTGAATTCCTCCACCGAACGGATGTTGGCGACGCAGGCCTCTGACCCTTCGGTTTCGCAGCCGGTGTTGTTTGCCAGCGGGTTGCCATAGCCATAGGCCGTGCCATCTGAATCAAAATAGCTGCGGCCTGAACGCTGCATGCCGAAATAGCCATAGACGTCGAGCACCTTGTTCGGATGCGCGATCACGCCCGCGGTTGTCTGCGCGCTGGATAGCAGGGCGGGCGCGCCATTGGCCCGCAGCGTGGCATCAGGCAGCAGGACCGAGCCGTAACGGCCTATGCCCCGGCCCGCCAGTCCTGCCAGCCGCACTTCCAGCCGGTGGGGAATGACCGGCAGGATCATCGACCCGCCAGCCCCCCATGCGATGGCGGTATGGTTTTCGCCTACGCCATTGATGACGGAACGGTCGTGGGGAAAGTGCAGCAGTCCCTCGATTTCGTAATGGCCCCATGTCGGGTCCCATGCCACCTTGCCGATGATGTCGGGGGCGATTTCGTTGGAATAATTGGTGGTGTTGCTGCTCAGCCCCACACCGTTGGAACCGACCTTGGCATAGTTGCCGCTGCCGGGCAGGCTGTATTCCCCGTTATCCCCCGACGCGGAGAAGCCGGTCGTATCATAGATGGTGGCTGGGTTTTCAATCGAGAAACCTGTCCACACACGGTGGTTCATGAAATCCTTGACCACGCGCAGCTGCCACTGTCGTGACCATGTCTGTCCCGCAAGGATGGAGGATTCGATCGTTTCGGGCAGGCTTTCCTGTCGGGGCACGATACCCACGCGGTCAGGCGTCAGCATGGTCCAGGCCTGACCGATCAGGAAATGCATGTTGGCGTGCGAATCATCCAGCGTCAGGTAAGCCTGTCGCAGCCGGGGCACGTAGGAATTGCTTTCATACGGATTGGTCGTTTCGGCACTGGCGCCAAAATCCGTTTCCACGAACCCCGCCACCGTCAGGTGCGGGTTAAGCTGTCCCCGCGCCATGAGCGAGAAGCGCGAATACCGCGCATCGCCATTGAAATTGGTGGTGTGGAAATTCGAGCTGTTGCGGAAGGGAATGGCGTTCCAGTAGTTGAAAATGCCCGATGAAACCTGCCGGTTTTCCACCAGTGCCGCCGCATCGAAGAAACCACCAAGGATGATGGACACGGGACCAAGGTGAAACACCTTGCTGCCCAGGGCGCCAGCCGACTGCGCCCCCACCGTTTCACGGTTATGCGGGCCGACATTGTTGTTGGCCATGTGGGAAATCAGGTCTTCCTCACGGTGCGCCACGACCGATTCATAGGTCGGCTGGTCGCCCAGTTCGGATACCGGGTCGGAATGGCCGCCAATGCGCGGGCGCGCCATGGGTTCGATCCCCGCCGTCTGGGACGATGCGGGGGCGTGTCCTTCCACCGGGGTCCAGCCGCCGCGTACATGCCCGCCCGATCCCGTGACCTCCAGCGGGTGACCGCCATGGGCTGCGGTACCGCCCAACTGGGCGCGGTGCTGGATGATCTGCTGGCGCATGGCCTGCAGGCTTTTCTGCAATGCCATCTGCTGCTGCTGCAGCTGCTCCATCTGGCGTTCCATGATATCCAGTGATTCTGGATCTTCGTCAGCCCAGGCAGGAAACGGGGCCAGAACGGAACACACCATCAGCACGTGTGACAGACGCACAGGCCGGGTTATGGAAAAAGACGGAATCCGCATGTACTGCCAGGGGGCCCCAAATCAGGTTACACAGAATATATGTCAAAACATTTCTGAATAAAGGGGTAAATGATAATTTCTTTTAATATCGGTCCAACCTATGGCCCGATGCTGTGTATCAGGACGATAATGTAACGGGCAGGGCCGTATTATTGGTTTTATGTTACAAAATGTCAGGACGGCGCGCCGTCATGGCATGAACGGCGTCATGCCAGAACAGGTCCTCGGGGGCAGGGGAGACGTTGCCATTATCCACCGGGCCAAAGCCTGCGCGTTGCAGCAGGATCGACAGCATGCGGCGGCGGTCCCCCTCATCCAGCGCCTGCCACAGCGCCGTGGCCTTCTGCGGGATGAAACGGTCGCCGAATGTAATGATGATCAGGCCACCGGGTTGCAGCACGCGGGCAATTTCGCGAAAGACATGCACGGGCTGGCGCAGGTAGGGCGCAACATCGCACAGCAGGGCTGCATCCATGCTTTCATCTGCCAGTGGCAGGTCGGGCGTTTCGTTTATGTCTTCCACCACCCGGTCGGTCAGGCGCGGATTGCTGTCCAGCGCCTGCGTGTTGACGCCTATGCCGATCACGCTGTCAAATTCCATGTCGGGTGGCAGGTGGCTGTCCGGACCGGCCATGAGGTCAAGGATATTGCCATCTTCGGGCAGCAGCGTGCGGTACAGCGCGGTAATGGCCGTAAGCGCGCCCTGGTCCAGCATGGGACCTGCGGGCCTGCGGGAATAGAATACCGTATCGGATTCATTCGATGCGGCAGTGAAGGAATGCGGGTGGAACCCGTGCAGGTCGTTCATGAATGTGCCAGACAGTACGGAAGTAACAACGCCATATGCGGTGGGCGTAGTATCACGCGCCCGGCCGTAGGGAACAGGAGAAAAGCAGAATGGCCCGTATGATCCATTCGATGATCCGCGTGCGTGATGAAGCCGCGAGCCTTGCATTCTATGATACGGCTTTCGGTCTGAAGGTGGCCGACCGGCTTGTTTTCGATACTTTCACCCTTATCTACCTGTCCAATGACGAACAGACGTTCGAACTGGAACTGACCGTCAACCACGACCGCACCACGCCCTATGACCTGGGCGATGGCTATGGTCACCTGGCGGTTTCGGTCGCGGATGTGGACGGGGAACATGCCCGTCTTGTGGCGGCCGGGCTGTCGCCGCTGGCGGTCAGGGACATGTCGTGCGGGGAGCGGTTCGTGGGGCGGTTCTTTTTCATTGCCGACCCGGATGGCTACAGGATTGAAGTATTGCAGCGCGGTCGGCCGGGGCGTTTTCTCTGATCGGGCTTGCAAGGCCGCGCGCGGGGTGTCATCCCGCTCGCATACAGGGGTGGGTTGCCCCTATACAGGACGGATGATGACCGGTTTTCTCAAGATGCACGGGCTGGGCAATGATTTTGTGGTGGTGGATGAACGCGTCCACCGCCATGACCTGACACCTGCCCGGATCGCCGCATTATCCGACCGCCATACCGGAATTGGCTGCGACCAGTTTGTGACCCTGCGTCCCGCCTGTGCGCAGGGAGCGGACGTGTTCGTGCGTTTCTTCAATGCCGACGGGTCGGAATCAGGGGCGTGCGGTAACGCCTCGCGCTGTGTCGCCGACCTGCTAGCGCGCGAGACCGGGCAGGATCGCGTCGGGCTACAGACCCGCGCGGGCGTGCTGCATGCCACCATTATCCGCTCCGGTCTGGTGACGGTGGATATGGGAACGCCCGCGCAGGGCTGGACGGATGTGCCACTGGCGGAAGAAATGGACACGCTGCACCTGCCCATCGCGGGCGATCCGGCCGCCGTGTCCATGGGCAACCCGCATGCGACCTTTTTCCTGCCCACCGCTGATGCCATCGACCCATGCGTGGCGGGGCCGGAACTGGAACATCATCCCCTGTTTCCCCAGCGTGCCAATATCGGTTTCGCCCATGTCACGGGTCCTGGGGCCATGCGGCTGCGGGTATGGGAACGCGGCAGCGGCCTGACGCGGGCGTGTGGTTCGGGTGCGTGTGCCGCCGTGGCCAACGCCATACGTCGCGGGTTGGTGGAGCGGACCTGCACCGTGGTGATGGATGGTGGTGAACTGACCATCACATGGCGCGAAAATGATGGCCATGTGCTGATGACCGGTCCCGCGCAGACCAGTTTCAATGGCACGTTCAACCCGGAAGACTATCCCCGATGAAGAAGCCGGAAATCCTGACATTCGGCTGTCGTCTCAACACATATGAAAGCGAGGTGATGCGCAATCACGCAGCCGCGCTGGACAATGTGGTGATCGTGAATACCTGCGCCGTGACGGGCGAGGCCGAGCGACAGGCCCGTCAGGCCGTGCGCCGCGCCCATCGCGACCGCCCTGATGCACGTATCGTGGTTACGGGCTGCGCTGCCCAGATTGACCCCGAACGCTGGGCGGCATTGCCCGGCGTGACCCGCGTGCTGGGTAACCGTGAAAAGCTGGATGCCGCAAGCTGGAGCGAGATGGCGCTGGGTCAGGGCAACGCCGTGTCCGACATCATGGCCGCGCGTGAAACCGCCCCGCATCTGGTGACCGAATTCGCAGGACGCACCCGCGCATTCGTGGAAGTACAGCAGGGCTGCGACCATCGCTGCACTTTCTGCATCATTCCCTTCGGACGCGGGCCGTCGCGTTCGGTACCCGTCGGGGTGGTGGTGGAACAGGTACGCGCACTGGTGCAGTCGGGTTACCGGGAAGTGGTGCTGACCGGCGTGGACATTACCTCATGGGGGGATGACCTGCCGGGCAGACCGCCGCTGGGGCAGTTGTGCCGCAGGCTGCTGGGCCTTGTGCCCGAACTGGAGCGGCTGCGCCTGTCCTCGGTCGATCCGGTGGAGATTGATGAGGACATATGGAAACTGCTGGAAAACGAACCGCGCTTCATGCCCTATCTGCATCTGTCGCTGCAGGCGGGGAGCGACATCATTCTCAAGCGCATGAAGCGGCGGCACCTGACGGCGGATGCGCAGGCCGTGGTGGCGCGGGCACGCGGGCTGCGGCCCGATATCGGTATCGGGGCGGACATCATCGCCGGTTTCCCGACCGAGGATGAGGAACTGTTCGAACAGACGCTCGATTTCGTGCGTATGAACGCCCTGCCTTACCTGCACGTGTTTCCCTATAGTGAGCGCCCCGGCACGCCGGCGGCCCGCATGCCCGCCATTGCCGTGCCCGCGCGAAAAGAGCGCGCGGCCCGGCTGCGGGCGGCGGGTGCGCAGGCCGCGCTTGATTTCCATGCGCGCCTTATGGGCCGTACGCTGCGGGTGCTGATGGAAACGGACACGTCGGGACATAGCGAGGAATTCGCCCCGGTAAGGCTGGCGGATGGGGCGGTGTCCGTAGCCGGACGCATTGAAACGGTGCGCCCGGTGGCGGTTGACGATAACGGACTGGTTGCGGAAATTCTCTGATATGGCACTTGGTTTCTTCTCACGTCTCAAGGCGGGGCTGTCGCGCTCCACACAGAAACTCAGCGGTGGGCTGAGCGCCGTCTTCACCCGGCGCAAGTTGGATGACCAGGCGCTGGAGGAGCTTGAAGACCTGCTGATCTCCGCCGATCTTGGCCCGAGTGTCGCGGAAAAGGTGATCGACTCCTTCCGTCGTTCCAAGTTCGGCAAGGAAGTAACGGATGAGGAAGTGCGGCAGGCACTGGCGGAAGAAATCGCCAATATCCTGCAACCTGTCGCCATCCCGTTTGAACCTGATCCGAAGCTCAGGCCGCATGTGGTGCTGGTGGTGGGAGTGAACGGCACCGGCAAGACCACCACCATTGGCAAGATGGCCCGTTTTTATGGCGAGCAGGGCAAGAAGGTAATGATGGTCGCGGGCGATACCTTCCGCGCCGCCGCCGTTGAACAGTTGCAGGTATGGGGCGAGCGCACGGGCGCGCCCGTCATCGCGGGCAAGCCCAATGCCGATGCGGCGGGTCTGGCGTTCGAAGCCCTCAAGCGCGCCACGGCGGAAGGTGCCGACCTGCTGCTGGTCGATACGGCAGGCCGCCTGCACAACAAGAGCGCGCTGATGGAGGAACTGGCCAAGATCATCCGCGTCATGCGCAAGTTTGATGAGACCGCTCCCCATTCCGTGCTGCTGGTGCTGGACGCGACCACGGGCCAGAACGCGGTGGAACAGGTGCGGGTGTTCAAGGAACTGGTCAACGTGACCGGGCTGGTCGTGACCAAGCTGGATGGTTCGGCGCGCGGCGGGATCGTGGTGGCGCTGGCCGATGCGTTCGGCCTGCCGGTGCATCTGGTGGGGGTGGGCGAACAGGCCGATGACCTGCGTCCGTTCTCTGCCGAGGCGTTTGCAAAGGGGCTGGTTGGCGATTCGATCAAGGTCATCGAACGCGATGACATGCCCGCCGAAGGACAGGCGGAAGCTGCCGATGCACCTCCATCCGGGGCGGAACACCCACAACAGCCGGGCTGATCCGGCAGAACCATTCAGGCATGAAAAAAGGGACCATCCCATGGGATGGTCCCTGACCTGAAGATGTTTCTGGTGAAGCTTTTTTCAAAAAGCTTCAGGGGAACGCCGCCTTTTTTGGAAATAAGGAGACGGCGCCCAGGAACTTTTATGGCTTTCCCCTCAGATCGGCATCGCGCGTTCAAAAATGTTTTCCAGCGCCATGATGCCCGGCAGTGTCTTGCCTTCCATCCATTCGAGGAAGGCCCCGCCCGCGCTGGAAATGTAGGAGATATGCTTCTCCACCCCCGCATGACGCAGGGCCGAAACCGTATCCCCGCCACCTGCAATGCTTTTCAGCGCACCGGCATCGGTCAGGCGCGCCACGTCGCGCGCTACCGCATTGGTCGCGGCGTCAAATGGCGTGATTTCGAATGCACCCAGCGGACCGTTCCAGACCAGCGTTTTCAGCGTCGCGATCTTCTGCTCGATCAGCTTGACTGTTTCCGGCCCGACATCCAGCATCATTGCGTCATCGGGAATGGCGGTGACGGGCACGGTGCGGGTCGGCACGTCGGCCCTGAAATCAGTGGCGGTCACGGCGTCAACCGGCAGCACGATCTCGCAGCCCTTTTCCTTTGCTTTCGCAAGGATGTCGCGCGCGGTGTCATGCATGTCCGCTTCCTGCAGGGACCGGCCCACATTCACACCCTGCGCCGCAAGGAACGTGTTGGCCATGGCGCCACCAATGATCAGCATGTCCACCTTGGCCAGCAGGTTGCCGATCAGGTCGAGCTTGGTGGAGATCTTGGCCCCGCCCACAATGGCGCCCACCGGACGCGCCGGGTTTTCCAGCGCGATGTTCAGTGCGTTGAGTTCCGTCTCCATCAGCCGCCCGGCAAAGGACGGCAGCAGGCGGGCCACCCCCTCGGTCGAAGCATGGGCGCGGTGGGCGGCGGAAAACGCGTCATTGACATAGTAATCGGCAAGCGACGCGAATTCCTTCGCCAGGGCGGGGTCGTTCTGTTCCTCCCCAGGGTAGAAACGGGTGTTTTCCAGCACGACGACATCCCCGTCCTGCATGGCGTCCACCGCCTCCTGCACCTTCGGTCCGATGCAGTCATCGACGAATGTGACCGGACGGCCCAGCGCATCCCCCAGTGCATCGGCGATCGGGCCAAGCGACATTTCCGGCACGGGCTTGCCCTTGGGGCGGTCGAAGTGACTGACGACAATCACCTTCGCACCCTTGCGGGCCAGTTCCTGTATGGTAGGCAGCAGGCGCAGGATGCGGGTTGCGTCCGTGATCTGGGCGTTACGGACCGGAACGTTCAGATCAGCGCGCAGGAGGACCTTCTTGCCGGTGGCGTCAAGGTCGTCCAGCGTCTTGAATGATGTCGCGCCCATTACAGTGCCCCGAATACGGCAGCCGTGTCGGCCATGCGGTTGGAGAAGCCCCATTCATTGTCATACCAGCTGCAGATGCGCACCAGCTTGCCGCCATCGATCACGGCTGTCTGGGTCGCGTCAAAGGTGGAGGACGCGGGGGAGTGGTTGAAATCCGTGCTGACCAGCGGCGCGGTGTTATAGGCGAGGATGCCTTTCAGCGGGCCGGACTCGGACGCCGCACGTAGCGCATCGTTTACTTCCTCGACCGAGGCCGGGGCTTTTCTGGGCACAAAATCCAGCGAGACGAGCGAGACGTTGGGGGTGGGCACGCGAATGGCGGTGCCATCCAGCCGGCCCTTCAGGTGCGGCAGCACCAGCCCCACGGCGCGCGCGGCCCCGGTGGAGGTCGGGATCATGTTCAGCGCCGCCCCGCGTGCGCGGCGCAGGTCCTTGTGCAGCGTGTCCACCGTGCGCTGGTCCCCGGTGTAGGAATGGATGGTGACCATGTAGCCGCATTCGATGCCGAACGTGTCATCCAGCACCTTGGCCACCGGGGCCAGGCAGTTGGTGGTGCATGACGCGTTTGAAATGACGGTCATGTCAGGGGTCAGCACGTCCTGGTTCACGCCGTACACGATCGTGGCGTCCACGCCCGATGCGGGGGCGGACACGATTACCTTGCGTGCGCCCGCCTTGATCAGCTGGGCTGCCTTTTCCTTGTCGGTGAAACGGCCGGTGCATTCCAGCGCCACGTCCACGCCCTGGAACGGTACCTTTGTCGGGTCGGCCTCGGCCGAGACGGTGATGGGGTCGTAGGTACGACCGTTGGCGGTGATGATGATCTGGTTGCCGTTCACCTTCACTTCGGCGGGGAAGCGGCCATGCACGCTGTCGTAGGACAGCAGGTGTGCGTTGTCTGCCACGCTGCCGAGGTCATTGATGGCCACGGGCACGACATCGGTGCGTCCGCTTTCGATAATGCCACGCAGCACAAGGCGACCAATGCGACCGAAACCGTTTATTGCGACTTTAACAGCCATTTTCTTATTTTCTCCGTAAGGTCAGACATTTCACACACTGGCATCGGTTGATGCCATCCCGGGCGGCGCGCCGTTTCCTCCCGCGGTTTCAACCAGGGCGTCGGACTGGGGGTGGACCAGACGCAATGCGTCGCGGCAGATCCGTTCCGGCGTGATGTCGGCGGTGCTGTCTGGCCGGTCGGGGGCGGAAGGCGCCCCGAATCCGTCAATACCAACAAACAGCCCGTCCGTTCCAAGCCATCGTTCCCATCCAAACCCTGAAGCGGCCTCTATTCCGATCCGGGGTGCCGTTCCCAGCACGGCGGCACGATACGTCATTTTTTGCACGGCGAACAGTTCCCAGCATGGAAGGGAGACGACAGCCGCCGCAACCCCCGCATCCCGCAGCAGTTTGCGCGCCGCCAGCGCCAGTATGGCCTCGTGCCCCGTGGCGACCAGCGTGACCTGTCGCGCGCCTTCGGCTTCGGCCAGTACATAACCGCCCCGTGCGCACAGGTTGGTCAGCCCGTGCTGTTCACGTTCAGGGGCCGCGGAAGTTGCCAGCGCGGGAGTGGATTCCAGCGTCAGCAGGCTTGGCCCGCTGGTCCGCCGCAGTGCCAGTTCCATGCATTCCATGGTCTCACGGTGGTCGGCGGGACGGAAAACCGCGACGTTTGGCATGGCGCGCAGGCTGGCAAGCTGTTCCACCGGCTGGCCGCCGCCCGCCCCGTCGCCGCGCAGCAGGTCGTCATCGGTCAGCAGGTAGATCACCTGCTGGTCCGTCATGGCGGCGTAGCGCAGGGCAGGGCGCATGCGGTCCACCGCGATGATGGTCGATGTGCCGAACGCCAGCAGTCCGTCATGCATGGCAATGCCATTGAGCAGGGCAGCCATGCCATGCACCTGTGTCCCGCATGACAGGTCGATTTCGCTGCCGCCCCGACGGTTGGCGGGCAGGTCGGCCAGCATGCCCCGGCGTGAACGCAGGCAGGTCAGTTCGGGCAGGAGTTCATGCAGGGTCTCGAGTCCCCGCTGTGCAGCAAAGGTGGGGGAAACACGGGCGATCGCACTGCCATGTTCCCGCCATGACCGCTGCCAGTCGGGTTGCCAGAAGGCGGGACGCTGGTTGCGGGCCATGCGTTCGAATTCGGCCTTCTGCCTGTCTTTTAGCAGTCTGCGCAGCCATGAACGCCGCGCGCTGGCCCCCCGGCGCGCGGCCCCTGCCCATAGGCCCGGATCATCGGCGAAGGGCGGTGGCGGGTCGGTTTCGGGGGCTGCGATACAGGCGATCAGGCAGGGTTTGTGCGTACGCTGCGATGATGTGATGGCGGCCGCGATCTGTTCGGGGCTGGCTGCGTTCACCTTCCTGACCGACCAGCCCGATGCGCTGTAGCGCGGCAGTATGGCGTCCACGGCCTCGCGCTCGTTCAGCCACAGGCCAACGACCAGTGTGACGCGGTCCAGCCCCATCTGGCCTGCAAGGGCAGCGCTTTCCAGTGCGACACCGGTGGACAGCTCCGTCCAGCAGCCCAGTCCCCAGATGCGGTGGTTGACCAGCGAACGGCCGAACCGTGCCGCAAGGTTCTGTTCCGCCAGCGCCATGCCGATCGCCGCCCCCAGTCCCTGCCCGCTGGGGCCACAGGCCTGCCGGTCGTGCCGGGGGCGCGCAGGGTCGCCCACGCGTGGCGGCAGTGGCGCCTGTCCCGACAGTTCGGCCATGATGCGCGGCAGCACACGATAACGTGGGGACGATACCACGACGCGGTCCCGGTCCGGCCATTCGGGGCTGGCGGGATCGAAGCGCAGGAAGCGACTCCACAACACCGCGCAGAAATCAGCCATGACCTGCGCATGCGGGGCGTAACGGCGGTCGGGCTCGTGGGTGCTGATGGCGTGGCGGATCGCCGTTGCCAGCCGCTGGGGCATGTTGGCGGCGGCGGGGGATGCCGCGGGTAGGGGCGTGCTGGCTAGGTCTTCAGGCATCGGCGTCGTCCATTGGTCGGGGAAGGATCGGTCGGAGCCGCTTTCGCATGACTACTGCGCCGCGCGGGTGGCGGCAATATTGCGGTGTTGTCCCACTATGCCACGCGTGGGGGATACTGTATCGGTATGGGGTCATGTCCCGTCCGTCCCCGCGCCCTGTCCGCCGCGTCCTTCTTGTCGCATTCGCCTGCCTGCCAGTCATGGGCGGGTGCAAGCTGATCGGCCAGAAAACATTCAACCGCCATGCGGGCGACCCGCCACAACTGCCGCAGCATCCGCCGCCGCCGGTGCCCGGTATTGACCGTCCCGCGCTGGTGACCATCGTGGCGGGAACGCCTGATACACAATGGAAACCCGCCGTTCGCGCCGCCGTGGCCGATGCCCTGTCGCGCAAGCCCAATGCGCTGTTCACCATTGTGGTCAGCGTGCCCGACCGGGCCGATGGCGGCGTGCCGGACATGCAGAAAGTGGTGGACGCCAATGGCCAGCCGGTACTGCAGGCGGTGATGGATGCCGGTGCCGGTGGCAGCCAGACGGAAATGGACGCCCGCAGTGTGCCCGCGAACAGTGCAACCCAGGTCTGCATTTATGCGCAGTAGTTCAATGCGGTTTTGCAATTTCCGCCTCCATCATGCCATAAAGGGTGGCCCGCTGGCGGTTAATCCCCGGCGATAGCGCCGCGTGAGGGGAACATCATCCCCCCGGCGCGGGTCATCCGTGATGGTGGCCATCATAAATGAAGACCCCGTGAACAGACCGGGGTGTGCATGGAGAAAAGCAGCAGTGTCCAGTAATCAAGTGGATGGGCATCCGTTCTTCCGGTTCTGCCGGACGGCGCTGGAGAATATCCGCGCGCAGGGTCGATACCGGCAGTTCACCCCACTGGCACGCCAGGCCGAGCGTTATCCCCTGTATGACCAGCCGGAAACACAGGCCACTCCGTCAACCCCCGCCTGCCCGCAGGATCGGGAGGTCGTGGTCTGGTCCTCCAACGACTATCTGGGCATGGGCGTCGATCCGGTGGTGGTCGAAGCCGCCATTCAGGCAATCCACGAACATGGCGCGGGTGCGGGTGGCACGCGCAACATCGCGGGCACCAGCCCGGTCCATACCGCGCTGGAAGCCGAAATGGCCGACCTGCACGGCAAGGAGGCGGGGCTGCTGTTCGTGTCCGGTTATGTCTCCAACCAGGCGACCCTGCAGACGATCCTGAGCAGCATGCCCGGCTGGATCTGTTTTTCCGACCGGCTGAACCATGCCTCCATGATCGCGGGGATCAAGGGCGCGCGCGGTTCAACCACGGTCATCTACGAACATAACGACCTTGCCGACCTGGAAGCCAAGCTGGCCGCGGCCCCCAGGGATGCGCCCAAGCTGATCGCGTTTGAAAGCGTGTATTCCATGGATGGCGACATTTCCGATATCGCCGGGACATGCGCGCTGGCGCGCAAGTATGGCGCCATCACATATCTGGACGAAGTGCATGCCGTGGGCCTGTACGGGGATCAGGGCGGCGGCGTGTCGGAACGTGACGGCGTGGCCGATCAGGTGGACATCATCGAAGGCACGCTGGCCAAGGGGTTTGGCGTGCATGGTGGCTACATCACCGCGACCAGCGATATTGTCGAATACCTGCGCCTTGCGGCTTCGGGTTTCATCTTTACCACCGCCCTGCCGCCCGCGGTTGTCGCGGCGGCTCTGGCCAGCGTGCGGCTGGTGCGCAAGGATGGCTGGCGGCGCGAACGCATGTTCGAACGCGTCAACACCTTCCGCGAAAAGCTGCGCAAGGCAGGCATTCCCTTTACCATGACGCCAAGCCATATCGTGCCGATCCCGGTGGGCGACGCCCAGCGCTGCCGTGAGCTGAGCGACCGTCTGCTCAACGATTACGGGATTTACGCAACCCCCATCAATTATCCCACCGTGCCGCGTGGCACCGAACGCCTGCGTCTGACGCCGGGACCGTTCCATACGGATGAGATGATGGACGACATGGTGACGGCCCTGTCCCGTCTGCTGCGCATCAACGACCTTGCACCGCAGCCTGTCGCCGCCATGGCCTGACCCGTTGGCCCGCGCCCGGCATGGCCGGGGCGCGGGCTGACATGGAGGCGTGTGGGTCAGCGGCTCTGCGCAATCGCCTTTTTCAGGTCATCGTAGCTGACCGCGCCCGGAATGATCTGGCGGGCGTTGAAGACGAAGGTCGGCGTGCCGTCCAGCCCGATGGCGCGGGCCAGTTCCATGTTCGCCTGCAGGATGCCCGTGACCCTGGGACCGTTCATATCACTGGCCAGTGTCGCGGCATTCAGCCCGGACTGGGTGGCCAGCGTGCGCATCCGGTCGGCCGTGGGGGTGACGGAATCATTCATGATGGCTGCCTGCATGCGGAAATACGCGGGCTGGCCACCCTGAACGAAGGCGGCCACCAGTGCCTGTGACGCGATCAGGCTGTTCTGTCCCAGCACGGGAATGACCTTTTCCACGATCCGCAGGTCCCTGTCTTCCTTTGCAAGGCGATCAAGGTCGGGCAGCACCTTGCGGCAGTATGGGCAGCGCGGGTCATAGAATTCCACAACCGTTGTATGCCCTGCCGCATTTCCCAGTATCGCATCGCTGGCCGCAGGCGTCAGCAGGTCGGCGCGGTGGCTTTCCAGTGCGCTGCGGGCGGCGTTCTGCTGTGCCGCATTGGCGTTGTTGCGCAGCGCCGTGATTGCATCGGACAGGATGGTGGGATCGGTTTTCAGCGCGTTGCGCATGATTTCCACGATTTCCTGCCGCTGTGCGGGGGTAAAGCTGGTGGTGTCGGCGGCATGTCCCGTGCCGGGTGCGGCGGTGGCCGTAACGGTCATCGCCCCCACGGCCAGCAGGGCATTCAGCAGGCGCGGGCGGTACCGGCGGGGGGAAATGAATGTCACGGGTTTGCTCCGTTGTCATGTCAGGATAATGTGTCTGTAAAGGATCGGGCACACGAAAGGAATGGGCGATGGTGGGGAACGGGGCAGGCTGCCTGTTGCCCACGGCCCGTAAGGCCGGTAAGTCGTGATGGGGCTGCCATGATCGCGCGGTCGTGCAACGACCCGTCCGGTTCATCAAAGCCGACCTGCCCATTGGAGAAGTGTTGCGTGCCAGAGCATTCGATCACCCTTGTTGCCCGTCGGTATATGCGTACGGCGCTTTCGGCTGTTCTGGCCGTCTCGGTTGCCGGTTGCGCCGGGCACCGCTATTCGCCCATGCGGCTTGTGTCGCACATGTTTGGTCCGTCCCCCGGTCAGCTGATCGGCACGGTTTCGTCGGATGAACCGCAGGCGACGCTGGTCGGACGCGATATCCTGCAGCGTGGTGGCAACGCGGCGGATGCGGCCACGGCCATGGGGCTGGCGCTGTCGGTAACGCTGCCGTCACGTGCGTCGCTGGGTTCGGGCGGCGCGTGCCTGGCCTACCGTCCGGGCGACCAGAACGGGGGCCGCGCCTTCATGTTCCTGCCTGTCGCGGGTACGGTGACGGCCCCCGACATGCCGCATGCCGACCGACCGGCCGCAGTTCCGATGCTGGCGCGCGGGCTGTATCTCATGCACCTGCAGTACGGGTCCGCCGCGTTCGCGGAACTGGTGCCTGATGCGATCGCACTGGCGGCCAACGGTATCAATGTCAGTCGGCAGCTGGCCGGTGACCTGGCCGCGGTGCAGGTACCGCTGCTGGCCGACCCGGGCATCCGCGCGGTATTCAGCCGTTCGGACGGCAAGGCACTGGCGGAAGGGGATGCGCTGGTGCAGACCCATCTTTCCGGTGCGCTGGACCAGATCCGCAGCATGGGCGTGGGTGACCTGTATAATGGCGCGCTGGGGCAGTCCTTTGTCGCGGGCAGCCAGGGCGCGGGCGGCGGGTTGCAGATGTCCGACATGCGCAGCGCCATCCCGTCAGAGCGCCTGCCCCTGAGCCTGAGCAGCGGGGACATGCAGGTCGCCTTCCTGCCGCCACCGGCCGACGGTGGCCTGGGCAGTGCCGTGGCGTTCCGGGCCGCGTCATCGTCCGATGCGGCGACGCGTGCACAGGCCAGTGTCGCGGCATGGCGGGCGCAGAATGGCAACCATGCCAGTGGCACGGGCGATGACATGACGGCCCGCGCACAGGCTTTCGTCAACGGTGGTGGAGGAAGCGGCGGTGGGCTGCCCTCGCTTCCGGCTTCCACTTCATTCACCGTGGTTGACCATTCGGGCATGGCCGTGGCGTGCAGCCTGAGCATGGACAACCTGTTTGGCACCGGGCGCATGGCGGGCAATACCGGTATCGTGCTGGGCGCATCCCCCGCACGCCTGCCGCTGCCGCTGTTTACGGCGGCCATCGCCAGTCAGGGCCGTGCCTTCCGCGCCGTGGCGGCCGGGTCTGGCCAGAATGACGCCGCCGCTGCCGTGGGTATCGCCATGCACCAGATACTGGCGGGCCAGACGCCCGACGCCCATCCGGTTACGGCCCAGGGCCGCATCAATGCTGTATCGTGCCCGCACGGTCTGCCGGGTGACGCCAGCACCTGCACCGCCGCAACCGATCCGCGTGGCGCGGGCCTGGCCATGGGGCCACGCTAGGCCACGGATTCAGGCCGGTCGGGCACCATTATTCCCGGCGGGGGTGAACGGGGGCATTGTAAATGGTCCCGTTTTGTTCCATATTGGACTGCATGACCTGCCACCTGTTTCCGATAGGTGGCGCAGCGCAGGATGCCGGGTCAGACTTCATTTTTTCAAGCATCAGGGTAGGCAGCAATGGCACAGGCTCCGGGTATAGACAAAAGCAAGGCCCTGGAAGGGGCCTTGAGCCAGATCGAACGTGCATTCGGCAAGGGTTCGATCATGCGCATGGGCGAACGCCCGACCGAACAGGTGGACGTGATTTCCACCGGGTCGCTGGGTCTGGATATCGCACTGGGAATTGGCGGCCTGCCGCGTGGCCGTATTATCGAGATCTATGGCCCCGAAAGTTCAGGCAAGACCACCATGGCGCTGCACGCCATTGCGGAAGCCCAGCGCAAGGGGGGCACCTGCGCCTTCATCGACGCCGAGCATGCGCTTGACCCCGGTTATGCCCGCAAGCTGGGGGTGGACGTCGATAACCTGCTGATCAGCCAGCCCGACGCAGGTGAACAGGCGCTGGAGATTGCCGACACGCTGGTTCGTTCCGGTGCGGTTGACGTGCTGGTGGTGGATAGTGTGGCGGCCCTTGTGCCGCGCGCGGAACTGGAAGGTGACATGGGCGACAGCCATGTGGGCCTGCATGCGCGCCTGATGAGCCAGGCGCTGCGCAAGCTGACGGGTTCCGTCTCGCGTTCAAACACCATGCTGATCTTCCTTAACCAGATCCGGCTCAAGATCGGTGTGATGTTCGGCAGCCCCGAAACCACGACGGGTGGTAACGCGCTGAAATTCTACGCTTCCGTGCGCATGGACATCCGCCGTATCGGCTCGATCAAGGACAAGGACGAAGTCACTGGCAACCAGACGCGCGTGAAAGTGGTCAAGAACAAGATGGCGCCCCCCTTCCGTCAGGTTGAATTCGACATCATGTATGGCGAAGGGATCAGCAAGGTCGGTGAACTGATCGACCTTGGTGTAAAGGCGGGTATTGTCGAAAAATCCGGGGCATGGTTCTCCTGTGACAGCCAGCGCATCGGACAGGGGCGTGAGAACGCCAAGCAGTTCCTGCGCGAACATCCTGAAATGGCGGCTGATATCGAACGCCGTGTCCGTGAACAGGCAGGCGTGGTGGCGGAAGCCATGCTGGTTGGCCCCGATGAGGATGGCGCCGAGCATTGATCCCCTTGGCCTGTCCCGTTATGGCAGGCTATCGTTTTTTGCCCGTGTGTTATCGCATCAGCGCACGGGGCGGGAACTGAAAAAACGGGGGTGGGGACAGCCGGAATGAAACCGCGTCTTGCGATGATCGGATTGCTGGCCTGCCTTGCCGCCTGTAGCGGGGGGCAGGACGACAATAATGATCCAGCCGATGTGGATGAATCCCCGCCACCGCTGGGCTCCCATGGGCGCGCGCGGCATGTTGACCATGCCCGAGATGCGCTGCGCCCGTTGTCGCGGCACCTGCCCAGGCCGCCCGATCCAACTGATGAAACCGGCACCGAAGCCTATCACGCCCCGCCCGATGCGGCGGCAATGCAGATGATATCTTCAGGATATGACCCTAATCAGGCCGGGGATGACGATAGCGGGTCCGACAGTAACGATGGCAAGCATTTTGTCGTGCCCGACACCCAGGTCAGTTACGGCAAGCAGGGGCAGGGCAGTCACTAAAAAGTTTTAAGTGCCGCCTTTTTTCAACAAAGCTTCACCAGAAACTTTTTTCAGGTTTCTGCAATGCTCTTCAAATAACCAGCACGGCCCGGATATCGTTCACGTTGGTCAGGGTGGGGCCGGTCATGATCAGATCGCCTGTCTGCTGGAACAGCGTGTAGCTGTCATGCCCGCGCAGACAGGCGCGTGGGTCACACCCCAGTGCGCGGGCACGGGACAGGGTAGTGGGGGTGATGATGGCGCCTGCCGCGTCCTCGGTCCCGTCAATGCCGTCACTATCCGCCGCAATCGCCCAGATCCCCTCATGCCCCTGCAGGGTATTGGCCATGGACAGCAGGAATTCCGTATTGCGTCCTCCCCGTCCCGGCGGGGGAAGGGCGGGGTTGATGGTCACCGTCGTCTCGCCGCCTGACAGCAGCACCGCAGGCCCCGCCACCGGCATGCCATGCTGGCGTGCGGACAGGGCGATGCCCGCCATGAACGTGCCCGCGTCGCGGCTTTCCCCCTCCAGTGCATCGCCAAGGACCAGAGGGGTCAGCCCCAGTTCACGCGCCGTGCTGGCGGCGGCCTGCAACGCCATGAACGGCGTGGAAACAAGGGTATAGCGATTGCGCGGGGAAAGCGTGCTGGTGATCGGAGGGCGCATGAGCACGCGCTGCACCGCATCGGGCACGGTAATGCCGTAATGCGTGATGATGGACCGGGCATCGGCTGACGTGGTGGGATCGGCCACGGTCGGGCCGCTGGCGATGGTCAGCGGGTCGTCCCCCGGCACGTCGCTTATGGCCAGTGTCACCACACGTGCGGGACTGGCGGCGGCAGCCAGACCTCCACCCTTGATGGCCGACAGGTGGCGGCGCACCACGTTCATGTCGCGTATGCTGGCCCCGGAATGCAGCAGGGCATGGTTGACCGCGCGAATGTCATCCAGTGTCAGGCCATCCGCCGGTAGTTCCAGCAGCGCCGATCCTCCGCCCGAAATCAGGGCGATGACAAGATCATCCGGTCCCAGCCCCGCCACTTCGGCCATCATGGTCTGCGCGGCAGCCTCACTCCGGCTGTCGGGCACGGGATGGCTGGCTTCCAGCACGCGGATGCGGCGCGTGGGGGCCATATGTCCGTCGCGCGTCACCACGCATCCCGTCAGGTCCACATCAGGCCATGCCTGTTCCAGTGCAGCCGCCATGGATGCGGCGGCCTTGCCCGCGCCGACTACCATGCATTTTCCCTTTGGCCGCTGTGGCAGGTAGCGCGCCAGAACGACATCGGGCATGGCGCTGCGGATGGCGGCATCCAGTATGCGGCGCAGGGCCGTGCGCGCATGGTCGTCCGTCCAGTCCGTGGCCGTGGTGAGACGTGGTGTGGCGGAAAACGGGTGGATGGTGGCGTCGTTCATTGCAGTGGTCCAGATCCTTCATGCATGCACCGGTGCGGACCGGGTGCATATCATAACGCATGGTGTGCGGGCGGGATGCGCACTGGCCCCTGCGCCGGTTCCATACCATCCATGCAGCAGGGGACAGTGTGTCACAATTATCACGTCTGTATCAGGATGCGGGGAAAGCCCGGCCTGCGGGGGGTTACACACGCTAAATTGGGGGGCTGACATATGGATTGGCGGGGGCGATGGTGATACGCGGCAGATGGCCTGCACCCACGCGCAGGCGCCACAGCAGAAAGGACAAGGGCATGGAGAACTGTGTGCTGGACGCGCGTCCTGTCACCTCCACGCATCCGCCCCATGGGATGGTGCAGCCTTATCTGATCTTTCCACGTCCGGAATGGGCGGCACTGCGCGCGAATGTGCCCCAGTCGCTGGGGGAGGCGGACATCGCCGCCCTGCGGGGGCATAACGAGCCGGTCTCGCTGGAAGACATAACCGAGGTCTACCTGCCGCTTTCGCGCCTGCTCAACCTGCATGTCATGGCGACGCGCAGCATGAACAACATGGTCAAGAGCGCCTTTATCGGCGCACCGGCGGTGACCATGCCGTTCGTGATCGGTATCGCGGGCAGTGTGGGCGTGGGCAAGAGTACGTTCGCCCGCCTGCTGCAGGCGGTGCTGTCGCGCTGGCCCGACCACCCGAATGTGGCGCTGGTCACCACCGATGGCTTCCTGCATTCCACCCGTGAGCTGGAGCGGCGCCACCTCATGCACCGCAAGGGCTTTCCCGAAAGCTATGACCTGCGGCAGATGATTGCCTTCCTCGCCGCGCTGAAGGCGGGGGAACGTAACCTGAAGGTGCCGGTCTATTCGCACGAAGCCTATGATATCGTGCCCGACCGCTATCAGGTGATCGACCAGCCCGACATTCTGATATTCGAGGGGCTGAACGTGCTGCAGACCGTATCCGAACAGCCGTTCATGGCGTCCGATTTCTTCGATTTTTCCATTTATCTGGATGCCGATACACAGGTGATCGAGGACTGGTACGTAAGGCGTTTCCTGTCCCTGCAGCGCACGGCGTTCCGCAAGCCGACATCCTATTTTCACCACTGCGCCGACCTGGCACCCGATGAGGCCGCGCGTATGGCGCATGATATCTGGCGGCGCATCAACCTGCCCAACCTGCAGCAGAATATCCTGCCCACGCGCGAACGTGCCCGCGTGGTCATGCACAAAAGCCCCAGCCACGCGATCGATACGGTGTGGATGCGCCAGATTTAAGACGGCATTTCAAAACCACCGATTGATAAAAAGAATGAAAGTTTCTGGGTGCCGCCTTTTTGCAAAAAGCTTCACCAAAGACTTTTCATGGCTGGTGGATGCCGAGGGCAATAAAAGGCGGCCCGGATTGCTCCCGGCCGCCCATGGCGTGTGGTGTCGTACCGTCTGCCTTATGCGTTCAGGTAAACGGTCTTGGTATCGACATAGGCTTCCAGCCCGTACTGGCCGTCTTCCCCGCCGATGCCGCTGTCGCCATAGCCGTGGTGGAAACCCTGCGCGGCCTCGCCACCTTCGCGGTTGACGTAAATCTCACCAAAGTTGAGTTCATTGGTCATGCGCATGATGTTTTTCAGATTCTGCGTGAACATGTAGGCCGACAGGCCGTAACGCGAATTGTTGGCCTGGGCGATGGCGTCATCAAAGTCCCTGACACGGATCAGTGACAGCACGGGACCGAATACCTCGTTGCGCACAATGTCCATGTCGCCTTTCACGTTGGTCAGCAGCGTGGGGGCATAGAAATTGCCCTTGTCATAGTCTCCGCCCGTCAGGCGCCTGCCACCCAGTTCAACCTTTGCCCCCTGTTCCACGGCCCTGCGTACCATGGCGTCGACCTTTTCAAGTTCCTGCGCGCTGATCTTCGGCCCCATGTCGGTGTTTTCATCCAGTGGGTTGCCGGTTTTCAGGGCTTCGACCTTCGTGCGCAGGCGCTTCAGGAAATCATCATAGACCGCCGTATGGACATAGGTGCGTTCATTGGCGGTGCAGACCTGGCCACAATTCATGAATCGCGCGGCGACGGCGGCATTCACGGCGGCGTCGATATCCGCATCCTCCATCACGATGAACGGGGCCTTGCCACCCAGTTCCAGCCGGACTTCCTTCAGCCCTTCGGATGCGGCGGCCATGATCTTGCGGCCCGCGGGCGTGCTGCCGGTCATGGTGATCAGCTTCGTGATCGGGCTGGTCACCAGTGCGTTGCCCACGGTCACACCACCGCCGGTCACGACATTGAAGATCCCTTTTGGGAAACCGGCTTCAACCGACAGTTCGGCCAGCGCCAGGGTCGAAAGCGGGGTCAGTTCATGCGGCTTGATGACAAAGGTATTGCCTGCCGCCAGCGCCGGACCCAGCTTGCGCGCGGTCAGGGCAAGGGGAAAATTCCATGCCGAAATACCGGCCACCACACCGTGGGGGATTTTTTCGATCAGGATTTTCTCACCGGGGCGGCTGCCGGGGATGATGTTGCCTTCCAGCCGGCGGACGTTTTCAGCGGCGAAGCGGATCAACTGGATGGCAAAACTGACCTCGATCCGGGCCTCCTTCAGCGGCTTGCCGTTTTCGGACGTGATGATGCGCGCCAGCTTTTCCGTATCGCGCCGGATCAGTTCAATCAGGCGATACAGGTAATCCGCCCGGTCGGTCGCAACCTGTCGGCTCCATGCGGGAAAGGCGTCCTGCGCGGTCTGCAGGGCGCGGTTGACGTCGTGTTTACCCGCGACCGCCACATGGGCCAGTACTTCCCCGGTTGCGGGATTACGGATGGTATCGCGTTCGGTATTGTCGGCCTTGGACCATGCGCCACCAATGAACAGGTCATGGTTTTTTGGCTTGGTCATGGGGAAATCTCCGTTTTCAGTCAGTAGTAGAAAGTTGCCTGCCATACGGCGGGACGCCGCGCGCGGCAACGCCACCCGCACCGGTCTGGTCCGGTGCAGGGGAGGCATGCGCGGTGGCAGGGCAGGCGGAAGGAAACAGGCGGGAGAAGGTCAGGACTGCAGGAAGGGACGGCCTTCGTGGGCTACCAGCAGGTCATGCATGTCGGTTGCATGTTCTTCTTCTTCCGCAAGGATCTTTTCAAGCATGATCCGCGTTGTCGGGTCATGGTCGGCAAAATAGCGGATCAATTCGCGGTAATGTTCGATGACCAGCCGTTCGGCCACAAGGTTCTGGCGCACCATTTCCACCAGATTGCCGCCATCGCCATATTCGGTGGCGGAGCGGGTCGCCAGTCCTTCGGGTGACAGGTTGGGAACACCGCCAAGCTGGTCGATACGGTCGGCCGCCCACATCATATGGGCACGCTCTTCCTTGGCGTGGGTCGCGAATTCGCTTGCGACACTTTCGCTGGTAATGCCCGTGACGGAAATGGAATGCATGGTATAGCGCAGCACACACACAAGTTCGGTCGCAACGACAGTCTGCAGCAGGTCGATCGCGGTCTGGACATTGCCCTGATATGCGGGGGTGAGGGCACCTTTCTCGATTGCCTTCTTCGCGCGTTCACGCAGGGTCTGTACATCGGTCAGGAACGTATTTTCGCCTGTCTCGGACATGATGTTCTCCTTGTCGGTTCCGGGCATACAGGTGACGGCATGTCCGTTACGGATCATTGCTGGTGCTAACGGGCCGGGCGGAAAGGGGTTCCTTCACAGGGCGGTTTTGAGGTCGGGACAGTCCGCAAACGGTCTAAATGCGGGAAAAACGGGTTTTTCGTTACGTCAGGCGTTGCCATTCACGTCCAGATCATTATTGATCTGTACTAATAAGACCTATTTGCATTAAGGATGAAGTAAACGGCATGGTATCATTCAGCGCAGGCCAGTCTGAAAAGCCTCCCCGCCGCGCGTTGAGCGACGACGCCTATGAGCATGTGCGTCGCGGGCTGATCCGCAGCCGTTACCGCTCGGGCGAACGGCTGGTGCTGCGACCGCTGGCGGCGGAACTGGGGCTAAGTCCCACCCCCGTGCGTGAGGCGCTGCTGCGCCTTGTGTCCGAACATGCACTGGAACTCAACGACCGCAATACCGCCGTCGTGCCTGCCATGACCCAGCGCAGTTTTGCCGAAATCCATGATCTGCGTGTTGATCTGGAAATGCGCCTTGCCGCCGCTGCCGCCCAGCGTGCGTCCGATCATGGGATCGAGGCGCTGGTCATCCTGCAGCAGCAGTTCATGAATGCATCGCACGCATGCGATGACGGGGGCATGGCGGCGTTCAACGCCGATTTCCATACTACAGTGGCGACACTGGCCGAACTCCCCCTGACAGCCACTATCCTGCGCAACCTGTGGATGCGGATCGGGCCGATCTATGCCCTGTCACGTCCCATGATCCAGATGCAGCATGAAGGGCGCACCCACCCGCATGACGACCTGATCGCAGCCCTGCGCCAGCGAGACGTGGAGGCGGCGCAGGCGGCGGTCACGCGCGATTTCGAACACGCGCGCCGCTGGATCGAACCCCGCCTGTCCTGACGGGCCGTCCTGAACGGGGTGTAAACCCGGCCGGGCCAGGCCCTTACGGGCGGCCCGGCGTGCGGATCTGCGGTACCTCGATGTCGATTTCCAGCATCGAGACGGAATTGCCGCGGTCCAGCTTTACCTGCACCTTTTCCTGCTCGACAGGGATATGCCGCTTGATGACTTCCAGGATCTCCGCCTGCAGCTTGGACAGGAGGTCGGATTCATTGCCTTCTCCCGTACGTTCATGCGCCAGCAGGATCTGCAGCCTGTCGCGGGCAACAGGGGCGGATGTTTTCGTGCCGCGACCAAAAAGGGAACCAAACAAGCTCATCAGCTTTTCCCCTTGAACAGGCGTGCGAACAGTCCCCTGCGTTCGGTCGGGACCGTGATTTCCAGCTTCTCCCCTTCCAGCCGGCGCGCGGCTTCGGCATAGGCACGGGCAGGCGGGCTGTCGGGACTGCTTAACGTGACCGGCGCGCCAAGGTTCGACGCACGCAGCACTTCCTCGCTTTCGGGAATGATGCCCAGCAGCGGGATGGACAGGATTTCCAGCACGTCCTCGATCCGCAGCATTTCGCCGCGTGCCGCGCGCGCAGGGTCGTAGCGGGTCAGCAGCAGGTGCTTTTCAATCTTGCCGCCGCCCTTCGCCTTTTCGGTCGTGCTGTCCAGCATGCCGATGATCCGGTCACTGTCGCGCACGGACGACACTTCGGGGTTGGTCACGACAATGGCGTGGTCGGCATGGTACATGGCCAGTTGCGCGCCGCGTTCGATCCCGGCGGGGCTGTCACAGACCACCCAGTCGAATTTCTCACGCAGTTCCTGCATGACGCGGGCAACGCCTTCGGCCGTCAGGGCGTCCTTGTCGCGCGTCTGGGACGCGGGCAGGATCGACAGCGTCTCGATGCGCTTGTCACGGATCAGCGCCTGCGACAGCTTGGCGTCGCCCTGGATCACGTTGATCAGGTCGAACACGACCCGCCGTTCGGCCCCCATCACGAGGTCGAGGTTGCGCAGGCCGACATCAAAATCGACTACGACGACATTCTGCCCGGTCTGTGCCAGTGCGGCGCCCAATGCAGCGGTTGAGGTGGTCTTCCCGACGCCTCCCTTGCCGGATGTGACAACCAGCACTTTTGCCATTGAGGTACTTCCTTGTCCGCTTTTAGGGGGTGTTTTCTTGTTCATGACCTGATGGATACGGTTGGATGGTTGGCACGCGTAAGGAGCGTGACGGGAGACTGTCGGGTGCCTGCCTAGCGTTTGCGCACGGGAAAGGCAGACGGCACAAGCGGCTGCACCACAAGTGTGTCATTAGTGAGGACGATCTGCGCGGGTTTTTCAACATACTGCGGATCAATTTCCTCCGCAGTTATGTAATATCCGTCGATCGCCAGCAGTTCCGCCTGCATGGAATGGGCGAATATGCGGGCGTCGGGCTGACCGTTCATGCCCGCGATGGCGCGGCCGCGCAGCGGACCATAGACATGGATCGACCCGCCGGCCGTTACCTCGGCGCCCGACCCGACGGAGCCTACGATGATGATGTCGCCATCGGGGTTCATGATGACCTGCCCCGAACGGATGGGCTGTTCGATGATCATGGACGACCCGCGTGGTGGCTGGGGCTGTGCGGGAGCAGCGTCATCGGGTATTTCCACGGCGCCGGATGCACGGCCGCCCATGAACCCCGATGGCCAGTCCCAGCCGGCGCAGGCGGCCCATGCGGCATCGCCGCCTTCTATGCCGATGACGCGGATGCCGCGCGCGCACAGCGCAGGATAGAGGTCGGCCAGTCCTTCCGTCGTGGCGTCCAGCAGGGACAGGTCAAGGATGACCGGCTTGCCGGCAAAGAATGTGCTTGAACGCGCGATCTGCGCATCAAGCCCGGCCAGCCAGTCGGCCAGCACGGGTTCAGGCGACAGCACCAGGGCAAGGAACGACCGTCCGCGTGCGCGGATTTTCGGTGTGGGACGCAGTTCGTCGGGCAACGTTATCCTGTCCTGTCTGGTGAATGGGACGTGTTGTTTCCAGCTACCGTGCCATGCGGTAACTGTCGAGGGGCGGATGCCTTATTAACCTGTCATGCATCCATACTTTTCCATGCCTGCGCACTCGGGGCTTGGCGAATGGCGGGACAATGCAATAAAGCGGGAACATGCGCATCCTTTACCACCTTCCCCTGTCCCCCTATTCCCGCAAGGTCCGCCTCGTGCTGGGGGAAAAGCGCTTGCCGTTCGAACTCAAGACCGAGCGTGTGTGGGAACGCCGCCCTGAATATCTTGACCGCAATCCTGCAGGCACGGTGCCCATGCTACAGGAAAGCAACGGGTTGTGCATTCCCGATTCGTGGGTCATCTGCGAATATCTGGAGGAAGCCTATCCCGACACCCCGCTGCTGGGCCGCACGCTGGCCGAACGGGTGGAGGTGCGCAGGCTGGTGGTCTGGTTCGACGAGAAGTTCGGGGCAGAAGTGTCGCGCAACCTGCTCAATGAAAAGGTGATGAAGCGTATTTCGGGCAAGGGCAACCCTGATGGCGCTGCCCTGCGCGCGGGGTATGCCAATATCCGCACCCATCTGTCCTATATCGACTGGCTGGCCGAAACGCGGCAGTGGCTGGCGGGCAACATGCTGTCGATGGCGGATTTCGCCGCAGCCGCCCACCTGTCCTGCCTTGATTTCCTTGATGACGTGGACTGGTCGCGCGCACCCGCGGCCAAGGACTGGTACGCCCGCGTCAAGAGCCGTCCGTGTTTCCGTGCCCTGCTACAGGACCGCATCACCGGTTTCACCCCTCCCGCCCATTACGCGGATCTGGATTTCTAAAGATATGACAGCACAGACCGCCGGTTTCAGCGCCATCGTGCTGGGGGCCGGGGCCGCGGGCCTTATGGCGGCCGCTACGGCAGGGCAGGCGGGCGCGCGGGTGCTGGTGCTGGACCATGCGCCGCATGCGGGCCGCAAGATCCTGATTTCCGGCGGTGGCCGGTGCAATTTCACCAATATGGATGCCGGGGCGGGGCAGTTCCTGTCCGCCAACCCGCATTTCGCCAAATCGGCGCTGGCGCGGTACACGCCCGCCGATTTCCTGGACATGGTGCAGCGCCATCGCATCCCGTGGCATGAAAAGGCGGCGGGTCAGCTGTTCTGTGACCGTTCGGCACGCGACATCGTGGACATGCTGCGGCGCGAATGCGCGGCGGGGCAGGTGGATGTGCGGGTATCGCACCGTATCATCGATGTGACGCGTGACGGGGCCGGGCATTACCGGGTCGAGACGGATCATGGCATCTTCCATGCGCCCAACCTGATTGTCGCGACCGGCGGCCTGTCAATTCCCAAGCTGGGGGCAACGGGGCTGGCTCACGACCTTGCGCGCCGGTTCGGGCTGCGCATCGTTCCACCCGCGCCAGGTCTTGTGCCGCTGACATTCGGCGCGCAGGACCGTGAATGGATGGAACCGCTGGCCGGGCTGTCGGTCACGGTGGGCATTACCTGCCTGGCCGGGGAAGGGCGGCAGGCGCGTCAGGTCACCTTCCGTGACGGTATGGTCTTTACCCATCGTGGCCTGTCGGGGCCTGCCATCCTGCAGGCCTCGTCATACTGGCAGCCGGGACAGGTGTTGGACATCGACCTGCTGCCCGGCATCGATGCCGGCCGCAGGCTGCTGGAGATCAAGCGCGATCGCCCGCGTGCGGGCGGGGTGGCCATGCTGTCCATGCTGCTGCCGCAGCGCCTGGCCCAGCTTATGGCGCAGGCGCACCTGCCTGACGGGCAGCTTGCGGGCATGCCCGATGCGGTGCTGGCCAATGTCGCCAGCGTCCTGTCCAGCTGGCGGCTCAACCCGCATGGCACCGAAGGCTATGTGAAGGCCGAGGTCACGCGCGGCGGAGTGGATACGGACTGCCTGTCCTCACGCGATATGCAGGCGCGTGACGTGCCAGGCCTGTTCATGGTGGGGGAAGCGGTGGATGTGACCGGCTGGCTGGGCGGCTACAATTTCCAGTGGGCATGGGCCAGCGGCCATGCGGCGGGGCAGGCGGTGGCGGAACGCGGCGGCTGATGCTGTTCGCGTCACAATCGTTTCTGGTTGTCTTCCTGCCGCTGGTTCTCGGTCTGTATTACGCCGTGGGCGACAGTCGTGCCGCGCGGCAGGGTGTCATCATCGCAGCCTCGATGCTGTTCTATGGATTGTGGGACTGGCGTTTCGTGCCGTTCTGGCTTGCGATGATCGGGTTCAGCCAGATGATCGCCATCCTGTGGGGGCGGACCGGCCGGCGCATCTGGTTGCGGGTGGGGATCGTGGGCAACCTTGCCGTGCTGTTCGGCTTCAAATATGCCGACTGGCTGGTGGGCAGCGTCCTGCACCGGGCGGGGCTGGATCATGCGGCATGGCCCATCGTGCTGCCGCTGGGGCTGTCTTTTTTCATATTCCAGAAGATATCCTACCTTGTCGATCTGGGACGTGGGCAGGCGCGGGTGTACCGGCTGGCGGATTTCATGGAATTCGTCACGTTCTTCCCGCAACTCGTGGCTGGTCCCATCGTGCGGCATAACGAACTTATCCCGCAGTTCGACATCAACCCCCGCAATGCCGCGATGTGGGAAAACCTTGGCCGGGGTGGCCTGCTGCTGCTGATCGGGCTTGGCAAGAAGGTGGGGCTGGCCGACACGCTGGGCACCATCTGCGCGCCGGTGTTTGATGCAGCCCATGCGGGCCATGTACCGGGTATGGGGGCGGCATGGCTGGCGGCGGTGGCCTACATGCTGCAGATCTATTTTGATTTTTCGGGTTATTCCGACATGGCCATCGGCATGGCGCTGATGATGGGCATCCGCCTGCCATTCAATTTCAACGCGCCTTATGCGGCGGTATCGGTGCGGGATTTCTGGCGTCGGTGGCACATGACGCTGTCGCGCTTCCTGCGTGATTACATCTACATCCCGCTGGGTGGAAACCGCTGCGTGCCGCTGCGGCAGGCCGCCAACGTGATGGTCACCATGTGGCTGGCGGGCGTGTGGCATGGGGCTGGGTGGACCTTTGTCGTGTGGGGCCTGCTGCATGGCGCGGCACTGGCGGTGGCCCATGCGTGGGACCGGGCGGGGCAGGCCATGCCGCGCGTGGGCGGGTACGTGCTGACCGTCGGGTTCGTGCTGCTGACATGGGTGGTGTTCCGCGCCGCCGACCTTGCAACGGCAGGACGGATGCTGGGGGCGATGGCGGGACTGCATGGCATAAGCGGGGCCGCCATCCGGCATCCGGTCGTGCTGGGGCTGGCGGCGTGTGTGGCGGTGATTGGTCCCGTGTCACAGCAGGTGGTGCTCGAACGCCTGCGGCCCGCACCGTGGATGGCGGTGGCGGCAGGTATTGCTTTCGTGCTGCTGGTGTTCCTGATTGGCGGGCGGCCGCCCGAGCCCTTCATCTATTTCCAGTTCTGACATCGCGTGTCATTGCCGTATGGGGCATGTATTGTGTCGGGGGTACTGGTATTGAAGGGCAACAGTTCCCAGATTCAGTAATGGTCCGCCACGTGGGGCCGCTATGATTACAGGCAGGAGCATATGGCAGGCAGGCGTGACAGCATGGATAACGAGCCGGCGGACCTGTTTGGCGCGCCCCCGCCACAGCAGGACAGGCGTGGCCCGGTCCCGTTTCCGGCCCATGAATCCAGGTCCCCCGCGCGCACCCAGCCGCTGGCTGACCGCCTGCGTCCCACCACGCTGGATGAGGTGGTGGGACAGGATCACCTGCTCGGGCCGCAGGGCAGCCTGCGGCAGATGCTTGCGCGCGGGTCGCTGGCCAGCCTGATCCTGTGGGGCGGGCCGGGTGTGGGCAAGACCACCATCGCGCGTCTGCTGGCCGATGCGGCGGGCCTGCGCTTCGTGCAGCTTTCGGCGGTGTTTTCCGGTGTGGCTGACCTCAAGCGCGCGTTCGAGGATGCGCGGCGCACAAGTGCGAATGGCGGCGGCACCTTGCTGTTCGTTGATGAAATCCACCGCTTCAACCGCGCGCAGCAGGACGGTTTCCTGCCGGTGGTGGAAGATGGCACGGTGGTGCTGGTGGGGGCCACGACGGAAAACCCGTCCTTTGCGCTCAACAGCGCATTGCTGTCACGCTGTCAGGTGCTGGTGCTGCACCGGCTGGATGACGCGGCGATGGAAAAACTGCTGGAACGCGCCGAAGCAGCGACCGGCATGACCCTGCCGCTGACGCCCGAAGCCCGTGCCACCCTGCGCGCCATGGCGGACGGCGACGGGCGCTACCTGCTGAACATGGTCGAGCAGCTTCTGGCCCTGCCACCGCAGAAGGCGCCGCTGGACCCCGGTGGCCTGTCCAGCCTGCTTGCACGTCGCGCGGCACTGTATGACAAGGACCGGGAGGAGCATTACAACCTGATCTCCGCGTTGCATAAATCCATGCGCGGATCGGACCCGGATGCGGCGCTGTACTGGTTCGCCCGCATGCTGGAAGGCGGCGAGGACCCGCGCTACATCGCCCGCAGGCTGACCCGTTTCGCCGCCGAGGACGTGGGCATGGCCGACCCGCAGGCCCTGCCGCTGGCGGTCGCCGCATGGGAGACTTTCGAACGGCTGGGGTCGCCGGAGGGAGAACTGGCGCTTGCGCAGCTTGTGGTGCATCTGGCCACGGCACCCAAGTCCAATGCGGTGTACAAAGGCTACAACATGGCCCGCCGTGCGGCACGCGCTACCGGCAGCCTGATGCCCCCGGCCCATATCCTCAACGCGCCGACCACGCTCATGAAGGATATCGGCTATGGCAAGGGCTATGAATATGACCACGATACGGAAGGTGGCATATCGGGCCAGAATTACTTCCCCGACGGCATGCGCCGCCCGAAACTGTACCAGCCCACCGGGCGCGGATATGAACGTGAAGTGGCACGACGACTGGACAGTTGGAACAGAGTGCGCGAAAGCCGTGGGTCATGAGTGTCGTTACCCTTACCGTCAGTGATGACGAAGCCGATATCCGCCTCGACCGCTGGTTCCGCAGGCATTACCCCCATCTGACGCAGGGTGCGCTGCAGAAGCTGTGCCGCACGGGACAGGTGCGCGTGGATGGCAAACGCGCCACCGCCGCCACCCGTCTTGAACCGGGGCAGGCCGTGCGCGTGCCGCCCATCCCCAATGCGAACCGTCCTCCGCCACTGGCGGTCAAGCCGCTGGACGAACGGCAGGTGCGCGAGATCAACAAAATGGTCGTCTATCGTGATGACCATGTGATCGTGCTGAACAAGCCCGCGGGCATCGCGGTGCAGGGCGGTCCCGGCATCACGCACCATATCGACGCGCTGCTTGATGGCCTGCGCGAAAACCCCGATGACCCGCGGCCGCGTCTGGTCCACCGTATTGACCGTGATACGTCCGGCCTGCTGCTGGTGGCGCGCACGCCCGGGGTTGCGGCCAAGCTGGCGGCAGCCTTCCGGGGGCGTGACGTGCACAAGGTCTACTGGGCGGTGGTCGTGGGCCGCCCCAGCCCTGCCACGGGCATCATTGACCAGCCGCTGACCAAGCTGGGCGCGGGTGCGGGTGCTATCAGCGTCGTGGCCGAACGCGGTGACGCGGACGCGGTGCATGCCCTGTCGGAATACGAGGTGCTGGATGCGGCAGGGCGCAAGCTGTCGTGGCTGGCGCTGTCACCACTGACAGGCCGCACCCATCAGTTGCGCGTGCATTGCGAGGCACTGGGCAACCCCATATTGGGTGATCCGAAATATGGCGGTGACATAGCTCATGTCACGGGCTTTACGGATAAGCTACATCTGCATGCCCGCAGGCTGGAACTGCCGCACCCGGCAGGTGGCACGCTGGTGGTCGAGGCGGACCTGCCCCCCCACATGCGTGAGACATTCCGGCAGATCGGTTTTGTCGCACCCGCCACGGCGCAGCCCCGCCGCAGCTAGCGCGGCCAGAATGGTACAGGACAGGAATTGAAATGGCACAGAACGGAAATGCACGGCGCATACTCCTTGGCTCGGTCGCAGCGCTGGTCGTGATCGCGGGCGGGGCGGGGCTTGCGGTCAAGTCCATGCTGGACCCTGATGCGCTGCGCACCAAGGCCATTGCCGCGATTGAAAAGCAGACCGGTCGCAAGGTGCGCATGGGGGGGCTGGAACTGCATGTCTTCCCGACGCTGTCGCTGTCCGTAAGTGATGTCGGGCTGTCGGACATGGCCGGTGGGGCCTATACCGACATGGTGACGGCGGAAAAGCTGCAGGCCAGCGTGGGATTGATGGCGCTGCTGCACCATGAAATCCGGCTGGAAGACCTGAAGCTGGTCCACCCTGTCGTCCATCTGGAACGCACCGACAAGGGCATGGCCAACTGGCGTCTGTCGCCCACCGGCGCGCAGGCCACGGCCACGGCTGACACCAAAACCACGCAGGCCGCGTCCGACTGGAAAGTGCAGATCGGCAGCATCCGCATAAGCAATGCCGACCTTGACTGGGACGACCAGATGTCGGGCAGCAGGGGCAAGGTGGTGCTGGATCATATCAACCTGTCGGATGTTGATGGCGCAAAGCCCGAAATTGACGTGGCTGGCCATAATGACAGCGGCAGCTTCACGCTGGCGGGGCATACGGGTGCGATCAACCTGACATCCACCGCGCGCGCGGGCTGGCCGGTTGCGTTGCAGGCGGCGTTCAGGGCTGGCGGGCAGCAGGTCGGCCAGCTGGCGGTGGATGGCACGGTGGCTGACCCCGACCACATGAAGGGCTACAACATCACGCTGGATGGCAATATCGCCAGCCTGAAGGCGATCGAGGCGTTCGTCCCCGGCCTGAGCCTGCCTGACGCGCGGCGTCTGTCGATCAAGGCCAACGTGGTTGATGGCAGTGCGGCGGACAAGGAAGGCAGCACGCCGCTGCTCAATTCCCTGCATCTGGACACGGGCGCGGTTGATGCCGGGCAGTACCTGTCCGGCCTGACATTGCAGGGGCTGTCGGTTGACGCGCCGGGTCCGAAGGATGCCGTGACCATCCGCAGCCAGGGTACATGGCAGGGACAGGGGCTGAAACTGTCCGGCACGCTGGGGTCGCTGCAGCAGGTGGAGCAGGCGGCGCTGTCGCATCTGGCCGATCCGCTGCCGCTGTCGCTGGACCTGTCGGGTGATCCGGGCAGCCTGCGTGTCGCGGGCACGCTGGGCGGGTCGCGCGCGGTGGTTAATGTCAACGCAACCGCAGGCAAGCTGCCGCTGCCCAATGGTGCCGTGATCGATCATCTGGAAGCCTCGACCCATCTGGTCAGCGAGGATAACGGCGCGCATTTCCAGCTTTCGGATATTGCGCTCAAGAGCACGCAGGTCTCTCTCAAGGGGGCACTGGACCTGTCGGTTCACGGTGGGCATGCGGGCGTGCCGCTGGTCAGTGGCGCGCTTGATGCAAGCTGGGTGAACGCGGATGCCCTGATGGGTAACACGACCACCACCAGGGCCGACGCAAACACTGTCGCGCCTGCGAATGGCAAAAGCAGTGACGAAACGCTGCCGTTCGACCGGCTGCGCAAGCTGGATGCGGACCTGCGCCTGACTGTGGCGCAGCTGGAATTCGAAGGTGATGAATACCACAATGCCCTGACCCATATCAGCCTGCGTAACGGGCTGCTGAAGGTCGATCCGCTACAGGCCGAAGGCACCGGCCGTCGCCTGTCGGGCCAGTTTGAAGTCAATGCATCGGGCAGCGTGCCCACCGTATCGGGCACGATCGGCACGCTGGTGCTGCCGGCGACATGGCTGGAAAGCAAGGCGGGCCTGTCCAACATGGTGCAGGGTGCGCTGCAGGTCGTGGGTGAAGTGCATACGCAGGGTAATACCGCGACCGAACTGCGCACCGCCATGACCGGGCATCTTGGCGTGTCCATGGTCAATGGCACGGTCAGCGGCAGTGCGCTGGGTGAACTGCTGGGGGATGCGGCGCGTGGCGCGCTGGGTTCCGGCCCGATCGCGCTGCGCTGCTTCGGCCTGCATATGAGCATGGCGGACAAAAAGGCGAATGTTGACACCATCGGCGTGCAGACCAATGCGCTGACCGTGACCGGCAAGGGCACGGTGGGCATGGTGTCGCATGACCTGGACCTGCATCTTGTGCCGCAGGTCATGATCAGCGGCACCGGGGCCAGCGTGCCGCTGCGCGTGGGGGGCACGCTTTCCGCGCCCCGTCCCAAGATGGATGGCGGCGCAGATGGCCGTTACGCCATCGGCCTGCTTCTGGGCGGTTCGGACAGCAAGGCGGCGGTCGATCCCTGTCCCGCGACGCTGAAGGCCGCGCGTGAGGGACAGGCTGGCCCCGAACCCACGACGGCGGCACCCAAGGCAAAGTCCTCTGGTGCGGCGGGCCTGCTGGGCAACTCCAAGTCCTCACCGGATGTGAAGAAGGCGGCTGGCCTGCTGAAGGGGCTGGGTATCCTGAAATGACGCAGGGTAACGGGATGAAGGAGGGGGTAAGTCCCCCCACACCCCAGACACAGGGCAGGCGCAAGCGGTTCTGGGCACTGGCTGCCGCCCGCCCGGCGGAGGGCGGATTCAGTGTCGAACTTGACGGGCGTGGCATCCGCCTGCCCGGCGGGACGCCGCTGTGTGTCACGTCCCGGGCGCTGGCCGGTGCGATTGCCGATGAATGGGCGCATGCCGGTGGAGAAAAAGGGGGAGATTTCACCCCCGATGACCTGCCATTGACCCGTATTGCCGGCACCATGATTGAACGCGTCGCCCCCGACCCGGCAGCGCAGGTAAGTGCCCTGCTGCATTACGTGGATGGGGAACTGCTGTGCTACCGCGCGGATTATCCCGCCCTGCTGTGCGCGCGCCAGAAGGCGGAATGGGACCCGCAGCTTGCGTGGCTGCATGCCCGTTATGGCATCGATATGGCGGTGACGCAGGGCATCATGCCCCTGTCACAATCGCAGGCGGTGCATGTGGCGTGGCGCAGCATACTGGAAAAGACGGATAATCCCACGCTTGCGGCGCTGGGTGTGATGGTGCCTGCCATGAAAAGCATCGTGCTGGGGCTGGCGGTCGTGACCGGCGCGCTGTCTGCCGCGAAGGCAGCCGAGATCGCATCCGTGGATGAACGCACCCAGATGGAAATATGGGGCAGGGATGACAGGCAGGAAGAAAGCCTGCGTCTGGCGGCGGTCGAGGTGACTGACGCATCGCGTTTCCTGCGCCTGTGCCATATGGCCTGAGGCAAAGGGCAGCCTGAAAAGGCAGCACCTAAAAACTTTATTTTCAGTCGTCTACAAACAGAAACGGCCCGGCATTGCACCGGGCCGTTTTTTTGTGCGTCTCAGGCGATCAGGGCACCAGCACCGTGGCGCTGGCCAGGCAGGCTATGCCTTCCTCGCGCCCGGTAAAGCCAAGACGTTCGGAGGTCGTGGCCTTGACCGAGATCCGGTCGATATCGACCTTCAGCAGTTCGGCCAGACGGGCGCGCATCGCTTCCGAATGGGGGCCAATCTTGGGGCGTTCACAGATCAGGGTCACATCGGCATTGACCAGCATGCCGCCGCGCTGGCGGATGCGTTCGCCCGCATGGACCAGGAAGCGCGCGCTGTCCGCGTCCTTCCATTCATTCTGGCTGGGGGGGAAGTGGCGGCCGATGTCGCCTTCGGCCAGTGCGCCGTAAATGGCGTCGCACAGGGCGTGGATGCCCACATCCGCATCCGAGTGGCCTGCAAGGCCGCGCGTGTGCGGCACGTTGATGCCGCACATGATCAGGGGCCGGTTTTCGGCAAAGGCGTGTACGTCGTAGCCCGTCCCGGTGCGCGGCAGCAGGGTCGGGCCGATCAGGCGTTCCAGGCGCACCAGATCCTCCTTGTAGGTCAGTTTGATGTTGTCTTCCGAACCGGGAACGATGGCCACGTGGTGTCCCGCCTGTTCCAGCAGGGCAGCGTCATCGGTGGCGTCGGCGGCACTGGCCGCGCGGTGCAGGTCACGCAGCAGCGCGAAACGGAAACCCTGCGGCGTCTGGGCGCGGAACAGGTCGGTGCGGGGCACGGTATCGGTAATGATTCCGTCCTTTGCACGCTTGATGGTGTCGGCCACCGGCACGGCGGGGATTACGCCCGGGTGCTTTTCCAGTGCCGCGATCACGCCCTGCGTCACCTCGGCCGGGACGTAGGGGCGCGCGCCGTCATGGATCAGCACCAGTTCGGGACGCGCGTTTTCAGGCAGGCGGTCAAGGGCGTCCAGACCGGCGCTGACGCTGGCCTGTCGCGTGGCCCCGCCCGGAACAATCGGCAGGACCGTGCAGCCGGTGGGGGCGAACCCCTCCAGCGCACTGGCCAGCAGGGCGGGATCGCCCACGGGCTGGATCATGCCGACATGAGGAGCAAGGGCATCCGCCGCATGGCGGATGACGGGTCGCCCGCCGAGCGTGACATACTGCTTGGCGAGGGGTGTCGCGGTCTGGGCGCTGTACCGGCTGCCCTGACCCGCGGCGAGAAGGATGGCTGCAACACGCATGATGCGGAGCAATGCGGCCATGTGGCCCGCGCGTCAAGCACTGAGCGTGGACTGACTGCCCGCGTGGGTGCATTGGCCTGCACGAAAATGTTTCCCCAATGCACCGAACCTGATTGCACGGGGCGGCGGGAGAGGGTATTCTGCCTAAATCATAAGCATTATTGGTGGATATTGCAGCCGGCATGCCTTTCTGCCGCCATCGGGCGCGGCTGGGGTTTTCGGCGGGGAAGCGTGGTTCATGTCGTCTCAGCTACTGTCGCCCATTGATCTGGGGGGTGGGGTCGTCCTTCAGGCGCCCGTCATTCTGGCGCCCATGGCCGGGGTGACCGACCTGCCGTTCCGCAGGCTGGCGCGCAGGCTGGGGGCGGGGCTGGTCGTGTCCGAAATGATCGCGTCATGGGCCATGGTGCGGGAGAACGAGAACACACTGCGCATGGCTGAAGTTGCGGATGACGGCCCCAATTCCGTGCAGCTGGCGGGCTGCGACCCCGACGCCATGGGGCAGGCCGCGCGGATTGCGGTCGATCGCGGGGCGGACATCATCGACATCAATTTCGGCTGCCCGGTGAAAAAGGTGGCGGTGGGGCAACTGGCCGGCTCCGCGCTGATGCGCGACGAGGTACAGGCCGCCCGCCTGCTGGAAGGGGTGGTCCGCGCGGTGGATGTGCCCGTGACACTGAAGATGCGCATGGGCTGGGACCACAACAGCCTGAACGCCCCCAGACTTGCGCGGATTGCACAGGAATCGGGCATACGCATGGTGACGGTCCATGGCCGCACCCGGCAGCAGTTCTATAACGGCACGGCGGACTGGCATTTCGTCCGTAACGTGGTGGATGCGGTGGACCTGCCGGTTATCGTCAATGGCGACATCCTGACGGTGGAAGATGCCCGCGTGGCGCTGGAACGTTCTGGCGCGCGCGGCGTCATGATCGGGCGTGGCTGCTATGGCCGTCCATGGTTCCTGGCGCAGGTGGCGCGCGCGCTCATGCATGGCGAACACGTGCCCGAACCCGACCTTGCGGCGGAAAAAGCCATCGTGCTGGAACATTACGGCATGATGATCGACCATTTTGGCGCCCATCCTGGCCTGCGCCTCGCGCGCAAGCATGTGTCGTGGTACTCGGCGGGCCTGCCGGATTCCGCGGGTTTCCGCGCAGCAGTCAACCGGGTCGATACGGTGGATGCGGCCATTGGCATGATCCATGAATTCTATGATCGCCAGATCGAAGCGGGCAATGTGCGCGGGCCGCGCCCGTCCACCGTAGGGGCGGAAAGGGCCGCGGCACAGGCGGCATGAGGATGGGTCCGCTTTCCCCTGTTTCCCATGTGCCGTGCGCGCCCGATAACGTGATGGGCAACGGGCGCGTGATCCTCGACTCGCTGGCGCTGCCGGTTATGGTTGTGCGGGCGGATAACGCCATCGGGTATGTAAACAGCGCGGCGGAACCGTTTTTCGGCATGTCGCGCGCGCATCTGGTTCAGATGCGCCTGACCGATATCCTGCCCGGTGACAGTCCGCTGTTTCTGCTGATGGAACAGGTCCGCGCGCAGGACCATACGGTGGTTGAACACGAAGTCACGCTGGAAAGCCCCCGCCTGCGCCATGACGGGGTGACGGTGCAGGGCGCGCCGGTCATGGAAGAACCCGGTTCGGTCGTGCTGACCTTTCATGATTTTTCAGCCGTGCGCGTGCTGGACCGGCAGCTGACCTTCCGCTCCGCCGCCCGCAGTGTCGCGGGTATGGCGGCCATCCTGGCCCATGAGGTCAAAAACCCGCTATCGGGTATCCGGGGGGCGGCCCAGCTGCTGGAAACATCGGTGGGCGAATCCGATCGTGAGCTTGCGGTCCTGATCCAGGACGAGGTCAACCGCATCCGTGACCTTGTGGACCGGATGGACATGTTCAGCGACCGGCCGATCGACCGTCGACCCGTGAACATCCACCGCGTGCTGGAACATGTGCGCAGGCTGGCGCAGCAGGGCTTTGCCGCCGATATCCGCTTTCACGAGGTGTATGACCCTTCGCTGCCGCCGGTATGGGGCAACCGTGACCAGCTGGTGCAGGTGCTGCTCAACCTGGTCAAGAACGCGGCCGAAGCCCTGCATGCAAATCCCGATGACGCGGCCCCGCCCGAAATCACCCTGACCACCAGCTACCGTCCCGGCATATGGGTTTCCACCGGGGCGGGCAGCCAGCGCGTGCAGCTGCCGCTGCTGGTGTCGGTGCGCGATAACGGTCCGGGCATTCCCGAAAACATCCGCCCGCACCTGTTCGAACCCTTCCTGACAACCAAGACCACGGGCAGCGGGCTGGGGCTGGCGCTGGCTGGCAAGATCGTGGGCGACCATGGTGGCGTGATCGAGGTGGAAAGCCAGCCCGGCCGCACCGAGGTCCTGCTGCACCTGCCTGTCGTGACCGAGGGCCGGGACACACCATGATGTTCCCCCCACTGGACCTGAGAGATTTATAGCGTATGTCGCTGCCGACCATTCTTGTTGCTGATGATGACCGCTCCATCCGTACGGTGCTGAGCCAGGCGCTGGGGCGTGGGGGCTATCAGGTCCGCACCACCGCCCAGGCGTCCACCCTGTGGCAGTGGGTGGAGGAAGGCGAGGGCGACCTCGTCATCACCGATGTTGTCATGCCCGATGAAAACGGGCTGGACCTGATCCCGCGCATCCGCCGCATCCGCCCCGACCTGCGCGTTGTGGTCATGAGTGCGCAGTCCACGTTGATGACGGCGGTCAAGGCGACCCAGCGCGGCGCGTTCGAATATCTGCCCAAGCCCTTTGACCTCAAGGAAGTGCTGGCGGTGGTCGCCCGCGCGCTGGCCACTCCCGCCACCCCCGTGCAGCCGCTGGCCCCGCCGCAGCCGGATGAACAGATGTCGCTGATCGGGCGGTCGGTGGTGATGCAGGACATCTACCGCATCATCGCCCGCCTTACGACATCGGACCTGACGGTGATGATCAACGGTGAAAGCGGCACAGGCAAGGAACTGGTGGCCCGCGCCCTGCATGATTACGGGCGCAGGCGTACCGGACCGTTTGTCGCCATCAACATGGCCGCCATCCCGCGCAACCTGATCGAAAGCGAACTGTTCGGGCACGAACGCGGCGCCTTTACCGGGGCGACCAGCCGGGTTGCCGGGCGGTTTGAACAGGCGGCGGGAGGCACGCTGTTCCTTGATGAAATCGGGGACATGCCGCCTGAAGCCCAGACCCGCCTCCTGCGCGTATTGCAGGATGGGGAGTTCACGACCGTGGGCGGCACCACGCCCATCCGCGCCAATGTGCGCATCATAGCGGCCACCCACCGTGACCTGCGGCAGGCGATCCGGGCCGGTACCTTCCGCGAGGACCTGTACTATCGCCTGAACGTGGTGCCCATGCGTCTGCCGCCCCTGCGTGAACGGGTGGAGGACATTCCCCTGCTGGCGCGGCATTTCCTGAATGAAAACGCCGAAGGTGCCGGCAGTGTGCGCGTACTGGATGACGAGGCGATGGCACAGCTGCAGGCCTATCGCTGGCCAGGCAATGTGCGTGAGCTTGAAAACCTCATGCGGCGCATCACGGCACTCCATCCACAGGAAAGCATAGGCGCTGACATCATCGCAGCCGAACTGGCCGAGGCCAGCAATACGGCAGCACCAGGGGAAAGCGCGGGCGGCGGCACTGCCGAGACACTGGCCGAGGCGGTGGAACGGCACCTGCGCCGCTTTCTGGCATCCGGGCAGGACGGGATGCCGCTGAGCGATATTTACGACAAGGTCATTGCCGAGGTCGAACGCCCGCTGATTACCATGACGCTGGCAGCCACGCGGGGGAACCAGATCCGGGCGGCGGCCATGCTGGGGCTGAACCGCAATACGCTGCGCAAGAAAATCAGGGACCTGGATATTCCGGTCGTGCGCGGCGGCGCGTGAGCATGAACGCGACACAACGCCCCGGCATGGCCTACCGGCTGGCCCGGCGGGGGCTGGACATGCTGGTGCGGCGCAACGTGGCGCTGGTGCTGGTGCTGCTGGCGCTGGTGCTGGGGGTCGCGACCTTCGTGGTGCTGTCGGGTGGCAAGTCGCTGGCCCATCACCCGCAGATCCAGGCGCTGGTCTTTATCCTGAACTTTCTCGTGCTGCTGCTGCTGGCGACCTCGCTTACGGAAAAGGTCGGGCGTGTGCTGGCCGAACGTCGCAGCGGGCTGGCAGGCGCACGGCTGCATGTGCGGCTGGTCACGCTGTTTGGCATTGTCGCGGTGGCGCCCACCATCGTGGTGGGCACGTTCGCCGCCGTGTTCTTTCACTACGGCATCCAGATATGGTTCAGTGACCGGGTGAATACCGCCCTGAACGAGGCGCTGGAGACATCACGCGGCTATCTGCAGGAACATAATGCCAATATCCGCACCGAGGCGTTCTCGCTGGCCAACTACCTTGTCAGCGCGCAGAACGGGCTGTCCGGGTCGGGGGGCGACCTTTTGCATGATCCCGACGCGCTGGCGCAGGTGCTGGATTCGCAGGCCACGCTGCGCGGTCTGGACGTGGCGGTGGTGTATGACCCGTTCACCAATACCGTCGTGGCGTCAGGCGGCCTGATGGGGCGGGCGGCCAACCTGAAGGACCTGCCGCCACCTGCCGCAACGCTCATGGCGCGGACGAACGAAATCGCGATCCTTGATTCGCCCGATGAAAAGACCGTCCGTGCGGTCGTGACCCTGGGGGATACGCCGCCGCTCATGCTCATGATCGCACGGCCGGTGGACCCCGATATCCTTGAACACATGCACCGCACCGAACAGGTGGTGGCCGATTACAAGCGCCTGAACGGCAACCGGGCCAAGATCCAGTTCACCTTCGTGCTGATCTTCGCCCTTGTGGCCGTGCTGGTGCTGGGGGCGGCGATCCTGATCGGTCTCATGCTGGCCAACCAGATCGTGCGTCCGCTGGGGCTGCTGATCCTGGCGTCCGAACGCGTCAGCAAGGGCAATCTGGACAGCAACGTGCCCGAGGGCGAGCGCGATGACGAGGTCTCCAGCCTGTCACGCGCCTTCAACCGCATGACAACGCAGCTTGCGACCCAGCGCGCGGAACTGGTCAACGCCACCAACCAGATCAATGAACGCCGCAGGTTTACCGAAGCCGTGCTGTCGGGGGTTTCGGCGGGCGTCATCGGGCTGGATTCGCACGGCATGATCGAACTGCCCAACCGTGCCGCCAGCGTCCTGCTGCAGCGTGACATGGCGGCCAGTGTCGGGCGTCCGCTGACCGAAGTGGTGCCGGAACTCGGTACCATGCTGGAACGCATCGCCCAGCAGGGTGGACGTGAACTGACGGGCGAGGTGCAGGTGCTGGCCGGTGGGCGCGCCTGTACCCTGCTGGTGCGAATCGGCGCGGAAATGCAGAGCACGGTGACCGGTGATTTCGCTGATGGCTATGTCGTCACCTTTGACGACATAACTGCCCTGCAGGTTGCGCAGCGCAAGGCGGCGTGGGCCGATGTCGCCCGCCGCATCGCGCATGAAATCAAGAACCCGCTCACCCCCATCCAGCTTGCCGCCGAACGGCTCAAGCGCCGCTTCCTGCGCGAGATATCATCCGACCCCGACACATTTGCCCAGTGTGTGGACACCATCATCCGCCATGTGGGGGATATCGGGCGCATGGTGGATGAATTTTCCGCCTTTGCCCGCATGCCGCAGCCGGTCATGCGCATGGAGGACCTGTCGCGTATCGTGCGCGAGGCGCTGATCCTGCAGCGCAACGCGCACCCGGAAATCCTGTATGAGGTCCACCTACCCGACCGTGGCCCGCTGGTCCGGTGCGACCGCAGGCTGGTGGGGCAGGCGCTGACCAATCTTTTACAGAACGCGGCGGACGCCATCGCCATGCGTCCGGAAGTCGGGGCGGCTGGCGGGGATGGCGTGATCGGCACGATCCGTATTACATTGAAGCAGGATGATCCGAACGTCATCCTGAGCGTTGAGGATGATGGAATCGGGTTGCCGGTCGAGGACCGCGCCCGGTTGACCGAGCCATATGTGACCCACAAGCCCAAGGGAACCGGACTTGGCCTTGCGATCGTCAAGAAGATTCTTGAGGATCATGGCGGTAGCATCGGGCTTGCGGATCGCGCCGGGAGCAGGGGAGCTGTGTCGACATTGATTTTGCCGATAAAGGACGACCATGGGGCATGAAATCCTGATCGTCGATGACGAGCCGGATATACGGCTCCTTATCGAGGGTATTCTGGCTGATGAGGGATACGAGACGCGGCTGGCGGCGGATTCCGATTCCGCCATTGCGGCCTTCCGGGAACGTCGGCCCTCGCTGGTGGTGCTGGATGTATGGCTGCAGGGTTCACGGCTGGATGGTCTGGGAATCCTGAATGTCCTCCATAAGGAGGAGCCGTCCATCCCGGTCATCATGATCTCGGGACATGGCACGATCGAAACCGCTGTCGCCGCCCTGCAGCACGGTGCGTATGACTTTATCGAAAAACCCTTCCAGGCCGACCGTCTGCTGGTCGTGGTGCGCCGCGCGCTGGAGGCATCCCGCCTTGCACGCGAAAATGCCGAACTGCGCCTGCGCGCAGGTTCAGGCACGGTGCTGGAGGGACGAAGTGCGGCCATTACCGCCGTGCGCAACCAGATCGACCGTGTGGCCCCCACCGGGTCGCGCGTGCTGATTTCAGGTGCTGCGGGTACGGGCAAGGAAGTGGCGGCGCGGATGATCCATGCCAGTTCCCGCCGGGCGGAAGGGCCGTTCATCGCGCTCAACTGCGCCACCCTTGCCCCCGGTCGGTTCGAGGAGGAACTGTTCGGCATCGAAGGCGGGGATGACGGCACGGGCCGCCGTACCGGGGTGCTGGAACGGGCGCATGGCGGCACGCTGGTTCTGGACGAAGTCTCCGACATGCCGCTGGAAACGCAGGGCAAGATCGTGCGTGCGCTGCAGGACCAGACCTTCGAACGCCTTGGTGGCGCGCGGCGGGTCAAGGTGGATGTGCGCGTGCTGGCCACCACCAACCGCGACCTGCAGTCCGAAATCGCGATGGGGCGCTTCCGGGAGGACCTGTACTACCGCCTTGCGGTCGTGCCGCTGCGCATTCCCAGCCTGCGTGAACGGCGCGAGGACATACCCGAACTGGCCCGCATGTTCCTTGACCGTGCGGCCGAAAATGCCGGCCTGCCGCTGCGTGAACTGTCAGGTGATGCGATTGCGGCGTTACAGAGCTATGAATGGCCGGGCAATGTGCGTGAACTGCGCAACCTCATGGAACGCCTGCTGATCATGATGCCGGGTAACAGTTCGGATCCGATCCGCGCCGACATGCTGCCTTCCACCGTGGGGGATGGGGCGCCCGCGCTGCTCAAGTTCGATTCTGACGAGGATGTGATGAGCCTGCCGCTGCGTGAGGCCCGTGATCTGTTCGAGACCCAGTACCTGCAGGCGCAGCTGCTGCGTTTCGGGGGGAACATCAGTCGTACTGCGGGCTTTGTGGGGATGGAGCGCAGTGCCCTGCATCGAAAGCTGAAGCAGCTTGGTGTCACGTCCGAGGATCGTAACACCGGATGAGCTTTTGCCCACGCAGCCCATGACTGCTAGACAACGAACTGTGATACGGACGGTGGCAACGCCGTAGCATGACACGCGACTGTGCCGTGTGATTCCGCCCAACAAGCAACAAGTAAGGCCCTGCCGTGGCAAAAGAACCTTCACAGAATGTCCAGGACGTGTTCCTCAACCACGTTCGCCGGTCGAAAACGCCGGTTACCATTTTCCTGGTCAATGGCGTCAAGCTTCAGGGAATCATCACCTGGTTTGACAACTTCTCCGTCCTGCTGCGCCGTGACGGGCACACGCAGCTTGTCTACAAGCACGCGATCAGCACGGTCATGCCGGCCACCCCGGTCAGCCTGTTCGAACCGCCAGCCGAGGATGGCACAGAGGAGCGTGCAGCCACGGATGGCAGCCCGTCGTGACGGTGGCGCAGCCACCGTCCGCCACGCGCGCTGCCGTCATCCTGCCATGGGAGCGCCCCGACCGGCACGATGACGCCCGCGCGGCCGAAGCCCGTCTGGAAGAAGCGGTAGGCCTTGCCGCGTCCATCGGTCTGGTGGTCGTGTGCCAGGCGGTGCTGCTGCTGCGTGCGCGCAGGCCGGCGACCCTGCTGGGTGGCGGACAGGTGGATTCGCTCAAGGAAACGGTCAAGGCGGACAACATCACTGTTGTCATCATCGATTCCCGCCTGACCCCGGTGCAGCAGCGTAACCTTGAACGCGCGTTGGGCTGCAAGGTGATCGACCGGACCGCGCTGATCCTTGATATTTTTGGCGAACGCGCGGCCACGCGTGAGGGCACGCTGCAGGTTGAACTGGCCCATCTGGAATACCAGCGCAGCCGTCTTGTGCGCACATGGACCCACCTTGAACGCCAGCGAGGTGGCTTCGGCTTCCTTGGCGGTCCCGGCGAAACCCAGATCGAGGCCGACCGCCGGATGATCGGTGACCGGATCGTGCGGCTGAAGCGCGAACTGGAACAGGTCCGGCGCACCCGTGGCCTGCACCGTCAGGCGCGCCGTCGTGTGCCGTTTCCCATCGTGGCGCTGGTTGGCTACACCAATGCAGGCAAATCCACCCTGTTCAATGCACTGACCGGGGCCAGTGTGTATGCGCAGGACCAGTTGTTCGCCACACTTGACCCCACCATGCGCGGCATCCAGCTGCCATCGGGGCGGCGGGTGATCCTGTCCGATACGGTGGGGTTCATCAGCGACCTGCCGACCGAACTGATCGCGGCCTTCCGCGCGACGCTGGAAGAAGTGGCGGAAGCCGACATTATCCTGCACGTGCGCGATGTCTCGCATCCCGACAGCGCATCGCAGCGCAGTGACGTGATCGAGGTGCTGGAAGGCATGGCCCGCAATGGCACCATCGAACAGGACTGGCAGTCCCGTGTGATCGAGGTGCTGAACAAGGCCGATCTGGTGGGTGGTCGTGACGCGGTGGGCGCACGGCCAGGCAATGTGGTCATTTCCGCCATTACAGGAGACGGCCTGCCTGACCTGCTGGCTGCGATCGACGAACGCATGACGCGGGCGATGGAAGTCGTCGCCTATCGAGTGCCGCTGGTCGAAGGGGCGGCGATGGCCTGGCTGTATGAACATGGCGAGGTCACGCAGCGTGAGGACGGGGAGGACGGCGTGGAAATGACCGTGCGCCTGTCGCCTGCCAACCGCGCGCGGTTCGAGATGCAGTTTGGCCGTATTGTGACCTGCCTGCTTGATTAGGCCTGTATGCTGACTGTCCTGTGACCGCAGGCGGGGTGGAAAATATGTCTTCACCGGCGCATGGATGGGCAGCAGTGAAGGACGGACACGCGTAGCGGAGGGCGGCAATGACGGCACGGATCACACTGGCGGACATGCACAATGTGGTGGACATGATGCGGGGTGCGGCATCGCGCCACGTCATGCCGTCCTTCCGCTGCCTTGACCGTGCTGACATCCGTGCCAAGAGCGGGCCGCTGGATATCGTGACCGTGGCCGATGAGGCGACCGAACGTGACCTGACCGCCGCCCTGCGGGCCGCATGGCCTGATGCCCATGTATTGGGGGAGGAAGCGGTCGCGGCCGATCCCACCCTGCTGGACGGTCTGGCGGCAGCGGACCTTGCCTTCGTGATCGACCCGATTGATGGCACCGCTAATTACGCGGCAGGCGTGCCGCTGTTTGGCGTCATGGTATCCGCCGTGTCGCGGGGGGACGTGATTGGCGGGGCCATTGTCGATCCCGTATGTGACATCGCTGTTCTGGCCGCGCGTGGTCAGGGGGCATGGCTGCATGATGGCAAGGGCACCAAACGCAGGCTGCATGTGGCAGCCCCCGTGCCCGCGCGGGACATGTCGGGCAATGCGTCATGGCGTTATCTGCCCGCACCCGTGCGTGATGTGGTGACGCATAATCTGCCGAAAGTTGCCGGATCATGGGATTTCCGGTGTGCCGCCCATGAATACCTGATGCTGGTTGATGGGCGGTGTCACTTCCTGCTGTTCAACCGCACGCTGCCATGGGACCATCTGGCGGGGTGGCTGATCCATGCGGAAGCAGGCGGCTACAGCGCGCATTTTGACGGCTCGCCTTACCGTGTCACGGACCGCAGTGGTGGTCTGCTGTATGCGCCGGACAGGGCAAGCTGGCAGGCGCTGCGTGATCTGCTGCTGACTCCCGCTGCATGAATCGGAAAAGTAAAAGTTTTCGGGTGCGGTCTTTTTTTTTAAAAGGCGGCGTTTCCTGAAGCTTTTTGAAAAAGCTTCACCAGAAACCCTTGATGGCTTGCGCCGGTTCAGTCCTGTGGCTGTGCTGCGCGTTCACGGCGTTTGACGGCCTGCCAGCCTTCTTCCATGGTTTTGACATCAACGTCCGTCAGTGCAAGGCCACGGGCGGCGAGGTCGTGCTCGACAGCGGTAAAGCGGCGGGTGAACTTGGCATTGGCCTGACGCAGGCAGGCTTCGGGGTCCATGTCCAGCTTGCGTGCCAGTGTTGCCAGCGTGAACAGCACATCGCCCAGTTCATCAAATATTTTTGCCCGGTCGCCGCTTTCCAGTTCGATCTTCAGTTCGTCCAGTTCCTCATCCACCTTCGCCGCGACCTCTCCCACGGTATCCCAGTCGAAACCGGTGCGGGCCGCGCGCGCGGACAGCTTGCGCGCGCGCAGCAGGGCGGGCAGGCCCACCGGCACGTCATCCAGCGTGCCACCCCGGTTGCGCGCCATCCGTTCCTGCGCCTTGCCCGTTTCCCACTGGCCCGCTTCCGCCGGGGCGTCGCCAAAGACATGGGGGTGGCGGCGGACCATCTTGTCGCCAATCATGCGTGCTACGGTAGCGAAGTCGAACATGCCTTTTTCATCGGCCATCTGCGCGTGATAGACGACCTGCAGCAGAAGATCGCCGAGTTCGTCGGGCAGGCCGTCCCAGTCTTCACGTGCGATGGTGTCCGCGACTTCATACGCCTCTTCAATACTGTAGGGCGCGATGGAGGCGAAATCCTGTTCCCGGTCCCACGGGCAGCCGGTCTGCGGGTCACGCAGGCGGGCCATGATGTCCAGCAGGCGGACAAGGGCGGAAGAAGCATCGTGCATGGGTGGGAAGTCCTGCCTGTTTGTATTGCGGTCGGGCACAGGTTTTGTATAGATCGCCCATCCCGAGGCGGGAAGTTTTTATCAGGACATACCGAACATGAGCAGCAACGGACAGGCAACGGTCTTTATCGATGGCGAAGCGGGCACGACGGGACTGGGCATCCGCCATCGCCTGCGCCACCTGCCCGTCACGGTGCGTTCCATCGATCCCGCCCGCCGCAAGGACCCCGATGCCCGGCGGGAGATGATGGCGGCGGTCGATGTCGTCATCCTGTGCCTGCCTGATGCGGCGGCGAAGGAAGCCGTGGCCATGGCCGACGCCATGGGCAGCGATGCGCCACGCATACTGGATGCCAGCACCGTGTTCCGCACCGACCCGACATGGGTTTACGGCTTTCCCGAAATGGATGCGACACAGCCTGCCGCCATCCGGGCCGCCGCCCGTGTTTCCAACCCCGGCTGTTATCCCACCGGGCTTATCGGCCTGCTGCGTCCGCTGGTCAGGGCGGGGCTGGTGCCGGCCGATTACCCTGTGTGCGTGAATGCCGTCAGTGGCTATAGCGGTGGCGGCCGCGGCATGATCGAGGCGCATGAGCGTGACGGCGGCCCGGCGTTTGAACTGTACGGGCTGGGTCTTGGCCACAAGCATATGCCGGAAATGCGGCTATATGCCGGTCTGGCGCAGCAGCCGGTCTTTGTCCCGTCGGTCGGGCATTTTCCGCAGGGGATGATCGTATCCGTACCGCTGCATCTGGACCGCCTGCCCGGCAGGGTCATGATTGCGGACCTGCATGCGGCGCTGGTCGCGCATTACAGGGGTTCGGACCGCATCACCGTGGCTGATCCGTGCGCCAGACTGGTGGCGGATACGCTGGCGGGTACTGACCGGATGGAACTGCGCGTGCATGGCGATGACGCACTGCGGCAGGCCGTGCTGACCGCGCGGCTGGACAATCTGGGCAAGGGCGCATCGGGCGCCGCACTGCAGAATGTGGCGCTGATGCTTGGGCTGGAACCGCCGCCGCCCGTGTGATATAGCGGGTCCGCAAGACGTCCCTGGACTGATTGCCGTGGTATTCCGTCCCACACAGGGCGGGCTGCCTGTATGCGAGAGTGACGGAACGGTAGACGTAGTCGACTCAAAATCGACCGCCGAAAGGCATGGGGGTTCGAATCCCCCCTCTCGCACCAGTCTGGCGCACCGCCCCGGTGTTGCTGTCCCTTTGCCCGTGCCGCGAACAGGACGATGTCTCCCTTGCCTGAAGCCCTTACTGCAAAGCCGTCCGTACGGCCTGCCAATCCGTGCTTTTCTTCCGGTCCCTGCGCCAAGCGCCCGGGCTGGTCGCTCCATGCCCTGTCGGATGCGCTGGTGGGGCGTTCGCATCGTTCGACCGAGGGGCGCGCACGGCTGAACGAGGTCATTACCCGCTCCAAAGCCATCCTTGGCATGCCGGATGACTGGGTGCTGGGCATCGTGCCCGCGTCCGATACGGGTGCTGTTGAAATGGTGCTGTGGTCCATCCTTGGCACCCGCCCGGTGGACGTGCTGGCATTCGAAAGCTTTTCCGCCACATGGGCCAACGACATCATAGCCCAGCTGAAACTGCCCGATGCCCGCGTGCTGAAGGCCGATTACGGTGAAATTCCCGACCTGTCGCAGGTGGACTGGGCACGCGACGTGGTGCTGACATGGAACGGCACGACATCGGGTGCGCGCCTGCCATATGACGCCACCATCCCCATGCTGCGCGACGGGCTGGTGATATGTGACGCGACATCCGCCGCCTTTGCCATGGACCTGCCGTGGGAGAAGCTGGATGTGGTCACATGGTCATGGCAGAAAGTACTGGGTGGCGAAGCGGCCCACGGCATGCTGGCCCTGTCGCCGCGTGCGGTGGAACGGCTGGTGTCCACGCCTGCTCCCCGCGCATTGCCCAAGATTTTCCGCCTGACCAACAGCAAGGGCCTGATTGACGGTATCTTCCGTGGCGATACGATCAACACGCCGTCCATGCTGTGCGTGGAAGATGCGCTGGATGGCCTGAAATGGGCAGAAAGCGTTGGTGGCCTGAAAGGGCTTGTCGCGCGCAGCGAAGCCAACCTTGCCGTCATTGCCGAGTGGGAAGCACGGTCCGAGTGGGCGCGGTTTCTTGCCCCCGACCCTGCGCATCGTTCCAGCACGGCCATCTGCCTGCGTATTGTCGCCCCGTGGTTTACTGCTCTGGACCACGCGGGCCAGACGGCGGCGGCCAAGAAGATCGTATCCCTGCTGGGCAGGGAAAGGGTGGCGATGGACGTGGGCAGTTACCGCGACGCGCCGCCGGGCCTGCGGCTGTGGGGTGGGGCCACGGTTGAATCCGCTGACCTGCGCGCGGTTCTGCCGTGGCTGGACTGGGCTTATGCGCAGGTGCGCGCCCAGCACGTCTGATCTTTCCGCTTTCCATGTCTGATCCATCATGCCCCGGCTGTCACTGCGGGCATGATGCAGCACGATAGGCCCCCGATATGACTGATGATCCGCCGTTCAACCCCGCGCTGCTGCCCGCAGGCTTCGTGGACAGGCTCCCCCCCGAGGCCGAGGCCGAGGCGGCGGGGGTTGAGACGCTGATGCGCGTTTTCGCGGCCCATGGGTATGATCGCGTAACGCCACCGCTGCTGGAATTCGAGGAAACGCTGCTATCGGGTTCGGGTGCTGCCGTGGCGGAACAGACCTTTCGCCTGATGGATCCTGACACGCGGCGCATGATGGCGCTGCGTCCCGACATGACGCCCCAGATCGCGCGCATTGCCGCAACACGGCTGCCCGATGTGCCGCGTCCCCTGCGTCTGGCCTATGCCGGGCCGTGTATCCTCATGGACAGTAACCGGGGCGATGGCGAACGCCAGATCTCGCAGGCCGGGGTGGAACTGATCGGTCCTGACCAGCCGGAAGCAGATGCGGAAATCGTGGCGCTTGCAGCCGAATGTCTCGCCACGTTGCGGGTGCAGGGCGTGTCCTTTGACCTGACCATGCCCGCGCTGACCACTGCGCTGGTGGATGCCGGGGGCTTTGATGCGCATGTGCGCGGGATGCTGATGCGCGCGCTGGACCGCAAGGATGCTGCCGCCGTGGAACGTCATGGCGGCGATCTGGCCCCGGTGCTGATCCGCCTGCTGCATGCGGCCGGTCCGGCCCATGGGGCGCTTGCGGAACTGGCGGCGGTGGATCTGCCGCCCGCAGTACGCGTTCACAGCGCCCGGCTGGCGGCCACGGTCGCCGCGATCGAGGCGCGTGTACCGGGCATCCGCCTGACAGTGGACCCAGTGGAATTCCGTGGCTGGCAGTACCATACCGGCGTATGCGTCAGCGTATATGCCGCAGGCCAGCGCGAAGAACTGGGTCGGGGCGGCCGTTACCTGTCCAATAATGATGAACCGGCCTGCGGGTTGACCCTGCGGCCCGACATTATCCTGCGCGCGGCCCCGCCGCTGCCATGCCGGACACGTGTGTTCCTGCCATGGGGGACAGTGCCAGAGGTGGGCGCCAGCCTGCGTGCGGGGGGCTATGCCACCGTCAGCGCGCTGGGCGATGAAGGCGATGCGCGGGCCGAGGCGCAACGCCTGTCCTGCGCGCTGGTGGTGGTTGATGGTCAGCCCATGCCGGTGGATGGCATCTGAAGTTTTTGTTAGTCGTTTAAAATAACAGGGTTTTTTCCGGCTGGTTGCCTGTGTTCCGGTCGGTCAGCATATCAAGGAGCATGAAATGTCCAACGTCACCGTGATCGGCACCCAGTGGGGTGACGAGGGCAAGGGAAAAATTGTGGACTGGCTGGCCAGCCGGGCCGACGTGGTCGTGCGTTTCCAGGGTGGCCACAATGCGGGCCATACGCTGGTTGTGGGCGAGCAGACCTACAAGCTGTCCCTGCTGCCGTCCGGCCTGGTGCGTGGCAAGATGGGCGTAATCGGCAATGGCGTGGTGGTTGATCCCGAAGCGCTGCTGAAGGAAATCGATCGCGTAACGGCGCAGGGCCTGAAGGTCACGCCCGAGACGCTGAAGATTGCTGAAAACGCGCCTCTGATCCTGCCGGTGCATGGCGCGCTGGACCGTGCGCGTGAAGCCGCGCGCGGCGAGCGCAAGATCGGCACCACGGGCCGTGGCATCGGCCCGGCGTATGAAGACAAGGTGGCCCGTCGCGCCATCCGCCTGTGTGATCTGGCCGAACCGGAAACGCTGGACTGGAAGCTGGACGAACTGCTGCTGCACCACAACACCTTGCTGAAGGGTCTTGGCGCGGATACGTTTACCAAGCGGGAACTGCTGGACTTCCTCAACGGCGTGGCGCCCCGTGTGCTGCCCTTCATGGCCCCGGTATGGGACCTGCTGGATGACAGCCGCCGCAGTGGTTCGCGCATCCTGTTCGAGGGCGCGCAGGCCGTGATGCTGGACGTGGACCACGGTACCTACCCGTTCGTGACCAGTTCCAACACTGTCGCGGCCAATGCGGGTACGGGTGCTGGTGTGGGACCCACCAGCATCGGTTTCGTGCTGGGTATCGCCAAGGCCTACACCACGCGCGTGGGTGAGGGGCCGTTCCCCAGCGAACTGCATGACCAGATGGGCCGTACGCTGGGTGAGCGCGGGCATGAATTCGGTACCGTGACGGGCCGCCCCCGCCGCTGTGGCTGGTTTGACGCCGTGCTGGTGCGCCGTGCGGTGCGCGTGGGTGGCGTGAACGGCCTGGCACTGACCAAGCTGGATGTGCTTGACGGTCTGGACGAAATCAGCATCTGCGTCGGTTACGAACTGGATGGCAGGAAGATTACGTCCTTCCCGTCAGCCCCCGGCGCGCAGCAGCGTATCCGCCCGGTATTCGAGACGATGGAAGGCTGGAAGGACAGCACCAAGGGCGCGCGCTCCTGGGCCGAACTGCCCGCGCAGGCCATCAAGTATGTCCGTCGGATTGAGGAACTGGTTGAAGCACCTGTGACCCTGCTGTCCACCAGCCCCGAACGTGATGACACCATCCTGATGCGTGATCCGTTCGAGGACTGATCGAAAAGTCATGAAAGTTTCTGGGCGCCGCCTTTTTGAAAAAAGGCGGCGTTCTTTGAAGCTTTTTGAAAAGGCTGCACCAGAAACTTCTTTATTATGGCCGTCACAGACAAATAAAGCCCCGCAACGCCAGAAGCGTGCGGGGCTTTTTTATCGGGAAAAGATGGTCAGGCTTCGGGCTGTGCCTCGTGTTTCGCGCGGCGGGTGGCGACTTCCGCCTTCATCGCGGTCTGCACCTTTTCAAAGGCACGGACCTCGATCTGGCGCACGCGCTCGCGCGAGATGTTGTAGACATGGGACAGTTCTTCCAGCGTCGCCGGTTCGTCCTTGAGCCGCCGTTCGGTCAGGATATGACGTTCACGGTCGTTCAGTGACTTCATGGCATTGGCCAGAAGTGCCTGCCTGCCGGAATATTCCTCGCTCTGGGCAAGGGTTTCTTCCTGGTTGTCGTTGTCATCAACCAGCCAGTCCTGCCATTCCCCCTCGCCATCCATACGCAGCGGCGCATTCAGGCTATGGTCGGGGGCGGCAAGCCTGCGGTTCATGTTCACCACGTCCTGTTCGGGCACGCCGAGGGACTGGGCGATCTTGTTGACCTGTTCGGGCTGCAGGTCACCATCATCAATGGCCTGCATCTGCCCCTTGAGGCGACGCAGGTTGAAGAACAGTTTTTTCTGTGCAGCGGTTGTGCCGATCTTCACCAGTGACCAGCTATGCAGGATGTATTCCTGTATCGCGGCACGGATCCACCACATGGCATATGTCGCCAGACGGAAGCCACGGTCGGGGTCGAACCGGCGGACCGCCTGCATCATCCCGATATTGCCTTCGCTGATCAGTTCGCCCACCGGCAGGCCGTAACCGCGATAGCCCATGGCGATCTTGGCGACGAGACGCAGGTGGGAGGTGACAAGCTTATGCGCGGCTTCGGTGTCGCCCTTGTCCTTCCAGCGGCGCGACAGACGAAGCTCCTCCTCGGGGGAGAGCATGGGAAACTTGCGGATGTCCCGAAGGTATTTGGACAGGTTGTTTTCGGGACCGGAAATAAGGGCAGAAGCAGAAGAGGCCATTGTAACGGACTCCTGTTCCAGAGGGACGGGACAGCTTTAACCCGGTCTAACGTAACCGTGACCGGAAGGGTTGCATCGTCTCTCTGCTAGACGCACGACTGGACATCTCACGTCCCTGTATATGACCCCCGTCATGGGCAGTTTTATACAGGACGTCCAGTTAGCCTGGGGGCGTCGGCCCCGGCGAACAATCACCGAACATAGGCATTTCGCCCCATTGTGTCAATGAATATGCCTGCAAATCAGGCAATACTGGACAGCAGGTGACGGAAGTCTTCCGGTGGAGCGGTCTCGAACAGCATCTGCTCACCTGTGCGGGGATGAACGAATCCCAGCCTGCGGGCGTGAAGCGCCTGACGGGGAAAATCCAGTGCCGCCTCTTTCGCTGCGGGCGGCAGGCCACGGGCAGCGGCCGGAATCCGGCGCAGATAGACAGGGTCGCCCACCAGCGCGTGTCCGGCATGGGCGAAATGTACCCTGATCTGGTGGGTGCGCCCGGTCGCAAGTTTGCATTCCACATGGGCCAGGCCGCCATGGAACGTGTCCAGCACCCGGTAATGGGTCAGCGCCACCTTGCCACCGCCGTTGGCAATCACCGCCATGCGCTTGCGATCGCGTCGGTCACGTCCGATCGCGCCATCGAACGAGCCGTTGGCAGGCGAGGGGATGCCCCAGCAGACGGCCTGGTAAGCCCGGTCGATCCTGCGTTCGGCAAAGGCGAGGGAAAGTGCCTGATGCGCCATTTCAGTCTTGGCCGCCACCATGATGCCCGATGTGTCCTTGTCCAGCCGGTGGACGATTCCCGGCCGCCTTTCGCCCCCGATTCCGGTCAGCCCTTCGCCGCAGTGGGCCAGCAGGGCGTTGACCAGGGTACCGTCCTCATTGCCCGGGGCGGGGTGGACAACCATGCCCGCAGGTTTGTCCAGCACGATCAGGTCGCGGTCCTCATATAATATGTCCAGTGCGATATCCTGCCCCTGTGGCGTGGTGGGGATTGCGGGGGGGATGTGAATTTCATAACACATGCCTGCCCGCACGGGTTCCGCCGGATCACGCAGCGGGCTGCCATTGCGCAACAGGTGCCCGCTTTCCATAAGCGACTTGACGCGTGAGCGCGAAAGGCTTTCGACCGCATTGGCCATGAAGCGGTCCGTGCGCTGGCCTGCGTCATCGGCGGTGGCGATGACGGGGGGTGGGGGGGCAGTGTCACTCATGGCATGTGTCTATCGGAAAAAACGGTATTCGGGAACGGAAAGCACATAATGGAAAAACAGGGATCGCGGGCGCTGCTTGCGGCGGTGATCGGCATGGGGGTTCTGCTGTTCATAGGCTCGCTGGCGCTGGTGGGCGTGCTGGTGCATCGCATGATGCACCCGGTGCCCGCCCCGACCGCTGCAGTGGCCGGGATGGTAACGGTAGCTGCGCCGGTCGTTGCAGGGCCAGGCGTGCCGGGGGATCTGGTGATGGATGAAGCGCCGGGCACACATGTGCAGGCGGTGACGGCCCGCCCTGATGGGCTGCTGGCGGTGGTGCTGAGTGGTGGTGGTGCGGACCGTGTGGTGGTGTGGGACCCGGCAGGCCGACGTATCGTGGCCCGACTGGTGGTTGGCCGCCCCTGATGGGATGGGCCACAATTCTTTCCTTGCATCCCCACGGGTGATCGCATAGAACGCGGCACCGGCCTTTGTCCCGTTCGTCTAGAGGCCTAGGACACCGCCCTCTCACGGCGGCAACACGGGTTCGAATCCCGTACGGGACGCCAGATATTTCCCACGGTTTTTCGTTATGCAATGGGCAACCTGCCTGCGTGGCCGGATGATGACGGACATCCAGTAGTCCGCATGCAGGCTGGCTCCGCCATATCATCGCGGCATGATAAAGTGCATATGGCGCGCGGCCACAGGCAGGGAACGTCATCATTTTTGTAAATCAGGCACGGGCAGCGGACTTTGGCCGTATGTCACGAACCTGTTTTGAATATCGCGTTGATAAATAATGTTTATTTTTCAGCGCCATTTTTTCAAAAAAACTTCACCGAAAAACTTCTTCATCATTTGCAGGACTGTCTTCTGGGAAAGGCATGGTGTTATGCAAAATATAAATGAATTATCCGTTCAGTATATGAAATGTTCGGTGTGAGTATTGTCTGTCTGCGTGTATCCGCAGACAAGGGTCTTGTGGCCTGCCCCGATGGATCGGGATGTGGCGCTACCACTGCATATTATCCACAATGGGCTTCATGCCCATGAGTGTTGAATGAAAGCCCGCCGTAAGGCGGCTTTTCCCTATGTATTACAGTATTTCGACAGTTATTTTTTATCAGAAGGGCAATCAATCTATGGCATGGTGATGTTTTTCATATTAATATATAATAAAGGCATCTTATATCGGTGCCTATGCAGTTTGCGTGAAAAACATTGATCCAGGTCAATTTGCCCTGAAATTTAAAAATATTTTCCATCTTTTAATTTCCGGACGGATGGCAGCATATTGGAACCCGATCGTTTTCCATATCTCTCTTTTTGATTTTTTCTGGAATAATCAACGGGATTTTTTGGGGAGCTCGCGGGCCTGACGTGATAAAAATGCAACTTTCTCACCTTTCCGGTCCGTAAGGGCGCTGGTGACTGTTTCACCACCGGGAGGTAAGACGTTATGCTTCTCTTCCGTAATAAAGTCTGTCTCGTCACGGCCATGTCCGGCTTGCAGGATAGGGGAGTTTGCGATTAAGGCGTCATGGGTGCGACCGGGTATGGAATTGAACACCAGTTCCTGCCTGTGGTTGCATCGGTTCGGATTTCTGAAGTGTGTGGTGATCAATGCTGTTGGATTTTATGAAGCTGCAGAAGCATGTATCCGGGATGGGGCGTCGCTCCTTTCTGTCCGTCATGGCGGCAGCAGGCAGCATTCCTTTTATTTCAGCGGCTGAAGCAGGTGACGGCACGGCAGTGAATCAGCAGTGGGCCATTTTCCGCAGCAAATATTTCCATCCCGATGGCCGTATCGTTGATACCGGCAACAGCGGCGAATCCCACAGCGAGGGGCAGGGCTATGGCATGCTTTTCGCCGCCACCGCTGGCGATCAGGCGGCATTCGAGGCGATATGGGTGTGGGCGCGCACCAATCTCCAGCACAAGACCGATGCCCTGTTTTCCTGGCGCTACCTGGACGGGCATAACCCGCCGGTCGCGGACAAGAACAACGCTACCGATGGCGATCTGCTGATTGCGCTTGGCCTGGCACGGGCCGGCAGGCTTTGGAAGCGGGCCGACTATATTCAGGACGCTATGGCCATTTATGCCGATGTGCTGAAGCTCATGACCATGAAGGTCGGCCCCTATGAGGTGCTGCTGCCCGGTGCGACCGGATTCGTCACCAAGGATGCGGTCACTCTCAACCTTTCCTATTACGTCATGCCCTCGCTCATGCAGGCGTTTGAGCTGTCGGCCGATCCGCGGTGGCAGACCGTAATGGAAAATGGCCTGCGCATTATCGGCAAGGGACGATTCGGGCAATGGAAGCTTCCGCCGGACTGGCTGTCAATCAATCGACAGACCGGTGCCTTTTCCATAGCCAAGGGCTGGCCGCCGCGTTTCTCCTTTGATGCGATTCGCGTGCCGCTCTACCTGTATTGGGCGCATATGCTGTCACCGGAGCTTCTGGCTGACTTCACGCGTTTCTGGAACCATTTTGGCGCATCGGCGCTGCCGGGCTGGATTGACCTGACAAATGGTTCGCGGTCGCCCTATAATGCACCGCCCGGCTATCTGGCCGTCGCGTCGTGTTCGGGTCTGGCATCGGCAGGGGAACTGCCTACGCTGGATAATGCGCCGGATTACTATTCCGCAGCGCTTACATTGCTGGTCTATATCGCCCGTGCCGAGGGAGGTGGAATGTGAGTTCAGCCGATAAGGAAGTGGCAGGAGCACAGGCGCCTCGCCCGACTGTGGACATGGACAATCCACAGGATGTGTCCCGCATGCTTACGGCTGGTTACGGTCTGAGCGGGGAGGGGTTTCATTACCATTCCTTCCGCCCTGTCGTGCGGGATATGCCCGTGGAAGACCCGGAAGAGTCCGTTCATGAAGACGCGCACGACGTTCATGCCTACACTGAAGATCAGTATGCCGAACCGGAACCGCACGTTCCCGCCGCCGAGCCGGAACCGGAACCTGTGGCCCCGCCAGTCGTAGCATCCCCCGAAATACTTTCTGCGCCGCCCGCGCCGCCACCGCCAATGGCGCCGGAAGTCGTGCATGCGCCCCAGCCCCCCGTGGCTGAGACCGTGGCTCCGCCCCCTCCGCCGCCGGAAACCGTGGTGCGGCCTGCGCCTCGGCCGAATCCTGTTGCTTCGGCAGCGGATGTCGTGCAGTCGGGTGGTCAGGAGCGACGTGGCCTGCCGCCGTTTACCGAAGCGCCTGCTGCCCACGTGCCGCCACGCCCGGCACCGGTGCAGTCCGCGCCCTTCGCGGTTGAAGCGTCCGAACCGGTGGTCACCGCGACAGATGACTGGGCCCCTGTACCCAAGGCGCAGCAGCGTCGTGGACAGCGCCCGACAGGGCCTGGATTCTTCTTTGCCAAGGCAGGCGACCTGACCCAGATGGCCCGGTTGTTCCAATCCACCCCGGTGCCGACATCACCGCCTGTTCCCAAACCTGTTTCCAAGGTGACCACGATGACCAAATTAGACAAGAATTCATGGAACAACAGTACGGGACGGTCCCCGGCCCCGACGGACAATTCCCCGACGCTTACGGAAGTTTTCATGACTCTGGGAGGCCGGGCCACGGATCGTCTGATCCCCAAGCCAAGCCTGCGTGAAGCCCTGCTGCGCAAGCGCGAAGAAGAAAACGGGGAATCCTAAGCTGCATCGGCGGGCTGGACATGATGGCAGGCCAGCCCGTGATGGCAAAAAGGAATGGGGATGATCCCCGTATGACCCGCAGGCCACGCGGGCAGAAAGGCGACATGACGGACCAGATGCGTCTGACGGTTTTCTTTTGAACGTAACTATCTGTTTTATCAGTATTTATTAACCGGACGAGTTATTGATGTCAGAGGTTCAGTCGTCAGCGCCTGCGGAAAGTCGGTTCGGCCGTTTTTCCAATAAGATACTGGCACCGCGCGGTGCCAGTTACATAGTTGGGGCTGTGGGGATTTTTGCCCTGCTCGCCGCCACTACCGTCACGCTGTCGATAAATGAACAGTTGATTGTGGCATTAATATGTATTGCGGTATTTTTCATCGTCGGCCGGCGTAAAAGCCGCCGTACCCAGGTCTTTCTTGAAGTGCTTTCGGCGCTGGTATCGCTGCGGTACCTGACATGGCGCCTGACAGAAACGCTGGACTTCGATACCTGGATACAGGGCGGACTGGGCGTTACCCTGCTGCTGGCGGAACTGTATGCGCTGTACATGCTGTTCCTCAGTTATTTCCAGACGATTTCACCCCTTCATCGCGCCCCGTTGCCGATGTCACCCAACCCGGATGACTGGCCCACCGTTGATATCTTTATCCCGACCTACGATGAATCGCTGGGGATCGTACGCCTGACGGTTCTGGGTGCGCTGGGTATCGACTGGCCACCCGACAAGGTAAACGTCTACATTCTGGATGACGGCAAGCGTGAGGAATTCGCCCGCTTTGCCGAAGAATGCGGCGCGCGCTATATCGCCCGTCCCGATAACGCGCATGCCAAGGCCGGCAACCTCAACTACGCCATCAAGCATACGACAGGCGATTACATCCTCATCCTGGACTGTGACCATATCCCGACGCGTGCGTTCCTGCAGATCGCGATGGGCTGGATGGTCGAGGATCCGAAGATCGCCCTGATGCAGACCCCGCATCACTTCTATTCCCCTGACCCGTTCCAGCGTAACCTGGCCGTGGGGTACCGTACCCCGCCGGAAGGCAACCTGTTCTACGGTGTTATTCAGGACGGTAACGACTTCTGGGATGCGACCTTTTTCTGCGGTTCGTGCGCCATCCTGCGGCGTAAGGCGATTGAGGAAATCGGCGGCTTTGCAACAGAAACCGTGACGGAAGACGCCCATACCGCGCTGCGCATGCAGCGCAAGGGATGGTCAACCGCCTACCTGCGCATTCCGCTGGCCAGTGGTCTGGCGACTGAACGCCTTGTCACGCATATCGGTCAGCGTATGCGCTGGGCCCGTGGCATGATCCAGATTTTCCGTGTCGACAATCCGATGATGGGACCGGGACTGAAACTGGGGCAGCGGCTGTGTTACCTGTCGGCCATGACGTCGTTCTTCTTCGCCATTCCCCGCGTCATCTTCCTTGCGTCCCCGCTGGCCTTCCTGTTCTTCAACCAGAACATCATCGCCGCGTCCCCGCTGGCGGTGCTGGCCTACGCCATTCCGCATATGTTCCATTCCATCGCGACGGCGGCGAAAGTCAACAAGGGCTGGCGTTATTCGTTCTGGAGTGAAGTGTACGAAACCGTCATGGCGCTGTTCCTGGTGCGTGTGACCATCGTAACGATGATGTTCCCCTCCAAGGGCAAGTTCAACGTGACGGAAAAAGGTGGTGTTCTGGAGCACGAGGAATTCGATCTTGGCGCCACCTATCCGAACATCATCTTCGCCTGCATCATGGCCCTTGGCCTGCTGCGCGGGGCATATGCGCTGATTTTTCAGCATCTGGACATTATTTCGGAACGTGCTTACGCGCTGAACTGCATCTGGTCGATGATCAGCCTGATCATACTGCTGGCGGCCATTGCCGTGGGTCGTGAAACCAAGCAGATCCGCCACAGTCACCGTATTGAAGCCCAGATTCCCGTTACGGTTTATGATTACGAAGGCAATTCAAGCCACGGCATTACCGAGGACGTTTCCATGGGTGGTGTGGCGATCCACATGCCCTGGCGCGATGTTACCCCGGACCAGCCTGTACAGGTCGTGATCCATGCGGTACTGGATGGCGAGGAGGTGAACCTTCCGGCCACCATGATCCGTAGTGCCCGGGGCAAGGCCGTGTTCACATGGTCGATCAATAACATTCAGGTTGAAGCAGCCGTGGTCCGGTTCGTGTTCGGGCGTGCTGATGCCTGGCTGCAGTGGAATAATTATGAGGATGACCGGCCGTTACGAAGCCTGTGGAGTCTGATCCTCAGCATCAAGGCACTGTTCCGCAGGAAGGGTCAGATGATTGCCCATAGTCGTCCCAAGAAAAAACCAATTGCACTGCCGGTTGAGCGTAGGGAGCCAACAACCAGTCAGGGTGGTCAGAAACAGGAAGGAAAGATCAGTCGTGCGGCCTCGTGATATGAAAATGGTGTCCCTGATCGCGCTACTGGTCTTTGCAACGGGAGCACAGGCTGCCCCGATTGCATCCAGGGCGCCAGCGCCCCCGCCTGCGGGTAGTGACCTGCCCCCCTTACCTGCGTCTACCCCTGTGGCGCAGCCCCAGGCACAGACGGGAAGTAATGCTGCCGCCTCCACCCCGGCGGACGCGGCCAATAACGCGGATGCGATACTGGACAATGCCGAAAATGCGGCAGGTGCCGGTTCCGATGTCGCGACCGTTCATACCTATTCCCTGAAGGAACTGGGTGCGCAAAGCGCATTGACCATGCGCGGCGCGGCCCCGCTGCAGGGGCTGCAGTTCGGTATACCGGCGGACCAGCTGGTAACGTCGGCACGGCTGGTGGTCTCGGGTGCGATGTCGCCCAACCTCCAGCCTGACAACAGTGCGGTTACGATCACGCTGAATGAACAGTATATCGGTACCTTGCGCCCTGACCCGTCGCATCCGGCATTTGGTCCGTTGTCATTTGACGTCAATCCCATCTTCTTTGTCAGCGGCAACCGCCTGAATTTCAGCTTTGCCGCCGGGTCGAAGGGATGCGCGGACCCGTCCAACGGGCTGCAGTGGGCCAGCGTGTCCGAACATTCGCAACTGCAGATCACAACCATACCGCTTCCCCCCCGGCGCCAGCTGGCCCGGCTGCCGCAGCCTTTCTTTGACAAGACTGTAAGGCAGAAAGTGGTCATTCCGTTTGTCCTTGCACAGACATTTGATCCCGAGGTGCTCAAGGCATCCGGCATCATCGCGTCGTGGTTCGGACAGCAGACCGACTACCGTGGGGTCAATTTCCCCGTCTTCTCCACCATTCCCCAGACGGGCAACGCCATTGTGGTCGGTGTGGCGGATGAACTGCCTGCCGCACTGGGACGGCCTTCGATCAGTGGGCCAACCCTTATGGAGGTCGCCAATCCGTCCGACCCCAATGGCACGCTGCTGCTGGTGACGGGCCGTGACCGCGACGAAGTCATCACCGCAAGCAAGGGGGTCGGTTTTGGTTCCAGCGCCCTGCCAGTCGCCAGCCGCATGGACGTGGCGCCGATTGACGTCGCACCACGCGTCGCAAATGACGCGCCGTCCTTCATCCCCACCACCCGTCCGGTCCGGCTGGGTGAACTGGTGCCTGTCAGCGCATTGCAGGGGGAAGGCTATACGCCGGGTGTCCTGTCGGTGCCCTTCCGCGTGTCCCCCGACCTGTATACGTGGCGTGACCGGCCGTACAAGCTGAATGTGCGCTTCCGTGCGCCGGATGGGCCGATCCTGGATGTGGCGCGTTCACATCTGGATGTCGGTATCAACAATACCTATCTGCAGTCCTATTCACTGCGCGAGCAGAGTTCCGCAGTCGACCAGCTGCTGCGTCGTGTTGGCGTGGGCAGCCAGAACGCTGGCGTGGAACAGCATACGCTGACCATTCCGCCGTGGATGGTGTTCGGTCAGGATCAGCTGCAGTTCTATTTTGACGCAGCGCCCCTGACACAGCCAGGCTGCCGTCCCGGGCCAAGCCTGATCCACATGTCGGTTGATCCGGATTCAACCATCGACCTGTCCAACGCCTATCACATCACACGCATGCCCAACCTGGCTTACATGGCCAGTGCCGGGTATCCGTTCACCACCTATGCCGATCTGTCGCGTTCGGCCGTGGTGCTGCCGGATCATCCCAATGGCACGGTGGTCAGCGCCTATCTCGACCTCATGGGTTTCATGGGGGCGACGACCTGGTATCCCGTATCGGGTGTCGATATCGTGTCGGCTGACCATGTAAGCGATGTGGCGGACCGGAACCTGATTGTCCTGTCCACCCTGTCGAACAGTGGGGAAGTCTCCTCGCTGCTGGCCAACTCGGCTTACCAGATTTCGGACGGGCGGCTGCACATGGGGCTGCGTTCTACCCTCAGCGGGGTGTGGAACATCTTCCAGGATCCGATGTCGGTCATAAGCAGCACCCGTCCGACCGAGGTCGAAACCACCCTGAGCGGCGGTGTCGGCGCGATGGTGGAAGCAGAATCACCGCTGGCTTCCGGTCGTACGGTGCTGGCCCTGCTGTCGGCTGATGGGCAGGGGCTGGATAATCTGGTCCAGATCCTGGGGCAGCGTAAAAATCAGGCGAAGGTGCAGGGTGATCTTGTGCTGGCGCATGGCGACGACCTGACATCCTACCGCAGCTCACCGCTTTATACGGTTGGCACGCTGCCGATGTGGCTCATGCCTGACTGGTATATGCACAATCATCCCATCCGTGTGGTTGTGGTCGGCCTGTTCGGCTGTCTGCTGGTGGTGGCTGTCCTGGTTCGTGCACTGTTCCGCCACGCGATGTACCGTCGCCGGCAGTTGCAGGAAGAAAGGCAGAAATCGTGATCATGAGTAGGCGATACGTCTTTTCACTTTCTGCCGGCCTTCTTGCCAGCAGTTGCATGGGTGTGATGATGGCTGTGCCGGTAGCCCGCGCGCAGCAGGCATCAACGGCCATGACTGGCGCGCAGGCTACCGGTGGGGCCGCAGCCCCCCGGCAGATCCTGCTGCAGCAGGCACGTTTCTGGTTGCAGCAGCAGCAGTATGACAATGCCCGGCAGGCATTGCAGAACGCGCAGCGGATTGCGCCCGACTCTCCGGACGTGCTGGAGGTTCAGGGTGAATACCAGACGGCCATGGGCAACCGTGAAGCCGCCGCTGATACCCTGCGTCACCTGCAGCAGGTCGCACCCAACAGTGCGGCCGCGAACAGCCTGACCGACCTGCTGCATGAGCGTTCCATCTCCACTTCCGACCTGTCACAGGTCCGCTCGCTCGCGGCTTCAGGCCATAACGCGCAGGCCGTGGCGGGGTACCAGAAGCTGTTCAATGGTGGAAAGCCTCCCCATTCGCTGGCGGTGGAATATTACCAGACAATGGCTGGCGTGCCGGCCGACTGGGATCAGGCACGGGCGGGACTGGCCAGTGTTGTGGCAGCCAATCCGCAGGATTACCGTGCCCAGCTCGCCTTCGCGCAGGCACTGACATACAATACCCCGACCCGTATGGAAGGCTTGGCGCGACTGAAGGACCTGCAGGGGTTCCGCAGTCAGGCCCCGGTCGAAGCCGCGGCTGCAACCCAGTCCTATCGACAGACACTGAGCTGGCTGCCGGTTACCCCTGAGACGCAGCCGCTCATGCAGCAGTGGCTGGCGGCGCATCCCGATGATGCGGCGCTGAAGGAACACATGCTTCACCCGCCCGGCGGTCCGCCGGACAAGGCGGGTCTTGCACGTCAGGCAGGCTACCAGCAGCTGAACGCCGGGCGTCTTTCCGCAGCCGAGCAGTCCTTCCAGTCCGCATTGCAGGTCAATTCGCATGATGCGGATTCACTGGGCGGCATGGGGCTGGTCAGCATGCGTCAGGGCGACGCGGCGGAAGCACGCCGTTATTTCCAGGAAGCGATGGCGGCCGACCCCAAGACGGCTGACCGCTGGCGTCCCGCGCTGGCGGGTATGGAAATCAGTGGTGACTATGCCGCCGTGCGCCAGATGATCGCGGCGCATGAATATACCGAAGCCAAGCAGCGCCTGACGTCCCTGGCGCGCCAGCCGGGGCAGTTCACCGGTGCGACGCTGATGCTGGCGGACCTGCAGCGCACGACCGGGCAGATTGATGCGTCCGAGCAGTCATACCGTTCCGTTCTGGCGCGCGACCCCAACAGCCCGCTGGCCCTGATGGGACTGGCGCGGGTGGACATGGCGCAGGGCAATACGGCGGAAGCCCGCCAGTTGCTTTCACGCGTCGGGCCGCAATATGCCGAACAGGTGGGCGAGATCGAGGTGACGGGCCTGATGGCCGCAGCCTCGCATACGTCGGATTCGGCACGTAAGGTCTCCATCCTGCGTGAAGCCATGACACAGGCACCGCGCGACCCGTGGGTGCGCATCAATCTTGCCAACGCCCTGCAGCAGCAGGGTGACGTGGCGGAAGCCGGCCGTGTCATGCAGCCGATTCTGGCCAACCCGGTTACGGCACAGGACCGGCAGGCAGGCATCCTGTATACTTATGGCGCAGGCAATGATGCGGCGACCCGCCGCCTACTGTCCGGCATGTCGCCCGAGGACTATTCCCCGGCCATCCGTTCCATTGCCGAGGAAATGCAGATCAAGGAAGATCTGGCCAGTCGCCTGTCGATGGTGCCCAACCCGGTACCCCTGATCCGTGAGGCCCTGTCCCCGCCGGACCCGACGGGCGCGCGCGGTGTAGCCGTGGCCGACCTGTTTCGCCTGCGTGGCGACATGGTCCATGCCCGCATGGCGCTGCGTATCGCCTCGACACGCACGATCGACCTGTCGACCGAGCAGCGTCTGGCCTATGCCACCGAATACATGAAGATCAGCAATCCGGTCGCTGCCGCCCGTCTGCTTGCGCCCCTGGGCGATGGCAGCGGGAACGGGACGGGCAATGCGATGCTGCCTGAACAGCAGCAGACCCTGCAGCAGCTGCGCATGGGTATTTCCGTGGCCCAGTCCGACCTGCTGAACCAGCGTGGCGATCAGGCGCAGGCTTACGATCATCTGGCCCCCGCGCTGCGCGCCGATCCGGAGGCGACTTCCCCCAAACTCGCGCTGGCCCGGCTGTACAATGGTGAAGGCAAGGCGAGCAAGGCGCTGGAGATCGACCTTGCGGTGCTGCGCCACAATCCGCAGGATCTTGATGCCCGTCAGGCGGCGGTGCAGGCTGCGGTCAATAGCGGGCGCAAGAGCCTGGCGACCCGACTGGCGATGGATGGTGTGCAGGAAAGTCCGATGGATGCCCGTGCGTGGCTGGGCATGGCCGTGGCTGATCAGGCTGACGGACATGGCCACCGGACCATTGCGGACCTGCGCCGGGCCTATGACCTTCGCCTGCAGCAGGTTGAGGGTTCCCGCATGGCGGCGGGCGCCGGTGCGGCCGGGGCCGAGCAGGACGCGCTTGCGCCGCCTTCCAGCAACCCTTTCCGGCACCATGGTTATGGTCGGCAGACGGAACTGGGCGCGCCGGTCACCGGTGGGTCCTACAGCATGGAAGCGACCTCGCCCGAGGCATCGGACCAGATGCTGTCCTCCATTTCCGGGCAGATCAACACGCTGCGTGAAAACCTGGCTCCATCCATCGACGGGGGCCTCGGGTTCCGGTCGCGTTCGGGTGAACACGGCATGGGCCGCCTGACGGAAGCCAATATTCCCATCGTGGGCCGCCTGCCGCTGCAGGCGGGTGAGTCCAGCCTGACGTTCTCGCTCACGCCAACCATGATCTGGTCAGGTGATCTTGATAGTGATTCTGTCTATGACGTGCCCCGCTATGGCACCGACATGGCGGTAAAGGCGTGGAACCAGTACGCCACTTACATGAACCGGCAGAACCAGAACTCCACCACCCGCTACAAGACCCAGGCGATACAGGGCGGGCAGGGCGAAGCAGGCTTCGCGCCTGATGTCCAGTTTGGCAATAGCTGGGTGCGGGCGGATGTCGGTGCGTCACCGATCGGCTTCCCCATCACCAATGTGCTGGGCGGGGTCGAGTTCTCGCCGCGTGTTGGTCCGGTCACGTTCCGTGTCAGTGCCGAACGGCGTTCGATTACCAACAGTGTCCTGTCCTATGGCGGCCTGCGTGACCCGAACTATTATTCCGCCATCGGGCGTTATGCCCGTAGCCTGTACGGCAAGGAACTGGCGTCACAGTGGAGCCAGGAATGGGGTGGTGTCGTCACCAACCACTTCCATGGGCAGGTTGAGGCAACGCTGGGCAACACCATCGTATATGGTGGTGGTGGCTACGCAATCCAGACCGGCAAGAACACGCGGAGCAATAACGAGCGTGAAGCGGGCATCGGCGTCAATACGCTGGTGTGGCACAATGCCAACATGCTGGTGCGGATCGGTGTCAGCCTGACCTACTTCGGTTATGCGAACAACCAGGATTTCTATACCTACGGACAGGGCGGCTACTTCTCGCCGCAGTCCTATTACGCAGCCACCGTTCCGATCCGTTATGCCGGTCAGCACAAGCGGCTTGACTGGGACGTGAACGCTTCCGTTGGCTATCAGGTCTTCCACGAACATTCGTCACCGTTCTTCCCCACGTCTTCGTTGCTGCAGTCGGGGGCGCAGTATGTGGCCAATAATTACGTGACGAACGCGACAAGCTCTGATTATCTCTCACAGGAAACGGTCAACAGCGCCTACTATCCCGGGGATAGTATTGCTAGTCTTACGGGTGGCTTCAATGCTAGGGTAGGGTACCGATTTACCCACAATCTTCGTCTTGATCTGTCGGGGCGCTGGCAGAAGGCCGGTAACTGGACTGAAAGCGGCGCCATGATTTCCGCACACTATCTTATTATGGACCAGTAATGACAACTTTCAACGCAAAACCGGACTTCTCGCTTTTCTTGCAGGCCCTGTCATGGGAAATTGACGATCAGGCCGGGATCGAGGTCAGAAATGACCTGTTGCGGGAGGTCGGCCGCGGAATGGCTGGTCGCCTGCAGCCGCCCCTGTGCAACACCATTCACCAGTTGCAGATCGAACTGAATGCCCTGCTGGGCATGATCAACTGGGGCTATGTGAAGCTGGAACTGCTGGCGGAAGAACAGGCCATGCGCATCGTGCATGAAGACCTGCCGCAGGTTGGCAGCGCGGGTGAGCCGTCAGGCACATGGCTGGCCCCGGTGCTGGAAGGGCTGTACGGCCGCTGGATCACGTCGCAGCCCGGTGCGTTCGGTGATTATGTCGTCAGCCGCGATATCGATGCGGAAGACCTGAATTCCGTCCCGAGCCAGACCATCATCCTGTATATGCGCACCCGCAGCAACAGCAACTGATCCGGCCCGCCCGGCTGTTCTGTTTCCAAAACCCCGCCCGCAGGCATGTATATGGCCTGCAGGTGGGGTTTTTTTACACCTGTCGCTCCAATTTCCAGTCCAGCCTTGCGCTAGATCATGCGGATTAAAGGTGGAGTGTTTCAGTAATATTGCCGCAGCAGGCGGATGGGCGGTCTGGCCCGCATCACTGCTGCCCTTATCATCAAGGAGGAGCCTGCCGCATGAAACTGTCCCGCAAGATATCCCTGCTGTCTGCCGTGGCGTGCGGCATGATGGTGGCGCATGGCGTCCCCCATGCCCATGCCGCGCACGGTTCGACCGACCCGGCGGATGAAAAGGCGCGGCAGGTGCTCGCGCATATGAGCCTGGAAGACAAGATGTCCCTGCTGTTCAGCGTGGATGGCGGCGGGTTCAACGGCAGTGTTGCCCCGCCGGGCGGCCTTGGTTCGGCGGCTTACCTGCGTGCACCTGCCGGGTCAGGCCTGCCTGACCTGCAGATTTCGGATGCGGGGCTTGGCGTGCGTAACCCGGCCCATATCCGTAAGGACGGTGCGGCGGTTTCCCTGCCATCGGGTCTGTCCACCGCCAGTTCGTGGGACATGGACATGGCGCGCCAGGCAGGCGCCATGATTGGTCGTGAAGCATGGCAGCAGGGTTTTAATGTCCTGCTGGGTGGTGGGGCCGACCTGACCCGTGACCCGCGTGGTGGCCGCAATTTCGAATATGCGGGCGAGGATCCGCTGCAGACCGGTCGCATGGTTGGCAGCACCATTGCGGGTGTGCAGTCACAGCATGTGATTTCCACCCTAAAGCATTACGCGATGAATGATCTTGAGACATCGCGCATGACCATGAGCGCCGATATCGACCCTGTCGCCATGCGCGAAAGCGACCTGCTGGGGTTCGAGATCGCGATCGAAACGGGACATCCCGGTTCCGTCATGTGTGCCTATAACCGCGTCAATGACCTGTATGCGTGCGAAAGCCCGTACCTGCTGACAAAGACGCTGAAGCAGGACTGGCATTATCCCGGTTTTGTCATGTCCGACTGGGGGGCGACCCATTCCTCCGCCCGTGCGGCGCTGGCTGGCCTTGATCAGGAATCCGCGGGTGACCATGCTGATGCACGGCCCTATTTCCGCACGCTGCTGGCCGCTGATGTGAAGGCCGGTCGCGTGCCGCAGTCGCGTATTGACGACATGGCGCAGCGTATCGTCCGCTCCCTGTTCGCGCAGGGGCTGGTTGACCATCCGCCCGTGCGCGCCCCGCTGGATGTCGTGACCGATACCCTTGTCGCCCAGCGTGATGAGGAGGAGGGGGCGGTCCTGCTGCGTAACGAGGGCAATATCCTGCCGCTGGCCCCCACCGCGCGCATTGCGGTCATTGGCGGCCATGCGGATGTGGGCGTGATTTCGGGCGGTGGGTCCAGTCAGGTCGATCCCATCGGGGGCGAGGTGGTCAAGGGACCGGGCAAGAAGGACTGGCCGGGCGATCCGGTCTACTTCCCGTCTTCCCCGCTCAAGGCCATGCGGGCCGAAGCACCGGCCGCCCATATCACCTATGATCCGGGCACGAATATCGCCGCTGCCGTCCGTGCCGCCCGCGCGGCCGATGTCGCCGTCGTGTATGCAACACAGTTTACCTTTGAGGGGATGGACGCGCCGAACATGCACCTTGACGGCAATGCCGATGCGCTGATCGCTGCCGTCGCCGCCGCCAATCCGCGCACCGTCGTGGTCATGGAAACCGGCGATCCGGTGCTGATGCCGTGGAACGGCAGTGTTGCGGGCGTGCTGGAGGCATGGTTCCCCGGTTCCGGCGGCGGGACCGCCATCGCCCGGCTGCTGTTTGGCAAGGTCGCACCCTCGGGCCATCTGACCATGACCTTCCCGCAGGCTGAATCCCAACTGGCCCATCCCGATATCGCGGGTGTGAACGCCAATAACGTGTTCGAGATGCAGTTCCACACCGATCAGGAGCTGGTTTACGACGAAGGCAGCGATGTCGGTTACCGCTGGTTCGACCGCAATCACCTCAAGCCGCTCTATCCGTTCGGCTATGGCCTGACCTACACCACTTTCGCAACCGACGGGCTGGTGGCGGGGTATCACCACAAGCAACTGACGGTGACGTTCAACGTGCGTAATACCGGCACGCGTCCGGGCGTGGATGTGCCGCAGGTTTATGTCGGGCTGCCCGACGGTGGCGCGCGCAGGCTGGCGGGCTGGCAACGCGTCAAGCTGGCGCCGGGTGAAAGCCGTCAGGTTTCGGTGCAGGTTGATCCGCGCCTGCTGGCCCATTTTGATGGCAAGCATGACCGCTGGGACATTCCCTCGGGCCGGTTCCGGGTCTGGCTGGGTCATTCGGCCATGGATGACAGCCAGCAGGTGAGCGTGCATCTGTCTGGCCGCACGCTGGCACCCTGAGTTACCCGGTGAAGGATATCGTGCGGGCCATAGGCGTGCTGGGGGCGGTCGTGCTGCCTGCTTCCGGTTCCTGTCTGGCGGCCGGCCTGCCCGATACCCCGCTTGATCGCGCCCGTGTGCTGCTGGCGGTCCAGCAACTGGAAATCACGCTGCTGACCCATCCCAGCGCGACGCTGGCGCTGGAAGACTGGTGCGCCACCCATCACATGGCCGACAGGCCGGTAGTGGTTGCGCGCAAGATGACACTGGCGGCCCCGGATCCCGTGCCCGAACGTGTGCGGGCCGACCTTGGGGCCAGCGCCACGCAGCCCATCCGGCACCGGCAGGTGCAGCTTGTCTGCGGGACGCATGTGCTGTCGGTTGCCGACAACTGGTATGTGCCCGACCGGCTGACAGCAGATATGAATACAGCACTGGATGGAACCGATGCCGCATTCGGGCATGTGGTCGCACCCTTGCATTTTTCCCGCGACCGGCTGGAATTCACCCGGTTGTGGTCCCCATGGCCGGGTGGCCCGCAGGGCGCAGGGGGCGTGATTACGCCGCCAGCCGCAATCGTGCGCCAGCGCGCGGTGCTGCGCGATACGCATGGCCAGCCTTTTAGCGAGGTGGTGGAGACCTATACCGACCAGACCCTCGCTTTCATGCCGATGGCGGATGCGGATTACGCGCACTAGCCTTGCATTGCGGCCTGGGGGAAGGGACGCTACTGCGGTGCATGGCCACATGACCGGAGCAAGAGAAAATCATCATGATCGACCTGCGTGATCCCAGCACGCCCGCACGGAACGTGCGGCAGGTGCTTGGCCTGCGACCCCACCCCGAAGGTGGCAGCTACCGCGAGATCTGGCGCGACACCCCCGCTGATGGTCCGCGTGGCGCGGTCTCGACCATACAGTTCCTGCTGGCTGAAGGGGAGCGTTCGCACTGGCACCGGGTCGATGCAGCGGAAATCTGGTGCTGGCAGGGTGGCAGCCCGCTGATGCTGGAGATCGCCCACCATGCAGGCGGCCCGGTTGAACGCGTGACCATTGGACCGCTGCCGGAGCAGGGGCAGGTGACGCAGGCTGTTGTGCCGGCAGGCGCATGGCAGGCGGCATTCCCGCTGGGGGCATGGAGCCTGATGGGCTGTCAGGTCGCACCGGCCTTCGTTTTCAGTCATTTCGAGATGGCCCCGCCGGGCTGGTCGCCAGAAGGAGAGGCATCATGACGTTCCCCAGATGGCTGACCTGGGCGCGCGACCTGCAGGCATTGGCCCAGAGTGGCCTGACCTATGCCGAAAGTCCGTTCGACCGTGAACGTTATGAAAGCATAAGGCAGATCGCGGCTGACATGATGGCCGCAGGCAGCAGCGTCGACATGGAACGCGTGCTGGGCCTGTTCAGCCAGCAGGACGGCTACGCCACGCCAAAAATCGTGGTGCGGGCTGCCGTGTTTGATGACCGTCAGCGGATTTTGCTGGTGCGCGAAGTGCTGGACCATGATCGGTGGACCCTGCCCGGTGGCTGGGCGGACGTGAATCTCAGCCCGGTGGAAAACGTGGTCAAGGAAGTGCGTGAGGAAAGTGGGTATGATGTCCGCGTGACCCGGCTTGCCGCTGTATGGGACCGGGACCGGCAGGGCCATCCGCCCGCACCGTTTTCCTGTTACACGCTTTATTTCATATGTGAACTGACCGGCGGGCAGGCACAAACCAGTGTCGAGACATCCGAAATCGGCTGGTTCGGCCCCGATGAAATCCCTGCGGACCTGTCCATGGGCCGCGTCCTGCCCCACCAGATCGCGCGCATGTTCGACCATGTCCATGATCCGGCCCTGCCAACGGATTTTGATTGAAAGCGTGTTTCCAGACAACGGATTGATAGGGAATGAGAAAAGTTTTGAACTGCGCCTTTTTCCTGCAAGACGGCGTTCCCTGAAGCTTTCCGGGAAAAGCGTTATCAGAAACTTCCTTTGATTGCCTGATGTTTCCCCGGCTGACTTTTCAGACAGCCTTTTCGGGGCGGAATTCTGAAATGGTCCTGGAGCACCTCTGCCCGCAGGCCATTGAAAACGCCGCGAAGATTTCCATATCCATTACAAATTGAAACCAGACGGCATTTTCACGAACGAAGGACCGGCAATGACAGAAAACACAACGACAACTTCACCCGAAGCCACGGGCGAACAGCATGAATTCAGCGCCGAGGTCGGCCGCCTGCTCGACCTTGTGGTGCATGCGCTTTATTCCGAACGCGAGATCTTCCTGCGCGAACTTGTCGCCAACGCGGCAGACGCGACTGACAAGCGGCGTTTCGAGGCCCTGACCGATGGTGCCCGTGCGCTGCCCGATGATGCCAAGATCCGCATCAATCCCGACAAGGACGCCCGCCTGCTGACCATAAGCGATGATGGCGCGGGCATGAGCAAGGAAGAACTGGCCCGCAATCTTGGCACCATCGCGCGTTCAGGCACCCGTGCCTTTGGCGAGGAACTGGCCAATGCCAGGCCTGAGGACAAGCCCAGCCTGATCGGGCAGTTCGGCGTGGGCTTCTATGCCGCCTTCATGGTGGCGGAGCGGGTGGACGTGATCTCGCGCCGCGTGGGCAGCGACGAAGCGTGGTGCTGGTCTTCCACTGGCAAGGGCAACTATACGATCAGCCCGGCCACCCGTGACAGGCCGGGTACCGACATCATCATGCATATCAAGGAAGATGCGAACGACTTTCTTGATTCATGGCAGCTTGAGAACATCGTGCGCAAATGGGCGGATCACATCTCGTGGCCCATCACCATTGTCAAGGATGATGGCGAGGAAACATCCGCCAACAAGGGCACGGCGCTGTGGCGCAAGCCGCGTGGCGAGATTGATGAAGAACAGCTGAACGAATTCTATCGCCACGTCAGCCACAACTTCGACACGCCATGGGCAACGCTGCACTGGCATGCCGAAGGAATGCTGGAATTCTCTGCCCTGCTGTTCATCCCCGGCAGTAAGCCGTTTGAATTCGCCGAACCGGTGCGTGAAAGCCAGATCCGCCTGCATGTCCGCCGTATGTTCATTACTGATGATGCCGGGTTGCTGCCGCCATGGCTGCGCTTTGTCACCGGCGTGGTGGATACCGAAGACCTGCCGCTGAACGTATCGCGTGAAATGCTGCAGGCGACGCCGGTGCTGGCGCGCATTCGCAAGGCCGTGACCAACCGCGTGATCTCCGAACTCAGGACCCGCAGCAAGGACGAGGCGGATTTCGAGAAGTTCTGGGACAATTTCGGCCCGACCTTCAAGGAAGGCATATGGGACGATGCCGAACACCGCACGGAACTGGCCGCCATCGCGCGTTTCCGTTCCAGCACGCAGGACGGCTGGACCACGCTGGACGCCTACCTTGAGCGCAAGAAGCCCGAGCAGGAAGCCATCTACTACCTGACCGGCGACCGCACGGAAATGCTGCCGTCCTCGCCGCAGCTTGAAGGTTTCCGCGCCCGTGGCATCGAGGTGCTGCTGCTGTCCGATCCAGTGGATTCCTTCTGGCCCGAACGTCTGGGTGTGTACAAGGACACGCCCCTGCGTAATATCAGCCAGTTCCACACTGATCTGGAAAAGTTCGGTGCGCCGGAGGAAACGCAGGCTGAAAAGGATGCGCTGGATGTCGTCATCCCAGCGCTGAAGGAAGCCCTGGGTGACGCGGTATCGGATGTGAAGGGCACCAACCGTCTGGTCAACAGCGCCGTGGTGCTGGCGGCTCCCGAGTCCGGTCCGGATCTGCAGATGCTTCGCCTGATGAAGCGCAGCGGCCAGCAGGTGCCTGACACAGCGCCCGTGCTGCAGGTCAATCCCGGCCATCCGCTGATAGCGGATCTTGCAACCCGGGTGAAGAATGGCGACCCGGTGCAGGATATTGCCCTGACGCTTATGGATATGGCCCGTATCCAGGACGGCGAAAGCCCGAAGGACCCGACTGGCTTTGCCCAGCGCCTGACTATGATCCTGACCCGCCTGCCGCTGTCGGACGGGCCGCAGGGCTGAGTATTCCGGTCCCGTCAGCCTGACTGGTAAAAAATCCCGCCATGCATCGCGCATGGCGGGATTTTTTTTGGTTTTGAAGACTGTTTGAAAACAACATATTGATAAATAAAAATAAAATTTTCAGGTGTCCTTTTTATTCACAAAAAGGCGGCGTTCTTTGACGCTTGTTTGGGAAAAGCTTCACCAGAATTTCTTTACGATTTGCACGATGTCGCCTGTCTGCCCGGCATGAAATGGCAGTGTTTCTTCTAAGCGTTACTGTGCGGGCGTTATTTCTGTCCCCTTTCCGGTGCATGGGACCGGGCCTGCATACATGGTCTGGCATATGGTTCCGGTGTGGAATACTGTGCGGACTGCCTGTATGATGGTGTCATGCAGGGACGGGGCCATGCTGCCACGGTGGTACGAAAGGCCCATATTACCGGTTCATGAAGTATTCGGGTCCAGGGGGGCTTGAATGCCTGTCGGCCGGATGCTTCCCTACGCGCCCTTTTGTGTGTTCTGGTTTTTCGATGGCGGCAAGTATTATATGAAAATTGATAACGTCTCTTATCGCAGCGTATGGGTGGACACGGATGATGGCTGGTCGGTCCGTATCTTTGACCAGACCCGCCTGCCATGGTCGCTTGATATCCTGCGCCTGACCGAACGCGATCAGGTGGCGCATGCCATCCGCACCATGCAGGTGCGCGGCGCGCCGCTGATTGGTGCTGTCGCGGCTTATGGGCTGGCGCTGGCCCTGCGTCAGGACAGCAGCGATGCAGCCATGGAACGTGACGCGGCGTTGCTTGCGGCCACACGGCCCACGGCGGTCAACCTTGGCTGGGCGATCCGGCGTATGCTGACCCGCCTGCGCACCACCGCGCCTGCGGACCGCGTGGCGGCGGCGTATGACGAAGCCGGGCGTATCTGTGATGAAGACGTGATCCAGAATGAAGCCATTGGCCGGCAGGGCCTTGAGCTGATCGAGGAAATCGCTGCCCGTCGCCCCGGTCCGGTCAACATCATGACCCACTGCAACGCGGGCTGGATCGCGACAGTGGACTGGGGCACCGCACTTGCGCCGATCTATATGGCGCATGACCGGGGCATTGACGTGCATGTGTGGGTGGATGAAACCCGCCCGCGCAACCAGGGTGCGTCGCTGACCGCATGGGAACTGGGCCGCCACGGTGTCAGGCACACCGTCATTGCCGATAATGCAGGCGGGCACCTGATGCAGCATGGTCAGGTGGATATGGTGATCGTGGGGACCGACCGCGTGACCCGCACGGGTGATGTGGCCAACAAGATCGGCACGTACCTCAAGGCGCTGGCGGCTCATGACAATGGCGTGCCCTTCTGGGTGGCGCTGCCGTCCACCACTATCGACTGGACCATCAACGATGGCGTGAAGGAAATCCCCATCGAGGAACGCAGCGGGCGTGAAGTCACCCATATCCAGGGGCGCGACGAAGCAGGCAGCGTGACCAGCGTGCAGCTTGTGCCCGATGGCAGTGCGGCCGCCAACCCGGCGTTTGACGTGACCCCGGCACGTCTTGTGACCGGACTGATTACCGAACGTGGGCGTTGCCCCGCCACGGCGGACGGGCTGTGCGACCTGTTCCCCGAATACGTGTAAGGTACGGCCCCGCAGGCCGGGGCTGCCACCTATAACCTTGACAGGCGTGGGCGGGATTGGCTTTGTCGCGCCTGCAACCGGGTGTGGCCCCATGGGGCGCATCCCCCCAAATCTGGTAGAATCAGGACAAGATCATGCATCCCTATCGTACCCATAGCTGTGCGGCCCTGCGGGCTGCTGACGCCGGGCAGACGGCCCGCCTTTCCGGATGGGTACATTCCAAGCGCGATCATGGCGGCCTGCTGTTCATTGACCTGCGCGACCATTTCGGCATGACGCAGATCGTGATTCCCGCAGGCTCCCCCGTGCTGGAAACGGCGGAACGCGTGCGCGTGGAAAGCGTGCTGACGGTCACGGGCGAAGTCGTGCTGCGTGATGGCGCGACCAAGAACCCGAACCTGCCCACGGGTGAGATCGAATTGCGCGCGCGAGAGATCGAGGTCCAGTCCAGCGCCGACGTGCTGCCGCTGCAGGTGGCGGGCAACGAGCACTACCCCGAGGACCTGCGCCTGACCTACCGCTATATCGACCTGCGTCGTGAGAAGGTGCATCGCAACATCATGCTGCGCGCGCAGGTAATCGCCAGCCTGCGCAAGCGGATGACGGATCTGGGCTTTGTGGAATTCCAGACCCCGATCCTGACCGCATCCTCGCCCGAAGGGGCGCGTGACTTCCTCGTGCCCGCACGTATGCATCCGGGCAGGTTCTACGCCCTGCCGCAGGCCCCGCAGCAGTTCAAGCAGCTTGCGATGGTGGCGGGCTTCGACCGCTATTTCCAGATCGCACCGTGCTTCCGTGACGAAGCCGCCCGGGCGGACCGCTCACCGGGTGAGTTCTATCAGCTTGATTTCGAAATGGCGTTCGCGACACAGGAAGACGTGTTCGCGACCCTTGAGCCGGTGATGGAAGGCGTGTTCCGCGAATTCGGCGGTGGCCGCATTGTCAGCGAAGGGCCGTTCGAGCGCATTCCCTACGCCACGGCCATGGAAGTCTATGGCAGTGACAAACCCGACCTGCGCAACCCGCTCAGGCTGTCGGACGTGACCGAAGCCTTCGCCGGTTCCGGCTTTGGCCTGTTTGCGCGCATCGCAGCCGATGGTGGCCAGATCCGTGCCATTCCGGCCCCCGGTGCGGGCGACCGCCCGCGTGCATTCTTTGACAAACTGAACAACTGGGCGCGCGAATCCGGCGCCGGTGGCCTTGGCTACATCATCTTCGCCGAAGAGGGCGGCAAGGGCCCGATCGCCAAGAACCTTGAAGCCGAGCGCATTGAGGCCATCCGTGCCAGGACCGGCCTGAAGGCCGGGGATGCCGTGTTCTTCGTGGCGGGCAAGGGTGATGAGATGGTCAAGTTCTCCGGTGCGGTGCGCACGCGCGTTGCGACTGAACTGGACCTGATCGAACAGAACGCCTTCCGCTTCTGCTGGATCACGGATTTCCCGATGTACGAGCGCAACGAGGAAACGGGCGAGATCGATTTCTCCCACAACCCGTTCTCCATGCCGCAGGGTGGTATGGACGCGCTGCAGAATCAGGACCCGCTGACCATCAAGGCCTACCAGTACGATATCGTGTGTAACGGCATCGAACTGTCCTCGGGCGCGATCCGTAACCACCAGCCCGACGTGATGATCCGTGCGTTCGAAATCGCGGGCTACCCGGCCAGCGAGGTCGAGGCCCGTTTTGGCGGCATGCTCAATGCCTTCCGCTATGGCGCGCCGCCGCATGGTGGTTCGGCGCCGGGTGTGGATCGTATCGTGATGCTGCTGGCTGATGAGCCGAACATCCGTGAGGTGATCCTGTTCCCGCTCAACCAGCAGGGCGAGGACCTGATGATGGGGGCACCCGCCCCGGTCGAGCCGCAGCGGCTGAAGGAACTGTCCCTTGCCCTCGACCTGCCACGCCCCAAGCCCGGTCAGACCAAGAACTGAGTGGCGTGATGCCAGCCGATGCACTTGCCTGCCTGATACCCCGTGCCGTGCAGTACGGGGTACCGGTGGGACGGTGTTGCATGATGGTGGGCATGACGCTGGCGTGCCTGTGGCGCACCACACCCGTACAGGCAGCACCCGTCATGGCCGCCCACCGCGCGGTCTATGATCTGACGCTGGTGGCGGTCAACGGTGGCGATGTCGTCACGGCGGAGGGAAAGCTGACCTTCGTCCTGTCCGATATGTGTTCGGCATGGTCCACGCAGCAGCAGCTCCGCCTGCGCACCGTGGGCCGTGACGGGGCGGAATCAGTCAGTGATTCGGATTACGCCGTGCTGGAGGAAAAGGACGGCTCGTCCCTGGTCTTTCGCGCCGACCAGACGGAAAACGGCCATCCCGCCCCCCGTATCGCGGGGGAGGCGCATATGCGCCCCACCGGGGGACAGGCACATTACACCAACCCCGCAGTACATGACGTGACGCTGCCTGCGGGCACGCTGTTTCCCGTGGCCCATACGGCGGCGGTCATTCAGGCGGGGCAGGACGGGCAGGGGCCGATTGCCCCTTATCTGTTCGATGGTACGGTGGATACGGGGGCGCTTGGTACATACGTGCTGTTTCTGGGGCATGATGCGCCTCCGGTCGTGACCACGTTTCCTGCCCTTGTTCCGCTTGCGGCACAGCGGGTGCATATCGCCTATTACAATACCACTACCCGCGATATGACCCCCGTGTTTGAAACGGGGATGCGCTATTTCAGCAATGGCGTGGCCGACCGGGTGGATATGGATTTCGGGCAGTTCCGGATGTCGGGCACGTTACGCGAATTCCGGCTGCTGCCAGCGCCCGACCATTGCCCGGTACCCGGTGGGGTACGCGGGCATGGGGGTGTCAGTCCGTCGCATCCGCCAGCGTAACCGCCAGCGGCACATGGTCGGATGGCTGCGGCCTGCCCCGCTCATCACGTGCGGGCAGGGTGGTCAGTAACCGTTCGGCCACGCGGGGGGAGAGCAGGGCATGGTCAATGCGCAGCCCGCTGTCACGTTGCCACGCGGCTGCCTGATAATCCCAGAATGTATAGAACCGGCCCACCGGGTGCAGCGCACGCAGCGCATCGGTCAGGCCAAGCCATAACAGGCGGCGGAAGGCGGCGCGGCTTTGCGGGCGGACCAGCGCGTCATCGGAGGACAGTGCGCCGGGGGCGCAGTCTTCATCGGTGGGGCAGACGTTGTAATCACCCAGCAGGACGAAATCCTGCCCCGCCTGCAGCATGCCACGTGCATGCAGCGCCAGTGCCTCCATGAATGCCAGCTTGGAGTCGTAGCCAGCAGAACCGCCGGAATTGCCGTTGGGCAGATACAGGTTGCCAAATACCAGCCCGCAACTGCGGATCTCGACATAGCGTGCCTGTGCCGGATCGGTTTCCCAGCCGGGCAGGGCGGTGTGCGTGACCTCATGCGGGTGGCGGGTCAGGATGGCGACGCCGTTATAGCTTTTCTGCCCGACCACGACGCTGTCATAGCCCGCCGCCCTGAACACATCGACGGGAAAGACCTCGGTCTGGCACTTGATTTCCTGCAGCGCCAGCACATCGGGCTGTTCGCGGGCCAGATAGTCCAGCACATGGTCCTGACGCTGGCGGATGGAATTGACGTTCCAGGTAGCGAATTTCATCATTCGACCGAAAAGCTCGTGCCACATCCGCATGATGACGCGGCATTGGGATTGCGCACGGTAAAGTGCGCGCCCATCAGGCTGTCATCAAAATGCAGTTCGGCCCCCGACAGCAGGTCCATGCTGGCCGGATCGACCACGACACGGACCGTTCCCGCTGGGATGACGATATCATCGGGCCGGCTTTCACCATCCAGCGCGAATTTGTACTGGAAGCCGTTGCACCCCCCGGCCTCGACCGATACCCGCAGCGCGGGTTCGCCCCCAGGGCTTGCTGGCTGTTCATCCAGTATTTCACGCAGGCGGCAGGCGGCCGCATCCGATACGCGGAAGCTTTCGGTGGCGGGGGCAGGGGGCATGGACATCGGGTTTCACCATGATCAATGGCGCGCAGGGTCATGGGATCATGTTGGCCACGGGCTGCGCGCGGGTTATGGATGGGCGGCGGTATCATCATGTGCCGTTCCATCCATGGCTGGATCCTGATCTTATATGAGTACTGCACCCTATGCTGTCCAGACCGCCACGGCCCGTGGCAGGCTCTATCCCGAAGCCGAGGCCCCGACCCGCAGCCCATGGCAGCGTGACCGTGACCGGGTGCTGCATTCGGCGGGGTTTCGCACGCTGCAGTACAAGACGCAGGTTTTTCTCAACCACGAAGGCGATTTTTTCCGCACCCGTCTGACCCATTCGCTGGAAGTGGCCCAGATCGCCCGGTCCATCGCGCGCAGGCTGGGGCTGGAGGAAGACCTGACCGAAGGTCTCGCCCTGGCCCACGACCTGGGCCATACCCCCTTTGGCCATGCAGGGGAGGAAGCGCTGTCGGCGGCCATGAAGCCGTGGGGTGGTTTCGACCACAATACGCAGTCCCTGCGGCTGGTGACGCTGCTGGAACGCCGGTATTTCGCCTTTGATGGCCTGAACCTGACATGGGAAATGCTCGAAGGGCTGACCAAGCATAACGGGCCGGTGGATCAGCCCACGCCCTATGTCGCCGATTATGCGGCCAGGCATGGCCTGGAACTGGGCAGCTATGCCGCAGCAGAGGCACAGGTCGCGGCCCTGTCGGATGATATCGCCTACCATGCCCATGATCTTGATGATGGCCTGCGCGCGGGCCTGCTGCATATCGAGGAACTGGAAAGCCTGCCCGTCGTGCGTGAAGCACTGGCCGATGCCCGTAATGCCCAGCGCCTCAGTGGTTGTCATGCCAGCAATAACGATCCCCGCCTGCGGCATGAAACCATCCGCCGGGTCATCAACACGCTGGCCATGGACCTGATCGGGCAGACCCAGCGCAACCTTGAACGCCTTGCCCCGAAATGTTCCGATGATATCCGTCACGCGGCCCGTCCCGTGGTGGCGTACAGCCCGGATATTGCTGCAGCCAACCTGGAAATCCGCAAATTCCTGTATGCGCGGCTGTACCGTCACTGGCGCGTCAACCGCATGACACGCAAGGCGCGGCTGACGGTCGAATCGATTTTCACCATCCTGTCGGAAAACCTGACACTGCTGCCTGATGGCACGCGTGAGCCTGCCCTTGCGGCGCAGGATGGGGGCGACAGGGCGGGTGCATGCCGCGTGGTGGCGGATTATATCGCCGGTATGACCGATCGTTGCGCGATGGAAGAATATCGACGGTTGACGGACCTGTCCTCGCCGGGGTGAAACACGCCCATTGCATTTATCCGATTGCCTGCCGTTCTGGTATCACGGCAGGCCCTTTCTGCCGGGCCTGATGGCCCATTTACCGTTTTTGTTGGGAAACCGTGCCGCATGTCAGACAGTCTGTTCGTCCGTTACCTTACGCATGTGCGCGCAGCACTGGGCCGGATCGTCCCCGACCTGCCGACTGCGCTGCTGGACCGGGTGGAGGTCACGCCCACCCGCGACCCGGCCCATGGCGACCTTGCGACCAATGCGGCGCTGGTCGTCTCCAAGGTCGCGCGCCGCCGCCCGGCTGAAATTGCGGGCGAACTGGTAACGGCGCTGGCGGATGTACCCGGTATCGCGCATGCGGAAGTGGCCGGCCCCGGTTTCGTCAACATGCGCCTGGTCCCCGCCGTGTGGCAGGATGTCGCGCACAGTGTGCTTGCGACGGGGGAGGATTATGGCACCAGCACCGCGGGTAACGGGGTAAAGGTGAATGTGGAATACGTGTCCGCCAACCCCACCGGCCCGATGCATGTCGGTCATTGCCGTGGGGCCGTGGTGGGCGACGTGCTGGCCAACCTGCTGATAAAGGCGGGTTACGAGGTCACGAAGGAATATTACATCAACGACGCCGGTGCGCAGGTTATCGCGCTGGCATGGGCGACCTACTGGCGCTATCTGCAGGCGCTGGGCACCACCATGACCGAGGAGGAATTCGCCTCTGTCGTGCCCGGTGGCGTGATCCAGTACGGTGGTGACTATCTGGTGCCGGTCGGTGAGGCGCTGGCCCGCAAATTTACCGATAAACTCGCTGCCCCCGGCCTGAAACCCGCAGATCCTGCCGTGTGGCTGGATATTGTGAAGCGGGAGGCGGTCGATACCATGATGGCCATGATCCGTGAGGATCTGGCAGCTTTAGGCGTGCATCATGATGTCTTTACCAGCGAGGCGAAGATCCTGGCTGATGGTGAAACCGATCACGCCATCGCACAGCTGGAAAAGAAGGGCCTGATTTACGAAGGCGTGCTGGAGCCGCCCAAGGGCAAGCTGCCTGATGACTGGGAAGCCCGGCCGCAGACGCTGTTCCGATCCAGCGAATTCGGGGATGACGTGGACCGTCCGCTGCGCAAGTCCGACGGGTCGAACACCTATTTCGCCAACGACATCGGCTACCATGCCGACAAGATCCGCCGGGGCGCGGACGTGCTGGTGGATGTATGGGGGGCCGACCACGGCGGTTATGTTACGCGCATGAAGGCGGCGGTCGCGGCACTGGCGACAGACGGGCGGCCGGTTCTGGACGTGCTTTTGTGCCAGATCGTGCGTATCGTGCGTGATGGGCAGCCGGTGCGCATGTCCAAGCGTGCGGGGACGTTCGTGACCCTGCGCGACCTGATCGATGAAGTCGGGCGCGACGCCGTGCGTTTTACCATGCTGACCCGCAAGGCCGACGCGCAGATGGAATTCGATCTGGATCAGGTCGTGGCGCAGAGCCGGGACAATCCCGTTTTCTATGTGCAGTACGCCCATGCGCGCTGCTGTTCGGTCCTGCGTTCGGCGGCGGAGATGGTCAATGATGGCAAAATCCCGGGTGGCATCACGCCTGCGGAACTGGCGGGCGTGGACCTGTCGGGCCTGACGGCGGATGCGGAACTGGCGCTGCTGCAGCGCATGGCGCAGTGGCCCCGCATGGTCGAATCGGCGGCGGCGGCGCATGAACCGCACCGTATCGCCTTCTATCTCAATGAACTTGCGTCGGATTTCCATGCGCTGTGGAACCGGGGACGTGATGATGCGACCCTGCGTTTCCTGCAGGAAGATGATATTGCCGCAACCCGCATGAAGCTTGCCCTTGTCGAGGCTACGGCAACCGTGCTGCGATCGGGGATGAAAGTGCTCGGCGTACAGCCGGTCGAGGAGATGCGATGAGCCCTGACAACACGTCCCCCCCCAATGTCCCCCCTGATAACAGGGGCGACAACCCGCCCGCGCCCGATCCCTATTCCGCGCCCTCCGGCCCGGGGCGGGAACGCATGGGGGCCGATTCCAATCCCGATCTGGGCGCCCGCAAACCCATGGAACCGGCAGATGACATCGGTGCGGGTGCTCGGCGTGGCCGCCGTGGTGGTTTTGATATCAAGGCCCTGATGGCGCGCGTGGCAGGCAGCAACCTGCTTGGTGATGATCCGCTTACGCGCAGACTGGTCTATGGCGCGGCGGGTCTTGGCGGCGTGCTGGTGGTGGCGATTGGCGGATGGTCGCTGTTCGGTCACCATCAGGGCGGCATTCCCGTTCTGGGGCCGCCCCCCGGCCCGGTGCGCGTCAAGCCCGCAGATCCGGGCGGGATGCAGATACTGGGCGCGGGCGACGGCATGCCCGCCGATGGGGGCGTGATGCGCCTGTCCCCGCCGCCCGAACAGCCGCAGCCTGACGCCATGGCCCGCCAGTACGGACAGGTGGCGGGTGACGGGGAACCGCCATCTGCCCCGGCACAGGCGTCACCGGCTGCTGCCCCTGCCACGCCACCGGCGGCGGATGCAGTTGCCAGCGCGCCCGCATCCCAGCCTGCCGCCCCGGCACGGGCGGAGGCACCGGAACAGCCTGCAGCCCCTGCCGCCCTGCCACCACCCGTGCCACGTGCGCTCAGCACCGGGACAGGGGCGTATGGCGTGCAGCTTGCCGCGCTTGATACGCAGGAAGCGGCACTGAAAAGCTGGACCCGCCTCAGTGCGCGTTATCCCGACGTGTTCGGGCCGTACCAGCCTACCGTGGTGAAGGCGGAGCGCGGCGGCAAGACCTTCTACCGCCTGCGGGTCAAGGGACTGGCGAAGGCACAGGCGGTCAGCCTGTGTGAAAAGGCCAAGGCGAAAAGCCTGGCGTGCGAGCTGGTCCATTCCTGATTCAGCCATGGCCTGCGATTCCGTGCTGCGGAGGGGACGGTGAGCGGGGCTGACACCCCGCCCGTCCCCTCCGCGTCCACCAACGCCCCGATCGTGCATCTGGACGGGTTTGACGGGCCGATGGACCTGCTGCTGGAACTGGCGCGGGCGCAGAAGGTGGATCTGTGGCGCATTTCCATCCTGCAACTGGTGGATCAGTACCTGGCCGTGGTGCGTGCGGCACATGACGTGCGGCTGGAACAGGCTGCAGACTGGCTGGTCATGGCGGCATGGCTGGCGTGGCTCAAGTCCCGTCTGCTGCTGCCCGAGGATGATGAGCAGGCCACCGATGCGGAGGAGGCGGCCAGCCTCCTGCACGAACGCCTGCTGGAGCTGGAGCGGATGGTCCAGCTTGGCCGCTGGCTGGCCGCGCGTCCGCAGCTGGGGCTGGAGGTGTTCGAACGCGGACAGGCGGAAAACCTTGTGGAAATCGATCGTTCGGGCCTTGCGGTCGATGTGCCACAGCTTATGCGTGGGTACATGGCGGCCATGCGCAGGCGGGCGCGCAAATCCGTCTACCAGCCGCGCGTGCTGCGGTTCTGGACGGTGCAGGACGCGCTGGCGCGGCTGCGGCGCATGCTGGGTACGCATGACCTGAAGGCGGACTGGTGCGGGCTGGACGGGTTCGTGCCCGACCTGCCGCCACAGGCTGACATGACGGAAACAATGGTGCAGACCGGCCGCCGCGCCGCTGTTGCGGGAACGTTGCTGGCCAGCCTTGAAATGGCGCGCAGCGGGATGATCGAACTCCAGCAGGCGGAACAGTTTGGCCGTATATGGCTGCGTGAACGCACGGGACAGCCAGACGATGCTGGGACAGAACCGGAAGGGGACATGGCCTGATGAATGATACGCAGCAGCCCGGACTGCTACCCGAAGATGACGCGGACGTCGCAATGATCGAAGTGCGTGATTTTTCGCTCCGTCTGGTGGAGGCCCTGATTTTTGCCCGCGCCGATCCGCTCAGTACGCGCGCCATTGGCGAAGTGCTGGCCGGGCAGGGCGGCATACCGCATGATACCGCCGATCGGGATGCTTATGTCGCAGCCACCCTGGCCGCACTGGCGGCGCAGTATGCGGGGCGTGGTGTCGTGCTGGTGGAAGTGGCGGGGGGCTGGCAGTTCCGGACCGCGCCCGACCTGGCCCCGCGACTGACCCGTGTCATGCCGCGCCCACGCAGGCTGGCGCGTTCGACCATGGAAACGCTGGCCATTATTGCCTATCACCAGCCCTGCACCCGTGCCGAGATCGAGGAGATCCGTGGCGTCAGCCTGAGCCAGCAGGTGCTGGATACCCTGCTGGAGGCGGAACTGATCATGCCGTTGGGCCGTAAGGAAGTACCGGGACGGCCCATCCTGTGGGGAACGTCATCGGGTTTCCTGAGGCATTTCGGGCTGAAGGATCTGGGCGACCTGCCCCGGCGGGAGGAACTGCTGGTGGATGTGCCAGATACCGGCATGCTGCCCGATGCTCCGGACGAGGTTCCTGACCCGCCCGCGTCGTGATAGGTGTGCAGGGCGTGCACGGACGAAATGTGATGCCGCGCGGCTGCGTGCGGGTGTGCCGCGCGTGCGTGGTGGTGGAGGAAAGTGGTCATGTTCGATTTTGCGTGGTCTGAATTTGCCCTGATCGGGGTGGTGGGCCTGCTGCTGATCGGGCCAAAGGACATGCCCATTGCCATCCGGACGGTGACCGGTCTGATCAAGAAGGCGCGCGGTCTTGCCACCGAATTCCAGTCCCATGTGGACGAAATGGTGCGGGAAGCGGATCTGACCGAAGCCCGTGACCAGCTTGGCCAGCTCAAGCGGCTGAACGTGCGCGACAAGCTGATGAAGGCGATTGACGGGGATGGCACGCTGCGCCGCTCGCTTGATCCCGCCACGCTGACGGGGGATCTTCCCGCCACACGCCCGGCAACGCCCGTTGCGGGTGACGCCCTGCCTGAACAGCAGGTGCCATCGCGCCATTACATTCCCCCCCTGTCCAGCACGGCCCCGAAAGAGGCGGACGAGGCGGTACTGGCCAGTGCGCCCGACTTCCTGCCGCCGCGTATCGCACGCCGCATCGCGGCGGAACTGCCAAATCTTACGCCCCCGGCCTTCCTGCCGCCGGTCAGGGTCATTCACCGGGGGCAGCGTGTCTCCGTTACAGCCGATGGGCGGGAATAAGAACGCGATGGACGCAGGAGACGAAACCCTGAATCAGGATTCGATCAACGACCAGCCCATGCCGCTGCTGGAACATCTGGTGGAACTGCGGCGCAGGCTGCTGTGGTCCATCGTGACGTTCATGGTGTGTTTTGCCGTCTGTTACTATTATTCGGAACAGATCTATTTCTTCCTGGCCAAGCCGCTGGGCGACATCATGCGCCAGAAGGGGGAACAGCCGCACCTGATCTATACTGCACTGTACGAAGCCTTCTTTACCTACATGAAGGTTGCCTTTTTCGGTGCGGCCTGCCTGTCATTTCCCATGATGGCGGTACAGGCGTGGATCTTTATCGCGCCGGGGCTGTATCGCAGCGAAAAACGGGCCTTTGCGCCGTTTCTGGTGGCAACGCCCATCATGTTCGCCATGGGAGCGGCGCTGGCGTACTACTTCATCTTCCCCGCCGCATGGAAGTTTTTCCTGTCGTTCCAGACGGCGGACGGGCAGGACGGACTGCAGATCGAGCTGCAGGCCAAGGTGTCGGAATACCTGACACTGGTGATGAAGCTGATCCTGGCGTTCGGCATGGCGTTCGAACTGCCCGTGGTGCTGACGCTTATGGCGCGGGTGGGGCTGGTTACGTCAAAGGGGCTGGCGCGTGTGCGGCGCTATGCCTATGTCGGCGCGTTCGTGGCCGCCGCCATCCTGACGCCGCCCGACGTGATTACCCAGACCGGCCTGGCCGTGCCGCTGATCGGGCTGTACGAGATTTCCATTTTCTGCGCCCGCCTTGTCGAGCCGCGCAATCTGCCTGAAGACACCGAGGAGACTACCTGATGCACGACCTGCGCGCCCTTCGCGCCGATCCTGACGGTTTTGACGCCGACCTGAAGCGGCGGGGGGAGCCTGCCGTGGCGCAGGCGCTGCTGCTGCTGGACCATGACCGCCGCTCCGCTGAAACCGCATTGCAGGAACTGCAGGCGCGCCGGAAGCAGATTTCCAAGGAAATCGGGGCAATGCGCAAATCTGGGGCGGACAGCTCGGCTCTGGAAGCCGAAGTGATCAGCGCCAAGGCCCGGATGGAGGCACTGCAGACCCGCGCCGATGATCTGGACGGGCAGATCCGCGGCACGCTGGAACGCCTGCCCAACCGTCTGGACGAAAGTGTGCCCGCAGGGGCGGATGAAAATGCGAACGTGCAGGTGCACCAGAACGGTACGCCGCGCGAATTCGCTTTTGCCCCGCGTGAGCATTTCGAGCTGGGCGAGGCACTGGGCATGATGGATTTCGAGACCGCATCCCGCCTGTCGGGTGCGCGTTTCGTGGTGCTGCATGGCCAGCTTGCGCGGCTGGAACGCGCGCTGGGGCAGTTCATGCTGGACCTGCATACGGGTGAAAACGGGTATGAGGAAACCGCAGTCCCTGTTCTGGTCAATAACGAGGCGATGTACGGCACTGACAAGCTGCCCAAATTTGCTGACCAGTCCTTCCGTACCGAGGACGGCCGCTGGCTGATCCCCACGGCGGAGGTGCCGCTGACCGCCAGTGTCGCGGGCCAGATCCTGCCGGGCAATGTGCTGCCGCGCCGCCTTGTCGCCCTGTCATCGTGTTTCCGCAGCGAGGCCGGGGCGGCGGGCCGCGACACGCGCGGCATGCTGCGCCAGCACCAGTTCCAGAAGGTCGAGATGGTGTCCATCACCACGCCGGAGGAAAGCGATGCCGAGCACGAACGCATGACCCGCTGCGCGGAAATGGTGCTGGAAAAGCTGGGCATCCCCTATCGCCGCATGCTGCTATGCGCAGGGGATACCGGCTTTGGCGCGGCAAAGACCTTTGACCTTGAGGCATGGCTGCCGGGGCAGAAGGCATGGCGTGAAATCTCGTCGTGCTCCACCACGCGCGATTTTCAGGCGCGACGCATGAACGCCCGCTATCGCGCGGCAGAGGGCAGGCCCGCGTTCGTCCATACCCTGAACGGGTCCGGTCTGGCCGTGGGCCGCACACTGATCGCAGTTATGGAAAATTACCAGAACGAGGACGGCAGCATCACCATCCCCGATGTGCTGCGTCCCTATATGGGCGGCGTCGAGGTTATCCGCGCGGCCTGAGAGCCTGAAATAAAGAAGTTTTTGGTGAAGCTTTTTTCAAACAGCTTCAGATAACGCCGCCTTTTTCAAAAAAGGCGGCACCTGAAACTTTTATCTTTGCGTCTTCCCTTAACGTCGCTTGCGGTGCGGGCGTTTGCCCTTGGTCGGTGCCTCACGGTTGCGGCGGCCCGGCGGGCTGGCGCGGTTATCAGGGCTGAAGGGGGACGTGCGCGGCGTGCGGGCGCGGATGCTCTGCTGGCGCAGCACGTCTTCGATCCAGTCATTCAGGCGGGCGGTCGTGGCCTCGGCTTCCTCACGGTTGACGTAAGCTTCGGGGAAGCGCAGCGCCAGCCATCGCCATGCCACCAGCCGCTTGTGGCGTTTTTCCGCGCGTTCCAGTTCCGTGCGCTCGGCCCGTTCGGGCGGCGGCAGGCGGCCCGTGCCCGGTGGTGGCACGGCATTGCCCGCCGCATGGTCTGCCGCCCAGTGGACAAGGCGCTGGATGCCATTGTCGCGGTCATCCACCGGGCACATGGCATAGACCCAGCGCTGCGCCAGCGTCAGATCCGACACACCTTCCAGCGCGGTTGCAATGGCGAAGGCCTGTTCCATGTTGGCCAGCCGGTAATTCGGGTCATCGCGGCGCAGCACCGCGCGGCGAATGCGCACCAGCACGCCAAACAGGCTGTCGGACCCGATTTCGGCCGCGACGGCCTGAACAATGTCCGCATCGGGCTGCACCTGCGGGCGCATGTCCTCGATCGGCTGCGGGGGGGCAGCCAGCATGGCGTGGATGAAGGACGGGCTGCCGACCCCTTCCAGCACGGCCACAACACCCTGTTCATGCTTGCCGTAACGCCCGGCGCGACCGCCGATCTGCTTGACTTCCTGCGGGTTGAGGTCGCGCGTCTGGTTGCCGTCATATTTGCGCAGGGCGGCAAAGACCACGCGGCGGATGGTCAGGTTCAGCCCCATGCCGATTGCGTCGGTCGCGATCAGGATGTCGGCGTCGCCATCATTGAAACGCTGGGCTTCCGCCCGGCGGACTTCGGGGCTGAGCGCGCCATACACCACCGCCACCCGCTTGCCCTGCGCCAGTAGCAGCGCGCGCAGGTCCAGTACCTCGCGTCGGGAAAAGGCGATCAGCGCGTCATGCTTCTGCAGTTCATGCAGGCTGACCGAACGTTCGGCGGCAACCAGCGGGCTTTTGCGTTCCAGCCGGATTTCATCCACCGGGTCACCGCACAGTTCGGCAATGCGCTTCACCATGGGAATGCAATCAGGCGCGCCAAGGATGAACAGGTGCCGCGCGGGGGCACCCATGATGGCCGCAGTCCACGCCGCCCCACGGTCGGGGTCGGTCAGCATCTGGGCTTCATCGATTATGGCTACATCGACCGGGTTGTTCAGCGGGCACATTTCCACGGTGGCGGCCAGATGGCGGCTACCGGGCACGTCGATGCGCTCTTCGCCCGTGGCCAGCGATGTCGGCACGCCGCGCGCGGTCAGCGACTCGCGGAATTCATGTGCCAGCAGCCGTAGCGGCGCCAGCGCCAGCCCGCTTTCAGCACGGGCCAGCGCATCCAGTGCCGTGTGCGACTTGCCGCTGTTGGTCGGTCCCGTCACCAACGTGATACGACGGTTGAGCGCGCGTGCGGTGCGGAAATGAGCGGCGTAGCGGTCAAGGGCCGCGACCTGTGCAATGACAGCGTTACCCACGCGGCGGTTGCCCAGGTCGGGGGCCAGTGGTGCGCGCGACGGGGTTTCCTGTCCCTCCCTGCGCCACTGGGGTAACTGCTGGCGCAGGGCCATAAGTTCGGTCGGGTCGAATTCCCACCGTTCCTGTCCATCCGCCTGCGGCACGCGGCGTGCGACCGGCAGACGGTTTTCCGCGATCCAGCGCAGCGCCTCGCGGTGCGAACAGCGCAGCAGGCCGGGTACGTCGCTGAAGGGAACAAGGCTTTTTTCCCATTCACGCAGGCGCAGCACTTCCTCGCGCCGCCGTGCGCGCGCCGTATCCTCGATCTGGGTATCGCGGTCCTTGCGGCTTGCGTCCTCGCGTTCCAGTCCGGCGGCGAAGGCATCCGCATCAGGCAGGGCGAAGGCATCGGCCACCGCCACGGCAAGGGTGCGCAGTTCGGCTGGTGCCAGCGTGCGGCCGGTGCCGTCAAACAGGTCGGCGCGGACGTTTTCCACTGCGGCGCGCGGCGTATCGCCCTGCGCGCGCAGTTTTTCATGCAGTACGGGGGCCAGGGCTGACAGAAGGCGGGCGTCATCGGGTTCGGGGTCGTCCACCGTCACGGCGGCGGCTTCCGTATCTGCGCGCGTGACCCATATCTGCCCCGCGCGGCGGGTCAGGTCCATAAGCCGCGACCCCCACGGCTTGCGCCGCACGGTACACAGGGCGCTGCGGAAGGCGGCGTCATCTATGTGCGTGGCGCCGGGTTTCAGCATGCGGGCGATCACGCGCTCCAGCTTCGGGCGCTCGCGGGTTTCAACATGCAGTCCGGTTGCGGCGATCGCCGCGTCCAGCGCCAGCAGGGCAGGGGCGGCCCGGTCGGGGAATTCAGAAGTCATACCTGACTATGTGCGTCATCCACGCGCTGACGACAATGGACTCCGTACTTGCATCCGTGCCCGAAATCATTGAATAGAACGCCGTATCGTACGCGTGTGGCGTGACAAGCGCGTCCCGGAATGGGCATTCTACGGTCAATCTGTTCCCCGTGGCGCGTGATATGTTAGTTTTGTGCTGGAATTCCACGCTGTGGATGGCCTAAACATGCCCGCCTTAGTTATGTAGCTGTGGCCGGGCGCATGTTTCAGGGAATCCTGTGTCTGCGTCATATCCAGCCGGGAGAATGATAACCAGATGTCAGATACGTTGATTGTGCCAACCGCCGAGACCATGCTCACCGGCCTTGCTCCGGTCGAGGGGCAGGAAGGCGTGTTCCACCTGGCCGAACCGACCAAGGAATATGGCCACCTGAATGCGGAAACCGTCCTGTCGGTCCATCACTGGACAGACCGGCTGTTCAGCTTCACCACCACGCGCGACCCGGCGCTGCGCTTCGAGAACGGCCAGTTCACGATGATCGGCATCGAGGTCGAGGGCAAGCCGCTGCTGCGCGCCTACAGCATTGCCAGCGCGAATTACGAGGACCACCTTGAATTCCTGTCGATCGCGGTGCCCGATGGTCCGCTGACCTCGCGCCTGCGTCATGTAAAGGTGGGCGACAAGGTGCTGATCGGCCGCAAACCCGTCGGCACGCTGCTGCTGGACAACCTGCGTCCGGGCCGCAACCTGTATTTCCTGTCCACGGGTACGGGGCTTGCGCCCTTCATGAGCCTGATCAAGGATCCGGAATGCTATGAACGCTACGACCACGTGATCCTGAGCCACACGGTGCGTATCTCGGGTGAGCTGGCCTATTCCAACCACATCCGCCACGAACTGCCCGAACACGAGTTCCTGGGCGAGGACGTGAAGGGCAAGCTGCTGTACTACCCGGCCGTGACCCGTGAGGAATTTGCCGTTACCGACCGCATCACCAAGCTGATCGAGACGGGCAAGATCTTCAAGGACCTGAACATCCCCGAACTGGATCCTGAACATGACCGCGTCATGATCTGCGGTTCGCCGGAAATGCTGGCCGATACGGAAAAGCTGCTGCAGGACCGTGGCTTTGACGAGGGGAACAACTCCAACCCCGGCGCCTATGTGGTGGAAAAGGCGTTCGCCGAACGCTGATCCCGCCCCGCCCCGGCCATAGGAAGCATGGTCGGGGCTTTTTTTATTGGTCCCGCCCCGCGTCAGGGCGGGGTGCTGCCGGAATGACGCATGCTGTCGCCGTCCTTCCGGCTGGAAGCAGGATGCACAACCGGCATGAGTTATGACTTCGATCTGTTTGTAATCGGCGCGGGTTCGGGCGGCGTGCGGTGTGCGCGTATCGCCTCCAGCCATGGGGCGCGCGTGGCCGTGGCGGAAAGCCGCCACTGGGGCGGGACCTGCGTCAACCTTGGCTGCGTGCCCAAGAAACTGATGGTCCAGGCCAGCGAATATGGCGACTGGGTGGATGACAGCCACGGTTTCGGCTGGAACACGAAGCGCGGGCAGCATGACTGGACCGCACTGATTGAAGCCAAGGACCGCGAAATCACGCGCCTGAACGGTCTGTATGTCTCGATGCTGGAAAAGGCGGGTGTTGCGCTGTTTACCGGCCTTGCCACCATCGAGGACGCGCACACCCTGCGTATCGACCCGTCCCCGCTGGCCCCCCATGAAGCCCCGCGCCGTGTGACTGCGGCCCGGATTGTCATTGCCGTAGGGTCCACGCCGACGGCGCCCAGGATCCCCGGCGCGGAATACGCCATATCATCCGATCAGGCCTTTCACCTGACACGGCGCCCGCAGCGGGTGTGCATGGTGGGTGGCGGTTATATTGGCGTGGAGTTTGCAGGGATATTCCGTGGACTCGGCTCGGAAGTTGATCTGGTCTATCGCCAGCAGCAGCCGCTGCGTGGCTTTGATGGCGACCTGCGCCATGCCCTGCATGACGCCATCGATCTGCGTGGCATCCGCCAGCATGTCAGCGCGTCGCCCACTGAAATTGAAAAGCGCGGGGATGGCAGCTTTACCGTCACCCTTGATAACGGTACCCGGATTGAAACCGACTGCGTTTTCTTCGCCACCGGCCGTCATCCCAAGATCACCGGCCTTGGCCTGACGCAGCTTGGTGTGGCGATGGAGGAGAACGGGCGCATCATCGTCGATGAGGACAGCCAGACAACCGTGCCCGGCATTTACGCCATTGGTGACGTGACCAACCGGCTGAACCTGACCCCCGTCGCCATCGCGGAAGGGCATAATCTGGCTGACCGTCTGTTTGGCAGCGCACCGGCGCGCCAGTGGTCCTATGGCACGACACCGAAGGCGGTGTTCTTTACCCCCGCCCTTGCCAGTGTCGGCCTGACGGAAGCCGAGGCTGCGCATAAGGGCGATGTGGACGTGTATGTCAGCCGCTTTCGCCCCATGCGCAATACGCTCAGTGGCCGCCAGCAGCGTACGTTCATGAAGCTGGTGGTCGATAAGGCCAGTCAGGTGGTTGTAGGCGCGCACATGCTGGGTGATGACGCGCCGGAGATCATGCAGGGCCTGGCGATTGCCGTGACGGCGGGGCTGAAGAAGGGGGACTGGGACCGGACCATCGGTATCCATCCGTCCTCGGCTGAGGAATTCGTGACCATGCGTACCCGCACGCGTGTCACGCCGCATCACCCGGTCTGATACGGCCCATGTAAAAAACCGTTGCTGGCACATTGACCGGCAACGGTTTTTTTATTGTGTAACAGGCGGGCAAACCCGCGAACCACAGAAGTTTCTGGTAAGGCTTTTTTTTTAAAAGGCGGTAGCCAAAAACTTTTATTATTTCTGAAGTGATTTTTTAGCGGGGCGCGACCCAGCCATTGCCGGTCGAATCGCCAAGCTGGCCATCGCCATTGATCCCGCTGCTCTGGTACGCGCTGCCGAAACGTGACAGGTCCGTGCCGGTGACCGAATCACGGTGCACATGTTCCAGATGGTCGGGGTCGGGACCGTGGTTCAGTTCCATGGACGGCGCTTCCTCATAGCCGGGCGGCAGATGGTTGCGCTGACCATGAACGGTCATCTTGTCTTCGCTCTGGCTGCCGCTGTCGTCACTGCTGTCGGGCGCGGCCATGGCCGTCACGCTGAACAGACACAGCCCGGCTGCCAGGGCGGTTATGAATTTCCCACGTGTGGTGGCCATGATCCGTAATCCTTTTACCTGAGGGGACACCATGCCAACCATGCCCCGTCAGGGGAAGCCGTGGTCTGGCAGTCCAACCATGCTGCTTTTACATATGGGGGAAGCATGACTGTAATGCGACCTGCAACTGTATGGATCGGGTCTGTTTGTGGCGTCAATGCAACATTGAGTCCCCGCTGGCGGTGCAGCCAGAGGGGACCGGCCCAGAACAGGCTTTGCCATGCCGGGCTTTTTTCGACATAAAGACTGCCCTTCCGCCGCTGGCGGCGGGGACTGTCTTGTATCAAGAGGAATTAGGATCCGACCCATGAGTGCGACGCACAGCCACAGCAGTTCTTCCCGGCAGGCCTGGACGCCGGAGAGCTGGCGGTCGTTTCCGGCGCGGCAGATGCCGCGATATCCTGACGAAGCCGCCCTGGAGGGCGTGGAGGCGCGCCTGCGCCGCTACCCGCCGCTGGTCTTCGCGGGGGAAGCCCGGCGCCTGCGCGCCCATCTGGCCAAGGCCGCCACGGGGCAGGCCTTCGTGCTGCAGGGTGGCGCGTGCGCCGAAAGCTTCAGTGAATTCACCGCCGATATCGTGCGCGACACCTTCCGCGTGCTGCTGCAGATGGCTGTTGTGCTGACCTTTGGCGCCAAGGTGCCCGTCATCAAGATAGGGCGCATGGCCGGGCAGTACGCCAAGCCGCGCTCCTCCGATACCGAGACGAAGGATGGCGTGACGCTGCCGTCCTACCGTGGTGACATCATCAATGGTTCGGACTTCACGGAATCTGCGCGCATTCCCGACCCGAAGCGCATGGAAACCGGCTATTTCCAGTCTGTCGGCACCATGAACCTGCTGCGCGCCTTCGCCAGCGGGGGCTATGCCAACCTGCATGAAGTCCACCGCTGGAACCTTGGCTTTGTCGAACGTTCGCCGCTGGCGCAGCGTTACGGGCAGCTGGCCGAACGTATTGGCGAAACACTGGACTTCATGGCCGCGTGCGGCCTGACGGCGGCCACCACGCCCCAGATTGACGAGACCGAGTTCTATACCTCGCACGAAGCCCTGCTGCTGCCGTACGAGCAGGCGCTGACCCGCATCGATTCGACATCGGACGAATGGTATGACTGCTCGGCCCATTTCGTGTGGATCGGGGATCGTACCCGCCAGCCAGATGGCGCGCATGTCGAATTCCTGCGTGGGGTGCGCAACCCCATCGGGATCAAGGTCGGCCCGACCACGACCATCGAGGATCTTGAGCAGTTGCTCGACATTCTCAACCCGACCGATGAAGCCGGGCGCATTTCGCTCATTTCCCGCATGGGGGCGGGCAAGGTGCGCGACCATCTGCCGCCACTTCTTGAGAAAGTGATGGCCACGGGGCGGACAGTCACATGGTTGTGTGATCCCATGCATGGCAACACAAGCTCGACTTCGACAGGTATCAAGACGCGTTCGTTCGATGCCATCCTGTCGGAGATTCACGGCTTTTTTGACGTATTCGAGGCAGCTGGCGCCCACCCCGGCGGCGTGCATTTCGAAATGACCGGCCAGAACGTGACCGAGTGCATCGGCGGTGCCCACCGCTTGACGGAAGCCGATCTGGGTGAACGCTATGAGACCTTCTGCGACCCGCGCCTGAATGCGGAACAGTCGCTGGAAATGGCATTCCGTCTGTCTGAAGAACTGAAGACGCGGATGCATCGCATGAGTGGCGGGGCACGCTAGTCCCGCCCGTATCGGGGGGATTGGAGGGGCTATGACCCATGGTGAGAAGGCAGGCCGGGGTGCGGGCGCGGTGGAACGTGATGTGATCGCCGCCCGCACCGATGCGTATTTCAACCGCACGCGTGCCATTGTCGAACACTTTGGGGACAGGAAGGTGACCTATGCCGTCTTCCTGCGCCGCCCCGTCGTGTCCGCGCCCCGGCTTATGGTGGACTGGCTGCGCGCCGTTGCCACCGAACGCGGGATCGACATTGAATGTGACCTTATGTTCCCCGAGGGAACATGGGTGGGCGCGGGTGAACCGCTGGCCTATGTGACCGGGTCGTTCGCGCAGCTTGCGGTGCTGGAGACGCTGGTGCTCCAGCGTCTTGGCCCGGCCTGTGTCGCCGCCCACAATGCCTACCAGATGTCCATGGCGCTGCCGCATGTGCGCTTCATGGCGATGGAGGCGCGGCATTGCGCGGGCTTCGGCATGCAGGAACAGATGGCCTATGCCGCCTCCGTCGGCAGTCATGCCGCGCAGAAGGAAGGCGCGCTGGGCTTTATCGGCAGCGCCAATGACGCGACGGCGCATTATTTCGGCACCACGAAGGGGCTGGGCACCATGCCGCACGCGCTGGTGGGCTACGCCGGGTCCACCCTGCGGGCCGCCGAGATGTTTCACGAGGTCTATCCCGAAATGGACCTTGTGGTGCTGGTGGACTATTTCGGGCGCGAGGTGACGGACGCGCTGGAAGTCTGCCGCCATTTCCCGGACCTTGCCGCAACCGGACGGCTGGCCGTGCGTCTGGATACGCATGGCGGCCGTTTTCTGGAGGGGCTGGACCCGCAATCATCCTATGACGTGCTGGAACGCCATACGCCGGGCAGCATCCGGCGGTACCGGTCGGACAAGGAACTGCGTTACCTTGTGGGTACCGGGGTTTCCGCCGCCGCAATCTGGCGCATGCGCGAAGCACTGGATGATGCAGGATTCGCGCATGTACGCATCATCGCGTCGTCGGGTTTCAGCGTGGAAAAATGCCTCAGCATGGCCGACGCCCATGCGCCGGTCGATGTGATCGGTACAGGCTCCTTCATTCCCGACCACTGGTCGGAAACCTATGCCACAGCCGATATCGTGGCCTATGACGATGTGCCGCGGGTCAAGGCGGGGCGTGAGTTCCTGCTGCGCCACATGCGCAACCGCTAGGCCACATGGTCACGTCCCGCGCAGGGATGCATAACGAAAGGCTTCATCTTGTCAGAAACCATTTTTGCCCCCGAAGGGGGATGGCGCGTACGGATTCTGGACCTGTCAGGCGGCGCCGAGGACAATATTGTCGAGGAAGTCGGCGGTTTTCCCGACCTGATCCAGGCCAATGCCTTTGCGCGCGCCTATGTACGTGACAGCATTGAACGCTGCCGCATGCCCGGCCTGTCGGCAGCCGATATCCTCAAGGCATGGTTTTCCTTTGGCGAGGATGCGGAAGTGCTGGAAGCAGGTGATCAGGGCTGGCGTTCGGCCAATGAACTGGATGATTTCGTGGCCCACGCCGCAAGTCCGATGGAACGTGACTGGCGTGCCTTTGATCCGCGCCGTGGCGATGATGAGGATGAAGGGGCGTAAGAACGTCCCTAAATCCGTAAAAGTGTAAAAGTTTTTGGGTGCCGCCTTTTTAAAAAGGCGGCGTCGGCGGCCCGCCTGAAAACACTTTCCCCATACGGGTCAGGCACCCATACCGGCGTGCATCGGGCTGGGCCTGCAAGGCTGGTGTATTCCGCGTCGGATTGCGCATGTGTTCTCTGGCATTTGGGGCGTAATCGCCGCATATAGGGGTCATGAAACTCCGTTTTGCGCCCAGCCCGACCGGGCTGATCCATGTCGGCAATGCGCGTCAGGCCATTGCCAATGCCCTGTTCGCCCGCCGCCACGATGCACGCTTCCTGCTGCGTATTGACGATACCGATCGCGGTCGCTCGAAAGAGGAATATGTGCAGGCCCTGCAGGATGACCTGCGCTGGCTTGGCATTGGCTGGGATGAATTCGTGCGTCAGTCAGACCGGCTGGACCGCTATGCGCTGGCCATTGAACAGCTGAAGGCCACCGGGCGGCTTTATCCGTGTTTTGAAAGTGAGCAGGAACTGGCCTCCAAGCGTGAGGCCCGTATCCGCATGCGCAAGCCGCCGGTCTATGACCGCGCCATGCTGCGCATGACCCCGCAGCAGCGCGCGCAGGCCGAAGCCAATGGCAAGGTACCGTACTGGCGCTTCCGGCTGTCCGATCACCGCACGGTGGAATGGAATGATCTGGTCATGGGGGCGTGCCGGGTGAAGCTGCCTGCCATTTCCGACCCTGTTCTGGTGCGCGCGGACGGGACGGTGCTGTACACGCTGGCATCCGTCGTGGATGATATGGAACTGGGCATCACCCATATCATCCGGGGCGAGGACCACGTGACCAATACCGGCGTGCAGATCGACATTGCCGAGGCACTGGGGGCAAAGCGCAACCAGTTCACCTTCGCGCACCTGCCGCTTTTGCTGGATGAAGGCGGCGGCAAGCTGTCCAAGCGTTTTGACGGGCTGTCGATTCGCGCATTGCGGCAGGACGGGGTCGAGCCTTCGGCTATCGTATCCTACCTCTCACGGCTGGGCAGTGCGGATGACCCGGCGCCGCTGTCGTTTGATGAACTGGCCAAGACGTATGACCTCGGGCGTGTTTCGCGCTCGGCCGCGCGATTTGATATGCGGCAGTTGCTGGGCCTGAACCGCCGCATCATGCACGCCATGCCGTTTGATGAAATCCGCGCCCGCCTGCCCGAAGGGGCGACGGAAGCCTTCTGGCTGGCGGTGCGGGGCAATGTGGATATGGCGGGTGAACTGCGCCACTGGTGGGATGTCGTGGCGGGTGAGATCATCCCTCCGGTGATTGAGGAGGAAGATCGCCCCTTCCTGCTGCAGGCACTGGAGACGCTGCCTGCGGAACCGTGGGATGAAACCACATGGAAGGCATGGACCACGGCCGTAAAGGATGCCACGGGCCGCACGGGTCGTGCGCTGTTTCACCCGCTGCGCCTTGCATTGACGGGGGAAGAGAGCGGGCCGGAAATGCGTGACCTGCTGCCGCTTATGGGCCGGGCGCGCGTGGCCGACCGGCTGCAGGTCGCGGCACGCTGATATAAAAAAGGCCCGGTTTCATACCGGGCCTTTTTTCAACAGCAAGAAGTTTTTGGGTGCCGCCTTTTTTCAAAAAGGCAGCGTTCCCTGAAGCTTTTACTCTTGTTTACCGCTGCCCTGCCGCGCCTTACGCCCACGCGACAGTTCCGTCACCACGCCATGCAGCGTGCGCAGTTCCTGTTCCGTTACCTCACCACGCAGAAAGAAGTGGCGCAGGTTGCGCACCATGCCCGGCCGCTTCTGTTCATTGCGAAGGAAACCGCATTCATCCAGATCAGCGATCAGGTGGCGCATGAAATTGTCCAGCTCGCCACGGGTTGCCACATGCGTCTCGTTGGTCATCAGCGTGCGCGGCGGCGTATCGTCTACCGCCATCCACCACTCATACGCCATGATCATCACTGCCTGCGCCAGGTTGAGCGACATGAAAGCGGGGTTGAGCGGATAGCGGATCAGCGCATCGGCGCGGGCCATGTCTTCGTTATCCAGCCCCGCGCGTTCGGGACCGAACATCAGGCCGACCTTCAGTCCGCGATCCGTCATTTCACGCAGTTCGGCGGCGCCACCGCGTGCAGTCAGCACCGGCTTTACGATATGGCGCGGACGCGGGCAGGTGGCGAAGACATGATGCAGGTCGGCCACCGCATCATCCACCGTATCAAATACCTGCGCGGATTCGAGGATACGGTCAGCACCGGAGGCGCTGCGCCACGCACGTTCCTGCGGCCAGCCGTCGCGGGGGGCTACAATCCGCATGTGAAACAGGCCCCCATTGGCCATGGCGCGCGCCGTGGTGCCAATGTTTTCGGCCATCTGGGGCCGGACAAGGATTACGACCGGGCTATTGCCGATGGGGCCGATATCCGCCCCGCCGTCACGGCCGGTCATGCCTGCCTCCATGTCGTGCCCTGTGGACCGTCTTCCAGTACGATGCCCTGTGCCGCAAGATCGTTGCGGATTTCATCCGCCCGGGCAAAATCGCGCGCCTTGCGGGCGGCCAGCCGTTCTGCAATCAGGCGTTCGATCCGGGCCGGGTCAACCTTCGCGTCTCCGCGGAACCATGCCTCCGGCGTATTCTGCAGCAGGCCCAGCAGGTTGCCTGCCGTCTTCAGCTGCGCGGCAGCCTTGCTGTCACCCGCCATGGCGGCGTCAGCCAGTGCATGCATTTCCGCCAGGGCGCGCGGCGTGTTCAGGTCGTCGCACAGCACCTGTACCACGCTGTCCGGCGCGGGCACGGCATCGTGCATGGGATCAAGGTTTTCCAGCGCGCGGTAGAACCGGTCGAGCATCTGGCGGGCTTCATTCAGCCCTTCGCGGGTGAAGTTCAGCACCGAACGGTACTGCGCGCGCAGCAGCAGCAGGCGCAGCGCTTCGGCAGGGGTGTCACGCAGCACGTCGCGCACGGTCAGGAAGTTGCCGAGGGACTTCGACATCTTCTCCCCGTTCACCAGCAGCATGGCGTTATGCACCCAGTGGTTGGCGAAGCGGCCATGCGGGTGACAGCACATGCTCTGCGCGCGTTCGTTTTCATGGTGGGGGAACAGAAGGTCCGACCCGCCGCCATGAATGTCGAAGCTTTCGCCCAGGTAACGCTGCGACATGGCCGAACATTCGATATGCCACCCCGGACGGCCCCGACCCCACGGGCTGTCCCATCCCGGCGTCTGGTCATCAGACGGCTTCCACAGCACGAAATCACCCGGATCACGTTTGTAGGGGGCGACTTCCACCCGCGCGCCCGCGATCAGGTCATCGGGCGTGCGGCCCGATAGCGCACCATAGGATGGATAGGTGTTTACCGCGAACAGGACGTGCCCTTCGGCTTCGTAAGCATGGCCGCTTTCGATCAGGCTGCGGATCATGTCCTGCATTTCACCGATATGATGGGTCGCGCGCGGCTCTACATCCGGTGGCAGGATGGAAACGGCGGCCAGATCCTCGTGAAAATCGCGGATGGTGCGCGTGGTCAGGTCTGCAATGGATTCGCCATTGGCATGGGCGCGGGCATTGATCTTGTCATCCACGTCCGTGATGTTGCGCACATAGGTCACGCGCGGGTACAGGTGGCGCAGCAGGCGCACCAGCACATCTGCCGTCAGCATGGCGCGCAGGTTGCCGATATGCGCCAGGTCATAGACCGTGGGACCGCAATAATAGACCCGCACGTTGTCGGGTGCCAGCGGGACGAAGGGAACGGTGCTGCGCGTCCTGCTGTCGTGCAGGTGCAGGCGGGGCTGTGTGTCGGACATGATGCGCCTAGATGCGACAGACGGGCGGGATTAGGCAAGACCTCATCTGTGCCTGCGGTGCGGGCCAGTCACGCTGGCCCGTCCGGTCAGGCGATTTCCTGGCCGATCTGCTTGATGTCATGGAATGTCAGGTCCGGATTGCCTTCCGCCGTACGCTTCATCATGAATGCCGATGAGGCGAGGAAGACCGGATCCCCGTCGATATCATCCGCCATGGCCGTGCGGTTGGCCATGCAGAAGGCTTCCAGCTTGTCACGCGGGCCGGTGACCCAGCGGGCAAGGTTGTAGGGTGTCGATTCGAAGCCGATCGCAACCCCGTATTCCCCCTTCAGCCGGGACTGCAGCACGTCAAGCTGCAGCGTGCCGACCACGCCCACGATCGGCGGCGCACCGTCCTGCGGGCGGAACAGCTGCACCACGCCCTCTTCCGCCAGTTCGGTCAGGGCCTGCCGCAGCTTCTTGGCCTTCATCGCGTCATCCAGACGCACGCGGCGCAGGATTTCAGGCGCGAAGTAGGGCACGCCGGTAAAGCGCAGGTCCTCGCCTTCGGTCAGCGTATCACCAATGCGCAGCGTGCCGTGGTTGGGAATGCCCACCACGTCGCCCGCAAATGCTTCCTCGGCCAGTTGCCGGTCACGCGCGAAGAAGAACTGCGGCGTATGCAGCGCGAACTGCTTGCCGATCCGTACGTGCTTGAGGCGCATGCCGCGCTGCAGCTTGCCCGAACAGATGCGGGCGAACGCCATACGGTCGCGGTGGTTGGGGTCCATGTTGGCCTGGATCTTGAACACCAGCGCGGTAAGCGCAGGCTCATCGGCGCGCACGTTGCGGGTTTCCGTCGCCTGGTCGCGTGGCGGTGGCCCGAAGGCCGCCAGTGCATCCAGCAGGTCGGTGACGCCAATTTCCTTCATGGCACTACCGAAGAACACCGGTGTCAGGTGCCCCGCATTGAAGCTTTCAAGATCGAATTCCGGCAGCGCCGCCTCAACCAGTTCCAGTTCCTCACCCAGCTGCACCATGCGCGGGTCGGTCTGGTCCAGTTCTTCGGTAACGTGCAGTTCCCGGTGGCGGATATCATAGGTGCCCACGAATTTGGCGGCACGCCCCACCGGCCATGTGGCAGGAGAGGTATCAAGTGCCAGCGAGGATGAGATTTCATCCAGCAGCGCAAACGGATCCTGCGATTCGCGGTCCATCTTGTTGATGAAGGTGACGATGGGAATATCGCGCAGGCGGCAGATCTCGAACAGTTTGCGCGTCCGGGCCTCGATCCCTTTGGCGGCATCAATCACCATCACGGCGGCGTCCACCGCCGTCAGCGTGCGGTAGGTATCTTCCGAGAAGTCTTCATGGCCTGGCGTGTCAAGCAGGTTGAAGATGCAGCCGCCATATTCAAACGTCATGACCGATGTCACGACGGAAATGCCACGGTCGCGTTCGATCCCCATCCAGTCCGAACGCGTGCGCCGCCGTTCGCCCTTGGCCCGCACGTTGCCCGCCATCTGGATCGCGCCACCGGCGCGCAGGATGCGTTCGGTCAGCGTGGTCTTGCCCGCATCAGGGTGCGAGATGATGGCAAAGGTGCGCCGCCGGGTGATTTCGGCGGCAAGCGGGGTATCGGCGGCGGTGGCGGTCACGGTCTTGTCCATTCCTGCTGCTGGCCCGACGGACGGAAGGCGGAACCGGGCAGGGGCCAGAAACGCGGACGCCGGACGCGGGGATGAAACCCCACGTCCGGCGTCACGCCTGCCCGGTTCCGGGACTTGATCAGCGAGAGTAGAATTCGATGACCAGGTTCGGTTCCATCTGGACCGGATACGGAACGTCCGACAGCTTGGGGCTGCGCAGGAACGAACCCTTCATCTGGCGGTGGTCCACTTCCATGTATTCCGGCACGTCGCGTTCGCCGCTCTGTGCCGCATCCAGCACGATGGCCAGCTGCTTGGACTTTTCACGCACTTCGATCACGTCGCCATCACGCACCAGGTAGGACGGGATATTGACCTTGCGGCCGTTGACCGTGATGTGGCCGTGGCTGATGAACTGACGCGCCGCGAACGGGGTGATCGCGAACTTCAGGCGGTACACGACCGCGTCCAGCCGGCGTTCCAGCAGGTCGATCAGGTTTTCGGAGGTATCGCCCTTGCGACGGACGGCCTCGTCATAATACTTGCGGAACTGCTTTTCGCCGATGTTGCCGTAGTAGCCCTTCAGCTTCTGCTTGGCCATCAGCTGCACGGAGAAGTCGGACGGCTTCTGCTTGCGGCGCTGACCATGCTGGCCGGGGCCATATTCGCGCTTGTTGACCGGGGACTTTGCACGGCCCCACAGGTTTACGCCAAGGCGACGGTTGATTTTGTACTTGCTCTCAAGGCGCTTGCTCATCTGCGCGCTCTCTCTTCATTCATCTGCATGGCATGCGGCAGAACCGTATGGCCATGTTGTTGCACCGGTAGGTCCTGTTCCGCATGAACAGGACGGGCGCGATCCGTATTACCGGCACCGGGGAGCAATCACCCATGGGCACCAGCCGTATCGTCCACGTTCCCGGCAGTCGGGCGCGTATAGAAGTACTGTGCCCGTCCTGTCAATCATTGTGCGTCATGGCGCAGCCCCCAAAAGCCTGTATCGCATGGCGGTGCTGGCCTGTTATTAAACGGGAACCGGAAGACCACATTACAGGAATAAAGGGTTTTTGTGCATGGAAACGCCATTTACGCAGCGCTGGGGGCTGTTTGTCGGCCTTGGCGTCATATCGTTCGGCCTGGGCATCGTGGCGTGGGTGGATGCGCTGGCGGTGTCGCTGGCCAGTACCATCCTGCTTGGGGTGCTGCTGTTCGTCGCGGGCACGATACAGCTGGTGCATGCCTTTGTCGTGCGCGACTGGAGCGGGCGGTTCATGTCCATCCTGGGCGGCGCGCTGTATATCCTTGCCGGCACGATGATGATGGAGGAACCGACCACCGGCTCCATGGTCATCACCATCTTCATTTCCGCCTGTCTGGTCGTGTCCGGCATAGGGCGCATCATCATGGCGTTCCAGCAGCGCGGCCTGCAGGGCTGGTGGCTGATCGGGCTGGGTGGGCTGATCAGCCTGCTGGTGGGTGTGTGCCTGTATGTGACGCTGCCATGGTCGGGCCTGTGGCTGATCGGCACCTTTGTCGCGGTTGAACTGATTGCCGCGGGCATTGGCTGGATCCAGTTCGGCCTCGCCCTGCGGCAGGTCGCCTACATCCCGCCCGCAAACTGAGTGGCAAGGTTTCGGTCGATGGGATTGTTGGCCGAAACCCCCAGCAGGTTGCGCAGGTCGGTGGCGTTCATCCGGGCCTCGAAACCGGGATTGCCGGGCTGGAACAGCATGGCTGTCGAAAGCGGCCCGACCATGACAGGATCGAACCCCGCGTCATGGATCAGCCACCCTGCCACATACAGTGCCTGCACCACGTCGCCCGCCATGGGCAGGGCCAGGCGAGGGGGCGTGCGGAATGTCTCGGCTTCCAGCGTGGTCATGTCCTCGGAATTGAAGGCCCGTACCACCGATGCCTGCGGGAACAGTGCCTGCGTGGTCACACCCGCCCCCTTGCGCAGCGCCAGCCGTCCTATCTTTCCATCCCGCCAGCCATAGGGATTGGTCGGATCGATAAGCGGTTTTGTCCCCACGATCGATCCGATGGTGTGCCGCAACTGGGGCAGCGCGCCATAGGGGACCGCCAGCACCACCGCATCGCCAAACTTTGCCGCTTCCTGTGGAGTGCCCTCACGGGCGAGGGGGTAGAGCTCTGACGACAGTTTTTTGGCCGCACCCTTATGAATGTCGGAAAACATGACCTGGTGCCCCGCCCGGGTCCATAAATGCCCCAGCGTGCTGCCGACATGGCCCGACCCGATCATGCCGATACGCAGGGGGCGGCGCGCATGGGCCACCCCTGGCATACCGGCGGGCAGGAGGGTCGCCAGTGCGGCAAGCAGGCCGTGTCGGCGGGTCAGTTTCAGGGCTGGCATGCATCTCTCCTGTTCTGGCGGCATGTGGTAGTATGACACGGGATGGCTTAATCCAATGGTTGGTTCTTTGCCGACCTGTCGGATATATGGCACAGACTTGGCTGCAGCAGGAGTACAGCGTCAATGACCGATACCCCCGATCAGGACCGGACCGTCGTCGCGCAGTCCGCTGTTCCCGCAGGCGTGGAACATCCGGTGGAAGCCCTGCATGAAGCCGTGCAGGAAGATGAGGCGGCACTTGCAGCCACCGCCGTCCCCGATCCCGGCCCGGTGCCCGAAGCCCAGACACAGGTCGTGCCCACCGACAGTGACGCCGTGGCGACAAGCCAGGCCGCTGCAACGGCCGCCATGGCCCCTGAATTCATGCCTTACAAGGAACTGTTCCAGCTTATGGGCGCGATCGTGTTCGTGCTGATCGTGCTGGCGGTGGGGTGGAACGCCATGCATGCGTCGGGCATCTGGCCGGAATGATTGCCTGATCCGTTCATGCCGTATGCGTCAGGGAAGTGAGAGCCTGACCGATACCGGACAATGATCGGATAGGCGCGTGGTGTCGTCCTGTCCGTTCTGGCGGTAAAGCATGACGCGCAGGCTGTCCGGCTGCAGCCATTCACGCGCAGGGCCACCAGCGATGATATGGTCGATAAAATAATTTCCCTGTGCGCAGGGACTGGCGTGACCGGCTGTAGCCAGCGCCAGCGGGCCATTCCCAGACAGTGCCCACCAGGCGGGATCGTCGGGCGCCAGCAGGCGGTTGAAATCCCCCATCACGACAAAGGCTTCCCCTTCGTCCTGCCGTTCCATGATCCAGTCCTGAACGATCGCGATCTGGCGCATCAGCGTCTGGCAGGCCGGTTTGCGGGCTATGGGCTGCGAATCGCGGCATCCCGCCTTCAGATGCACGACCAGTACGCGCAGGCTGTCCGTGCCCTGTCCTATCGTCAGGTCCAGTCCGGCGCGCAGGTGATGGGGGGCAGAAGGGGGATAGACATCCAGCGCCGTGACATCCGCATGCCGTACGACCGCAAGGTCCGCGCGTACTGCAAGCGCCACCTTCTGCACGACATGGTCACTGGACATGATGATGCGGTAACGTGGTGTCGGAAACAGCCGGGCTGCCAGATCCGGGGTATCAATTTCCTCCAGCGCCGCGATATCGGGGGCAAGGCGGCTGGCGTAGTGCGCCAGCCGGTCCAGTTCCGCAGGTGTGCGCGGCGTGACATCAGGAGGCAGGGCCGGGTCGCCCTGTGGACGCGTGGTCAGCCATTCAAGGTTCCAGGTGGAAAGCCTGAGGCTGCCGGTGGCCCCCGCACCGACAGGCAGGGCCACCAGCGCAAGGGCTACGGTCAGGCACAGCCATGCCTGCCGCAGTCCCCGCGCGTGTGCCGGGCCGGGATTATGGCGTGGTGGTATCAGCCGCCTGCTGCGCCTGCAGCTTGGCGATGGCTTCGTCCACGTGGATGAACGTGCGTGACGTTTCATCCAGCACGACAACTTCCCCGCTGGCAATGTCATAGAACCATCCCTGCAACGTCAGGGTGCCGCGGGCAAGTCCTGCCGCGACGGCGGGATGGGTGCGCAGGTGCGCGATCTGCAGCTGCACGTTCTGTTCGGACAGGCTGCGCACGCTGGCGGGCCCGGCGTCGGATGCTTCCAGCACCGCGCGCGCGGCTTCGGCATTGCGCAGCCAGCTTGCGACGGTGGGCATTTTCGCAAGCTTCGTGGGATCGGGGTCCAGAAGTGCCTTCATCGCGCCGCAGTTGGAATGACCGCATACGATGATGTGCGAAACTTTCAGTGCACTTACGGCATATTCAATGGCGGATGATACGCCCCCCAGCATTTCCCCATAGGCGGGCACGATATTGCCGATGTTGCGCAGCACGAACAGATCGCCCGGCTGGGTCTGTGTAATCATGCTGGGGTTTACCCGGCTGTCGGCGCAGGCAATGAACAGCGTGTCGGGGGACTGGCTTTCCGCCAGGCTTGCGAACAGTTCGCGGTTCTGCGGAAAGACTTCGGTATTGAACCGCTCCACGCCATGCAGCAGTTCAATAAGGGTATCGCGGGCGGTATGGGTAGCGGCCATTGTAAAATCCTGTCACCTGAATGTCCGGATAAAGACAGATCCACCCGCCGCAATGACATCGCGGCACAATCCGGCGGTTGGGGTGGTATCCCATGCAATCTGTAGCATGAGAACACCTGTCGCGCACAATTGTTTCTTCCTGTGCAGCAATGGAAATACTATGTAATCACAATATAATTAAGAAACATTCACTTTCTGTATTGCAGTATTTATGCGGCGGCAGATAAGGGCGTACAGCACAACGGCGCACATGGTGCGCCGTTGTGTGTCCGTTTCGTGTAAACGGGGACCGAGGTCAGGCCGCCCCGCCTGCCATGGTGGTGCGCACGGCCTCGAGTGCCGCCTCCACCTTGCCGGTATCCGGGCCGCCGGCCTGCGCCATGTCGCGACGGCCACCGCCGCCCTTGCCGCCCATGGCTGCGCTGGCTGCGCGGACCAGCGCCACGGCATCCACCTTTTCCGCCAGGTCAGGGGTGGCGGCAACCACGATGCTGCCCTTGCCATCCGCGGTGGAGATCAGGGCGATCACGCCCGATCCGATTTCCTTGCGCAGGGAATCGGCCAGCGGCTTGAGTTCCTTGGACGGCAGTTCACCCACGTTGCGGGCATCGAGCTTGATGCCACTGATCTCCACGATGGATGCCGCTGACTGGCTGCCCGACGCAAGCTTGCGCTGCAGGTCGGAAATCTGGCGTTCCATCACCTTGCGTTCCTCCAGCAGCACGGCAAGGCGCTCGGGGGCTTCCGCAGGGGGCACGCGCAGCATGGCGGCCATCTGATTCAGGCGGTCTTCGGTGGCGATGGTGGCGTTCTGCGCTGCAAGGCCGGTCACGGCCTCGATGCGCCGCACGCCGGATGACACGCCACTTTCAGATGTGATGCGGAACAGCCCGATATCGCCGGTGCGGCGCACATGGGTGCCGCCACACAGTTCGATCGACCAGCCCGCACGTCCATCCTCGGGGCCACCCATGGACACTACGCGGACCTCATCGCCATATTTTTCGCCAAACAGGGCCATGGCACCCTGTTCAATGGCTTCTTCGGGCGTCATGTGGCGGGTGGTGACATCCGTGTTTTCACGGATGCGGGCATTCACCTCGGCCTCGATATCGGCCAGTTCCTCCGGCGTGATCGGGCGCGGCTGGCTGACGTCAAAGCGCAGGCGGTCGGGCGCGTTCAGGCTGCCTTTCTGGGTGACATGGTCCCCCAGCCGGCGGCGCAGGGCTTCATGCAGCAGATGGGTTGCCGAATGGTGCGCACGGATGGCGCTGCGGCGGTCATGATCGACCTGTGCCGTTACCGCCATGCCAGGCTTGACCGTGCCTTCGATGACCGTGCCGTAATGCACCAGCAGGTCGCCCAGCTTTTTCTGCGTATCGGTAATGGCGATATGCAGGCCGGGTGCGGTGATGGTGCCGGTATCCCCCACCTGTCCACCGCTTTCGCCATAGAACGGGGTCTGGTTCAGCAGCAGGGCAACCTTGGTGCCGGGGCCGGCACTGTCCACCTGTGCATTGTCCACGACCACGGTCTGGACTTCGGCATCGGATGTTTCGGTGGTATAGCCAAGGAATTCGCTGGCGCCGAACGTATCACGCGCCTCGAACCATACGGTTTCGGTCGCACTGTCGCCGGACCCGCTCCATGCCGCGCGGGCGCGCTTGCGCTGCACGTCCATGGCTTCGTTGAAGCCTTCAACGTCCACGCTATGGCTGGTGCCGCGCAGGGCGTCCTGTGTCAGGTCAAGCGGGAAGCCGAACGTGTCATACAGCTTGAACGCAACGGCACCCGGCAGCGGCGCGCCATCGCCAAGGTGTTCCGTCTCGTCCGCCAGCAGCGACAGTCCACGGTCCAGCATGGCCTTGAAGCGTTCTTCCTCGCCCTTCATCGTCCCCTCGATCAGAGCGCGGGCATGGACCAGTTCGGGATAGGCTTCGCCCATCTGACGGATCAGCGCGGGAACCAGCCTGTAGAATGTCGGCTCCGTCGTGCCCATCATGTGCAGGTGGCGCATGGCGCGGCGCATGATGCGGCGCAGCACGTAACCACGCCCGTCCTTGGACGGCAGCACGCCATCGGCAATCAGGAACGAGGTGGAGCGCAGATGGTCCGCCACCACGCGGTGGCTGGCATTGAACGGGCCATCCGGGTCCTGGCCCGTGACTTCGGCGGAGGCGAGGATCAGCGCGCGGAAGGTGTCCGTATCATAATTGTCGCGCTTGCCCTGCAGGATCGCGGCAAAGCGTTCCAGTCCCAGCCCGGTGTCGATGGACGGGCGCGGCAGCGGTGAACGCGTGCCAGGCGGGTTTTCGAAATACTGCATGAACACGAGGTTCCAGATTTCGGTAAACCGGTCACCGTCCTCATCAGGGGAACCGGGCGGGCCGCCCGCCACCTCGGGGCCGTGGTCGTAGAAGATTTCGGAACATGGGCCGCACGGACCCGTATCACCCATGCGCCAGAAATTGTCGGAGGTGGGAATGCGGATGATCCGGTCATCCGGCAGACCGGCAATCTTGCGCCACAGGCTGGCTGCTTCCTCGTCATCGGCATAGACGGTGGTCAGCAGCTTTTCGCGGGGCAGGCCAAAGGTGCCGGTAACCAGTTTCCATGCCAGTTCGATGGCTTCCGCCTTGAAATAATCCCCGAACGAGAAATTGCCCATCATCTCGAAAAAGGTGTGATGGCGGGCGGTGTACCCCACATTGTCCAGGTCGTTGTGCTTGCCGCCCGCGCGCACGACCTTCTGGGCCGTGGTGGCGCGGGAATACGGGCGCGTCTCCTGCCCGGTGAACACGTTCTTGAACTGCACCATACCAGCATTGGTAAACAGCAGCGTCGGATCGTTGTGCGGCACCAGGGACGAGGACGGCACGATCTGATGCCCGTTCCCCGCAAAATAGTCGAGGAAGGTGGCACGAATGTCGTTTGTTGTGGGCATGGCGGGAAACAGACGATCCTGTATTGAAGGTATAGATGTAAAACCGGTTTCATTCACCTAGCGCACGTAGCGCCAGACCGGAAGCATGAACATGCGTGTTGTGCCCATATGGCTGTTGCGTGCGATGCGCGGCGCAAGGGTGAACAGGCCCAGCAGGAGACAGGAAACATGACGGGGGAATGGCAGGCTGAACGTGACTGGCCGCTGCTGACACAGGGGCTTGCTGGCCGCCTGCGTCAGGATTGCATGAAGCAGTGGCTGGATTTTGTGGGGCATCCGTTCGTGGAGGGCGTGGCCAGTGGCACGATGGAGGTGGAAGCGTTCCGCAACTTCCTGATTCAGGATTACCTCTACCTGATCCAGTATGCGCGTGCGTGTGCCCTGCTGGTTCACAAATCGGATACCCTCACGGCCATGCGGCATGCGGCACAACTGTTGTCGGGCATACTGGATACCGAACTGTCCATGCACGTGGGTTACTGCCGTCAGTGGGGGATCGAGGAACCGGCACTGGAACAGGCGGAGGAATCGATAGAATTACTTGCCTATAGCCGCTTTATACTTGACCGTGCACAGACGGGCGACATGCTTGACCTGCTGGTAACGCTGGCGCCATGCCTGATCGGGTATGCCGAGGTAGGCGCACGACTGCATGCCAGCCCGCGGACGGTGCGTGAAGGCAATCCGTACTGGTCATGGATCGCATTGTATGGGGGGGACGAATATACCGCGCTGGTGGAAGACGGGGTCTGTCGCCTGAATGAAGTTGGCGCGGCCTATGGCGCGCAGGCGCGTTATCCGACCTTGCTGCGGGAGTTCACAACCGCCGTGCGGCTGGAAACCGTGTTCTGGACCACGGCGCGTTCGGGCTGAAACGGGACGATTTCCGCCGTCGTGCGTTTGGTCTGGGTGGATTCGGAATGGAAAACAAGCTTCCGGCTGATATGGAAGTTCGCCATCATCCCCGCAGCCGCCCCGGCCGCCAGCGCCAGCACCGGATAGGCCTTGAAGACGGGGGAAAGATGAAACAGCGTGAACACGCAACCGCGGTTCAGGAAAAAGCCCAGCGAATTGCCCGCAAGGAAACGCAGCCACTGGATGACGAAATGGTGCTGGTTGCCAACGTTGCGGAAGGTCCACAGGCGGTTGATCAACCAGTTGATCGATGCCGCGATGAAATACGCGGCAATCGTTGCAATCGTCAGCCCCACAAAGGGGCGAAGGCTGTAGACCGTTCCCGTATCCCAACACAGCCCCAGAAGCCCGACAACACCAAACTTCAGGAACTGTGTAATTTTCTGGGAAGAGAGCTTTGGCAAGACATCATCCTTATGCCGAACGACAGGCGACGGTCACAGGGGCTGGTCTGCATGTGACATCAAGGCTCCGCGCTGCGCGGATATGTCATACGGTATAATACTATCGGAATGGAAGGGGAAAAGAGGCAGATCAAAGCCTCCTTTCTTTTCTTTACATTAGTGCAGGATGATCTCGACACGACGGTTCTGGGGCTCCCGTGTATCGGGTCCGGTGGGCACCAGCGGATGGGCTTCACCATAGCCATGAATGTCGATGGCGTTGGCGGGCACACCGTCACGGATCAGTTCAGCCTTCACGCTGTCCGCACGTCGCATGGACAGGCCAAGGTTGTACTTTTCACCACGCGGGCCGGGATGGGCGGCCGAATTGTCAGTATAGCCATTGACCTCGATGCGGGTTGTCTGGACATGGGTGGATGCCTGGGCAGCTTCTGCCACGATTTCACGTGCACGACCGGTAAGGGATGCGCCATCCCAGTCGAAGAACACCAGATAGGTACGGGCTGCGGTCGGTGCGGGCGGCACGGCGGCAGGGGCTGGCGGCGGCGGCGGCGGTGCGCTGTTGAACGCGTAGCGGAGACCAACGATAAACTGATGGTTGAATCGGTGGTCAAAGCTGGCGTGACCCGAATCATATGGTCCGCTGGCGGTATAATTGCCCATGGTGAAGGAAGACGGCTGGCCGATCATGCGGTATTCGCCGGTCAGCTGCAGGCCGGCAATGCCGGGAATGTCGTAGGCCGCGCCGACAATGCCCTGATAGGCGAAGCCACCTTTGGTGCCGCTCATGCTGCGACCGGGGGAGTTGCCTACCGTTACGTCATGTGCATTCTGCCACAGATAACCGGCACCAACGCCGACAAACGGCGTCACGGGTATATCGATGTTGAACAGGCGCTTCATGTCGATGTCATACAGCACGTTGACGAAACCGCCATAGGAACGGTCGCTACCCCTGTCGCCACGGGAGCTGCTGTAGATTTCGGACCAGTTGTAGTCGCCTTCAACCTCTGCCCGCAGGCCATTGCCAAAGCCCCAGCCGACGGCGCCAAAGCCGGTCCAGCCATGCCGGTGGCCCAGTTTTTCACGGCCCGGACCATCTTCAGTATCAGCGAAGTGGCCATGCTGGGTCTGTGTCAGGTTATAGCCGCCGCCGATATCGACATACGGGCCGGTAATGGTCGTGGCCTTGGCAGCCAGCGGTGTCGCGGCCAGCAGGCTTGTTGCCAGCAGGGCAGAACGGAGACGCATATGTTCGTCCTTCCTTACAATTATTGCTTCTTTACAGGTCACGCAGCGTGCGCAGGCTGCGCAAACCAGTCAGTCCATCACCCTTAAACACGGTGTGCCGTCTGTAGTTGCGTTCCTTTAAGGCTAACAGGCAGCATAAAAGTCGCATTGTTGCAGACATGTGCCGGGCAGAAGGCTTTTTGTCTCTGATTACAATTAAATATGTGGGAAATAGTTCGCGCAGAACAATAGTTTAATAAAATATTTAGGACATTTCGTGGCGTGAACAACACAGTGGGTTTGTATCTTCATGCACATGGAAACTTTGGCATAAAAAAAGGGAGCACAAAGTGCTCCCTTTCTTTTGTGACCGGTTGGTCAAGATCAGTGCAGGATGATCTCGACGCGACGGTTCTGGGGCTCACGCGTGTCGGGGCCGGTCGGCACCAGCGGGTGAGCTTCACCGTAACCGTGGATGTCGATGGCGTTGGCGGGCACGCCGTCACGGATCAGTTCAGCCTTCACGCTGTCCGCACGACGCATGGACAGGCCAAGGTTGTACTTTTCACCGCGCGGACCCGGGTGGGCCGAGGTGTTGTCGGTGTAGCCGTTGACTTCGATGCGGGTCGTCTGGACGTGGGTGGAAGCCTGAGCAGCTTCTGCCACGATCTCACGCGAGCGGCCGGTAAGGGCTGCGCCGTCCCAGTCGAAGAACACCAAGTAGGTGCGGGCTGCAGTCGGCGCGGGCGGGACGACAGCAGGAGCCGGCGGCGGCGGCGGCGGCGCGTTGTTGAACGCGTAGCGGACACCGACGATGAACTGGTGGTTGAAGCGGTGGTCGAAGCGGGCAGCGTCGCCACCAACAGCGTGGATGTTACCCATCGCGAAGTCTTCAACCTGACCAACCATACGGTATTCGGTGGTCATCTGCAGGCCGGACACGCCCGGGATGTCGTAGGCTGCACCGACGATACCCTGATAGGCGAAGCTGCCATTGGTGCCTGCGATCTTGCCGCCACCACCACTGATGCTGGCATTTTCCCACAGGTAACCGGCACCAACACCAACAAACGGGGTGACAGGCACGTCAATGTTGAACAGACGCTTCAGGTCAATGTCATACAGGACGTTGACGAAGCCACCGTAGGAGCGGTCGTGGCCCTTGGTCTTGACGGTATCAACGCTTTTGATCGCGGACCAGGTATAGGCGCCTTCAACTTCGGCACGCAGACCGTTACCGAAACCCCAGCCGACATTGGCGAAGCCGGTCCAGCCGTGGCCGTGGCGGACATGCGCGCCGCCGTCACCCTGTGGGCCGGGCTTGTCTTCAGCATCACGCATATGCTGAGTCTGAGTCAGATCGTAACCGCCGCCGATGCCAACATAGGGGCCGGTGATGGTGGTTGCTTTGGCGGCGAAAGGAGCCGCTGCCAGCAGGCTGGTAGCCAGTAACGCTGCGCGAAGACGCATGTTTCAGTCCTTAACTCTGTTGTTGCAGGGCAGAGCCCTATCTTGTGGTCGGGCAATGGATTTGCCCCGAGACAGGGCAGCCTGAGATTACCCGCAAGCTATGATGCGGGATTAGCCTGTCTGGGCCGATTTGAGAATGGGCAAAATGCCGCATGGCACTGAGGTGTGACCAAAAACACACATATCTTTCAGGGCATTTGCAGGCATTTTATGAAAAGTCCTGATTTTATAAGGTTTTTTTTGAGCCTGGATAATAGACCCCATGATTTTGCATAGGACAGTGCCGGAAACCGAAGAGCTGTTTCGCGGCCTGTTACGCGGCGGAACGATTCGATATGGAAAGGGGAGCATCCAGTGCTCCCCTCTGCAAATATACATATTTATCAGTTTATTGCAGCATGAGACGTCAGTGCAGGATAATTTCGACCCGACGGTTCTGCGGTTCACGCGTGTCGGGGCCGGTGGGCACCAGCGGACGGGCTTCGCCATAGCCGTGGATGTCGATGCCGCCAGCGGGCACACCGTCACGGATCAGTTCAGCCTTCACGCTGTCTGCACGCCGCAGCGACAGCCCAAGATTGTACTGCTGGCCACGCGGTCCGGGGTGCGCCGATGTGTTGTCGGTGTAGCCGTTGACTTCGATCCGGGTCGTCTGGACATGGGTCGATGCCTGGGCCGCTTCCGCCACGATCCCGCGCGCGCGGTCGGTCAGGGCCGCGCCATCCCAGTCAAAGAACACCAGGTAGGTACGCGCTGCAGTCGGCGCGGGCGGCGCCACGGCGGGGGCTGGCGGCGGTGGCGGGGGCGCATGGTTGAAGGCGTAGCGGACACCCACGATGAACTGGTGGTTGAAGCGATGGTCGTAGCTCAGCGTGCGGTCGCCGCTGCCTGTCTGGCTGATATTGCCCATGGCGAAGGATTCCACCTGTCCGATCATGCGGTATTCGGTGGTCATCTGCAGGCCGGGTACGCCGGGGATGTCATAGGCCGCACCCACGATACCCTGATAGGCGAAGCTGCCGTTCGTGCCGTTCTGGCGCACGTTCAGGTTGCCTGTAACAGGGGTGCTGGCGTCCACGTTCTGCCACAGGTAACCGGCACCGACACCGACAAACGGTGTCACGGGCACGTCAATGTTGAACAGGCGCTTGAGGTCGATGTCATACAGGACGTTGACGAATCCGCCATAGGAGCGGTCGCTGCCGCTGGTCCTGCCACTCTGGTGGCGTCCGTCGCCCGTGGAGTCTCGGTAACCCGTCAGGGCGGACCAGTTGTAATCCCCTTCGATTTCAGCGCGCAGGCCATTGCCGAAACCCCAGCCAAACGTGGCGAAGCCGGTCCAGCCATCGCCATGCTCCATGCGTTCGCGTGAATGGGCTTCCTTCAGCAGTCGTGCGTTGTCCGATGCGTCAAGGTAGCCGTCGGTTTTCGTGTTGTTTTCGTACTGGTTCCTGTCAAAACCATGCGCATGCTGGGTCTGGGTCAGGTCATAGCCACCGCCGATATCGACATATGGCCCAGTAATCGTCGTGGCCATGGCGGTGGCGAACGGCGCGGCACCAAGTGCAGTCGCCAGTAATACCATGCGAAGACGCATATTCCCGTCCTTAAGGATACTTGATCAGACGCCTTCTTTTTTGTGGAGATGGGGGCATGTTCCACACTGGCCTGATGCATGTTGATACAATTGGCCCGGGGGCCATTATCGCAATGCCAGCGGGAAGGCGCTGAGACGGGAATGCCGGTAAACCTGTCCGCACCTGTCCATGGCTGGATCGTTGTGCGGACCAAAGGTTGAGATAATATTAAATCCCCTTTCCGTACCGTGTTGGTCTGGAAAGGGCGTTGTACAAATACCACATGCGCGGGGCAGGGGAGTCAGGGCGTGCAGCCATCCGCGCGCAGGACATCCAGCACGACATCATCGGGCACGTCGCGGCAGGTGAAGGCCTGGCCAATGCCGCGCACCAGCACGAAGGACAGGCGGCCGTCGCGCATCTTCTTGTCGCGCTGCATGTTGCGCACCAGCTGGACCGCGGAGAAATTCCGCCCCGTATCGCTGATTCGCACGGGCATGGACAGGCGTTCGAGGTGACGGGTCACCCGCTCCAGGTCTTCCGCCGGGCAGTAGCCCAGCCGGACCGACAGCATGAATGCCAGCCGCAGGCCGATGGACACGGCCTCCCCATGCAGCAGGCTGCCGTCATAGCCCATTTCCGCTTCCAGCGCGTGGCCGAAAGTATGGCCGAGGTTGAGCAGCGCGCGGCCATCGGCCTTGCGTTCCTCGCGCTCATCAGCAATGACCACCCGCGCCTTGAACGCGCAGGCCATGCGGATGGCTTCGGCCTGCATGGCCGGGTCGCCTGCCAGCACGTCCGCCCCATGGCGTTCGCACCAGTCGAACAGGCCGGCATCCCCCAGCAGCCCCGACTTGACGATTTCGGCATAGCCCGCGCGCAGTTCGCGCACCGGCAGGGTGGCAAGGGCGGACGTATCGGCCAGCACCGCGATCGGCTGATGGAACGCCCCCAGCAGGTTCTTGCCAAACGGGGTATTGATGCCGGTCTTGCCCCCCACGGACGAATCCACCTGCGACAGCAGCGTGGTGGGGATCTGCACGAAGGGCAGGCCACGCAGCGTGGTGGCGGCGCAGAAACCGGCCAGGTCCCCCACCACGCCACCGCCCAGGGCCACGACCGTGGTGCCGCGTTCGACATGCGCCTCCAGCAGGGCGTTGGTCACGCGTTCGTACATGGTAATGGTCTTTGACCCCTCGCCGGGGGGAATGGTGATGACTTCGGCGCGGATCCCGGTTTCTTCCAGCCCTTCCAGCAGGCGGGGCAGGTGCAGGGGGGAAACCGTTTCATCCGTCAGGATCATCACGCGCTTCTGCGGCAGGACGGGGGCGAGCAGCGCACCCGCGCGCCGGATCACGTCGGGCCCGATCACGACGTCATAGCTGGCGCGGTCCAGCCGTACGGGCACCCGCAGCGGCTGCCGGTTATGTTTCAGGGCCTGCATGACATGGTCGGCGCTGTGTTCCACGTTGTCATCTCCACAATCCACGATGATATCGGCTTCGGCATAGACCGGATGGCGTAGCTGCATAAGGTCCGCCAGCACCGCATGGGGGGATGCCGTATTCAGCAGGGGCCGGTGCGTGCGTTCGGCCACGCGCTGCACCAGCACCGGCAGCGGGCAGCGCAGCCAGATGGAGATCGCATGCTCGCGCACGCTGGCACGCGTGCGGGAATCCATAAAGGCCCCGCCGCCTGTCGCCAGCACCACGGGTGGGCCGGACAGCAGGCGGCGGATGACCAGCCGTTCGCCCCGGCGGAATTCGGGTTCGCCGTATTTCTGGAACAGGTCGGCGATGGTGTAGCCGGCGGCGCGTTCGATTTCCTCATCCGAATCGACAAAGGGCACACCCAGCCGCGCGGCGAGGATGCGTCCGATCGTCGTCTTGCCCGCTCCCATAAGCCCGACCAGCACGATGGTGCGTCCACTGCCCGGCTGCCGTGGCGTAGCGGGGCCAACAGCATTGAGGTCAAGCGGTATGGCGAGCGACGAGGCAGCCGGCGCGTGCCGGTCGGGGGGAATCTGGCGTGACATGCCGGACAACCTAACATACAGCAGGATGGAACCGGTAGAGTCCGCGCCTGGGTCCGGCCATGCGTGCGAAAGTGTGTCACCGGCCCGGTCATGTGTCACCGGGTGTGCTGGATATGGGAAGCGGTTGGATGATCCGTATTGTTATTGCCGTCATAGGTGTTCTGGTTGTGTGCGCGGTAGGGGGATTCTTTTCCCTCGGTGCTTTTCCGCCTGCGCTGGTGCAGCAGGACGTGCACAGGGATATTGCGTTTGCGGCCCCCGTGGCGGCAGCGCCTGCGGCGCTGGGCACGCCCGCCCCCCTGCCCGTGGCGCCGCTGGCTCCGACGGCGGCCCCCATGTCTGCACCCGCACAGTAAACGGCGGACCACATGGTCGCGGACGGGGTTGACGCCTTTCTGGAAATGCAGGCGGCCGAGCGTGGGGCGGCGCTGAACACCATCCGTGCCTATGCCCGTGACCTTGGGGATATGATGCAGGCCCTGCACGCACGGGGCATCTCTCCCCTTGATGCAGGGGAGGGCGACCTGCGCGACTACCTGTCCGGCCTTGCGCGTCAGGGGCTGGCCCCGCGCACGCAGGCCCGCAGGCTGTCCTGCCTGAAACAGTATTTCCTGTTCCTGGCCCGTGAAGGGCTGCGGCCGGACAACCCGGCCGCCCTGCTGGAGGCCCCGCGTCTGGACACGCCCCTGCCGCGTTTCCTGTCGGAGGCGGAGGTCACGGCGCTGCTGGCCGCCTGCGCGCCGGAGGCGGATGCGACACCCGCACGCAGGCGCAGGCTGCTTGCGGCGCGGGCGGCGCTGGAAATGCTGTATGCATCGGGCCTGCGCATATCCGAACTGCTGTCGCTGCCGCGTCGCGCGCTGGATGCGGCGCCCGGCATGATGCTGGTGCGTGGCAAGGGCGGGCGGGAACGCATGGTGCCCATGTCCGCCCGCGCCCGCGCCGCGGCCCGGGCGCTTATGGACCTGGATGCGGGGCGGAAAAGCCCGTACCTGTTTCCCGGCCGTGGGGCGGGGCGGCCCATGACGCGGCAGGGGTTTGACCGGATCATCCATGACGTGGCGCTGCGGGCGGGGCTGGACCCTCAACGGCTGTCACCGCATGTGCTGCGGCATTCCTTTGCAACACACCTGCTGGCCCATGGGGCTGACCTGCGGGCGTTGCAGGTTCTGCTGGGCCATGCCGATATCGCAACGACCCAGATCTATACCCACGTGATGCTGGACCGCCTGCGTGACGCGGTGGCGCAGCATCATCCGCTGTCGGCAATGCATGACACGGCGGCGACATAGACAAAAATGCATGGCAGGACGAATTCCCTGCGTGAAAATGTTTGGCTGGCGTGCAGGCTGTGCTATCGGCAGCGCATGCGCCAGTTTCTAGATTTCGAAAAGTCGGTCGCCGAACTTGAGAACAAGATCGACGAGCTTCGCAAGATGTCCGGTCCGGACGGGATCAACATCGCCGAAGAGATCACCCGGTTGAGCGAGAAAGCCGACCGGCAGTTGCGTACGGCCTATGCCAAGCTCACGCCATGGCAGAAGGTTCAGGTGGCCCGCCATGCCCAGCGCCCGCATACGCTTGATTACATCAATGCGCTGATTACCGAATTCGCGCCGCTGGCCGGCGATCGCCTGTTTGGCGATGACAAGGCCATCATTGGCGGCGTTGGCCGGTTCAAGGGCACGCCTGTCGTGGTGATCGGGACCGAACGCGGGGCCGAGATCGAAACGCGGCTCAAGCACAATTTCGGCATGGCCCGGCCCGAAGGCTATCGCAAGGCGCAGCGGCTGATGAAGCTGGCCGGACGATTCGGTCTGCCGGTCCTGACCTTTATCGATACCTCTGGCGCATGGCCGGGCATTGATGCGGAAGCACGCGGGCAGGCGGAAGCCATCGCACGGTCCATCGAAACCTGCCTGAATGTCCCGGTGCCGGTGATCGCCACCGTCATTGGCGAAGGCGGTTCTGGCGGGGCCGTGGCGCTGGGTGCCGGTGACCGGGTGATGATGCTGGAACATGCCATCTATTCCGTGATCTCGCCCGAGGCATGCGCCTCCATCCTGTGGCGTGATCCCAAGCAGGCATCCACGGCTGCGGATGCGCTCAAGCTGACGGCGCAGGACCTGCTGCAGCTGCGGCTGATCGACCGGATCATTCCCGAACCGCTGGGCGGCGCGCAGCGTGAACCGGCTGCTGCGATTCGCGCAGTGGGCGACGCGATTGCCGCCGAACTGCCGGGACTGCAGGCCAAGGACCCTGTGCTGCTTAAGGCGCAGCGGCGTGAGAAATTCCTCGCCATGGGGCGTGAAGCCGTCGCCTGACCTGCTGATACCGTGCGGCTGTAAAAGCAATAAAAGTTTTTGGTGAAGCTTTTTTAAAGCTTTGCCAGAAGCGTCCCTGTTGTGATGTGCGGGACGCGGCATGGCAGGCCTCAGGCTTTCGGCGGCTCACCCGCCTGCGGGGTAAAGCCCAGTTGCTTGATCAGGTCACGCACGGCGCTAGATGCAGCCTTTACGCCGTCTGCGTCCGTTCCCTTGCATAACAGACACACGCCCCGGCTGCTTTCATCAAGGCGGTAGGGATAGGACCCGATGTCGATGTCGGGATAACGTTGCTGTATCGTTTCCAGGCCCGCGGCCAGACTGCCTTCATACAGGCCGTTGGCATGCCATGCTTCTGATGTGACCGGCGTGCCATGGGGCAGGGTGGGCAGCACTTCCTCAAACATCGCGCGCATGATGCGCGGCACGCCCGCCATGACATGGACATTGCCCATGGTGAAGCCGGGAGCCACCGAAACAGAATTGCGGATGGGCACTGCCCCCTGCGGCATCGTGGCCATGCGTTGGCGGGCGGCGTTGAAATCGGCGGGTGTGAAATGGGCTTCAAGCAGTCGGAACGTCTCGGGATGGTGGACCCAGGGCACGCCAAACGATTCCGCGACGCAGGCGGAGGTGATATCGTCATGCGTCGGGCCGATGCCACCGGTGGTAAAGACATTGTCATAGGCGGCGCGGGCTTCGGTCACGTTGCGCACGATGACGGCGCGGATGTCAGGTATGATCCGGACCTCGTTCAATGTAATGCCGGTTTCTGACAGGCGGTGGGCAATATACTGCACGTTCACGTCCTGTGTGCGACCGGACAGGATCTCGTTGCCTATGACCAGCAGGCAGGCGGTGGGGTTCATGATGCGTGTGTCCAACAGGTTGCGGATGGAAGCCGTTTGCCGCCACCCTATAACGACAGTTCCCTTACCGGAAGGAGAAGCCATGAATACGGCAGTAATGCCACAACCGCAGTGCGTATGGGACATCCGGGCGGAACTGGGTGAAGGCCCCGTATGGTCCGTACGTGAACAGGCGCTTTATTTTGTCGATATTGTCGGTCAGGCCATTCACCGCTTTCACCCCGGCAGTGGTGCACGCGCGTCATGGCCTACACCGTTGCGCCCCGGTTTTGTGACCCCGGTCAGTGATGGCACGCTGATGTGCGGACTGAAGGACGGGTTGTACAGCCTGAATCCGACCAGTGGGGAATTTCGCAGGGAAGTCGCGGTCGAACCCGGCCTGCCGGGTAACCGGATCAATGATGGCTGTGTCGATTCGAAGGGGCGTCTGTGGTTCGGCACCATGGATGATGGCGAAAGCACTCCCAGCGGCGCGCTGTATTCCGTGATTCGCAGGGCGGGTGGGCTGGATGTCCGGCGCCATGATGAGGGATATGTCGTCACCAACGGCCCCGGTATTTCGCCTGATGGGCGGCAGCTGTACCATAACCATTCTCCCGCCGGGATCATCTACGTGTTCGATCTGGCCGATGATGGCAGCCTGTCGAACCGGCGTGTATTTGCACGCGTCAGTGACGGCTATCCCGATGGCGTGGTTGTCGATAGCGCGGGCACGTTGTGGGTCGGTGTGTGGAATGGGGGGCGGATCGCACGGTTTCTGCCCGATGGCACGGCCCTGCCATCCATTCCCGTGCCGGGGGCGCTGAACGTGACCAAGGTTGCCTTTGGTGGTCCAGACCTTCGCACGGCCTATATCACCACGGCGCGCAGGAACACACCGCCCGAATGTCTGGCACGGATGCCACAGGCGGGCAGCCTGTTCAGCCTGCGTGTCGATGTGCCGGGGCAGGAACCTGTTGCGTTTCCGGCCACCGAATTCGATGCCCTGCATGGCATGACGCTGGGGCCGGACTGATCGCGCCGTCAGGGACAGTCTTGAAAAGAGATTGTTGATAAATAAAAATTTTTAGGTGCTGCCTTTTTTAAAAGGCAGCATTCCTTGAAGCTTTCTGAAAAAAGCTTCTTCAGAAACTTCTTTTATGATCTGCAGGCTTTTCCAAGCCGTCCCTTACAGCAGATCCTGCAGCAGCGGGATCAGGGGGCGGTCGGCATCAGGCATGGGATAATCCCGCAGGTCATGGGCTGCCACCCATTTCAGGGTCTGCCCTTCGCGCGCGGTGGGAGTGTTTTTCCACCGATGGCAGACATAAACGGGCATGAGCAGGTGAAAATGCCCGTAATCATGGGAAACGAAGGTAAACGGCGCAAGGCAGGAGCGTGCAACGTCCAGCCCCAGTTCCTCATCCAGTTCCCGGATCAGGGCCTCTTCCGGTGTTTCCCCGGCTTCGACCTTGCCGCCGGGAAATTCCCACAGGCCCGCCATGGACTTGCCTTCGGGCCTGCGGGCCAGCAGCACGCGGGCATCCGAATCCACCAGGGCCACGGCCGCGACCAGCACGACCTTGCGGGTCGTGTCCGCAGCCTGCGCCATTTCTTCGGCCATTGCCTCTCCCGACAGGTCGGCATGGCGTGCTTCGAACAGACGGACGGGATATTCCCCCCCGCGTGAGACGAATTCCTGAGATCCCGTCCCGTTTTCCCGAAAGCCGATCCGCTTCAGCACCGCAACGGAGGCATGGTTGTCGTGCGCCGCGGATGCCGTCAGGCGGTCTACCGGCAGGTTGGCCAGCGCCCAGCGCGCCAGTCGGCCCGCCGTGGTGCTGGCGACCTTGCGGTTCCAGTGCGCCCGTCCCACCCAGTACCCCAGCGAACATGACCGGTCGGCACTGTTGATGCGCAGGCCGATGCATCCGATCAGCGAATCAGGCTGATCGGACCCGGGGCATGTAATGGCGAAATGATAGGCTTCCCCGCGCTGGGACTGTTCGATGGTGGCGGCAATCCACTCTTCAGTCAGGGCCAGCGAGTAGGGGAATGGAACGCGGCTGAGCATCCGCACCACGCTCCAGTCATTGATCAGCCTGTGCATGGTGGCTGCATCAGACGTGCGGACTTCACGCAGGCGGTATTCCCCGGCATCCAGTAGGGTGCCTGAACCATGTAATCCCTGCACGCTCATGCGGGCGAGGCACCCCTGGCAACCGGTGGCGGGGCGTCCTGCCCGGCCGGTAGCCCACATTCCACCAGCAGTTCGCGCAGGTTGCAGATGACCGGGAAGATTTCCTGGTTACGGTCGCCGCCCTGTTCGTACCAGGCATTCTGTTCCAGTTCCACGATCTCGCGGTCTTCACGGAAAATCCGTTCGGTAAACGCGGTCAGGAACGGCCATGCCAGGTCCAGTATGCCCGGAATGCCCGGCCGCTTGATCGACAGCAGCCCGAACACCCGGTTGGTCAGTTCCGCTTCGTCCTGTGGCACGTACGCGATCCACAGGTCCATGACCGGCGCGTTGTCACCCGTCTGGATATGAAGCGTCTGGTAGGGGTAGGTCGTGCGGATGGTCATGACGTCGCGATGGGCGAATTTTTCGCTGTTGTCGCGCTTCTGGCCAAAGATCAGCGCCTCGCCAATCGGCTGCTTGCCGCCGGTTCGCGCGAAGCTGTAGCGCGCTTCCACCAGTCCGGGGCCACGTTCCTGGCCCAGGAAGCGGGGCTTCATCTGGCCCATCTGCTTCATGTGCATGAACTGGTGGTTCATGTCCATCAGGTTCTCGTGCATGAAGCTGTAGTGGCAATGCACAAGCTGGCCGAAGCGGCGGGTCTTGTAGGCCGGATTGGCTACTTCCGCCAGACGGGGAAAAGGTGTTGTCTCCGCCTTGGCAGGATCGCCGGGGAAGACAAAGATCAGGCCATCGACCTCGCGCACGGGATAGGTGCGCACGCCATTGGGCAGCTTGCCCTTGCCCAGATACGGCACGTCAATGCAGCGGCCCGACCGGCCATAGGCCCAGCCGTGATAGCAGCACTGGACCGATTCGCCCTTGACCGTGCCCTTGCTCAGCGGGACCTGACGGTGGGCGCAGCGGTCTTCCAGCGCGAATACGCTTCCGCCTTCCCTGGGGCGGACGAGGGCAATGGGCTGCCCGGCATAGCGGGTGCCTATGGTTTTGCCTGGCTTCAGCTCCCGCGACCAGGCGACGGGGTACCAGAAATCGGGGTTGGCACGAATTCGGCGCAGATCCCGCCCGGTGACCGGGGCGGAGGACTGCATGCTGTCAGGCGATAACGACTGATCCATTGTCTCTCTTGACTGTTAACAGGGCATGGCAGCCGGATGTGCCATGGAACAGGATGCCGGTCACATGCCGGAAGGTGATGCATGTTCGACCGTATCGTGCCGCCATGGCGATATTAAGAATGTTTTTTACTCTCAGGGCAAATGGTTCAGCGCCATAATGTTTTGTAATGTATTGTGGCGCCATGCCCCGACGGTTTCCCTCGCTGCTGCCATGGATGTTGATGGTAACGCCACCATGGCAGGCTGGATATGGATCAATCCATGTTATGGATCATGCTCGGGCCGAAAGTTCCGCGCTCAGGTCTTCAATGAACTGGAACGCCACACGTCCCGACCGGCCACCGCGCGATAGCGACCACGCATTGGCCCGCCGGGTCAGGTCCGCATCCGTGATCGGCAGGCTGCGTTCCCTGGCATAGGCGCGGACCATGTCCATGAAGGTATCCTGCGCGCAGTTGTGAAAACCGATCCACAGGCCGAAACGGTCGGACAGCGAGACCTTTTCCTCCGTTGCTTCGGCCGTGTTGATGGCCGTTGAACTTTCGTTCTCGATCATTTCACGCGGCATCAGGTGGCGGCGGTTGGACGTGGCGTAGAACAGCACGTTCTGTGGTCGCCCGGCGATCCCGCCATCCAGCACCGATTTCAGGGCCTTGTAATCCGCGTCCTCACGCTCGAACGACAGGTCATCGCAGAAGACGATGAAGCGGCGCGGGCTTTCACGCAGCAGCGCCAGCAGGTCAGGCAGGGTGGACAGGTCCTCGCGCTGGATTTCAACCAGTACCAGTCGCCCCTTGCCCGGCGCCGCGGGCCTGCCATCAACCAGATTTGCCTGCGCGTGGGCCGCCTTGACCAGCGATGACTTGCCCATGCCGCGCGCGCCCCACAGCATGGCGTTGTTGGCCGGCAGGCCGCTTGCAAAATGCAGCGTGTTGTCCAGCAGCATCTGCCGCTGGCGGTCGATGCCCTGCAGCAGGGCCATGTCCACATGGGCGACATGGGGCACGGCCGTCAGGCGGCCAAGGCCGGGATGCCAGATGAAGGCATCCGCCTGATCCAGTCCGGCAAGCGAGGGGGCGGGCGGTGACAGCCGTTCAAGGGCGGCGGCGATACGTTCGAGAAGGGGGAGGGAAGTGCTGTCCATCGTCGTTCCTGATTCCAGCATGACTGTGTGCGGTAGCGTATGCCACCAGGTGATCCGGAGCGCGTTGGCCGAACAGGACAGGCGAACGCCTTGACGGGAAACAGGCGAAAACTATGGTCCGCATGACAAAGTCGCAACCCGTTCAATCCTTCATTATGCCGGAAAGATCATAATGCCTTCCATTATCAATGATTTGCTGACCACTCCCGCCCATGCCCAGTCGGCTGGCGGCGGCCTGCTGAGTGGCGACGGCATCATGGCCGTGCTGCCGTACGTGGCCATGTTTGCCATTTTCTATTTCCTGCTGATTCGCCCACAGCAGGTCAAGCAGAAGCAGCTGCGCAACCAGCTTGCGGGCCTGCGTCGGGGTGACCGGGTGCTGACGGCGGGCGGCATCATCGGCGTGGTGCAGAAAGTCCAGGCGGAATCGAACGAGGTCGAGGTCGAGATCGCACCCGGCGTGCGCGTGAACGTGCTGCGTGACACCATCGGTTCGGTCATTACCAGCGCGGGCACTCCTGCGAATGATGCCACCCCGGACAAGCCCGCAAAGAACGGCTGACGCCCTTTTCCCCGCCTGACTGCAGGCGGGGGTGAACTTCCCCCGCATTGTGCCGTTGCTTACTGTAACATCAGGAGCAGGCATGATGCACAGGCAGCCCGGCAACGCAGAAACTGGCCCCACCATCCGGCATGGGCCGGTCCTGCGGGGACGTGCGGGGTTGATCGGTGGTCTTGCGGCGCTGTCGGGCATCCTGTTCGGGCTGGATACGGGTGTCATGTCCGGTGCGCTGGACCTGATCTCGCAGGAATTCATCCTGTCGGATTTCCAGCGCGAATCCATGGTGGGCATCATGCTGCTGGGTGCCGCGATTGGCGTGCTGGGGGCGGCATGGCTGTCGCATCGCTGCGGACGGAAGCGCACGCTGGTGCTGACGGCGGGCCTGTTCGTGATCGGTCCCCTGTTATGTGCCGAATCCACATCCTACCGCACGCTCATGCTGGCCCGGCTGATGCTGGGGCTGGCGACCGGGGCGACCACGTTCACCACACCGCTTTATATTGCTGAAATCGCCGATTCCGGGCGCCGGGGCGCGATGATACTGGGCTATCAGCTCATGATCTCATGCGGATTGCTGGCGGCGTTCGTGTCCGACGGGCTGTTTTCCTATTTCGGTGGATGGCGGTGGATGCTGGGCGTCGTGGGCTTTCCGGGGCTGGTGTTCATGATGGGGGTGCTGTTCCTGCCGCCCAGCCCGCGCTGGCTGCTGGCGCAGGGGCGTGAGCGGGACGCGCGCCGCGTACTGATCGAACTGCGTGGCCTGCCCCGGCTGGTCATGGCCGAACGCAACGCCATCATGGCCCGGCTGGCCGCGCGCCGTGACGGGATCGGCAGTTTCATGAAGGACCCGAACTGCCGCCGGGCCATGTGGCTGGCGGTGGGACTGCAGGTGGCGCAGCAGTTTTCGGGCATCAACGCAGTGCTGTACTACGCTCCCTACATCATCGGTCTGGTGGGGTATGGCCATTATGTGCAGGTCTGGGGACCGGTCGGGATCGGGTTCATCAACCTGCTGTCCACCTGTATCGCCACGACCTGCGTGGACCGGATCGGACGCAGGCCCATGCTGATCGGCGGTTTTGCCGTCATGGCACTGGCCATGGCAGGGCAGGCGGCCATGGTGGCGCATGGCATGCCCCCCATGCCGGGTATGCGGCTGCTTATGGGGGTGTGCATGCTGGTGTTCGTGGCAGCGTTCGCATTCGCGGCGGGACCGCTGACCTGGCTGCTCTGTGCCGAAATCCTGCCGCTGCGCGGGCGTGAGTTCGGCATGGCGTGTTCCACCTGCGCCAACTGGATCGCCAACATGCTGGTCAGCGCCACGTTCCTGACCGGGCTGGAAATCGTGGGTGCGAACGGGGTGCTGTGGGGGTATGCCGGGCTGAACGCGGTGTTCATGGTCATGGTGGCGCTGCGCGTGCCCGAAACGCGTGGCATGACGCTGGAACAGATCGAGGTGGAACTGATGCGCGGCACCCCGCTGCGGGCATTGGGCGGGCGGGCACATTCGGGGGCGTGAAGGAAGCATCGTGACCCGTTACGCAAAAAACCCGGCGCAAGGCCGGGTTTTTCGGTCTGTTACCTGAAATCAGGCAATCAGGCGGACTGAAGCTGCGCCTCGGCGAACTCGTAGTTGGCCAGCTTGTCCAGGTAGTTGGTGATGTAGTCGGGACGGCGGTTGCGGAAGTCGAGGTAGTAGGAGTGTTCCCATACATCCAGACCCAGCAGCACCTTGCCCTGGCCTTCGGCCAGCGGGTTGGAGCCGTTGGCGGTCTTGGTCACCTTCAGCTTGCCGTCGGATGCCAGCACCAGCCATGCCCAGCCCGAGCCGAACTGCGATGCGGCGGCTGCCTTGAAATCGGCCTTGAACTTTTCAATGGTGCCGAAGTCCTCGACCAGCTTCTTGGACAGGGACGAGGGGATCTCGCCGCCCTTGGGGGCAAGGTTCTGCCAGAACAGGATGTGGTTCCAATGCTGTCCCGCATTGTTGAACACGGGCGCCAGGTCAGGCTTGCCCTTGACCATGAGGATGATTTCCTCAAGCGACTTGCCCTGCAGTTCCGGCTTGGATTCGACAAATCCGTTCAGCGCCGTCACATAGGCCTGATGGTGCTTGTCATGATGCAGTTCCAGCGTTTCCTGGCACATGCCACGGTTGGCAAGGGCATTGTAGGCGAAGGGAAGGGACGGCAATTCGAAAGCCATGAACATTCTCCTGGGAATTGCAAGGAGCGGCATGAAGCCGCCATACCAAGATTGCTATGGGTGCGGAGCGGGTGCGTCAAGTGACGGTCACATGAACACCCCCGCGCCACGCCTTCCGGACCAAACGCCATGACGGGGCAGATGGATGCATGCCAGCCGGCGGGCACAGGGGCCTCATTCCTGCATGAGGCGCGTCGTATCGACCCTGACCGCTTTTTCTGTGCGCTGTTCGTCCCCCCCGCCGCGCGCATGGCGGCGATGGTGCTGATCGCCTTCAACCATGAATGTACGCGGGCGGTGGCGACACCCGCGTCATGGGCGGTTGCAGGCCCGATGGCGGGGCTGATCCGGCTGCAGTGGTGGCGCGACGTGCTGGAAAGCGGCAATGCGCAGCGCCACGATACGGCGGTGGCGCTGCTGGAGCTGCTGGGGCGCGGCATGGTGCGGCGCGAGACGCTGGAGGGCATCATCATGGCACGCGAATGTGAACTCGATGGCCTGCCCGACGGGGCGGCATGGCAGGCGTCCATGCTGGATGGCGCGGGTGGCGTGCAGGTCGCCATGGCGCAGGCGGCGGGCTTTACCGACCCCACACTGCTGGCGCGCATACGCCTTATGGGCGGGATTTATGGTGCGGGCGCACTGGTGCGTTACCTGCCTGTCGTGCTGCGCGCGGGGCGATGCCCGTTACCCGAGGATGCACTGGCGGCGGTTGGCCTGACACGCGACGGCCTGCGCACCGGGCAGGCCACGCCCACCCAGATCGCCACCCTGCGCGACGGGTTGCGCCAGCAGGGACGCGAATGGCTGGACATGGTGCGTGAGGGACCGCGCCTGCCACGCGCGGCCCTTGCCACGGGACTGCCTGCTGTCCTTGGTTTGCGGGACATGCGCGGGCATGTGGGGAACGATGCGGATGCATCCCCCCGTGGCATGGGCGACCGACTGGCGGTCATGGGTGCGCTGCTGCGCGGGCGGGTCTAGGGACAATCCACAGGCGAAAATAACAGAAGTTTTTGGGTGCCGCCCTGTTTCAGAAAGGCGGCGTTCTTCGAAGCTTCCTGAAAAAAAGCTTCACCAAAAATTTTTATTAATTTTCAAAGGATTATGGAGTATTGGCCACCATGCTTTCCATGACGGCGAACAGGGCGGAATAATCCTCGTCCGGGTGGCGGCGGCGGGTCAGCGACAGGCTCTGGGTTGCAGCGGCCATGGCGGGCAGGGGCGCGGTCTGGCGCGCCGCGTCGGTCATGAGCAGGCGCATGTCCTTCTGCATCAGGCGGGCGGGGAACTGGGGGCTGAAATCGCCAGCCTTCGCCGCCTTCAGTTTGCGCTTGTGGTGGGGTGAGATCACCGGCACCTCATCCAGCGCGTCAAACAGCATGTCCCGGTCCAGCCCGGATGCCAGCCCGTAAGTGACGCCTTCCGCCACGATCGCAAGGGTCGCGCCCATGATGCCGTTGATGACCAGTTTCAGCTTCGACCCGCTGCCTGCAGGCCCGGCATGGATGGTCAGGCGGCCAATGGCGTCAAAAATACCCTGCGCGCGGCTGATATCGGCGGCCGTGCCACCGGCCAGCACGATAAGGTTACCCGACTCCGCCTCTGGCGTGCTGCCGGCCACGGGGGCGTCAATGACGGTAATGCCACGCGCGTGGCCCACCTGCGCCAGAGCTACGGATGTTTCGGGTGCAACCGTGCTGGTGTTGAGCAGCAGGCCGCCGGACTTCATGCCCGCCAGTACGCCGTTGGGACCGTTCATGGATTTGTCCAGTGCGTCGTCATCCGGCACGCAGGCAATGACGATATCGGCTTCCTGCGCCAGCGCGCGTGGGGTGGGCAGGAACCGGGTGCTGCCGTCGCCCCCCTTGCCCGATGGGGTGTAAGCCACGATCCGGTAGCCAGCCTTGACCAGATTGGCCCCCATGCGGGACGCCATGGCCCCAAATCCGACAAAACCGATCAGCGGAGCGGTGGACATGCGGGTTCTCCTTGCTTGTTTCGTGATGGCCCGTGGGCCGGTGCATAAGGTGGGCGATGGCATGCATGGCGTCACGCCCCGATGACGCGCGGCGGCCATGCCTCGCACAAAGATGATGGCGGGGGAGGGCAGGGTCCTGTGGCATCAGGTGCGCATGGCCTGTCCGCCACGGGAAGGAGACATGATGCGCAGCCTGCATTTTTTTAACGATCTTGCACGCACCCTGGCCGGGCGTCCGCCCATGGCGCTGGGCGTGGTTTATCCCTGCAGCGTGCCCGCGTTGCAGGCGGCATCAGAGGTCGCGCATGCGGGTCTGGCCACGCCAGTGCTGATCGGCCCTGCCGACCGGATTGGCCAGATGGCGAAGGATGCAGGCGTCACGCTGTCCGGTTGCCGCAATGTTGACGTGCCCACCGATGGTGACGCCGCGCGCGAAGGCGTGCGCATGGCGCGTGAGGGGACGGTTGCTGCCCTGATGAAGGGATCGCTGCATTCGCGCATCTTCCTGCATGAACTGGGCCACCATGAAGGTGGCCTGCGCACGACCCGGCGCATGAGCCACGTCTATGTCCTTGATGCGCCACAGGCCCCGCGCGTGCTGCTGGTGACGGACGGGGCGGTGAACATCGCCCCCGATCTCGAGGCCCGGCGCGATATCGTCCAGAACAGCATCGACCTTGGCCACATGCTGGGCATGGCCCGGCCGAAGGTTGCGGTCCTGTCAGCGGTGGAGATGGTCAATCCCGACCTGCCCTCCACGCTGGATGCGGCCATATTGTGCAAGATGGCCGAACGCGGCCAGATTACAGGCGCGGTACTGGATGGCCCGCTGGCGCTGGACAACGCTGTCAGCCCCGAGGCCGCGCGTTGCAAGGGCGTGGTCTCCCCCGTGGCGGGACAGGCAGACATACTGGTGGTGCCCGACCTTGAGGCCGGAAATATCCTTGCCAAGCAGATGACCTTTATCGGTCAGGCGCGGGCGGCGGGTATTGTCATGGGCATGCGCGTGCCCGTCATCCTGACCAGTCGCGCCGATCCCGTGCCGGTGCGCGTGCTGTCATGCATGGTGGCGGCGGTCATGATTCAGCAGGGTTATGGCGGGAATCCGACGGCCAGCATGGATCAATGCGGATGACGGTCCCGTATGATGCGTGTAAGGAGGGGCGGCCCGCTCGCGCGATGTTGTCCATGCTGGCGGGTGGCGTTTTCCGGCGGCAGGCACGGTGTGAACCGCGGCGTCCGGTCCCTGGCGTGGTGGCGCGGGTTGCCGTCCTCGCGCAGAGATGATGCCCCGCCATGGCGCACATGGTGGCAAGGAAAGGGCTGACGACTACCCGGCGTGGGGTCATGCCCCGTGTGCCGGTGACTGACATGAACGTGCAATCAGGCCGGGTTCCCCGCGCCGCCGGGTGGCTGCCCGGTCCAGCCGATGAACAGCCACGCAGCGGGTTTCCGATGCCGATCCGGAGAATGCCATGACCTCGAATCCCTCCTCTGCCGCTTCCACCTATGATGTGGTCCTGATTGGCGGCGGAATCATGAGTGCAACGCTGGGCGCGCTGCTGCGCCAGCTTGAGCCGGGCCTGTCCATTGCCCTGTTCGGGCGGCTGGATGACGTGGCGCTGGAAAGTTCCAATGGCTGGAACAATGCCGGCACCGGCCATTCCGCCCTGTGCGAACTGAATTACACGCCGCTGCGCCCTGACGGGACGGTGGATATTTCCAAGGCCGTGAACGTTAACGAGGCGTTTCAGGTTTCACGCCAGTTCTGGTCCTATCTGGTGGAAACGGGACAGATCGCCTCACCACGCGACTTCCTTAATCCCATCCCGCATATGAGCTTCGTCTGGGGGCCTGAAAACGTGGATTTCCTGCGCAGGCGGCATGCGGCGCTGCAGGAACACCCGCTGTTTGCCGGCATGTCGCTGTCAACCGATGAAGGGCAGATGCGCCAGTGGATGCCGCTGGTCATGCAGGACCGCAAGTCCGGCCAGCAGCTGGCCGCCACCTGGCACCCGGCGGGCACGGACGTGAATTTCGGCGCGCTGACCCATCGTCTGATCGACCTGCTGCGGGGCAAGCCGGGCTTTGATCTCAACCTCGCGCATGAAGTGGAAGACCTCAAGCCCGCAGGCAGCAACGGGTGGGATGTTTCCGTTCGTGCCGTGCATGGCGGGGGCGAGCGCAAGGTGCGCGCGAAATTCGTGTTCATCGGCGCAGGCGGCGGCGCGCTGCACCTGTTGCAGAAAAGCGGCATACCCGAAGCCCGTGGCATTGGCGGTTTCCCGGTCAGCGGCCAGTTCCTGCGCTGCACCAACCCCGATGTGGTCCAGCAGCATCATGCCAAGGTATATGGCAAGGCATCGGTCGGCGCGCCGCCCATGTCGGTGCCGCATCTGGATACGCGCGTGATTGACGGGCAGCGTGGCCTGCTGTTCGGTCCGTATGCCGGGTTTTCGACCAAGTTCCTCAAGCAGGGGTCGTGGCTGGACCTGCCGCGCTCCATCCGTATGGACAATATCGGGGCGATGATGGCGGTGGCGCGCGACAACATGCCGCTGACAAAATACCTGATCCAGCAGGTCATGCAGTCCAGCGAGGATCGCCTGAAGGCGCTGCGTGACTTCGTCCCCACCGCACGCAAGGAGGACTGGGAACTGATTACCGCAGGCCAGCGCGTGCAGGTGATCAAGAAGGATGCCAGGCGTGGCGGCGTGCTGCAGTTCGGCACCGAAGTGGTGACCGGGGCTGGCGGGTCGATCGCGGGCCTGCTGGGGGCATCACCGGGCGCATCCACGGCGGCGCCAATCATGCTGACGGTGCTGCAGCGCTGCTTTGGCGATCGCCTGCCGCAGTGGGAATCCCGCCTGCGTGAAATGATCCCGTCCTATGGCACCAAGCTGGGGCAGGACGCGGCCCTGTGCGCGCAGGTGCGCGAACGTACGCGCACGGCATTGCAACTGGACGGCTGATCCCACGAAAAACCCCGCCCGGCAGTCTGTGGCGGGCGGGGTGCGGTCTGTCTCAGTCCTCGTCGTGTTCGCTCATCTGGTCAGCGGGATGGCGTACCGGGGGGACGGCATTGCGGGGGGGGCGGTTTTCGATATGGCGGCGCATGAAGTGGGTCGCGATATCCGCCAGTTCAATGAACTGGTCCGCCTGACGGCGCAGTTCGTCGCCAATCAGTGGCGGCGAAGTCTTGATCGACCCGACCACGGTGGTGCGCACGCCCTGACGCTGCATGGATTCCAGCAGGCGACGGAAATCCGAATCCCCGCTGAACAGGACGGCATGATCTATGTGCGGGGCCATTTCCATCATGTCCACCGCCAGTTCCACATCCATGTTGCCCCGCACGCGGCGGCGGCCGTTATGGTCGATGAACTCACGCGCGTTCTTTGTGACGAGTGAGTAGCCGTTATAGACAAGCCAGTCGGTCAGCGGTTTGAGGGGTGAATATTCCTCGGTGTCCAGGACGGCGGAATAATAATAGGCACGCAGTACATTCGACTTGGAACGGAAAAACTGCAGCAGCTTGCGGTAATCGACCTCAAATCCAAGATTGCGGGATGCGGAGTACAGACTGGTGCCGTCTATAAAAAGACAAAGCCGCTCCTGAGATTGAAAAAACATTTATGGTCTGTCCCTGAAACAAAAAAAGTGAATACGTCACAGCCGTGTTAAAATTTGCGTTGCATGTATTCTGCCGCGCAGTGAAAGTTGTCTGGCAGAAATGAACCCTGCATACATAGAAGCTGGATCCATTCCGGAAGTTCCCTATGCGGGGATTACTAACCGACAGCAACCGTCCGGGACACTGTTTTCACATGACAATGCTGCAATCTGCCTCCAGTTCTGGCGATATAACAATTGCTGTGGGTGCCAACCTGCCACGTGAAAGTGGTGAAACTGCGGCTGAGACCTGCCTCTGGGCGGTGGGCCAGCTTGCATGCCTGCCCGGCCTGTCGGTGGTGGCGGTTTCGCGCTGGTATGAAAGCGCGCCGGTGCCCCCTTCGGGCCAGCCGCCTTATGTAAACGGAGTCGTGCGGCTGTCGGGGCAGGTAGGCCCGGCATGGCTGCTGGCGCGCCTGCATGAAATCGAGGCTGCGGCCGGACGCAGGCGCACGGTGGCCAATGCCGCCCGCCCGCTTGACCTTGACATCATCACCATGGGCGGCCTTGTGCGCGCCAGCCCCGATCCCGTCGTGCCACACCCACGCGCGACCGGGCGAGCCTTCGTGCTGCTGCCGCTGCGTGATGTCATGCCGGATTGGCGCGACCCGGTGACGGGGCGGGGGATCGATACTTTCCTGCCCGGTATCGCGGGGCAGGAGATCACGGTCATGCCCGCGCGCGCCGAGTGAATGCTTGCATCAGGACAGGGGTGGGGGTAGTAAGGTAAATTCTGATCAACACAACCAATTAATAACCGGAGTTCAGGCCTGATGGCACGCGTCACTGTCGAGGACTGCGTTGAGCGGGTTCCCAATCGTTTTGAACTGGTGCTGCTGGCGGCCCAGCGTGCACGCGCCCTGTCGCGCGGCGAGGAAATGACGATTGACCGCGACAACGACAAGAACCCCGTTGTTGCCCTGCGTGAGATCGCGGACCAGACCGTGGGTCTGGACCAGATCCGCAGCGACCTCATCCGCTCGCTGGCCCGCGCGCCGGAACCCGAGCCTGCCGATGAGGAAGTGGTCGACCTGATCCCGACCGAACAGAACATCTTCGGCCTGCAGGATGTCTCGGCCGAGGAAGAGGCACGCAATTCCAGCAGCGGCATGTCGGCTGAAGAACTTGAGGCCTCGGTCGAGGCGGCCCTGAGTGGACGGGGTCGGTAACATCTGACGAAGGGGTGGAAGGTGACTGACCCGGTCAGATCGGAAACGACATCTTCCTCCATGCCCGTGCCTGTCACGGGCGGAGTGACGGCAGGCGCTGCCGCCCTTCCCGCCACGCGGGGGGAAGGGGAACGCGTGGTTTCATGCGATGGCCTGATCCGTCGCGTTCTGGCGTATGATCCCGGCGCCGATACGGACCTGATCCGCCGCGCATTTGATGTGGCGCTGGCCGCCCATGCAGGGCAGGCGCGCGACAACGGTGATCCCTACATTACCCATCCGCTGGCTGTCGCCAACATACTGGCGGGCTTTCACCTTGATACCGCCTCGATCATCACGGCGCTGCTGCATGATACGATCGAGGATACGGGTGTCACCCAGCAGCAGTTGCGCAGCGAATTCGGCAACACCGTTGCCGAACTGGTGGATGGCGTCACCAAGCTGACACGGCTGGAACTGCAGTCGGACCGTACCAAGCAGGCGGAAAACTTCCGCAAGCTGGTGCTGGCCATGTCGCGCGACATCCGTGTGCTGCTGGTCAAGCTGGCCGATCGCCTGCACAACATGCGCACGCTGCATTATGTCCAGCGTCTGGACCGACGCCAGCGCATCGCGCGCGAGACTATGGAAATCTACGCCCCCCTTGCCGGCCGTATCGGCATGGACAAGGTGAAGGTGGAACTGCAGAACCTGTCGTTCGCGGCGCTTGAGCCGGAAGCGATGGCGACCATCCGCGCGCGCCTGAATTACCTGCGCGGGCAGGGTGCTGATGTAATCGAGGAAATCCGTCGCGAACTTCAGGCCCTGTGCGCGCAGGCCGGACTTGAGGGCGTGGAAGTGACGGGGCGTGAAAAGACGCCCTATTCCATCTGGGAAAAGATGCAGCGGCGCAATGTCGCGTTTGAACAGCTGTCCGACATCATGGCATTCCGTATCATGGTGCCGACGCGGGAAGCCTGTTACGTGGCCCTTGGCGCGGTGCATGCGGCCTATCCGGTCATTGCCGGGCGGTTCAAGGACTATATCTCCACCCCCAAGGCCAACGGTTACCAGAGCCTGCATACCGGTGTGACCCTGCGCCATCCGCGCAACCAGAAGATCGAGGTCCAGATCCGCACGCCGGAAATGCACGACGTCGCCGAAAACGGTGTTGCGTCGCACTGGCTGTACAAACAGCTGCCCGATGCCGCGACGGGCAAGGAGACGAAGGGCGTCGTCTCCGGCCTGCGCTGGGTGCAGGACCTGCTCGATATCCTTGAGGACTCGGCAGCTCCCGATGAGTTTCTTGAGAACACCAAGCTTGAACTCTATCAGGATCAGGTTTTCTGCTTTACGCCCAAGGGGCAGCTGATTTCGCTGCCACGTGGGGCGACGCCGGTCGATTTCGCCTATGCCGTGCACAGCCAGGTGGGCGACAGCTGCGTTGGCGCGCGCATCAATGGCCGTCTCATGCCGTTGCGCCATGAATTGCAGAATGGGGATCAGGTCGAGATCATGACCGCGCGCGGGGGCACGCCCTCGCCGTCATGGGAACGCTTTGTCGTCACGGGCAAGGCACGCGCGCGTATTCGCCGCCATGTGGCGCTGCAGCAGCGCGAGGCCCATCTGGAAAGTGGCCGCGTGGCGCTGGCCAAGGCCTTCCGGCAGGAAGGCGTGGATGGATCGGAAAAGGTGCTGGACAGCCTGCTCAGGGACCTGCGCCTGCAATCGGTGCCCGACCTGTATGTGGCGGTGGGCAATGGCAACCAGTCCGCGCGTGAGGTCGTGCAGCTTGCCTATCCCGAACTGCGGCGTGCGCCGCGTGCGCCGCGCATGGTGCCGGGGCTGTCCATGCGCGCGCCCACGGGCGCGCCCGGTGGGGCCGCGGGGCGGCGCAAGCCTGCGGCGGGCATGGCGCTGGCGGGGGTGGGCGCTGGCATGGCGGTGCATTTCGCCGGGTGCTGCCATCCGCTGCCCGGTGACCGGATCGTGGGTATCGTGTCCACCGGCAAGGGGATTACGGTCCACACGCTGGGATGCCAGACGCTGGAAACCTTTGCCGCGACTCCTGAACGGTTCATGGACCTTGACTGGGATTACGACCTGATCGCGCGCAACGCCACCGGGCATTACACCGGGCGGCTGAGTGTGGTGACGGCCAATGAACCGGCCATGCTGGCGACGCTGACCAATATCGCCGCCAAGCATGAAGGCGTGCTGGTCAACCTGCGTATCGTCAACCGCCAGCTTGAATTCATGGAAATCCTTGCCGATATCGAGGTCCGGGATCTCCGCCACCTGACCGCCATCATGGTGGCGCTGCGCGCGGCGCGTGGCGTGGTGCAGGTTGAACGGGCCAGGGGGTAGGTCATGCTGATCGGTATCGGGTCGGACCTGTGTGACGCAAGGCGGATCGAAACCGTCCTTGCGCAGCATGGCGCGCGGTTCGAGCAGCGGGTCTTTACCGTAACCGAACGCGCCGCAGCCGGTCGCAGGCAGGGAACGGCGCGGCTGGGAACCTACGCCAAGCGGTGGGCGGCAAAGGAAGCCTGCGCCAAGGCGCTGGGCACCGGTTTCGCGCAAGGTGTGTTCCATCGTGACATGGGGGTTGAAAACCTGCCGACCGGCCAGCCGGTCATGCGGCTGACGGGCGGGGCGCTGGCGCGTCTGGACGTGCTGGTGCCTGATGGGTATGTGGCGCGGGTTTTCCTGACCATGACCGATGAACACCCCTATGCCTTCGCACAGGTCATGATCATGGCGGAAAAGGCCAGCGGACCCTGATCACCTGTCGTGCCCGTATGGGCAATGCTTGACAGGGGAGGGGTGCGTGGGCTTGATCCGCACGTTATTCGTCCGGCGTTGCCTGTCCGGTCGATGCCAGATCCGGATTGAAGAATAATTATGCCAATGGACGATAACAAGACGATTTCCTCCCCATCGGGACCAGACGCGGCGCGTCGGGACGGTGGCCTGCTGGACCTTGTGCGTACCGTCGTGATTGCCGGTATTCTGGCCATCAGCGTGCGCACGGTAATGTTCGAACCATTCAACATCCCGTCCGGTTCCATGATCCCGACACTGCAGGTGGGGGATTACGTGTGGGTGGCCAAATACAGCTATGGCTATTCGCGCTATGCGCTGCCCGGTTCCCCCAACCTGTTCGAGGGGCGGATCTTCAGCAGCGCCCCGCATCGTGGCGATGTGGCGGTGTTCCGTTTTACCAAGGACACGTCCATCGATTACATCAAGCGGATCGTCGGCCTGCCAGGTGACACGGTGCAGATGCGCGAAGGGAAGCTGTTCCTGAACGGGCAGCAGGTCCCGCGTGAGCCGGAAGGCGAATACACCGCGATAGACGAACACCGTACCCATATGGATGGCGAGCGTTACCGTGAAATCCTGCCCGGTAGTGGTGGCCATGGCCCGGTTGCCCACGACATCCTGAAACTGACGGATGAAGGGGGGAAGAACGATACCCCGGAATACGTCGTGCCGCCGGGCTATTTCTTCGCCATGGGCGACAATCGTGATGACAGTGCCGACAGTCGCTTCATGGGCGATGAACCGCAGGACCTTGGCTTCGTTCCGATGGAAAACCTGGTGGGACAGGCCAAATGGATCTTCATGTCCGTCGATAACGCCCATCCGTTCTGGCAGGTCTGGTACTGGCCGGTCGAGATCCGCTGGAACCGCCTGTTCATGGGGATCCACTGACCATGACGGCCGAACGCGTGCCTGCGGCGGAAATTACCCGGCTGGAGGCGTGTCTGGGGTATCATTTCACGCGGGGCGACCTGCTTTTGCGCGCGCTGACCCATCGTTCCGCAGCGCATGAGCGCAATGGGGGCCGCCGCGCACGCCAGAACGTGGCAAGGCGCGGGGCCGGGTCCAATGAACGGCTGGAGTTCATAGGCGACCGGGTGCTGGGCCTGCTGATGGCCGAATGGCTGCTCGAACGCTTCCCTGATGAGCAGGAGGGTGCGCTTGGTCCCCGTCATGCGCATCTCGTCTCCCGCACCGTGCTGGCGCAGGTGGCCCACGTCATGGGCCTGCAGTCGGCGCTGGACGTGGCCGAGCACGAAGCCCGCGCGGGCGTACGCCAGATGGCCAACGTGCTGGCCGATGCGGTCGAGGCCATACTGGGGGCCATGTACCTGGATGGCGGGCTGGATCCTGCCCGCGCTTTCGTGCGGCGGATGTGGAATGAATCCATCGTGGCCCAGGCACGTCCGCCCAAGGACCCCAAGACCGCGTTGCAGGAATGGGTGTTGGGGCGGGGGCTGCCGCTGCCGCAGTACCGCGTGGTGTCCGCCGACGGGCCATCGCATGCGCCGCGTTTCGTCATTGCGGTGGACGCGCAGGGAAAAACCGGGCAGGGGATCGCGGGCAGCAAGCGCGCGGCCGAAAGCGATGCCGCATCGGACCTGCTGCGCCAGCTTGGCGCGGGCGGACAGGCCACTTCTTCCACCGACCGCAAGGGGCAGGGACAATGACCGGGCACGATCAGGACAACACGACACGCTGTGGCTTCGTGGCCATTGTGGGCGCGCCCAACGCGGGCAAGTCCACGCTGCTCAACCGCATGGCGGGCACCAAGCTTTCCATCGTCAGCCCCAAGGCGCAGACGACGCGGTTCAGGGTGCTGGGCATCCTCATGCGTGACCATGCCCAGATCCTGCTGGTGGATACGCCGGGTATCTTCCAGCCGCGGCGCAAGCTGGACCGCGCCATGGTTGCTGCCGCGTGGACGGGATCGGAAGATGCCGACATCACGCTGCTGATCGTGGATGCGCGCGCGGGCATGACGGATGCGCTGCGGGCGATTGCGACCAGGCTTGCACAGCAGAAGCGCAGGCTGTGGCTGGTGCTGAACAAGACCGACCTGGTGAAGCGTGATGCCCTGCTGCCGCTGACGGCGGAACTGTCCGCCATCCTGCCGGTCGAACACGTGTTCATGGTCAGCGCGCGTTCGGGCGAAGGGGTGGATGACCTGCTGGACCGTCTGGCCGCCGACCTGCCGGTGGGGCCGTACCTGTATCCGGAAGATGACCTGACCGACCTGCCGGACCGCCTGCTTGCAGCCGAACTGGTGCGCGAACAGATCTTCCTGCAGACGCATGAGGAAGTGCCCTATGCCGCCACAGCCGAAACCGAAGGCTTTGCCGAACGGCCTGACGGGTCGGTGCGCATTGATGTCACGATCTATGTGGCGCGGGCTTCGCACAAGGCCATCCTGATTGGCGAACGCGGCAGCCGGATTCGCGCGATTGGCGAAAAGGCGCGCCATGAACTGACGCGGCTGCTGGGGCGTAAATGCCATCTTTTCCTGAATGTGAAGGAACGCGCGGGATGGGATGAGGAGCGCGCCCGCCTGCGTGCGATCGGCCTGGATGATGCGTCCTGAATCCTCAAAAGAGGGGTACATCGGCTTGTGGGGGGGGGCATCCCTCTATATGACAGGGCATGGCCGGGCGGCCTGCCCGTCCCTAGCCCTGTCTGCCTGACCTGCGCCGAGGACCAATGACCCAGTCCGACACACTCCCCGTTCCCTCCTACAAGCGTGTCCTGCTGAAGGTATCAGGGGAAGCCCTGATGGGCAGTGGATCATACGGGGTCGATCCCGCGACCGTTGACGCCATCGCGGCGGACGTTGCAGCCGTGGCCCGGACGGGGGTCGAAGTCTGCCTGGTCATTGGCGGCGGCAACATTTTCCGTGGCGTGGCGGCGGCAGCCCGCGGCATGGACCGCGCACAGGGCGATTACGCCGGTATGCTGGCGACCGTCATCAATGCCCTGCTCATGCAGAATTCGCTTGAACGCCATGGCGTGCCGACGCGGGTCATGACCGCCATCCACATGTCTTCCATCGCTGAACCCTATATCCGACGCCGCGCCGTGCGGCATATGGAAAAGGGGCGCGTCGTGATCTTCGCGGCGGGCACCGGCAACCCGTTCTTCACCACCGATACGGGGGCTGCGCTGCGTGCGGCGGAAATGGAATGCAACGCCCTGTTCAAGGGCACGCAGGTTGATGGCGTCTATTCCGCCGATCCGCGCAAGGTGCCCGATGCGAAGCGTTATGACACGCTGACATACCGTGACGTGCTGGCCAATGACCTGAACGTCATGGATGCGGCGGCGATCAGTCTTGCGCGTGAAAACCGGCTGCCTATCGTGGTATTCAATATCCATGGGAAGGATCCCTTCAGCCGCGTCATGCGTGGCGAGGGGCGTTTCACCACCATCGTGGCGGCTGACTGACACCGGGCTGTCCCTGTCGCCCGTTCGCGGGCGCAGCCATGCCTGGTGGATCAAGAATCAAAAAAGGAGGGCCACAGTGTCTGTCGATCAGAAAACCTTGCTGGCGGATCTGACCCGCCGTATGGACGGCGCCATTGAAAGCCTGCGTCGTGATTTCGCGGGCCTGCGTTCAGGCCGTGCCAATCCGGCGCTGCTGGAACCCGTGCGCGTGGAAGCCTATGGCGGCGAAGTGCCGCTGACGCAGGTTGGCTCCATCGCCGTGCCGGAAGCGCGCATGCTGACGGTGCAGGTATGGGACCGGACCCTGGTGGGTGCTGTTGAACGCGGCATCCGTGATGCGGGACTTGGCCTGAACCCGGCGGCCGATGGGCAGACCGTGCGCGTGCCCATTCCCCAGCTGACGGCAGAACGCCGTAACGAACTGGCCCGGGCTGCGGGTAAATATGCGGAAAATGGCAAGATCGCCGTACGTGGCGTGCGCCGTGACGGTATGGACCAGACCAAGAAGCTGGAAAAGAGCAGCGAGATCAGCGAAGACGATGTCAAGACATGGTCGGACGCGATCCAGAAGCTGACCGACCAGTACGTCAAGCGCATTGATGACCTGCTGGTTGAAAAAGAACGCGAGATCAAGCAGGTCTGATCAATCCGTGAATGCCGTAACCCCTGTGCTCCATAGTGTGCGTGACTGAGGAGGGCGATCAGGTCTTGTCCGGGTCAGATCATCCAGCCACAGCCCATATGTGCCTGCCGGAACATGTTGCCATCATCATGGATGGCAATGGCCGCTGGGCCAGTATGCGTGGCCTTCCGCTGCTGGCGGGACATCGCGCGGGGGCGGAAGCCGTGCAGCGGACCGTTCGCGCCGCTACGGCACGGGGGGTGCGATGGCTGACGCTGTATGCATTCTCATCTGAAAACTGGCGGCGCGCACCGGGGGAGGTCGCGGACCTGACCAGCCTGCTGCGCTACTATCTGCGGCACAAGGTAGCCGAGCTGTCGCGCGAAGGGGTGCGGCTGCGGATCATTGGTGATCTTGCACGTTTCCCCCGCGATATTCAGGAAGAAGCCCGTCGCGCCGAAGATGTGACGCGTGGCAATACCCGGCTGGTGCTGGTGCTGGCGCTGTCCTATGGCGGGCGGGCGGATATCGTGCAGGCGGCAACCCGCATGGTACAGGCCGTTGCGCGGGGTGAACTGCGCCCTGACCAGATTGATGAGACCGTTTTCGCCAGTGCCCTGCTGACGGCGGGCATGCCGGATCCCGACCTGGTGGTACGGACAAGCGGGGAATGCCGCCTGTCCAATTTCCTTTTATGGCAGTCGGCTTATGCCGAACTGGTTTTCCTTGATATTCCCTGGCCGGATTTTGACGCGACGCATTTCGATACCGTGCTGGATATCTATTCACGGCGTGAAAGGCGATTCGGTGCAAGACCAGCCTGAAATCATGGGCAGGGCGGTCCCTGCTGGCGCGGCAGGAAAATCAGGCAACTGGAAGGATCTGCGCGCGCGTGTCCTGTCGGCCGCCGTGCTGGTGCCGTGTGTCGCGCTGTGCGTGTGGTATGGCGGCCTGCTTTACGGCGCGCTGATCGTGCTGGCCATGGCGGGCATGGCGATGGAATGGGCGCGCATGTTCGGCTTCGGGCTGGAAACGCGGCGCGGGCAGCTTTGCATGGCGTGGGCGGCCTGTATGGGGATTGCGGCGCTGGCGGGGCACTGGGGCGGGGCGCTGCTGGTCATGGCGGCGGCGATCGTGCTGGGGTCGGCCCTGTGGGCGGGGCAGGTGGCCATTGGCTGTGCCGGGCTGTCACTGCTGTGGCTGCGTTACATGAGTGAACCGGGGGCGGGGGTTGTCCTGTTCCTTGTCGCCTGCGTGGCGCTGAGTGACACCGGTGCCTACATGACCGGGCGGCTGCTTGGCGGTCCGAAGCTTGCGCCGCGTATTTCACCGGCCAAGACATGGTCAGGTTCCATCGGTGGTCTGGGGTGTGCCGTGCTTGGGGGTATGCTGATAGCAGGTCTGCTGCCCGGGGCGTTGCCGGGCGCTGTGTGGCGCGGGGCCGTGTTCGGCGCCCTTGTGGCCATGGCGGCGCAGGTCGGGGATCTCGCGGAAAGCGCGCTAAAGCGCGCGCGTGGGGTCAAGGATTCGGGCGCCATCCTGCCCGGGCACGGGGGGCTGCTGGACCGTTTTGATGGCCTGCTGGTTGCGGCCCCCATGGCAGCGCTGCTGTCGCTGGGTGCGGCGGGTGGCATTGCTTTCTGGTATGTGGGTCTGCACTGAGCCGATGGCTGCGGCCATGAACAGTTTTGGGGAATGACGTTACAATGAAGACAGTTTCCGTTCTGGGCAGCACGGGCAGCATTGGCTGTTCCACGGTGGACCTGCTGCTGCAGGCACCTGACCAGTTCCGTACCGGCGCCCTGGTGGGCGGGCGTAATGTCACGACGCTGGCGGAACAGGCCCGGGCACTGAATGCGCAGCGTGCGGTGATCGCTGATGAAAGCCTGCTGCCGGAACTGGAACGCCTGCTGGCGGGTAGCGGGGTCGAGACCGCGGGCGGCCGTGCCGCCGTGATCGAGGCCGCAGGCCTGCCGGTGGACTGGACCATGGCGGCGATTACCGGCGCCACGGGCCTGGAACCCACGCTGGCCGCCGTGCGTAACGGCGGGTCCGTAGCCCTCGCCAACAAGGAAGCGCTGGTCTGCGCCGGTGATGTCATGCTCCGGGCCGTGGCGGATGCGGGGGCGACCCTGCTGCCGGTCGATTCCGAACATAACGCCGTATTTCAGTCCATGGCCGACAAGCAGGCCGATGAGGTTGAACAGATCATCCTGACCGCCTCGGGTGGCCCGTTCCGCAGGGCGAGCCTTGAGGAAATGGAAAAGGCCCCGCTGGAGGCCGCGCTGAAGCATCCCACATGGACCATGGGGGCGAAGATCACCATCGATTCCGCCACCATGTTCAACAAGGGGCTGGAACTGATCGAGGCCGCGCGCCTGTTCAACGTGACCGAGGACAAGCTGGGTGTTGTCGTGCATCCGCAATCCGTGGTGCATGGCATGGTGCAGTATACCGATGGCTCCATCGTGGCCCAGCTTGGTTCTGCCGATATGCGCATTCCCATCGCCCATACGCTGGCGTGGCCTGCGCGCATGGCCACCAATTCACCGCGGCTGGACCTGGCCACGCTGGCGCGCCTTGATTTCGAGGCCCCGGATGAGGTCCGTTTCCCCGCGCTGCGGCTTGCGCGCGAATCCCTGCGGGTGGGCGGTGCGATGCCCGCCATCCTGTCGGGGGCGAATGAAATTGCGGTCGAAGCGTTCCTGAAACGCGAAATCGGCTTTCTTGATATTGCACGGATCGTCGAGGATGTGATGCAATCCATCGGGCCACAGCGTGCGGATACGCTGGAGGAAGTGCTGCACTGGGATAACGAATCCCGCCGTGTTGCCCGCCAGCGTACGGTTGCCCGCGCGGCCTGACATGATTCTGGATGGTCTTTCTGGCCATCGGGAGATAGCGTAGCATTCATGCATGATCTGATCCGGACCGTTCTGGCTTTCTCCCTTGTGTTGGGGGTGCTGGTTTTCATTCACGAACTTGGTCACTACCTTGCCGCGCGCTGGCGTGGCGTGCATGTCGAGGTTTTTTCGATCGGTTTCGGCCGTCCGCTCCTGCGCTGGCATGACAGCGTGGGTACGGAATGGCGTCTGTGCCCCGTGCCGCTGGGTGGATATGTCCGCCCGCATGGATTCGAAGGGCCGGAAGACGCGACCGAGGAGCAGAAAGCAGCGTGGCAGCCCGGACGGACGTTCCATGACAAGCCGGTCCTGTCCCGGGCCATCGTGATCATGGCCGGGCCGGTATTCAATTTCCTGCTGGCCATCGTGCTGTTTACCGGCCTGTTCGCCATGTCGGGACAGCCGCATATCCTTAATCAGGTGGCCCAGGTCGTGCCTGGCGGTGCCGCCGCCGATGCCGGGGTGGAAAAGGGCGACGTGATCGTGCGTGTGGGTGACCACAGTGTACGTGACGTGGCCGATCTGCAGTCCTTTGTCAGCGGGCAGGCGGATGCCCGGACCACGCTTACGGTCCGCCGAAATGACGCGGAACAGACGCTGCCGGTCCATATCGGCGCCGTGGGGGACGGGGCCAGCCGTCATGGCCAGATTGGCGTGTCTTTTGCAGCCGAGGTCGGCAAGCCGCAATCCCTGCCGCGGGCCTTTGTTTCCGCCATAAAGGAAACATGGAACGTGTCGGTCCAGACGCTGGATGGACTGTGGCAGATGATTACGGGGCAGCACAGCACCAAAGATCTTGGCGGCCCACTGCGCATTGCCCAGATGTCGGGACAGGTGGCGCAGTATGGCCTGCCCAGCCTGGTGTCGTTCATGGCGCTGCTGTCGATCAACCTCGGGCTGATCAACCTGTTCCCCGTGCCGATTCTTGATGGTGGGCGGCTGGTATTTTATATATTTGAGGCTATTCTGGGGCGGCCGGTGTCCCGCCGGGTGCAGGAGATCAGCTTTCAGGCCGGCTTTGCGCTGATCGCCGGATTATTTCTGTTTTCAACCTTTAACGATCTGTCACATTTCGGCCTGTTCCAATGGCTCGCGTCGCGCGCGGGACAGGGCTAAGGTGCAGCAGGTGAGACAAGTGCTTGCACAGTGTGGCGTATATCGGATAGGTCCGCCACGAAGACTGATACATGACAGGAAGGGAGCCGGCCCTCCATCCGGTCTTAATGCATGGCTGATCCGCATGCCGAGTGGTGAGGAATAGCGATTTTGTCGAGTAAACGTTCAGCGCTGCTTGCGTCTGCCTGCGTTATGCCGCTGTTCTGGACGGCCGGTGCGTATGCACAGGAAGAAGCAGCACAGAACACGCCATTCGGCGGGGATATGGCGCCAGTGGATGGCGCGGAACAGCAGCAGGCACCCGAGGTGGAGGCGATCAAGCCCCCTCCGCTTGAAGATCCGATCGAAGCGGTGGATATCAAGGGTAACAGCCGCATCGAGACCAGCACCATCCTGTCATACATGGTTGTCCAGCCCGGCGACCGCTTCAATCAGGATCTGCTCGACCGTTCGCTCAAGACCCTGTACGCCACCGGCCTGTTCCATGATGTAACGCTCAAGCGCGTGGGCAACGTGCTTGAAGTGCATGTGGTCGAAAACCCGATCGTCAACCGTATCGTGTTTGAAGGCAACCATTCCGCCAAGGACGAGGACCTGACAAAGGTCATCTCGCTGCGGCCGCGCGCGGTCTATTCCCCGCAGGGGATTGCTGCCGACCGCACGAAAATTCTGGGGGTGTATGCAGAAAAGGCGCGTTACGCAGCTACTGTCACGCCGCAGATCATCCGCCTTGCGCATAACCGCGTTGATGTGATCTTCCACATCAACGAAGCGCAGAAAACGCTTATCAAGAAGGTGACCTTCGTGGGGAACCACGCGTTCAGCAGCGCGGCCCTGGCGGGTGTCGTATCCTCCAAGGAGACGGCGTGGTACCGTTTCTTTGCATCCAGCGACCAGTATAATCCCGAGCGCATCAAATACGATGCTGAACTGCTGCATCGTTTTTACCTGAAAAATGGCTTTGTTGATTTCCAGATCAAGAATGCCACGGGTGAACTGTCAGCTGACCGCAAGAGCTTCTACATCACCTATACGATGGAAGAAGGCCCGCGTTATCGCCTGAACAAAATGGATGTGCGGTCCTCCCTGCGCCATGTCAGTGCTGAGTCCATGCGCAAGTACATCTCGCTGTTCCACGGGCAGTGGTATGATGGCAGCGCCATCCAGCATAACGCGACGGATATGCAGGAAATGCTGCAGGGCAAGGGTTATCCCTTCGCCATGGTCCATCCTGAAATTGCCCGCAACCCGGAAAAGCGCACCGTCAACCTTCTGTTTGACATAAGCGAAGGCCCGCGGATGTATGTCGAGCGTATCGACATCAACGGCAACACCATTACCGAGGACAAGGTCATCCGGCGGCAGCTGCCCATGGCCGAAGGCGACCCGTACACCCCGCTGGACCGCAAGTATTCCAAGCTGATCCTGGAAGATCTGGGATTCTTCAAGACCGTCTCGATCGACCAGACGCCGGGTTCAGCGCCGGACAAGGTCAACATTTCGGCCGACGTGGTGGAAAAGCCGACGGGTGAATTCTCGTTGGGTGGCGGTTACTCGACCGATGCCGGCGTGCTGGGCAACCTCGGGCTGAAGCAGCATAACCTGCTGGGTACCGGCATTGACGCGGGCTTCACGGGTACTGCCGCGTATTATGAAGACCAGGCAGACATTTCGCTGACGGACCCGTATTTCCTCAACCGCAACCTTGTGGCGGGCATCGACCTGTTCGGTATCCAGAACCGCTACATGACGTACCAGAGCTATTCCGAAGCGCGTATCGGCATGACGCTGCGTATGGGTTACTCCTATAACAACCACCTGTCGCAGTCGTGGAGCTATACGCTGACCGATCGTGATATCGGGGACACGTGGTCTGATTCATCGTATTACGTGCAGGACCAGAATGGCTGGTCGCTTCTGTCACAGCTCAGCACTACACTGACATACGATACACGTGACCGCAGGCAGCAGCCGCATAAAGGTTTCGTCATACGTGTGGGTGGTGACTTCGCCGGTATTGGCGGTAACGAACGCTATCTGCGTGGCAAGGTGGATGCCGCCTACTACATCCCGCTTGACAGCATCATGGGCAACCACGACTGGACGGTCAGCTTCCGTGCCGGTGCGGGCGACATCATGAACTGGGGCGGTGGTCGCAGCGACATCATCGATAACTTCTATCTTGGTGGTAACTCGCTGCGTGGCTTCATGGATGGTGGTGTCGGGCCGCGAAGCTACGCCATCCCCGCGCGTGACGGTAACCCGATGCATTCGCAGCAGGACTTCCTGGGCGGCCGGTTCATGTACACGGCGTCAGCGCAGGTGGACTTCCCCATTCCGTTCGCATCCGCCATGGGGATCAAGGGACGGTACTTTGTGGATATGGGTGGACTGGACGGGCTGCGCGTGCGCAGGCGCTATACATCCATGAAGGACTGGCCGAAATATACCCCGGTGTATGATGATACACTGACACCTGTGGTCTCGACCGGCGTGGGTATCGCGTGGAAGAGTCCGTTCGGGCTTGTGAATATCGATCTGGGCGTTCCCCTGCACAAGGGAACGAACGACAGGACCCAGTTGCTCCGCTTCGGCTTCGGCCAACAATTCTGAGGTGATAATGTTGCGTAAATCCGGCATCCGTCTGCTTGCCGCAACCGCTCTGCTCGGGTGGGGATATCAGGCCGTATCAGGCGCGCACGCGCAGGGTTCCGGCGGGAACTCCGGCTGGTTCGTGCCCAAGGCGGCGCAGCCCGCCGCCCATCCGGCCCAGCATGAGGCACCTGCCCCCGTCCAGCTGCCCGCCCCCCAGTCGGACAGTGAGGAAGCACAGTCACAGACGCCGCCCATCCTGCCGCAGCCGCCCGTGCCCAAGGCACCGGACGTGCCCAAGAGCGCACCGCCCCCGGCCCCTGTCATCGGTGTCATCAGCGTGCCTGATGTCATGCGCATGTCATCTGCCGCGCAGCAGGCCGAACGTGTGCTGGGTGCGCGCCGTGACGACCTGGCCCGCGATGCCCAGAAGGAGCAGGCCGGCTGGCGTGACGAACAGCAGAAGCTGCAGGGTCAGGCCAAGACGATGTCATCCGACCAGATCCAGGGCAGCGAGCGCAAGCTGCAGGAACGCGTGCTGGCGGCCCAGAAAAACTTCCGCAACCGCAACCGCGTGATCCAGGAAGCCGCGCAGGTCGCGCTGGGGCAGATCGAGCGTGAGCTGGTCCAGATCATACGGCAGGTTGCCGCCAGCCGTGGCATGAACCTTGTGCTGCATCGCGAGCAGGTGGCCCTGAGCCAGGAAAGCCTGGATATCACGCAGCAGGTGGCGACGCAGCTGAACGGGGTGCTGCCGACCGTATTCATCCCCGCAGCCGATGTGGACCCCGAGGTTCTGGCCAAGTCCGGTACCATGCCGACCACGGCGGATGCCGACCGTCAGGCCGCCCCTGCCGCCGCACCGGCCAAGCATTAAGGTCGGTTGCATGACAGTGACGCCGGATAACGTACCGGGCGATCCACGGTTTTTCGTAACGCAGGGACCGTTCGGGCTGGAACAGCTTGCGCAGTGCAGCGGGGCTGAACTGCGCAACGCTGCTGACAGTGCGCAGGCCTGCACCCAGTTCAGCGGCATAGCGCCACTGCAGTCTGCAACGCGGGGGCAGGTCAGCTTTCTGGACAACCGGCGCTACCTTCCGCTGCTGGAAGGAACTGAAGCCGGTGCAGTGATCGTGGCCCCGGCATTCGCGGACAAAGTGCCTCCCCATGCAGCGGTTCTGGTGTCAAAGGCGCCGTATCAGACATGGGCACGCATTGCGTCCCTGTTCTATCCGCCGCCGCCGGTCCGGCCGGGCATTCACCCTTCCGCCGTGATCGGGACAGGGTGTGAAATCGATCCCACGGCCGCGATTGGTGCGTTTACGGTGGTGGGTGATGGGGTACGCATTGGTGCGGGTACCGATATCGGTACCCATGTCAGCATTGGGGGCGGGGTGGAAATCGGGGCGCGCTGCCGCATTGGCGCGCATGTCGCCATTTCCCATGCCCTGCTGGGTGAACGTGTCACGCTGCTGCCGGGCGCGCGTATCGGACAGGACGGATTTGGCTTTGCCGTAACGTCCGAAGGTTTTGAAAGCGTGCCACAGCTTGGCCGCGTGATCCTGGAAGACGGGGTAGAGATCGGGGCCAATTCCACCGTGGATCGCGGGTCCATCCGTGATACGGTGATCGGGGCTGGCTCACGCCTCGACAATCTGGTGCAGATTGGCCATAATGCGCGGCTGGGACGCTGCTGTATCGTGGTTTCCCAGGCTGGCATTTCCGGTTCGACCGAACTTGGTGATTTCGTGACGGTTGCGGCGCAGGCCGGCCTGATCGGGCATATCAAGATCGGCACCAAGGCCCGGATCGGCGCGCAGTGTGGTGTCATGTCCGATGTGGAAGCCGGAGCCGATGTAATCGGCAGTCCGGCTATGCCTTTTCGGGAATTTTTCCGGAATGTCGCCTTTCTGCGTCGGATGGCCAGGAAAACGACGCAGGATGGAGGCAGTGAAAAGGCAGACAATGCCTGATTGCCTGATATCATTGCATATTCAACCGGCCCGAAGCCACTGTTCCGTCTGGCGCGGGGGCTTTCAGGCCGAACAAGTGGTTGGACGACGTGGATAAAGAAGTAGAGGCACTCCCAGCGGACGGAACACCCGCGACGCTGGAATCAATTGATATCATGCGGATCATGGAAGCGATTCCCCATCGCTATCCGTTCCTGCTGATTGATCGCATGGTTGATATCGTGCTGGGGCAGTCGGCGGTTGGCATCAAGAATGTCACGGTCAACGAACCGCATTTTCAGGGGCATTTCCCGGCACGTCCCGTCATGCCCGGTGTCCTGATCATCGAAGCCATGGCCCAGACAGCGGCAACGTTGGTGGTCATGACGCTTGGTTCGGCATTCGAAGGCAAGCTGGTCTATTTCATGACGATTGATGGTGCGAAATTCCGCCGTCCCGTCGGGCCGGGTGACCAGTTGCGCATCCATGTCGAAAAAGAACGTAGCCGCGCGAATGTCTGGAAATTCAAGGGTGTGGCGCGGGTTGATGGCGTATCTGTTGCCGAAGCAACATTCAGCGCCATGATCATGGGGTAATACCGCGGGAAACGGGTGGTGGCGCGGGTCCGTCCAGCGGGCGGCCCGGTGTCCGCTTCCGGGTCTTTGGGCCATAGTTACTTGCGGGGATGGAGGCTATTCTGGCAGGAAGTTCATCTAACGGTACTGACATGGATGAACGGCGTGGAAAAGCGCCTGAAATCCATCCATCGTCCATTGTTTCCAGCCGTGCGCGTATTGGTGATGGCGTACGCATCGGGCCATGGTGCTCGATCGGACCGGATGTCGAAATCGGGGATAATGCCGAACTGATTTCACATGTGGTGGTTGATGGTCGCACGACCCTGGGCGAAGGGGTGGTGTGTTATCCCTTCACATCTGTGGGTATGGCGCCGCAGGACCTGAAATACAGGGGCGAGCCGACATCGTGCATGATTGGTGCCCGCACCATCATTCGTGAAAACGTGACCATTCACCGTGGCACGGCTACCGGTACGGGTGTGACCCGCATCGGGCCGGACTGCCTGATCATGGCCAATTCCCATGTGGCGCATGACTGTACGCTGGGGCGTGGCGTCATTATCGTCAATAATGTGGTCATGGGTGGCCATGTGGTGATCGGGGATGATGCCCGCATCATGGGGGCGGCCGCCCTGCACCAGTTCGTACGCATCGGCCATGCCGCACTGGTCGGTGGCGTGTGTGGGGTGGAAGCGGATGTCATTCCGTATGGCAGCGTGCTGGGCAACCGCGCGCGGCTGGTGGGACTGCACTGGATCTGGCTGAGGCGCAATGGTGTCCAGCCTGATGAGGTCCGGCGCATGCGCCAGGCCTTCCGTGCCCTGTATCCCAAGGCGGCCCACGCCACTGGCGCGGTTTTCCAGGACCGGCTGGAGCATGTGCGCCAGACTTATGCTGATGACGCGCGTGTTGTTGAAATCCTTGATTTTATTGCAGCCCCCAGCCATCGCGGCCTTGTCAGGGTACAGGGCGGGGACATGATCGAGAGCGATGGCGCCTGAACTGGCAGTCGACCGGCAGGGGGCATGCGTTGGTATCCTTGCCGGTGGTGGCCCGTTGCCCGGTCAGGTGGCGCGGGCGGTAGAGCGGGCGGGTGGCCAGGTTTTCATTGTCGGTTTCCAGGGTTTTGCTGAACCCGCGGTGATCGGGCACTGGCCCCACCGCATGATCCGTCTTGCGGCGGCGGGTGAAATCCTGTCCGCATTACATGAACATCACTGTCATGATCTTGTGCTGATTGGCCCTGTAAGGCGGCCTTCCCTTATCAACCTGCGTCCTGATGCGACGGGTGCCCGGATTCTGGCGCGTATTGGCAAGGCGCTGTTCGCGGGTGATGATGGACTGCTTGGGGCAATCGTGCGCGTGCTGGGGGAAGAAGGTTTCACCATCCGCGGCGCGCATGAATATCTGTCCGGGTCGGTCGCACGCCGGGGCGTGATGGGTACGATCAGCCCCGATACCGCGGCATGGGCCGATATCATGCAGGGCCGTCGCGTGGTGCGGGAACTGGGCAGGCTGGATATCGGGCAGGGATGTGTGGTCCAGGGCGGTCTGGTGCTGGCGGTCGAGGCGCTGGAAGGCACCGACTGCATGCTGGAACGCGTGGGTGGCCTGCGGCAACCCGACCGTCCTGCCGGTGTTCTGGTCAAGATGGCCAAGCCGGGGCAGGAGCGGCGTGCCGACCTGCCAACGATTGGCCCGCGAACGGTTGCAGGTGCCGTGGCTGCAGGCCTGCGTGGAATCGCGATCGAGGCAGGGGCTACCCTGATGACCGATCCCGCCGCCTGCATTACGATGGCGGATGAGGCCGGACTGTTCCTGATCGGAATTGGCGGCGAAGATGAAAAAATGGACTGAAGGGGAAATGCCGGATGGGAACCTACCTGCACACAATGGTGCGCGTGCGCAATCTGGAAGCCAGCCTTGATTTCTACCAGTTGCTGGGCATGCGCGAACTGCGCCGCAAGGATGTGCCCGAGGGGAAATATACCCTTGTATTCATCGGCTATGCCGATAATGCGGCGGGACAGGCGGAAATCGAACTGACCTATAACTGGGGTCAGGATGATGGATATGACGTGGGCACGGGATTCGGTCACTTCGCCCTTGGGGTGCCCGACGTGACCGCCCTGGTTGAAAAGGTCCGCGCAGGCGGTGGCAAGGTCACGCGCGAGCCGGGGCCGGTCAAATTCGGCACCACCTTCATCGCTTTTGTCGAAGATCCCGACGGCTACAAGATCGAACTGATCCAGAAGTCCTGATCGTGTCAGTGCGCTTATGATCTGCGCGCGGCAAGAAGCTGACGCATTGCGCTGAGTTCCCTTGTCGCCGCATCCAGGGCCGTCAGGATGTCCTGTGCTGCCTGCCGGATGTGTTCGTCCTTGCTCAGCGCCAGCGAATCCGCCCGCAGCATGGCGGGGGACAGGTGGCCACGGATGTCATGGATGTGCTGCCGCAGGATATCGTCGGTCGTATCGGCAGAGTCGCGTGCAGGGCTGGTCATGAAAATCATCCGGTTATGGTGCGGGAGGGGAGCAGCATTGACGTTGCCCGAAAGCATCAGTATAAGGCGCGGCTCAGGGTTTCCGTAGTGTACGGGGCCTGTTGGAATTTATTCCGTAACCTGTCTGTCATTGTCAATCTGGGAGTGCCGTTGTGAAGCGCACGTATCAACCCTCGAAGCTGGTCCGCAAGCGTCGCCACGGCTTCCGTTCGCGTATGGAAACCGTTGGTGGCCGTAAGGTTGTCGCAAACCGTCGCACCAAGGGCCGCAAGCGTCTTTCTGCCTGAGGCAGGTGACGTCTGTACGTTCCGGGTGCCTGTGTGTCCGGAACCATGAATGTCTCTATACAAGGGGCGGCTGAAAGTGGCCGATAAGTCCACGCGCCTTAAGAAACGCGCTGAGTTCCTGCGGGTTGCGGCCAAGGGTCGCAAGGCCCCCGTTCCGGGACTGGTGCTGCAGGCGCTTGAACGCGGCGACATGCAGGCTGCCCGGTACGGTTTTACCGTTACCAAGAAAGTAGGCAATTCCGTCGTGCGCAACCGGGTGCGGCGGCGCCTGCGTGAGGTAGTCCGGCTGGTGGGCCGCGAACAGGCGCTTGCAGGCGTCGATATCGTGGTCATTGGTCGGGCTGGCACATGCGGGCGGCGGTTTGATGCCCTGATGGGGGATTACCGCAAGGCCCTGCGCAAGGCGGGAGTGAAGGAAGAATCGTGAGCACGTCTTCCATCAGCCTGCCTGCCCATATGCTGCGCGCGGCCATTCGCGCGTATCAGCTGGTGATCCGCCCCATATGGGGTGCGCATTGCCGATTCACTCCTTCATGCAGTCATTACGCACGCGACGCGATCGCCCGTCACGGGGCCATGCGCGGCAGTGTACTGGCGGGGTGGCGCATCCTGCGCTGCAACCCCTGGAATGCGGGTGGTCATGATCCCGTTCCCGCCACGGCCTGCGGCTGTGACATGCATGACTCCATGAAAAACACGAAAAGTCTGGCGGGTCGCTGATGGATATCAAGCGTTTTATGGTGGCAACAGCACTGTCTGCCGTGGTGCTGGTTGGGTTCGAGTATTTCCTGCCACAGCAGCATAAAACGGTCGAACAGCAGGCTGATACCGCCACGCCTGCGTCGGCACCAGCCCCCGCGCCAGCGGATGCCACGGCCGCCGCAGCACCCGCGGATACGGGCCAGCCCGACCCGCGCGTTGCGATTGACGCCGACCGCGTGCATGGCTCGCTTGACCTGCGTGGCGCGCGTCTTGATGACCTTGTGCTCAAGAATTATCACGAGACGGTGGAACCGGGCAGCCCGCTGGTACGCGTGCTGGAACCGCGCGGGCAGGCGGAACCGAACCTGGTTGAGGTCGGCTGGACCAATGTCAGCGGCGGCCATGTCAGCGTGCCCGACGCCAATACCATCTGGACTGCCGATCATGATACCCTGACCCAGGCGCAGCCCGTTACCCTGTCATGGGATAACGGTCAGGGGCAGGTGTTCCAGATCACCATCGCGATTGACCAGAACTACATGTTCTCGGTTACGCAGAAGGTCATCAACCATGGCGGGGATGCGGTTTCGCTGTATCCTTTCTCCCGCGTGGAACGTGCCTACACCCCGGTCGAGACGGGCGGCTACCTTGTGCATGAAGGGCCGATTTCCGTCATTGACCACAGGCTGGATGAAAGCTCCTACAAATCCCTGCGCAAGGGGGCGGTGCCGCCGGGCAACATCGCGTGGACCAAGACGGGTCAGGGTGGATGGGCCGGGATTACTGACAAGTACTGGCTGTCCGCCGTGATCCCGCAGCAGGACAGTGATGTTGCGGGCACCTATGCCTACCAGCCCGCGGGCGGGGACAAGGGCATCTATGATGTCGGCTTTACCGCGCGTGCGCCGCTGGTGGTTGCCGCCGGGGGCGATGCCACGACAGCAAGCCATGTGTTTGCCGGGGCGAAGGAAGTGCCGCTGCTGGAAAAATATGAATCCAGCCTGCATATCCCCGATTTCTGGAAAGCGGTCGATTTTGGCTGGTTCGCGTTCCTGACCCGTCCGATCTTCACGGTGCTGGACTGGCTCAACACCATGCTGGGCAATTTCGGCCTGGCCCTGATGGCGTTCACCCTGCTGGTCAAGGCACTGTTCTTCCCGCTGGCGACCAAGCAGTTCCATTCCATGGGCAAGATGCGGCAGCTCCAGCCCAAGATCAAAGCCCTGCGGGAACGGTATAAAGACGACCAGATGGCGCTGAACCAGCAGATGATCGCGCTGTACAAGCAGGAAAAAGTCAATCCGGCCAGCGGCTGCCTGCCCATGCTGCTGCAGATCCCGGTGTTCTGGTGTCTGTACAAGGATCTGTACGTCACGATCGAGATGCGGCATGCGCCTTTCTTCGGCTGGATTCATGACCTGTCTGCTTTCGACCCGACAAACCTGTTCACCCTGTTCGGGCTGATTCCGTGGAATCCGTCGGTCATTTCCCCCATGCTCCAGCTTGGGCTGTGGCCGATCGCGTTCGGGCTGACCATGTTTGCCCAGATGCGTCTGAACCCGACACCGGCGGCAGACCCGGCGCAGCAGAAGATGTTCCAGTTCATGCCGATCATCTTCACGTTCTTCATGGCGCGGCAGCCATCGGGACTGGTGATCTACTATTGCTGGAACAACCTGCTGACCATGGCGCAGCAGACGCTGATCCAGCGCCGCATGAACAGGGGTACGCCCGCTGTTGCTGCACCCGCGAAGCCCAGGCTTCCGTCAGGGAAGAAATAGGGACGGGACCAAGATGGTGGAATTTTCCTCATCCATGCCGACACCGGAAGAAATGGAACGCGACATTGAAATTGGTCGCGTCCTGTTCGCGGGTGAATTCAATTTCGTGTTTGGTGCGCAGCAGCTTGGCCAGCTGCCTGATCCCGTGCTGCCCGAAATCGCGTTTGCCGGGCGATCCAATGTCGGCAAGTCCAGCCTGATCAACGCCCTGACCGGGCGAAAGGCGCTGGCGCGGGCCTCGTCCGAGCCGGGACGGACCAAGCAGCTCAATTTCTTTGAACTGGCCGACCGGCTGACACTGGTGGACATGCCCGGCTATGGTTTTGCCAAGGCCGCCAAGGCGGTCAAGGAAGACTGGCAGGGCATGATGTTTTCCTACCTGCGCGGCAGGCCGACGCTACGCCGTGTCGTGCTGCTGCTGGACAGCCGGGTGGAGGTCAAGGCGACCGATCAGGAAATCATGAAACTGCTGGATCGGGCTGCCGTGACATTCCAGGTCGTGCTGACCAAATGCGACGTGCCCAGGCCTGCGGTGCTGGAGGCCAAGATGCGTGAAGTCACCGGTATCGTGGCCACACATGCGGCAGCTTTCCCGGATGTGCTGGCAACCAGCAGCGAGACCGGGACAGGTATTGCGGAACTGCGCGCGGAACTCGCACGGCTGGCCAATCCGGTATAAGGCGGCCACACGGTTGGCCCTGCGGGGCATGGGTATTCAGCAGTCAGGAGCGAAGGGAACGTTCGGATGACAGGAACGCAATCGGGCGACCGGGAAGCACAGGCACGGGCCGAGGTTCTGGCCAGGGCGCTGCCTTACCTGCGTCGTTATGCGGGGGATACGGTTGTCGTCAAATATGGCGGCAGCGCGATGGTCGATACATCGCTGTCCACCGCGTTTGGCCATGATATCGCGCTGCTCAAGCAGGTTGGCGTCAACCCGGTCGTGGTGCATGGCGGCGGGCCGCAGATCAGCGCGATGCTCAAGCGGCTGCAGATTGAATCGACCTTCATCGACGGCCTGCGCGTGACTGATGCCGCCATGATCGACGTGATCGAGATGGTGCTGGGCGGCAAGGTGAACAAACAGGTCGCGGGCCTGATCAACCGGGCCGGTGCGCTGGCGGTTGGCATTTCGGGGCTTGATGGTGGCCTGATTTCCGCCCGCAGGCTCCAGCGCCGCGCGCGTGAGGCCGGGGTCGAGACCGATCGCCTGCTGGACCTTGGCTTCGTGGGCGAACCGACCCGCATCGACCCGCGCGTCATCTATGCGCTGTCCGGTTCGGGGCTGATTCCGGTGATCGCGCCCATCGGCGCGGGCGAGCAGGGCGAGACCTATAACATCAATGCCGATACGGCCGCGGGTGCGATTGCGGGTGCGGTCAATGCCAGTCGCCTGCTCATGCTGACGGATGTGCCCGGCGTGCTGGATGGAGACGGGAAACTGATCCCGGAACTGACGGCGGAAGATGCGCGTCGCGGCATCGCCAGCGGCATGATTTCCGGCGGCATGATCCCCAAGGTCGAAACCTGCCTTGAGGCCGTGCGCGCGGGGGCGAAGGCCGCCGTCATCCTTGATGGCCGGGTGCAGCATTCCTGCCTGCTGGAACTGTTTACGGAAGCCGGGCCGGGCACCCTGATCCGGGGCAGCTGACCCCCGCTGGATCAGGTCATGTGGAGGGGGGCATTGCGTTGACATTGCCCATGATCCTCCGCATGGTCCGCAGGCAATCAATACCAAAGGCCCCCGGCGTGCCCTGCCGGGGACGCCTGCCCAAGACAGGATTTTGCAAATATGACCGATACATCCCTTCAGAGCCAGATCGAGGCCCTGTGGGAGCGTCGTGAGACGCTGTCCACCGCCACCACCGGCGCTGACCGTGATGCCGTCGAGGCGGCGCTTCTGGCGCTGGATTCCGGCCGGCTGCGCGTCGCAACCCCCGGCCCGGCTGGCTGGGTGGTCAATGAATGGCTGAAGAAGGCTGTCCTGCTGTCCTTCCGCCTCAATGACAACCGGATTGTCGAAGGCGGCGGTGCGGGGGCACCCAGCTATGACAAGGTGCCGCTGAAATTCGCAGGCTGGGACCAGGCGGCGTTTGCCGAGGCAGGCTTCCGCGCGGTGCCGGGTTCCATCGTGCGCCGTTCCGCGTTCATCGCGCCGGGTGTTGTACTGATGCCCAGCTTCGTCAATGCCGGTGCGTATGTCGATAGCGGCACGATGGTTGATACATGGGTCACGATCGGCAGTTGCGCGCAGATCGGCAAGAACTGCCATATCAGCGGTGGCGTGGGCATTGGCGGCGTGCTGGAGCCGCTGCAGGCCGCCCCCGTCATCATTGAGGACGGTTGCTTCATCGGCGCGCGTTCGGAAGTGGCCGAAGGCGTGGTGGTCGAACGTGGCAGCGTGTTGTCCATGGGTGTGTTCCTTGGTGCTTCGACCAAGATCGTTGATCGTGCGACGGGTGAAGTCTTCATGGGCCGTGTCCCGGCCTATTCCGTGGTCGTGCCGGGCACGCTGCCGCCGCGTCAGGCGACCAGCACCGATGGCAAGCCACTGCCGTCGCTGGACTGCGCGGTGATCGTCAAGCGCGTGGATGAACGTACGCGTTCCAAGACCTCGATCAACGACCTGCTGCGCGGCTGACCGGTATCATGGGGGACGGCGGAATGGCGGATACGCAACACGATCCTGGCGGTGTTATCGCCCTGACGCGTGACCTGATCCGCTGTCCTTCCGTAACCCCCGATGATGGCTGCGGCATCACCGCGCTGGCCCGCGTGCTGGAACAGATCGGTTTCAGCGTCACCCTGCTGCCGTTTGGCGAAGGGGTGGCGCGCACCCCCAACCTGTTTGCCCGCCTTGGCGCAGGGCATCCACACCTGTGTTTCGCCGGGCATACGGACGTCGTGCCGGTGGGGGACACGGCCGCGTGGGCGCATGACCCCTTTGGCGGGGCAATACATGACGGTGTCCTGTTCGGTCGTGGCGCGTGCGACATGAAAGGGGGCATTGCCGCCTTTGTCGCCGCCGTCAGGCTGTATCTTGAACGCACGCCGCAGCCGCAGGGATCAATCAGCCTGCTGATTACGGGTGATGAGGAAGGCCCCGCCACCAATGGCACGGTACGCGTGCTGGAATGGATGGCGGCTGAAGGCCAGATTCCCGATTTCTGTCTTGTGGGCGAACCCACCAATCCCGCCGGGATGGGCGAAGTCATCAAGATCGGCCGTCGTGGCAGCCTGAATGCCCATATTACCGTGCAAGGCACGCAGGGGCATGTAGCCTATCCACACCGGGCGGATAATCCGGTCCATCGCCTGCTGGCGCTGCTGGGTGAACTGACGGCGGCCCCGCTGGATGACGGCAGTGAGTGGTTCGAGGCATCCAGCCTGCAGGTGACCAGCCTTGACGTGGGCAATACGGCCACCAATGTCATTCCTGCCCGGGCCGAAGCCCGGCTGAACATCCGTTTCAATGACCTTCATACCGGCGCCGACCTTGCGGGCTGGATCCGCACCGTAGCAATCCGTCATGCCCCCCGGGCGGATGTAGGTATCTCCATCAGTGGTGAATCCTTCCTGACCGAACCTGGCGCATCGGTCGAAGCCCTGCGTGCGAGCGTGCGTGCGGTGACGGGGCATGTGCCGAAGCTGGATACCGGCGGCGGCACGTCGGATGCCCGCTTTATCAGCCGTTACTGCCCCGTTGCGGAATTCGGGCTGGTGGGGGCAAGCATGCACAAGACGGACGAGCATGTCAGCCTGTCAGACCTGAAGCATCTGACGGCGATCTATACCGGCTTCCTTGAAAAGGTAATGCGTTAATGTCTGATCGCGGCATATCCCCCGAGCCGAATTCACCCGGACTTGGCATGATCCTCAAGGGAATGCTGCTGCTGGGGCGGGGCCGTGCGGAAGGCATCGCCTATTTTGGCAATACCCGCGATTCCGTTCTGGCCGCGCTGGCGCCCCGCCTTGCGCTATGGCTGGTGGGTGGCGGCCTGACCATTGGCACCGCCCCGCAGGCGATCAGTGGGGTGAAGGTGCTGTTCGCACTGTGCCTTATCCTGCTGCCTGCCGTTGTGACCCATGCGCTGGCGCGGCGGTGGAAGCGCGAAGGGCTGTGGCTGCGCTACATCACGGCGGCGTGGTGGACAGACTGGGTCACGCTGTTCGTGGGGCTGGCGGTGGCGCTGCTTATGGCGCTGGCCTCGCCCAAGCTGCTGGAATCCGCCACGGGGGCGATGATCCTGAATGGGGTGGAGTTCGGCTACAGCCTGTGGCTGACGTGGTACGTGGCGCGTATCGGCCTGCTGTTGCGGCGTGGGCAGGCGGTGGTGCTGGTGCTGGCGATACTGGGCAGCCTTGGGTTGCTGTCAATGGCGGTCGGTGTGCTTTCCCCGAACCAGCGTGCGTGGCATGACTTTCTTTATCCCCTGCTGGTGCAGCAGGGCCAGGGGTCTGCCCATCGATGAAAAACAGAAGTTTCCGGGTGTCGCCTGTTTTTAACAAGGCAGCGTCTTTCAAAGCTTTTTGAAAAAACTTCACCCAAAAACTTTTACTGGTTGGTGCACAGGTCAGCGGCTGAAGGGATTTTCCTCGTAGCCTACGCCGGTCAGGCACAGGCCTTCCGGTGGGGCGGTCGGGCCGCCCGCACGGCGGTCACGGGCTGCAAGGGCCTGTTCGACCCGTTCCGGTGCCCAGCGGCCTTCTCCCACCAGTTTCAGGGTCCCCGCCATGTTGCGCACCTGATGGTGCAGGAAGGAACGGGCTTCGGCTTCAATCACGACATGGTCGCCCTCGCGCCGTACATCCAGTCGGTCGATCGAACGCACCGGACTGCGTGCCTGACAGGCCGAGGCACGGAAAGACGTGAAATCATGCCGTCCTACCAGCAACTGGGCAGCAGTGTGCATCACATCGGCATCCAGCGCTGCACGGACATGCCAGACGTGCCCTTCCTCCAGCGCCGGGCGGGCGGCACGGTTGAGGATACGGTAGCGATAGGCGCGTGAGCACGCTGAAAAACGCGCATTCCAGTGCGGCAGCACCGGGCGCGCCATAAGTACCACGACCGGATGCGGCTTCATGTAGAAATTCAGTCCGTCCCGCACCGTGGCGCTGGACAGCGTGACATCGGCTGGGAAATCCAGATGCGCGACCTGCCCGCTGGCATGTACGCCGGCATCAGTGCGACCGGCGGTGATGCTGCGGACATCGCGTCCGGCTGTCAGGTTTTTCGCGGCATTCTCCAGAATACCCTGTATCGAGGTCAGGTGTTCCGCCTGCTGGCGCTGCCAGCCAACAAAGCCGCGCCCGTCATATTCGATCAGAACTGCCCACCGGCAGACCGATGGCGGGGCGGCGTCACCGGGACGCGCGGGCGGGGTTTCAGGCATCGGGCATCTCCAGCCCGAAACGTGTGCCGGGGGCGATGGCCTGCCCGCGCAGGAAATCGGCAGCATCCATCATGCCACGTCCGGGGCGTTGCAGGCGGGTGATGCGCAATAGCGAGTCTTTGCCACAGGTAACGCAAAGCCGGTCATCCACTACCATGCCAGGGACGAGCGGCATGTTGTAGGCCCGGGCAAGGTCCACCGCTCTGATCACCATCTTCTTCGTGTCGGAAGAATTAAAACTTAAACTGTATTCAAGACTTACCGCCCCGATCTTGATGACCTGACCATCAAGCGTGGTGAAGGTGCCCGGCCACGGGGTCAGGGCCCGCACCTGCCGGTCAATCTCGGCAGCGGGGCGGGTCCAGTCGATGCGCCCGTCCTCGCGGCTCAGGCGCTGGACATAGGTGACACCGGTGTCAGGCTGCGGCGTGCCGGGAAATGGTGGACGGCTCAGGGCATCAACAATCAGCCGCCCGCCCATGGCCGCAAGGTCGTCATGCAGTGTGGTGGCGGTGGTATGGTCGGTCAGCGTCACATGGTCACGCAGCAGCATGGCCCCGGTATCCAGTCCTGCATCCATCTGCATGATGGTAACGCCACTTTCCCTGTCACCGGCCAGAATGGCGGCCTGTATCGGGGCGGCGCCGCGCCAGCGTGGCAGCAGGCTGGCATGGATGTTCAGGCAGCCACGCGCGGGGGCGTCGAGCATCTCCACCGGCAGGATCAGCCCATAGGCCGCCACCACGGCGGCATCCAGCTTCAGGTTACGGAAATAGGCGTGTTCTTCCGTATTGCGCCGCAGGGACTGCGGCGTGCGGACGGGAATGCCCAGTTCCTCCGCCGCGACCTGCACGGGAGAAGGGCGCAGCTTCTTCCCCCGTCCGGCGGGGCGGGGGGGCTGGCTGTAGACGATTACGATGTCATGCCCGGCCTGATGCAGGGCGCGCAGGGCGGGCACCGCGAAATCAGGCGTACCCATGAAGGCCAGTCGCATGTCGTTGGGGTCCGTTCAGGCTGGGCAGGACCCGTCTGGCGCATTCAGGGTCCGGCAGGGGATCGCGGCGGGCGATTAGTGTTTCTGGCGCTGTTCCTTGGCCAGGCGACGCATGATCATGTTGCGCTTCAGCGCCGACAGATGATCGACAAACAGGATGCCTTCCAGATGGTCGATCTCGTGCTGCAGGCAGGTGGCCAGCAGGTCATCGGCTTCCAGTTCCTGCACCTTGCCGTCCATGTCCTGATACCGCACGCGCACGGCTTCGGGACGGATGACCTCGGCATACTGGTTGGGCAGCGACAGGCAGCCTTCCTCACGCACGGCCATGCCGTCCGTCTCGGCGATCACTTCGGGGTTGATCAGCACCAGCGGATTGCGCGCCTCGTCCCTGTCGGCCACGTCCACGATGGCGAAGCGCATGCCAAGGCCCACCTGCGGGGCCGCAAGGCCGATGCCGGGCGCCTGGTACATGGCCGCGAACATACGCGGGATGATGGTGCGCAGCTCGTTCATGTCCTCGGGGCGGACAAGGCGGGTTTTCTGGCGCAGGACCGCCTGGGGTGCGACCAGGATCGGCATGGGGGTCGCCTGAGCGATGACATCATGATCAATCATAGACTGCCATTTAGCGTGTCCCCACATGGGATACCAGAGGGGAGGCGGCCAAAATGCCATGGTGCGCGCATGGTGTCTTCCCCTTGCGCATGGCTATTATTCTCCCATATCGTGAAGGGACGGGATGCGGGTGCTGTTTCGGGTCCGTTTTTCGTTTCTTGTCTCGCTCGCAGCAGAGGAGGCCGATTTGTCGGGTAGAGTTTTCGGGTCACCCATGTTCCTCGGGTTTGACCATCTGGAGCAGATGCTTGAACGCGCGTCGAAAAACGCGTCGGACGGATATCCGCCCTATAATATAGAACAGGTCAGTCCCACGACCCTGCGCATCACGCTGGCAGTGGCGGGGTTCGTGATGGAAGACCTGCACATCACGCAGGAAGACAACCAGCTTGTCATTCGCGGTCGGCAGAGTGACGACGGGCAGGGGCGGATTTTCCTGCACCGTGGGATTGCCGCCCGCCAGTTCCAGAAGGCGTTCGTACTGGCCGAGGGAATCGAGGTCGGCGGGGCATGGATGGATAACGGCCTGCTTCATATTGAACTGGCCCGCCCGCAGCCGGAAGTCCGTGTGCGCAAGATCGAGATCGGTCATGGGCCCACGGCCTCTTCGTCGCGCGATCGTGTGGCGCCGGTGGTGGACGTACCGGCCGGGCGCAAGCAACGTGTCGTGAGGGTTATTGACGAGGAATAACAGCGTACGCCGTAATGTAACGGCCCATATTGCGATGCAGATGGGAAGGGACGACCGTCCCTTCATGATGCGGAGATAACGCGATGAGAGTTACAACACAGAATGGTCGGGTGCTGCTGCAGAATGATGTGGTGAATGCCGCACCGGTCATCAGCACGTCGGAACTGCGCGGTCTGGGCATGGAATCGGTGGCCTACATCCGCGCGGTGGAAGTAGAGGGCGAAGACGCGTTTGCCATCCATGCCGCCGATGGTACGCCCATGGCGGTGACCGAAGACTGGGAAACCGCCATAAACGCCATTCTCCAGCATGAAATGATGCCAGTGCCGCTGCACTAGGCATTTCATCACACCAGATAAGGCAATGGCCCTGTCCCGGTTTTCGGGGCAGGGCCATTTGCATTTGTGGTGCTGCCAGTCCGCGCGGGTCAGGCGGACTGGCCTGTCGTGTCAGCTGGCCTGACGCAGGGACGGGTCAAGCCAGCCGATATTGCCGTCCGGCCTGCGGTACAGCACGTTGATGGTATCGGTCTTGGTATTGCGGAAAAGCTGGATCTGGCTGTCCGCCAGGTCAAGGCGCATCACTGCCTCGCTCACGCTCAGGGCCGGGATTTCGGTCGGGTGTTCGGCAATGATGGTGGCGTAGGGGCCAGCGGGCGGCAGCGCCGCGTCCTCATCCTCGGCCACGCTGTCTTCCTCGGCGGCGGCAAGCGGTTCAGTCATGCCGGGACGCAGCACATAGCCACGACCGATTTCGGGTACCTGCTGACGGACCTTGAGGTGACCGTGATTCGTAGCCTTGCGGTGATAGCGGCGCAGGCGCCGGGCAATATGTTCGGCCGCGTCGTCAAAGGCGGAATGGGCATCCGCCGCTTCGCCCTCACCGCGCAGGGTCAGACCCCGCGTGGCGTGCAGGTTGATGTCACAGGTAAAAAACGAACGTGCGCGACTGAAGGTGACCCGGGCCTCCATGGCCTGCCCGAAATACTTTTCCGAAATGCGGTCCAGATGGGCGCTTACCCGGTGTTTCAGGGCATCGGACAGGTCGATCTGCTTTCCGGCAACACTGATGTGCATAAGGGGTAACTCCTTACATGATCACAACGCAGTCGCATGCGGGAGACGGAATACGGTCGTTTCAGTCAATGGTCATGAATTAAGGGGACGATCCTGCTCCCATGCGGGCTGCGTGCTGGTGGCGGTTGCGTTGTGCCTGTCGGGCACATGGTCCCGAACGGGTACATTTGGGCATGGTTGCACCGTGGCTGTCCATGCCTTCCTCGCATAAAAGACCACAGATTTCTCTATGGCTGCTCCCTTGTGCACGCCCCCTGTCACACAGGGAGGGCACGAACGGGCCTATAGCGTGAATTTTTCACCCAGATAGACGCGGCGCACATCCTCGTTCGCCACGATTTCCTCGGGCCTGCCTTCGGTCAGCACCTGTCCGCTGTGCATGATGTAGGCCCGGTCGATCACTTCCAGCGTCTCGCGCACGTTGTGGTCGGTAATCAGCACCCCGATGCCGCGATCCTTCAGGTGCGCGACAAGATCACGGATTTCACCGACCGCGATGGGATCAATACCGGCCAGCGGTTCGTCCAGCAGGATGTAATGCGGCTGGCTGGCCAGCGCACGGGCGATTTCCAGCCGCCGCCGTTCACCACCCGACAGGGCGAGGGAGGAGGAATGCCGCAGCCGGGTAATGCCGAATTCTCCCAGCAGGCCATCAAGCATCGTCTGCCGCCGGTCACGGTCGGGTTCGACAATCTCCAGGGCGGCCATGATGTTCTGTTCAACATTCAGGCCACGGAAAATGCTTGATTCCTGCGGCAGATAGCCAATACCCATGCGGGCGCGGCGGTACATGGGCAACTGGGTGATATCCGCGCCATCCAGCGTGATTGTGCCCATGTCGGGCCGCACCAGTCCCACGATCATGTAGAAGCTGGTGGTCTTGCCCGCGCCGTTCGGCCCCAGCAGGGCCACGGCTTCACCACGCTGGACCTGTAGCGAGACATCGCGCACGACCTGCCGCTTCTTGTAGCTTTTGCCGATGCCACTGGCGATCAGTCCCGTTTCGGCGGCAGGGACCGGCTGTCCGGTGGCGTCGGGCTGGTCCGCCGGGGATGTCTGGTTCATCTTGCTGATCCCTTGTCACCTTTGCCGGCCTGATTCGGAATGACCAGGCCACTGACCCGTGAGCCGGGGTTGTCGGTCAGCGTCGCGATATCGGTGTGCATGTTCACGATGGCCGAGGTGCCGCTGACCTGATTTTCCCCACGGGTGATATGCACGTTGCCAACCAGACGGGCAATGCCCGTATCAGGCACGTACACGCCCCGGTCGCCGGTTATGGTCTCGGTGCGGGTGCGGATCACGATATGGCCGAAGGCATCGACATGGTCGATCGTCCCGGCTCCGGGTGACGGGCGGTCGTCAACACTGGTTGCTGCGGGCCGGGATTTGTCATTGGGGTGGGTGGCATCCCAGTCGCGGCGTGCGTTGCTGCGCTGCGCCTTTGGCCTGTCATACCCGACCAGCACGTCCGCGCGCAGCTGCCGCCCGTCATTGGTGGTCATGGTGGCGTTGCCACGGGCGACCGACATGTGTTCGTGCGAATGGTATTCCAGCACGTCGCGCGCGGTCAGGATGTCCTGTGGCGTGGTCATTTTCAGGTGCTGGCCGGTCATGACCAGGATCGCCTGATCCACGTCGTATACGGCATGATCGCCCCATGCCTGGTCATTCGTGTTGAAGGAATGGACGTGCCCGATCGCTTCCAGCCGGTAGACCTCGCTGGCTCCGCCCGAACCGTTACCACCTGCATCGCCCGCGCCGTTGCCCGTTGCGGCGCCGGGCTGGCCGCCAGGCATGCCTGCGGGCGCCGGGGCGTCGGGCGTGGGCATGTCCTGCGGCAGGGTATCGGATGTCGTGGTCAGGCTGGTGTCCACATCGGAATCGGTGCCGACGGGGGCGGTTGGTGCTGCTGGTGCTGCCGACGTGGCCTGTGGTGTCGTGGCGGGCGGGGTGTCGCCTGCCGCCTGTGGCGCGTTATCGGTTATGTGGGGGCGGCGGGTTTCCAGCGGAGGAGCAACGCCCAGATGGGCCGCCAGTGGCGCATCGGCCGCGGGCGGCCCGGATGCGGCGGCCCGTGGCCCGGTGGCAGGCGGCGTGGCCTGCCCGGCAGCGGGCGTGGCCGCGGCCTTCTTGCGGTAGAAGGCGACCAGCCTGTCCGCCCGCACGGTCATGTCGCCACGGATGGCCTGTGCGCGGTCATAGGCAGTGACGGTCTGCGCGTTCTGGTCCCAGTCGAAGCCACCGGCGGCGGTGACGTTGATCTGCTGGCCGTGGGACATGTCCAGTCCCTGCGCCATGACGGGATGTGCCGCCACCAGTCCCACAAGGATGCCGCCAAGCGGCAGGCGGAATGTTGCGCGCGCCATCAGTTCGATCTTTCCGCTGCGTTGAGGATCATGCGGCCCGGCCCTCGAAACAGCATGACGCCGCCGCGTGTGTCCAGCATGCCGCCCTGTACGTCAATCTGCCCGATGGGCCCTTCGGCATGGATCCAGTCATCGGATACGACGATGTTGTGGCGCATGTCCATATTGGCCGAGGGGCTGAGCATGAGGGTCCCGTCATTGCGGTACAGCGTGACATCATGCGCCAGGTCCAGGATCTGCGCATGCTGGATATAAACGCCGTCGCGCGCGGTGACATACATCCAGTTTCCGTTATCCATCAATGTGTCGGCGGCCGGGTTGCTCAGGTCAATCCGTTCGGAGGAGACCTGGCGCGCCTCATCCGCGGTAATCATGTAAGGGCGGTTATGGTCATCCAGCCCGCGATAGGTGGGGTTGAGCATGCTGCCGCTTTTCACGCGCACATGGCTCATCTGCGCCATGGTGCCGGTATGCATGATGACCGCGCGCTGCACTGCGGGCCATGCGGCGATGGACCCCAGCAGGATCAGTGCCAGTAGCGGCAGCATCCACTTGGCCGAGCGCATGATGGCCTGCCGCCGGGCCAGGTCGGCGGCGTTGGGCAGCAGGCGCGCCCGTGCAGACTGGTCGAATATGCTGCGCTGGCGTTCGATATCGGCCGCGCTGCGGGTATAGTCCTCACGCTGGATGTGGTTGGGATCGGTCCCGTCGTCCCTGTCGTCCGGCTGTTCGGTCATGCAACGCCAGCACGCAGCAGGTCATGGAGGTGCAGGATACCGACAGGATGATTTTCATTATCCAGCACGAAGATGCTGGAAATGGGCCGGGGCCGGTCATTCATGATGCGCAGTGCCTCTGCCGCCAGCATGTCGGGGCCAATGATCTGGGGTTCGGCATTCATGATATCGGCTGCACAGGTGTGGTCCAGGTCCTGTTCCAGCGCAAGACGCAGGTCGCGGTCGGTAATCAGCCCGGTCAGCCGGTTTTTCATGTCCACCACGCCCATGCAGCCAAAGGCCTTGCGGGTCATTTCCATGATGACCTGTCGCACCGGCATGGTGGGAAGGCCCAGCGGCATGCTGTCGCCCGTATGCATAAGCTCACGCACCCGGCGCAGCTGTGTGCCCAGACGGCCGCCGGGATGGAAAATGCCGAAATCACTGGCGCTGAACCGGCGGCGCTGCAGCAGCACGACGGCCAGTGCATCCCCCAGCGCAAGCTGCATGGTGGAACTGGTGGTGGGCGCCAGCCCGTTGGGGCAGGCTTCGGGCGCATGGGGTAGCGGCAGTACGATATCGGCCGTGCGGGCCAGTGTGGAGTCCGGGCGCGATGTCATGGCGATCAGCAGCATGCCAAACCGGCGTGTGTGGGAAACCAGGTCGGCCATTTCCGCCGTTTCGCCGGAATTGGAAATGGCGAGTACCGCATCCCCGCGCTGAAGCATGCCCAGATCCCCGTGCGAGGCTTCGGCCGGATGCACGAAAATGGCGGGCGTGCCGGTGGAGGCAAGGGTCGCCTGGATCTTGCGCCCGATATGCCCCGACTTGCCAATCCCCGTCACGACCACGCGCATGTTGTCCGTCAGGATGCGTTCGACCGTTTCGACAAAGGCCGTGCCAAGTGCCCCCTGCCCATCGGGGCCGGAGGCTTCCATGGCGGCAATCATCGCCTGCAGGCCGGCGGATTCGGTGCGCAGCACGCTGCATGCTTCGTTGAGCATGCGGGCCTGTGCCTGCTGCACGCTTTCTTCAACGGCGGGGAGGGAAGGGGAAAGGCTGCTGTTCATGCCGGGTCTGTATTGTCATGAAATGGTTTCCGGTCAAACGCCGGAACCATTATTCAGGCTGCGCGATGCGCGAAAATGTCCGGATCCTCATATCCAAGGATATCCAGACGGGCGCGGGCGGGAAGGAAATCGTAACAGGCCTGCGCCAGTTCGCGACGGTTTTCACGGTGCAGCAGCGCCTCCAGCTTTTCCCACAGGGCATGCAGGTACAGCACATCGGATGCGGCATAGGCCCGCTGTTCGGGTGTAAGTTCCGCAGCGCCCCAGTCGGACGTCTGCTGCTGCTTGCTCAGTTCCACCCCCAGCAGTTCGCGGCACAGATGCGCCAGTCCGTGGCGGTCGGTATAGGTCCGCACCAGCTTGGAGGCGATCTTGGTACAGATGTTCGGCGCAACCGTAATACCAAGCGTATGCTGCAGGATCGCTACGTCAAATCGTGCGAAATGCATGAGCTTCGGAAGTCTGGGGTCGGTCAGTGCGCGCACCAGGTTGGGGCAGTCCGCCGCCGTGACGCCGGCAGGCACCTGCACCAGATGGGCATGGCCATCGCCCCCCGAAAGCTGCACAAGACATAGCCGGTCCCGGTGCGGGTTCAGGCCCATCGTTTCCGTATCGACGGCCACGGCGCCGGTAAACGTGACGTCGGCCGGCAGGTCGCCGCGATGAAAATGGATGGCGTCTGGGGCCGGGCTTACAGCCATATGGAAAATGCTCCGTCACGATATTCGGCTTCACGGTGGCAGGTCTGGAACGCAACCGCAAGGAAAGGCATTCGTTGTATCCCGATCCCACCGGCAGGGGGCATGGGAACCGTGGGCCTGCCTGTGAAATGGGTATTCGTGGGCGGTTTACACCAATTTGCGCAGGGAAACAGACAAAAAGATAACGGGGCAGTCCCGAGAAGGGCTGCCCTGACCATCCCCGGAGGGGAGTGTTACCAATTTTTCAGTGATGGTGCCCAGAAGAAGACTCGAACTTCCACGACCTTGCGGCCACAGGTACCTGAAACCTGCGCGTCTACCAATTCCGCCATCTGGGCTCAGAGGCTCCCCAGCGGAGGCCGCCGGGGTGGTGTGAGGGGTGTTTAGTCCGGCCCGGCGGTACGGTCAACAGGGTAAATGCATTTTTTTGAAAACAGGCGTATTTTTTCTTTTCTTCCCCTCCGGCAGGCCGGTGCGGGGGGTAAAATGGGAAAACGGTGGGGGCGCACTCATGCGCCACAGGCGGGGGCAGGCGATGACACGCAAGGTCGCGACGATTTTTGGCGGTTCGGGGTTCGTGGGGCAGTCCGTGGTCGGACGGCTGGCGCGAGCGGGATATGTGGTGCGGGTCGCCGGACGCACTGCAACGAATGCGGCGACACTGCGGATGCTGGGAGATGTGGGGCAGGTGGTGCCTGTCGTCGCGTCCATCACGGATGAAAGCGCGTGCGTCGCCGCGATCGAGGGCAGCAGCCTTGTCATCAACCTGGTGGGAATTCTGTCTCCCCGTGGGGCCGAGACGTTCGAGGCCATCCATGTGGACGGCGCCGCGCGGGTGGCAAGGCTGGCCGCGGCTTCCGGGGCTGAACGTCTGATCCATGTCTCGGCGCTCGGTGCGCACGCCACCAGCCCCTCCGCCTATGCCCGCAGCAAGGCGGAGGGCGAATGCGTGGTCAGCCGTGCGATGCCGGAGGCGGTCATCATCCGTCCCTCGCTCATATTCGGGGTGGATGGTCCTTTTCCCGCCATGTTCGCGCGCATGGCGCGGTTCATGCCCATCGTGCCGGTGTTCGGGGCGGCGACCCGTTTCCAGCCGGTATGGGTGGGCGATGTGGCTGAAGGCATGGCCCGTATCGCAACGGGGGCGGACATGGCGGGGGCCATTTTTGAATTTGGCGGCCCGCAGGTCCTGACCATGCGGCAGATCGTGGCGTGGGCGGCGCGCTGGAGTGGTCATCCGCGTCCGTTATTCGCGGTGCCCCGGTGGCTTGCGACCCTTCAGGGGGCGGTACTGGAACACCTGCCCGGAAAGATGCTGACGCGCGATCAGGTCCGGATGCTGTATGTCGATAATGTCGTGGCCCCCGGCGCGCGCACGCTCGACATGCTGGGCATCACGCCGTCTCCCATGGGACTGGTAATGGGGTGAGTGCCAGAAAACTTGGGATTTTCGCGTATTTCTGGCATTTTCTTTGAATAAGGTCAGTACTGCTGTCTTTTATTTGGGCAGGGTGTTGCGTAGGTCTGTGCCTCGCTGTGGGTGCGTGCCGCGTAACCAGGGCGTCCTTCCATTATGCAGACCAGGGGCAGACCGATGGCCGAGCGCATGCTGAAATTCGTCTCTGTGGCGCAGGAGCAGCCGGACAAACGGCCTGCCGAGGCGCGCCGCAAGGACTTTAACGAGATTTACGCCGAATTCGTGCCGGCCAAGGCCGAAGCGCAGGCCTCGCGCTGTTCGCAGTGCGGCGTGCCGTTCTGTTCGGTGCACTGTCCGCTGGGCAACAACATCCCCGACTGGCTGATGATGACGGCGGCAGGACGGATGGAGGAGGCGTATGAACTGTCGTCCGCCACCAACACCTTCCCCGAAATCTGTGGCCGCATCTGCCCGCAGGACCGTCTGTGTGAAGGCAACTGCGTGATCGAGGAAGGCTTCGAAAGCGTTACCATCGGCGCGGTCGAACGCTACATTACCGACACCGCCTTTGATAACGGCTGGGTCAGGCCGGTGAAGCCGGTCGCCGAGCGTGACGAGAGTGTGGCCATCATCGGCGCAGGCCCCGGTGGCCTGGCTGCCGCAGTCCAGCTGCGCGAGCAGGGTTATCAGGTCCATGTCTATGACCGCTACGACCGTATTGGCGGCCTGCTTATGTATGGCATCCCCGGATTCAAGCTGGAAAAGGACATCGTTCTGCGTCGGCATAAGCTGCTGGTGGACTCGGGCGTCCAGTTCCATCTGGGCAAGGGCATTGGCGATACCGATGGCGCGGACAGCATTGCGTTTTCCACCCTGCGCGCGCGCCATGACGGCGTGCTGATCGCAACGGGTGTTTACAAGTCGCGCGATATTGGCGGCCCCGGCGCGGGTCTTGGCGGTATCGTGCGCGCGCTGGATTACCTGACGGCGTCCAACCGTGTCTCGCTGGGTGACAGGGTCGCGGAATATGATAATGGCGAACTGAATGCTGCGGGCAAGTCGGTCGTGGTGATCGGCGGTGGCGATACGGCCATGGACTGCGTGCGCACCGCGATCCGGCAGGGTGCCAGGTCCGTCAAGTGCCTGTACCGCCGTGATCGGGCGAACATGCCCGGATCGGTGCGTGAGGTGAAGAACGCCGAGGAAGAGGGTGTCGAGTTCGTATGGCTTGCCGCTCCGCAGGGGTTCGAAGGCGAAGGATCTGTAAGCGGCGTGCGCGCCAGTCGCATGAAGCTGGGCCTGCCCGACGCCAGCGGCCGCCAGTCTGTCGAGCCAGTGGAAAACAGCGCCTTCACGCTGGAAGCCGATCTGGTGGTCAAGGCACTGGGCTTCGATCCGGAACCGCTGCCCACGCTGTGGGGCCAGCCGGAACTGGAGGTCTCGCGCTGGGGTACGCTCATGGTCGATCGCAAGACATTCATGACCAGCCTGCCCGGCGTGTTTGCCGCAGGTGACATCGTGCGCGGGGCCAGTCTGGTGGTGTGGGCCATTCGCGACGGGCGTGACGCGGCAGCCCAGATGCACGCATGGCTTGAGGAAATGACGGCCGCACAGGCCGAGGTGGCGGAGTAAGCATGATGGATCAGTTTGAAACCCAGTCCACCGATTTCGTTCAGGAATGGCAGGATAATGCACAGGCCATTTCCGGCCTGTACAGCCCTGCCGATGAACATGATGCCTGTGGCGTGGGCATGGTCGCGGCCCTGGATGGCAGGCCGCGCCGTGACGTGGTGGAAGCTGGCATCGCGGCGCTGAAGGCCGTGTGGCACCGGGGTGCTGTCGATGCCGATGGCAAGACCGGCGACGGCGCGGGCATCCATGTCGAGATTCCGCAGGATTTCTTTGCCGACGCGATCCATGCCGGTGGCGCGGAAAGCGGCGTGGACAGCCAGATCGCGGTGGGCATGATCTTCCTGCCCAAGACCGATATCGCGGCACAGGAACGCTGCCGCCAGATCATCGAAAGCGAGATCCTTGCCTTCGGTTACAGCATCTATGGCTGGCGTCAGGTGCCCATCAACACTGACTGCATCGGGGAAAAGGCCAACGCCACCCGCCCCGAGATCGAACAGATCCTGATCCGCAACCTGCCCGGCAGCACGGAAGACGAATTCGAGCGCGACCTGTATGTGATCCGTCGCAAGATCGAAAAAAGCGCGATTGCCAATCAGGTAGACCTGTATGTGTGTTCGCTGTCGTGCCGGTCGCTGATCTACAAGGGCATGTTCCTGGCCGAACACCTGACGGAATTCTACCCCGACCTGCTTGACCCGCGTTTCGTCAGCCGCTTTGCCATCTATCACCAGCGGTACTCGACCAACACCTTCCCGACATGGAAGCTGGCGCAGCCGTTCCGCAGGCTGGCCCATAATGGTGAGATCAACACCATTTCGGGCAACGTCAACTGGATGAAAAGCCACGAAACCCGTCTGGCCGATCCCATCCTTGACCCGTACATGGATGATCTCAAGCCCGTGGTGCAGGCGCAGGGGTCGGACACGGCATGCTTTGACAACGTGTTCGAACTGCTGACCTTCGCCGGTCGTGACGCACCCATGGCGCGGTGCCTCATGATTCCGGCAAGCGTCGGCGGCAATTCCGCCATGCCGCAGCGGCACAAGGACATGTATTCCTACTGCAACGCCGTGATGGAACCATGGGACGGCCCGGCCGCCCTGTGCGCCACAGACGGCCGGTGGATGGTGGCGGGACTGGACCGCAGTGGCCTGCGCCCGCTGCGCTACACCATTACCGATGGGGGCCTGCTGATCGTGGGTTCTGAAACCGGCATGGTGAAGGTGCCGGAAGCCGAGATCGTAAGCCGTGGCCGCCTTGGACCGGGGCAGTCGCTTGCGCTCGACCTGAAAACCGCGAAGCTCTACAGCAATCAGGAACTGCTTGATGAACTGTCGGGCCGGCAGGATTTCTCGGCCTGGGTCAGGCGCACTCAGGAAATCTCCAGCATTGTCCGCCCTGATGGCAGCGAACCCGTGCTGTATGACGCGGAAAACCTGCGCCGTCGCCAGCTGGCTGTTGGTCTGACGCTGGAAGATCTTGAAACCATCCTGCAGCCGATGGTGGAAACCGCGTCCGAAGCCATCGGGTCAATGGGTGACGATACGCCACTGGCGGTGCTGTCCACCCGTTACCGTGGTCTGGCGCATTACTTCCGTCAGGCGTTCAGCCAGGTCACCAATCCGCCCATCGACAGCCTGCGTGAAACGCGGGTGATGAGCCTCGTGACCCGGCTGGGCAACCTTGGCAACATCCTTGAGGAAAACGAGAGCCAGTGCGACCTGCTCCAGCTTCCCTCCCCGGTGCTGACCACGGGCGAATTCCAGGCGCTGGTCGATTTCTGTGGCAAGAACGCGTGCATCATCGACTGCACCTTTCCCGCAGCCGACGGGGAAGCGGGTTTGCGCGCCGCCATCGCCCGTATCCGTGCCGAGGCCGAGGACCGCGTGCGCCAGGGCTGCACGCATGTGTTCCTGACCGACGAACACCAGTCCGGTGATCGTGCCTATATCCCCATGATCCTGGCTACGGCGGCGGTGCATACGCACCTCGTGCGCCAGTCGCTGCGCACGTTCACATCGCTCAACGTTCGTTCGGCGGGTGCGCTCGATGTACATGCGATTGCGGTGACGATCGGGGTGGGAGCGACCACGGTCAACTCGTACCTGGCGCAGGAAAGCATTGCCGACCGTCACCGCCGCGGCCTGTTCGGCAAGCTGACGCTGAGCGAGTCGGTGGAGCGGTACCGCAAGGCGGTCAACAAGGGCCTGCTGAAGATCATGTCCAAGATGGGTATTTCCATCGTGGCGTCGTATCGTGGCGGCTATAATTTCGAGGCCATCGGGCTGTCGCGCGCGCTGACGGCGGAATTCTTCCCCGGCATGCCTTCGCGTATTTCCGGCATCGGCCTGACCGGCATCGCGCGCAATGTGCTGAGCTTCCATCACAAGGCATGGAACAAACAGGTCGAAACCCTGTCCGTGGGTGGCCGCTACAAGCTGCGCCGCAGCGGTGAAGTGCATGCGTTTGACGGCAACCTGATCCACATGCTGCAGACGGCGGTTTCCACCGGCAGCTTCTCGGTCTACCAGCGTTATGCCGATGCCGTGCGTCGTCAGCCGCCGGTGGCCCTGCGTGACCTGCTGGACTTTCGTGGCGGGCGCACGCCCATTCCCGTGGAATCGGTCGAAAGCATTACCGAACTGCGCAAGCGCCTGATCGCACCCGGCATCTCGCTGGGCGCGCTCAGCCCCGAAGCGCATGAGACGCTGTCCATCGCCATGAACCGCATCGGTGCCAAGTCCGATTCGGGTGAGGGTGGTGAAGACCCCGCACGCGCCAAGCCGCGCCCCAATGGCGACAATGCGTCGTCCGCCATCAAGCAGATCGCGTCGGGCCGTTTTGGCGTGACCGCGCAGTATCTGAACGACTGTCGCGAGATCGAGATCAAGATGGCGCAGGGTGCCAAGCCGGGTGAGGGCGGGCAGCTGCCCGGCTTCAAGGTGACCGGCCTGATCGCGAAGCTGCGCCATGCGACGGAGGGCGTGACCCTGATCTCGCCCCCGCCGCATCATGACATCTACTCGATCGAGGATCTGGCCCAGCTGATCTACGACCTCAAGCAGATCAACCCCGAGGCCACCGTGACCGTGAAGCTGGTCGCGCGTTCAGGCATCGGCACGATCGCGGCAGGCGTGGCCAAGGCCAAGGCGGATGCGATCCTGATTTCGGGCCATTCCGGCGGTACGGGCGCAAGCCCCCAGTCCTCGGTCAAATATGCGGGCATGCCGTGGGAACTGGGTCTGGCGGAGGCGCATCAGGTCCTGATGCTCAACCGCCTGCGGCACCGGGTGAAACTGCGCACCGATGGCGGCCTGAAGACCGGTCGTGACGTAGTGATTGCTGCCATGCTGGGTGCAGAAGAGTTCGGCATTGGTACGGCCAGCCTCGTGGCCATGGGCTGCATCATGGTGCGCCAATGCCATTCCAACACCTGCCCCGTTGGCGTGTGCACGCAGGATGATGAACTGCGCCGCAAGTTCGAGGGCACGCCGGAGAAGGTGATCAACCTGTTCTCCTTCATTGCCGAGGACGTGCGCAACATCCTGGCCTCGCTGGGCTTCACTACGCTCAACGAGATCATCGGTCGCACCGACCTGCTGCACCAGGTGCTGCGTGGTGCGGACTATCTTGATGACCTTGACCTCAACTCGCTGCTGGCACAGGCCGATCCCGGCCCCTATGGCCGCTACTGCACGCGTGAAGGCCGCAACGAGGTGCCCGAGACGCTGGATGCGCAGATGATCGCTGACGCGCGCCCGCTGTTCGACCATGGCGAGAAGATGCAGCTGCAATACAACGTGCAGAACACGCATCGCGCCATCGGCACGCGCATCTCCTCCCTGATCGTGCGGCAGTTCGGCATGACCACGCTGGCGCCGGGGCACCTGACGGTGCGGCTGCGCGGTTCGGCGGGGCAGTCGCTGGGTGCGTTCGCGGTACAGGGCCTCAAGCTTGAGGTGCTGGGCGATGCGAACGACTATGTCGGCAAGGGTCTGTCGGGGGCGACCATCGTGGTGCGGACATCGCCGTCCTCCAGCCTTGTGTCGAATGAAAACGCGATTGTCGGCAACACCGTCCTGTATGGCGCAACAGCCGGTGCGCTGTATGCGGCGGGGCAGGCGGGCGAACGCTTCGCGGTGCGTAACTCCGGCGCCACTGCCGTGGTCGAGGGGTGTGGTTCGAACGGGTGTGAATACATGACCGGCGGTACGGTGGTGATCCTGGGGGAAATTGGCGACAATTTCGGCGCGGGCTTCACCGGCGGCATGGCCTTTGTCTATGACGCCAGCGGCACGTTTGCCGAGCGCGTCAACCCCGATACGGTCATGTGGTGCCGCGTGCAGGACCCGAAATGGGAAGCCATGCTGCGTGAACAGGTGGAAACCCATACACGCGAAACCGGCAGTCGCTATGCCGAGCTGCTGCTGCATAACTGGGATAAGACCCTGCCGCGTTTCTGGCATGTCGTGCCCAAGGAATATGCACGTGTCATCGGGTTCGAAGCCCCCGCCATGGCGCGTGGCGCCTGACCGCAGGGCTGGTTTTCCCTATTGTACAGGCATGGTGGGGCCGGGCAGGAATGTCCGGCCCCATCTGTATTCAGGGCAGAATATCGACGGGCGGGGTCGCGCGTTGCGCCCGGACGCACTAGATTCACCATATGGGAATCGCGGGGCATGCGCATGTGCGCAGGCTTCGCCCGATCTGATGGTTGGTGCTCGATCTATGTCCAAAGCGTATTTTTCCGCCCCCCAGGCCGGTGCCGCCGGTCTTTTCCCCGTGCATGGGAATGCAGGCCAGCCAGCAGGCGGCGCATCCGCACTGGCCGGGCTGCCGCGCTGGGATCTGTCAGACCTGTATGACGGGCCGGATTCGCCGCAGCTTGCAATCGACCTTGATCAGGCAGATGCGGACGCGCAGGCGTTTTCACGCGCATGGCAGGGGCGGCTGGCTGCCGTGACCGGGGGCGAACTGGCGCAGGCCATTGCCGAATACCAGCGGATTGACGAAGTGCTGGGCCGCGCCGGGTCCTATGCCCAGCTTCTGTTCGCGGCCAATACATCGGATTCCGACGTGGCCCGTTTCGCGCAGTCGGTCAATGAACGGCTGACCGCCATTTCCACGCATCTTCTGTTCTTCACACTGGAAATCAACCGGATTTCCGATGACGGACTGGGTGCGCAGATGAGTGACCCGGCCCTTGCGCACTGGGCGCCATTCCTGCGCGACCTGCGGGTGTTCCGTCCCTATCAGCTGTCTGATGAGGTCGAAGCCGTCCTGCACGAAAAATCCGTCACGGGGGCTGCTGCATGGAACCGCCTGTTTGACGAGACGATGGCCGGCCTGCGCGTGCGTGTCGGCGGCGAGGATACCACGCTGGGCAATGCACTGGACACCATGTCCAGCCCGGACCGGACGGTGCGCGAACATGCAGCCCGCGCCATTGGTGATGAACTGGGCCGTAACGTGAAGCTGTTTTCACTGATTACGAACACGCTGGCCAAGGACAAGGCCATTGTGGACGGGTTGCGCCATTACCCGCGTCCGACCTCGGCACGTAACTGCGCCAATATGGTCGAGGATGAAGTTGTCGATGCGCTGGTTCAGGCCGTGACCGAGGCCTATCCCCGCCTGTCCCATCGTTATTATGCGCTCAAGGCCAAATGGCTGGGGCTGGAAAAGCTGGAATACTGGGACCGCAATGCGCCGCTGACCACGCAGGACGAACCGCTGATCCCGTGGGCGGAGGCAACGAAGCAGGTCATGACGGCCTATGAGGGTTTCGATCCGCGCATGGGCACGGTGGCGAAGCAGTTTTTCGACCACGCATGGATCGATGCCCCTCCCGTGCCGGGCAAGGCGTCAGGCGCGTTTGCCCACCCTGCCGTGCCATCGGTGCATCCCTACCTGCTGCTCAATTACCGTGGGCGCACGCGCGACGTGATGACGCTGGCGCATGAACTGGGCCATGGCGTGCATCAGGTGCTGGCGGGAAAGCAGGGTTACCTTATGTCCAGCACGCCGCTGACACTGGCGGAAACCGCCAGCGTGTTTGGTGAAATGCTGACCTTCCGCGCGCTGCTCGACGCCCAGACCGATCCCCAGCGGCGCAGGCTCATGCTGGCGGCCAAGGTGGAGGACATGCTCAACACCGTCGTGCGCCAGATCGCCTTCTACCGTTTTGAGATGCTGGTGCATGAAGAACGCCGCCATGGCGAACTGCTGCCCGCCCGTATCGGGGAAATCTGGCGCCAGACACAGGTCGAAAGCCTTGGCCCGGCCTTCAATTTCACGCCAGATTACGATGTGTACTGGACCTATATCCCCCATTTCATCCATTCACCGTTCTATGTGTATGCCTATGCCTTTGGCGATTGTCTGGTAAACGCGCTATATGGGGTGTTCCGGTCCGGCCATCCGGGTTTTCAGGACAAGTATCTCGACATGCTGAAGGCTGGCGGGACCAGACGGCATCGTGAACTGCTGGCCCCCTTCGGGCTGGATGCGGCGGATCCCGGGTTCTGGCAGAAGGGGCTGGATGTGATCGCCGGATTTATTGATGAACTGGAGCGTGTCTGACGTGGCGGATGAACGGAATATCGATAATACCGGCCTGTTTGGTGAATTCCGTCGCATGGTGCGCACATCGGGGACTGTGGGTGGCATTGCCGCGCGTATCGCCGGGCACAAGATGGGTTTCCGCTCCAACCAGTCCATCCATGCCGAGGATCTGAAAAGCGTCCTTGGCGGGCTGAAGGGGCCGCTGATGAAGGGTGCGCAGCTTCTGTCCACCATTCCCGGTGCCCTGCCGGAGGAATATGCCAAGGAACTGGCGCAGCTTCAGGCCAATGCGCCGCCCATGGGATGGAACTTCGTCCGCCGCCGCATGTCCGCCGAACTGGGGCCGAACTGGGAGCGCAATTTCCGCTCTTTCAACCGCGAGGCGTCGGCTGCCGCAAGTCTTGGGCAGGTGCATCGTGCGGTGCTGCCTGACGGGCGCGAGGTCGCGTGCAAGCTGCAGTACCCGGACATGAAATCCACGGTCGAATCCGACCTCAAGCAGTTTCGCCTGGCAGTGAGCCTGTTCTACCGGCTGGACAGCACGATCTGTCAGGATGACGTGCTGGAGGAACTGCAGGACCGGCTGTATGAGGAACTGGACTATCTGCGTGAAGCCGCGAACATGCGGCTGTATCACCTGATGCTGTCGGAATTCGAGGACATCACCATTCCCCAGCCGGTGGACGCGTTGTGTACCCAGCGTCTGCTGACCATGGAATGGGTCAATGGACGTGGCATCCAGCAGGTGCTGGACACCAATCCCACGCAGGAGGAGCGCAACCGCATGGCCCGCGCCCTGTTCCGCGCGTGGTATGCGCCGCTGTACCGGTATGGCGTCATCCATGGTGACCCGCATATGGGCAATTTCACCGTGCGCGATGATTACGGCATCAACCTGCTGGATTTCGGTGCGATCCGGATTTTTCCCTCACGCTTCGTGCAGGGCATCATCGATCTGCACCGCGCGATCGAGACGGATGACGAGGATCTGGCCATGCATGCGTATGAAGCATGGGGCTTCGTCAACCTGTCGCGTGATACGGTGCGGGTGCTTAATGAATGGGCGCGCTTCATCTATGGCCCGCTGCTTGATGACCGGGAACGCTTCATTCAGGAAGATAACGACCCCCAGTATGGCCGCGCCGTGGCCGAACGCGTCTATAATGGCCTGAAACGCACCGGAGGCGTGCAGCCGCCGCGTGAATTCGTGCTGGTGGACCGTTCCGCCGTGGGGCTGGGCAGCGTGTTCCTGCGCCTGAAGGCCAAGGTGAACTGGCACGAACTGTTTCAGGAACTGGCTGGCGACTTTAACGAGGCCGCGCTGGCCCGCAGGCAGGCCGAAGCCCTGCGCACCGCCAGGGTGCCTGCGCCGCTCGGGTCACGGAACTGAAGGAAAAGGGGACAAGACACCGACACGGCGCCCTTGTGTCGCGGCGGTTGCGTCCCCACTGTCTGTAGCCATGGCAACAGCATCGCGCAGCAAGAAGAAAAAGACGACTGACATTGATCCGGCGGACATGCCTGTCCTGTTCCAGCCCGAACGTCAGCCCGCAAAACCCAAGACCAACAAATTCAGGGTCCATTCCCCCTATGAACCCGCAGGCGACCAGCCCACGGCCATTGCCGAACTGGTCAGCGGCGTGGAGGGGGGCGAACGCGATCAGGTCCTGCTGGGCGTGACCGGGTCGGGCAAGACCTTCACCATGGCCAAGATCATCGAGGCGACGCAGAAGCCGACGCTGGTGCTTGCCCCCAACAAGACGCTCGCCGCCCAGCTTTATGCGGAAATGAAGCAGTTCTTTCCCGATAACGCGGTCGAGTATTTTGTCAGCTACTACGATTACTACCAGCCCGAAGCGTATGTGCCCCGGTCGGATACGTATATCGAAAAAGACAGCCAGATTAACGAACAGATCGACCGTATGCGCCATGCCGCAACGCAGGCGCTGCTGGAACGCAACGATGTCATCATCGTCGCTTCGGTGTCGTGCATCTACGGTATCGGCTCGGTCGAGACCTATTCGCGCATGGTGGTCAAGCTGGAGGTCGGTGGTGAAATCGACCGCGACAGGCTGATAAAGGGGCTGGTTGAACTGCAGTACCGCCGCAATGACGCGGCCTTCCAGCGCGGCACCTTCCGCGTGCGTGGCGAGACGATTGATGTCTTTCCCGTCCAGAACGAGGATCGCGCCTGGCGCATCAGCCTGTTTGGCGACGAGATTGATGAAATCATCGAATTCGACCCGCTGACGGGTGAAAAGACCGGTGACCTGGAATCCATCAGCATTTACGCCAACAGCCATTACGTTACCCCGCGCCCCACGCTGACGCAGGCGATGACGGGCATAAAGCAGGAACTGCGCGAAACGCTGGCCCGCTTTACCGGGGAAGGCAAGCTGCTGGAAGCCGAGCGGCTGCAGCAGCGCACGACTTTCGACCTTGAAATGATCGAGACGACAGGCGTGTGCAAGGGGATCGAGAACTATTCACGCTACCTGTCCGGTCGCGCACCGGGTGAACCGCCGCCCACCCTGTTTGAATACCTGCCCGAGGATGCGCTGCTGATCGTGGATGAAAGCCACGTGACCGTGCCGCAGATTGGCGGGATGGAACGGGGCGATCACGCACGTAAATCCGTGCTGGCGGAATTCGGCTTTCGCCTGCCGTCCTGCCTTGATAACCGTCCGCTGACCTTTGCTGAATGGGATTCCTACCGTCCCCAGACCGTGTTCGTCAGTGCCACCCCCGGTCCGTGGGAAATGCGCCGTACTGATGGCGTGTTCGCTGAACAGGTCATCCGCCCGACGGGCCTGATCGATCCGGTCACCATTGTCCGCCCTGTCGAACATCAGGTGGATGACCTGCTGGCCGAATGCCGCCTGACCATTGCCGATGGCGGGCGCGTGCTGGTCACGACGCTGACCAAGCGCATGGCCGAAGACCTGACCGAATACATGAACGAAGCCGGTATCCGCGTGCGCTACCTGCATTCGGATGTGGATACGCTGGAACGCATCGAGATCATCCGTGACCTGCGGCTTGGCGCGTTTGACGTGCTGATTGGCATCAACCTCCTGCGTGAGGGGCTGGATATTCCCGAATGCTCGCTGGTCGCCATTCTGGATGCGGACAAGGAAGGCTTCCTGCGCTCACGCACGTCGCTGATCCAGACGATCGGGCGCGCCGCGCGTAACGTGGATGGCCGGGTACTGCTATATGCCGACAAGATGACCGACAGCCTTGCCTACGCCATCGAGGAAACCGCCCGCAGGCGCGAAAAGCAGAGCCTGTGGAACGAGGAACACGGCATTACCCCCCAATCGGTGCGCAAGCATATCGGGGAGGCCATATCCTCGGTGTTCGAGCAGGATTACGTCACCGTCACGCCCACGGCGGATGGCAGCGTGCAGGAAATGGTGGGCAAGGACTACAAGGCGGCGATTGCCGATCTGGAAAAGAAGATGCGCGCGGCTTCGGCCGAACTGGAATTCGAGACCGCGGCCCGTCTGCGCGACGAAATCCGCAGGCTGGAGGCGCTGGAGCTGGGCATGGAACCACCGCCCCTGCCGCAATCCAGCGCGGGACGGCCGGGCACCAGCCCGAAGGCAATAGCCCGGCGCAACCGTGGCCCGGTGCCGCTGGGTCCGGGGGGCGGTGGCTATGACCCCGATCAGGCAAAGGGAAGGGGAAAGCGGCGTGGACGATAGGACAGGCGCACAGCCCCAGCCCTGCGCCGGACAGCGGGAACGGAGCATGTCCCCCACGCTGGAGCTGCGTGCAGGCGGCATGAGCCTTGGTCTGCTGCCCGAGGTTGGGGGCAGTATCGCGTTCTGGCGTAACGGGGCGGGCATGGAATTCCTGCGTCCCGTCAGTGATCCGCATCTTGTGGCCCAGCACGGTCGCGCGGTGGCGGGTTATCCGCTGGTGCCGTTTTCCAACCGGGTGGCGGGTGATCATTTCCATTTCGAAGGGGTGGACTACCACCTTGCCCCCAGCTTCGCGGGGGAAGACTGCGCCATTCATGGCAATGGATGGCAGCGGCGGTGGCGAATCGCGCTATTGTCCGACAGCAGCGCGACCCTGGCCCTCGATCATACCCCGTCTGGTGCCTATGCGGGACAGTGGCCATTCAGCTATCGCGCCCAGCTACGTTATGACCTGCATGAAGCGGGACTGTCGATCGGGATCCTGCTGGAAAATACCGATACGCGTGACCAGCCGGTGGGCATTGGCTTCCATCCCTATTTTCCCCGTCATTCGGGGCTGAAACTGGGGTTCGTCGCAAGCAGCGTGTGGACAAACGGGCCGGATCACCTGCCACTGCTGCGGATCCCGGCGGAAGGGGACTGGTCATTCGCCCATATGCGCGACGCAGGCCATGCGCCGATCGACAACTGTTACGCCGGGTGGTCGGGCAGCGCCTTCCTGCGCTGGCCACGGGCAGGATATGCCCTGACGGTGGAAGGCAGCCCGGAACTTTCCCACCTCGTGCTGTTTACGCCACCGGAACTGCCCTATATCGGGCTGGAGCCGGTCAGCAACATGAATGACGGCTTCAACCGCACCACCATCGCCGATAGCGGCGTGCGCGCGCTGGCGCCCGGACAGGTGATGGAAGGGCATGTTCGCATGACGGTGGCACGATGCTGACGACCCGCCCGCAACCCGCAGCGAAAGGGGGCAGGCCGACACAGGGCGGTCTGTCATGTTATATTACACCCGGCGGTATCGCTGCCATGCGCGAAGAACTCAACGCCCTGCTGCGTGACGAACGGCCAAAGATCGTGGAAATCGTGTCCTGGGCGGCAGGTAATGGCGACCGGTCGGAAAATGGTGATTACCAGTATGGCAAGCGTCGCCTGCGTGAAATTGATCGCCGCATCCGGTTCCTGACCAGGCGCATCGATAACGCCATCATTGTCGACCCGTCGGCCCAGCCGCAGCGCAACCGTGTGTTTTTTGGCGCGACGGTCACCTATGTCACTGAACGTGACGAGGAACGGACCGTTACCATACTTGGCGTGGATGAAGCCGATATGGCGGCTGGCCAGATCAGTCTTGTCTCCCCCGTTGCGCGGGCGCTCATGCGTGCGGGTGTGGGGGATGAGGTCCGTCTGGTCACTCCGCGTGGCGAGGAAATGATCGAGGTCCTCGCCATTTCCTATCCATCCACGCCGTAAGAAGGGGGCTGGCCGTGGGGGCAAAGGCATATTATGACGTTTGTTCCCGATTGGCCCTGCCCCCTGGCTGCCAGCATGAACCAGCCCTGTTCCGCGTGGAGAAAACCTGCCTATGTCACGCCCCCTGAAGGTTGCTGTCCAGATGGACCCGCTTGGCGGTATCGACATCAACGGTGATTCCACTTTTGCCATGATGCTGGAGGCGCAGGCCCGGGGATATGAACTGTTTGTCTATCAGGTCGAGGCCCTGAGCCTGAGCGAGGGACGGACCGCGCCACAGGGTGGCCAGCGCACCGACCGCGTCACCGCCCGTGCCCGTCCGGTCACGGTGCGGCGCAGGGCAGGCGACCATGCGGCCTTCGGGCCGGAACAGGTCATCAACCTTGCTGATATGGACGTGGTGCTGATGCGTCAGGATCCGCCATTCGACATGGCCTATATTACCGCGACCCATATTCTTGAACATATCCATGGCATCGGACCGGATCGCGCGCTGGTGGTGAACAACCCCGCCGCCGTGCGCAATGCGCCTGAAAAGATACTGGTCACGCATTATCCCGACCTCATGCCGCCCACGCTGGTGACATGGGATGTGAAGGCGATACTGGAATTTCGTGCAAAATGGCGCGACATCATCGTAAAACCGCTGTTTGGCAACGGGGGGGCAGGCGTTTTCCGTATCCGGGAAGACGATCCCAACCTGAACGCCCTGCTGGAAATGCATTTTGCCCGGTCACGTGAACCGCTGATGATCCAGCGCTACGAACCCGCCGTGCGGCGTGGCGACAAGCGCATTATCCTGGTTGATGGCGTGCCGGTGGGTGCGATTGACCGGATCCCGGCGGAAGGGGAGACGCGGTCGAACATGCATGTGGGCGGCAGGCCGGTGCGTGCGGAACTGACTGCGCGGGACCGGGAAATCTGTGACACGATCGGCCCGATGCTGCGTGAACAGGGACTTATTTTTGTCGGAATCGACGTGATTGGTGAATGGTTGACCGAAATCAATGTCACCTCACCGACCGGCCTGCAGGAAATCGACCGTTTTGACGGTATCAATACCGCGGGTCTGATATGGGATGCGATCGTGTCCCGTCTGGTCACGGGCGGCGTGGACGCGTAGGAATTGGGAAACGGTGTCCATGGCAGGCACGATGGTCGTGGCTGTCGTGCCATGTGGCATGGCATCGGGCAGGGATTACGGACGGTCGCACGGGCCGGGTGGCGCGTGGGCAGGTCAGGTGGAAGTGTAATGCAGCAGAACGGGACGGATTTGATCATGGCGGATGCAGCACGGGAGCGGGCCGGATGTGCCGTCTTCCATGGCCTTGGCATGGGAGCAGCCTGATGAGTGACGTTCTGCATGATGAGGCTGCCGAGAAAGTCGTGGAAATACCTTCCCCCAAATCCGCGCTGGACGCGGCTGCGGTCAAGGCGGCGTACCGCCGCTGGGCCAGCGTGTATGATGCCGTATTCGGCAGCATTTCAGCCTTCGGGCGCAAGCGCGCGGTCGAAGCCGTCAACACCCTGCCCGGTTCGCGGGTGCTGGAAGTGGGCGTGGGCACGGGTCTTGCGCTGCCGTATTACCGCAAGGACAAGCATATTACCGGCATCGACCTGTCCGGTGACATGCTGGAACGCGCACGCCTGCGCGTAAGGCGGCAGCATCTGTCCAACGTGGATGACCTGCTGGAAATGGATGCCGAGGCAACGAAGTTTGCCGATGGCACGTTCGATATCGCGGTGGCGATGTTTGTCGCGTCCGTCGTGCCGCATCCGCGTGCGCTGCTGGCGGAACTCAAGCGTGTGGTCAAGCCGGGTGGGCATATCCTGTTCGTCAATCACTTCCTGGCGCAGGGCGGTGTGCGGCTGGCGGTTGAACGCGGCATGGCGCGGGCTTCGCACTCGCTGGGGTGGCATCCCGATTTTGCCATTGAATCGCTGCTGCCGCCCGCTGACCTGCGGCGTGCGACGCTGCAGCCGGTGCCGCCTGCTGGACTGTTCACCCTGGTCACGCTGCCGCGCGAAGCGGATAGCTGTGCCAGTCCCATGGTGGCATAAATCCCGCAGCGGACGGCCAGCCCTGTCCCTGTGACAGGGCTGAAATGACGATTGCGCGACCACAGGAGCGGCCCACAGGGTCGTTTTTGTGTATAAGGCGCGGTATATGATGAAATCATGGTAACGATTGGCCATGCCAGACACCGGCGCATGGCAGCAGGGAGTACATCGTATGCCCACAGGCACACAGTTCGGGGCAGATACGGTGCGGGAGGCTGGCGGATCCTGTGGCTACAGGACGGTTGGCATGCTGTACCTTGTCATGGCGATTGTGGCTGGAATGGTCGGTGGCCTGCTGGCTGTCGGTCTTCAGGCCGGCCTGCTGCCACAGACGCTGACCGACGCATGGGCCGGGGGTGATATCGCTGGCGCCGCAGGGCGCATCGGTCGCCGCCATGGCATGATGATGGTGTTCTTCTGTGCGCTGCCAGCCCTGTTCGGCGGGTTCGGCAACTGGTTCGTGCCACTGCTGCTGCGTGCCCGCGCACTGGCCTTCCCGCGCATGGCGCTGGCGGGGTGGGGTCTTGTGGCTACCAGTTTCGTGGCCGTCCTTGCGGGACTTTCCCCTGCCGTGCCCGCCCAGGTTTCGCTGCTGGCGCTGGTGGCATGGTGCCTTGGCATGCTGCTGCAGGCCATCAACATGGTCGCCACTGTCCTGAATATGGGGCCGATGGGCCAGCGCCTGCGTGACATGCCCATATTCGTATGGGCGCAGGGGCTGACGGCCATGATGGCTGTCATGGTCATGCCGGTGCTGGCTGGCGGGCTGACACGCATCGTAATGGCCGGTGGTGACATGTCCGGACAGATCGATGGCCTGCTGCATGTTTTCGCCGGGCCTGAAATCGCGTTGCTGCTGCTGCCGTCCATCGGAATCGTTTCCCAGATTATCGAAACGTTTTCCCATGCCCCCCTGCAGATGCCGCGCGTGGTGCTGGGTGCGCTGGTCGTCATGTCCGTCGGTGGGGGTTCGGTATGGGTGCATGACCTGCTGCATGGTGGTCTGGCGCAGATGGCGGCCCCGGCGGCCATTGTCCAGCTTGGGCTGATCGTCCTGCCGGTGCTGGCTGTTCTGGTGGCATGGGCGCGCACGGTACGGGCCGGGCATGTCCGTGCCTCGGTTCCCATGGAATGGGCCGCAGGGTTCGTGGCGCTGCTGCTGGCGGGGTCTGGCATGTCGCTGCTGCCCGGCGGCATGGCGGATGTGCATGCGGCAACGCTGTATGCCGCAGTATTCGCGCTGTTCGCCGGTTTCTATTACTGGATTGGCAAGATGATGGGCCATGTCGCCCCGGTGGGCGCCAGCCGCGTCCATTTCGGGCTGACGGTTGGGGGAACAATCCTGTCGCTTATGGCGTTCCATGGGCCGCTTGGTGTTATTGGCGCGGTGCTGATGGGACTGTCCGTCGTGGTGTTTGCCGGAATCGTGGTGCGCGTTGGCATGGAACCCGGCACGTCGCTGCCCGCCAATTACTGGGGACCGGGTGCGCGCACCCCTGAATGGCAGGCGCCATCCCCCACGCGTGGAGATGCATGAGCATGAGTGGCGCCATCACAACGCCCGACGCGGCTGAAACCGCCGCCATTACCTATGATGCCGCGCGCGTTGGCACGGAAGCCCGCGACTGGCTGGTGCTGCTCAAGCCGCGTGTCATCTCACTGGTGGTGTTCACCGGCGCGGCAGGCCTGTACATGGCGCCAGGACCGATTAACCCGCTGGTGGCGGCTGTCAGCATCCTGTGCATATGCATGGCGTCGGGGGCTGCCGGTGCGATCAACATGTGGTATGACCGCGATATCGACGCGGTGATGAAGCGCACCGTGACCCGTCCCATTCCCAACGGGCGTGTCAGTCCCGATGCGGCGCTGGGTTATGGCATCGGCCTGTCGGTGGCGTCTGTTATCCTGATGTGGCTTGCCACCAATGCCCTGGCTGCGGGTATCCTTGCGTTTTCCATTTTCTTCTATGCCGTCATCTACACCATGTGGCTGAAGCGTTCGACGCCGCAGAACATCGTGATCGGCGGGGCCGCAGGTGCGTTTCCGCCCATGATCGGGTGGGCAGCCGCTACCGGGTCGATGGCGGTCATGCCGGTGGTGATGTTTGGCATCATCTTTCTGTGGACGCCGCCACATTTCTGGTCGCTGTCGCTTTATGCGTGCAAGGATTACGGCCGGGCTGGCATTCCCATGCTGCCGGTGGTGCGTGGAGCGCGGCATACGCGGTGGCAGATTCTGTGGTACACGATCATCCTGACCGCCGTGTCGCTGGTGCCGTCCTTCATGCATCTGGCGGGCTGGCTGTACACGGTCGTGGCCAGCGTGCTGGGGGCAGGGTTCATCTGCTGCGCCATCGGGGTGCTGCGTGACCGGCAGGACACAAGTGGTGTCAGCCTGACGGGTGATGGACCGGCACGCCGCTCGTTCCGCTATTCGCTGGCGTATCTGTTCTTCCTGTTCCTTGGCCTGCTGGCCGACCATGCCTTTATCGCCCACTGATCGGGCAGTTTCTAGCCATACGGGAGTTCGGGCAGATGGATCAGGCAACGACGGTGCAGGTTACCCCGCAGATGGAAGCGCAGGAGGCGGCGCGTCGGCACAAGGGGCGTATCCGCGCCGTGGCGATTACGCTGTCGGCGCTGGCGGCCATCCTGTATGCGCTCAGCCTTGCGCATATATAAAAGTGCGTTCCAAAATCACTTACTTATAAAAAATAGAAGTTTTTGGTGAAGCTTTTTTCAAAAGCTTTAGAAAACGTCGCCTTTCTGAAAAAAGGCAACATGATTTGCTGGATATGATCGGTGTGACACTGCTCCCGCTCGCGGTTCAGTCGGGACGGTCATAAAAAAGGCCCGCATCAGGTGATGCGGGCCTTTTCCTGTCCAGATATGAACCGGGTCAGCGGCGTGGGGTCTGCTGGATGGCGGACAGCAGCCATGTGCCTGTCCCGGCCGAGCGGACGAATGTCCACAGTTCGGTCACGGTGGTACGGTTGCTGGGGTCGCCTTCAATTACGCGGCCCGTCATGTCGGTTGTGATGTCGATCATGGAATACTGCATGGCGACGGTGGCATAATCAAACCCGTTTTCGCGCCAGCTTTCCACCAGATCGCCGCGATCAAACCGGATATCCGACACCACGTTTCGTGCGCCGCGGCTGGCCAGATCATTCAGCTGACTGCTGAAATAGGACACCATTTCCGGCGTGGCCATGTGCTGCATGGCCCCAACATTCTGCTGGCTCCATGCCGTCTGGATATTGATCAGCGCCTGCTGGAAGGCCTGGTAATCGGCTGCCGTAATGGCGACACTTACCGGCTGCTGGCCGCCCTGTGGCACAGGCCCCGCACCCGGGCGCTGCATGCCAAACGGCATGGCGCTGCCGGCATTGGCACGATTTCCGGCAAAACGGCGGATGGCCCAGCGAACGATAAAGAAGACCAGGGCCAGCTGGATCAGCAGGCCAAGGAAACCGCTGCCCCCCATGCCGGATCCGAACATGCCATGACCGAACATCATGCCAAACAGGCCCGCGCCGATCAGGCCGCCCATGAAGCCACTCATGAACGGGCGACGGGGCTGTGCCATGGCCATTGCGCCACCAAACGGCGCACGCGCGCCGTAGCCAGGCGTGGGCTGCGGGCGGGGCGTCATGGTACGCTGGAACGGGGTTGCGCCAAACGGGGCGGTCTGTGATGGCGCGGGCGCACTATAGGTACGGGATCCACGGCTGCCCATGGAGAAGCCACCACCAGCGCGGGCGTCGGCTACATCGGGATGGGCCAGTAGCGGCAGCATGGTCAGGGCCGCGCTGGCAGCGAGGACGATGCTTTTACGCGGCATCAGGCGCGAGGAATTCTTTTTCATCTGGGTCAGGGTATCTGCAATCCTGTGTCGGAACCATCATTATCCTGCGGCCTGCATTATCCTGGGCCACCTGTTGCAAATATAAGTAAGCCCGCGCCCCCATAACAGGGGCAACGGGCTTACAGAAACATGAAATCACAGAAAGGATAAGTTACGCCCCTGCAATCACCATGTCGTCAATACGGATGGTCGGCGCATTGGTGGACTGGCGGAAGACCAGGTCATTGGCCGGGACCAGACGGGCAAACATGTCATTCAGGTTGCCCGCAACCGTCAGTTCGGCCACCGGTTCGGCCAGTACGCCATTCCGGATCATGAAGCCCGCAGCCCCCCGGCTGTAATCGCCGGTAATACCGTTGATGGCCGATCCCATCATCTCGGTTATGTAAATCCCTTCCTTTATGTCCGCCATCAGGGCGGCAGGCGTCAGGTCGCCGGGCTGCATGAACATGTTGCCAAGCGATGGCGCAGGCGGCCCCGACGTGCCCCGGCTGGCGCAGCCATTGGGCTTCAGCCCCAGCTGCCGGGCGGAGCGTGAGTCGAGCGCCCATGTCTTCAGCACGCCATCTTCCACCAGCGTGCGGGTGGCGGTCAGCATGCCTTCGCCATCGAACGGGCGCGCGCCGGGACCACGCACACGGCGTGGGTTGTCAATGATGGTGATGCCGGCAGGCATGATGCGGCTGTCCATCTTTTCCTTGAGGAAAGAGGTCCCGCGCGCGATGGCGATGCCGTTGATCGCCCCTGACAGGTGGCCCAGCAGGCTGGTGGACACACGCGGGTCCAGCACGATGGGCATGCGCCCCGTGCGCGGACGCACCGGGTTCAGGCGGGCTACCGTACGTTCCCCCGCACGGCGGCCGATCAGACCCGCATCCTCAAGATCGGACAGGTGTACAGCGGAATGATAGTCGTAATCCCGTTCCATCTTCGTGCCGCTGCCCGCAACAGCACTGGCGGAGACGGAATGGCTGGTCCGTGCATACCGTCCCGAAAATCCGGCGGATGTCATGAGGATGATGTCCGACAGTCCGAAGCTTGCGGATGCGCCATTGCTGTTGGTGATGCCTGTTACCGCCAGTGCCGCTTCCTCCGCCACGCGCGCGCGGGTTACGAGGTCGGTGGTGGGGACTTCGGTCGGGTCGAACAGGTCCAGCCCGCTGGCGTCGGTAAAGGTGGTCGCGGCTTCGGCGCATAATCCGGCAAAGCGGTCCTCGGGCACCACGCGGGCCATGGCGACGGCGCGTTCGGCCAGCGTATCAAAACGTTCGGGGTCCAGCGCCGTGGCCGAGACAATGGCCGAACGCTGCCCGACAAAGACCCGCAGGCCAAGGTCGCAGGTTTCTGAGCGTTCAAGGTCTTCGGTCTGCCCATTGCGCACCTGCGCACCGTGGGCGACGCGGGTGACGTAGATTGCATCCGCCGCATCGGCCCCTGCCGTACGGGCACGGGTGATGAGGGTGGAAATCAGGTCGAGTGGTTCGGTACTCATGCCGCCAGCGCCCCCGTGATGCTGTCGAGGGAAGGAATATGGCTGACCGGCCCGAGGGAGGCGAGCGTCGGCCTGCCGCTGAAGATGCGCGTTGCGACACGCTGCACATCGGCGATTGTGACAGCGTCGATCCGGCGCACGGTTTCCGCAGTCGGGATCAGGCGGCCAAAGACCTGCAACTGCCGGGCCAATTGTTCACACCGGCTGCCCGTACTTTCCAGTGACATGAGCAGCGAGGATTTGAGCTGCGCACGCGCACGCCCCAGTTCCGCGTCCGTTACCGTATGGCGGACCTTGCGCAGTTCCTCCAGCGTCACGGGGACAAGGTCGGCCACCTGTGCTTCCCCCGTGCCGGCATAGATGCCGAACAGCCCGCCCTGACGGAAGGGCGCGTTGAAGGAATAGACGGAATAGACAAGTCCCCGCTTTTCCCGGATTTCCTGAAACAGCCGCGAGGACATGCCGCCACCCAGTAGCGTGGACAGCAGCAGGGCCGGGTAATAGTCCGGATCGCCATAAGGCATGGACGGGAAGCCCAGCACGATATGGGCCTGATCCAGTTCGCGTTCGCGGGTAAACGCACCGCCTACATAATTGACGGCGGGCTGTGGCGGGACCGTACCGGTGGGCAGGTCCGCGAAATGCTGCCGCACCAGATCCACCACGCGGTCGTGTTCAAGGTTGCCCGCCGCCGCGACGATGGTGTTGCCCGCGCGGTAATGGGTGCCCATGTAGTTGACCAGCGTTGCGCGCGACATGGTCTGGATGCCCGCTTCCGTGCCCAGCGTGGGGCGCCCCATCGGCTGGTCGGGAAAGGCGGTTTCCTGGAAATGGTCGAATACGATGTCATCGGGCGTGTCATTCGCCTGCCCGATTTCCTGCAGGATTACGCCGCGTTCGCGCTCCAGCTCATCCGGCGCAAGCGTGCTGTGGGTCAGGATATCCCCGATGATGTCCGCACCCAGCGACAGGTTCTCCTTCAGCAGCTTGACGTAATATGCCGTGTGCTCACGCGCGGTGTAGGCGTTGATATGGCCGCCCACGTTCTCGATTTCCTCGGCAATGCCCACGGCGGTGCGGGTGCCCGTGCCCTTGAACGCCATGTGTTCGAGGAAATGGGACACCCCGTTTTCGGGCGCGGTTTCATTGCAGGTGCCCGCGGCGACATACGCCCCGAGGGACACGGTCTCCACCCGGTCCATCCGTTCGGTCACGATGGTCAGGCCGGAATCCAGTCGGGTCACATTGATCAGGTCGGTCATGCTGGTCCTGCGGGCGACGTGGCGCATCATGGCCCCATGCCGCCCCTTGCTTGCGTAAGATGGAAAAAGGAAAGGAGTGGGATCAGCCCGCCTTGCTGTTGGACAGGACCGCCGCGCGCACCCTGTCCTCGATCATGCCCAGATCGGCTGGTACCACGCTGTACCGTTCGGGCCGGTCATACAGGTCGGCCAGTGATGCGGGCAGGGCGGGGCGGATGCCGGTTGCCAGTTCCATCGCATCGGGAAACTTGGCGGGGTGGGCAGTTGACATGGCCACCATGGGAATCCCGGGTTCGCGGAAGGTGCGGCCAGCAGCGATGCCAATGGCCGTGTGCGGGTCGGCAAGGTAGTGGCTGCGGGTGTTCAGCATGCGGATTTCCGCCTCCGTCGCGGCGTCATCCAGCGAAATGCCGTGGAACAGCGCATTGGCGCGGTCCCAGACCGGGGTGGACACCTTCATCACGCCGGTCTTGCGGAAATCGGTCATGACGCGCGCGCACTCGGTGGCGTTGCGGTCCAGCAGTTCGAACAGCAGGCGTTCGAAGTTGGACGACACCTGAATATCCATCGACGGCGACAGGCTGGGCACTACGCCGTGGATGCTCATGTCGTTTTCGTTCAGGAAGCGCGAGAGGATATCGTTGCGGTTGGACCCCACGCATAGCGCGCGGATGGGCAGGCCCATGCGGCGGGCGACCCATGCGGCCAGCACGTTGCCGAAATTACCCGTGGGCACGGCAAACGATACCTCGCGGTCCGGCGCACCCAGCGCCAGGGCGGCGTAGACATAATACGGCACCTGGGCTGCGATACGCGCCCAGTTGATGGAATTGACCGCCGAGAGGTGCATGTCGGTGCGGAAGGGCGCATCGGCGAACATCGCCTTGACCAGATCCTGGCAGTCATCAAACGTGCCCTGCACCGCAAGGTTGGTCACGTTGGGTTCCAGCACGGTGGTCATCTGCCGGCGCTGCACTTCCGATGTGCGGCCCTCGGGGTGCAGGATCACCACGTTCAGACGCTTCCGGCCACGGCATGCCTCGATCGCAGCCGAGCCGGTATCACCCGAGGTCGCACCCACGATGGTGACCTTCTCGTCACGTTCGTTCAGCACATGGTCAAACAGGCGGCCAAGCAGCTGCATGGCCATGTCCTTGAACGCCAGCGTCGGGCCGTGGAACAGTTCCTGCACGAACAGTCCGTCTTCCACCTGCGTCAGCGGCACGATGGCCGGATGGTCGAATCGGCTATAGGCATCACGGCACAGCTTCAGCAGCACGTCATGCGTGATCGACCCTTCGGCAAAGGGGGCGATGATGCGGGCCGCAAGCTCGGGGTAAGGCAGGCCGCGCAGGTCGCGCCACTGGGCCACCGACAGTTCGGGCCAGCTTTCGGGCAGGTACAGGCCACCGTCCTCTGCCAGCCCCGCCAGCAGAACGGACGAAAAATCGCGGACGGGGGCATTCCCCCGGGTAGAAATATAGCGCATTGCACCATCATAATCCCAACCGCCCCCCGCGCGAAGGGGGCGGATGCGGCGCGCGGTGCAATTCCGCGCGTGGTGTGTCAGAATTTCGGTGGTGGCAGGTTGCCGATATTGATGCGGTAGATATGTACCGGCCACTGGATGGCGTTATGCCCGCCATTCAGCGGTGCGGTGCGGTCAAGCTGGGATGCGGGCACATAAAGCTGCCCGTCGCCGGTCGCGAACGACCCGCCGGGCCAGTGCAGGCGCGGGTCGGTCACGATTTTCTGGTAAACGCGATCAGGCATCAGGCGGAAGATGCTGCCGGTGGACACGTCATTGAAATACAGCGTGCCATCCGGCCCGACGGTGATGCCGCCCAGCGGTGGCGTCTTGTACCACAGGGTGGGGCCTTCCTCCAGTTCGATGGGGGTAACCTTCGGGTCCACCAGCAGGTCTGTGTCCAGCTTGTAAACGGGACCGCATAGCGGCTCGAAATACAGCCACTGGCCATCGGCACTTATGTCCATCTGGCTGATATTGATGATGGCGGTGTGTCCTGCCGGGTTGGTCGCCACCTTGCCGTCGACCGTAATGGGCTGGTGCGCGGTCAGGGCGGGCGTGTGTTCCATAAGGCGGCGCTGGATGTTGGTGTCCAGCCTGACCACGATCATGGCGGGGATGCCGGAATCCCCGATGAAGGCATGCCCGCGCGCAATACGCATGGTGGCGGCATAACTGCCCGCGCGCAGCATGCCGGGATTGAGTGGCCATGTCTGCATGACCTGACCGGTATGGCTGTCGATCTTCACGATCTTGGGGCCACCTTCTTCCGGTTTGCCTGCCGGGTCGGGCTGTCCGCTATCCAGCACCCACAGCGTGCCATCGGGCTGGAGCTGGATATCGGACGGGGCGACCAGCCGGTCTGCCGCTGGTGTGGCAGGATCATTCCATGAATTGTCGGGATAGGGATGGGGCGTATTGTCCCCGTCCACCAGCGCCAGCCCCGGGCCGCTATTCCCTGCCCAGCGCGGCAGTTCCACCAGCAGCTGTCCGTCCGGCAGTACGACCACCCGATCCCATGCGGCGGTTGAGGAGGACGCTACGTCCTCCAGCACTGCAGGCGGGTTGAGTGGCGGCGCGGGTTTGGCCGCATGGGCCGTATGGGGCGCGCCCAGCAGGCAGGTACCGCAGGCAAGGAGAAAACCCGCGGAGCGCAGGTGGCGGATGGCAGATGGAGATTTCGCGTACATCGCGCGTTATCTCGTCACGAACCGCGGCGATTGGCAAGGGGGGCATGCGGCATGTCCGCCCTGTCGTACAGGACTGTTGGGGGAGGCTGCCTGTCAATCAAGAACGCCGCCTTTATTGGAAAAAGGCGGCATCCTAAAAAATGCTGTTATTTTTTATCAAATAATTTCAGGCCAGCGCGCAGTACCGCTGACGCAGGTGTCGCAGGTATGGCCCCGTATTGGGCACCGCGCCCGTGGCGTCGCGCACGATCTCACTGGTGGACGCACCACTGCCACGGGCATGGATACGCGGACGCAGCCATGCCAGCAGGGGCGCGAAATCGCCTTTGGCAATGCTGGACATGATGGTGGGATCGTCACGCTGTGCTGCTTCGCGCAACTGCGCCGCGATAACAGCCCCCAGCGTATAGGTGGGGAAATATCCCCATGCGCCAGATGGCCAGTGGATATCCTGCAGGCAGCCCAGACGATCTTCGGTTACCTTCAGCCCCAGCAGGTCATGGATGCGGGCATTGAAGGCTTCCGGCAGGTCCGCCAGCTTCATCCTGCCCGCGATCAGCGCGGTTTCCATTTCATACCGCACAAGGATATGCGCAGGATAAGTGACTTCATCAGCATCCACGCGGATGAAGCCGGGGCGCACGCGGGTGACAAGCCGGTGCAGGTTGTCCGCATCCCATGCCGGGTCGGTGTCAGTCCCACCAAACGCATCGCGCAGGCGTGGCGCCATCCAGTCCATGAAGGGCTGCGACCGTGCGACCTGCATTTCCATAAGCAGGGACTGGCTTTCATGCAGGCTCATGCCGCGTGCCTCTCCCACTGGCTGGGCACGCCATGCCCTGGGCAGGCCCTGTTCATACAGCGCGTGCCCGGTTTCATGCACGATGCCCATAAGCGCGTTGATGCAGTCCTGTTCCTCATACCGGGTGGTGATGCGCACATCATCCTCCGCCCCGCCGCAGAAGGGGTGCAGGCTGACATCCAGCCGCCCGCGCTGCATGTCGAAGCCCAGCGCATGCATGGTCCCATGTCCCAGTCGCGCTTGCGCCGGCACATCAAACGGGCCGGAAGGTGCCACGGGGGCGGGCAGGCTTGCCTGATGCGCCAGCGCCGTGCGGATCAGGTCGGGCAGTTCGCTGGCCAGTTCGGCAAAGACCGGGTCGATATCCGCCTGCCGCGTACCCGCGTCATACTGATCCAGCAGCGCGTCATAAGGCGAAAGGCCAAGGGCCTGCGCCTTGGCTGCGGCAATGTCGCGCGTGCGGGCCAGCACGGTTTCCAGTTCGGGCAGCAGGCTGGCGAAATCGCTGTTCTGTCGCGCGGTGCGCCAGGCCATTTCGCACCGCGAGGACGCGCGTGACATCGCCTCCACCAGATCTGACGGCACGGCGGCGGCATGGGCATGCTGGCGGCGCATTTCATGCAGGTTGGCCTGCGCCATGGGGGTGCCGGGGGCCTGCGCGCGCGCCAGCAGCTCGCCCATGTCCGGCGCGGTCATGAGTTCGTGCGACAGGACGGCAAGGGCCGCAATGCTTTCGGCGCGGCTGTCGCTCGCCCCCGTTGGCATCATGGTGTCCTTGTCCCAGCCGAGGATTCCCTGGGCATTGCGTATATGCCCCATGCGGGCGAAACGCTGCCGCAACGTATCATAGGCCTGCTGGCCGGTCGTGCCGGAGGAAGTGTTCATGCGGGTTCCTGACCGAAATTCTTAACGTTCTGTCGCGTATGGATAACGGGGGGAGTGTGCGGGACCGTCCCCCACCATGCAAGGGAAGGCCGGATGAGATGAACGCGAACAGCGCGGGCAGGCAGGACATGGACAGACGGGGCATCCTGGCACGTGGCCATGCGGCCCTGCGTGCGGGGGATATCAATACTGCACGGGCGTGTTTCGCTGCCCTTCGCGCGCGCCATTCCGATGATCCTGATGCCCTGCACGGACTGGCCTGCGTTGCGCTGGCGGCGGGGCGACCGGATCTGGCCATAAGTCTTGCAGGGCAGGCCGTCAGACTTTCGCCACAGGGACCATTCCACGAAGTGCTGGCCCGCGCCCTGCTGGTGCAGGGGCACCACATGGCCGCACAGGCCGCGATTCGGGCGGCGTGCATGTGCCAGCCCGATGATGTGCCTGTCCTGCTGGCCTGTGCCGAGATCATGGAGGCGACAGGCGATCCATGGGCCGCAGCTGAGGCTTATGTGCGGGCGGTCACCATATCCCCTGCGCCGGCCGTGCAGGCACGCAGGCTGCATGCCCGTTTCCTGTGGCGACGGGGGCGGCGTGACGCCGCCATACAGCAGATGCGTCATATGATACGATGTGTGCCGGACCCGGTCCTTATGCACGAACTGGCCGAAATGCTGCTGGCGCATCGACTGCCCGAACAGGCCGAAGCAGTCGTTCGGGCGGTCATGGCGCATGATCCCGATGATGGCGTGGCCCTGTCCCTGCTGGGTACGCTTCTGTTTGCGCGTGGTCGGATACGCCCTGCGGCGGCAGTGCTGGAACGCGCCATGGCGCATGGTCCGACAGTGGAAACCTGCAGCAACCTTGGCCTTGCCCGCATGGCGCTGGGGGACATGCGGGGGGCGGGCAGTGCTTTTGCCATTGCGATGCGCCTGCGGCCCGATGACGCGCGTATTGCGCTGAACCATGCAACCGGTCTGTTTGAAGGCGGCAACGTGATGCAGGCAGCCACGGTATATGAAACCATACTGGCGCATGATCCGCCGCCCGATCGCGATACACTGGCCCGGGCGCGGTTCAACCTTGGCGTGGCCTGTCTGGCGCAGGGGAAACTGCGGCAGGGATGGAAGCTGTGGGAATCCCGGCTGGACTTCCTGCCCGCGCATCCATCCGCCAGCCGCCTGCCGCGATGGGATGGGCATGGGCTGCCTGCGGGCTGGGCACTGCTGGTGCATGTGACAGGGCAGGGGCTGGGGGATGCTGTCCATTTCCTGCGTTACGTAACCCTTGCGGCCCGGCGGGTGCCGGTTGTGCTGGAAGTGCCCGCTTCCCTGCGGCGACTGGCGGCCACGTTGGGGCAGGGGGAGACATATCCCATAAAAATTATCACACATAATACAAATGATAGTGCGGGTTCGGCTGCGCAATGTGATCTGTTCAGCCTGCCGCACCTGCTGGGCGCGGACAGCGTGCCACCCTTCAGGCCATATCTGGGAGAAAGCCCATGGCGGCAGCCCAGTGGACGGAAGGGGCCATTACGGGTTGGGCTGTGCCATGCGGGTAACGCCGCCTATCGCTTTGACGCGCGACGTTCCATTCCGGTGGAGGATTTGTCGGCACTGGGGGAAATTGCAGGGATCGAATTCATATCCCTGCGTCCGCAGGCTGTGGACATGGTGGATCCGCCTTTTGTCCGGCACGAATTGCCGTCTGATGCAGACCTGATGGATACTGCGCGTCTGATCGCAACGCTGGATCTGGTCATCAGCGTGGATACGCTGTCCGCCCATCTGGCCGGGGCCATGGGCTGTCCGGTGTGGCTGTTGTGTCGTTTCGGCGGGGACTGGCGGTGGTCGCCGGCTTTTGACCTGCCTGTGCCGGCAATGGCTGGGAGATTGCCCGAACCTGACCCGTTACCATCAGGAAACGGCAAAAAGCTGCGTGAAACGTCAGGCTTTGAAGCATCTTTAAATGACAGGGAGGTTTCTATTGAAGCTTTGGTCAGGAAGCTTCAGGAAGCGTCGTCTTTTCGGGAAAATACAGCATCCGGAAACTTTTATTGTTTTTTATCAACAAGTTGTTTTCAAATTATTTCCAGGCACAGGAATATGCTTCCCCCTTTGCGGCCTGCCAGCCAGTGGTACCCAAACCTGCGCCTGTTCCGTCAGGCCAGCCTTTTGCCCCCGCAACAGGCATGGAAGCCGGTCATGGCCGACCTGTGCCGCACCCTGCGGGTATGGGCGGCGGATTGGCGACGGGATGCTGGAACCTGAAAAAGTTTTTGGTGAAGCTTTTTTCAAAAAGCTTCAAAAGAGTGCCGCCTTTTTGAAAAAAGGCGGCACCGAAAATTTTTATTTATTTTTATCAATGGGTTGAATCGGTGGGTCAGATTGTAATGGATTCCAGTTCGGACGACCGGCGCTGGGCAGCGGCTTCCGCTTCCTGCAATCCCGCCAGCAGGGTCGTGCGGATACGGTCAAGACGGCCCTTGTCCGTGATTTTCAGCCCAAACAGGTCCTTGACGTAAAAAACGTCCACCGCCCGCACGCCATAGGTGGTGATATGGGCAGACGCGATCTGCAGTTTCTGTTCACTCAGCGCCGCAGTCACATCATGCAGCAGGCCAGGTCGGTCGCGGCCGTTTATTTCCACCACCGTGCAGGTGTTCGATGCGCGGTTGTCGATCACCACACGTGGCGGCACGTGGATTGCGCGCATGCGGCGGCCGCTCAGCCTGCGGCCACACTGGGCAATTTCACGGTTGATGTTGATACGGCCCGTCAGCGCCTGTTCCACCAGCAGTGACAGCCGCGCAAGCTGCTGCGGTTCCTCGAACGCAGCCCCACCCGCATCCTGAATCCACAACGTATCCAGCGCCATGCCGTTGGTCATGGTGTGAATGCGCGCATCCACGATCGAGGCCCCGGCAATGGCCACCGCCCCTGCGATCTTGGAAAACAGGCCCGGATGGTCGGCAGCGTAAATCGTGACTTCCGTCACCCCGCGCGCGGGCAGGGGCTGGGTTTCCACCGTCAGCGGCGAATGCATGCGTTCCGATTCGCTGATCAGCCGGGCATGGCGGGCATGGGTATCATGGTCGAAGGACAGCCAGTAACTGCCGTAACCCAGTCCCATGAAGTGCTGGACATCAGCTTCGTTCATGCCGTCTTCCACCAGCCACTGGGCGGTCGCACCCTTGGCACGTTCCACGCGCACGTCGCGTTCGGTGGTGGCAAGGCTGCCTTCCAGCACCTCCGCCACGCGCATGTACAGCTCGTTCAGCAGCGTCGCCTTCCACGCGTTCCATACGCGTGGCCCCACCGCGCGCATGTCCACGATGGTCAGCAGCAGCAGCAGCCGCAGGCGTTCGGGCGACTGGATGATATCGGCCAGGTCAAGGATGGTCTTGGGATCGTCAATGTCGCGCTGGAACGCGGTGTGGCTGAGCAGCAGGTGGTGCAGCACCAGCCATGAAACCGTTTCCGTCTCCTCGCTGTCCATGCCCAGTTCGGGACAGACATACAGCGCGATCTGCGACCCGATTTCCGAATGGTCGCCGCCACGGCCCTTGGCGATGTCATGCAGCATGACCGCCACATACAGCGCGCGGCGTGAATGCAGGTTGCGCGCAAGGTCGTAGGCGATGGGGATTTCATCAGCCATCTGCCCGTGTTCCACCCGGCCAAGGATGCGCAGCGCGTCGATGATATGCTCATCAACCGTAAACACATGGTACGTGTCGAACTGCATCTGTCCCACAACACGGGACCAGTCGGGCAGCAGGCGGCCCATAAGCCCGGTTTCATTGAGGATATGCAGCCAGTAGGCGTTACCCTTGCGCCGTCCTTCATCCATCAGGTGGAAGCTGGGGGAGGCATCGGGCAGTTCGGCTGTCTCGCCACGGGGGGCGCGCTGCGGGCGGTCAGGCGGGTCGCCGCACATGAGGTCAAGGAAGATGCGCGCGGTTTCCGGATCGCCACGCAGGCTGGCGGCCTTGCGTTCCCACCGGATCAGCTGGTGCATCGCCATGGGGTGGATGGGCAGCTTGCGCTTCTTGGCCCAGTCCAGCAGGCGCATCATCTGGATGGGTTCATTTTCGAACGATGTGCCGCGCTGGGGAAGGATACGGCCATCCAGCACGGTAAAGCCCGCGTCACGCATCTGGCTGTCGGCTTCGGGCGCGTTGGCCACGGGACCGAGCGCCTGACGCAGCACGGCGGGTTCCAGCACCAGTGTCAGGCGCATGACCTCGCGCACGGTCAGGAAGTAGTGGCGCATGAAGCGTTCCACGCCCACCTGCCGCCCGTGGCGGGTATAGCCCATGCGGCCGCCCACGACCGGCTGTACGTCGAATGTCAGCCGTTCTTCCGCCCGCCCCGACACGTAATGCAGGTGGAAACGCACCCGCCACAGGAAGTCCCATGCCCGGCGCGCGCGCTTGGCTTCGGGTTCCGTCAGCAGCCCCAGTTCGCTGAAGCCGGGGGCCAGCAGGTCGGAGACATGGCGCGTGCCAAAGGTATAGCGGCACATCCAGTACAGCGTCTGCAGGTCGCGCAGGCCGCCACGGCCTTCCTTTATGTTGGGTTCCACCAGATAGGGGCTGTCGCCAAAACGGTGGTGGCGGGCGGCGCGTTCCTTGCGCTTGTCGGTAATGAAGCGGTCCGCGCCCGCGCGCACGCAGGCCACGATATAGCGGGCCTGGAACATGGAAAACAGCGATTCGCTGCCGGTCAGGGCGCGGGCATCCAGCAGGGTGGTCCGCACGGTGGTATCGGCTTCCGCCTCGGCAATGCATTCATTGATGGTGCGGGTTGCGTGCCCGACCTTCAGCCCCAGATCCCACAGGAAATACAGAATGTATTCCACGCAGGCGCGTACGTCCTCGCCCTGTTCTTCTGACGCATCGGGGATCAGGAACAGAAGGTCGATATCACTGAACGGCGCCAGCAGGCCGCGCCCGTACCCGCCGGTCGCTGCAATGGCGAAGGGGGCTTCGGGTTGCGAATCGATATCCGTCTGTTGCATGGCGAAGCTGGCCAGCACGCGGATCATGCCATCGGTATAGGCCGCCAGCAGCTTGCCGGCCTCGGCGCCGCCCAGACGGTGATGCTCGAATTCCTCGCGTACATGGGCCTGGTAACGCGACAGGTGGCGGCGGACCAGCCCTATGGCGTCCTCCCGCGGCAGGGCGCGTGCATCGTCACCGCCATCCCCGGACGGGAACAGGGCGGTATGGAGGGCGTTTGTCATGGCCTCGACCGAAGCAGAGGCGAAAGGGGGGGCGGCGTTCGACATCGTGGTCAGATGGCGTCCTGTATATGACGGTAAAGATCCGGGGGAGTGTGCCGCCCTTGATAGGGTCAGGTCCAGAGCCGTATCAGGGTTTCAGCAGTTTTTTGAGTTTATATAACATTTCCAGTGCCGTGCGCGGACTTAACGCATCGGGGTCCAGTTCCGCGATCATATCCATCGCGGCAGGCGGCAGTGCGGGGGCCTCCGGTTCTTCCGGCATGTCGGGTGATGCCTGTTCAAACAGCGGCAGGGGCGGGGCCTGCCGACCGCGTTCCTTCTCCAGCATGGACAGCAGGCGGCCCGCGCGGCGCACTACGGGTTCGGGCACGCCCGCCAGGCGCGCGACATGCACGCCCCAGCTGCGGCGGGCGGAACCGGGTATGACCTCATGCTGGAAAATGACCTGTCCCTTCCATTCGCGCACGCTCATGGTGTGGGGGGACAGGCGGGGCATGCTGTCCGCCAGTTCGGCCAGTTCATGGAAATGCGTTGCGAATATCGCGCGGCAGCGCAGCGTGGAATGCAGGGTTTCCAGCACGGCCCATGCAATTGCCAGTCCATCCAGCGTGGAGGTGCCGCGCCCGATTTCATCCACCACTACCAGCGACCGTGGGCCTGCCTGGTTCAGGATGGCGGCGGTCTCGGTCATTTCCACCATGAAGGTGGACCGCCCGCGCGCCAGGTCATCGGATGCGCCAACACGTGAAAACAGCCGGTCCACCACGCCAATGCGCATGGCCTGTGCCGCAACAGGCAGGCCTGCCTGCGCCAGTATGACCGCCAGCGCCGTCTGCCGCAGGAAGGTGGACTTGCCCGCCATGTTGGGGCCGGTCAGCAGCATGACGCGGTGATCGGGTTCCAGATCGCAGTCATTGGGGGTGAAGCGCGCGTTCTTGGGCAGGGCGGCTTCCACCACCGGATGCCGGCCCGCGCGGATGACAAAGGACGTATCCGTGCTGACAGCGGGACAGCACCACATGCCGCCACCGGCCAGCATCGCGCAGGACTGTGCGATGTCGATGCACGACAGGGCGGCCGCCATGTCCGGCAGGGCAGTTTCGTCCAGTATCCTGCCCACCACCTGTGTAAACAGGTGGCGTTCGCGCAGGCCCGCGTTTTCGGCGGCCTGCGCGATCTGCTGGTCAAGGCTGACCAGCCGTTCGGTCGAAAAGCGGCTGGCGCTGGCGGTGCCCTGCCGCATGATCAGGTCTTCACGCCCGCGCAGGCGTGCGCTGGCTGCGGCGGGCACCTCGATCACATAACCAAGCTGGGCATGGTGGCGGATCTTGAGGTTGGGGACGCCGAACTCGGTGGCGTATTCCTGCTGCAGGGCCGCAATCACACGCCTGCTGCCGTCGCGCAGTTCGCGCTGGGCATCCAGTTCCGCATCATAGCCACTGGCGATGATGCCACCGTCATCCATGCGCGCGGGCGGGTTTTCGCTCAGCGCGCGCGCCAGCAGGTCCTGCAGTTCATGTGCGCGGTCCAGATGGCGTGCCGCCTGTTCCATGATGAGGGGCAGGGTGTCGTGCCGGTTCAGGATTGTCCCGATTTCGCGCGCCACGCCAATGGCCAGACGGATGGCCACCGCGTCGCGTGGCTGCCCGCGGCCCAGTGACAGCCGGCCCAGCGCGCGCGCCATGTCGGGGGCGGCACGCAGGCTGGCGCGCAGGTCGTCGCGTATTCCCGGCTTGTCCAGCAGCCATACCCATCCGGCCTGCCTGCGGGCAATGCGTTCGGGATCGGTCAGGGGGGCGGCGATCCAGTCCGCCAGCATCCGGCTGCCGGCTGCGGTGACGGTGCGGGACACGGCGGCGAACAGGGTATGTTCGGTTTCGCCATCACGCGTGCGCAGCAGGTCGAGGCTGGCGCGGGTAGCGGGGTCAAGGCCAAGGATGTCGCTGCTGTCGCTGGGGCGGGGATGCGACAGGCGTGGCAGCTGGCCCGCCTGGCTGCGGCGGATATAGTCAATGGCCGCCGCAGCCGCCATGGCTTCCGCGTCGCTGAAGGTGCCAAAGGCGTCAGGGCTGGCTACGCCAAAGGCTTCGGCCATGCGCTGGCGGGCGGCATCGGCGCTGGCAGGCGGGACGATGGGCGTGCGGCGGCCCGCGAAATCACCCAGATCCACATTATCCGCACACAGGATTTCCGCCGGGTCCAGACGGCCCAGCAGGTCGTTCAGGTCACGCGCGGGGACCGTGGCGGTTTCAAACAGCCCGGTGGAAATATCGATCCACGCAAGGCCGGGATCGCTGGCGTCACGTCCGGTGGGGCAGATAATGGCGGCCAGCAGGTTCTGCCGTCCCGCCTCCAGCAGTTCATCCTCGGTCAGCGTGCCCGGCGTGATCAGGCGCACGACCTCGCGCCGCAGTGGTCCCTTGGATGCGGGGCGTCCCTTGCGGGGCTGTTCGGTCTGTTCGGCCACCGATACGCGGAACCCGCGCCGGATCAGGCGCGCAAGGTAGGCCTGCGCCGCATGCACAGGCACGCCGCACATGGCGATGGGTTCGCCCCCATGCGTGCCGCGCGCGGTCAGCGAGATGTCCAGCGCCGCCGCCGCCGCTTCCGCATCATTGAAAAATAGTTCGTAGAAATCCCCCATCCTGAAGAACAGCAGGGCGTCGGGATGTTCGGCTTTGAGCGCAAACCACTGCGCCATGGCGGGGGTGGCGCCTTCGGGGGATGGGAATGTCATGTCCGGTGTCTAGCGGCGGGGTAGGGGATTCGCCAGTGCGGATTTCATGGCAGCCCCGGCTTATGCCGCGCGGTTGCGGCGCAGCCTGCGGCTGATCGCGGCCATAGCCTGACGCATGTCCGCAATCCCCAGCACCTGCAGCGCCAGCAGGTAAATGCCGACACCCAGCGTGACCATCACGCCCACATCCACGATCCGCATGACCGGGCCAGCCTGCATCGCGCGGCCAAGGGGTGTGTAACCCAGCATGACCAGCCCCACCGTCATCACCACCGCGCACACCGTCATGCCCGCCAGTTGCCGGATCAGGGTCGGGTCCGGCACCAGCGCGCCACGCCGCAGCAGCAGGAATGCCAGAACACCGGCATTGACCATCGCCGCAAGGCTGCTGGCCAGTGGCGGGCCGATATGCGCCAGCCAGTGCATGAAACTTATGTTCAGGATGAAATTCAGCACCAGCGTGCCCATGCCCACCAGCACCGGTGTGCGTGTATCCCCGCGCGCGAAGAACCCCGGCGAGAGTACCTTGACCAGCACGAAGGCTGGCAGTCCCAGTGCGTAGGCCCGCAGTGACTGCGCCGACAGCATCGCGTCATGCGCCGAAAAATGCCCATGACCGAACAGCGCCATCATGACCGGTGCCGCAATGACCAGCAGCCCCGCCGCCGCAGGCAGCGTCAGGATCAGGGCATAGGAAATGGCCCGGTTCTGGATATGGTGCGCCCCGGTCAGATCATCCGCCGCAAGGTGCCGCGTCAGCACCGGCAGCAGCGTGGTGCCTGCCGCAGCCCCCAGTACCCCCAGCGGCAGCTGGTTTACCCGGTCGGCAAAATACATGAGCGAGACACTGCCCGCAGGCAGCAGGGTGGCGATGATGGTGTCGATCAGGAAGTTGATCTGCGTGATCCCGCTGCCCACCAGCCCAACCCCCATGCGCGCCAGCAGCGTGCGGATGCGGGGTGTCAGGCAGGGCGCGACAAGGCGCAGGCGCATTCCGGCCCGGCGGGCGGCATATAGGAGGATGCCGAACTGTACCACGCCCGATGCCGTCACCCCCCATGCGGCGGCATGGGCTACGTCACCCGTAAGCGGGGGAAGGATAAGGATGGCGGCGATGCCGATGATGTTGAAGCTGACATACGCTGCTGCCGCCACGCCGAAATGGTGCATGCCGTTCAGAACGCCCGAAACCAGTGCTGCCCCGCAGATCATCAGCAGGTAGGGAAACGTGATGCGGCTTAGCGATATGGCCAGCGTGTCCCGCACGTCGCCGTGCGTGAACCCTGGCGCGATCAGGCGCAGCACGCCGGGCATGAAGATTTCCCCCAGCACTGTCAGAAGAAGCAGCCATGACAGCAGGACGCTCATCGTCTCGCTGGCGAATCGCTGTGCGGTGTCGCGGCCCTCGCGTTCCAGCAGGGCGGAGAACAGTGGCACGAAGGCGGCGTTCAGTGCGCCTTCGCCAAACAGGCGGCGGAACATGTTGGGCAGGCGGAAGGCGATCTGGTACGCGTCCTGCGCCGCGCCCGTGCCCAGCAGGGCCGCAAGCAGCTGGTCACGCACCAGTCCCAGCACGCGGCTGATCATGGTCCAGCCGCTTACGGTCAGGAAACCCTTCAGCATGGTGTCAGCATGACGCGCGCGGAGATGATGGGGGCATCAGTGATCCATCACCGCCCGTTCGACCGCCATGCGCACGCGCCGCGATTCGGGTGATGTGACGGAAGTGAACCAGTTGACCAGCTGCCCGTCGCGCCCGATCAGGTATTTGTAGAAATTCCAGCGCGGCAGCGACAGGAACCCGCCCTCGCGCGCCAGCCACCGGAACAGCGGGATCGCCTGCGGTCCCTTCACATGGCTTTTGGCGGTCAGGGGAAAGGTGACGTTGTAGTTGCGCTGGCAGAATGTTGTGATCTGCTCGGGCGTACCGGGTTCCTGATTGCCGAAATCACTGGACGGTACGCCAATCACCATCAGGTCATGGCTGCGCCATGTTGTCCACAGGCTCTGCAATCCTTCATATTGCGGGGTGAAACCGCATTTGGACGCCGTATTGGCGATCAGGATCGGCTTGCCCCGCAACGCGGACAGGTCAATGTCGGGACCATTCAGGGCAGGCAGGACAAAATCATAGATCGTGGTCATTGGGATGCTCGGTTTCGTAAGCGCGCCGGAAGAACCGGATTGCCGGGTCGCATGCAGGGGGTCAAGTCGCCTGTTTGCAGATGAGGGATGTGGCGTGCGTGTCCGTTCAGGCAAATTCATGCCCGACCGGGCGCGACAGCAGCAGCTGACTGGCGTCATCCATGTCGATCGTGCCAGCCAGAAGGCTGGTGACGGTGGCGATGACCGGCGTGCTGACGCCATGCTGGCGTGCAAGCTGCAGTAGCGCGGGTGCCGTCGCCCGGCCTTCGGCAACACCTTCCAGCGCATCTGCGGCCTGCTGTGCCGGGGTTCCCTGACCAATCGCCAGACCAAGGCGGTAATTACGTGACGCAGCCCCGGTGCAGGTCAGCAGCAGATCCCCGATTCCCGCAAGGCCCGACAGCGTTTCGGGCCGCCCGCCCAGCGCGTGGGACAGGCGCGACAGTTCGGCAATGCTGCGGGTAATCAGGGCCGCGCGGGCATTTTCCCCCAGTTTCGCCCCGATGGCCGCACCTGCTGCGATGGCGATCACGTTCTTTGCCGCCCCACCCAGTTGCACGCCCGTCGGGTCGTCGCTGGCATACAGCCGGAAGGCGGGCGTGGTCAGCAGGTCCGCAAGCCTCCGGGCCTGCGTGCGATCCGCACTGGCCAGCACGGCGGCGGCAGGCTGCCCGGTCGCGATTTCATGCGCGAAGTTGGGACCGGACAGCACGCCCAGCACGCTGTGGGGGAACAGTTCTCCCAGAACCTGTAGCGGCATGAGGCCGGTTGCCTGCTCGATCCCCTTGCAGCATGCGATCATCGGCGCGCAGGGCGGCACGTTGCGGGCAGTGACGCGCAGGTGCTGCATGGGGCATGCCAGCAGGATCAGGTCGGCCTGACGTGGCATGACATCGCTTACGGCAATGCCGGATGGCAGGGCGTAGCCGGGCAGGCGGGGCATGACGCGGCCTGCGGACATGGCAGCGGGATTGCGTGCCCACAGGCTGACTTCGGCCCCCGCGCGGGCGGCCTGCAGCGCCAGCGCCGTCCCCCATGCGCCTGCGCCGATCACGGCAATCCGTGCGGTATGCGTCATCCGTCTGTTCCCCGAAGGTTATGTACCGTATCCGGCATTTTTGTTGCTTGCTTGTCAGTCAGCTAACAAAACGGCCTGTAAATCATAAAGAAGTTTTTGGTGAAGCTTTTTTCAAGAAGCGTCAAAGAACGCCGTCTTTTTGAAAAAAAAGTAGCGCTAAAAAATTTATTGTTCCTTATCAATAAGATATTTCAGGCGTTATGTTGGCTGCAAGGCAACCGCAATGCCCGATCGCTGGGGGAAGCGAATGCGTTCAGGCGGGCATGCTGTCCGCATCCACCGTCATGCGCTGCGTCATCTCCGACAGTGGCCAGCGCGGGCGCGGGCGCATGGCGATATCATTGGGTATGGGCAGGCCAAGGGCCGTGCGTGCGCGCATGGTCTCGATCGCGGCCCATGCCACCATGACCGCGTTATCGGTGCATAACCGTAGCGGCGGGGCTGCGAAGGGCAAATCGTGCGCAGTGGCGAATTCCTGCAGGCGTGCGCGCAGGACGCCATTGGCGGCTACCCCGCCCGCCACGACCAGCGTGGTGGGGCGCTGCTCCATCATGTCCAGCGCGTGTCCAAGGCGGTCGATTACGATGTCGCTGACCGCCTGCTGGAAGCTTGCGGCGATATCGGCGGCCTGCTGGCGGGGCAGGGCGGTGCGGACCTCGGCAGGCAGTTTCTGCGCCACGGCGGTCTTGAGGCCGGAGAAGGAGAAATCGCATCCGGCCCGCCCCAGCAGTGGGCGCGGCAGGAGTACGGCGTGCGGATCGCCCTCACGTGCAAGCTGTTCCACCGCCGGGCCGCCGGGCCAGCCCAGGCCCAGCATCTTGGCCACCTTGTCGAATGCCTCCCCCGCCGCGTCATCAATCGTGCCGCCCAGCCTGCGGTAATGGCCAATCCCTTCCACCGCGATGCACTGGCAATGTCCGCCAGACACCAGCAGCAGAAGGTAGGGAAACGGCGCGCCATTGCTGGCGACACCGGGCAGGCGCGCGGTCAGGGCATGGGCCTCGATGTGGTTGACGGCAATGAAGGGCCGGTCCAGTGCGATGGCCATGCCCTTGCCCATGTCGGCCCCCACGATCAGGCCGCCAATCAGCCCCGGTCCGCAGCTTGCGGCAATCGCACCCAGTTCATGTGGCTGCATATCGGCCGCGCGCAGCGTGTCGCGCACCAGTGCAGGCAGCGCGCCAAGGTGGGCGCGGGCGGCGATTTCGGGCACGACCCCGCCGAATGGCACATGGCCGGATTGCGATAATGTCGTTTCTGCCAGGATCTGGCCGCCTGTCGTAACGATCGCGCAGGCCGTGTCATCGCACGAAGATTCAATGGCCATAACGGGCGTTGGCAGATCGGGGCATGTCGGTTCGGTATGGGGCATGGCGTAATTTACAATCCGGATGTGCCGAATGTCATCTTTCCTTTATCGCGGTGCGGTAATAGACACGCGATATGGAGTCCGCAAAGCCATCTGCCCCGTTTCCATCGTCCGCGCTACAGAAAGTCGCGGCCGAGGCCGCTGCACGCCAGCGAAAGGAAGCCACACATCCCGAACCCCACCGCCGGCAGCTGCCGCTGAAGGTCGGGACGCGCGCTTCCCCGCTGGCGCTGGTGCAGACACGGGCGTTCCTGACGCTGCTGACCCGTTTCTGTCCCGTGCTGCGCGACATGGGCGCGTTCCAGGAACACCAGATCAGCACCACCGGCGACCAGGTGCAGAACCGCAAGCTGGCGGAAATTGGCGGCAAGGGCCTGTTCGCCAAGGAAATTCATGAAGCGCTGCTGGATGGCCGGATCGATTTTGCCGTCCACAGCCTGAAGGATCTCGAGACCACGCTGCCGCCGGGGCTGGTTCTGGCCTGCACCCTCAAGCGCGAGGATGCACGCGATGTGCTGATCCTTGGTCCTGGCTGTGGTGAGCCTGATCCTGCCGACCCGTATGCGGTCCTGCCGCATGGTGCGCTGGTGGGCTGTGCCTCCGTCCGGCGTCAGGCGCAGATGCTGCATGTGCGTCCCGACCTGAAATTCGGCCTGCTGCGTGGCAATGTGCAGACGCGACTGGACAAGCTGGCGGCGCGGCAGTGCGATGCAACGCTGCTGGCCTATGCCGGGCTGCGGCGCCTTGGCATGGAAGACCGGGCCGACGTGATCCTTGACCCCACCATCATGGTGCCTGCGGCGGGGCAGGGAATTGTCGGGGTCACTGTGCGTGAAAGCGATGTCGAACTGCGTGAACTGCTGTCCGCGATCGAGGATTATGAAGCCCGCGCCGTCGCCACGGCCGAACGCGCGCTGCTGGCGGAACTGGATGGATCGTGCCGTACGCCGATCGGTGGTTATGCCCGCCTGATCCCGGTCGTGGCCGGTGGCGCGCCGGAACTGCATCTGACCGGCCTTGTTGCGCGCGAAGACGGGTCGTTCCTGCTCAAGCGTTCGATCAGCGGCGCACCGGGCGATGCGGCGCGTCTTGGCCGTGATCTTGGCCGCAGCCTGCGTGCTGACAGTCCTGCCGATATTTTTGTTGAACAGAAGTAACGATTCCATCCCTTCCGCCCGGTGCGCGGGGGTGATCGTGACCCGTCCGCCGCCGGGGCTTGCCCCGACCATGGCGGCGGTGGCGGCGCGGGGACTGCATCCAATCGCCGCCCCCATGCTGCATGTCAGCCAGCGCACCCTTTCCATCGGTTCATTCCGTCCCGATGCCATTGTCCTGACCAGTGGACAGGCGGTGGGCAGCCTGACCGACCCGCAACTGCATGACATTCCCTGTTACGTGGTGGGGGACGCCACCGCGCGGCGTGCCCGTGCGGCGGGGTTTGTCCATGTGACTGCTGCATCTGGCACGGCGGATGACCTTCTGGTGCTGTTGCAGGCCGCCGTGCCGCCCGCCGCCCGGTTGCTGCTGGCGGTGGGGCAGGGTTATGGGCAGGAAATGGCAGTGGCGCTGCGCGGGCATGGATACCGTGTGCTGCGGCGCTGCGTTTATGTCGTGCGTGCGGCAACAGGCCTGCCATCCAATGCTGTCGCGGCCCTGCAGGCGGGGCAGGTGGGGGCGGTGATGGTCTATTCCACCCGAACGGCGGAAGCTTTCATCACGGCCCTGACGCCAGCACTGGTGCCCCTGCTGCTGGGGGTGGAGGCCATCGCCATGTCAGACGGGGTGGCTGCCGCTCTTGGTGCGGGTGTGCGCTGGCGTGACATACGTGTGGCCGCCCGTCCCGATCAGGATGCCATGCTGGACTGCCTGTCCCATGATGCCGCCTGAAATCGGGTTGTCCCGGCAATGAAAAAAGGCCGGAAGCATATGCTCCCGGCCCATTCATCAGGGACTGTTTCAGAAATTCGGCAGACTGATAAGGACGTTTTTGGCGAAGCTTTTTTCAAAAGGCTTCGAAGAACGCCGCCTTTTTGAAAAAAGGCGACCCCCAGAAACTTTTATTATTCCCTATCAACAGGTTGTCCTGAAACAGCCTCTGGTATCATGCCTGTATGGATCAGGCGTGGCCCGGCGTCTGGTCGAACGAGTTACGCTTGGCCTGCCACAGCGCCACGAAGTCGATCGGCTGCAGCACCACGGGCGGGAACCCGCCATCGCGCGTGACTTCGCTGAGGATGTTGCGCACATACGGGAAAATCAGGCGCGGCACTTCCACCAGCAGGATCGGCTCGATCAGTTCGGCGGGCGGGCTGTTCAGTGTCGCGATCGCGGCATAGGACAGTTCGGCAATGAAGACCGGGCGACCGGCGGGGCCTCCTTCCTGCTGCGGGGCTTCGCTGGCTTCGGCCTTTACGGTCAGGACAACTTCGAATACCGGCTGTTCCTGCTCAAGGCGGTTGGCCTGCACGTCGATATTGACCGAAATCTGCGGGTTCGTGCGCAGGGTTGCGAAGATTTCCGCACCGGCGGGCACCTCAAACGAAAGGTCCTTGATATACTGCAGGTTGATTGCCAGCGGCAGCGCCGGGGGCGCGCTCTGGCCGTTTTCAGGGGTGGGCGGCTGAGTCGTGTCGGACATGCTTGTCTGTATTCCCCAGGGATATGCGGAAAAAAGAAATGAATACCGTATTCTCTGGCCGTAGCATGGGTCTGCGGGTGATGCCATACCAGCTGTCGGAATTTTAACGGTCCTTGCGCATTGTGCTGGCTCCGGGCGTTGCCTATGTTGTTGCGCAGGGTAATCTGGGCAGGGTGCCCGCCTGCATTATGGACGCGCGGCATGAATTTTTCTTTTGGTCATTTTCCGCTGGATCTGATTGTTCTGGGGCTGGTGGCTGTATTCCTTGTTCTGCGACTGCGCAGCATTCTTGGCCGCCGGGTTGGCGCGGAACCGGCCCCGCGCCCCATGGCGCCGCCGCCCATGGCTGCAAATGTGGTGGAACAGAAGCCCGAGCCGCCGCCACCTGCCATTACCTATGACATTCCCGCCCCCGATACGCGGGTGGGTGGCGTGCTGGCCCGTATCGGCACGCTCCAGCCCGGTTTCACCCCGCAGGATTTTGCAAAGGGGACCGAGGCCGCCTTCCGCCAGATCGTCGGCGCGTATGCGGCGGGGGACCTGAACGTACTGCGCCAGCGGCTGACGGCGGCGACATTCACAGCCTTCGAGGCCGCGATCCAGTCCCGGCAGCAGGCGGGCGAAGTCCTGCGCAGCGAAATCAAAGATATTACCGATATCGCCATCATTGGCGCCGACATTGACGAGACGGCCGGCCCCAGCCCGCTGGCCCGGATCGAGGTGCGGATCGTGTCCGACCAGATCAGCCTGACCGTGGACAGCAATGGCCAGCCCGTGGCCGGTGTGGATGCCGTGACGGAGTTTTCGGACCTGTGGACGTTCGAACGTCTGCTGGGCGTCAACACCGATGGCGCAGGCTGGCGTCTGGGGGCCAGCCGCAGCGCATAGGCCGTCCTGCCATAATTTACCGACAAATCCGTGATCAGTCTGTGCGTATGAAAGTAATGAAGCGTATGGCGCCTTTATGCGCCGTTCTCACCCTGTGCGGATGTCATGTCGGGGAAAGCCCCAATCTGGGCGCCCCCCGACCCCCACACGGCTCCCATCATAAATCCGGTCATGCCCGGCCCGTGTCCTTCAGTGCCCTGCCGGGGTGGAAGGATGATGCACTGGAAGACGCCCTGCCGGTTTTCCTGCAGGACTGTCACAAGGTCGGCAGTCTTCCTGCAGACAGCACGCTGGGCGGGACAGACATAAAATATGCCGGGCGGCAGGTCGGTGACTGGCAGGCTGCCTGCAATGCCGCGCGCGATGTGCCTACCGGCGACCGTGCCGCCGCACGGGCATTTTTTGAACAGTGGTTCGTGCCATACACCCTGCCGGTCGGCAAACGGACGGATGGCACGCTGTTCACCGGGTATTATGAACCTGAAATCCGTGGTTCCCTGCGTCGTGGCGGAATTTACCAGACCCCGGTCTATCGCCGTCCGCCCGATCTGGTGCGCGAACGCGACGCGCAGGGCAAGGTCGTGACGGGCCGCAGCCGGGACGGGCAGATCGTGCCGTACTGGAGCCGCGCGCAGATTGACCAGGGCGCGCTGGCGCATAAAAAGCTTGAACTGTTGTGGCTGGCTGACCCGGTTGACCTGTTCTTCCTGCAGTTGCAGGGCGCGGGCCGCGTGCGCCTGCCCAATGACAGGGTGATCCGCCTTGGCTTTGACGGCCTGAATGGCCAGCCTTATGTGCCACTGGGTCGTGTGATGGTGGCGCAGGGCCTGCTGCGCGCCGATGACGTGAACATGGCGTCCATCCGGGGCTGGCTTGAGGCGAATCCGGACAAGGCCATGAACATGATGGAACAGAACCCCAATTATGTCTTTTTTCGTGAACTGGACCATGATGATGCGCAGGCCGGTGCGCCAGGCGCACTGGGCGTGCCATTGACGCCGGGCCGTTCCATGGCGGTGGACCGGGATTTCATTCCGCTCGGAAGCCCGGTATGGGTGCAGGCGCAGGTTCCGCAGGATGGACATCCCACAACATGGAACCGACTTGATTTCGCACAGGATCTGGGCACCGACATCAAGGGGCCTGACCGCGCCGACCTGTACATGGGCTGGGGACCGGAAGCGGCACAGGCGGCGGGCAACCTGCGTTCGACCGGGCAGATGGTCGTGCTGGTACCCCGTGGTGCCGAACCGGCAAAATAAGATATACAGGTCCAAACACCAGATCCGCATGGGCGGAGTGAAGAGCGTAGTAGATCAATGACAGGGCGACCCCGCGCGGGGCAGGCTTGCGCACCCGAAACCCGCCTGCCGCGGACTGTCCGCTATCCCGAGGGGCCGCACCTGCTGGTGCGTGGCGACTGCATCCGGGCCATGCGCCGCATGGAACCGGACAGCGTGGACGTGGTCGTGACCTCGCCGCCGTATAATATCGGTCTGAAATACCGCACGTACCGCGACCGGCTGGCAGAAGACGGCTATCTGGACTGGATGGTTGATGTCGCGCGTGAGGTGCGTCGCGTCATGCGTCCTGATGGGTCATTCTTTCTTAATGTCGCGGGTTCCTCGGCGCAGCCATGGCTGCCGTTTGAACTGATGGTCCGGCTGCGTGAACTGTTCGTGCTGCAGAACCATATCACCTGGGTCAAGTCGATTTCGGTGGGAACGGAAACGCATGGACATTTCAAGCCGGTCAACAGCCACCGTTACCTTAACCGCAATCACGAACACCTGTTCCATCTGACACGTACGGGCAATGTCGGGCTGAAACGTCTGGATATTGGTGTGCCCTACATGGACAAGTCCAATATCGTGCGCCGGGGCCACCGGCAGGACCGGCGATGCCGGGGCGATACATGGTTCATCCCGTATGAAACCGTGCAGGGCAAGGCACAGAAATTCCATCATCCCGGCACATTTCCCGTGCTGCTGCCGCAGATGTGCATCCGCCTGCATGGCAAGACCGCACCCGTGGTGCTGGACCCGTTCATGGGTACGGGCACCACGCTGGTCGCCGCCGTGCGCGAAGGGGGACGGGGCATCGGAATCGACCTTGATACCATCTATGTCAATGTCGCGCGGCAAAGGGTACGGCAGGCCATGCAGGCGCAGGTGGATGGCGTGGCCGGGACAGGTGATCGAAAACTTTGATGGTTTTCATTTAAACGATTATTTTGACAAATAATCCCTGAATCGGCCAGAAACCCATTCAAGCAAGGGACAGGGGGTCTGTGGATGTCGGTTAAAAAAGCAGTGGCGGCGTTAATGGCTGCGGGTATCGTGGCGTATGGCGGGACGGTCGCCTATCTGACCCATTTCGATCATGCGACCGCACCAGCACCTGCGGGGGCAGGGATGGACGCGACATCGTCTGCGGCGCTGAATGTCATACGTGAAGCCCGTTGCGATTACTGCCACGCGGCCAAAGTTGACCTGCCGTTCTATTTCAGCCTGCCCGTCGCCAATACGCTGATGAGCCATGACCGGGACCAGGGGCTGCGGCATTTCCGTGTTGAACCGGTCATCAATGCCCTGCAGAACGGTGGAGTGCCCGATCAGGAACCGCTGGCCCGCATTGAAGAGGTCATCAACCAGAACCGCATGCCGCCTACGCTGTACCTGCTCATGCACTGGCATGCCCATCTGTCGGCGGCCCAGCGGGAAAGCATGCTGACATGGATTGCGCAGGTGCGCCGCCAGCATTATGCGACACCCGGCGTTGCCGACCGCTTTGCCGCCGAACCGGTGCAGCCCGTGCCCGAATCCGTGCCGGTGGACAGTCACAAGGTTGCGCTGGGCCAGCGCCTGTTCTTTGACCGCAAGCTGTCTGGTGATGGCACGCTGAACTGCGCCAGCTGCCACAGCCTGCAGCATGGTGGCGTGGACGGGCTGGTTACCGCGACCGGCATCCATGGACAGAAGGGGCCGATCAATGTCCCTACCGTTTATGATGCGGTGTTCAACAAATGGCAGTTCTGGAACGGTCGTGCGGGAACGCTGGCGCAGCAGGCGGCCGGCCCGGTCATGAATCCGGTCGAGATGGGATCGCATGACTGGACATCGGTTGCGGCCCGCCTGCGTGAAGATCCCACTTATGCCCCGGATTTCCAGGCCGCTTATGGCAGCGATACGATTGATGAAAACACCATTACCGACGCCATTGGTGAATATGAAAAGACGCTGGTGACGCCCGACAGCCGCTTTGACCAGTATCTCAAGGGGGATGACGCAGCGCTGAACACGCAGGAAAAGCATGGTTATGCGCTGTTCAAGCAGGTTGGCTGTTCAGGCTGCCATACCGGCCCGTCCATGGGCGGACAGGCGTTCGAGCCGCTGGGGCTGGAAGGTAATTATTTCTCGGCCCGTGGCGGCAAGCTGACGGATGCGGACAAGGGACGCTTTGAAGTGACCCACGATCCCGCCGACATGGAACGCTTCAAGGTGCCCAACCTGCGCAACATCGCGCTGACCGGTCCGTATTTCCATGATGGCAGTATCAAGACGCTGGACGGGGCCGTGCGTGACATGGCGCGTTACCAGACGCCGGATCACAACATTTCTGATCAGGACGTGGCGGATATCGTGGCGTTCCTCAACACCCTGACCGGGCGTTATCAGGGCGAGACCCTGCAGAACGCGGCACAGTAAGACGGTTCCTGTCCGTTAGGGAACGCAGACCCTGCCGTATATGCGGCAGGGTTTTTGCGTATGGGGCCATGCCTGAAAACATGGACCTGCCGGGCGGGGTATGATTCTATGGCCACGGATAGCGGCCCGGAGAAAGGAACCATACCGTGAGGCAGCGCAGACTGAACGAGGAGGAACAGGCCCTGTGGGCGGCCTTCGCGCATGGGATCGCGCCATTGCGGACCGCCGCCAGGCAGGCAAAACCCGATACCCTGCCATCCCAGCCCCCGGCCATTCCCCCTGCAACTCCGGCAAAACCGGGCATGAGCCGTGCCGCCATCATGCAGCGGCTGACATCGGGCGGAGTGCATGCGGTCCATGGCACCGCCAGCCACAGCCTGACCGTGCAGAAGGGGAAAGGCGGGGCGTTTGAAATTGGCGTGCGCAGGCCGGGGCTGGATGACACCAGCTGGCGTGGTCTGGTCAGCGGCAAGCTGCGCCCGGCCCGGAGGCTGGACCTGCATGGGCAGGTGGCGCAGACGGCGTTTCACCGCCTGCATGGTTTCCTGATCCAGGCCCATGCGGACAATGTGCGCTGTGTCGAGATCATAACCGGGCTGGGCAGTGGCCATAATGGCGGCATCCTGCGGCGTGAACTGCCGTTCTGGCTGGGGCGCGGTGATCTGGGACGGTTGATTCTTGCGGTCGTGCACCCGCATGCAGCCAATCAGGGCGCGGTGCGCGTGCTGCTGCGCCGGTCAGCGCGTGGAAACGGTTTCTGAAAGACTGTCTGAAGCAACTTGTCCGGATAAAAATAAAAGTTTATGGGTGCTGCCTTTATTAAAAGGCGGGTTTTTCAAAGCTTTTTGAAAAAAGCTTCACCAAAAACTTTCTTATGATTGCCCGGTGTTTCCCGGATTGGATTCCCAAACAGTTTCTGAAAAAAACGACCTGTGGCGTCAGCCCAGTCGCCATGTCGGCAGGTTGCTGGCCAGCCAGCGGCGTAGCGTCATGATGGCGGACATATCACCCGCCGCCAGCCGCAATGCCTCGGTCGCGTCAGTACCGGTCAGCAGGACGCGGCCGGTATCCTGCGCCATGGTATGCACGGCGCTGTCGCGTATGGCCTGTGCCGTGGCGGCACGCCATCGGGCCAGTGTCGCGGGCTGGGTCAGCATGGGCAGCACAAGGGCAAGATCCACGCCAGCCGCCGCCGCCAGCGGCTTCCATGCGGCATAAAGCAGGTCATGCAGGGCCGAATGCGCGTCCTGCTGCAGGCGGCTTTGCATGCTCATGACCTGCTGATCTAACAGATCGAGAGGTCTGGCCTGTGTGCCGAGGGTAAACAGGGCGGGGAAACCTGCCTGCGCCAGCGCATGGACCAGTGCTGAGGTCTCGGGTGTGCCCAGTGGGTCGGTGATCTGTATGGTATCGACCTGGTTATCGCGCAGGGCATCCGCCGCAGCCTGTGGTGTCGCAAGTCCGGTGACCGGGATGGGGCGCAGCCCGAACAGGCTCATGGCCAGCACGGTCGGCAGCTCAATGCCCGTCAGGGTCGATACGGCAATGCGTACGGGCCGGTCACGTATGAAGCTGCCAAGGCCGCGATGCAGCTGCGCGCGCCCGATCACCACCGGCATTGTCGTGCTAAGCAGCAGTGGCAGCCAGCGGCTGTAGTCAAAATGAACGCGCGGATCACCGCACAGGGAGGCGACAAGCGCCGAACCGGGGGCAGCCAGCGCCATCATGCCATCCGACGCGAACTGGGAATCGAACAGGTTGGCCCCCGTCACCCCGTCCTGCCCCACGGTATCGCGCACCGGCAGTGGGGCGGGCAACCCCAGCCCCTGCGCCAGCGCGCCGGGCAATACCGGCTTCCACCGGTCGGCCATGGCGCTCTGGTTCCCCGCCATCAGCAACCCTGCCCCACCTGCCGTGCCCGCAGGCATGGGCAGGCGCTCACGCGGCAGTTCGGACGCAGTTCCCTGGCGCATGGGTGCTGTCACTACCCCACCCGCCAGCAGGGCCAGAAGGCTGCGCCGGCCGATCATGACCGTGCCTGCGCGGGCACGGCCCGGCCCATCCGCATGGGGCGGCAGGTGGTCGGGACGGGGCGGGACGGGGTGCGTAAGGCAGGCATGGGCCTATTCTTATGGCCAGTGGACTTCCGGGGGAAGGCTCATGAGGATGGCTTCGGTGTTTCCGCCGGTTTTTAGGCCGAAAATGGTGCCCCGGTCATGCAGCAGGTTGAACTCGACATACCGCCCGCGGCGGACAAGCTGTGCCTTGCGCTGTTCGGCGGTCCACGGTTCCATCATCCGCCCGCGCACGATGTCGGGATAGGTTTCCAGAAAGCCGAGGCCCACGTCGCGCGTGAAGGCGAAGTCGGCATCAAGGTCGCCGGTATTGAGCCGGTCATAGAAAATGCCGCCGAGCCCGCGCGCTTCATCGCGGTGGGGAAGGTAGAAGTACCTGTCGCACCATTCCTTGAAACGCGGGTAGTATTCCGGGTCATGCTTTTCGCACGCCAGCCGGAATCCGTCATGGAACCGTGCGGCGTCGCTAATGGCTTCGGCGCTGTCGGGGAACATGGGCGTAATGTCGCCGCCACCGCCAAACCACCCCTGTGTGGTGATGATCATGCGGGTGTTGAAATGGGCGGCAGGTACCAGCGGACTGCACATATGGGCGACCAGGCTTATGCCCGTGGCGAAGAAGCGCGGATCTTCCGCCGCACCGGGGATCGAGTCGCGAAAGCCCGGGCTGAATTCCCCGCTGACGGTGGAAACATTCACCCCCACTTTTTCAAACACGCGCCCACGCATGAGACTGATAACACCGCCGCCGCCGGGCGTGCCGTCATCATTCGTGCGGTTCCATGGCGTGCGCTCGAAGCGGCCCGGCGCATCCTTGCCCGGCAGGGTCGGGCTGCCGTGTGCCGCAGCGTCGTCCTCGATCTTTTCGAACGCATTACATATCCGGTCACGCAGGTTTTCAAACCAGGCCCGGGCCGTGTCCTTCAGTCCGTCGTGGGCCACTGGGGTGCGGGATGTTGTCATGATTGTATCGTTCTGCCCGTTCTGGTCATTCGCAATGGGTATTACGGGTGCCCGTTTGTTCCGCCTATTGCAAGACGGGCGATTGCAAGATCCATTACGTAACCGCTAGGAAGGGGGCACCCTTTTGGCGGGAACGCGAAAAGGAACACGTAATTGCGGCGGGAACGTAGCGGACATGCATGAACGGGGTCATCAGCAGTGCAATGCGCCATCTGGGCGTAATCTGTTGCGGCGTGGCATGCTGCTGGCCGGTCTGGTCATGCCGGTGCTTGTGTCGGGTGGCGGGGCGATGGCGCAGGCACATGACTATCGGGAACCACCCCGGCAGGACTGGAGCTTTCGCGGGCCGCTTGGGCATTTTGACATGGCGTCGGTCCAGCGCGGCTATACCGTATACGCACAGGTCTGTTCCGCCTGCCATGGCATGAAATCGGTCACCTATGGCGACCTTGCGGGAATGGGCCTGAAGGACGCGGACATCAACGCCATAGCGGGCGCACACCGTGTCCCGGCGGGCGTGGATGCCAGCGGGCGCCCGGCCACGCGTCCGGCCAATATGGATGACCATCTGCTGTCGCCCTATCCCGACGCGCATACGGCCGCCGCCGCCAACCATGGCGTGGCACCGCCGGACCAGTCGCGGCTGGCGGTGGTGCATCCGGGTGGGGTGGACCGGATCTACGCCTTCCTGACCGGCTATGGGCAGACCCCGCCGCCCGGCACGGTCGTGCCGCCGGGGCTGTTCTACAACCCCTATGCCGCGAATGGGCAGATCGCCATGCCGCCGCCGCTGTACGATGGCGCGATCACCTATCCCGACGGGACGCCCGCAACCGTGGCGCAGCAGGCGCGTGATGTCACGACCTTCCTGGCATGGGCGGCCAGTCCGCATCTGGTCGAACGCCACCGCGCGGGCGTGGGGGCGGCCGTGTTCCTGCTGATCCTGCTTATTCTTTCCATCTGCCTGAAACGGAGAACGTGGTCCAATGTCCACTAAGCCTGCCACCGAAGAACAGATCGAGCCGGTTATCGGCCTGATCGGCGGTTCCGGCCTGTATGATATCGAAGGCCTTGAAGACAAGGAATGGCGCACGGTCGAAACCCCGTGGGGCAAGCCATCCGACCAGCTTCTGTTCGGCAGGCTTGACGGTGTGCGCTGCGTGTTCCTGCCGCGTCATGGCCGTGGCCATCCGCTGCCGCCTTCACGCCTGAACTACCGCGCCAATATCGACGCGCTGAAGCGTTCGGGTGTGACCGATATCGTGTCGCTTTCGGCTGTCGGTTCGCTGAAGGAAGAACTGCCGCCGGGCCACTTCGTGGTGATCGACCAGTTTATTGACCGGTCGTTCGCACGTGAAAAAAGCTTTTTCGACACGGGCTGCGTGGCCCATGTCGGCATGGCCGACCCGCTGTGTCCGCGCATTGGTGACGTGCTGGAAGGCCAGTGCCGGGAACTGGGGCTGGATGTGACGCGTGGTGGCACATACCTGGTCATGGAAGGTCCGCAGTTTTCCACCCGCGCCGAAAGTAACCTGTACCGTTCATGGGGCTGTTCGGTAGTGGGCATGACCAACATGCCCGAAGCCAAGCTGGCCCGTGAAGCCGAGATCTGTTACGCCACCGTCGCCATGGTGACCGATTACGACTGCTGGCACGACGATCATGACAGCGTGACGGTGGATGCAGTGGTCAAGGTTATGCAGGAAAACGCCAGCCGTGCCCGTGCCCTTGTCCGTTCGGTCATCCCGAAGCTGGGTGCGAAGCGTGGCCCCTGTTACGCGGGCTGTGACCGCGCGCTGGAACACGCCATCATCACGGCCCCGGACAAACGCGACCCGGCCCTGCTGAAAAAGCTGGAAGCTGTGGCGGGACGCGTGCTGAAGCGGGGCTGATCTGAGAAAGTAATAAAAGTTTTTGGGTGCCGCCTTTTTGAAAAAGGCGGTGTCTCTTTGAAGCATAAAAAAAAGCTTCACCAACAACTTCTTTGTTTTGGCTTCTGAAAGAACGTCCATGCCTTGCCCGGGCATGGACGTTTTTTATGCAGGGCTGTTACAGCCAGTGTTCAAAAAAGCTCAGTGTGCGCTGCATGGCCAGGGTTGCGGCGGCTTCGTTATAGGACGGGCGGTCGGTGCAGCCGAAACCGTGATCGGCCCCTTCATACGTGAAAATCTCGATATCCTCATGCGCGGCGCGGATGGCGTCGACTTCATCAGCGGGGATATGCGCGTCTTCCGCGCCAAAATGCAGTTGCACGGGGCAGTTGGGTACCTGGTTGCGGGTCTGGGCAATGCCACCGCCATACCACGCCACAGCCGCCGAGAACGCCTTTGTATGGCATGATGCTTCCCACGCCAGCTTGCCACCCCAGCAGAAGCCGACAATGCCCTTCTTTTCCGCAGGCAGGGTCCCGGCGGCAGCCACAAGGTCCTTCAGCGTATCGGCCTGTGCAATCCTGCTGCGCAGTTGCAGGCCTTCCTGCATGCCGGTGCTGTCATAGGGCAGGATGGCGTCGCGCTTCACGCGGTCAAACAGGGCAGGGGCAATTGCCTGATACCCCTGTGCGGCAAAGGCATCGCAAACGGCGCGGATATAGGGCGTGATCCCGAATATTTCCTGTACCACCACAACGCAGCGCGCGGCATCAGGCCGACCGGCCCGGTAGGCGGAAAAGGTGTGCCCGTCCGCCGCTGTAACGGTGATGACTGCGCCCATGGTTTTGCTCCATTCGTTCCTTCGTTGCCCGCCACACAATGATGCCGTGCCATCCCGCGTCAATATGAAACCCGCGTGAGGAGGCGGTTTACAAGAATTTTTTCCTGCCCCGGCAGCCTGTCACGGGAACAGGGGCCGCGTGCCGCGTGGGGGCATTGTGGTGGTCTCTGACCGGCTGTCGGGAATCGGCGCCATCATCCATCATGCACTGGGGTGAAGGCTGGGCTTCCGCTTTTGACGGGGTGGGATCTGTTTGGGTAACTGTTTGATATTAAAGTATAAAAATACAACATCCCGCTTTGTTGTCTTTGGGGGACGAATTATGCGTGCCCAGCCCCGCCGCTGTTCTTGACACCTGTATGGGGGCTTCCTATCTGGATGTTAGCACTCTCATGAGGGGAGTGCTAACGCGATGCGGCCTGGCGCGCGCGCCAACCGGTGGCGTTGCTTGATTCAAGGGCGTTACCTTTTAAGAGATTTGGAGCGATCCATGACGAAATTTCGTCCCCTGCATGACCGTGTGGTCGTCCGTCGCCTCAAGAGCGAGGAAAAAACAGCAGGTGGTATCATCATCCCTGAGACCGCCAAGGAAAAGCCGATGGAAGGCGAGGTGATCTCGGTGGGCGCAGGTGCCCGTAACGAGCAGGGTCAGGTTGTGCCCCTCGACGTGAAGGCGGGTGACCGCGTCCTGTTCGGCAAGTGGTCGGGCACGGAAGTGACGATCGACGGTGAAGAACTGCTGATCATGAAGGAAAGCGACATCATGGGCGTGGTCGCCTGACCCACCCGGTGTTTTCCTGACCGAGTAACCTTTTAGAACTTTCCATATCGGAGAAGAAGAAAATGGCAGCCAAGGACGTAAAGTTCGGCGGTGAAGCCCGCCAGCGCATGCTGCGTGGCGTGGATATTCTTGCAGACGCGGTAAAGGTGACGCTGGGCCCGAAGGGTCGTAACGTTGTCTTGGACAAGAGCTTCGGCGCACCGCGCATAACGAAGGACGGTGTCTCCGTCGCCAAGGAAATCGAACTGGCTGACAAGTTCGAGAACATGGGCGCGCAGATGGTCCGTGAGGTCGCATCCAAGACCAACGACATCGCAGGCGACGGCACCACCACGGCGACCGTGCTGGCGCAGGCCATCGTGCGTGAAGGTGCCAAGGCTGTTGCCGCCGGCATGAACCCGATGGACCTCAAGCGCGGCATCGACAAGGCGGTTGGTGTTGTCGTTGAAGAGCTGAAGAAGAACGCGAAGAAGATCACGACCCCGGCCGAGACGGCACAGGTCGGCACGATTTCCGCCAATGGCGAAAAGGAAATCGGCGAGATGATCTCGCAGGCCATGCAGAAGGTCGGCTCCGAAGGCGTCATCACGGTGGAAGAAGCCAAGGGCCTGCACACCGAGCTGGACGTGGTCGAGGGCATGCAGTTCGATCGTGGCTACATCTCCCCGTATTTCGTGACGAATGCGGAAAAGATGACCGTCGATCTGGACAGCCCCTACATCCTGATCCACGAAAAGAAGCTGTCCTCGCTGCAGCCGATCCTGCCGCTGCTTGAAGCCGTGGTGCAGTCCGGTCGTCCGCTGCTGATCATTGCGGAAGACGTTGATGGCGAAGCGCTGGCGACCCTGGTCGTCAACAAGCTGCGTGGTGGCCTGAAGATCGCGGCCGTCAAGGCACCGGGCTTCGGTGACCGTCGCAAGGCCATGCTGGAAGACATCGCGATCCTGACCGGTGGCCAGGTCATCAGCGAAGACCTCGGCATCAAGCTGGAAAGCGTGACCCTGGACATGCTGGGCACCGCGAAGAAGGTGCACATCGACAAGGAAAACACCACCATTGTCGAAGGCGCTGGCAACACGGACGGCATCAAGGGCCGTTGCAGCCAGATCCGCGCGCAGATCGAGGAAACCACTTCCGACTACGACCGTGAAAAGCTGCAGGAACGCCTGGCGAAGCTGGCAGGCGGCGTGGCCGTGATCCGCGTCGGTGGCTCCACCGAGATCGAGGTGAAGGAACGCAAGGACCGCGTTGACGATGCCCTGCACGCGACCCGTGCGGCGGTTGAGGAAGGCATTGTCCCCGGTGGTGGCACGGCGCTTGCCCGCGCATCGACCAAGCTGGGTGGCCTGCACTTCCATAACGACGACCAGCGCGTCGGTGCGGACATCATCCGCAAGGCCCTGCAGGCTCCGCTGCGCCAGATCGCCCACAATGCGGGTGAAGACGGTGCGGTCATCGCCGGCAAGGTTCTGGAAAACGACACCTACACCTATGGTTTCGATGCCCAGATCGGCGATTACAAGGACCTGGTGGAAGCCGGCATCATCGACCCGATGAAGGTTGTCCGCACGGCGCTGCAGGATGCGGCATCGGTTGCCGGTCTGCTGATCACCACCGAAGCGATGGTGGCCGAGCGTCCGGAAAAGAAGGCCCCCGCAATGCCGGAAGGTGGCATGGGTGGTATGGGCGGCATGGGCGGTATGGATTTCTGATCCAGCCGTACATGCCATGGTCCCCGGGCAAGCCGGGGATCATGCGCCACGAAAAGGGGGGAAGGGCCAGTGGCCTTTCCCCCTTTTTTTGTACACATGGCAGGCATTTGCGCGCCGGACATGTCAGGATGATTTGACACGGGCGGTCATTTCATGCTGCCCCTAGGGAGCACGAACGACGTGAAAGTGGCAGGGTGTTTTCCGGATGCCCCGTTTTTTTCATGGCCGTAAAGGCACGCGCCCGGATTGCCGGTATTAGGACCGGCAAGGATGGCGCTGGAGAAGAGACTGGCTATGGCTACCGGAAAAGTAAAATGGTTCAACGCAACCAAGGGTTTTGGCTTCATCATGCCTGATGATGGCGGCAAGGACGTGTTTGTACACATCACCGCAGTGCAGGCGGCCGGCCTGCGTGGCCTGAACGAGGATCAGGCTGTCAGCTATGACATCGCCATGGAACGTGGCAAGGCCGCCGCGACCAACCTCAAGGCGCTCTGACACGCGGCCCTGTAGCGGGGCGGCCCACAGAGGGAGCGATGATCAGGAAAGCTGGTCCACGGATGTATCCTGCTCCTGCAGGAAAGCCGTGATCTCCCGCGCCGCGGCACTCAGGCCAAGGCGGCGGACCGTCACCCCTTCGGGGAAGGCGGACAGAAGGCGTGACGGGGTGCGCCGGTCCAGCAGGACAAATACACCCCTGTCCTGCCGGCTGCGGATCAGGCGCCCGAACGCCTGACGCAGGCGCAGGCGGGCTATCCTGTCATCATAGCGCCCCGGTGCGCCACCGGACAGGTGAATGCGCCGTTCACGGTGCAGGATGTCGGGACGCGGCCACGGCACGCGTTCGAACGCCACCAGACGCAGCGCATTGCCCGGCACGTCCACCCCATCACGCATCGCATCCGTACCCAGCAGGCAGGCATTGCGTTCACTGCGCAGTATGTCCACCAGTGTGGCGTTGTCCATCGGGTCCACATGCTGGGCAAACAGCGGCAGGCCCGCGGCTTCCAGCGGGGTTACGATGCGGCGATAGACTTCGCGCAGGCGCGATATGGCGGTAAACAGCCCCAGCGCGCCCCCGTTCGACGCCATGAACAGCGTGCGGTAGGCCCCGGCCAGCGCGGCCGGGTCATCATGCGCCACATCGGTGATGATGAAGGCGCGACTCTGTTTCGCGTAATCAAACGGACTGGGAAATGACGACCGGATAGCAGGGGATGGCAGGTGGATCGCGCCCGAGCGTGCTTCGGCTGCGTCCCAGGCACGCTCGGCGCTGTCATTTTCCGTGTCTTCGCCCGTCTCGTCACGCAATGTGGCCGATGTCACCAGCACGCCGTGCGCAGGGGCTGCCAGCACGCTGGCAAACGGAATGGTCGGGTCCAGCCAGTGGCGGTACAGCCCCACGTCCCGCTCGCCGGGGTTCTGGCCCTCGCGCCGGTCCATGCGGATATAGTCGATATATTGTGGGGTTTCGCCTGCGGGCGGCTGCTCTCCTGCCTGCATGGTACCCAGCATGGCGCACCAGCCATCCACGCGTGACAGCGCCCGCCTGCGGATTGACCGGATGGCAGCGGCAATCCGTTCGCGCATGGGGGTGTCCAGCCAGTCGGCTTCGGTCTCCAGCGCTTCATCCAGCCGGGCGATCAGGGTGCGCAGTGGTTCGGCCAGCCGCCGCAGTGCACGTTCCAGCCCCTGTGCTGCCGCATGCAGGGATTCGGGCATGGGGTGCAGGTCACATTCACTGTCGCTGCGACGCTGGCCGCCCTCGGGGCTGCCATGGGTGCGCGCCAGCACCTGCTGGCGCAGTTCATGCAGCAGGGCTTCCGACGGGTTGGACAGGGTGGGTTCGCCGTTTTCCTCCGGCGCGTCCGTCGGGGCTGATGCTTTGTTGCCGGGATCCAGTGCTGCCAGACGGGCGGACCATCCCGGCGCGGGCAGGGCGCGGGCGGCCATCAGCGCCGTGTCCAGCGGTGTCTCGATACGGGGAATATGCACCAGCAGGTCTTCCAGCCTGCGCCGCAGGCCGCGCGCGCGCGATCGTGCGCCCTCTGCCCCCAGCAGCCAGCGCCGCAGTTCAGCGGCCTCCAGCCCGGACAGTTCCAGGGCGAAGGCGCTGTCGGCGGCATCGGCGATATGATGCCCCTCGTCCATGATGTAGCGGGTGGGGGTGTTGTCCTCGTTATTGGTGTCCGCGCCGTCCATGGCGTGCCATGCCGCCTGTGACATGACCAGCGCGTGGTTGGCGATCACAAGGTCCGCCGTGCGGGCACGGCGGATGGAGTGTTCGACCATGCATTGCTGGTAATGCGGGCACGCACCATGGATGCATTCGCCGCGCCGGTCCGCGATGCCGGTCAGCAGGCCGCGCCCGAACAGGTCGGTAAACCACCCCGGCAGGTCGCCGCCAAACAGGTCGCCATCACGCGTATGCGCTGCCCACAGGGCCACAAGCGCCAGCCCGATGATGGTGTGGTTCGCCGCCTGCCCACGCGACAGCGCGATATTCACGCTTTCTTCCATGTTCAGCAGGCACAGGTAGTTTTCCCGCCCTTTGCGGACCACGACATGGCTGCGCCGGATGTCGGGATCGGGATAGACACGGGCCAGTTCCGATTCGATCTGTCGCTGCAGGTGACGGGTGTACGTGCTGATCCATACGGCCCCGCCATTGCGCTGCGCCCAGATGCTGGCGGGGGCGACGTAGCCAAGGGTCTTGCCGGTGCCGGTGCCCGCTTCCGCCAGCACCATGTGCGGGTCGCCCTGTGTCGTGCGCGGGGCGAAGGCATGGGCTGCAACGTGGCTGAAGGCTTCCTGCGCAGGACGGTGTTCCGCCCCTTCGCCAAGGATCGTGCGCAGGTGCGCGCGCGCTTCCTCCCCCGTGACCGGGTGTGTGGCGGGTGCGGGACGGGGCGCGGTTTCTTCCCATTTGGGCAGGCGTGTCCAGACCTTCAGCGCCTCATTGGGCTGGATCATGCCCGCAGGCAGCCCGCCGGCGGGGGGCAGCCCCAGTGCGGCGCAGACCGATGGTCCCCATGCCCATCCGGCCTTGCGCATGCCCCAGGCCAGCGTGGCCTTTATGCTGCCTTCGGGCGTATTGCGGCTGGCCGCGATCCGGCGCAGCAGTTCAAACGCCAGATCGGGCAGCAGGTCGGCTTCCGGCGCGTCCAGCCTGTTTTCGGCAATGCCAAGTGCCGCCCCCAGCCCGCGCGCGGTCGGTGGCGCGCCATGGGCGGGCAGGGCAAAGGCGAACAGTTCCAGCAGGTCCAGCCATGGGCCGGGGCGTGGCGGCGGTGGCAGGTCCAGCCTGCGTGCGGTCGCGGGCGCATGGATGACCATGGGGACGGGCCACTGGGGCAGTTCGCGCCGTATGTCATCGGCTGACATGGACAGGATTTCCCCGTCCGGGGTCAGCACCGACCATGCGCCGTGCCGGGGAATGAGCGCCGGCGCACTGTCCGGCAGGGGCGGGGTGTCTGGCATGTCGGTCAATGATATAGGGCACGGGCGGGCAGATGTCGCCCGTCGTGTGTCATGTCATTATTATTGCTGTGCCCCCGGGCGCGAAATAGGATAGATTGACCCGCGCCCTTCCTGTCCATAGCTTGCCGGTCCATGTCAGAACAGCATCGTCCCCTTATCTCGCCCCTTCCCAAGTCCTGGCCGTTTGAGGAGGCCGCCAAACTGTCCACGCATGTTGGCGCGCGTGAGGTCACGGCTGACCGACCCGCCCTGCTGGAAACCGGCTATGGCCCGTCGGGACTGCCCCATATCGGCACGTTTGGCGAGGTCGCGCGTACATCATGGGTGCGTCAGGCATTTACGAAGCTGACCGGCCTGCCCACGCGCCTGCTGGCGTTTTCCGATGACATGGATGCCCTGCGCAAGGTGCCGGACAACGTGCCAAACCAGGACATGCTGCGCCAGTATATCGGCAAGCCGCTGTCGCGCGTGCCCGACCCGTTTGGCACCCATGAATCCTTTGCCGCCCACAATAATGCCCGCCTGCGGTCCTTTCTCGACGGGTTCGGGTTTGAATATGAATTCGCATCCTCCACGCAATATTACGAAGGCGGCCGCTTTGATGCCGCACTGAAGCGCGTGCTGGAAGTGCATGATGAAATCGTGGCCGTGATCGCCCCGACACTGGGTGAGGAACGCCGCGCCACCTATTCCCCCGTCCTGCCCATCCACCCGCGCACTGGTCAGGTCATGCAGGTGAAGATGGATGCGATCGACCCCGTGGCGGGCACGGTACGCTGGACGGATGAGGACGGCGAGACGTTCGAGACTCCGGTCACCGGCGGTCATGCCAAGATGCAGTGGAAGGCCGACTGGGCCATGCGCTGGTACGCGCTGGGCGTTGATTACGAAATGTCGGGCAAGGACCTGATTGACAGCGTGCGGCTGTCGGGCAGGATCTGCCGTATCCTTGGCGGTCATCCGCCCGCGGGTTTGACGTACGAGCTGTTCCTTGACCAGAACGGCCAGAAGATTTCCAAGTCCAAGGGCAACGGGATTTCGGTTGAGGAATGGCTGCGCTACGCCCCGGCGGAAAGCCTTGGCCAGTACATGTTCAACGCCCCGCAGCGCGCCAAGCGCCTGTTCTTTGACGTGATCCCCAAGGCCACGGATGAATACCTGGCCCATGTAGCCAAGGCGAAAACGCTGGCGGCGGAAGATCCCGCCCTGCTGACCAACCCGGCATGGTTCATCCACAAGGGGGAAATCCCGGCGGACGCGGGCAGCCCGGTCACGTTTGGCATGCTGCTCAACCTCGCCTCCGTCGCCAATGCCGAGACGCCGGATGTGCTGTGGAAGTTCATCCAGCGTTATGATGCGAAGGCCACCCCCACCAGCTGCCCCATGCTGGCGCGGCTGGTGGATCATGCCATCGTCTATTATGCCGATTTCGTCCGCCCGACGAAGCATTACCGTGCGCCTGATGCGCATGAACGCAAGGCGCTGGCCGACCTGGCTGAAGCCCTGCGCGGGCTGGAAGGGGGCGAGGTATCCCCCGATGCCTGCCAGAACCTTGTGTTTGAAATCGGCAAGACCCATGGCTTCGAGCCGCTGCGGGCGTGGTTCGGCTGTCTGTATGAAGTGCTGCTGGGACAGAAGGAAGGCCCGCGTTTCGGGATTTTCGTGGCGTTGTACGGGATTGCGGAAACCGTGGCCCTGATCGAAGCGGCATTGACCCGTAACGAAGGGGCCGTGGCCTAAGGGCCAGCCCATGTCCGACCATCCGTTGCACGACGCGCCCCACGAGCCCGATGGGGAAAGAAATGCGACCGGGGGAAGCGTGCCGCCACCGTCAAGGCATCCATTGCTGCGGCACCTGCCGCACGTGCTGGGCCTGCTGCTGCTGGTCGGTGCCGTGGTCGTGGTGCAGCGCGAGGTGCGCCATCTGCACTGGCGCGACATAAGCCATGCACTGGCTGCCATCCCGGTCGGAACATTATGGGCTGGGGCGGGCTTTACGCTGCTGTCCTATCTTGTCCTGTCCTTCTATGACTGGCTTGCGGTGCGGCAGGTGGGGTGCCCGCTTGGGTTCAGGCGCACGGCGTTTGCCGCATTCTGTTCGTACGTGCTGTCGCATAACCTTGGGTTTTCCGCCATTTCCGGGGCGGCGGTCCGCTTCAGGCTATATGGCAACTGGGGCCTGAAGCCATTTCAGGTTGCACAGATCATCGCCTTCTGTTCGGCCACCTACCTGCTGGGGGCGGCGGTGCTGATCGGCAGCGTGCTGGTACTGGAACCCGGAACGGTGCCCTTCGTGGGCCACATGCTGCCCGGAATCCTCATGCGGCTGGTGGGGATCGTGCTGTGGGGCGGGGTCATCGCCTATGTCGTCATGGGCCGTTATGTGAACGAGATCCGGCTATGGCGGTGGCAGATCACCTTTCCGTCCTCTGGCATGGCGGTCATGCAGACGCTGGTTGCGACACTGGAAGTGGCGGCGACGGCGGCTATTGCCTACACGTTCCTGCCTTCAGCACCCGGTCTGGATTACGGCACGTTTCTTGCCATCTATATCGCGTCCTACACCGCGGGTCTTGTGGCCAGCGTGCCCGGCGGCCTGGGCGTCTTTGATGGCGCGATGATGTTCGCGCTGGGACCGTATGTGCCCGCGACCCGGACAGTGACCGCCATCCTGATCTTCCGGCTGTTCTATTACATCGTGCCGCTGTTCGTGGCAGGGATCATGTTTGCCGCCCACGAACTGTTCCTGCGCGGGGATGCGGCCCTGTCGCGCAAGGTGGGGGCGCGCAGTCCGGTGCGGGGACCGCGCATGGGGCGTCCCAGTCAGGTCATACGCGAAAGCGAGGCCGATTTTTCCGTGGCCGTGGCCACTGGCGCGGTCTCGCTATGTGGCGGCCTGCTGCTGGCGCTGACCCTGCTGGACCCGGAAAACTGGCTGAATACGGGTCGCATGCAGCCCCTGTTCGCGACGGTGGGGGATTATCTGCTGTCACTGATCGGGGTGGTGCTGATCGGTCTTGGCATCGGCCTGTCGCAGCGTGTGACGCTGGCGTGGAAGGCGACAATGATACTGCTGGCGGGGGCGTGCGGGCTGACCCTGCTGCGGGGATCGCCCATGGCGGTGCCGGGGCTGCTCATGCTGGTCTGCATGCTGCTTGCGCCATTCCGCGGGTCGTATTACCGCCATGCCCGGATCATGAGCGAACCGCTTTCTTCCCACACCATTGTATCTCTTGTGCTGCTGATCAGTTCCATCGTCGTTCTGATCATGGCGGGGCCGCATGATTCCGCGGGCGGCAGCTGGTGGGAAATCATGCTGTTCGCCACGCGTCCGGGTATTGCCCAGTGGACGCTGGGGCTTGCGGTCATGCTGGCGCTGGTCACGATCGTGCGGCTGGTACGGCCAGGCCGCATTCAGGTGATGCCGTGGAATGCGCAGACGCAGGCGCTGTACCACAGCTTTGACCATTCGCTGGATGGGCTGGGGCAGATGACACCGGTGCCGGTAGGGCTGATACCGGGTGCGCGTCGGCGTGCACTTTTGCCCTTTGTAAGGCTGGGGCCCTATCTGGTCGGGCTGGGTGATCCGGCGGGGAAGGCGGATGACTGTACATCCGCCATATGGTGGTTGCGTGACCTTGCATTGCAGGAAGGATGCCAGCCGGTTTTCTGGCATGTCGGAATCAGCCTGCTGCCTGTCTATAACGAGCTGGGCCTGACGCCGTGGCCCCTGACGGAAGAGGGGCATCCGACCCATCCCGGTTACCTGTGTGCCGCGGCGGATGACCTGACCATGGTCCGTACCCTGATACGACCTTCATTCCATGTCCCATCACAGGCGGAGGAATAAGCCCGTGCGCATTCCGTGCGACATGGTGGGGTGCCCATGACCAGCCATGAGGGGTTATTGACCCATTTTTCCACCGTGGTGGGGCTGCCCAGCCTGTCCGGCGCCTTCCTCATGGCGTTTCCGGCGCTGTTTTCCATTGTCAATCCGTTGGGGGCCGCGCTGATTTTCGCGCAGGTTACTGCGGGACATGACCGGCGTGCCTGCATGTCGCTGGCGCGGCAGGTCGCGTTCTATTCCGCGATGCTGATGCTGGCCTCGATCTGGATTGGCGGGCTGGTTCTTTCATTTTTCGGCATTACCATTGATGCCCTGCGTATTGCGGGCGGACTGGTGGTGGCGGTACGGGCATGGTCCCTGCTGCAGGCCCCCGAAACGGAGGAAGCCCGCAAGCAGGCGCAGGCCAGCCAGGGCGGTTCGGCACAGGCCAGCAGCAACATGATGGGACAGGCGTTTTTTCCCCTGACCATGCCCTTTACCGTTGGTCCCGGCACGATCGCAGTTGCCATTGCGCTGGGATCGGAAGGGCCGCCGGGCGGGAACCACATTGTCTTCTATGGCGTACTGTCACTGGCGGCCATGCTGGTGGCTGCGATCGTATGGGCGGCCTATACTTATGCCGACCAGCTTCTGTGTCTGCTGGGTACGACCGGCACGCGCATTGTCTCGCGCCTTGCTGCCCTGATCCTGCTGTCGATCGGCGTGCAGATCCTGATTACCGGCATACAGGGTGTGGTCCTGTCCAGCGCGCGGTCCATTTTGCTTATGGCTGGCTGAAGGCTGGGGATAATGGCGGAATGTCCGGCAGGTCATTACCCGCCAGTATGGCCTGCACGCAGGCCCGTAATGCAGGCAGCACATCCGCGCCAAACCGTGGCGTGCGCCGTTCCCATGCCCCCGTACGCCACGATGGATGGGGCAGGGGGAAATACCGGGGCAGGTAACGCCGGAAATCAAGGCAGCGGGCACTGACGCGTCCCTTGCCCAGAATATGCTGCTGGGCATAGGACCCGACCACCAGTGTCAGCCTGATATCAGGCATCTGCGCCATGATGCGTGCACGCCATTGCGGCGCGCATTCGGGCCGCGGAGGGCAGTCACCCCCCTGTGTCAGCCTGCCGGGGTAACACAACCCCATGGGAACCAGTGCGATACGGCTGGAATCATAGAATGTCGCCCGGTCGATTCCCATCCAGCCACGCAGCCTGTCCCCAGATGCATCATTGAAGGACTGTCCGGTTTCATGCACGCGCGTGCCGGGGGCCTGACTGGCGATCAATAGCCGTGCCGTGCGCGATACATGCAGAACCGGACGGGGACCAAGCGGCAGGTGGGCGGCACAAATCTGGCACGCGCGGATGGCGTCCAGAAGCTCTTCCAGTGTTTCGGCCATGGCCCAGCTTTACGCTTCCAGCAGGTCGCGTGTCCATGCAGGTACGGTGCGTGTCGCGGGGCCGATAACGGCCTGGTCAAAGGCGGAGGGACCGGACGGGATTTCAAGATTGAACAGCATCGTATCCGCATGTCCGGCCACGCTGTCCACAAAACCTGCGGCGGGATAGACCACGCCGGACGTGCCGATGGCGACAAACAGGTCACATTCGGCCAGATGCCGGGCAATAATGTCCATATGGTAAGGCATTTCCCCAAACCAGACGATATCGGGCCGCAGTGCTGGCTGGCCGCAGGCAGGGCAGGCGGTATCGGGAAAACAGTCCGTTCGCCACGCCGGGGTTGCGTGGCAGGCTGTGCAGCGCAGGCGCAGAAGTTCGCCATGCATGTGGATGACATTGTGGCTACCGGCGCGTTCATGCAGGTCATCGATATTCTGGGTGACGATGGTGACCTGCCCATCCCAGCGCCGCTCCCGTCCTGCGCGTTCCAGTTCCGCCAGCGCCAGATGGGCGGCATTGGGGTGGACAGTGGGTAACAGTGCCCGCAGGCCGTTATAGAAACGGTCCACCCGCAGGGGATCGCGGATGAAGCCCTGCGGGGTGCAGATATCCTCGATCCGTTCATGGTTCCACAGCCCGTCTGCCCCACGGAAGGTCTGTAGTCCCGATTCCTCGCTGATGCCTGCTCCGGTCAGGACCACGATGCGTTGCATGATGGCATTTCTCCCGTTGGTTGCCGCTCGAGTGTGGAGGATTGCCGTACATAAGAAAACCGCCATGGGCAGAACCCATGGCGGTTTTCAGTAACGGTATCAGGAAAAGGCGGCCCCCGGAGGGGGACCACCCATCCGCCTTACTGGGCGGCGTCCTGACCGGTGTGCGTCTGCGGAGCAAACGTCCAGCCCGAGCCATAAGGCTGCGGCAGGAAGACCGACCAGCCGCTGCTGACGCTGTTCCAGCCGGAGCTGGAAACCGGCGCGCCCGTGTCGCGCAGCTTGGTGACATCCGCAGCCGTAACGGTGCCAGGTGCCTTGTTGCCCCAGCTGGTGCGGATGAAGTTGACCACATCAGCAATCTGCTGGGCGGACAGCGATTTGCTGTAACCCGGCATTGCCACTGCGGACGGTGCCCAGTTGCTCGGCGGCAGCACGCCACCATGTGCAATCACGTTCACCAGCGAGGTCGGGTTCTCGGTCACCACGACCGGGTTGCCAGCCAGCGGCGGGAACATACGGGCCACGCCACCACCGTCGTTACGGTGACAGATGGCGCATTCCTTCACATACGTGTCGGCGCCCGGAACGCTGGCGGTGTTACCCGAAGCCAGCATGGTCGCGGTGGACGCGTCATAGGTGTAGTTGCCCTGTGACGGCGGCACCGGCGGCAGGCTCTTCAGGTACTTCGCGATGGCGTGCAGGTCGTCATCGGTGAAGTACTGGGTGCTCCATGCCACCACATCGCCCATGCCACCGAACACGGCGGAATGATCGATACGGCCGGACTTCAGGAAGGTGTAGATGTCATCCTCGGACCAGCGGCCCAGACCAACGACGGGGTCGTTGCGCAGGCTCGGCGCAACCCAGTTGTCAATCGGCGCGCCACCGGACAGGAAGTCAGGTCCACCAGCCGCGTCCAGTGCCTTTTCCTGCATGGCGAAGCCACGCGGGGTATGACACGCACCGCAATGTCCGGGGCCGGTTACCAGATAATCGCCACGTGCGATTTCCGCATCCGTGCCCGGTGCCGGCGTGAACTCCTTCGGCGAAGGCGAGAACATCATGCGCCAGATGCCCAGCGGCCAGCGCATGGACAGGGGCCAGGAGATGTCCGGCTGCCTGTCCGGCTGTGCGACCGGCTTCACCCCATGCATGAAGTACGCATACAGCGCCTGCATGTCTTCCTTTGTCATGCGCGAGAAGGAGGGGTACGGCATGGCCGGATACAGCGTGGAGCCGTCCTTGCGGATACCATGGCGCACGGCTTCGTCGAATTCGGCGAAGGTGTAGCGGCCGATACCGTAGGTCGGGTCCGGAGTGATGTTTGTGGAGTAGATCGTACCGATCGGGCTCTTGATTTCAAGCCCGCCTGCGTACGGCTGCCCATGGAGAGCGGTATGACATGCTACGCAGTCACCCAGTCGCGCGACATATGCCCCCTTCTGGACCAGCGCGGAGTCAGCATCTGGCGTCTGTGCCAATGCCGTCCCTGCCAGCAGACTAAACGCTGCCGCGCTGAATGTCACCTTAAGTCTGTTGATCATTATGTTCACCATCATGCGTCGCGTTGATGCGAAAAATTGTCAAAACCGGGAGATTATGGCTGCTGCTCGGGGATACCGTCAGCGTTCTTCCGGGCATCAACTTCCCTCTGATAGGTCTCGTTCGCACGCTTGATCAGGAACTGGCGGATGTCCTCAATCTCGGTCGGGTTCATGTTACCGTCGAAGCGATCCATACCGTAGGCGGTAAGCGCGCCGCGGCCGACAACATTGTAGAACGCGTCCTCATGACGGATGGACCCGGACCAGCGCAGGTCAGGCAGCACACCAGCACCTTCGGCGTTATCACCATGACAGGCGGCGCAATAGGTCTGGAACTGGAAGTAACCGTTGTCAGTACGCTTGCTGTCGAACTGTGCCGGCGGCTTGACGGGCAGGAAGCCCTGGTCATTCTGCTTGGGCAGCGGGCCGGACTTGCCATCGAGCGAGAAGGCGATGATGCGCGAGTGGTTGACGGTCCAGCCGCTGGTACGGGCCAGGCCACCAAGGAAGAACGGATAGATGCCGCCCCAGCCCACTTCAACCGCAACATACTGCTTGCCATTGGCAAGGTAGGTCACAGGCGGTGCGATGATGCCGCTGTCCGCCGCGAAGTGGAACAGGTCGGACCCGTTCGTCGCGTCATAGGCATGGAATTCGCCGTTCGCCAGGCCCTGGAACAGCAGGTCGCCGCCAGTTGCCAGAATACCGCCGTTCCACGGCCCCTTGTGGTCAACGCGCCATGCTTCAGCCTGCTTCTGGGGATCCCAGGCCAGGATGTAGCCCTTCAGGTCCTTAACAAAAGCCTGCTTGGCTTCTGGCGAGTCGGGGATGCCGACCTTGTTCATGTCCAGACCAAGGTTCCAGCTGTCGGGATGCGGCGTGAAGCCACCGACCTGGTTGGTGTACAGGAACGGAACCTGCTGCGCGGGGATATAGACCAGCCCGGTCTTGGGGCTGAAGGCCATGGCCGCGAAGTTATGGCCACCGAGGTCACCCGGAATGCCGTACCATTCCTTGCCCGTAAGGGTGTAGAGCGCATCGGGGTTGTAGATCGGACGACCGGTCTTGGGATCAAGGCCGCTGGCCCAGTTCACATAGACGTAGTTCTTGCCCGAGATGAACTCACCGGTCTTCGCATCGATGATGTAGAAGAAGCCGTTCTTCGGGGCGTGAACGATGACGTGGCGGGTTTCACCATTGATCGGCAGGTCAAGCGTCATGATCTGCTGGACCGAGGTGAAGTCCCACTGATCCATCGGCGTTTCCTGGAAATGCCAGACGTATTCGCCGGTTTCCGGCTTCAGTGCGACGATGCTGCCCAGGAACAGGTTATCGCCCTTGCCTTCGGAGCGGTACTTGTAGTTCCACGGGGAACCGTTGCCGACACCCAGATAGACCAGGTCGGTCACGGGGTCATACACGATGGAATCCCACACCGTGCCGCCACCACCCTGACGGGTCCATGCGCCGGTCGGGCTCCAGGTCTGGTAGGCCTTGTTCATCAGCACGCTGTCGGATGCAGCGTGGTCCGGTTCGTTCTTGGGGTTCGGAACCGTGAAGAAGCGCCAGTCGACCTTGCCGGTTTCCGCATCGAACGCCGTGACGAAGCCACGTGCACCGAACTCGGAACCACCGTTACCGATGATCACGCGGCCCTTGGCGATGCGCGGCGCGCCGTCAACCGTGTAGGAACGCTGCTTGCCCAGCTCCGCTTCGGGCGGAATGGTGTTCACGCTCCAGACCAGCTTGCCGGTCTTGGCGTCAAGGGCGATCAGGCGGCCGTCGAACGTGCCGAAATAGACCTTGCCATTCCAGTACGCCGCACCACGGTTGACCGTGTCACAGCAGCCCTTGTCGGCAATGTTGCCGGGCACGCGCGGGTCATAGGACCACAGCAGCTTGCCGGTTGCGGCGTCGACGGCTTTCATCATGCTCCAGTTGGTGGTGGCGTACATGACACCATCAACAACCAGGGGCGTGCCTTCCTGGCCACGGTTGGTATCGAGATCCAGATACCAGGCCAGCTTCAGGTTACCGACATTGGAACGGTTGATCTGGTCCAGCGGGCTGTAGCGCTGTTCAGAATAGGTGCGGCCATAGGTCATCCAGTTGCCGGGATGATCATCTGCATGGATGATCGCTTCGCCCGTGGCGCCCTGCCCGTCATCTGCGGATGCCATGGTGGCATAGCCGGAGATGAGAGCCGCACATATCGTTCCGGCTGTAAGCGTTCTGCTCAGAGAACGTCTTTTTCCGAAAACGGCAGAAATCATATGTGATGTCCTCAGAAAACTAACGGTTTCGAATTCAGGATGCCGCCGCTGCAACTTTCTGCCCGGAGCGGCTTTCTGAATGTATCCGGCAAAAAAAGCACGCTAGCGCTCCTTTTCCGGCCAGACAGGAAACCGGCTTCAGACAGGGAAGACAAAGCAGGTGGTCCGTTTCATCCGAACATACTGAGGCTAGCACGTCCGTCTCCTGACATTTTAGTGTTCGACCTCACTAAAACGTGAATATGCTGTCGCATAAGCAATGAAACGGATAGTTCTGAATTTCGGATGTTTTCATAAAATCTGTTGATATTTCAGGAAGAATGACAAGGTGTGTCTGTCGCGCACATATGGTCGGTTCACAATAATTGATAAGAAAGATATTTTTATTATTCATAAATGGAATAAATATCTGGTTACAGAAGACTCCTGTTTCCATCCGCATCGGGCGGATGGGTCAGAGAATCAGAAGTGCAACGGATAATGTTCCAGTGGCTCGTAAAACGGTCCATCCGCATGGCGTATGGATTGGAACAGGGTGAAATGCCCGATCGGTCGTGCCCCGGTCGGGGGAACCGTGGTTGCAAGCCAGCGCTGCCTGCGGGTCTGGTCGGGACGTTCCATCCGGGCGATGGTGATATGCGGAGTAAAATGGCGGTTGTTCCGCTCGCTTCCGGTCGGGATCATGCGGTTCAGACCCTTGCGAATCTTCTCGCGCAACATCATCAGGGCATCGTCGGGTGCGCAGCCAATCCATAGCGTATCCGGTCCGTTCGGGCGGCCTGCTGTAAACAGCCCTGTTCCACCCAGTCGCAGGGCAGGAGGTGTCGCGCGGATTGCGGACAGGCCGTGATGGATTTCTTCCAGGAGGTGAGGATGGGTGACTTCCCCAATGAAATGCAGCGTGAGATGGTAGGATTCAGGGGATTGCCACGTAACATCCGGCAGGCCTCCACGTAGTTCGCCTATCGCATGAAGCAGCGCGGGGGGAAGTTCCAGACCAACGAAAAGACGCATGACGAATACCTGCGGACAAGGGAAAACGGACTGTGCCGTGATGATCGGGTGTACAGTATATATAAGGTGATATGCCCGCGGCGTGCGTTGCCGTATTGTAATGTATTGGACACGCTCCCGTTCTTGAACGTGTTCTAACATATTCCCACATGCTGGGAGAGGCACGTCAGTCAAGGACGTGGAGGAAGGAAACACAATGGCATTTGGCCCTGATTCGCGGAGCTTCATCCGCCCCACCGCTGATAGTGCCGCAGGTTCTGTCGATATGGGCCTGCGCGCCTATATGCTGCGAGTCTATAACTGGATGGCATCCGGACTGGTCCTGACCGGTCTGGTTGCCTATCTGATCGCAAATACCAGCTTGCAGGCCCTGTTTTACCAGCATGTGCCCACACCGATGGGCATGGCGCTGAAACCGACGGCGCTGTCCATGCTGGCCATGATTGCCCCGCTGGGCTTTGTGCTGGTCATGTCGTTTGGTGTGAACCGGCTGTCCACGCAGGCGGTACAGACGCTGTTCTGGCTGTTCTGTGGCGTGATGGGCGCCAGCATGTCCAACATCTTCATGGTGTTCACCGGGGTATCGGTCACGCGGGTCTTCTTCATTACTGCCGCGACTTTCTGCACCATGTCGATCTGGGGTTACACGACTCGTACCGACCTCAGCCGCTTTGGCTCCTTCCTGATGATGGGGCTGTTCGGTCTGATTATCGCAGGCGTTGTGAACATGTTCCTGCACAGCCCGGGCCTGTATTTCGTGTATAGCGCGGTAGGTGTGCTGCTGTTCGTCGGCCTGACCATGTTCGATACGCAGCAGATCAAGGCGAACTATCAGCAGTTCGCCTATTATGAGGGGCCGGAACAGGCGGCGAAGCGGTCGGTTTATGATGCGCTGAACCTCTACCTGAACTTCATCAATCTGTTCCAGTTCCTGCTGCAGTTCATGGGTGTGCGTAACAACAGCAACGACTGAACCCGCAGGAGTCCTGCGGAACCAGCACCGTATCGGTCTGGTATGAGAATATGGAAGGGTCGTCACACAAGTGGCGGCCCTTTTTGCATGGGAAGGGTTGCCAGCCATGCATACAGTTAAAAAAGATAAGACTTATTCATATATAGAAAATATAAGATGACATGAGTGTGAGGTTCAGGACACTCATGCAACCCATTGTAAAATATGCATTTTCTTAGATAAATTTTTGGCAATGAAATTTATTGAAATATTATGTGAAGGCTTGCCTCTGAGGCCATTCAGGTCGGATAACCCTTGAATAGAAAAACTATATGAAAGGGTATGCGGCACAGAACATGCGCTTCAGCACACAGGACGGCGTCGCGATTTATGGTCCGATCTGCCCTGACAGTAATAATTACGTAAGGTCTGGCGGGCCGTATTGATCAAGATCATGGTCAGCCGGTCGGCAACTAACTCATGACGGATGCAAACCGAAAAAGACCATGTGTCGATTTCGGAAGTCGACGTAGGCGCGATGTCGCTGGGTGCCAGGGGAAAGTCGGATGCATTTTTCCTGCCAGGCGTATAACGTGGCCGTTGTTGTCTAAGCCCGTGGATGAAGCGAGGATGTGAGCAAAACAGGGTGATGTCGAAACCAACGAGGCGTGAGATGAAGAAAAAAATCTTGCCAAGATTAACGAAGCTGATGAGCCTATCTTCGGCAGCGCTGTTAGCAGGCTGTACGTGGGATACGCTCGACCCCAAAGGCGTGATCGGTGCTCAGGAAAAAAGCCTGATCCTGACCTCGACCTACGCGATGCTGCTGGTAGTGATACCGGTATGTATCCTGACGCTGCTGTTCGCATGGCAGTACCGTCAGTCCAACACTTCGGCGGAATATCTGCCGAAATGGTCGCATTCCAACAAGATCGAGGTGGTTATCTGGGCCGTTCCCAGCCTGATCATCCTGTTCCTGGCAGTGCTGACCTATCAGACATGTCATTCGCTTGACCCGTACAAGCCGCTTGAGGCTGAAGCCAACGTCAAGCCTATTCATGTCGATGTTGTGGCGCTGGACTGGAAGTGGCTCTTTATCTATCCGGATGAAGGGATCGCGACCGTCAACCAGATGGCCATGCCGGTGAACACGCCGGTTGATTTCCGGATCACCTCTGACTCCGTGATGAACTCCTTCTTCATCCCGCAGCTCGGCACGATGATCTATGCCATGGCCGGGATGCAGACACAGCTGCACCTGATCGCGAACGAAGCTGGTGATTTCCAGGGTGAATCCTCCAACTTCAGCGGCCGTGGTTTCTCCGACATGCGTTTCCGTGCGCTGGCAATGCCTGCGGACCAGTACAGCGCGTGGGTAGAGAAGGTGAAGGCTTCTTCCGAACAGCTGGACAGCGCAAGCTATCCGAAGCTGGCCGCGCCGAGCGAGGCCAACCCGGTTGAATACTTCTCGCATGTCGATGCAGGTCTCTTCGATGACATCGTTGCCAAGTACAACAACGGCATGGTCATGGATAAGAGCACCGGCAAGATGCTGCATGTGCAGCAGTCCGCGATGTCCGACATGAACATGAAGGAATAGGACAGATGTTAGGCAAATTAACTTTGTCGGCCATTCCTTATGATGTGCCGATCCTTGTTGGGACCTTCATCGGTGCGGCCATTGCTGGCCTGGCCGTCGTCGGTCTCATCACCTACTACGGTAAATGGGGCTACCTGTGGCGTGAATGGCTGACCTCGGTCGATCACAAGCGCATTGGTGTCATGTATATCGTTGTCGCACTCGTGGCGCTGTTCCGTGGTTTCGCGGACGCGATCATGATGCGTTCCCAGCTTGCGCTGGCCTATGCCGGTAACCCCGGTTACCTGCCGCCGCACCATTATGACCAGATCTTCTCCGCACACGGCACGATCATGATCTTCTTCATGGCCATGGCGTTCATGCAGGGTCTGATGAACATCGTGGTGCCGCTGCAGATCGGTGCGCGTGACGTGGCTTTCCCGTTCGTGAACACACTGAGCTTCTGGATGACGACCATCAGCTTCCTGCTGGTCAACGTCTCGCTGTTCATCGGTGAGTTCTCGCAGTGCGGCTGGCTGGCTTACCCGCCCCTGTCCGAACAGCAGTTCAGCCCCGGTGTCGGTGTTGATTACTACATCTGGGCGGTGCAGCTGTCCGGTGTCGGCACGCTGCTGACCGGTGTGAACTTCTTCGCGACCATCGTGAAGATGCGTGCGCCGGGCATGACCTATATGCGTATGCCGGTGTTCACCTGGACCATCTTCTGCACGACCGTGCTGATCATGGTTGCCTTCCCGATCCTGACCGTGGCCATGGGCCTCCTGGGTCTGGACCGTTACCTGGGCATGCACTTCTTCACCAATGACGGCGGCGGCAACCAGATGCTCTATCTGAGCGTGATCTGGGGCTGGGGCCATCCGGAAGTGTACATCCTTGTCCTGCCTGCCTTCGGTGCTTTCTCCGAAATCACGCAGACTTTCTCCCGCAAGCCGCTGTTCGGCTACAAGACCATGGTCTATGCGACCGCTTCCATCATGGTCCTGTCGCTGGTGGTGTGGGTTCACCACTTCTTCACCATGGGTGCCGGCCCGAACGTTAACGCGTTCTTCGGTATCATGACGATGGTCATCGCGGTTCCGACCGGGGTGAAAATCTTCAACTGGCTGTTCACGATGTACAAGGGGCGTATCGAATTCCACGCGACCATGTACTGGGTGATCGGCTTCATGATCACCTTCTCCATCGGTGGTATGACCGGTGTCATGCTGGCAATCCCGGCGTCTGACTTCGTTCTCCACAACAGCCTGTTCGTTATCGCCCACTTCCATAACGTGATTATCGGTGGTGTGTATTTCGGTTACGTCGCTGCCATGAACTTCTGGTTCCCGAAGGCTTTCGGCTTCAAGCTGAACGAAGCCTGGGGCAAGCGCGCGTTCTGGTGCTGGTTCATTGGTTTCTATGTTGCGTTCATGCCGCTTTATGTCCTCGGTTTCGAAGGCATGACCCGTCGTATGAACCACTACGACAACCCCGAATGGCATCCCTGGCTGCTGATTGCTGAAGTTGGTGCGGTTCTGATCGCATGCGGTATCGTGTGCCAGCTGACCCAGCTGTATGTTTCGATCCGTGATCGCAATCTGGCCGAAAACCGCGACCTGACGGGCGATCCCTGGAACGCACGTACGCTGGAATGGTCCACGTCTTCGCCGCCGCCGTTCTACAACTTCGCCATCCTGCCGGAAGTCCACGAACTGGACGCCTTTGCCCATGACAAGGAAGCCGGTATCGACACGCGTCAGGCCGGTGGCAACTATCAGCCGATCCATATGCCGAAGAACACGGCATGCGGTTTCCTGATCGGTGCCTTCAGCTTCGTGCTTGGCTTCGGTGCGATCTGGTACATCTGGTGGCTGGCGGCTGTTGGTCTGATCGGTGTCATCGCTACGGTGATCGCCCGTTCGTCCGACAACGACGTCGATTACTATGTGCCGGTGTCCGAGGTGGTTCGCATTGAGCAGGAGCACACCCATAACCTTATGGCAGCACAGGCAGCGGAATAATGGCGCAAAACATGACTGCTGATGCAGCCCATGCCCATGATGAACACCACGAATCTCCCGTGGTGTTCGGGTTCTGGCTGTATCTGATGACGGACTGCATCATCTTCGGTACACTGTTTGCAGTGTTCGCGGTGTTGCGTGACCAGTTTGCCGGCGGTCCGACCGGCCACGAAGTGTTCGAACTTTCGGGTGTTGGCATTGAAACGGCAATCCTGCTGTTCAGCTCCATCACTTACGGTTTCGGCATGATCGCCGCCCATGAGAACAAGGTCAGCACCATGCGGACCTGGCTCGGGGTGACCTTCCTGCTGGGGCTGGGCTTCCTGTTCATGGAAATCCGTGAGTTCTCTCACATGATTGCCGAAGGTAACGGCCCGGATCGCAGTGCGTTCCTGTCCGCCTTCTTCACGCTGGTTGGCACGCATGGTCTGCATGTCACCTGCGGCCTGCTGTGGATGGCTGTCCTGCTGTTCCAGACGGCTGGCAAGACCGAGCTGAACGAACGCATGATCGGCAAGCTGACCTGCCTCAGCCTGTTCTGGCACTTTCTGGATATCGTCTGGATCTGTGTCTTCACCTTTGTCTATCTGATGAGTGTGATCTGATGGCAGACCATATTTCTTCCTCGGGAGAGAGCCACGGGAGTGTAGGGTCTTACCTTACCGGGTTCGTACTTGCCGTTATCCTGACGGTTGCATCTTTCGGTCTGGTGATGTCGCATGCGATGTCACCGGCCGGCACCGGTGGGGCGATTGCCCTGCTGGCGGTGGTGCAGATTGTTGTTCACCTCATTTATTTCCTGCACATGAACGGTTCGTCCGAACAGCGCTGGAACGTCATGGCATTTGTCTTCACGGTGCTTTCGGTCCTGGTCCTTGTGGCCGGCACGATGTTCATCATGCATGACACGGCCATCAACATGATGTCGCGCTAAGCGGTATCATGTCAGGGTGCGGGGGCAGGTAACTGCCCCTGTGCCGGACGGCATAAAAAAAGACCCCGCCCCGCCCCCCCGCCCCGTTCTTTTTTTTATGGGGTAACCCGATGGAAAAGGCTGGGATCAGCCTTTCTGTGGTTCAGGGGAAAGCAGCTCTTTCTTGTTGGGCTTGTCTTTCCATTCCTCGGCATCGGCCGGGGCGTCAATCTTGCGCGTGATGTTGGGCCACACCGCGGCGTATTTGGCGTTCAGCTCGGCCCAGGGAGTGGCGCGGTCGTCGCTATCGGGGAAGATGGCCTCAGCCGGGCATTCTGGTTCGCACACACCGCAGTCGATGCATTCGTCCGGGTTGATTACCAGAAAGTTTTCACCGGCGTAGAAGCAGTCAACCGGACAGACTTCGACACAATCTGTGAATTTGCAGCGAATGCAGTTTTCGGTGACCACATAGGTCATCGCCTATCTCCGATCATTATTTGTTCGGCCTGCGGCAATAGGCCCGGCCATTAAAAGGGATGAGGTGCCACATGGGGCATGACCTCATCAGGAATGGCGGAAGATATGAGAGTGTTTTCGGGCCGTGGCAAGCCCAAGACGGCGGCTAATGCATAATCATCGTCTGTATTGGCCTGTCGGCCACAATATTCAGACAGTTTCCGGAACAATTTCATACAGAAGTTGTGCAAGTGGGGCGGATTGCCGCCGTTCGGCACAGGCCACGACACGTATGACGATCACCGTCTGCCGGTCCGGGGAGGGCAGGGTCAGGATATCACCCACATGCACCTGTGCATGCGCTTTCGTTATGCGCTGGCGGTTGATGCGGACATGGCCGCCGGATGCGATCCTGGCGCAGATGCTGCGGCTACGGCCAAAACGGGCATGTAGCAGCCACAGGTCCAGCCGCTGGTTCATGATGGGATCGGGGGGCTGTGTCATGGCGGTCAGGAACGGTTGAGCAGGGTCGCCAGGGCGGCGAAGGGGCTGTCGGCCCGTCGCGACCGGGTGGCCGTGGCCGGTTGCCTGTGATTGCGGGGGGGGACGGTCCGCACGGCTTTTTCCCTGCCGCCATTTTCGTTTTCAGGCAGGAAGCGGATCATCACCGGGGCGGGTGGCCCGTAGCGGTTGGCCGCCATGGGACGTGGATGATAGACACGCATGTTCAGCCCTTTCATCACCGCAGGCAGCATTTCGCGCCGTATGCCCAGCCGTGATGCCAGATGGGGAGGCAGTGGTATGGGCGCCCGACGTGTCATGCGCGCCAGTTCAAGGATAAATTTCTCTGCGATATCCAGCCTGATCCGCACAGGCCCCGCATCCAGCCAGCCGATCCGGTCCATGAAGGCGGGGGGCAGGGCGTCGGGTGGTAACGTAATGCGGCCCATGGCGGGCAGGGGCGGACAGGGCATGTTCAGGCTGATCGCCACCAGCCAGCCCCGTAACTGCATGGGACGTTCCTTCAGGATTGCGGGCATGAACAGGCTGTAGTGACCCACCCGTACCCCCAGCCGCCGTAGCCGGTGGATCATGTCGTGTCCAAGGCGTTCGCCGCGATGGAGCGGGGCGACCCCCGCACCTTCCATAAGGCGATGGATGATACCGCGCAGTTCCGGCGTGCTGGCTACTGCTGCCTGCACGGCAAACAGGGGAGCAAGATGTTCACGCACGACCTGTCCCAGCCAGGTCTGTAGGCGGTTGCGGATTCGTTCGCGCTGGGCATTGTCCAGCAGCGGATTGTCCAGCACCTGCGGGCGCGGTGACAGCATGTCACTACCCGGCTGCATCCGCGCGATGGGCATGTCCTGCCAAAGGATATGCGAACCGTCGACAGAAAAGGCGAACTGCTGGTCATCGTCCTGCACCAGGGCCGCGACACGGCGCGGGATTTCACTGCGCACCGCCCGCCGTGCCGCGCGCATGAGAAGGCGCCCGTCCTCGGCATCGGTGTGTTCGCCCGCGATCAGGTCCAGCCCGGCAATGCGGCCGACTTCATGTCCCTCCACCACGACATTGCCCTGTGCCGTTACGGCGGAAAGCAGGTTGTCATGGCCGCCTTCGTCCAGCCGGCGGATCAGGGTGGTGGCGCGACGGTCCACGAAACGTGCGGTAAGCTGTTCATGCAGGACATCAGACAGCCTGTCCTCGGCTTCGCGCGTGCGGGCCTGCCAGTGTTCCGCATTGGCGATCCAGCCGGGGCGGGCGGCGATGTAGCTGCACACACGGATGCCCGCCAGGCGCTGCATGAGCGAGTCTATGGTGCCCGTCGTCTGGAAAAAATGGGTGATCTGGTTATCCATCCATGCTGCGGGAATTCGCCCGTCCTGAATCAGGTGGGTAAAGATCCGCCCGCACAGGCGGATATGGCTGTCATCGCCCAGTTTGCGAAAATCCGGTATCTGACAGCTTTCCCACAACAGGCGCGTCGCGGCGCGGGAATGGACCAGCGGACGGATTTCGGTGCTCGCCGCCAGCGCGGACAGGGCAAGCATGTCGCTTGCCTCATGCCCCGCCACCAGTTCGGGACGGGGAGAGGCGCGGTTGAGGCTGGACAGCAGCCGGTCGGGTGAGGAAAAATCCAGATCGCTGTTGCGCCATGCCAACCGGGTCAGTGGGTCGAAACGGTGTTCTTCCACCGCTTCGGCCAGTTCCTCGGACAAAGGCGGGCAGGTTCCGGTGGTGCCGAATGTGCCATCGCGCAGACCGCGACCGGCGCGCCCCGCCACCTGCGCGATTTCCCCCGCCGTCAGTGGGCGGATGCGCGTGCCGTCGAATTTGGACAGGCTGGCAAAGGCGACATGGTTTACATCCATGTTCAGGCCCATGCCGATCGCATCGGTCGCGACGAGGTAATCGACTTCCTTTTCCTGGTACAGCGCCACCTGCGCGTTGCGGGTGCGCGGCGAAAGCTGCCCCATGACAATGGCGCAGCCTCCCCGCCTGCGGCGCAGCAGTTCGGCAATGGCGTAAACCTCGCCCGCGGAAAAGGCGACAATGGCCGAACGCGGTGGCAGGCGTGTCAGCTTGCAGGCGCCCGCATGCGTCAGCTGCGACAGACGGGGGCGGTGTTCGATCTCGATGCCCGGCACAAGGCGGCGGATCAGGTTGCGTATGGTATCCGCGCCCAGAAACATGGTTTCCGACATCCCGCGCGCATGCAGCAGCCGGTCGGTGAAGATGTGGCCACGATCAGGGTCGGCACAGAGCTGGATTTCGTCCACGGCCACGAATTCCACGCGCCGGTCCAGCGGCATGGCTTCCACCGTGCATGAAAACCAGCGTGCCTTTGGCGGGATGATCTTTTCCTCGCCCGTGATCAGGGCGACAGCATGCGCCCCCTTCTGTGCCACCATGCGATCATAGTTTTCACGCGCCAGCAGCCGCAGGGGAAAACCGATGATGCCGCTGGAATGCGAAAGCAGCCTTTCTATGGCCAGATGGGTTTTTCCGGTATTCGTCGGGCCGAGCACCGCCCGGACCAGCGTATCGGAATGGGGGCCGGAACCATGTCCGGCCGCTGCGCGATAGGGGCCACCAGTGCCCTTGGGTACACCCGTCATGGACGTATGCTCCGGCCAAGTGACGGCAAATGCAAGCAAAACCACGTACTGGTCGCGATGGGGTGTTGCGTTGCCCGGACGGGGGACGCAACCTGCCGGAAATAGGAACATATGCAGGGAAGGGACGTGTGATGAACGCGTTGGAAACGCAGGACTGCCTGATCGCGGCGGAGGATGTGCACGGCGAAGCGGTGGGTATGGTGCATGCCATCCGTCCCTCCATGCTGGGGGAACTGGACGCGGTGGTAGGCGAAGTGGCGGCCCGCTTTGCCCGTCAGGCCGGTTTTGCCGCCCGTTATGGTCAGGTGCTGCTGCTGCCCGGTGCGGATGGCACCATTACGACAGCCCTGCTGGGCATTGCGGAGCAGGCGGATGGTACCGATCCGTTCGTGTTCGGGGCACTGCCCGACTCGCTTCCCGCGGGGGCATGGCAGGTGCGTGCGCCTGCCGATGTGCAGGTTGGTGACATCGCACTGGGCTTCTGCCTTGGTGCCTATCGCATGCCCGCTTTCGGGCGTGATGCAGCACCGGCCGTCCCGGCTGCGCGGCTGATGGTGGATACGGGGGGACAGGCTGCGGCCAGCATGGCGCGGTGCATCAATCTGGCCCGTTCACTGATCAATACGCCGCCCAACCTCATGGGGCCGGATGATCTGGCGAAGGCGGCCGAGATGGCGCTGGCCCCGCTGGGGGCGGATGTATCGGTCATTCGCGGGGCACGGCTGGCGCAGGATTTCCCGACCGTGCTGCATGTTGGCATGGGATCGGACCGCGCGCCCTGTGTGGTCGAAGCCCGCTGGCAGGGCAGCACCGCCACCGAGACGGCGCCGCTGGTGTCGCTGGTGGGCAAGGGCGTGTGTTTCGATACGGGCGGATATGACCTCAAGCCGCCGTCTTCCATGCTGCGGATGAAAAAGGACATGGGGGGCGCTGCCATCATGCTGGCCCTTGCGCGGCTGGTCATGCTGCGTGACCTGCCGATACGGCTGGAACTGCGTCTGGGTTGCGTGGAAAACAGCGTATCGGGCCATGCCATGCGGCCATCCGACGTGGTGAAGACCCGCGCGGGGCTGACGGTGGAAATCGGTAATACCGATGCCGAAGGCAGGCTGGTCCTGTGTGACCTGCTGCATGCGGCGTGCGAACGCCAGCCGGACCTGCTGGTGGATGCCGCGACCCTGACCGGGGCGGCCCGCGTGGCGCTGGGGCCGGATGTGCCGGCTGTGTTCAGCAACCATGATGAAACGGCGGGAGCGTTTGTGGCATCCGGTCTGGCCTGTGGTGACCCGCTGTGGCAGTTGCCGCTGTGGCCGGGTTACCGGAAATGGCTGCGCAGTCCGGTGGCAGATATGAACAATATTTCATCCAAACCCATGGCCGGGGCGATTACGGCGGCGCTTTTTCTAGAAAATTTTGTCAAAACTGATGTGCGCTGGGTTCATATCGACACGTATGGATGGAACGATTCGGCACGACCCGGACGGCCAGAAGGCGGAGAAAGTCTTGGTTTAAGAGCGGTTTACGAAGGAATGTTAAAAATATTTAATATCGAGGACAGAATGCATCACTAAAGAAACAATGCCGGATGCGAACTAATTTGGTTGGTGCGACTTATATATGCCGTAAATGCTAATTATATAGGCAGAACCAAAACGCACCATTCCAGTCCGCCCGATTCCGCATTCATGCGCACCGGTCCGCAGGCTGACTTCTGACAGAGGATTTTCACCGATGAGCAAGTCATCAGACACTAATACGGATCAGATGATCAATTCGTTACGCGATACCATTGTCGCGATGGTCCGCCGCGACGGCCCCGACCTGTCGGCACGGCAGCTGGCCGTGTTCCTGACCTGTTACCTGCGTGGCGACGGTTCGCACACCGTACGTGGCCTTGCGGCTGAACTGAACGTGTCCAAGCCCGCCATCACCCGTGCGCTGGACCGGCTGAAGGCGCTGGACCTCGCCCGTCGTGCGCCGGACCCGATGGATCGCCGCTCGGTGCTGATCAAGCACACCATCAAGGGCAAGGCCTACCTGCGTGACCTGTGCAGCATCGTGAATGAAGCGGCAACGCAGGAAAAGGCGGCGGCCCCCGCCCGCAAGGCCACGCGTACGCGTCGGACCGAGGAACATCGCCGCGCTGGCTGAGTTACATGAGGGTTCACTTCATGCTCAAACAGACAAAAGGTTTCAATTCCATGCGCATTTCAAGACGTCTGGTTGCCCTGGCCATGATCATGGCGCCGCTTGCGGGCGCGCCGACACTGGCACGGGCTGCGGAATCATCGCTTGGCACGCCATCGGGCCATGTCACGATGAAGTTCAAGTCGCTTGATATCGGGGTTGGCCATACGTGGGGCACGGGCAAGCTGGTGTTCCAGAACCACACCTACCGCTTCAAGATCGAGGGCGGTTCGCTGGCGGCCGTGGGTTATGCCAACATCACTGGCCAGGGTGAGGTCTATAACCTGACCAGGGTCAAGGATTTTGAAGGCAGCTATGCCGCCGTCAACGGGGATGTTACGGCCGGGACCGGCGTGGGCGCCGTGCTGCTCAACAACCCCGCGGGTGTCCGTATCCGCCTTGATACGTCCAGTTCCGGTGGCCGTCTGGCCGCCGCAGCACAGGGCATGAAGATTACCCTGCGCAAATAAGATCCGCTGTCAGGGCAAAAGAATCAGGGGGAACAGCCAGCAGGCCGTTCCCCCTGTTTTTTGTTACCATGACAGGCCGGGAATACGTCCCACCCGGCGTATGACGTTGGTGACCCATACAAGCTGGATCAGGCCTACGATCAGCAGGATGGGGCCGGGACTGGCCCATCCCATGCCCACGACGCCGGCCCCCATGCCGCCGCACACCGTGCCCGCCCATGTCACGACCGTAATATCGACAGCCGGCATGCCGCTGCGATGGGCCATCTGGTAGAAATGTTCCCGGTGCGCCTGCATGATGGGGCGGCGGCAGTACAGCCGCCGCAGCAGGGTTACGATGACATCCACCAGCAGCCCCGACAGCATGAGCGGCATGAGCCATGCCCCATGGGCCAGTTGCGGCATGCCCGCCATGCGCAGTCCCAGCGCCCCCAGTACCAGCCCGCAGCACTGGCTGCCCACATCGCCCATGAACAGTCGCGCATGGGGAAAGTTGAAGGGCAGAAAACCGGCACAGGCGGCTGCCAGCATCAGGGCGCTGCCCCATGTTTCCACCCCGCCGCCCGCAAGCATGCACAGCCCCGCCGTAATCACGCCCGCGATCAGCGTGCACCCGCTGGCCAGTCCGTTCAGCCCGTCCATGAAATTGATGCAGTTGCACAGGGCCACCAGCCATACGACCCCCAGCCCAAGTCCGCCCATTGTCAGCGCATGTACCGACCCGCCAGTCATGTCGCCCCATGCCACCAGCGCGGCTGCTGCAATCTGCGCCCCCAGTTTCCATACCGGCGGCATGGGCTGCATGTCGTCGCGCCATGAAAACAGCCCCAGTCCCACCGTGGCAAGCAGCAGTGTCACGTCCGCCGTATCCGCATGGCGATGGCAGATCATCTGCCCCAGCGGCACGCCCACCACGAATACGATCAGAATCGCAAGTCCGCCGCCCTTGGGCACCGGCATGGCATGGGCGCTGCGCCCGGTGGGGTAATCCAGCACGCGCATCGCGATCACCCGGCGCGACAGCACGGCGGACATCAGGATCGCCGCCACCACGAACAGCCCGAAAAAGACGTTTTCGGCATGAAATGAATGGAACATGGTCATGAAAGCTGGAAGGGGGGCATGATCTCTCCTTCTTGCCCTGCATCTGCTCGGCTATAGGGGGAGGGTAATGGTTACGCAATCCTCAAGCAGTGGCAGCATGGCGGAGTGCCTGCGCAAGATACGGACGCTGGCCGTAAACAGCACCCTTGATACGGTCATGGGGGGGCTGGCCGCAATCGTGGCGACGGGATTGAGCCCTTATCCTGATACCGCATGGCCGTGGTGGGGCCTGTCCGTATTGGGCATGGCGGCCATCGGGGGGGCGGGCTGGCCGTTCCGTATATTCCAGCAGCACTGGCGTTTCGCGGGGCGGTCCGATTTCTGGCGGCTGGCGGGCGCATGCACACTGGCTGGCGGTCTGGTTGTGGGTGTGCTTGCCCCGTCGGGGGGGGCGCGCGCGGCGGCCTTTGGCGGGGCGTATGCCATGGCGGCCTTCGTTATCATGGCGGGAGTGCGTGCGGGTTACCAGTGCTGGCGGTCCTATCGGGGGGGGCGGGACAGGGGCGGCCGACGTGTGATCCTGCTGGGGGATGGGGAGGACGCAAGCCGGTTCCTGAGCCTGATGCCCGATATGGGCGGTCTGGTCGTGGGTATGGTGGTCGAAGGTCGCCAGCGCCGTCCCGGCCGCAGGTTGCGCGGCGTGCCGGTGCTGGGGCAGGTGGCGGACCTGCCGGGCATCCTGTCGGCGTTTCGGGCTGAAGATGAACTGCTGCTGGTGGTGGCCGATCCGCGCTTTCGTGGCGAGCGTCTGTCCACTGTCCTGCGGATGGCGCAGGAAACCGGCACGCAGGTGCGCTGCATGCCCGACCTGTCGGGTATCGCGGGGGGGGGTACGACGCCTCTGCATCCGGTCAGGCTGTCAGACCTGCTCAACCGCCCGGCTGTCGCACCGGATGGGCAGGGCATTGCCGACATGCTGCGCGGCAGGCGCGTGCTGATTACGGGGGCGGGCGGATCGATTGGCAGCGAACTGGCCCGCCAGATCGCGGGTCATGCCCCTGACCAGATGATTTTGGTGGATATTGGCGAATTTCCGTTATGGCAGGTGGATATCGACCTTGCGGAAAAAGCCCCTGACATTACGCGCCACCTTGTCCTGGCCGATATACGCGATGCAGGAAGGATGGAGCGCATATTTGCCCGTTTCCGTCCTGAACTGGTGTTCCATGCCGCGGCGCTGAAGCACGTGCCCATGGTGGAGGAAAACCCGTGCGAGGGACTGCTGACCAACGTGACCGGCACCCGCATCGTGGCCGATACCGCCGCCCGGCATGGGGTGACGGCCATGGTCCTGGTTTCCACGGACAAGGCGGTCAATCCCGCCAGCGTGATGGGGGCGTCCAAGCGCATTGCAGAAATGTACTGTCAGGCACTGGATGTGGCAGCTCGCAACCGTGCAGACGGGGGGGACATGCGGTGCGTGACCGTGCGGTTTGGCAATGTCATGGGATCCACTGGGTCGGTCATTCCCCTGTTTCGCCACCAGTTGGAATGCGGTGGCCCGCTTACGGTGACCGACCCGCGCATGACGCGGTATTTCATGACGGTGTCCGAAGCGGTGGGCCTTGTGCTGCAGGCCACTGCGCGGGGCACGGGGGGGCAGGCGGACGACATGGCGGTACTGCTGCGCAGTGGCGGGGTATTTGTGCTGGACATGGGCACGCCGGTGCGCATTGTCGATCTGGCACGCCAGATGATCGTGCTGGCGGGATTGCGGCCCGACCGGGACGTGCAGATCCGCTTTACCGGGCTGAGGCCAGGGGAAAAGTTGACCGAGGACCTGTTTTATAAGCAGGAAATCCTGCAGCCTACCGACTGTCCCGGCCTGCGGATGGCAACGCCGCGTACGGTGGACCTTGCGCAGGTCGCCAATATCATGGATGCACTTACATTGGCATGCCGGGATGGTGATGGCGCGCGCGCGCTGGACCTTGTCCGCAGGCTTGTCCCCGAATTTGCCCATAACCCGCATGGCGTGGCCGTTCCGGACACAGCGGGACAGGTCGATGTGGAAAGGAATGCATCATGAACGCTCCGGCGGAAGCACCCATAGGTTTTCTGAACCTGCCCCAGCAGCAGGGCCTGATTGCCAATGAAATCAGGCAGCGTATCGACGCGGTCATGAAACACTGCCGTTTTGTCATGGGGCCTGAAGTCACCGAACTGGAAGAACGGCTGGCCAGCTACAGTGGTGCCGCGCAGTGTGTCGGGGTATCGTCCGGGACGGACGCCATCCAGATTGTCCTGATGGCCGAGGGAATCGGCGCGGGTGACGCGGTATTCCTGCCTGCCTTCACCTATACCGCCACGGCGGAGGTGCCGCTGGTGCTGGGGGCGACCCCGGTCTTCGTGGATGTCGACCCTGAGACCTTCCAGATCGACCCTGCCAGCCTGCGCAAGCGCATTGCCGATGTCCGCCAGGCAGGAAAGCTGCGCCCGCGTGCCGTGATCGGCGTCGACCTGTTCGGTCAGCCTGCCCCGTGGCCCGAACTGCGCGCCATTGCCGAGGAGGAGAAGCTGTTCCTCATGGCAGACTGTGCGCAGGCATTTGGTGCGACGCTGTCGGGCCGCAGGCTGGGGCGTGAGGCGGTGGCGACCACCCTGTCCTTTTTCCCCTCCAAGCCGCTGGGGGCCTATGGTGATGCGGGTGGCATCCTGACCGATGACCCGCAGCGGGCCGAACTGTACCGTTCGCTGCGCACCCATGGTGAAGGCAAGACCCGGTACGAGGTCCTGCGCACTGGCATGAATGCGCGGCTGGACACCATCCAGGCCGCGATCCTGCTGGCCAAGCTGGATGTGTTCGACATGGAACTCGAACGCAGGCGCGCCATTGCGGACGCGTATGATGCAGGCATCGCGGGCCATGTGATCCCGCCGGCGCGCGTGCCGCACAGCCACGGTTCATGGGCGATCTATTCCGTCCTGACGAAGGGGGAAAAAGACCGTGCCGTCCTGCAGCACAAGCTGAAAAGCCATGGCGTGGCGTCGGCCATCTATTATCCGCTTCCGCTGCACCAGCAGCCTGCCTATGTCGGTGCCCATGATGGCGCGGCACTGCCGGTGGCGGAAGACCTGTCGCGCCGGATCATGGCGCTGCCGCTGCATGCGGAACTGTCGGATCATGACGTGGGCCGGGTCATCGCGGCCGTGCGTGCATAAGGAGATCATACGCAAATGAGACGCGAGACAGCCCTGCTGATCGGGTTCCTGGTTATCACGATCGGTACGGCGGCGGGGCTGTGGCTTATCGCCCTGCCCAATTTCCGGCCCCTCAGCTTTCCCACCATGGAAACGGGCACCATTGCCGTAGGCCCCATGCGCAAGGAACGCACGCTGACGGCGGCACAGGTCCATACGCTCAATGACTGGCTGCAGGCCCATACCGCGGGCTGGGGTCCGCTGGGACAGACGCCACCATCCAGCGGGGATGCGGTGCTGGAAATGCAGGTCGAGCATAAGGGGCAGCAGCCTGCGGGTGAGCAGGCGGTTCCCTACCGCATTACACTGTGGACCGGTATCAGCGCCGCAGACTGGAACAATACCGTGTTTGTGGAAGAACGGCCCGGTGCGGTCATCCGCTTCCACCATTTCAAGGACAAGGATTTCAACGCACTGCGTGACATCGTCAACCAGTACGACTATCCCCGGTCCGCGTTTCCATGAGCCCGGTGCGCGCAGATACGGCGGGCCTGATCTTTGATTGTGATGGCACGCTGGTTGACAGCCTGCCGTTATACCGGGAGGGCTGGATCGCAGCCCTTGAGGACGCCATAGAACAGAGCGTGCCGCCCGAATGGTTTCATGGCCATGGCGGCATGTCCGAACACATGGTGCTGGATATTGTCGAGGCCAGGCTGGGCCGCAGCGTGAACCGCGACGGCATTATTTCACAGGCGCGCGACAGCATGCTGCGCAGGCTGCACGTGCTGCGTGAAATTACCGTGGTGGCGGACATTGCCCGCCAGTACCACGGCCGCCTGCCCATGGCGGTGGCGTCCAACGGGTCACGGCAGATTGTATCCGCCTGTCTGCGTCACCTTGGTCTGGAACGTCTGTTTGACGCCATCATCACCATAGATGACGTGAATAATCCCAAACCGGCACCGGACATGTTTCTGCTGGCGGCGGGCAGACTGGCGCTGGCCCCTGCATCATGCCTTGTTTTCGAGGACAGCCGCGAGGGCATGCTGGCCGCCACCCGCGCCGGCATGGCGCATGTGGATGTAAATACGCTGCTGCCCTGAACCGGGCTATGCGGATGAATGCAGAACGGGGACGGGAGTGTGATCTCCCGTCCCCGTTTCTGTTCGGATGATAAAAGACAATGAAAGTTTTTGGACGCTGCCTTTTTTCAGGGGCTGTTGGGAATTGAGTTTTCTAAAGGGCCATGATGTGTTTCAAAGACCATATGGATCGCTTCATACTGACGGATGCCCAATGGGCGAAAATGGAACCGCTGTGCCTTGGCAGGAAGACGGATCGAGGTCGCAGCGGGAAGGATAACCGCCTCTTTATCGAAGCGGTTTTATAGATAGCGCGGACCGGCAGTCCGTGGCGGGATCTGCCGACGTATTTCGGACATTGGAACTCGGTTTACTCGCGCTACAGTGACTGGATGAAAGCCGGTGTTTTCAAACGGCTTTTTGACGCTGTCTCTGACGATGCCGATATGGAATACGCGATGATTGACGGTACGGTGGTCCGGGTTCATCGCCACGGCCAGGGCGCAAAAGGGGGACCCGGAATCAGGCGATAGGACGCAGTGTGACGGGGTGGTCGACCAAGATCATCGCCATGACCGACGCCCTGGGCAATCTGGTCCGCTTCACGCTTATTCCTGGCCAGCATTACGACACGGTCGGGGTTGCCCCCCTTCTCGAACCGGCGGATTTCAAGGGGATTCTCGCTGACAAAGCGTTTGACGTCCACTGGATCGTGGACGCCCTACACGCGCAAGGGGCCTGTGTGGTCATTCCCCAGCGCAAAAACCGCCTCGACAGACGCCCGTTCGATGGGGCCCTGTTCAAAGCACGCCATCTCATTGAGAACTTCTTCTGCAAGCTCAAGGAGTTCAAGCGCATCGCCATGCGCAGCGAAAAAACAGACAGATCATTCGAAGCCATGATCTATCTCGTTGGCGCAATCATCAATTCAAGATAATTCCCAACAGGCCCCAAAAAGGCAGCGTTTTCTGAAGCTTTTTGAAAAGAGCTTCATCAAAAACGTTCTGATGATTGCCGAATGTTGCGTCCGGCATCCTTTTATACCCGTTCGTCGTCCTTAAGCTTCGGCATGGCGCGATCGGCGGTCGCCAGCAGGGCCGCCGTAAGCGGTGAGGCCAGGATAAGTCCCGGAATGCCAAGGATAGTGCCAAAGATCGTCTGGGACAGGATGGTCAGTCCTGGCGGCATCTTTACCGCATGGCGCTGGATCAGCGGCGCCATGACATTACCCTCGAAAAACTGGATGGCGGCATACAGGCCCAGGACCATGACCCCTTCGCGCGTGCCCTGTGACAGGCCGATCAGCACGGCGGGCACCGCACCGACGAATGCGCCGATATAGGGAATGAAGTTGGCCATCCCCGCCACGACCCCCAGCGCCAGCGCCAGTGGCACGCCAATGCACCACAGCCCGATGAAGGACAGCAGCCCCACCACGGCCATATCCAGCGCCTGTCCCGCCGTCCATGCCCACAGGGTGCGCCCTGCCGTCAGCAGCAGTTCGCGTGATGTATGACGGTATTCATGCGGGATCAGCCGCAGCATGCCGTTGACATACAGTTCGGGCGAGATGGCGAAATACAGCCCTGCGATCAGGATGACCGCCAGCGTGCCAGCCGCCCCGAAGGCGGATGAGACGAAACCGGTCATGGATCCCGCCAGGGACCCGAACCCGCTGCTGCTGGCGGCCTGTTCATTCCCCCCCAGTGTCGTGGGCAGATTGTCGAGGATCATCCGCCCGGTGGAGGAATGGCCCATGCTGTCGCGCAGGTTATGGGCCTGCTCGCTCAGTGCGGTGCGCAGCTTTACGGCCTGTTCCGATATTTCGGGGCCGCTGCTCCAGATCAGTCCGGTCAGTGCCGCGATTATGGCTACGACCACCGCCGTAAGCGACAGCCAGTAGGGCATGCGCGTGTGGCGTTCCACAAGGCCGGCAAGGTTGTGCAGGATCACGGCGACAAGGGTCGCGGCGAAGATGACCATCAGCACATCGCCCACCACCCAGATCAGCATGACCACGATGGTAATGACCAGTGTCAGCCGCAGCAGGGCGTAAATGCGCGCCAGTTGCTGGGCGCGGGGATCGGGTGTTTCGTCTTTCTGTGGGGAAGGGCGGGAATCTGGTGCGTCGGGCGTCGGGTCCGACGGGGAGGAGGCTGTCATCTATATGTCCGTATGGTGGCCATGAAACGGGCTGCGTGGAACGTGAACGCCAGCACAGCCGCAGCCGGGATAACGTCCGGGAAAGGGTATGGATTGCGTTAACCTGAAATTCCACTAACTGGCAGCAGGCTAGGACGTGGGATCCAGTGGGTGCATCCCCTTCGTGACCGGTTAAGGCGTAAGCCAATATCTCCTGTCGGAAAAGGGCAGACATGTGAGTAATCCAGATATTTCTTCATCGCAGCCGGTCCCGCCCGCGCGGCTTGGGGCGGCAGGATGGGCGCTGGCTGTCGCCACCTTTGCCATAGGCACGGGGGAGTTCGCATTGATGGCGATGCTGCCCGGTGTCGCCCGATCGCTGGGCGTGTCGGTGCCGGTGGCGGGGCATGTCATCAGTGCCTATGCGGTGGGCGTGGTGATCGGTGCCCCGCTTGCCACCCTGATCGGTGCGCGCATGTCGCGCTACTGGCTGCTGCTGGCGCTACAGGCCATGTTTGTTGTGGGCAATGCGGCATCGGCGCTGGCGCCGGGTTACGGGATGCTGCTGGTCATACGTTTCCTGACCGGGTTGCCGCATGGGGCCTTTTACGGCGTGGCGGCCCTTGTCGCCGCGGGCATGGCCGATCCCGCGCGGCGGGGACGGGCGGTGGCCGGTGTGTTCGTCGGGCTTACGGTCGCCCATGTGGTCGGGGTGCCGCTGGTGACATGGGCGGGGCAGATGCTGGGCTGGCGGGCGGTTTACGCCTTCATCGCGGTCATGGAACTGCTGGCCCTTGTCATGATCGCGCGTACGGTGCCCATCGTGGCGCCCGATCCACAGGGTTCGCTGTGGCGTGAACTGGGTGCGCTGCGGCGGTCGCAGGTATGGTTCACGCTGGCGACGGGCGCGATCGGGTTTGGCGGCATGTTCTGTGTCGGCACCTATCTGTCCGCGGTATTGCTGGGCGTGACCGGCGTGCCTGCCTATGTCGTGCCGCTGGCGCAGTCATTGTGGGGCGTGGGCATGGTGGCGGGCAACATGGCCGGTGCCCGGCTGGTGGATATCAGCCCCACGCTGGCGGTGGTGGTGACGCTGGCGGCCAGTACCATCATGCTGTGCCTGTTTTCCGTATGCGCGGAAAGCATGGTGCTGGTGTTGATCGTAACCAGCCTGATGGGCGGCATCATTGCCCTGCTGCCCGCGTTGCAGACCCGGCTTATGGATGTGGCGGCCGATGCGCAGGGGCTGGTGGCGGCGCTGAACCATTCTGCCGTCAACGTAGCCAATGCATTTGGCGCGTGGCTGGGCGGGGCGGTGATTGCCGCAGGCTATGGTGCGCAGGACGTGGGATGGGCCGGGGCCGGGCTGTCGGTCGCGGGGCTGGCGATTTTCCTGATCGGACTGCTGGTGCCGCGTGCGGGAGCGCGTGGCCCGGTCTAGGTCAGGAATTTGCTGCTGGCAGAATGCGTGACCCATGATGAATGGCGGGGCGGATGCGGCATATTGCCACCTGGGTTCTCCCATCGCGCGCAATGCCCCGCCATCAGGTTGCTTTCAGGCAATCTCCGGAAAAATGTCGGTCGTCGCGGAGTGGTCGGGGATGATGTTATTTCGATGGGGTATCCGGTTGTGCTTTGGTCGCGGGGGTGACGCTGGCGGCTTCCTGCTGCACGCGGTCAAGCAGGGCGCGGGCTTCTGATGGGGCGATAATGTCATCAAACGGGACGATTGTGGAATTTTCGGATACAAACAATACTTTAAATGGCTGATCTGAACTGGCTATTTTTTCCAGAAGTTCCTTGCTGATGGGGAAGGCTGCATTTGTTTCGTAATGGCAGTCCGGACTGACGCGGCCCGCATAGACATGCGCTCCATCGCAGCTTGTTTCGTTATCAATATTGGTGACATTGGTATATTTTTTGACCCCATCTTCGGTGTATTCCATATGCTGATATGCAACGCCGCCAACATCTGTATCAATACCCAAATAATAATTTATAGATATATCACTTTTTTTAATAACAGAGTAAAGAAATGAAGTAAGATCAACCGTTAATACTTTATTATCTCCAAAATTATCCCAATTGTGACCATTGTCGTATAGTTTTTCCTGACTGACTATCGCGGTTTTTGACCATGGCTGGTTGGTTACGATTGTTTTCGCCTGTATCTGTTCCTCGGACATTTTTGACAGGTGCCTGTATTTTATGCCTTCCTTGGCAACAGTACCGTAACATCCCGCAAGAAGCGCACATAAGACGCTGGATGAAATGAGGGAACTGACTTTTTTCATTTTATGACAGCCTGCATTTGTAACTTTTTGTATCTAACTGTATCTCCCTGTATCTGAAAATTTCCAGCACTACTATTGACGTCTGGTAATATCTTCAATGTCTGTCTGCCGCGTAATTGAGATCAGCCGATATGCCTGACTTCAGTCCATGCAATGGGCAGGGAGAAGATGACGACATGACCGTATTTGGGTCGCATCCGCGCGGTCTTTACCCCACCCGGATCATGAATGCGGTGAACGAATCCGGGAAAAACGGCCGATGTGTCAATCATATGGAATGCAGCGCGCGCGGGGATCGAGACATTTCAGTCCGATATGATGACGCAGTTCCGCAGGCGATGGCATTGCATGGCAGGATGGCGCGTTCACCACGTAAGTCCGATTTCTGGTCCGCCCGCACGCGCCTGCCCGTGAATGACCTCATCAGGCAGGCGCGTGGATGGGGAGGCGGGCCTATTCCGCGCTGGCGGCCTCCAGTTCCGTTTCCGCTGCCAGCCAGTCTTCTTCCGCCCGGTCGTGTTCGCGTGCAATGGCGGCAAGGCGGGTGTTCAGTGCGGTGACTTCATCCGTCTTGCCGCTTTCATACAGTTTGGGGTCCGCCAGACGGGCTTCCAGCTTCGCGCGCTCGGCCACCAGTCTGGCCATCAGTTGCTCTGCATCACGGATGCGTTTGCGCAGGGGGGCCGTGGCCTTGCGGGCTTCGGCGCGTTCGCGGCGGTCGTCGCGCTTCGGGGCTGCGGCAGGACGGGCAGGGTCGTTGTTCGAGACTGCGCGCGCCCGTTCGGTCAGCCATGTGCGGTATTCCGCCATGTCGCCCTCGAACGGGCGGACCGTGCCATCCCCCACCAGCCACAGCCGGTCGGCCACCAGTTCAACCAGATGCGGGTCATGGCTGATCAGCAGGACCGCACCCTCGAATTCCGCAAGCGCGCGGATCAGCGCGTCACGCGCATCAAGGTCAAGGTGGTTGGTCGGTTCATCAAGGATCAGCAGGTGCGGCGCATCACGCGTGGCCAGTGCAAGCAGCAGGCGCGCCTTCTCGCCCCCCGACAGGTCGCGGGTGGGCGTTTCCGCACGTTCCGCGTCCAGTCCGAAACGGGCAAGCTGCGCGCGCACGGCTGGCGGCGTGGCGTCGGGCAGGGCGCGGGCCATGTGGTCCACCGGGGTTTCGTTGGGGCGGAGTTCCTCTGCCTGGTGCTGGGCAAAATAGCCGACCTTCAGCTTCGGGCTGTGCTGGATTGTGCCTGACTGGGGTTCCAGCCGCCCCGCCACCAGTTTGGCGAAGGTGGATTTGCCGTTGCCGTTGGCCCCCAGCAGGGCGATCCGGTCTTCCATGTCAATGCGCAGCGACAGGTTGGCCAGGATGGTATGATCGCCATAACCGGCTGAAACCCGCTCCATCGTCAGCATGGGCGGCGGCAGCGGCGAGGGTTCGGGGAAGGAAAAGTGGCTGGGCGTATCTTCCACCACGCTATCGATCTGCGGCAGTTTTTCCAGCGCCTTGATGCGGGCCTGCGCCTGCTTGGCCTTGGTGGCCTTGGCGCGGAAGCGGTCAACGAAGGACTGCATGTGCGCGCGCTTGGCGTTGATGCGTTCGGCCATGCGGGCCTGCTGCAGGGCCTGTTCGGTGCGGATGCGCACGAATTCCTCATACCCGCCCGGCGTCAGCGTCAGCCTGCCATGGTCCAGATGGGCGATGGCGTCCACCGCGCGGTCCAGCAACCCGCGGTCATGGCTGACGATCAGGGCCGCACCCGAAAACCGCGCCAGCCAGTTTTCCAGCCAGATCGTGGCCTCAAGGTCGAGATGGTTGGTCGGCTCATCCAGCAGAAGCAGGTCGGGGTTGAGAAACAGCGCCGTGGCAAGGGCCACGCGCATGCGCCACCCGCCCGAAAAGTCCGATACCGGGCGGCTCTGCGCCTGCGCATCAAACCCCAGCCCGGACAGGATGGCGGCCGCCCGCGCCGGGGCGCTGTGGGCGTCGATCGCCAGCAGGCGTTCATGGATGTCGGCAATGCGGGCGGGATCGGTCGTGGTTTCGGATTCGCGCAGCAGCTCCGTCCGTTCGGTATCACCCGCCAGCACCGTATCCAGTAGCGAGCCATAGCCCGTAGGCGCTTCCTGCCTGATCCGCGCCATGCGCGCGCGCGCCGACATGTGGATCGTGCCGCCATCAGGCGCGATATCCCCCGCGATCGCGGCCAGAAGGGTCGATTTGCCCGCGCCATTGCGGCCGACCAGGCCGATCTTGCGGCCCGGATCAATGCTCAGGCTGGCACCATCAAGCAGGGTGCGACCTGCAATGCGCAGGGTCAGGTCGGATATGACGAGCAGGCTCACGGGCGGGAAACTCCGGCAATATGGGGGACATGGCTGGTTTCGTGCGGGTTGTACCTACCAGTCTGCGGCGATATGCTCTAGATGGCGCTTGTAAGGTGATGTCGGCTTATGTCCAATGCCGCCTCGTATATTTCAGAACCCGTTTGAAAGGAGCTGTCCCATGGCAGTCGAACGTACCCTCTCGATCATCAAGCCCGATGCGACCCGCCGTAACCTGACCGGCAAGATCAATGCCGTGTTCGAAGGCAATGGCCTGCGCATCGTCGCCCAGAAGCGCATCCAGCTGACGAAGGCGACCGCTGGCGCGTTCTATGAAGTGCACAAGGAACGCCCGTTCTACAACGACCTGGTGTCCTTCATGATCTCAGGCCCGGTTGTGGTACAGGTTCTCGAAGGTGAGAACGCTGTCCTGAAGAACCGTGAAGTGATGGGCGCTACCGACCCGAAGAAGGCCGAAGCCCACACCATCCGCGCGCAGTTTGCCGAAAGCATCGAAGCAAACTCCGTCCATGGTTCCGACAGCCTGGAAAACGCGAAGAACGAGATTTCCTTCTTCTTCGCCGGCACGGAAATCCTGCCCTGATCCGTACGGATCAGGATGGCGGGGGCTTTTGTCCCCGCCAATGGAAAAGCCGGCCTTCAGGCCGGCTTTTTTCACGTCTGGAGACTGTTTGAAAAGTCAGCCCCCAAAAGCTGTTATTTATCAATAATCAGACCGATAGCAGGTAGTCTGATGCGGTGGCGGCGGGCGCCCCGTCGGGCACCAGAACGCGATGCAGTGCTGCGGGATACAGGCGGTGTTCCTGCCGCAATACCCGCGCGCCCAGCACATCGGGCGTATCACCGGCCAGTATGGGTACGGCCGCCTGTCCGATGATGGGGCCTTCATCCATGCCTTCCGTCACCCAGTGGACGGTGCAGCCATGGATGCGCGCACCACTTTCCAGCGCACGTTCATGCGTGTGCAGGCCAGGATAGGCAGGCAGCAGGCTGGGATGGATGTTCAGCATCCTGCCCGCCCATGCCGTGGTCAGGAACGGCGTCAGCAGGCGCATGTAGCCCGCAAGGCAGACATATTCCACGCCCGCCGCGCGCAGGGCCGCATCCAGCGCGCGTTCATGCGCGGGCCGGTCGCGGGGGTAATCGCGGTGGTCGATGGCCTGTGTCGCAAGCCCTGCATCCCGCGCGACTTCCAGTCCCGGCGCATCGGGGTTGTTGCTCAGCACAAGGGCGATGCGGGCGGGATAGTCAGGGCGGGCGCACGATTCGATCAGCGCGCGCATGTTGCTGCCGCGCCCGCTGATCAGGATGGCGATGGGGGTCTTGTAGGTCACGGTCTGGTTCAGTCGCGCAGTTCGGGCAGTTCGTCAAAGCTCAGCGTGGCCGGGCTGTCGGGATTTTCGCCCTGCGTGATCGTGCCGATGACGAAAGCCTGCTGCCCGCGTTCGGACAGGCGTGCCATGGCGGCATCCGTGTCCCGCACCACCAGCACCATGCCCACACCACAGTTGAAAACGCGCAGCATTTCCTCGGTCGTGACATTGCCGGTGCTGGCCAGCCACGGGAACACCGGCGGGACCGGCCATGCCGTGCCATCAATCACCGCCTGCACGCCCTTGGGCAGCACGCGCGGCAGGTTGCCGGGCAGGCCACCACCCGTAATGTGGGCCGCCCCCACCAGCAGGCCGGCGCGGTGCAGGTCCAGCACGGGGTGGACATACAGCGTGGTGGGCGTCATCAGCGCCTGACCCAGCGTCTGGCCATCGGCAAACGGGCAGGGCGCATCCCATGCCAGTCCGCTGCGGGTGACGATATTGCGTACCAGCGAAAAACCATTGGAATGCACGCCCGCCGATGGCAGGGCGATCAGCGTATCACCGGGCCGGATATCACCGGGCAGCAGCGCCGTGCGTTCCGCTGCCCCGACCGAGAATCCGGCAAGGTCGTAATGCCCGGGTGCGTACATGCCCGGCATTTCCGCCGTTTCCCCGCCCACCAGCGCGCAGCCGGAGTCGGCGCAGCCCCTGGCAATGCCGCGTACGACCTTGGCCGCGTCCTCGATGGACAGTTTGCCGGTCGCGAAATAGTCCAGGAAGAACAGTGGCGTTGCACCCTGCACCACCAGGTCGTTGACGCACATGGCAACCAGGTCGATGCCCACCGTCTCATGCAGGCCGCTTTCGATGGCGATCATGAGCTTCGTGCCCACGCCATCGGTGCATGAAACAAGGATGGGGTCGGAAAAACCGGCCGCCTTCAGGTCAAACAGCGCACCGAAACCGCCCAGTCCGCCCATGGTGCCGGGACGGTCCGTGGCGCGGGCCGCGGGCTTGATGACTTCGACAAGCGCATCACCGGCTTCAATGTCCACCCCGGCATCCCGGTAGGTGGCGCCAGACGGGGTGGCGGAAGACGCGTTGGGCGGGCAGGAGGCGGATGTCATGCGGGGGCCTTTTTTTCCGTAATCAAACTATCACTTTCCCGGACACCCGCGTGCAGGTTATGAAAACCGTCATGCAGGACCGGGGTCAGAGGGACTTCCGGCCTTCTTTACGTCAAGGCGGGGCAACGCACAAAGCTGTGGTTGAGCGGACGAAGCTGAAAACGGATGAAAACGCGGTTGCGGGCGTGATCGGGCAACTGGTGTTGCCGTTTGCCCACACGCCACGTTTTGCCGCCGGGGATTTTGTCTTTTCCGCCTCCAACGCGGCCGCGCGCAGCTGGCTGCTTGGCTCCACGCCCTGGCCCGAGCGCAGGCTGGCGCTGTGGGGGGCGGCGGGAACGGGCAAGACCCACATGCTGGAAATATGGGCGCGGCTGCATGACGCGGTGCTGCTGCATGGTGGCAGCCTGTCGCATGCCCATGTCACGGCCCTGTTCGCAGCCCGCGCCACCGGGGTGCCGGTCATGGCGATGGTGGTGGACCGGGCCGATGAATGCACGGATGAACGTGCGCTGCTGCATCTGCTGAATACGGCGCGTGAACAGGGGATTGCGCTGCTGCTGGGCGGGCGTAAGGCCCCGGCGCGCTGGCCCGTGGCGCTGCCTGACCTGGCAAGTCGGCTGCGGGCGACCATGGCCGTGGCCATACGCCAGCCCGGTGATGGACTTTTACGGGTGCTGCTGCTGCGTCTGCTGGCGGAACGCCAGATTGTCGTGTCGCAGCCGGTCGTGGAATGGCTGCTGCGCCGCCTGCCCCGCACGGCGCAGGCCATGCAGGACGCGGTGGACCGGCTGGACCACGCCGCCCTTGCATCCGGCCGTCCCGTGACCCGCGCCCTTGCCACCCGCGTGCTGGCCGACATGCTGGTGGCCGACGCCATGGGGGCCATGGATATGGAGCCCGGCACCTGAACAGACCGCCTGCTCTGGCCAGGTGACGTGTCACTGGCCTAGGGTCGTATGCAATAAAGAACATCACCCCCGAACGGGAGATCGAATCCATTGGCCAGAACGCCACGCAAAGCCCCTGACGGCACTGCCCCCAAGCCCCGTGCCCGCACGCGCAGCCGCAAGGCTGCGACCGGGCGACAGGTCGCGGTGCGCGCGCCGGTGGAACCGGCACCCGACGCCACGTCACCCAAGCGTTTCATCAATCGTGAACTGTCGTGGCTCGATTTCAACCAGCGCGTGGTGGATGAAGCCGACAATCCCCGCAATCCGCTGCTGGAACGCGTGCGCTTCCTGTCGATCAGCGCCAGCAACCTTGATGAATTCTATTCCGTGCGTGTGGCGGGGCTGGTGGGACAGGTGCGCGAGGGGCTGGTCAAGACCTCGCCCGATGGGCTGACGCCACAGCAGCAGCTTTCCGCCGTGCGGGAGCGCACCGGCCGCCTTCTGCAGGAACAGCAGCGAATCTGGCGTGACCTGCAGCGTGAGCTTGAGGGGGCGGGGATTGTCGTATGCGATGAAATCTCCTTCACTGCGGAAGAACAGGCCTGGCTGGAAAGCTGTTTCATGGAACGGGTCTTTCCCGTCCTGACGCCGCTGGCGATTGACCCTGCCCATCCGCTGCCCTTCATTCCAAACATGGGCATCGCACAGGCCCTGCGTCTGATGAATGCCGAAACCGGGCAGTTCGTTATGGAGGCGCTGATCCTGCTGCCCGCGCGGATCGAACGTTTCATACGACTGCCTGTCGCGCTGTCGCCGCCGGGGGTGACGCGCTTCATCCTGCTGGAACGCCTGATCGTCATGTGCATCGACCGCCTGTTTCCCGGGCTTGTGGCAGGGGACTGGGGCGTGATGCGCGTGGTGCGCGATACGGATGTGGAATTCGAGGACGAGGCCGAGGATCTGGTCCGTTCGTATGAAAGCGCGCTCAAGCGCCGCAGGCGTGGCGTGGTGATCCACCTCGATATCGAATCCCGCATGCCCGAAGACCTGGCCCGGTCAATGGCCGAAGGGCTTGCGCCGCCACCGGATGAGGTGTTCGTGCAGTCGGGACTGATCGGGGTGGTGGACCTCAAGCAACTGATCGTCGATGACCGGCCCGACCTGCTGTTCCCGCCCTATACCCCGCGCTTTCCCGAACGGATTGTCGATTGCGGCGGTGACTGCTTCGCCGCCATCCGCGCGCGCGACATGATCGTCCATCACCCGTTCGAAAGCTTTGACGTGGTGGTGCAGTTTCTGCGGCAGGCGGCCATTGACCCTGCCGTGGTCGCGATCAAGCAGACGCTGTACCGCACATCGCGCGACAGCCCCATCGTCAAGGCCCTGATCGAGGCGGCGGAGGCCGGCAAGGCGGTGACCGCCATGGTGGAACTGCGCGCCCGTTTTGACGAGGAAGCCAATATCCGCCTTGCCCGCGCGCTGGAAGCGGCAGGTGTGCAGGTGGTCTTTGGTTTTTCCGACCTCAAGACGCATGCCAAGCTCAGCCTGGTCGTGCGGCGTGAGGGCGGCGCACTGCGGTCCTACGCCCATTTTGGCACCGGCAACTATCACCCGATCACGGCGCGGATATACACAGACCTGTCGTTCTTCACCTGCAACCCTGAACTGGCGCGCGATTCGGCACGGCTGTTCAATTACATGACCGGTTATGCTGTGCCCGCGCGGATGGAGGCGATCGCGTTCTCCCCCGTGACCATCCGCCGTACGCTGGAAGATCTGATCGCGGGCGAAATCGCCCATGTGCAGGCAGGCCGTCCGGGGCAGATCTGGCTCAAGATGAACTCACTGGTGGATCCCGACCTGATCGACCGGCTGTATGCGGCGTCATGCGCGGGCGTGAAGGTCATGGCGGTGGTGCGCGGCATCTGCTGCCTGCGGCCCGGCGTGCCGGGACTGTCGGAAAACATCCGGGTCAAATCGATTGTGGGACGGTTTCTGGAACACGCGCGCATCTATGCCTTTGGCGACGGGCATCGCCTGCCCAGCCGGCAGGCGAAGCTGTACATCTCATCGGCGGACTGGATGCAGCGCAACATGGACTGGCGTGTGGAAAGCATGGTCCCCATGCTGGACCCGCAGGTGCATGCCCGCGTGCTGGACCAGATCATGATGATCGACCTCAAGGACAACCTGCAGTCGTGGATTTTACAGCGCAATGGTGTATGGCGGCGTCTGGAGCCGGGACGCAGGCCATTTTCGTCGCATGAATATTTCATGGAACATCCGGTTCATGCAGGGCGTGGTGCTACGGTGGGGGAAGCCCCGATCCGGGTCAGCGCGTCGCAGCCATGGCATGCGGAACAGACTATTGAGGACTGAGGATTACGGTATGGGTGCGGTCATGGCATGGTGGGCTGGCGACGTATGGGGCCGGATGTGACGGGTCTGGGCGGGTTTCGCCGTTCGGCGGTCATAGATCTGGGATCGAATTCCGTCCGCCTTGTGGTGTTTGACGGGATTTCACGCAATCCGGCTCCCATCTTCAATGAAAAGGTGGTCCTGCGGCTGGGGCGGGGCCTGAATGCGACGGGACGCCTGAATGAAGAAGCCGTACCACTGGCGATGGAGGTCATGGCCCGGTTCAACGCCATTGCGCGCGGGATGGAGGCAAGTCCCTTCGAGGTACTGGCCACCGCCGCCGTGCGTGACGCCAGCAACGGGCCGGAATTCGTGGCGGGCCTGAAATCACGCCTGCCCGGCGTGCCGATCCGTATCCTGAGCGGGGAGGAAGAAGCCGATTATTCCGCAACCGGCGTACTGTGCGGCATACCGGACGCCAACGGGCTGGTGGCTGACATCGGTGGCGGGTCGCTGGAACTGATCCGGCTGGAAAACGGGCGCAAGCTTAATGCCTGCACCCTGCCGCTGGGTGTGATCCGGCTGAATGACCGTGCTGATGGCGACCTTGCCCGTGCGCGCGCACTGGTGGATGAGGATCTGGCCAGGGTAGGCTGGCTGGATGATGTGCACGATCAGGATCTGTACCTTGTTGGCGGTGCGTTCCGTGCCCTGGCGCGCATGCAGATCGCGCGCACGGCCTATCCGCTGAATATTGTCCATCTCTATCGTCTTGCCCCCGATACGGGGCGGGAAATGGCGGACTGGATCATCGGCGCGGGCAAGCGGTCGCTTGAACGCCTGCCCGGTGTGCCGCGCAAGCGGCTGGAGGACGCGCCTTATGCCGCGACCGTGCTGCGCAGGCTCATGCGGCGCACGCGTTCGACGGGGCTGGTGTTCTGCGTCGATGGCCTGCGTGAAGGATGGTACATGCGCAATGTCGCCGCAAGTGTCGCCGACAATGACCCGCAGGATGCCGTGGCGCGTGAAATGTGCAGCATGCTGGGCCGCAGCATGACCCTGCCCGATCGGCTGGCGGAATGGACCACGCCCCTTTTCCCCGATGAGGGACAGGTGGCGACCCGCCTGCGCGGTGTTGCGTGCTGGCTGTCGGATGTCGGTGCGCATGACCATCCCGAATACCGGGCCGAACAGACCTACCTGCGTATCCTGCGCATGCAGGGCGTGGGCTTCACCCATCAGGCGCGCGCCTTCCTGTCGCTGACACTTGCGGTGCGGTACGGGGCCGACCTGTCGGTGGCGTATCTGCAGCCGTCGCGCCAGTTGCTCGATCAGGTGCAGTTCGGTCGCGCCGTGGCGCTGGGGCAGGCATTGCGACTGGCCTATACCGTTAGTGGCGGGACCGAGGCACTGCTGGATGGCACGCGACTGGAATGTGAGGACCAGATCCTGTCACTGCATTTCGCGCCGGGCCGCGACGTGGTGCAAGGCGAAAGCGTACGCCGCAGGCTGGAACGGCTGGGCAGCGCGCTGGATATGACGGTCCGGATACGCGATCACTGATCCTTTCTAATTTTACGGGAAACAATAAAAGTTTTTTGGTGAAGCTTTTTTCAGAAGCATTCAGGGAATGCTGTCCCTTTGAAGCAAAGGGGCACCCAAAAACTTTTCTGTAATTTGCATGATGGCGCAGAAGCGGTCTTTTCAGGCGGTCTTTCTGGTATGGGCAGGACATAATACGACATGGGCATGCGGCATGGACAGACGCGCGACCTGCTGCTGATCCGTGGCGGGACGGTGGTAACGGGACAGGCATCCCTGCGGGTGGATGTGCTGTGTGGCGGCGTGGGGGAAATCCTAGCTGTTGGTCCCGATCTGGACATCCCCCCCAGCTGCACGGTGGTCGATGCGGGTGGCCTTCTGGTCATGCCCGGCGGGGTGGACCCGCAGACCGGCATCGGCGCGGATGAAGCAGGCTTCGCCCTGACGGCGGCGGCGCTGTCCGGTGGCACAACCACCATACTCGATACCATGCATCCCGACAGCGGCAGGCTGGACGGGGCATGGCGGGACTGGCAGCATGCCGCACGCCATGCCCATGTCGATGTCGGGCTGCATATGGCGCTGCCGGATTCCAGCACAGCCGTCCTGCGGCAGATGGATTCGCTGGTAACGGATCAGGGGATCAATGCCTTCCACCTGTCCATGCCGGAAGGCCTGTCCGACCGTGATATCCTGAAACTGACCAGCCATGCCGCCAATTGTGGCGCTTTATGCATGATCGAGGCCCAGAACGCGCAGGCCGTGGCCTATCTGCGCGCGGAACTGGACCATGCGGGCATTACCGGCGGCGAGGCCTGTCTGCTGTCCGCCCCGCCGCAGGTCGAGGCCGAAGCGGTGGGCCGCGCCATCATGCTGGCGGGACTGTCCGGTGGGCCGGTGCATGTGGGACCTGTATCCACCATTGGCGCCACGGAAGTTCTTGCGCAGGCCCGCCTGCACGGCCAGCGGGTTGAGGGGCATGTGCTGGCCCCTCATCTGGTGGTGGATGAAGCGGTCCATGATCCTGAAGGCGACGCGGTCACGGATTTCTGCATCACCCTGCCACCCTTTCGCGATGGAACGCATCGGCGGGCGCTATGGGGTGGGCTGGCGTCGGGTACTATCGGCATGGTCGCCAGCGGTTTCCGCCCGGCAGGTGCGGGCGGAAACGGGGTGGTGGACGGTCTCGCGCAACGCATGCGCGTGGTCTGGCTGCATGGCGTGCGCGCGGGCATCCTGACGGCGGAGGAATTCGTGGCCGTCACATCGCAGGCGGCGGCCCGCGCTTTCAATATCTATCCCCGCAAGGGCGCGATCATGCCGGGTGCGGATGCCGATATCGTGCTGTGGGACCCCGATGCGCAGGAAACATGCACATCCGGCCTGTATGCCGGGATCACGCTGGGTGGCCGGGCGGTGCAGGTCATTCGTGGTGGCGTAACGGTATGGAAGGATGACATGCCATGCGAAGGTGCTGGATACGGGGCCTATGTACCGTGTCCGGCCTTTCGCCCCAGGCTGTCGGAACGCATGCGTATGGCGGCGCATCTGTCCATGCGTGACGATGAAATATAGGATCGTGGCCTTGGGAAATGTTTCAGAACAACATTCTGATAATATTAATAAAATATCATAGGTGAAGTCTTTTCATGCCCTTTGTGGCAAAAGTGCCCGCGACAATCTGCAGGCTGTCTGACGGGCCGCCTTTCACACGGTCTGTGATAGGCGATATAAAATTAACCTGTTGATAAAAATAATAAATTTTTGGGTTCTGCCTTTTTTCAAAAAGGTGGTGTTCCCTGAAGTCTTCTGAAAAAAGCTCTACCAGAAGCCTCCTTATGATTTTCTGGATATCCCCAGGGCAGACTTTTCAGACAGTCTCCTGTCCTTTGCCGGGGTGACAAGGCCGGACCGGGTTCCATATATTAAGCATATCAGAATGAAAGGCTGTTCCGGCTGTCTGCCTTGAGGGGGGTGAGGCAGTCCTGTGGCCATGATAGAGGGAACAGATTTGACGGGGATCAGACACGGCATCCGTTTCTATGTCGGAAACGAATGCCATACGTTGGCCGATGTCGCGCCGACGCGTACGCTGCTGGACTGGCTGCGGGAGGACCGTGGCCTGACCGGCACCAAGGAAGGCTGCAACGAAGGCGATTGCGGCGCCTGCACCGTGCTGGTGGTGCGGCTGGAAGGGGACCGGCTGGTCTGGCGCGCGGTCAATGCGTGCATCCAGTTCGTATCCATGCTGGATGGCGCGCAGGTCCTGACTATCGAGGACATGCGCGCGCCTGACGGCAGCCTGCATCCCGTACAGCAGGCCATGGTGGACCAGCATGGGTCGCAATGCGGTTTCTGCACGCCCGGTTTTGTCATGTCCATGGTGGCGGGGCGCAAGGCCGGTGGGCTGGCGCAGGATGAGCACGGTATTGACGACATGCTGGCGGGCAACCTGTGCCGCTGCACCGGATATGCGCCGATCGTGCGCGCCATGCGGCAGGCCATGCAGGCGGGAGCGGATCATTTTGACGCCATGGCCAGCGAGATGGCCGACCGCCTGCGCGCCCTGCGTGATGGGACCACGGTCGAACTCGACGGGCCTGCGGGCCGCCTGACCATTCCCGCAAGTGCCGATGCACTGGCATGCACCATGGTGGCACACCCTGATGCACGGATCGTGGCAGGAGCAACCGATGTTGGCCTGTGGGTGACCAAGGGCATGCGGGACCTGCCGCATGTCGTTATGATCGGGCAGGTGCCGGACCTGCGCCGGATCGCATGTGATGCGGACGGGGTGTATCTTGGTGCCGCAGTCACATGGCAGGAAGCGCGTGCGGCGCTGGCCGATATCCTGCCGCAGCCGGATACGGAGGTGATCCGCCGCATCGGTTCGGTGCAGGTACGCAACAGCGGGACGGTATGCGGCAATATCGCCAATGGCTCACCCATTGGCGACGGGCCACCGGTGCTGATCGCGGCGGGTGCGAAGCTGCACCTGCGTTGTGGCGACGTGCGGCGTGTCATGGCACTGGAAGATTTCTTTATCGATTATGGCAAACAGGACCGTGCGCCCGGTGAGTTCGTGGAAGGTGTGAGCATTCCCCGTCCCGGAGCGGATACGGTTGTGCGTGCATGGAAAGTTTCCAAGCGGTTCGATCAGGATATTTCCGCCATTCTGGGGGCGTTTTCCCTGACGTTTGCGCCTGATGGCACCATTGCCAGCGCCCGCGTGGCCTTTGGCGGCATGGCGGCGACCCCGCGTCGCGCCTGTCGGACGGAAGCCGCGCTGGAGGGACGCAACTGGAACGAAACCACGCTCGCAGCCGCACGTCAGGCCATCATGGACGATTTCGCCCCCATTACCGACATGCGGGCCAGCGACTGGTACCGCCGCACGGTTGCAGCCAATCTGCTGACCCGGCTTTATGCCGATTGCGGGCCGGAGACTGCACGCGCCGATATCAGCGTGCGCACGGCCTGCGCCACTGCGGGAGGACACGCCCATGGCTGATGGAAACAGCTTTGCCGATGTATCCCCGTCGGCGGGTGATGGCATTGTGCCCGGGGGCGCATCAAGCAGCCTGCGGCATGAAAGTGCCGCCATGCATGTGCAGGGCAGCGCTGCCTATATCGATGACCTGCCTGAACCGCGTGGCACGTTGCATCTGGTGCCGGGGCTGAGCACCCGCGCCCATGCTCGCATCCTTTCCATGGACCTTGATCCCGTGCGACAGGCGGACGGCGTGGTGGGCGTCTATACCGCCGCCGACATTCCCGGCGACAACCAGATCAGCCCCGTGGGCAAGGGCGACGAGCCGCTTCTGGCCACGACCGGGGTCTCGTTTTATGGTCAGCCGATATTCGTGGTTGCGGCCACCACCCGTGGCGCCGCGCGCCGGGCCGCGCGTCTGGCGAAGGTGGATTATGAAGACCTGCCTGCCGTCCTGAATGTGGCCGAGGCCCGTGCCGCTGGCAGCCCCATGGTCTGGCGACCGATGGAAATGAAGCGTGGCGACGTGATGGCGGGTCTTGAACACGCGCCGCGCAGGCTGTCGGGTCGCGTGACCGTAGGCGGGCAGGAGCATTTCTACCTCGAAGGGCAGATCGCCCTTGCCCGACCGGGCGAGGAGGGAGAGATGCATGTCACGTCCTCCACCCAGCACCCGACCGAAACCCAGCACATGGTCGCCCATGTGCTGGACCGTCCCGCCAACCTGATTACGGTCGAGGTCCGGCGCATGGGCGGCGGCTTTGGTGGCAAGGAAACGCAGGCCAATGCCTGCGCCTGCCTGGCCGCACTGGTGGCCGACCGGACCGGGCGCGCGGCCAAGATGCGGCTGGACCGTGATGACGACATGACCATGACCGGCAAGCGGCATGATTTTGTCATTGATTACGATGTCGGCTTTACCGATGAAGGCCGGATTGTCGCGGTGGACATGGTGCTGGCGGCGCGGTGCGGGTGGTCAGCCGACCTGTCCGGTCCCGTGATCGACCGCGCGCTGTTCCATGCCGACAACGCCTATTTCTATCCCGATGTGCGCCTGCGGTCCGAGCCACTGCGGACCAATACGCAGTCCAACACCGCCTATCGCGGTTTTGGCGGTCCGCAGGGCGTTGTCGCGGCGGAACGCGTGATCGAGGAAATCGCGTTCGCCACCGGTCTTGACCCGCTGGAAGTCCGCCTGCGCAATGCCTACGGCACGCATGACCGCAACGTGACACCCTACAACATGGTGGTCGAGGATTCGATTACCGCCGAACTGCTGCCCGAACTGGCGCGGCGCTGCCATTATGTAAAACGGCGCGAAGCCTGCCGCGCGTTCAATGCAGGCAGCCCCTACCTGCGGCGCGGCATTGCGATCACGCCGGTCAAATTCGGCATTTCCTTTACCGCCACCCATTACAACCAGGCCGGTGCGCTGGTGCACGTCTATACTGACGGGTCGGTACAGGTAAACCACGGCGGCACGGAAATGGGGCAGGGCCTGCATACCAAGATGGTACAGGTCGCCATGCGTGAACTGGGGCTGGGCACGGATCAGGTGCGCATTACCGCCACCACGACCGGCAAGGTGCCCAATACGTCCGCCACGGCGGCATCCTCAGGTGCTGATCTCAATGGCATGGCGGTGCTGGACGCGGTGCGGCGTATCAAGCGCAGGCTGGTGGAATTCGCGGCCGCCCACTGGAATGTGGGGGAAGATGAAGTCCGCTTCGCCGCTGATGGCGTGCATGTGGGGCAGAAGGTGATCGCGTTTTCGCAACTGACACGTCAGGCCTATTTCGCGCGTGTATCCATGTCCGCCAACGGATTTTACAAGACGCCCAAGATTTCATGGAACGGGGATACGGGGCAGGGCCGTCCCTTCTATTATTTCGCCTATGGCGCAGCCTGTTCGGAGGTCGTGATCGACCTGCTGACCGGCGAGATGAAGATCGACCGCGTGGATATCCTGCATGACGCGGGGCAGTCGCTGAACCCGGCACTGGATATCGGCCAGATCGAAGGCGGCTTCGTGCAGGGCGCCGGGTGGCTGACGTGTGAGGAACTGGTATGGGACAAGGCGGGTCGCCTGCGCACGCATGCGCCCAGTACGTACAAGATTCCGGCCTGTTCCGATCGTCCGAGGGTGTTCAATGTCGAACTGCTGGAAAACGCGCCCAACCGTGAATACACCATTTTCCGATCCAAGGCGGTGGGGGAACCGCCCTTCGTGCATGGTGTGTCGGTGCTGCAGGCGGTGTCCGATGCGCTGGCCAGTCTGGATGGCTACCGCACCTGCCCGCGTCTGGACGCGCCCGCCACGCCGGAAATGATCCTGCGCGTGGCCGAACGCATGCGGCACGGCAATCCGCCCACCTGATCGGCATGAGCATGGAAATGCGCGCGGATCTGGTGCGATGGCGGCTGTCAGGCCAGCCGGTCGCCCGGATCAGTGTGTCGGATGCGCGCGGGTCCACCCCGCGTGAAGCCGGAACCTTCATGCTGGTCACGCCCACCGAACAGTCGGGCACGATTGGCGGTGGCGACCTGGAATGGAACGCAATCCATCAGGCACGCAGGCTGCTGGATGCGGGTGGGAAGAGGCTGGTGCAGCGCATAAGCCTTGGCGGGAATTCGGGACAGTGCTGCGGGGGCGAAGTCCGGCTGACCCTTGATGTGCCGGATTGTGCCGGGCTGGATGGCATCATGGCGCAGCTTGAACACCTGCGCCGCACGCAGCCGCTGCTGCTGCTGTTCGGGGCGGGACATGTGGGGCGCGCGCTGGCGCATGTGCTGGCCCCGTTGCCGCTGCGCCTGGCATGGTGCGATTCGCGCCCGCATGAATTTGGTCCCTCCATTCCCGCAGGCGTGGAGGTGCATGATGATGGCGCATGGGAGCCTCTTGTGGCCCATGCCCCGCCGGGTTCCGGCGCGCTGGTCCTTACCCAGAGCCACGCGCTGGACAGCCTGATTGTTGCATCCCTCCTCGAACGGGGTGATTTTCGCTATGTCGGGCTGATAGGCTCGCACACGAAACGCCGCCGGTTCGAGGCGGGCTTCCGCCAGATCGGCCTGCCCGAAGACCGGATCGCCGCCATGGTCTGCCCGATAGGGGACCACGGCGTGCGCGACAAACGGCCCGCCGTCATCGCCGCGCTGGTCGCGGCGGAAATCGTCACCCGCTTCCTGCACCCGATGCAGGCGGGCGGTCATGCAAACGGGGATGACACCAGCCCATGAACGATCCGCTTTCCCGTCCCCCCCGCATGATGCGGCTGCATGCACGGGGCATTTCCTATTTCAACGCCGTGCGGGAATGCCGGTCGATCCGGGAGGCCGCGCGCAGGCTGAACGTCACGCCATCCGCCCTGACCCGGCAGCTTGCGCAGATGGAAGCCGAAATCGGCGCCCCCCTGTTCGACCGCCTGCCCGATGGCATGGTGCTGACGGAAGTGGGCACGATCATGGCGCGCCATATCGTGACCGTGATGCAGGACGCTGCCCGGACGGAAGAACAGATCAATGCCCTGTCCGGCCGCCATGACGGACGGCTGCGCATCATGGCGGTGGAAGGGATCGCGGGACAGTTGCTGCCCGCCCTGCTGGAACGCATCATTTCCGCCTATCCGGCCGTTGAACTGCATGTGGAGGTCGGCGCGCCCAAGACCATCGTATCCGCCCTGCAGGATGGGCGGGTGGATCTGGGCATTGCGTTTTCACTGGCGCTGTATCCCGAACTGCGGCGTGTGGCAGTGGGGCATTTCCCGGTGGGTGCTGTGGTTCGTGCGGATCATCCGCTGGCGCACCTGCGTACCGTCACGGTGGAAGAATGTACGGCTTATCGTCTGATCCTGCCTACGCGTACGCTGTCTCTGTATCGTGTCATGGAACCCATGCTGCGCCCGTGGCAGGACAGGCTGAACGTGGTGCTGCAGACCGGGTCGATCGAACTGACCAATCGCATGGTGCGGGCGGGGGCGGGGCTTGCATTCCAGTCACCGCTGGCAGTGGGCGCGCAGCCGGGACAGGACAGCCTGCGCCATGTGCCGCTGCGCGACACGCGCGCGGTGACGGATCTGGGGGCCTATGTGCGCGAATCCCGCTGGCTGCCGCCCCTGCTGGAAACGGTGATCGAGGAACTGCGGCTGGAGCTGCGTCGCGTACAGGGGGTCAGCGACGAACGGGTGGTCTGATCCGTGTTGCGTTTTGGGCAACGGAACGGTCAGATCATTATACTAGACGGAACACGTAACGGGCTGATTAGATTTATCCATCATGGTGCGGTTGGGGACTATCCGCATGGCGTCGGGGGACGCCATGCGGGCTGCATCGACAAACAGTAAAACATGATGGGAACCCGCAGATGGACACCACAACGCAGCCGAATGCCGGGATGGACAGCGGGCTTGCAGCTCTGGATGTGGCGGTGCGCCGGGATCTGGAAATCATCCGCTATCCCCGCAAGGAATGGGTTCCCCCCATGGAACGTGACGGCCAGCGTGTGCTGGACGTAGCCATTATCGGGGCGGGGCAGGGTGGCCTTGCCACGGCTTTCGCGCTCAAGCGCAACAACATCACCAATGTCCGTATTTTCGACCGTGCGGCGAAGGGCGGCGAAGGCCCGTGGGTGACATTCGCGCGCATGATCACGCTGCGCACGCCCAAATACGTGACCGGCCCCGACCTCGGGGTGCCCTCGCTCACGCCGCGTTCGTGGTACGAAGCGCAGTTTGGCGCCGAAGCATGGGAAAAGCTGGACAAAATCCCGCGTGGGCAGTGGCAGGACTACCTGGACTGGTATCGCGATATCCTGGATCTGCCGGTTGCAAACGACCATGATTTTCAGGGCGTGACATGGGAAAATGGCCTGCTGCGCCTGACCTTCCGCTGCCCTGACGGGGCCACCCATGTGCATTATGCCCGCAAGCTGGTGCTGGCCACCGGGATCGAGGGCTGTGGTTCGTGGCATGTGCCCGATTTCATCCGTGATGGCCTGCCGCGCGCGCGTTATGCCCATACGTCGGAAAACATCGATTTCGCAGCGCTGAAGGGCAAACGCATTGGCGTGCTGGGGGCCGGGGCTTCCGCATTCGACAACGCGGCCACGGCGCTGGAAGAAGGGGCGGGCAGTGTCACGCTGTGCCTGCGGCGCAAGGAAATTCCGTCGATCAACCCATATCGGTGGATGGAAAATACCGGTTTCCTCGCATACTATCCCGCCCTGCCGGACGACCTGCGCTGGGGTTTCATGCGCCGGATTTTCGAACTCAACCAGCCGCCACCGCAGGATACGTTCTGGCGCTGCCGCCGGCATGAAAACTTCTCCTTCCGCACGGGATGCCCGTGGACGGGCACACGCATGGATGGCGACGAGATCGTGGTCGATTCGCCCACGGGTGAAATGCGCTTTGATTTCGTGATCATCGGCACGGGTTTCACGACCGACCTGTCGCGACGGCCGGAAACGAAGTCCTTTGCGTCTTCCGTGGCATTGTGGGGCGATCGCTATACCGCACCCGCGGGTGCGGAAAGCGCCGTGCTGGAAAGCTATCCCTACCTGGGTGAGAACTACCAGTTCCTGCCGCGCCGGGCGGATGACGCGCTGGCGCCCATGCTGGCGAACATCCATAATTTCACGTTCTCGGCCACGCCCAGCATGGGCCTTTCGGGCGCGTCGATCAGTGGCATGCGCTTTGGCGTGGAACGTCTGGCCCACGGGCTGGGGCGTGACCTGTACGTAGCCGATGGCAGGCAGCATCTTGAAAGTCTGCTGTCCTATGACGTGCCGGAACTGGTCAGTCTCGATCCTCCTGTTGCATGATGCGCCCCGGGTAGATTTATCCATTCGGGAGAGAGTGAGTAGATGAGCAGCGCAGCACGCCTTTCACCTTCCGCGCCGGGTCTGTCCGGCACGGGGGGGCATGATGACCACAAGGTTCCCCCCGTGACCGACATGGCGCGGATTATCGGTCTGTCCATTCCGGCCGCCTGCATGCCCGACGTGGTGGCGAATACCGCCCTGCTGCACGGTTATGCCGATCTGGTCGGCAGCTTCGTGCTGCCTGATGACTGTGAACCCGCTTATGAGTACGTGCCATGACCATTCATGGACACAAGGCGGGTGCGGCCCTGGCCATTGCGGCGGATGTGCGTGCAGGCCGCCGCAGCGCCGTATCGGTCGTGACGGATGTGATCGCTGATATCGAAGCCCGTGACACGCGCTTCAACAGTGTCACCCGCATCCTTGGCGCTGCCGCGGTGGCGCAGGCCGAAGAAGTGGACCAGGCCATTGCCGCAGGCCGCGATCCCGGCCCGCTGGCGGGCGTGCCCTTCGGGGTGAAGGACCTGTTTGACGTCCGGGGCGAAGTGACTACGGCAGGGTCCATCGTGCTGCGTGACAACCTGCCCGCCACGCGTGACGCGGTCGTTGTCGAACGCCTGCGGGCCGCGGGCGCGGTGCCGGTCGCGACCCTGAACATGGATGAGTTCGCCTACGGCTTTTCAACCGAAAATGCCCATACCGGCACCACGCGCAACCCGCATGACACCGCGCGTCTGGCCGGTGGGTCATCGGGCGGGTCGGCAGCGTCGGTGGCGGCGGGTCTGCTGCCGTTCACGCTGGGGTCGGACACCAACGGGTCCATCCGCATCCCGTCCTCGCTGTGCGGGGTATGGGGGTTGAAGCCGACCTATGGGCAGATGCCGCTGGGTGGTGTCTATCCGTTCGTGGCCAGCCTGGATGTGGTTGGTCCCATGGCGGACACGGTGGAGGACCTGCGGGCGGTCTACGCCATCATGGCCGGTGGCACGCCAGTGGGCGAACCCGATGTGGGTGATGTGCGTGTCGCCCGCCTTGGTGGCTGGTTTGCCAACAACATCAGCACGGAACTGGCTGCGGGTATTGACGCCGTCATGGCGCATCTGGGGCAGGACCGGGTGATCGAACTGCCTGAAGTCGCACGGGCGCGGGCGTCCGCCTTTCTTATCAGCGCGGCGGAGGGGGGCAACCTGCACCTTGCGCGCCTGCGGCGTCGGTCCATGCAGTATGATCCCGCAACCCGCGGGCGGCTTATGGCCGGGGCCATGCTGCCAGCGGCAACATTTGTGCAGGCGCAGCGTTTCCGTCGCTGGTTCCGTGAACAGGTGCACGCTGCCCTTGCCCATGCGGATGTGCTGATTGCGCCCACAACGGTGGGTGTCTCACCGCGCATTGACCAGCCATCCATCGTGGTGGATGGCAAGACAGTGTCAGCCCGCGCCAATCTTGGCATTTTCACGCAGCCGATCAGCCTTGCGGGCCTGCCGGTGCTGGCGGCCCCTCTGGCGGTTGATGGCCTGCCGCTGGGTATCCAGCTTATCGGCGCGCCGGGTGGCGAGGCGAAGCTGTTCGCGGTCGCGGCCGAACTGCAGCGCGCGGGGCTTGCGGCCTGCCGTCCGCTGGATGCGGGATACGCACGAAAGGACAGCTGATGCTGAACACGCCGCGTTCATGCCGGGGGATGGTCACATCCCCCCACCATCTGGCCAGCCAGGCCGGCCTTGACGTGCTCAAGGCCGGTGGCACGGCGCTGGAGGCCGCAGTCGCCACTGCCGCCGCGCTGGCCGTGGTCTATCCGCACATGACCGGTATCGGCGGTGATGCCTTCTGGCTGACCATGTGGCCCGATGGACGGGTGGAAACCATTGATGCCTGTGGCGCTGCGGCACAGAAGGCCGACGCCGGTTTTTACCATGCGGCGGGGCTGGATACGATACCGTGGCGTGGGCCATTGGCGGCCAATACCGTGGCGGGGACGGTCTCGGGCTGGGATCTGGCGCTGTCGTGGAGCCATGCGATGGCGCCCGCACTGCCACTGGGCCGCGTATTGCGTGACGCGCTGTTCTATGCCGAACAGGGCGCGCCCGTAACCGACAGCGCAGCCGGGATCACAGCTGAAAAAGCCGATGAACTGAAGGATATTCCCGGTTTCGCGGACCTGTTCATGCCCGGTGGCAGGCTGCCACAGCCCGGCGACATCCTGCATAATCCGCGCCTTGCCAGCACATTGCGGCAACTGGCGGATGAAGGGCTGTCGAGCTTCTATCGTGGCAATGTCGCACGTGAACTGGCGGCCGACCTGCATGACCTTGGCAGCCCGCTGACCCTTGCGGACCTGCAGGCGCACAGGGCCACCCACCAGCCAGCCCTTCACGCCCGTATCCATGGTGCGGACCTGTATAACATGGCGCCCCCGACACAGGGGGTTGCGTCCCTGCTGATCCTTGCGCTGTTCGACCGGCTGAAGGCGGCAAGGGCGGATGATTTCGATTACCTGCACGGGCTGGTCGAGGCGACCAAACAGGCCTTCCGTTACCGCGATACCCATGTGGGTGATCCCGCCTACATGACCGTGCAGGCGCAGGACATCCTTGATGACCGCAGGGCGCTGGACCGTATGGCGGCCAGCATCGACCCCAAACGCGCGGCCCCGTGGCCGTGGCCGTCACAGGCGGGGGATACGGTCTGGCTGGGCGTGATTGATTCCGACGGGCTGGCCGTCAGCATGATCCAGAGCCTGTATTTCGAATACGGATCGGGCATCGTGCTGCCGCGCACCGGCGTTGTCTGGCAGAACCGTGGCACCAGCTTCGGCCTTGATCCGCAGGGGTGGAATGGCCTGCGCCCCGGCCGCAAGCCGTTCCATACCCTCAACCCCGCCGGTGCCCGTTTTGATGACGGGCGCACCATGGTCTATGGCACCATGGGGGGCGAGGGACAGCCGCAGACACAGTCCGCCATCTTCACCCGTTACGCACGCTACGGCATGGAACTGCAGGAAGCAGTCACGGCACCGCGCTGGCTGCTGGGGCGCACGTGGGGCGAAAGCAGCGTCAGCCTGAAATACGAAGACCGCTTTGATCCCGCAGTGATTGCACGGATGCAGGCGGCGGGGCACCAGGTGGAACGCGTCGCGCCGTTTTCTTCCAAAATGGGCCATGCGGGCGCACTGGTGCGCCATCCCTCCGGTCTGCTGGAGGGGGCGACCGATCCGCGCAGCGACGGGTGCGTCGCGGCATGGTAATGCAGGCAGGCAACATGGATCACCCATCCGGCGCACGCGCCGTCGCGCGCTGCACCGAACTGGGCCGCGCGCCGTATTCCGAGATGGAAGGCGGGCTGTTCCGCCCCTATCTCGGCCCGTCCTACCGCGCCACCTGCGACCGGCTGGCGGCATGGATGCACGATGCGGGTATGGCCACGCGCATGGACGCGGCGGGTAACCTGATCGGACGGTACGAAGGGCTTGTACCTGATGCCCCGGTCGTGCTGCTGGGATCGCATATCGACAGCGTGCGTGACGGCGGGTTTTTTGACGGGATGCTGGGTGTGGTCCTTGGCATTGAAACCGTGGCCCATTTCGCCCGATCGGGGAAACGCTTTCCCTTCGCGCTGGAAGTCGTGGGCTTCGGGGATGAGGAAGGATCGCGCTTTCCATCCGGCATGCTGACTTCGCACGCCGTGGCGGGGGTGCTGGAAACACCGGACCCGGCCATGCGAGACTGGGCCGAGACCGCGACGCTGGCCAGCGCGCTGGAAGGTTTCGGGCTGGATGTGGGGCGTATGCATGCTGCATCCCGCAAGGGCGATCCGGTCGTTGCCTATGTCGAGGCGCATATCGAGCAGGGGCCGGCGCTGGAAGCCGAAGGCCGCGCCCTTGGCGTGGTCAGCGCGATTGCGGCCCAGCACCGCTATCGCGTGACACTGCGCGGCATGGCGGGTCATGCGGGCACCGTTGCCATGAAGCTGCGGCGCGACGCGCTGGCGGGGGCTGCGGAAATCATCCTTGCTGCCGAACGTGTGGGTCGTGCGGGCACGGATGGGCTGGTGGCGACAGTCGGGTCGCTGGACGTCATGCCGGGGGCGGCCAATGTCGTGCCGGGCGATGTGGTGTTCACCATTGATGTTCGCGCCGGGACGAATGCCACGCGCGACCGTGCGGCGCGTGAAATCCTGGACATTGCCTGCACTGTGGCAGCCCGGCGCGGGCTGGAAATGGATGTGGCGTTGCAGCAGGACCTTGATGCGACACCCTGTGATCCGATGCTTGCGGACCTTATGGAACAGGCCGTGCGCGAAGTGACCTGTGCGCCCGTGCCCCTGCTGGTCAGCGGGGCGGGACATGACGCCATGATCATGGCGCATCTGGCCCCGGTTTGCATGCTGTTCATCCGGTGTGCGGGCGGCATCAGCCATAACCCGGCGGAATCCGTAACCGATGCCGATACGGATGCGGCCCTGCGCGCGATGATTACCTTTATCGGACTTTTTGAGAGACGTTTCGGATGACCCAGACCTTTTTCGGCCAGATCAATCCTCCCGCCCGGTTGCTGATGGGGCCGGGGCCGGTCAATGCGCATCCGCGCGTGCTGCGGGCCATGGCGGCTGACATGCTGGGCCAGTTCGACCCGGAAATGACCGAATACATGAACCAGACGATGGAACTGTACCGTCAGGTGTTCATGACCAGCAACCGCTGGACCTTCCTGGTTGATGGCACGGCGCGCGCAGGGATCGAGGCGTCACTTGTATCGCTGGTTGAACCGGGCATGAAGCTGCTGATCGTGCGCGCGGGCCGTTTCGGGCTGCTGCTGTCCGAAATCGCGCAGCGCATTGGTGCCGAGATCGTGACGCTGGACATTCCGTGGGGCGAGATTGCGACGCTGGAGCAGATCGAGGACGCGATCGTCACCCACCGCCCGCATGTGCTGGCATGCATCCATGGCGATACGTCCACCACCATTGCCCAGCCGCTGGATGGGGTCGGGGCGCTGTGCCGCAAGTATGACGTGCTGTCCTATGTTGACACCACCGCGACGCTGGGCGGAATGGAGGTCGCAACCGACCGCTGGGGCGTGGATGTGGTCAGCGGAGGACTGCAGAAATGCATGGGCGGGCCGCCGGGTTCGGCCCCCATCACCATTTCCGACCGTGCGGCGGAACATATCTTCGCCCGTCGCCATGTCGAGGCCGGTATCCGGGGCAGCGACACGCGCGATGGTACGCGGGTGCGCATTCCGTCCAACTATTTCGATCTGGCCATGGTCATGGATTACTGGTCCGAAAAGCGCCTGAACCACCATACAGAAGCCACCACCATGCTCTACGGCGCGCGTGAAGCCGCCCGCGTGGTGCTGGAGGAGGGGCTGCAGGCCCGCTTCGCCCGCCATGCCCGAGCCTCACGCGCGATATGTGCTGGCATGCGGGCCATCGGGCTGGAACTGTTTGGTAGCGATGACTACCGCATGACCAACGTGACCGGTGTGTACATTCCCAAGGGTGTGGATGGCGAGCGGGTGCGTGGCCGCATGCGTGAGGATTTCGAGATCGAGATCGGCTCCGCCTTCGGTCCGTTGCAGGGCAGGATCTGGCGCATCGGGGCCATGGGCTACAATGCTGAAAAGCACAAGGTGCTGCTGACCATCGGTGCGCTGGAAACAGTCCTGCGTCACGAAGGTCATGCCTTTGTCGCGGGCAGCGGCGTCGATGCCGCCCTTGCGGCCTATAACGCATAAGAACGGGGGATATGGCGTAAATGTCTGAAACAGGTGTCTATCCCCGCGATCTGGTCGGCTATGGCGGCAATCCGCCAGATGCGCAATGGCCGGGTGGCGCGCGGATCGCGGTACAGTTCGTCATCAATTACGAGGAGGGGGCCGAGAATTCGGTCCTGCATGGCGATCGCGGGTCGGAAGCCTTCCTGTCGGAAATGATCGGGGCGCAGTCCATTCCCGGCGCGCGTGCGATCGCGATGGAAAGCCTGTATGAATACGGCTCTCGTGCCGGGTTCTGGCGGCTGCACCGCATCTTTACCCAACGCCAGCAGCCGCTGACGGTGTTTGGTGTGGCAGCGGCCATGGCGCGCAACCCGGCCGCCGTCGCGGCGATGAAGGAAGCAGGATGGGAAATCGCATCCCACGGGTTACGCTGGATTGATTACCAGCATGTGCCTGAAGCAGTGGAACGCGCACATATTCAGGAATGCATCGCGCTGCATACAAAGCTGACCGGATCACGCCCTCTGGGCTGGTACCAGGGGCGGACCAGCCCCAATACCGCCCGGCTGATCGCGGAAGAAGGCGGCTTTGTCTATGACGCGGATTCCTATGCTGATGACCTGCCGTATTATGATCGCAGCCATGGTCGTGCCCAGTTGATCGTGCCCTATACACTGGATGTGAATGACATGCGTTTTGTGGCGATCAACGGCTTTACCGAAGGCGGGCAGTTCTTCAACTATCTGCGCGACACCTTCGATGAACTGTATGAGGAGGGGGCTGACAGGCCGCGCATGATGTCGGTTGGCCTGCACTGCCGTGTGGCGGGCCGTCCGGGGCGTGCGCGTGCGGTGGCGCGTTTCCTTGATTACATCGCCACGCGGGAAAAGGTCTGGGTCGCGACCCGGCTGGATATCGCCCGGCACTGGCTGGCGGTGCATCCGGCATGACAGACGTGATGGACCGGGTCAATCGCGCCTCCACCGTCAGGTTTGTGGAGCTGTTTGGCCCGATATACGAACATTCCCCCTGGATCGCCCAGCGCGCATATGCCCATCGTCCCTTCGCTGACATGGAGGCGATGCTGGCTGCCATGCGCCATGAACTGGACCGGGCAACCAGTGCGGAAAAAATGGCGCTGATCCGCGCCCACCCCGAACTGGCGCAGCGCATGGGGGTGGACCCGACGCTGACATCGGCTTCGGCGGCCGAGCAGGCCTCCGCCGGGCTGGACCGTCTGACGCCGGATGAATTCGCCACCTTCCGCGCGCTGAATGACGCTTATGCCACCAAATTCGGCATTCCGTTCATTATCTGCGTGCGGCGATCGGACAAGGACGGCATCCTGAACGGAATGCGTAGCCGTCTGGAAAACACGCCCGAAGCCGAACAGCAGGCTGCCCTGCGTGAAATCAACAAGATTGCCGCCCTGCGTCTGGCGGATGTGCTGGCGCGGCTGGAGCAGGAACCATGAGCACCCTTTCCACCCACGTTCTTGACCTTGTATCAGGCAGGCCCGCCGCAGGCATGGCGATCAGCCTGTGGACGGGTCAGGACTGCCTGTTCCGTGGCGTAACCAATGCGGATGGCCGCTGCCCGGAACTGGGCCAGCAGACGGGGGACATGAAAGCTGGTACCTACCGGCTGGAATTCACCGTGGCGGATTATTTCCGCAGCCGTGATGTCAGCCTGTCGGACCCGCCATTCCTTGATGTCGTGCCTATCGTCTTTGGCATGGCGCAGGTGGCACCGGGGGAAAAGGGGGGACATTATCATGTGCCGCTTCTGGTTTCGCCCTATGGGTTTTCGACCTATCGCGGTAGCTGAGCGGGTTAAGGAATTATTTTGGAATAGAAATTTTTCTGGCGCCGCCTTTTTTCAAACCGGCGGTGTTTCCTGGTGAAGCTTTTTGAAAAAAGCTTCACCAGGAATGCCTTGAACAACAAGGGCCGTGGCATATCCTGCCACGGCCCTTGTTCGTATCCCGCGACAGGCTGGCCGCCGCGGGGAAAAACCGTATCAGACCAGCGCCTGCTTCAGGGCGGCGGTCAGTTCGGTCGTGGTGGCCTTGCCACCAAGGTCGCCCGTGCGTACGGCGCCCGAAGTGATGACTTTCTCGATGGCCTTGTCGATGCGGGTGGCCAGATCCTGACGGCCCACATGTGCCAGCATCATGTTGGCAGCCAGCAGCAGCGAGGTCGGGTTGGCCTTGTTCTGGCCCGCGATATCGGGTGCGGAACCATGAACGGCTTCGAACACGGCGGCCTTTTCGCCAATGTTCGCACCCGGCGCCAGACCAAGGCCGCCAACCAGACCGGCGGTCAGGTCGGACAGGATATCACCGAACAGGTTGGTGGTGACGATGCAGTCATACTGCCACGGATCGGTCACAAGCTGCATGGCGCAGGCGTCGACAATGCGCTCGTTCACTTCCACGCGGCCTTCGTATTCCTTGGCGACCTTGCGGCCTTCTTCAAGGAACAGGCCCGTCAGCAGCTTCAGGATGTTGGCCTTGTGCACCAGGGTCACGCGCTTGCGGTTGTTCTTGACCGCGTATTCAAAGGCGTAACGGACGATGCGGTTGCATTCCCTGCGCGTGGTGTAGCCTGCGCTGGTGGCGATGGCGTGCGGGTCATCACCGTAGGGAATGTAGTTTTCCATCGCCGCGTAATACCCTTCGAGGTTTTCGCGGAAGATGACGAGGTTGATGTTCTCGAAACGGCCACCGGGCACGATCGTCTTGGTGGGACGGACATTTGCGAACAGGCCGAACTCCTGACGCAGTGTCACGTTGATGGATTTGAAGCCACCACCGACCGGGGTTGTCAGCGGGCCTTTCAGCGCAAGGCCGGTGCGGCGGATGCTTTCGATCGTTTCCTTGGGCAGCGGGCTGCCGGTGGCGTCAAGAGCCGCGACACCGCCAAGAGCCTTTTCCCATTTGAAAGGGGCACCGACCGTATCCAGGATCTCGGTCACGGACTGGACGATTTCAGGCCCGATTCCGTCACCCGGAATCAGGGTGGCGGGAATTGTTTTTTCTGTAGACATTCTCGAACGTCTCCCTTTGTGCTTGCTACTGAAAAGCGTTTCAGCATGCGCACCGGCTTGGCGGACCCGGTTCGTTGCCGGGTGCCCCGTCGGAACTGGTTAAAAGTCCTAGGCCCCCACGCCCCGTGTGACAATCGGGCCACCGGGTCATGGTCGTGGTTTTGCAGTCACATTATCCGGCGTTCAGCGGCGCGCATGCAACGCCAAGCCATGTGCGTTCCTGACTTCCCAGATGTGGGGCGACCCTTTCAAAAACCCGTGCATGATAGGCATCCAGCCAGGCAATTTCATTTTCCTGAAGGCTGGCCACATCAATCAGCCGCCGGTCGAACGGGGCCAGGGTCAGGATCTCGAATTCCAGAAAACTGCGTCCCGCCTCCGCCGTGGGGGATGGCTGGACCAGGTGCAGGTTTTCCAGGCGAATGCCGAACGCGCCGGGACGGTAATAGCCCGGCTCATTCGACAGGATCATGCCCGCGTGCAGCTTTACGGGGCGGAAAACGGGGGAAATGGTGGCTGGGCCCTCATGCACCGACAGATAACTGCCAATTCCGTGCCCGGTGCCATGGTCATAATCCAGCCCGCCCTCCCATAGCGCATGCCGGGCGAGGGCATCCAGCGCATGGCCGGTCACACCATGCGGAAAATGCGCGCGGGCCAGCGCGATATGCCCGCGCAGCACGCGGGTGAAGGCATCACGCACGTCGGTCCCCGGTGCGTCAGGCCCGGTCCAGACCGTGCGGGTGATATCGGTCGTGCCAAAGGGATACTGTCCGCCGCTGTCGATCAGGTAGACCTCGTTCGGCTGTAGCCTGCGGTCGGTTTCGGGTGTTACGCGGTAATGGATGATCGCGCCGTTGGGGCCGGAACCGGAAATGGCGGGAAAACTTTCCTCCCGGTAGTCAGGACAGGCGGCGCGGAAGCGGTCCAGTTGTTCCGCCGCTGCCAGTTCCGCCGTAATCAAGGCGTTTTCATCCAGCCAGTGCAGGAAACGGCAGATGGCAATCCCGTCCAGCAGGTGGGCGCGGCGACTGCCTTCCTGTTCGGTTTCATTCTTGATCGCCTTGGGCAACAGGCATGGATCGCCCTTGCGAACGACCGTGGCCCCTGCATCCTCCAGCGTCTGGATGAACCATACGGCGTTGCTGGCCGGGTCCACCTGCACGCGCGCGCCAGACAGGACGCGCAGGGTATCTTCCAGCGCGGCAGGCGGCGCAATCGTAACGTCATCTCCCAGCCACTGCCGCGTCGTGCCGGAGACCTTGGCCGGGTCGATCAGTAATGTAACGCGCCCGGTATCATGCACGATGGCGAAGGACAGGCTGAGCGGCGTGTACGGCACGTCGCGGCCACGGATGTTCAGCAGCCATGCGATTGATGCCGGGTCACTCAGCACCAGCGCCGCCTCACCCGCGTCGCGCAGGGCGCACGCCATGGTCGCGCGCTTGTCCCGGCTGGACTGCCCGGCCCATTCCTCGGGTTGCGGGACACAGGGCGTGCAGGGCGGGGCAGGGCGGTCGGTCCAGATCCGGTCAACCGGGTTGGCGGGCAGGGCGACAAGCGCCAGCCCCGCATCACTGAACGGACGCAGTGCGCTTTCGCTTATCAGGCGCGGGTCATAGCCAATCCGGCAGGTTGCGCCATGCCGCGCCAGCCATGTGGCGGGCGGGACCCTGCTGATATGCAGCCGTTCCCATGCACAGCCGTCCACCTGCTGGTCCATCTGGGTGATGTAGCGGCCGTCGGAAAAGACGGCGGCCACGTCTGGCAGCACCGCCGCCATTCCCGCGCTGCCGGTAAAGCCGGTAAGCCACGCCAGACGTTCGGCGCAGGGGGCGACATATTCGCCCAGGTGTTCATCCCCACGGGGCAGGATAAATCCGTCAACGCCCATCTGCTTCAGCACGGCGCGCAGTGCGTCGGGGCGGTTTGGGGCTGGGGGCATGGGCATATCCTTTTGGGTGGGGGATCAGGAAACGGACATGATGCGGTACAGGAACAGAAGGTCCATCCACCGCCCGTATTTCGTGCCGCATTCGGGCAGCAGGCCACCATGCTGGAAACCAAAGCGTTCATGCAGCCTGCGTGACGCGATGTTGGTGGAGGTAATGCCTGCGATCATGACATGCACCTCCGCCTCCTTCGCCCGGTCGCACAATGCCTGCAGCAGGGCGCTGCCAATGCCGCGGCGCTTGTACGCCGGGGCGATGTACAGCGAATGCTCGACCGTATGCCGGTAGCCAGAAAAGGGTCGGAAGGTTTTCCAGCTGCTGTAACCCGCCACGTGGCCGTCATCCGTTTCGGCCACCAACACGGGAAACCCGCTGGCCTGACTGGTATGCAGCCATTCCAGCCGGGCGGCGATGGTGGTTTCGTGGGTTTCCCACATGGATGTGCTGTTGCGGATGGCGTGATTGACGATTTCGACAATGGCGGGAATATCCGCATCCGTCGCATCACGGATCAGCAGGCGCGCGGTATCAGCCATTGGGTTTGCGCAGGATGAGCGTGCCCCAGTCCCCTTCACGCAGGTGGCGTTCCAGCACAAGTCCGTGGCGGCGGTGGGCTGCCAGTACCATGCGCACCTGTGTATTCAGCAGCCCCGCAAGGATGGCGGTGCCACCGGGCAGCAGGTTGCGCGTAAGATCGGCCGCCATGCTGCACAGCGGGCGGGCAAGGATATTGGCGAATACAAGGTCATAGGGCGCATGGTGGCGGATGGCGGGCGTGGACCAGCCATTGCCCAGATGGCATTCCACCAGGTTGGACAGCCCGTTCATGGCCGCGTTGCGCCGGGTCACGCGCACGGACCACGGGTCGATATCGGTCGCCAGCACGCGTTTGTGCAGCAGGGATGCAGCCGCCATGGCCAGGATGCCCGACCCGCAGCCAAGGTCGAGGATACGCCGCGGCCTGCGACAGGCGATCATTTCCAGCGCGCGCAGGCAGCCACGGGTCGAGCCATGTTCCCCCGACCCGAAGGCGACGCCCGCATCCAGCGTGATGGTGATGCGCTGTGGGCTGGTGGTGGGTTCAAGATGCGTGCCCCGGATGGCGAAGCGCCTGCCCGCAAGCTGTTCGGGAAAGGATTCGTAGGTGCGTGCCAGCCAGCCTTCGGATTCCGTGTGGCTGCGTTCCAGTTCGGCATCGACGCCACTGGTCAGGGCCGCCACGATCAGGGCAGCGCGCAGTTCGTCTTCCCCGCTGCCGGTATCCTTGACGCCTTCAACGCGCCACAGGGTCTGGCTGTCATCGACTTCGAAAATGCCGATGGTGGTGCAGACGGTGGACAGGGCGGATTCATACGCTTCAACCGCGTCAGGCGGGACCGTGACCGATATGGTTTCCAGTTCTGTGGCGTGACGCCGGGGGGAAAGGCTCATCTATACCTGCTCAACAAATGTATCGATCACCCGCTTGGGGCCTGCTTTTTCAAACGCGACTTCCAGCCGGTTTCCCTCGACCGAGGTAATCGTGCCGTAGCCGAATTTCTGGTGGAATACACGCACTCCCACCTTCATGCCCGAAGCCTTGGACGTGGAAGGTGTGACATCATGCACCCGCCGGGACGCCACCAGCGGGAAAGGCGTGCTGCCAAACACGGCAGGACGGCCAAGGAAGCTGCGCCGGCTGTTGGATGTATCGCCGCGTGTCTCGGTGTGCTCGGCGGGGAGTTCCTCGACAAAGCGGCTGGGAATGGCGGACTGCCAGTTGCCGTATATGCGGCGGTTGGCGGCGTGGCTGATAATCGCCAGCTTGCGCGCGCGCGTAATGCCCACATAGGCAAGGCGGCGTTCTTCCTCCAGCCCCTTCAGCCCACCTTCATCCAGCGTGCGCTGGGACGGGAAGACACCTTCCTCCCATCCAGGCAGGAACACGGTGTCGAATTCCAGCCCCTTGGCGCCATGCAGCGTCATGATGCTCATGCTGTCTTCACCCGCCCTGTCCTCGGTATCCATGACGAGGGCGACGTGTTCAAGAAAGCCGCCAAGGTTTTCATAATCCGCCAGCGAGCGCACCAGTTCCTTCAGGTTTTCCAGCCGTCCGGGCGCGTCGGGGGATTTGTCGGCTTTCCACATGTCGATATACCCACTCTCCTCCAGCAGGTGGTCGATGGCGACGACATGCCCTTCGCGTCCCAGCATGTCGCGTGTGGTGCCCAGCGTATGCATGAGGGCGGCAAGCTGGCCCTTCGCCCGGCCCTTGATGTCGCCCGTGCCCAGCATTTCCAGCACGGCAGCGGTTAGCGGGATCTGGCGTTCACGGGCGTGCATGTGCATTTTCTGCAGGCCCGTGGCGCCCACGCCCCGGCGCGGCACGTTGATGATGCGTTCAAACGCAAGATCGTCGGATGGCTGGTTGACCACGCGCATATAGGCGATGGCATCGCGGATTTCGGCGCGTTCGTAAAAGCGCAGGCCGCCGACCACGCGATAGGGTAATCCAAGGGTAATCAGCCGTTCTTCAAACGCGCGGGTCTGGAAACCGGCGCGGACAAGGATGGCGATTTCGCTCATCGTGTGGCCATCGGCGCGCAGGCGTTCGATCTCGGTGCCGACCATGCGGGCTTCGTCATCCGAATCCTGCACGGAAATGACGCGCACCTTCTCGCCTTCCGCATCCTCGCGGCCGGGGTGCAGGGTCTTGCCCAGACGTTCCTCGTTATGCGCGATCAGGCCCGACGCGGCAGCCAGGATCTGTCGGGTGGAGCGGTAATTGCGTTCCAGCCGCACGACCTTCGCACCGGGGAAGTCGCGTTCGAAGCGCAGGATGTTTTCCACTTCCGCCCCGCGCCAGGAATAGATCGACTGGTCATCATCCCCCACGCAGCAGATGTTCGACGGCTGGTCTGACCGGTGCGCCAGCAGCCGCAGCCACAGATACTGGATGGTGTTGGTGTCCTGATATTCGTCCACCAGGATGTAGCGGAAGAAACGGTGATACTGCGCCAGTACATCGGGGTGTTTGCGCAGGATTTCCGTCATGTGCAGCATGAGGTCGCCAAAGTCGCACGCGTTCAGCTGCCGCAGCCGGGACTGGTAATCCGTATAGATTTCGGCACAGCGCCCATTGGCGAAATCCGTGTCCTCGGCCGCCGTGATGGCATCGGGCACCAGCCCGCGGTCCTTCCACCGCTGGATCACGCCCATGATGGCCGGGGGTGGCCAGCGCTTGGTGTCGATGCGGTAGGGTTCAAGTACCTGTTTGAGCAGGCGCAGCTGGTCATCGGTATCAAGAATGGTGAAACTGCTGGTAAGTCCCACATATTCCGCGTGGCGGCGCAGCATGCGCGCGCACAGGGCGTGGAACGTGCCCAGCCACAGCCCTTCCGCCGGTTCACCCAGCAGCGCGCTGACACGTTCGCGCATTTCGCGCGCGGCCTTGTTGGTAAAGGTTACGGCAAGGATCTGGTTGGGCCGTGCGCGGCCCGACAGCAGGATATGCGCGAACCGCGTGGTCAGCACCCGCGTCTTGCCCGTGCCCGCGCCGGCGAGCACCAGCAGCGGGCCATCCGTGGTTTCAATCGCGGCCCGCTGTTCGGGATTGAGGCGGTTCAGGTAATCCGGCACGCGGCCGGTGGGGATAAGGCTGTCCATGACATTATCTTCTATAGCAATCCCGTCGCCGGGTAACCAATGCTATCAATCATGATGTGGGGAAATGCGGTGAGGGACAGGACAGCATGAATACGGGCAGGGGAACGGGACCAGGCGGCCACCGGGCGCGCATGCGCAGGCGTATCCGCACGGCGGGCGCGCATTCTCTGGCTGATTATGAACTGCTGGAGGTTCTTCTGTTTGCGGCCGTGCCACGGCGCGATACCAAGCCGCAGGCCAAGGCGCTTGTAGCCGGTTTTGGCAGTCTTGAAGCCGTGCTGGACGCCAGCCCGGCTGCCTTGCGCGCGGCGGGGCTGGGACCGCGCGGGGTGGCGGTGCTGGGTTGTCCGGCACAGGTTGCGCGGCGTCTGGCCCATCCTGACCTGCGCGGACAGGTGATTTTCGCGGACATGGCGGCGGTGCTGGCCTATTGTGACCGGCTGCCCGCGCATGATCCCGACGGGTGGCGGCTGTTCCATCTTGATTCCGTGCGGCACGTACTGGCCGATGAAGCAGTCGGCACTGCCCCGCCGGCTGATATGTGCCGCGCCGTGCTCTCGCGCGCGCTGGAACTGCATGCCGTATCGCTTGTCGCGGTCAGGGACATGGGGCAGCAGAGACCGCCTGACGGGGGAAGTGCCGCCGACCTGCGGTTTGCCCGCATGCTGCATACCCATGCCCGCCTGCTGGGGCTGGTCATGCACGACTGCGTGGTGCGCGGCGGCGGAACATGCGTCAGCATGCGGGCGATGTTGCCGGAATAGACGCGATCAGGCGTGCGGATGGGCTTCGGCCGCGGCAAACTGCTGGCGGATGGCGTCCAGCAGTTCGGATGGCTGGCTGACCAGCGCATCGGCGCCAGCCTGCGTCAGTTCTTCCCGCGTGCCATATCCCCACAGCACGCCAAGGGCGCGGACGTGGTTGGCATGCGCACCGCTTATGTCAAAGCGCCGGTCACCGATCATCAGCGCGTCTTCACGCCGGATGTCATGTTCACGCAGCACGGCTGCGATCAGTTCGGGCTTTTCCGCGCCGCTGTCATCGGCGCGCGCGCCAGACAGACCATCGAAATACTGCACCAGGTTGCGCAGGTGCAGGATCTTGCGCGCAAGGTGGCGTGGCTTGGATGTCGCGACAAACAGCCGCACCCCTTCTGCCGACAGGGTTTCAATCACGTTGCGCATGTGGTCAAAAACCGGGCTTTTGTGCATGCCTTCCGATTCGTAATGCTTGCGGTAAAGCGCCATCGCCTCCTGCACCCGGTCATCGCCATAATGGGCAAGGATATGGGCGATCAGTTCCTCCAGCGGGGGGCCGACCACCCATGTCAGGTCGACCGACATGTCGGGCTCATGCCCAAGGTCGCGCAGTACGGCGTAAATGGACTCCACAATGCCATCGCGGGAACGGACGATGGTTCCGTCCAGGTCAAAAAGTACGGTATGGTTTTCATGAAACGGCATGCAGGTTCATAACCTCCTTATTTTGATCCGCATCATGCACCATCGAGGCGGCATTTGTCCTGAAATTGTTGGGAAATCACCGTTTGCACGATCACACATCGCCCGAACCGGTCACGATTCCCCTTGGCGGCGGCGTCAGCCGGGCGGATGACCATGCTTTCCTGCAGCGCCTGATCCGCACGCTTGATCCATCCCATCCCGCGCCAGACCGGCTGGCGGCCAGTTTCCTTGCCCGATTTGGCTCGGCAGGCATGGCGCTGTCGGCGCATGTGGGGGGACTGGATGAAGTAACGGGACGTGAAACCGTCCTGCCGCCCCTGCTGGCGGTGGTGCGGGAGGCGGCGCTGCGCCTGCACCGCGCCCGCGTGCGGCGCACGGACATACTGGCGGGGCATGCGGGGCTGGTGGCCTACCTGCAGGCCTGCATGGGCCATGAAGTGATCGAACAGTTCCGCGTGCTGTTCCTTGATGAACAGTTCCACCTTCTGGCCGATGAACTGATGGGCACCGGCACGGTCAACCATTCCCCGGTTTATCCGCGCGAAATCATGCGTCGCGCGCTGGCGCTGGGGGCAGGACGTCTGGTGCTGGCGCATAATCACCCTGCCGGCCAGCCGGAACCCTCGCCTGCCGATATCGAAATGACCCTGCGTATCGCCCAGATCGGCAGGATCATGCAGGTCACGGTGCATGATCACATCATCGTGGGCAATGGCTGCACCCACAGCTTCCGCGAAGCGGGCCTGCTGGTCTAGTTACGCATCATCCAACGGGCGCGCCAGCGGGCCGAGGGCTGCTTCCACCCCGAATTCACCGGGCAACGCGCCCTTGGGGAACAGCACGTTCACATGCCCCATCTTGCGCCCGGGGCGGGCTGCCGCCTTGCCGTAATGGTGCGCCAGCAGGCCGGGTGCCGCCACGATTTCAGGCCACAGGGCCATGTCATCGGGACCGATCAGGTTTTTCATGACGGCGTCACTGTGGCGGCTGGCGGATGGCAGCTTCAGGCCGGTCACGGCGCGGACATGCATCTCGAACTGGTCCACGGGACAGGCATTCATGGTCCAGTGGCCGGAATTATGGGGCCGGGGCGCAATTTCGTTCACGCGCAGGCTGCCGTCACGGTCCACGAACATCTCGACCCCCAGCAGGCCAGTCAGATCCAGCGCCGTGGCAATGCGGCGTGCAAGATCCTGCGCCCGTGCCGCAAGGTCGGGTGCGATTCGGGCCGGGGCAAGGCTTATGTCCAGAATGCCGTTGCGATGGCGGTTTTCCGTCACGTCAAAGGTCACGATATCCCCGCACGTATTACGGGCGACCATCACGCTGACTTCACAGGCGAACTGGACCATGCCCTCGGCCACCAGCGGGTGGGGGCGCAGGCTGTCGAATGCGGCGTCCAGTTCCGACGCATCATGGATGCGGGCCTGCCCCTTGCCGTCATAGCCAAGGCGCGTGGTCTTGAGGATGAAGGGGTAGCCCAGCGCTTCCGCCGCCTGGTCCAGGTCGGCGCGGGCATGCACGCCCCGCCACGGGGCCACCGGAATATCGTTTTCCGCCATGAAGGTCTTTTCGGCGATACGGTCCTGGCTCGTGCGCAGGATATGACCGGCGGGGTGCACCGGACGGATGCTGGACAGCAGGTCCAGCCCGTCGGCGCTGATATTCTCGAATTCAAATGTGATGACATCCACCGCGTCGGCAAAGCGGCGCAGGGCGTCATGGTCGTCATACCGGCCAAGGGTGATGGCATGCGCCACCTGTGCGGCTGGCCCGTCAGATTCGGTCGTCAGGATATGGGCGCGGTAGCCAAGGCGGGCGGCAGCAATGGCAGACATGCGGCCAAGCTGCCCACCGCCAACGATGCCCAGGACCGAACCGGGGGCAAGCTGCGTCATTGCACCGGTTCCTGCGCCACGGCTTCCGTCTGTTTCGCCCGCCATGTCGCCAGTCGTGCGCCAAGGGCCGGGTCGGACAGGGCAAGGATGGACGCTGCCATCAGCGCCGCGTTGGTCGCCCCCGCCTTGCCAATTGCCAGCGTGCCCACGGGAATGCCGCCGGGCATCTGCACGATGGACAGCAGGCTGTCCATCCCCTTCAGCGCATGTGATTCGACAGGAACGCCCAGCACCGGCAACGCCGTCCACGCAGCACACATGCCCGGCAGGTGTGCGGCCCCCCCGGCACCCGCGATAATGACCGACAGGCCACGTCCCTGCGCCGATTTTGCATATTCCGCCAGCCGGTCGGGCGTGCGGTGGGCGGAGACGATGCGCACTTCATGCGCGATATCCAGTGTTTCCAGCACGGCGGTGGCATGGCGCATGGTTTCCCAGTCGGACTGGCTGCCCATGATCAGCCCCACGCGCGGGGATTTCGTGCCGGAGGACGGAAGGGGGGAAAGGCTCACGATTGAAATACTCTCGTCAGGGAATCAGGCGATACTGTCGGGGATCATGCGGCTTTCCAGCCACGTGATTTCGTCCTTCAGCAGCAGCTTGCGCTTTTTCAGGCGCTGGAGCTGCAACTGGTCCGTCACCTGCTGGGCCATGCGGCTTATGACCGTATCAAGGTCGCGATGTTCGCTGCGCAGTTCGTGCAGCTTGCGAAGAAGGGTGTCCCGATCTGTCAGCATGGCGGCTCATCTGTTAAGTGGACATGTCGTATCCTAAGCATATCCGCCGCAAAAGGCGAAATGCCGGACACGATCCCCAGGTGCTGCAATTTTAGCATGGAAATTGCAGCATCGTCTGGTCTAGCCTGATCGGGTTGCAGTAAAGACGCTGGAGGATTCCATGTCGTACGAAGCACGTATCAACAGCCTTAAAACCCGTCATGCGCGGCTTGATGCCCGTATTTTCGATGAAGACCGCAGGCCCATGCCCGATGAGGGCGCGCTGCGGCGGCTCAAGCTTGAGAAACTTCGTGTGAAGGAGGAGATCGAGCGCCTGGCCCGGCTGGGCTGATCCCATCCCCGCCGCCCGGCATGCCGGGCGGCGGGATGTGTGTCAGATGCCGTGTTCGCTGTCGTCATCAAGTTCCAGCGGCGGCGGTACGGCCTGGCCTTCGCGTGCCAGCCGTTCATTGGCGGCGGCCACCATGGCGTTCAGGTCCGTCTGGCTGCACAGGCCCAGCGTCACCGGGTCACGTGGCTTGATGTTGGCGCTGTTCCAGTGCTGCTTGGTACGCACTTTCTCAATGGTGTCCTTGGTGGTGCCCAGCAGCTTGCTGGTCTGCTGTTCCGACAGCTGCGGGAAATTGCGCAGAATGAAGGCGATCGCGTCCGGACGGTCATTACGCTTGGCCACCGGAGTATAGCGCGCGCCCTTGGAGCGGCGGTTGATCGGGTTTGCGGGCGGAAGTCCCTTGAGGCGTTCCTCGGGGTCCTTTTCGCAACGCGTAATTTCCGCCTGTGTCAGCTGGTGGTGGGCAATCGGGTCATAGCCCCGGATTCCCTGTGCGACTTCCCCGTCCGCGATGGCCTGGACTTCAAGGGGATGCATTCCACAATATGCGGCAATCTGGGTAAAGGTCAGCGCCGTCTTTTCAATAAGCCACACGGCGGTTGCCTTGGGCATTAAGGGCAGGGCAGTCATTCTCAGGTCCTACAGCGTGTGGCGCCACACGCAGGCACCTGAAATGGTGTTTGAAACAGCCCCCTGACAAAACGGGAACCGTGCGTACCTGCTGGCGCGCCAGAAACAGAAAACACTCGTGGAAGTGATATGACGGTTGCGGGTGGCAAAGGTCAAGACTTCAATCCACCCGCCCCGGATGTTTCCCATCAATAAAAACAGGGGCAGGCCCATGGCCTGCCCCCGCAGCAAATACGCTATGATCGCCCTTTTATGCGGCACAGCTTGCACGCTGTGAGGTCGCGGTGGCATCTGCCGTGATCGCCCCGGCCACCCCGTCGGTTGCGGCTTCGACCGGTGGGGCGTTGTCGTCCGCCACGGCCTGACCGGAGGAAATGGGAATGCGGCGCGGCTTCAGCGCCTCGGGCACGATCTGGCGCACTGCAATGCGCAGCAGGCCGTTGGTCAGGTCGGCCTTTTCCACCACGACATGGTCAGCCAGCACGAAACGGCGTTCAAACGCGCGTGTGGCAATGCCGCGATAGAGTATTTCCCTGCTGCCCTGCGTGGCGTCGCTGACGCGGCCGGACACGATCAGGGTATTGTCCTGTACCGTCAGTTCAATGTCATCGGGACCAAAGCCCGCGACCGCCATTGTCAGCGTATACTGCGCGTCGGACAGTTTTTCGATGTTATAGGGGGGATAGGACGAACCGACCGGGTTCTGTGCCGCCGTATCGACAAGCTGGGCCAGACGGTCAAATCCTATGGCGCTGCGGAACAGCGGTGCGAAATCATAAGCCATGTGAAACCTCCATGAAGCAAGGTCTGCTGTCATGCGGTTCCCCGATCGGGCGAACCGCGATTTTGGGTGATGCGCACGGACCCGCCACGGGCGTCCGGCACATCCCAGACATGGGAATGCCCGGCCCCCTGTTCAAGGGACCGGGCATTGCCACAGACTTCAGACCTGATCGGGAGGAAGGGGCAATCAGCCCTTCTTGCGCTGGCCCAGTGCGCCGAACTTCTTGTTGAATTTGGCGACCTGGCCCCCGGTGTCCATCATGCGCTGCACGCCGGTCCACGCCGGGTGGGACTTCGGATCGATGTCCAGGCGCAGCGTATCGCCAGCCTTACCGTAGCACGAACGGGTCGTGTATTCGGTGCCATCGGTCATGATGACATTGATTTCGTGGTAGTCGGGGTGGATGCCGGATTTCATTTCAAACACTTTCGCGCTGGGCCCACCGATGCCGACCGGGGGCGTTGTATCGGCAGGCGTATAGACGACAAGTGCCGGCAAGATCAACACCCGATGGCAAGAAAAGCCCGTCCTGCCTGCTTCGTCCCCCGGTGTTACCCGCTTGCATCATGTTGGCGGAATGGAAAAGCAATACGATAATATATAGTCGTCATGATGTCAGGATGTTGCTAGAGCTAGGACGTATTCCATCAAATAAGGATTGGCATTCATGGCGAAACTGCCGGATCACGTGCCCGAACTGCACGTCAAGGATCTTCATGTACCCGGTTGGCTGGGGGAATTCCGCTCATTTCTCATGCGCGGCAATGTGGTTGACCTTGCGGTCGGTGTAATCGTGGGCGCTGCGTTCACCGCCATCGTGAACAGCCTGGTGAAGGATGTGTTCACGCCGGTACTGGGCCTGCTGATCGGTGGTATCGACTTTACCAACCTGTTCATCACCCTGCGTGGCCCGCACATGGCGACACTGGCCGATGCACAGAAGGCCGGTGCGGTCACGATCAATATCGGCCTGTTCCTGAACGCGGTGATCCAGTTTGTCATCATCGGTTTCGTGATTTTCTGGGTGGTGAAGGCCATCAACCGCCTGACGGTAAAAAAGGAAGCTGAAAAGCCCGCGACCCCGCCTGCACCGCCGCGCAATGAAGTGCTGCTGCAGGACATCCTTGACGTGCTGAAGACGGAAGCGGCCCAGAAGGCGGCCACGACCGCGCCCAAGGCCTGATCCCACATACTGGTTTCTGGACTGCAGGACGGGCACCCGGACGGGTGCCCGTTTTTTTTGGCGTGCCCATGACCGCCCTTGTGCCGGGGGGCAGGACTGCCCAATATCCCCCGGTATGGCGAAGGTGGCTGGCTTATGATTGATATTACACGATATGTGCGCGGGCGGCGGCTGGTCCTGTCGGCAGTGGTCCTGCTGGCGGGGTGCCATGCAGCCCCGCGGGCGGACATGTCCCGCCTATCGGCCCCGGCACAGGATTACCTGCTGATTACATCCTATTTCATGGCCGAAGGGGGCATGGTCAGCCGTCTGCAGGATGGCGGGCTGTCAGGACAGCAGGTGTACGACATGGCGACCTCGCTCAAATACGGCAAGAGCATGATCCTCGCTGCCCTGACCAGGCCATCGCGCAAGGCGCGCCGTAATGGGCGGCAGGCGGTGGAACTGATGGTGGCGTGCACCAACCAGCCCGACCCGTCCACGCTGGGCGGCAGGATGCCGGCCAGTTGTCTGCCGAACGGTCCCGCCAGTCCTGATGCAAAAGGGCGGATGCCGCCGCAACCGGCCACATCCGCCCATAAGTAAGAATATTGATAAATTAAAGTTCTGGGTGCCGCATTTTTTAAGGCGTCACCTTCCTGAAGCATTTTTGGAAAAGCTTCACCGAAAAACGTCTTTATGTCAGGGCTGGTCCCGCACGTATCCGTCGCGCGGGTGCCCCATGCCCGATGTCAGTTGCGCGCGGCTGGCCTTGCGTCGCGACGCAGGCGCTTTTCCCCCATCAGCAGCAGCAGCGGTGCCGCGATAAAGATGGAGGACGACGTGCCCACCACGATCCCGAACAGCATTACCCAGGCAAATCCTGACAGGCTGGCCCCGCCAAACAGCGCCAGCGGCAGGGCTGCAAGAAACACGGTCGATGACGTGCCCAGCGTACGGCTGAGTGTTTCGTTGATCGACAGGTCAATCAGTTCCGCCAGCGGCATGGTCCGGTACTTGCGCAGGTTTTCACGCACGCGGTCATAGACCACCACCTTGTCATTGGTGGAATAGCCAAGGATGGTCAGAATGGCGGCCACCATCACCAGATCGAATTCGAAATGCGTGATGACCAGAAAGCCAATGGCCTTGGTCAGGTCCAGCACCAGTGTCACCACCGCGCTGACCGCGAACTCCCATTCAAAGCGGAACCAGATATAGGCCAGGATCATGAGCAGGCTGATGCCCAGCGCCAGCATGCCGTTACGAAACAGTTCCTTTGACACCGAAGCGCCGACCGCATCAGCCCTCAGCACCTGTGCGCCGGGCAGGGTGCCGATGGCGTGGCGCACGGAATCGACCATGGCCTGCGTGCGCGCTTCATGGTCGGGTTCGCTGTCCGGTGGCGTATCGAGGCGGATCAGCACGTCATCCGGTCCGCCAAAGGACTGCACGCCCGCGGCATTCACGTGCTGGGCGCTCAGGGCCGCGCGGATGGTGTTGAAATCCGCTGGTCCCTGCGTGCGCGCTTCCACCACGATGCCGCCCCGGAAATCCAGCCCCAGCGTCAGGCCGGGATGGAAGAACAGGATCAGCGAGGCGACTGACAGCACCGCCGATGTCGCAAGCCCGATGAAGCGGCCGCGCATGAAGTTGATTTTCGTGCCACGCGGCACGAACCGGAGAAGGGGACGATCAAACATCATTCGGCGCGCCTCAGACCGGCAGGGTGCTGGGACGTGTGCGGGCATACCAGCGTACCATCAGCATCCGGGATAGAAGAAGGGTGGTGAAAAGGGTGGTCACGATACCGATCGTGATCGTGAGCGCGAAGCCCCGGACCGGCCCGGTCCCGAAAACGAACAGCATCACATGCGCCAGCAGGGCCGTGGCATTACTGTCCACGATCGTGCCGGTCGCGCGTTCGAAGCCTGCCTGCATGGCCTGCAGCGCGCTGCGGCCACGGGCCACTTCCTCGCGGATGCGTTCGTTGATCAGGATGTTCGCATCCACCGCCATGCCCAGGGTCAGCAGCATGCCCGCCATGCCCGGCAGGGTCAGCGTTGCCTCGAACAGCGACAGGATGGCCGTCATCAGCACTAGGTTGGCCAGCAGGGCAATGTTCGCGTACCAGCCAAACCGGCCATAGAACAGCGCCATGAATGCGATCACCAGCACGAAACCGGCGGCGAGGCTGTAGCCGCCCGCCCGGATCGAATCAGCCCCGAGCGACGGACCGATGGACCGCTGTTCGATCACGTTCAGCGGTGCGGGCAGTGCGCCGGCACGTAGCAGCAGCGCCATGTCGGTTGCCTGCTGCGCGCTGAAACCACCGGTGATCTGCCCGCTGCCGCCGGTAATGGCGGTACGGATGACCGGGGCCTCGATCACCTTGTTATCCAGCACGATGGCGAAGCGCTTGCCGACATTGGCCCGCGTTACCTCCCCGAATTCCTGCGCCCCGGTCGAATCGAAGGTGAAGTTCACTGCCCATTCGCCGCTCTGCTGGTCGATCGAGGCACTGGCGTTGGTCAGATCCGCGCCATCCACATCCACGTGCGAGAAGACCGGCAGCTTGCTCTGCCCGTCGGTCATGGGCAGCATTTCCACGCCCGGTGGCGGCACGGCGGACCCGATGGCGGAATCCGCGACCAGGTGGAACGTCATCTTCGCCGTGGTGCCCAGCAGGTTTTTCACCCGTTCGGGGTCACTGATGCCGGGCAGTTCGACAATGATCCGGTCATCGCCCTGACGGGTGATTTCGGGGTCGATGGCGCCGGTTGCATCAATACGGCGGCGTACGATCTCGATCGACTGGGTCACCGCATCATAGGCGCGCTGGCGTGCGGCCTCGGCCGACAGGGTGATGGTGACCTGACCGCCTTCGGCCTGTTCTACCCTGAATTCGTCCGGCACGTTCATCGGCATGGCGCGCAGCACCTTCAGGTCGGGCTGCGTTTCTTCCGGTGTGCGGGGCGTGAATGTCACGCCATGTGCGCTGGTGGTCAGATTGCGGTAGCCCAGCGAATTCTTCAGCAGGGTCTGGCGTGTTTCATCCTGCAGTCCGCGCAGCCTGTCGGCTGTCACACTGTTCATATCAACCTGCAGCAGCAGGTAGGACCCGCCCCGCAGGTCAAGACCCAGATGGATCTGCCGCCATGGCAGGGACGCCATGGGCTGGCGGATGACATTGGGCAGGCACAGCGCCAGCCCGATCAGACATACGCCAATGACCGAAGCCATTCTGAGCCGACTGTAATACATCATGACTTGATGGAGAGCTCCCTACGCCCGGCTGGCCGGTTCCCTTGTCCGGCATGGTCTAGTGTATCGCGTGTGCGAAAAATCAGTGGCGGGAACATGCCGGTCCCCGCCCGATGATGCAACCGCTGATACGCCGGCAGGGCCGCCGCCGTTGCCGTTTTGCCGCAATTTTCCCGCCCTGTCATGCCGCCCGTGCGGTCAGCGGGGGTGTGCGACGGGGTGGCGGGCTGCTAATCCGGAAAACAGCTACGGACCCGAAACAGGCAGGAAGGGCAGGACATGACGCAGGCGGGAATGCGGTTGTTACGCGTCGGCATTGTGGGGGCGGGGCATTTCGGCCGTTTCCACGCGCTCAAGGTACGGGCGTCCGCGCGTGAGGTCCTGACCGGCATCCACGATCCCGATACCACGCGTGCGCGCAAGGTCGCGGCGGAGGCGGGCGGTGCGCCCGTCGTGTCATACCCCGACCTGCTGGCCTGTTCCGATGCCATTATTGTCGCGGCCCCCGCCGAGCATCATTTCGACCTCGCCCGGCTTGCACTGGCTGCGGGAAAGCATGTGCTGGTGGAAAAGCCCATGGCGGAAACACTGGCGCAGGCTGATGAGCTTGCGCATCTGGCGCAGGTGCATGGCGTTGTGCTGCAGGTCGGGCACCTGCTGCGTTATTCCGCTGAACATCAGGCCATTACTGACCGGATTTCGCGTCCACTGTATATCGAGGCCACGCGCCTTGCGCCGTACAAGCCGCGCGGGACGGACGTATCGGTGATCCTTGACCTCATGATCCATGACCTTGATCTGGTGCTGTCCATCGTGGACAGCCCGATCGAAAGTGTCGATGCGCTGGGGGCTGCCGTCAGTTCACCTTTCGAGGACATCGCCAACGCCCGCGTGCGTTTTGAAAACGGCTGTGTCGCCACCATCGCGGCCAGCCGCATTTCGCTCAAGACCGAGCGGCGAATGCGCGTCTTTTCACAGGAAGGCTACCTGTCTGCCGATTTCATGAAGCGCGAACTGACCATGATCGGGCGCACGCGTGGCCTGCCTTTGCCCGGATCGGGCGGATTCCGGCGCGAATCCGTGACGTGGCGGGATCATGATACGCTGGCGGCGGAGCATACCGCCTTCGCGGCGTCCTGCCTTGATGGCGCGAAAGTGCTGGTGGATGCTGCGGCGGGCCGCCGGGCGCTGGCCGCGGCACTGGCGGTGACACAGGGAATCGCCGCCGCCCGCGCGCGGATGGAGGCGTCCGGCCTGATTATCCCCCCCGTTCAGGAAGACTGAAGCGTCTCACGCAGCATTTCGAGCTCCAGCCACCGTTCTTCCGCCGCTGTCAGGTCGGCTTCCGCCTTTTCCAGCGCGGCGGTGGTGGTGGTAAAGACAGCCGGGTCGCGCGCATACAGTCCCCCATCGGACAGGATGGCGCGCAGGCGTTCGATATCCGCCTCCAGCGCCGCCATCTGCTTCGGTAGCTGTTCCAGCGCGTGCTTGTCCTTGTACGACATCTTGCGCGCTGGCTGCCGGGGGGAAGCGGAAGGCGTCACATCGGTCTTGGCCGGTGTCGTTTCCGCGCGGTCCTGACGGGGGCGTGCAGCCAGCGTGGCATCCTGCCGCTGGGCCAGCATGTCGCTGTAGCCACCGGCATATTCCACCCATTTCCCGTCACCTTCCGCCATCAGGATGGAGGACGCGACCCGGTCAAGGAAGTCACGATCATGGCTGACCAGCAGCACCGTGCCGGAGTAGGCCGCCAGCATGTCCTGCAGCAGGTCGAGCGTTTCAAGATCAAGGTCATTGGTCGGTTCATCCAGCACCAGCAGGTTGGATGGCCGCGCCAGTGCGCAGGCCAGCATCAGTCGCCCGCGCTCCCCGCCTGATAACACGCCTACCGGTGTGCGCGCCTGTTCGGGGCGGAACAGGAAGTCCTTCATGTAGCCGATGACATGGCGTTTTTCATCGCCAACCTGCACCATGTCGCCGCCGCCACCCGTCAGCGTATCCGCCAGCGTGGTGTTGGGATCAAGCGAGCGGCGCTGCTGGTCCAGTGTCACGACATTGAGGGCGCTGCCGATATTGATGGTACCGGAATCCGGCTTGTCCAGCCCCGTCAGCAGGCGCAGCAGGGTGCTCTTGCCCGCGCCATTGGCACCGACAATCCCCAGCCGGTCCCCGCGCAGGACACGCAGGTCCAGATGGCTGACTACCGGGAGGGCAGGATCATAGGCGCGTGACATGTCTTCCGCCACCGCGACCAGCTTGCCCGACAGGTCGCTTTCGCGGGCTTCCATTTTCAGACCACCGGGCTGCCTTATGGCGGTGCGGCGGGTATTGCGCAGTTCGGCCAGTTCGGCCACGCGACGGACATTGCGCTTGCGCCGCGCGGTCACGCCGTAACGCATCCAGTCTTCTTCACGTGCGATCTGGCGGTCCAGCTTGTGGCTGTCGCGTTCTTCCTGCTCCAGCACTTCCTCGCGCCATGTCTCGAACCGGGCGAATCCCTGATCCAGCCTGCGGGTAACGCCCCGGTCCAGCCATACGACCGAACGCGACAGCGTTTCCAGCAGCCTGCGGTCATGGCTTATGATGACCATGGCCGATGACAGCGACAGCAGTTCGCGCTCCAGCCACTCAATGGTGGGCATGTCCAGATGGTTGGTGGGTTCGTCCAGCAGCAACAGGTCGGGTTCGGGGGCCAGGGCACGCGCCAGCGCGCAGCGACGGGCTTCCCCGCCCGACAGGGTAGCCGGGTCTTCCGTGCCGTTCAGGCCCAGTTCGGTCAGCAGCAGCTCGGCGCGGTATTCCGGATCACCCGGTCCCATGCCCGCGCGGACATAATCCAGCGTGGTGGCGAAGCCCGACAGGTCGGGTTCCTGCGGCAGGTAGCGCACGGTGGTGCCGGGCTGTACGAAAACGGTGCCGTCATCAGCCTGTATCTCACCCGCCGCGATGCGCAGCAGGGTGGATTTGCCACAGCCATTGCGCCCGACAAGGCAGACGCGCTCGCCCGGTCCAACGCCGAAGCCCGCGCCATTGAGCAGCGGCGCACCGCCAAGGGTCAGGGTGATGTCCTGAAGGAGAAGAAGGGGAGGTGAAGCCATGCCCACTTATGTATTCTCAACCACCCCATGCGCAAGGCCGGTGTGGGTTTAACGCCGCGCCGCGTTTTCAAGGATGTTCAGGAACGACAGCCCCCAGCCAAGGGCCGTGCGGTTGGCGATGCTGTTCCAGCATGCCTGCCAGCGTTCGCGCCGTTCTTCGGGCGACATGGCCAGCGCACGTTCCAGCGCATCGGCCATTTCATCATGATCCAGCGGGTTGACAAGTAAGGCCGCCTCAAGCTGCTTTGCGGCGCCTGCAAGACGCGAGAGGATCAGCACGCCGGGATTTTCGGGGTCCTGGGCTGCGATGAATTCCTTGGCTACAAGGTTCATGCCATCGCGCAGCGGGGTGATGTAGCCGATATCCGCCAGCCGCATGTAACCGGCCACGGTGGGCCGGGGGCTGCCACGTGTCAGGAAGCGCAGCGGGGTCCAGTCGGCCTGGCCCTTATGGGCGTTCAGCTTGCCGATCTGGTGTTCCAGCTTGTTGCGCAACGCCTGGTAGGACGGTACGTCTGTCCGGCTTTCGGCCGCGATCTGCAGGAACGTGACCTGCCGTTCCCGCCCGGGATAGGTTTCCAGCAGGCGTTCATAGCCCGCCAGCCGGTGGTCCAGCCCCTTGGTCGGGTCCATGCGGTCCACGCCAAAGACCAGCTTGCGTCCCGCCAGCGAACCGGACAGCCGGCGCAGGTCCTGTGATCCGGCGGCGGTGACGGCTGTCTGGGCAAAGGTCTGGGGATCGATTTCCACGGGAAAAGTGCCGACATGCACGCGGCGCCCTTCGAATGTCAGGGTATGGTCATCTTCTGCTATGGCCCCGGCCTTGCGGGTGGCGGCGAAAATGAAGTTGGCCGTGTCGTCCGCCGTCTGGAATCCCAGCAGGTCCGCCTTCAGCAGGTCACGCAGGAACGTGCCGCCATCAGGCGCCGTGGCCAGCATGTCGGGTGCGGGAAAGGGGGTATGGAGGAAAAAGCCGATGGGCTGACGCACGCCATGGCGGCGCAGCAGGGCGGGAAGCGGCAGCAGGTGATAGTCGTGTATCCAGATGACATCATCCGCGCGCAGCAGCGGCAGCAGGTTTTCACAGAACCGTTCATTGACCGACCAGTACGTAGCCAGTTCCCGCCGCTCGAAATGGATGTGCTCGGGCAGGGAGTGCATGAGCGGCCACAGCGTGGAATTGGAAAAGCCGGTATAGTAGTTGCGGTGTTCCGAGGGCGTCAGGCCGATGGTGGCATATTCCACCCCTTCCGCCTGCTGGATTTCGGGTGGCAGGTGCGCCGCATCGGGATGGCAGGTGCCGTTCCAGCCGAACCACATGCCCCCCTTGCGCGCCAGCAGGTCCTTCAGCACAACCGCGAGGCCGCCGGGGCGCAGCCCCTCCTTGGGAACGGGAACGCGATTGGATACGATGACCAGCCGTTTCATTACTGCCCTTTCTGATAAGCTGTCGCATGGCGGATCAGCCCCAGCCGACCGTGCGGCCGACGACTGGCACCATACACGCCGGGCCATACAGGGGGGATGGCACAGGCGCGGGACTGGCATGCGGCTGTGTCAGTTCAGGGATACGCCACCCGAAACCGCCTGATAGGTGGAAACCGCCAGCGTAAGCGGTTCAAAAGGCTTGGTGATGACGAATGCCGGTTCGATCGTATCGCCCGTCAGCAGGCGCTCGGGGTAGGCTGTGACGAAGATGATGGGAATGTCCTGATGCTGCAGGATGCTGGACACCGCCTTCATTCCGTCGCCACCGTCGCCCAGGTTGATATCGGCCAGGATCAGGCCGGGCCGGGTTTCGCGCGCAAGCTTTATGGCTTCCGCCTCGCTGCTGGCGACGCCTGCGATGGTATGGCCGCACTGGCGCACCAGTTCCTCGATATCCATCGCGATGATCGGTTCGTCCTCGATGATCAGCACGCTGGTCTGGGCGCATGAACGCAGGCGGGCGTGGGCATCCTCCAGTATGGTGGTGGCCTGTGCGGGGGGCAGTGACAGGACACGGGCGGCGTCGTTCACCGACAGTTCCTCAAGCGAGGTCAGCAGCAGCAGCTTGCGTCCCAGCGGCGGCATGCCGCCTGCCGCGTCTCCGCCGCCACCATGTTCGGCGTGGTGGCGGGATATCCACTGGTAAAGGCGCAGCCTTGGTGGCATGGATGGATCATCCACCGCCATGAGTTCGCGCAGGCTTTCGGCGACCAGCAGGTCGCCACTCGACTGGCTGCCACATAACGCCCGGGCGTAACGCCGGGCATAGGGCAGGGCGCGAAGCAGGTCTTGACGCCGTGATAGCGGCATGAGGCATTCATCTCCCCAGATAAACTGTTACACTCCGGATCATGACAGCGTTAGGCTGTGCTGCAAGAGTTGAAGAGTAAACAAACTGGAATCCAGAATACCACCCGATCCGTCAGCGGTCACGCACTTGCGTGGGGAGATCCTGTCCCTTCTGCCGCAATTACGTGGTTTTGCCCGTTTTCTGACCGGGCAGGCCGCGCAGGCGGACGACCTTGTCCAGGAAACCGTGCTGCGCGCGCTGGCGGCCCTTGAGCAGTTTACCCCCGGCACCAGCATGAAGGCATGGCTGTACACGATCGCGCGTAACCTTTTTTATGAACAGGTGCGCCACGGCCGACGCGAACGTGATGTGATGTCTGACTATGCCCATCGCCCCGATCAGCCCGAAAGTGGCACGGGGGAAGGGGAAGCGGACGCTCTGCGCGACCTCAATAGCGCGATCTGGCAGTTGTCCCCCCGCCTGCGTGAGGCGCTGGTTCTGGTTGGCGTGCAGGAAATGACCTATGCGGAAGCTGCACATGTATGTGGTGTGACGGTCGGCACCATCAAGGCCCGCGTCTCCCGCGCCCGCGCCCAGATCGTGGATTACATGGGTACCCGCCCTGATGACGGCTGAATGAAACCACGGCCCGCCTGCTCGCGTTTTCGTTATATGGGTGGATGTAACCTTTTGCCTTCCCCGTTCATTGCACCGGCATGAAGAACGACAACACAGGGGAGAAGAAGATGACCAACAGCTTTCATGACGAGATGATTGCAATCCTGCCCCGTCTGCGCGTTCAGGCCCTGTCGCTGACACGCAATCGTGCGGCAGCGGATGATCTGGTGCAGGACGCCGTGTGCAATGCGCTGGCAGCCCAGTACAGCTTTACGCCGGGTACCAATTTTTCCGCGTGGATGCACCGCATCCTGCGCAACCGCTTCATCTCCGACCTGCGCAAGAAGCGCGAAACCGGGAATATCGAGGATGTGCCCGCTTCCGCCATGGCGGGTAGCGGCGCGCATGAGGAACGCCTGGTGGTCAAGGAACTGGCCGAAGCCATGAACCGCCTGCCCGCCGACCAGCGCGAGGCGCTGGTGCTGGTGGTGATGCAGGGCATGAGCTATGACGAACTGGCTGCGGCGACTGGCTGCGCCGTCGGTACCGCCAAGAGCCGCGTCTTCCGCGCCCGTCGCCAGCTGGCCACATGGCTGTATGGTGAAGAACGCGATATTTCCACTGTCGAGCTGCGCGGCGCGGTGCAGCGCCTGCGCACACGTGTGCAGGCACGCCCTGCGGCATCAGTCTGATTGGGTGGATTCCCACTTTGAATTGCGGCATGAGTATGGCACTGACAGTGCTGTCTCCATACAGTATCTTGGAATTTGCAGGGTAAGATGCAGCCCTGACCCAGACAGGGATTGTGTGAAGTGGGAATTTACTTCGGGATAATGCGATGGCTCTGAAGGACAAGTGTCCTCCCAGGCAACCAGGAAAGAAGTCCATAAACAGATCGGATGATGCGTTCGAGCTATGGCTGAAGCGGGGGCTGCATCAGCTGTTTGACGACGTGACGAAAGAGCCCGTTCCCGAGGAACTCCTGCGTCTGATTGAGGAAGACCGGAAACGGACAAAATAACGGATGTCCGTATTCCCATCTTCCGGTCACGGCAGGCAGGTCCGCCACCGGAGCCTGTTCAGCCGTGTCGGTCGCGTGTTCGATGCCGTGCGTGGGCGGATGATGGCGATCATTCTGCTGGCTGCCATGCCCATTGCCCTGATCGGGGCGGTACAGGCATGGCATAGTTATCGCGCCACGCTTGAAGCGCCGGGGGACCGTACCGACCTTACGGTATCGCGCATCGATCTTGAACTGCGTCATGAAGCCGAACATTTAAGTTCCCTGCTGCAGGCCGTCTCGCGCATGCGGCTGGATGATGCGGGCCTGCGCCATATGCTTGAACTGGTGCAGTCGCTGACCGGGCGGCATTACAGCCAGATTGCGCTGGCGGATGACCGGGGCAACATCCTGACCGCTGTCGGGCCGCAGAAGGGATCCACCCCACTGGGCATGGACGCCATGCCCCGTTTCCAGGGGGATGTCGGGCTGGTGGCGCTGACCGATCCGCTCACCCATGTGCCCGCCTATTTCCGCATTACGGTTTCCACCACCATTTATGATGATGTCGGCAGGCCGGCCCGTCCGGGCTACCTGACGGCGGTCATGCCGCTGTCATGGCGCAGCGCCATACTGCAGGCCAGTGACCCGCGGATGGATCTGGTGCAGCAGAATGGCCCGGTCGAGGTATGGGTGGTGGACAGCCACGCCCATGCCGCCGTCCCCCTGTGTTCGGATTGCAACTGGTCGCCTCATCCGCCCGAACGTATCATGCAGTGGGCACGCGCGACCCTGGCGATGGGGGAGGAACATGCCCACATCACCCTGCCCGATGGGTCGTTTTCCATCGGTCGTGTGCAGGATGGCGTGCATGTCCTGACCATGACGCGCCGCAACGCGGGGGAGCGGCACGCGGTGGTGATGTTCGCCATATCGCTGGTCAGCAGCGGGCTGCTGCTGCTGATGGGGCTGCTGGGCGCATCCAAGAGTGCCGATGTGCTGGTGATCACGCCGTTGCGCCAGCTGACCACGTCGGTCAATCAGTGGCAGCTGGGTGGCATGTATGACGTGCGTTCCAACTGGGCCATGCCGCTGGAGGTCAGGCAGCTTGCCCATGCCTTCAGCAAGGCCACCCGCAAGCTGGCGCGACATGAAAAGCGGCTGGAACGCGCGCAGGCGCGGCAGGAACTGCTGCTTAAGGAAATGCACCATCGCGTCAAGAACAACCTGCAGATCGTAGCGTCGCTGCTGAACCTGCAGGCAGGCCGCATCCGCCAGCCCGCCGCACGTGAGGAATTCGCGCAGGCGCGTGACCGTGTGCGTGCGCTGGCCACCCTGCATCGCTATCTTTACGCCGATGGCGAACTGTACAGCCTGAATATGCAGAGCTTCGTGCGCGAACTGTGTGGCCAGATCATGCATGCCATCGGTGAATCCGACGAAAGCCGCATCACGCTGGATATCCGCGTCGATGATCTGCTGATGGTGCCCGACCAGGCGGTGCCGCTGGCGCTGATCGTGACGGAAGCGGTCAGCAATACGATCAAATACGCGTTTCCCGACCGCCAGCACGGCACGCTGGAAGTCGGGCTGCGCGCGCTGTCCGGTAACCGGGCGTGCCTGTGGATCGCCGATAACGGCGTGGGCATGGCGGCGGTGCGCAATCATCCCGGAACAGAGGAAGGGCGCAGCGGCATCGGCATGCAGCTGATCCGTGGCTTTGCCCGGCAACTGGGTGGTGAACTGCAGATGTTCGAGGAAAACGGGACACGTTATGTCCTTGTTTTTCCACTAAAGCAGCCCGAACAGGATGAAATGGCGGGCTGAATCCATGCAAAAATGCATGGCAGAGTTATGGTGTCGTCAGTTTCCGGCCGTGGATGATGGCTGTCCCTGTGTCGTGTCCTTCGGTATAGGGAGCGGTCATGAACGATGACAAGACAGTGATGAAGGCGTGGACAAGGGCACAGTCGCGTCTTGGGCGCCGGCAGGCCATGCCGGTTGTGTTGCTCGGGCTGGCCCTGGCCGCGACTGCGGTGGGACAGGTCTGGTGCATTGCCAGCGTGCTGGCCAGCGTGCTGGTGCCTGGCGGGGAACCGGCGGTGACGTGGGCGCTTGCGGGGCTGGTTGGGCTGGCCATCGTGCGCGCTGTCTTGCAGATGGGGGCGGACATCCTTGCCGCCCGTGCGGGCATGAAGGCGCGCGCGCGGTTGCGTGGCGGGGTGCTGGACGCCATCCTGCGCGGTGGGCCGGGACTGCTGCGCAGGCACCATACGGGGGAACTGACTGCACTGGCCGTTGACCGGATCGAGGCGCTGGATGGTTTCTTCGCCCGCTGGCTGCCGGCTTCCGTGCTGTGGGTCGCGGCCCCGCTTGTCATCGGTGTCCTTGCCGCCTTCGTTCAGCCGGGCTCGGCTCTGATCATGGCGATATGCGGTATTGCCGTACCGTTCGGGCAGGCGCTGTTCGGGATCGGGGCGGCGGTTGCCTCGCGCAACCAGTTCCTTGCCATGACGCGCCTGCAGGCGCGCTTCCTTGACCGTGTGCGCGGCATCGCCACCATTGTCCTGTCAGGCCGGACGGAAGATGAAACCCGCAGGCTTGCCGCCGCGGCGGAGGAACTGCGCGTGCGCACTATGAAGGTGCTGCGGGTTGCGTTCCTGTCATCGGCCTCCATCGACTGCGCGCTGGTCGTGGCCCTTGTGCTGGTGGCGCTGCGCAATGGCGCGCAGCTCATGGCGCTGCATGACCAGGGGGGCGTGCCTGCGACTGTTATGGCAGCCCATGTCGCGCGCGGGCTGTTTGTTGTGCTGCTGGTGCCGGAATTCTTTGCCCCTTTCCGCAGTCTTGCGCTGGCGTATCAGGATCGCGCCCATGCATCGGGCGCGGCTGCGGCCATGCGGATCCTGCCGGACGCGGCGGCAGTGCGCGCGGCTGGTCAGGCGGTGTGCGAAACGGGGCAGGGCGTCAGTGTCGCGTTTGAACATGTAGGCTTTACATGGGACCCCGCACGCGGAGCGACGCTGGATGATGTCTCGTTCACCGCACCCGCCGGACAGACGCTGGTGCTGTGGGGGGCGTCGGGGTCGGGCAAGTCGACCATAATCGAAATGCTGCTGGGCTTCATCCAGCCCGAAAGCGGGCGCATCACCATCAATGGTGTCGACATGGCCACCATCGAACCTGAAACACTGGTCGCCATGACATCATGGATTGGCCAGAAGCCGGTGTTGTTTGCAGGCACCCTGCGCGAAAACATCCTGTTCGCCCGTCCCGATGCGACGGACGATCAGTTGCAGGCCGCCATCAGGGCGGCAGCGGCGGATGCATTCATCGCCAATCTGCCACGCGGGCTTGAGACCCTGATTGGCGAAGGCGGGTTCGGTCTGTCGGGCGGGCAGGCGCAGCGCGTGGCGATTGCGCGCGCCTTCCTCAAGGACGCGCCGCTGCTTCTGCTGGATGAACCGACAGCCCACCTTGATCCGCAGACCGAAGCCGACGTGTTCGCCAGCCTGCGTGCGCTTGCGGCCCATCGCACGGTCATCCTTGCCAGCCACTCTGCTGCGGTGGAAGGGTTCGGGGGACAGCGGGTGGATCTCGATCATGGCCGTATTGTCACCAGTGGGGAGAATGCATCGTGAAGTCCTCGGAAAACCGGGAATTCGCACGGCTGGCGCGGCGTGAAGGCGTGATGGGGCCGGTGCTGCAGATCCTGCATATATGGCAGCGTCGCGCTCCGCTGCTGACGGCGGGCGCGCTGTTGTCGCTGCTGGCCGTGCTGATCGGCCTTGTGCTGATGCGCGAGGCGGGAATGCGGGTCGCGGCCATGACGGTGGGCGTGATCGTGGTGACGACCGGCGCGCTGCGTATCTTCGGCAGTGCACGGGTAATCCTGCGCTATACCGAACGTCTGGTCACGCACGATGCCATGTTCCGCGCGCTGGCGGATGTGCGGGTATGGTTTTTCCGTAATCTGGCGCGGGGTGCGGCGGCTGGTCTGGGCTTCCGCCGCGCGGGTGACCTGCTGTCGCGGCTGGTGTCCGATGTCGAGACACTGGACGGACTGTACCTGCGCATCATCATTCCGCTGCTTGGTGCATGTCTGGTGCTGCCGTTCCTGTTCATCGCCATCAATATGGTCAACACCGTGCTGGCGGTCGTGGTGGCGGGACTGTTTGTCTGCGGTGCGTTTGTCCTGCCCCTGATCGCTGCGATGATGGGGCGGCGTGAGGGTGGTCAGGTCAACCATGCCAGCGCGCAGCTGCGTATTGGCGTGCTGGACATGGTGGGGGGGCTGCGCGAAATCGCGACCTTCGGGGCGGAGGGGCGCATGCTGGCCCATGTCCGTGACCGTGATGACGCGCTGTATCGCGCACAGATGAAACAGGCCCGGATGCTGGCCATGGCTGGGGCCGCATCCTATCTGTGCGGGCAGGCGGCGGTGGTGGCGGTGCTGGCTGCCGCTCTTGGCCTGGGCCTGCCGCATATTGCGCCCCTGCCCGCGGCGGCCGTGCTGTTCCTGACGGTTGCGGCATTTGAAAGTGTGGGCGGCCTGACCCGTGCTGGCGCGCTGGCGGGCAGCATTACCCGGGCTGCGGCCCGGGTCGTGGCCGTCAGTGAAATGCCTGAACACGCGCCCCCTGAAGGTACCGAACCCGCACCGGCAGGCAGCGATATCAGCTTTGGGCATGTATCCTTCCGCTGGAGCGCGAACCGTGCCCCGGTGCTGGATGACCTGAACCTGTCCATTCCGGCGGGCCAGCGTATTGCGGTGCTGGGGCCGTCGGGTGCGGGCAAGTCCACGCTGGCGGCGCTGCTGCTCAAGGCGGTGGCGCCTCAGGCGGGGTGCATTACGCTGGGTGGGCGTGATATCGCCACCATCCGTGATGATGACCTGCGCGGGCGGATTGCGTGGCTGTCGCAGGCGACGCACCTGTTTGCCGATACGATTCGTGCCAACCTGCTGCTTGGTCGTCCCGACGCGGGTGAAGCCGATCTGTGGATCGCGCTGGAACAGGCGCGGGTTGCGGACGTCGTGCGCGAACTGCCCGATGGGCTGGATAGCTGGCTGGGGGAAGGGGGCGCCAGCCTGTCAGGCGGGCAGGGCAGGCGGCTGGCGCTGGCGCGTGTGCTGCTGTCACGCGCGCCCATCCTGATACTGGATGAACCGGCCACCGGACTGGATGCGCGTACCGAGCAGGAATTCCTCCAGACCCTGAATGATGTGACCCATGGCCGTACCGTCATCCTAATTGCGCATCGTCTGACAGGTGTCGAGAAACTGGATAAAGTATGGCGTATTTCTGACGGAAAAATGGTCAGTGCCCATTCATGAAGGGGTGGCCATGCTGGTGGAAAGGATTGACGCGGCTATTTCCACAGGGCACGAAGTAGCGGAAAACCGGATCGGGTATACCAGAAGGCTGATAGCGATCCGTCTTGAATCCCTGAATCAGGAGTGAATCCATCATGCGTCGCCTGTCCCTTCTTCTTGGTCTTGGTCTGCTGACAGGGTGTGCTGGTGGCCATCCGGGTAAATATGTCGTGTTCTTTACCCAGAACTCCACCCAGCTCGACACGCCGGCCCAGATGGTGATCACACAGGCCGCCCAGCGTGCGGTATCGACCCACGCCAGGGTTCGGGTTGAAGGCTATGCCGCCGCCAGTCATGACCTGTCGGCAGATGAACTGCTGGCGATCGACCGCGCCAAGATCGTGGCCCGCCAGCTGGCGGTTGATGGCGTGGACGCCAGCCGGATCAGCCAGCAGCCGCGTGGCCCGCTGAACAACGAAAACGGCGCCCTGGCGTCCCGCCGCGTCGAAATCGAGGTTGGTGGACGCTGAACGACGGCCTCCCTCCTGATGATATGACGGCTGGTGACGGCGCAGCACGCAACCCGCGTGATGTGCTGGCCGAGGTTTTCGGCTTCCCTGATTTCCGTGGGCTGCAGCAGCAGGCAGTGGATGAGGTCATGGCAGGCCGGGACTGTCTGGTGCTCATGCCCACCGGCGGCGGCAAGAGCGTATGCTATCAGGTGCCCGCCCTTGCGCGGCCCGGCACCGGCCTTGTCATTTCCCCCCTGATCGCGCTGATGGATGATCAGGTCGCGGCCCTGCGCCAGCTGGGGGTAAATGCGGGCGCGCTGCATTCCGAACAGGAAGCCGATGATGCCGCCCGTGTCCGTTCGGACCTTATGGCCGGGCGGCTGGACATTCTTTATGTCTCGCCAGAACGGCTGCTTTCCCCCGGTATGCTGGAACGGCTGGGGCGGTTGACGCTGTCGGTCATCGCGATTGACGAAGCCCACTGCATTTCCGCCTGGGGTCATGAATTCCGGCCCGAATACCGTGAACTTGCGGCCCTGCCGCAGCATTTTCCCAATGTGCCCCGCATTGCCCTGACGGCCACGGCGGATGCGCGCACGCGTACCGACATCCTCGATGCGCTGGCGATGCCGGATGCCACGGTGCTGAAGGCAAGTTTCCACCGGGCCAACCTTGATATTGCAGTAAAGCCCAAGACATCGGAACTGCGTCAGTTGACCGGGATACTGGACCGCCATCGCGGGGCGGCATCCATCGTCTATTGCGGCAGCCGCAGCAAGACCGAACGGATTGCACGCTCACTTGCAGGCAAGGGATATGCCGCGCTGCCGTTCCATGCCGGCCTGTCGCCGGTGGAAAAGCGTGCTGCCCTCATGCGGTTCCGTTCGGGCGAGCCGGTGGTGATCGTTGCCACCATCGCCTTTGGCATGGGCATTGACCGGCCTGACGTGCGCGCCGTGGTGCATCTGGACATGCCATCTTCGCCCGAAGGGTATTATCAGCAGATCGGCCGCGCCGGGCGTGATGGGGAACTGGCCGAAACCGTATTGCTGTATGGCGGCGACGACATGGCCCGTGCCCGGTACTGGCTGGAACAGTCCAACGCGCCTGATGCCCAGAAGCGGATCATGAGCGCCCGGCTGGAAGCCATGATCGCCCTGACCGAGACCACTGGCTGTCGTACGCAGGCCCTGCTGTCGTGTTTTGGCGAGGAACTGTCCACCGCCTGCGGTCATTGTGACAACTGCCGCAATCCGGTCGCGACGTTTGACGGCACGGTGGCGGCGCAGAAGGTGCTGTCGGCAATCTATCGCACTGGACAGCGTTTTGGTGCGGTGCATGTGGCGGGTGTGCTGCGTGGCAAGGCATCGGATATGGCCTCCCGCCATGGCCATGAAAAGCTGAGTGTGTTCGGCATCGGCCGCGACCATCCCGAACCTTTCTGGCGTGGGGTGATCCGCCAGCTGATCGCCCGTGGCGCGATAAAGGTGACGGGGGAATATAATGCCCTTGCCCTTGAGGAAGGGCGCGCCCGGCCCATATTGCGTGGCGAGGAGCAGATCATGCTGCGCGAGGACGCGGCCGAGGATCTGAAGGCGGCGGGACGCGGTTCAGGCGGCGGCCAGCGGCCCCAGATGGCTGACCTGACACCAGAAGCCGCAGCGCGCTATGAGGCGCTGCGGCAATGGCGGCTGGGGGAGGCGCGGGAACAGGAAATCCCGCCTTATGTCATTTTCCATGATGCCGTGCTGCATGATATTGCCCTTGAACGCCCGACCACGCTGGATGAGCTTGGCATGATCCGGGGGGTGGGTGGTTCCAAGCTGGCCCGGTATGGTGCGGCGGTACTGGATGTACTGACTGATATCGGTGCCTAGCCCGTCATGCCGCGTTCGCGTGGCGTGTTCTGTTCCATTGCGTAATCAGGAAACGGTTTTGCATGCGTTGCCCTTTTTGTGGAAATGACGATACGCAGGTGAAGGACAGCCGCCCGCATGAAGATGGCGCGGCCATTCGGCGCAGGCGCATATGTGGATCATGCGGGCAGCGCTTCACCACCATCGAACGCGTGCAGCTGCGCGACCTTATCGTGGTCAAGGCCGATGGCCGCCGCGTGCCCTTCGAACGTGACAAGATGGCGCGTTCGGTCCGTATCGCGCTGCGCAAGCGCCCGGTCGAGGCAGATCGGATCGAACGGATCGTCAATGGGCTGGTCCGTCATCTGGAAGCCACGGGGGAGACGGATATTCCCTCACGCGATATCGGGCGGCTGATTATGGAAACGCTGCGTGAAATTGATTCGGTAGCCTATATCCGTTTCGCAAGCGTGCATTGGGATTTCCGTGAAACCAAGGATTTCGCGGATATTCTGGACACGATCTCGGCTTCCGTCTCGGGTGAGGAGGGTGAAGACTTTCCCCCATCGGGCTCCAGGGACAAAGATTGAACTGGACCCCGCCACGCAAAGAGGCGATGAAACGCAGAATTCGCAGCAATGTCACAGCAGGAGTAACGCGCCATGACACAGACAGACGGTGACCGGCAGCACAAGGTCCGTTCCCGCACCGCATCGCGTGTTGCGGCGGTGCAGGCCCTGTTCCAGATCGAACAGGGCAGCGAAAGCCCGGAACGCGTCATAAATCAGTTCATGCGTCACCGGCTGGGCACGTCCGCATCCGATCAGTGCGATTATGCCGAAGGACACGTGCCCGACGCCGATGCGCGGCTGTTCGGGATCGTGGTGCGTGGCGCCATGGCACGGCAGGAACGCATTGACACGCTGCTGCATGACATCCTGCCCGCGTCATGGCCGCTGGCCCGTCTGGACCCGGTGCTGCGGGCGATCATGCATGCCGCGGGTGGTGAGATGACGGGGGCGGATCCCATACCGGCCCGCGTCATCATCAATGAATACATGGATATCGCCCATGGTTTTCTTGCCGGTGATGAACCGCGCATGCTCAACGGCGTGCTCGATGCCCTGTCGCGGCGGATCAATGAACCGGCGGCATCCGTGACGGATGCAGGCAGTGAAACGGTCTTGGTAGTGGATGATGCCCCCGTGGCTGATGCCGCCCCCGACAGCAAACCCGCCTGAACCCCGAAGAAAGGCATGACGGCCATGGGACAGGACGCACTGTCAGGTAATGGCCTGCCGGCGGAATTCGGTTTCATTGCCCGTATTTTCCGGCCGCTTGCGGGGGACGGGGCGCTTGACCTGCGCGATGATGCCGCCGTGTTCATGCCGCCCGCCGGGCGTGAACTGGTTATTGCGGCCGACGCCATGGTCGAAGGCGTGCATTTCCTGTCTGATGATCCATCCGACACCGTTGGTCGCAAGCTGCTGCGCTGCAACCTGTCGGACCTTGCCGCCATGGATGCGACCCCACTGGGTTACCTCATGACGGTATCCATGCCGCCCGCGCGGGATGAGGCGTGGTTTGCAGGCTTTGCATCGGGCCTTGTGCGCGATCAGGAACAGTTTGGCATCACGCTGCTGGGCGGGGACACGACATCCACGTCCGGGCCACTGGTGCTGTCCCTGACTGTGCTGGGGCATGTAGCGCCCGGACGGGCGTTACGGCGCAGCACCGCCCGCGTGGACGATGGCATATGGGTTACGGGCACGATTGGTGATGGCGCGATGGGCCTGCTGGCGCGACGCGGGCAGGTGACCGATCCCGATGGCTTTCTGGCAGGCCGCTACCAGTTGCCCCGTCCCCGGCTGGGGCTGGATCTGGGGGATGTCGCATCCGCCGGGATGGATGTGTCAGATGGGCTGTTGCAGGATCTGGGGCACATGGCGCGTGAAAGCGGGGTAGGGATCGTAATCCATGCGGATCAGGTGCCGTTATCCCCGGCCGTGCGCGCACTTGGCCCGCAATGGCTGTCAACGTGTCTGAGCGGTGGGGATGATTATGAACTGCTGCTTGCCGTCCCCCCCATGAATGAAGTCGGCCTGCAGGCTCATGCCGCGCGTGCGGGGGTGGCGGTGACCCGTATCGGGCAGGTGGTTGCGGGAAATGGCGTGCAGGTCTGCGACGCGGCGGGCCACGCGATGGCATTTGCCCGGCGTGGCTGGAGCCATGTAAGGGAGGCTGGGGGCTGAGGCCTGTCCCTCAGTCCTCCAGCGACAGGTCGTAAACCCGGTAGCGCTTGCACGGTTCGGGCGTGATCCGTTCGATCAGGCGACGCATGGGCAGGTTGTTTTCCAGAACCCAGCCAAGTTCGATCGTGCGGTAGGGCAGGCTGCGGCCGCGTTTCATGAGTTCGGTGATGGCAAGTGCCGGCATGATCGCCCCCAGCGCCGTGCCGTCCAACGTGGAACTGACGCCCAGCAGGATGACGCGCGCGGAATGGAATTCATGCCGTAGCAGCCGCTTGCCCAGTTTCAGCCACCCCAGCGGCGACGGATCGCCATTGAGGTCGGCGGAAATGTCGAACACGTTGGGAACCACCAGCGCCACACAGACCGGCTTGCCCGCCTGTTCGATCAGCACGAAATGCTCCGGCCGCAGGATGGGCTTCATCTCCACGATCATGGACTGCATGTCTTCACGCGCCAGCGGAATCGATCCCCAGTTGTTGCGCCATGCGTCGTTGTACAGCGTGCGCAGGATCTCCCCGTCCTCATTGATCCGGTCCATGCGCAGGCCACGGGTGGTGACATTGCCCAGCCGCCCTTCGCCCAGCCGCAGGCTGGCGGGGACCAGGTGGGCTTCTTCCGCATCCGGGCCGGTCTGCATCTGATAGGCTACGAGGTCGCGCACCTTGGTGGCGCCACAGGCATCCATCATGCCCGGCAGCCATTGCGGGTGCCACGGCATGGCCACCATCGGCATGGCGTGGTGGCCTTCCAGCATCATCCCGAACTCACCATTGCTGTCCAGCGTCTGCGGTCCGCGCATAAGCTTCATGCCATGCTGTCGCAGCCATGTGCCTGCGGCATCCAGCAGGGCGGATACAACATCCAGATCGTCGATTGCGTCCAGTGCACCGAAAAAACCGACAGGTTCCCCATAATGTTTCATGGAAATCGGGTCGATCTGCGCGGATATGCGTCCCACCGCCCGTTTGCCCCGCATGGCCAGGAAATACTGCGCGCGTCCCTGGCGGAAAAAGGAATTCTTGCGCGGGGTCAGCAGGTCTCGCTGGGTCAGGTCCAGAGGGGGTACATAACCCGGCAGCCCGGCGTACAGGCGGCGGGGCAACTGGATAAAGGTGGTCATCTGACGAAAGCCGGAAACGGGAATGATAGTAAGACGATCGGTTTCGTTCATGACCGGTTCGTTGCATCCTGAACATTACCCGCATCGACCTTCATTCCGTCACGGAACGGGGCAGGTTATGCAGGCAAGGGTTGAAAGAAATGATTCGGTGGTCCGTCCTGTTGTTGTGCTGATGGCACAGAAGGACCCTTAAAAGGAAGATAGACAATGACGGTTAGGTCCGGTTCACGCATGGATGAAGGCGGATATGTGCTGATTACGGGGGCATCCAGCGGGATCGGGGCGGAACTGGCGCGGCTGTATGCCGCCCGTGGGCGATCGCTGGTCCTGTGGGGACGCAACGCCGAACGGCTGGAAAATGTGGCTGTACAGGCCCGCAGCCTGGGTGTGCAGGTGCATACGCGCACCCTTGACCTGTCTGATGGAGCGGCTGCGATTGAAGCCCTGCGTCAGGATGATGACAGCTATCCGGTCGATATCGCCATCCTTGCCGCGGGGCTGGGGGACATGCGGCGCGGGGGTGACGTGGTGGAACGGGCGGAGGATGTGCTGCATCTGGGGCTGGTCAACTATGCCACGCCATCGGCCATGGCTGCTGCCGCTGCCGAATGCATGGTCCCGCGGGGACGGGGGCATATCGTGCTGATCAGTTCGGTTGCGGCCTTCCATGCACTGCCGTTCGCTGCCGCCTATTCGGGGTCCAAGGCCGGGCTGAAACGTTTTGCCGAGGCGCAGCAGATGGCGCTGGCCCCGCTGGGGATCGGGGTCACGCTGGTCTCGCCAGGGTTTGTGGATACCCCCATGAGCCGCCGCGTCGTGGGCGCGAAGCCATTTTTGCAGACCGCGCCTACTGCCGCGCGCAAGATCGCCCGCGCCGTGGACCGCAACCGGCCCCATCTGGTCTTTCCCTTCGTGTTTTCAGTGCTGCGGCTGGTGGACACGCTGATACCGTGGCCGTTCAAGCGGCGGATCCTTTCGGCCATCAAGGCAGACCAGACGGACTGATTTCCCGGCAGGTCAGGGTTTATATGATATATTTTAATGCTGACCGGAACGATTGTGGCCATTTCGTGACATTTATCAATGAAATTACACGATAGCTGGTCTTGTTTTCTGGATAGATGTGTTAACCGATAGATCTGCGGCACCTGAATTGCCTGTTCTGTTGCATGAAATGCATGGGAGAGGGCACAATCGCAGACTGTTTTTATTGTAATAGCGGGGCAAGGAGCTGCCGTATGGCCACGGAGCGTGACCGGATATGAAAGAGATCGTAGCAGTTGATATTGGCGGCACGCACGCGCGCTTCGCCATTGCCCAGGTTGACCAGGGGCGGGTTGTCACGCTGGGGGAAGCCACGACCCTGAAATGTGCTGATCACGCCAGCCTGCAGCTGGCATGGGAAGCTTTTGCCCGCGTGGTTGACCGCCCCCTGCCCAAGGCCGCGGGCATTGCCGTGGCCTGCCCGATCAAGGGGGATATCCTCAAGCTGACCAATAACCCGTGGGTCATCCAGCCCGCGTGGCTGCCGGTCAAGCTGGGGGTGGACGAGCTGATCCTGGTTAATGATTTCGGCGCCGTGGCCCATGCCGTGGCACAGGTGGGTGAAGACAGCCTGCAGCATATCTGTGGTCCCGACCAGCCATTGCCCGAACAGGGCGTGATTACCGTCGTTGGGCCGGGCACGGGTCTGGGTTCCGCCTATATCGTGCGGCGCAAGAACGGTTATTTCGTGTGCGAGACCGAGGGCGGGCATATCGATTTCTCCCCGCTCGACCAGCTTGAGGACCGTATCCTGACCGTGCTGCGCCGTCGCTACCGGCGCGTGTCGGTGGAACGCGTGGTGTCTGGGCCGGGGCTGCTCAACCTGTATGAGGCGATTGCCGAAATGGGGGAACTGTCGGTCAAGGCGCGTGATGACAAGGCGCTGTGGACCATGGCGCTGGAGGGATCCGACCCGGTGGCGGCAGCCGCACTGGAACGGTTCTGTCTCAGCCTTGGTACGGTTGCGGGGGATCTTGCGCTGGCACAGGGCGGCAGCGCTGTTGTGATTGCCGGTGGCCTTGGCCTGCGTCTGGCCCAGCACCTGCCCAGTTCCGGCTTTGCCGAACGGTTCGTGGCCAAGGGCCGGTTCGAAGGCATGATGGCGGAAATGCCTGTCAAGCTGATTACATACCCGCAGCCAGGCCTGCTGGGTGCGGCGGCGGCCTTTGCCGAAGCCTATCGCTGATATGGTCTGAAGGGGCGTCCCTGTTTTTCCGGGGCGCCTTTTTTATTTCGAGTGGCCTGCCTGACGGGTCAACCGCGCCACAGGTGGCCGGGCATGGCGTCATAATGCCGGGTCAGGAAATCCAGCAGAAGCGCCAGCACGCTGCCCATATGCCGGGGATCGTACCGGGCATGGCTGGCTATTTCATCCAGCGGCTGGTTGTTGATTATTGTGGCGATCAGGATCCGCTCGTAGCGGTTGCCGATGATGTCGTGAATATATCTGTAACGGTTGATGGACCCCATGCGTCCGTTCAGCGGCCGCACGGACAGCCCCAGTGATGTCCGGTCCAGATGCGGGTCTTCCTCTCCCATCACGCCAATCCGGTAATCCGTGGCCCAGAACCGGGCTGCCGCCACATGGTGCGCCGTGATGATGCCGTTGTGGTGCAGGGCGTCGATCATGGTGGATACGGGTGTCGCCCATTCATTACTCCCGTCTGGAACGGGTGTGGGGGCGGACAGGGTAGCAGGACCGTCAGCGGGCAAAGGGCTCACTTTCATGGCTGGATGTCATTGCATCATCTTCACGTCCGGTAATGGGGTCAATTGAAAGTGTAAGATTATCCCGTCCGGGTATGAAAAAATATCTCCGTGCGGGGTCATGTGTCCGTTGGATAAAAAAACGGCATCACCCGGGCTGTGGGTGATGCCGTAAGGTTCCGTGGACAAGTTGGGAAATCGACGGTTGGGAATCTGTCGGGCGACCCACGGGTGTCGAAATTGATAGTGATAATAATTATCATTATCAAGATAAAAATGACATCTGCCCTGCTCGCCCCATGGTGGACCCGATCCCGAAAACGTGGTGCGATGGCCTGACCGTCAATGCACGCAGAGGACAGCATGGCCATTACACCGCTAGAGGTCGCAGCACGGCGGACAGGGGGACGGCGGGGGGCCGACATCCTGCTGGAAATTCTGGAAAGTGAAGGGGTTCGCTATATTTTCGGCAATCCCGGCACAACGGAACTGCCCCTGATCGATGCGCTCCAGCGTCGCCCGGACCTGAAATACGTTCTTGCCCTGCAGGAAGCGAGCGTGGTGGCCATGGCTGATGGGTATGCGCAGGCGGCTGGACGTCCCGGCTTCCTGAACCTGCATACGGCAGGGGGGCTGGGGCATGGCATGGGTAATCTGCTGAACGCCAGCGTATCGCAGACGCCACTGGTGGTGACGGCGGGGCAGCAGGACTCGCGTCATACGATTTCCGACCCGTTGCTGTTTGGCGATCTGGTCAGCATCGCAACGCCCGCTGTCAAATGGGCGCAGGAAGTCCTGCATGCGGACCAGTTGCCGGTACTGGTGCGGCGTGCCTTCAACGATTCGATGGCGGCCCCGTCCGGGCCGGTTTTCCTGTCCCTGCCCATGGATGTGATGGAGGAACCCAGCGATGTCGATGTCGGTTCCCTATCCGTCATCAATCGCGCCTCCATAGCCGGCGGCCTGCCGGACCTGGCCCGCGCGCTGGCCGGTATTGCGCCGGGCAGGCTTGCGATCATCGCGGGTGATGAGGTCCATGGCGCGGATGCGGCGGCACAGGTGGCTGAAGTGGCCGGAATCCTTGGTGCGCCCGTTTATGGCGCGTCATGGCCATCGCGTATCCCGTTTGCGACGTCCTGCCCGTTATGGGCGGGTAACATGCCCACGCGCGCAACTGACATTGCCCGCAGGCTTGCGGATTATGATGCAATCTTCGCACTGGGCGGCAAGTCGCTGATTACCATCCTGTATTCCGAAGGTTCCCCCGTGCCGCCGGGTTGTGCGGTCTATCAGGTCTCGGCCGATGTGCGTGATCTGGGGCGCACATTCCAGACCCCGCTTTCGCTGGTGGGTAATATCCGTGCGTCGCTGGATGTGCTGATTCCGCTGCTGCAGCAGGCGACACAGCCCCGCCGGGCTGAATTCAGTGCGGCCCGCACGCGTGTCATCGCCGCCCGGACCAGCAGGCGCATGGATGCGGAAACACTGGTGGCCCGGCATCGGGATGATCCGGTCATCGCCCCCTGTGTTGCAGCCCATGAAGTCGTGCGCGCCATTGGCCCGCAGGTCGCCATTGTGGATGAAGCGATTGCAACATCCTCCTATACACGCATGTTCCTCGATAGTGACTGGGCCGCGCAGTACTCCTTCCTGCGCGGTGGCGCGCTGGGCTGGGGCATGCCGGCTGCGGTCGGGGCTTCGCTGGGGCTGGGGCGTGAACCGGTTGTCTGCCTGGTGGGGGACGGGGCGGCCCTATATTCTCCACAGGCCTTGTGGACGGCAGCGCATGAACGGCTGCCGGTGACCTTTGTCGTGATGAACAACCGCGAATATAACGTGCTGAAGGGGTTCATGCGGGGGCAGACGCATTATGTTTCCGCGCAGGAGGGAAATTTCCTGGCAATGGACCTGCGTGATCCACCGATCGACTATCAGGCCATGGCGACATCCTATGGCCTGGAATCGTGCCTGATTACCCGTGCGGGGGATATCGCTCCGGCCATAGAAGCCGCGATGGCGTCCGGCCGTCCCAGTCTGGTCGAGATCGTAATCAGCACGATCTAGGGAAAATCGATCCGGTTTTTTTGTAAACTCTTTGAAAACAGGAGTTTTTGGGTGCCGCCCTTTTTAAGGGCAGCATCATGATGCCAACAAGGATAGGCTGTTTAAACCGTCCCTTAATGGATGGGGAACGAACAGGCGGCCGGGAGGGTATCAACCCGTTCCCGGCCCGGGTCCACACGCAGCGTCAGCCGCATGACGGCCGCGGCAAGATGGGCGCCGCTGGTGCGCATGGTCGTCTTGATGTCCACGCCATGGTTATTGTCCAGCACAGCGACATTGCGGCCCCGGGCCATGGTCGCTTCCGCCCGCACGGACCAGTAGGTGCCGTTTATGTCAGACAGACGGGCAAGGTTGTACACCGTCCCGTCCCCCTTCAGCTTGCTGTAACCGATTCCGACCGCCCCACCGCCGGTAATCTTGACCGGGTAGGAATGGTTGCCGAAATAAAGGCGTCCCTTGCCCCATGAATATCCGCCCGCTAGGGCGGCATCACGCAGGGTGAAACAGATTTTGGCTGTCGGTTGTCCCAGTGCATCCGCAGCCCGTGCGGAATGAGTGGCCAGTAGTCCTGCGGCAAGAATGACAGGGGCATAAAGGAAAGCTGGTCGCACGGTATGTTCCTGCTACGATATGGCGGCTGGTAAATCATCTACGGAATTCAGGCGGCCCCCGGTATGATTGACCCGGTCCGTTCTTTATTTTTCAGTCGATTACCACCAAAAGGCAACCCCTGTCGGTGTCAGGCGACCCATTGTCTGGATGCGTGGGAAAGGAGTGACCGCTGTTGCATGACGTAACCCTGTCCATGGATTATGACCATCCGTACTGTCGTCCTGTCCTGCGCCAGATACGGGTGCAGGCCCCGTTTGTCTACGGGCTGACCAACTATGTTGCGGCCACTCTCAGTGCCAATGTCCTGCTGGCGGTAGGGGCGGCCCCCGCCATCGGGGCGGCGCCGGGCTGGCCGGCCGGTTTCGGGGGGCAGGCCGCGGCAATCTGGGTCAATGCGGCGGGACTGATCAACTGCACGGCACGCGACATGATGGATGCCGTGGATGCCGCGAATGCAGGCCATGTGCCATGGGTGCTGGATCCGGTGGCCATGGGCGCCGGTGTCGGGGAATATGACGCCATCATTCGTACACTTGCCTCCAGATTACCTGCTGTCGTCCGGGGAAATGCCAGTGAGGTCGTGGCGCTGGCCGGAGGGGCGGCGACGGCACGGGGGGTGGAAGCCACGGCTTCGATCGGGCAGGCAGTGCCAATGGGGCAGGCGCTTGCCCGCAGTCATAAGGTAATCGTCGCCATCAGCGGGCCGGAAGATCATATCCTTGCCCCCGATGGTCGACATATTATTGTGCCTGGCGGCCACCCACTGCTGACGCGCGTGACAGGGGCAGGCTGTGCATTGGGCGGTCTGGTTGCCGCAGCCCTGGCAACCGTTCCAAAGGAATCGGACAGGCTGGTTGCGGTGGCGGCCGTTCACGCACTTTATGCACGGGCGGCGGAAATCGCGGCCCGGGATGCTGGCGGCCCGGCATCCTTCGCAACCGGTTTTGTCGATGTACTGTCGCGGTTGCAGGATGCCTGCGCGCCAGATATCGGCAACTGATCAGGAAATATCGGCCATCAGGGACACATGGGCCGCGATGATCTTCCACCCGTCGGGGGTGCGGATCCATGTCTGGCTCTGCCGGCCGATACGTTCGGCACCGTGACGACGGAATTCCAGATCAACCGTGCCGGTATCCGTGCCGATAGCCGTAATATGTCGGCGCAGCACGTCGCGCGGAGGAGAACCACCTGCCCGGTTACGGCGGAATACCGCGATTTCATCAAACCCGTACAGTGTTTCGCCAACACCGTATCGTACCGTTTCGGAGCCATGGTAAAACAGGGCGTCCAACTCCGCGATGTCATTATCGCCAAGCGCCTTTTCATAGCGGTCAGACATCGCGGTCAGTTCCGCAACGATTTCAGGGCGGTTCAGGGCAGGGGACATGATGTTTCCATAAAATATGCTGGTGGCTTTAGCCCTTGGCGGGGATGACCGCTTCATGCGCTTCGTTTTCCGTCACATTGATAACAGCTTCATTGGAAAACGACACGATTTCCGATGGGGAATGGTTGGCCGCCTGGTTCGTCTTGCGCGCCAGATCATTGGTCACGGTTTTCAGTTCGGACACTTCAGACCGGACATCGTTCAGGATTTCAATCAGGGCGGCATGGTCTTCCGCCGCGCGCTGGTCGGTGCCCCGGCTCAGCACCGCATTGCCCACCATCAGGGCTGGTAGCGCAACGAGCTGGATGCAGTTGCTTATATAAAGCAGCGTGTTCTGCCATGCGGGGGCGGCCAGAGGGATAAGGGAAAAGACCAGGAATGCATAAACGCACCAGATACTCCCGAATATGATCGTCATGCGCACCGCGACATGATCGTTGACCTTATGGAGAAGGGTGGGCTGGGTCGGTGATTTCGGCATGGGAACCTGCTTG
>NZ_CP171836.1:3345000-3527157 GCF_043995075.1 Komagataeibacter diospyri
GATACCTTGTGGAACCGCGTTGGCGGTGCACGGGGTGTTGCGGTCTGGTAAGTTTGCTCTTTGATAATGTGAATAGGTTGGTGCGTTTGTGGACGTGCCTTTGTCACGGGTTGGTCTGACCCGTGTGATGGTCCGAGCAGTCGGGGTATCACATGCTAGGTGACGGAGGCGTATGCGTTCATGAGCGAGTTAAGTGTTGAATTGTGCGATGCACTGCACTTTCTCTGTGCGGGTGCTGCTGCTTGATCTGCCGGTTATCTGACTGGTGGTTTGGGTGGATGGCTCCTGTGCATGTGTGGGCAATGAGCGCGATAAGGGCATTCGGTGGATGCCTTGGCACCAGGAGGCGATGAAAGACGTGGCACGCTGCGAAAAGCCATGGGGAGCCGCGAGCAGGCTTTGATCCGTGGGTATCTGAATGGGGCAACCCACCCAGCGATGGGTATCATGTCCTGAATACATAGGGGCATGAGGCGAACCCGGGGAACTGAAACATCTAAGTACCCGGAGGAAAAGACATCAATTGAGATTCTGCTAGTAGTGGCGAGCGAACGCGGAACAGGCCAGTGGTCATTTTTGAAGAAGCAGAACGGAATGGAAAGTCCGGCCATAGCGGGTGATAGCCCCGTATGCGTAGTGTCAGGAATGATCCTTGAGTAGGGCGGGACACGTGAAATCCTGTCTGAACATGGGGGGACCACCCTCCAAGCCTAAATACTCCCTGGTGACCGATAGTGAACAAGTACCGTGAGGGAAAGGTGAAAAGCACCCCGACGAGGGGAGTGAAAGAGACCTGAAACCGAATGCCTACAAGCAGTCGGAGCCTCTTATGGGGTGACGGCGTACCTTTTGTATAATGGGTCAGCGAGTTTCTGTTTGCAGCAAGCTTAAGCCGATAGGTGTAGGCGCAGCGAAAGCGAGTCTGAATAGGGCGACGAGTTGCTGGCAGAAGACCCGAAACCGAGTGATCTAGCCATGGCCAGGCTGAAGGTGCGGTAACACGCACTGGAGGGCCGAACCCACGCCTGTTGAAAAAGTCGGGGATGAGCTGTGGCTAGGGGTGAAAGGCCAATCAAACTCGGAAATAGCTGGTTCTCCGCGAAATCTATTGAGGTAGACCGTCTGGTATTACCCCGGGGGGTAGAGCACTGGATGGGCTAGGGGGGCCCAAAGCCTTACCAAACCTAACCAAACTCCGAATACCCGGAAGTATGAGCCAGGCAGACAGACAGTGGGTGCTAAGGTCCATTGTCGAGAGGGAAACAGCCCAGACCACCAGCTAAGGCCCCCAAATCGTGGCTAAGTGGGAAAGGATGTGGGGATTCCAAAACAACCAGGAGGTTGGCTTAGAAGCAGCCATCCTTTAAAGAAAGCGTAATAGCTCACTGGTCTAATAGAAACCCTGCGCCGAAAATGTAACGGGGCTCAAGCCACGTGCCGAAGCTGTGGGTGCATACTATGTATGCGCGGTAGCGGAGCGTTCCGTAGGTCTGTGAAGGAGACGGGGTGACCCTCTCTGGAGATATCGGAAGTGCGAATGCTGACATGAGTAGCGACAAACAGTGCGAGAAACACTGTCGCCGAAAGTCCAAGGGTTCCTGCGCAAGGTTAATCCGCGCAGGGTGAGCCGGCCCCTAAGGCGAGGGCGAAAGCCGTAGTCGATGGAAACCGGGCAAATATTCCCGGGCCTGCCAGAAGTGACGAATACAATATGTTGTCGGGTCTTATCGGATTGATCCGGCTTTTGGAGTATTCCAGGAAATAGCTCTGGCATATAGACCGTACCCGAAACCGACACAGGTGGACTGGTAGAGAATACCAAGGCGCTTGAGAGAACGATGCTGAAGGAACTAGGCAAATTACTTGCGTAACTTCGGGATAAGCAAGACCCGTCAGTGGGCAACCATTGGCGGGTGGCACAGACCAGGGGGTAGCGACTGTTTAGTAAAAACACAGGGCTGTGCGAAGTCGAGAGACGACGTATACGGCCTGACGCCTGCCCGGTGCCGGAAGGTTAAGAGGAGGTGTGCAAGCACCGAATTGAAGCCCCGGTAAACGGCGGCCGTAACTATAACGGTCCTAAGGTAGCGAAATTCCTTGTCGGGTAAGTTCCGACCTGCACGAATGGCGTAACGACTTCCCCGCTGTCTCCAGCATCGGCTCAGCGAAATTGAATTCCCCGTGAAGATGCGGGGTACCCGCGGTCAGACGGAAAGACCCTATGAACCTTTACTGCAGCTTTGCAGTGGCATCAGAGACATTCTGTGTAGGATAGGTGGGAGGCTTTGAAACCGGGGCGCCAGTTCCGGTGGAGCCATCCTTGAAATACCACCCTGACTGTTTCTGATGTCTAACCGAGGCCTGTTAGCCAGGTCCGGGACCCTGCATGGTGGGCAGTTTGACTGGGGCGGTCGCCTCCCAAAGTGTAACGGAGGCGCGCGATGGTGGGCTCAGGCCGGTCGGAAACCGGCTGTCGAGTGCAATGGCATAAGCCCGCCTGACTGTGAGAGTGACAGCTCGATCAGAGACGAAAGTCGGCCATAGTGATCCGGTGGTCCCGCGTGGAAGGGCCATCGCTCAACGGATAAAAGGTACTCTAGGGATAACAGGCTGATCTCCCCCAAGAGTCCACATCGACGGGGAGGTTTGGCACCTCGATGTCGGCTCATCACATCCTGGGGCTGGAGCAGGTCCCAAGGGTTCGGCTGTTCGCCGATTAAAGTGGTACGTGAGCTGGGTTTAGAACGTCGTGAGACAGTTCGGTCCCTATCTGCCGTGGGTGTTGGAGACTTGAGAGGATTTGTCCCTAGTACGAGAGGACCGGGATGAACATACCTCTGGTGCACCGGTTGTCGCGCCAGCGGCACAGCCGGGTAGCTAAGTGTGGACGGGATAACCGCTGAAAGCATCTAAGCGGGAAACCCACCTCAAAACAAGGTCTCCCCGAGGGCCGTGATAGACCATCACGTCAATAGGCCAGGTGTGGAAGCGCAGTAATGCGTGCAGCTAACTGGTCCTAATCGCCCAACAGGCTCATTCCATCGCCACAACAGTGGCAACACACATGCACAGCAGTCATCCACTCTTCAATACTTACAAAAAGCACCAACCCATCACATCCTCTCAGCCCCTAACCAGGGATGACTGGATGACCTGGTGGCCATGGCGGGGAATGATCCACCCGATCCCATCCCGAACTCGGCCGTGAAACACCCCAGCGCCCATGATACTGTGCCTTAAGGCACGGGAAAGTCGGTCGCCGCCAGGTCTTCCAGTCACCCCTCACCACCGCGGGGTGGAGCAGCCCGGTAGCTCGTCAGGCTCATAACCTGAAGGTCATAGGTTCAAATCCTATCCCCGCAACCAACAATAAACGTCTGAAAAGACACAAAAAAAGCCACCCTCAAGGGTGGCTTTTTTTGTGACTAAATCACAATGCAGGAAACACATAGGAAACAGACGGAAAGGTAATCTGGCGTATTTTTGTCGAATGTCACAAATGCGTGAAGGTGGGAAGGGGCATCCCGTCGCCTGTTTCAGGGTATGATCCTGCCTTGTCGAGTCAGGACAGTCTCCCCTCTGCTGTCCATAACTGGAGTAGCAGGAAAGCCTCATGGCCGCAGACGAACTCACGGGACTGATCAGATATCTCGGTCAGGATGACTGGCAGGACCGTTTCGCGGAAGTGCTCGGCGATCACATCGGTCCGGCGCTGGAAGCGGGCGACATCACGTTCGAGGATCTGGCGGAGATGATCGGCCCCGACGTCGCCATGACGCTGTGGGGCTGTGCCTTCGAGGATTTTCTCGGGCAGGACCGGGACGATGGTCGGAACATCGTTGACGTCTATCTGAAGCGCCGTGGCTGGAAGGAAGGGCCGCGCAACAGCGCCTATATGCGTGCGCTCAGGGCTTCGGTCATGAGCCTGTATAAGTCTCGGACATCAGACCCGGCCAGAGCCTGATGGCGCGTGACCTGCTGCGGGGTGGCGAGCCTGTTCTCGTGCATGAAGGCACCGCCACCCGGACACTCAGACAGTGGGACCGGATTGCAACGCGGCTTGTGCCATCCGATGGAAAGACCATTCTGGCTGGCGGTCTGCTCGCCTGTTCACGGGGCGCCTGTGAGGATCTGGCCGCAAACCTTTACAGGGCGCTGCGGAAAAGACGCGGCAAGGCGGAATTCCCCAAAGTCGATACGGAAACCCTGCGGGAACTCGCGCCGATGTTCACGCTCACCTGGCTGTTCCGGACGCTGGAAGACATGGCCCGGCAGATGGAGGGGCCTGCGCTGTTCAATGGCGATGGCGAGGATCTGGTCTTCCATGAAGTGTGTTTCCCGCTGGCGAAGGGGAATGTGAAGCGGCCCGGTCAGCCAGTGCCCGATGTGATCGACATGCCGTATTCCGGGAACAAACTGCACCCGACGCAAAAGCCCGTCGCGGCGCTGCTTCCGCTGGTGGATACATTCTGCCCGGCTGGTGGCTTGGTGCTGGACCCGTTTTGAGGTTCGGGTTCGTCGCTGGTGGCGGCGCAGCATCTTGGCCGTGAGTGGCTGGGGATGGAACTCGACGTAGAACACGCGGTAACGGCGACCCGGCGGCTGGCCTGGCACGCGGCTAAGAAAATAGCAGCATAGGGAGTGAACGCTGCAGGGCCGACAATTCGGTTTTGCGGTGCCCCCCTTCCTTGGCCTGTTTGTCCGCACAAATTTGCGCCGACCCGACTTCGCGGATCGGTGGCAGGAAGATGAAAAATAGGCGACGCTCGCCGGGCAAATGCCCGCCTCGCGGAATATTCTGTCAGGAGAGGAAGAACGACAAAACGTCGTGCGATCGCGTTACGAGATCGACATATCTCCAAACACAGTCTGCACAAAACCTTCCCATTCCGCATCCTGACTTTCCTGCTGCCCGAAACAGGCGCAAGAGGAAGGGTAACGCGATGCTGATGTCAGATTGGCAGTCGCCGGCCGCTTATGAACATGCACAAGACATTGCTGCTGCCGGCATGGCCTGGGAATATCTTCGACGTGACGACGAATACCGTCGCGCGTTCCTGAGAATGAAAACGCTCTCGGCTCCGAAGTCAGCGGGCAGCAAAGCCTTTTCCGAACGATGGGGTTTGCGATTTCCCTGTCGATCCGGCGTAGCCTGCCGGCTGCACCCCTGTCTTCTGGATACCGGAACTCTCGCCTGACGTTATCGAACTGCGTGCGGCGTTCATGGACACGAATGATCCGGGCGCCATGCCCATCAACCTCGCGGAACTATCCGGCGTCATCGCGCAGCTGGATAACGAAGAGGGGTGGCATGGTTTCTGGCGGTCAGGCGCGTCGTCACATCAATTCTGGCTTCCGATACATCCACCGGATGGATGCGCCACCTATGTCGTGATCCTGCCGTTGGATAAACTGCTAGAACTTCGCGCGGAGGCAGTACTGCGTTTATGGCGCGCGCTGGCCGGCCGACCTGAGGGCAGATGGGTGCATGATTTCCCGCAGCAGACAAGGGGCCGACATATCCTGAGATTGCGCGCGGTTGATGGTCGAGCAAATGGCGCGAGCTATCGCAGGCTCGCCGAGGTCTTGCTCGGGTTTCGCGGAAGAAAGGCTGATTGGGAAAACGATCCTCGCAAGAACCAGGTTCGCCGCCTTGTCGCCGATGGCCGGTATTATGTTCGAGGAGGCTACCGTGATCTGTTGTGCTATCCGATCAGTTTGCAGGAGTGTTGAGCTTTACGGCGTGTCGTCAGTTAAGCAGGATGATGATTGAGGCGAACTGCACGGCTGCGAGGAAGGTCGATTTCAGTTTATCGTAGCGGGTTGCGATAGCGCGAAACTGCTTGAGTTTATTGAAGAACCTCTCAACAAGGTTCCGTTCGCGGTAGAGAGAAAAATCGGTTTTCCGTCGTGTCGTTCTGTTGCGTTCTGGCGGGATGACCGGGGTAATCCCGCGCTGTATCAGCCGATCGATCAACCTGTCCGCGTCATACGCCCTGTCAGCAAGGAAAGCATCCGGGTCGATGTTTTCCAGAAGTGGTTCCGCCTGGGTGATATCGGCATCCTGTCCCGGTGTGATGCCGAGTTCCACCGGATTGCCCAGAGCGTCGCAGATGGCATGGATCTTTGTAGTCAGCCCGCCTCGTGATCGTCCGATGGCCTGATCCGTGCCCCTTTTCTGAGAGCTCCGGCACTATGCTGATGCGCCCGGACAATTGTGCTGTCGATCATCATGTATTCGTTGTCATGATCAGCGGCCAGATAACGAAATACCCGTTCGATGACGCCGCTTTCACACCAGCGGCGCAGACGCCGGTGCACGTTTTTCCAGTCCCCGAAACGGGCAGGAAGGTCGCGCCATGGAATACCCGCGTGATAGCGATACAGCACCGCCTCCAAGAACAGACGGTTGTCCGCCGCAGTGCCGCCGACATAGCCTTCTCAACCGGGAAGAAAATCCTTTATCCGCTCCTACTGGTCATCGCGTAAACCATAGCGCCGCATCTGTCTGTCTCCCCCAAAAAACGGGAAAACAGTCAGCACACGCAGACACAAAGTACAACCCTCACCTGCCACACTCAGGGCTTAACTGACGACACGCCGTAGGATCTGGAATGGGGGTGTCTTCAATAGGTCATGTCGTTAATGCTCCTAAATTGCCAAGTGGTTGCAGTCTTGTTCTGAGTTCGATTATCATGAACAAGTCATAATTAAATATGATCAAAAGATGCGGGTCGGCGGATGATCGACGAGAGATCAATGGCGGAATCTGCTATCGGATTGCGATGATGGTTTAAAGCAGTGCTTACTCGAAGCAACCATTCTGCCAATTCGCCAATCCCGCCAATCACCGCCGTTTCCACGCGATGACCGCACGGTGCGTGATAGTTGTTGAATCGAGCCAAAATGGCCCTCTTTTAATCATCCCCGTGTAGGGGCCGTCTGTTCCGGTCCCGTTCGAGCGGGGATCAGATGGCGGTTTCGCACCATAATGTTGATTTTCACTGAGAACTGACCCGGGTAGGGCGGAAATTTTCATCGAGATTTGACCCATGCCTTCACACTCCCCGGCAGCATCTGCTGGGGGTTTGAGGAGTGATTGACATGGAGCTTCTGAGTGTGATCCGTCGGTGGCACTGCCGGGATCATCTTCCGATCTGCGAGATCGAATGCCGGACGGGACTGTCACGCAATACGATCCGGAAATATCTCCGGGCACAAAGTATTGAACCGCGGTTCCAGGTCCCCGAACGTCCCGGCCGACTGGACCCGTTTGCTGACAGGCTGAGGGGATGGCTGGTCCTGGAAGCCGCCCGATCACGCAGGAACCGGCGCACGGCGCGGCGACTGCATGAGGATCTTGTGGCACTGGGCCATGATGGATCCTATGGAGCTGCCTGGACTGCTGGGAACGGCTGCAGCATATCGAACTGACCCGGAGCATCGCCGAGGTCCATGCAAGCCGAGCGTCCTCACCTCATGGTTCCGGGGCGTCCCTTTGACGGGTTTGTCGAACAGACCAGGCGCGTCTCACCAACCTGTCTGATCCGGTTCGAAGGCAACCGCTATAGCGTGCCGGCCTCCTTTGCCAATCGTCCGGTCAGCCTGCGGGTTTATCCCGACAGGCTGCGCGTTATCGCCGAAGGGCAGGTTCTGTGCGTGCATGACCGGATCATCACACGTTCGCATGGCGTGCCAGGCCGCACGGTGTATGACTGGCGGCATTATCTGGCGGTCATACAGCGCAAACCGGGCGCCCTGCGCAATGGCGCGCCGTTTGCCGAATTGCCAGCCGCCTTCCGGACCCTGCAGGATCAACTGCTCAGGCGACCTGGAGGCGACCGGGAAATGGCTGAAATCCTGGCCCTTGTGCTGCAGCATGATGAGCAGGCCGTGCTCTGCGCGGTTGAACCGGCTCCTGAAGATGGCGTGCCGACCAGGACCCATGTTCTCAATACGCTTCATCGCCTGACCGATGCCAGGAGAACCGTGGTTCCCCGGCTTGATGCCCCACAGGCCCTGGTGCTCGAACATGAACCGTGCGCCGATACAGGGCGGTATGACATTCTGCGAAGGGACAGCCGCCATGCGTCATGATCCTGCCGCCGCTTCACTTGTCGTCATGCTCCGTGGATTGCGGATGTATGGCATGTCCCAGGCTGCGGCTGACCTCATCGAGCAGGGCGCACCCGCCTTCGAGGCGGCCATCCCCATCCTCTCGCAACTCCTGAAGGCCGAACTGGCCGAACGCGAAGTGCGCTCCATCGCCTGCCAGACAAAGACCGCCCGGTTCCCCGCCTACAGGGACCTGTCCGGGTTCTCCTTTGCCGATACGCAGGTCAACGAGCCCATGGTTCGCCCCAGCTCCATGGCGGGGATTTCATCGAGCGTGCCGAAAATGTCGTGCTGATCGGTGGCCCGGGAACCGGGAAAACCCACCTGGCGACCGCGCTGGCCATCCAGGCGATCACCCATCACAGGAAGAAGGCGCGCTTCTGGTCAACGGTCGACCTGGTCAATGCGCTCGAACAGGAAAAGACCGCCAGCCGGGCCGGACAGATTGCCGACAGGCTGCTCCGCCTGGATCTCGTGATCCTTGATGAACTCGGTTATCTTCCCTTCAGCGCGTCTGGGGGCGCCCTGCTGTTCCATCTGCTCAGCCGCCTCTACGAGCGCACCAGTGTCATCATCACAACCAATCTGAGCTTCAGTGAATGGGGAGACGTCTTTGGTGACCCGAAGATGACAACGGCGCTCCTCGATCGGCTGACCCATCACTGTCATATCCTCGAGACAGGAAATGACAGCTACAGGTTCCGCGCCAGCACCGCCGCGTCAAAAAACAGAAAGGACAGATCCTCTTCTTGACCGCCCGTCCGACTATGCCTGAAATAGCATCTGGCTGGGTCAATTCCTGATGAAAAACCCGGGTCAGTTCTCAGTGAAAATCAACACCCTCAGGCTCTCTTGACTATGTTGTATCGCTCGACGGACTGTCGCTGTCGTCGTGGTGCTTCCGTGGTGAACCTGGCCCATAGTGCTTCCTTCCACTCGGGTGAAAATAATGCACCATCAAATCCCGGGACCAAACATCTAGCACTACAGTTGCATTTTGTGTCGTGAGTGAGCGCGGATAGCACTGGCCTGATGCGTTCGTCGAAAGACGGACCATCTGAGGATGTGAGAGACGGGTAGTCTGCGTTGTGCAAGTTTTACGACGAGGCGCCTGATCTCCTGAATGGACCAGCGGACAAGGACTGTCGTGTTCTGAGTTGTGTTTTTTTCGGTTTCAGTGAGTTTGCCTGGTAACGGACACTGGCCATGACGGCATAGGCCAGCATGACCAGAGAGACATGCCGATGCCAACCATGCCAGGAGCGGGTCTCGTTATGATCAAGACCAAATTCGTTTTTGGCCGTCTCGAACCCTTCTTCGATCCTCCAGCGCGTCCCTTCAACGTTCACCAGTTCCTGCGTGGTTGTCCCTTTCGGGCTCCAGGTCGTAAAATAGGCAAGGTCCCCGTCAGCGATGTTTCGGCGGATCAACAGGCCACGTGTCCATGGTCCGGCTATAGGGCAGTCAAATTCTTCAGCATCCAGATCAGCAAGCGGAAGATACGCCCAGTCATAAAGTCGCTCACCTTTTGTGCCGTGCCCCGCTGACAGACGACGCCAGGCCTGGTCTGGCAGTCCTGCTGCAATATCTTTCGCCTCTCCGGCAATCAGCGGTTCCGTTGCCCATGATCCGAACCAGTGATTGCCCTTGACCCCAAGCACATATCCAATTCCTGCCCGGCGAAGCGTGCGTTCTACGTCGCCCACGCCATACACGCTGTCTGCTGCAACCCAGCGGAACGGCACACCGGCCTCAATACTTCGCTCAATCATCATCGAGGCTAACGCCGGTTTGGTTGCAAACACCACGTCATCGGGAACGTGGGCCCGCTTCAGACGCTCAGGCTTTGATGTCCAGTCTTTCGGGAGATACAGGGCGCGGTCAATAAAGGCATGCCCCCGTTCCGAAACATAAGCGCCAAACACACCAATCTGGCAGTTCGTGATCTTGCCGGCAGATCCCGTATACTGCCGCCCCACACCGCAGGACGCCTGACCCTTCTTCAGAAAACCGGTCTCATCAATGACCAGCACGCCCTCTTCAGTGCCCAGATGCTCAATCACATAATCCCTGACGACGTCACGAAGGGCATCGGCATCCCAGTGCCCGCGTCCCAGAAGCGCCTGCTGCCGCCATGGACCAGGATCTCCTGCGGCTTCCGCTCGCATCCATCCCGTCTTGCGTGGTTCATTGCCAATCAAAACATCAAGAAAAGCACAGGCCGAATCTACGACACGTTTTTGCGTGAACAGCGGCGCCATCCGATCCTTGGCGGACCGAAGCGAGCGCGCCCATAATTCCAGCGTCTCTTCAACAGACGTACCGCCACTCATCATATCCTGAATCATGGTTACCCATAGATTCAGAACTCAACACAAAATGCAACTGTAGTGCTAGGTTCTGTCTGCATTCAACGTAGCCAGATCATGGCGCATGCGAGGTGGACGAACCCCATGAATGCAGGGAGAGTTTTCTCGCATCGCAAGGCAATCCTGCGGAAACGTTTGAGTTTGTTGAAGAAGCATTCGATCTGATGGCGTTCCTTGTAGAGGCTCCAGTTGATCGGAGGCATGATGGCGCGGCTGGGGTTGGCTTTGATTTGTGCGATTGCCCCGAGGTCATCAGCTATGAAAATGCGTAGTGGGTCAGCGTCGTAAGCGGCATCGGCAATGACATGGCCCACACCCTGCAAGCCGGACAGGAGCGCCTCGGCCTGTGGCCGGTCGCCCCATTGCCCCGGTGTCGGATGAATCCGGAGCGGTAGGCCGATCGCATCGACGACTGCATGCAGTTTGGTCGTCAACCCACCACGTGAACGACCGATGGCGGCAGTTTCAGCCCCCCTTTTGCGCCGGCCGCATCGGCATGGACTTTCGAAATGGTGCTGTCGATCAGGACGTATTCGAAGTCCGGAGTGTCGGCCAGGGCATGGAAAAGCCTTTCCCAGACACCAGAGTGTGACCAGCGTCGAAAACGAGCATGGACAGCGGTCCATTTACCGAACACCTCTGGCAGGTCACGCCAGCGCGCCGCATTGCTGGCCATCCACAAGATCGCATCCACGAACAACCGGTTGTCGACTCCACTCCGCCCAGGCGTTCCGATCCGGCCGGGAAGATGGCCTTCGATCCGGTTCCATTGCTCGTCTGTCAGTGTTCGTCTGCTCAAGGCTCGTCCTCCCTCGACAGCCTTGAATCAGAACTTCAACCCAAAGGGAATCCGTGAATGCAGACACAACCTAGGACAACAGCGGGAATGTCCACCCAATTCAGGATTTTTGCCGCTTCAAGACGATGGCCACCGGCAATCAGTTCATACCGCTTGCCTACTTTCCTGACCTCGATCGGCTGACGCAGGCCACGGTCAGCCATGGATGCCGAAATGAACTTTGCATACTCGCGGTCGATCTCACGCAGGCGGTCGTCTGCATTGATATCGGCAATGAGGATCATTTCAGTGTTCATGCCGCCGCTCCGTTTTGACGGTGCGCGTCAGGCAGCGGACAGGTAGGTGTTCTGTCAACACGAGTGCGAACAGGAGAACCGTCAGCATGAAACCGACCCGGTCCCCATACCTCATAGGGACGTTTACCCAGAATGGCCGCGATCTCGCGTTCCATCAGCACGGAGTGGCCCGGCTGGCTGATCGTGGTGCTGACAAGGTTGGGGTTCTTACCCAGATGACGGGATAGCGCGGCGAGTGACCCATACTTCTTGCGAAGCGCGGCCTTGATATCCTCTACGTGCATCCCCGATGGCTTTTGTGCCATAAGTGGACTCCTTGAGCTTTGAGGCCGGTTGCCCCCGGCCTCTCTTTTTCGTCCAACCGCGTCTGTTATCAACGGAGGAACACACGTAAAATGCCACTACTGGTATCATATGCAAGCGATAAGTTCCATTTACCGGTTCTTTTCTGGGGATATTCTGTTGATAACGTGGCTAGCAGCCTGAAAAGAAACCAGAAATGAATCCCAAACAGGAACCAATTTCTGATTTCCCGGTTTCAGAAGAGAACTGGGAAATGGAATCCCGCGTTGAACGCCTGAAGGAGGCGATCCGCAAAGGCGGCGGAAACCTTGAGGTTGCCCGTAACGCTGGGGTGCCTCTTAGTTCCCTGAACAACTACGTCTCCGGTCGGGAGATGAAGGCATCAACAGCCATTCGGGTCGCAAGAGCCTGTGGCGTCAGTATGGAATGGCTGATCGCTGGCACTGGGAATATTTCTGGTAAAAATAATGACGCGTCTATAGAATCCGGCAGTATTCAGGCTTCCGAAAATGATCTTATATCTATACCAAAGTATGATGTAAGTTTTTCTGCGGGATACGGCATGATATATGACAATAATATTGCCCCGATTTCCTATAATATATTAAAGGCGTCTCTTCCCCAGGAATTGGTTTCCATCAAAAAAGACCTTATTTCAGTCACTGCTAACGGCGATAGCATGATGCCGCTGATTGCCGACGGCGATACGATCATCGTGGATACTCGCAGGCAGCCTATCAGAAATGGGTTCGTTTATTGCATCCGGCTAGGTGACCAACTTCTGGTCAAGCGCCTTGCGCTGCGGATCAATGGCAATCTGGCAATAATGAGCGACAACCCCCGCTATGAAACGGAGGAAATTGACGCAAAAAAAGCAAGTCAGCTTTCAGAAGATGGTGATGGTCCATGCCATATTCTCGGGCGTGTTGTTTGGAGAATTGGCGAGGTTAGTTGCTGATTATGAGAGTATTACTAAATATATATTATAATTTTGCTCTATTTCTTTTGATTGCCATTGGAACGGCAACTCATTCATATGGACAGACTTCTGCCACCAAGCCTTCCTGTGCTCACTGGACAAAAACCGTCAATCTAGACGGTCTGGACGAAACTGCCATGGAGTTGGAACCTGATGGCTATTATTGCGAAAAGCCGGACAAGGTTGTCGTGGATAATCACCATTCTTCTGTCTCTGGATCAGGCCAGAGCGGCGGCAACTACCGTTCAGGCAGAGGATATGGACATCACGCCTATGGCGGTCATTCACGGCGGCATTAAAGGACGCTTAAGAGGGTCATAAGACCGTTCAGAAATTATAGTCCCGTGAACAGGTTGCAGTTCCAAACCCTACGTCCATGTGTTTGGGTTCGATTGACAGTCCCAGACATCCCACCAAACAGAAAACGGCGCTGTGGATAACCTCCATGCGCCGTTTCAGCCCGCAGCTTTCCTAACGTTTCTATCTCACTAAGTCCCCGGATATCCCGTCATATCCCGGTCAACATCCATTTCCATTCCCCCGCTCCCCTTTCAGCAGGGGCCATGGAAAAACAGGGAATCTGTTGAACTGGCCACACTCAGATGGGTGGACTGGTTCAATAATCGCCGCATTCTGTCATCTATTGGAAACATCCCCCCGGCAGAAGCTGAGGCTCGCTTTTATGCTCAGCAGAAATTACATGCTTTAGCCGCTTAGTTCAGATAAAAAACGTCTCCACAAAACCCGGGGCAATTCAGTCGGGCGACCAGGGTTTATCACGCTGACTGGTTCAGGGATGCACTGGAAGAAAAGGAGATCAGGCCCTGCATTCCACGACGGAGATCCCGCGGAAAACCTGTCAAATACGACAGGCAGAAATACAAACGCCGCAACCGCATCGAGATCATGCCTGGAAGGCGTAAGGACTGGCGGTGTGTCGCAATACGCCAAGACAGATGCCCAACCGTATTCTTCTCGGCCATCTGTCTCGCTGCAACCGTCATGTTCTGGCTATGAGTCCTGAGCGTAACGACCTTATCTTCATCTCAGCCGTATTCCTGTAATGAATGCGCTGAAGTTCCGGAACAAGAGAACCTCCTGTTGTCCAGATAACATGTGTCGCGTGATCTGGAACGATCTGATGTCTCCTCAGATATTCTCGCCCTGCTTCGGTTTCATTAAGCCACATTGGCCCGCGCAGTCCGGCCGCTGCAGATGGCTCCGGTAAAAATCCCAGATGTTTCTCTACAAGAGCCATATTTTCATATAATTCGTCATCGGAAACCGTAAATACGCCTGCCAGCATTTCCTGAATGCGATGCGCGACAAACAACGACGCCTGTCCGACGGCAAGTCCGTCGGCTTCCGTTTTGTTATCCAATCCGATTTCCGCAACGGAAACTGGCCCTGTTTGTCCAGAACATAACTGGAGCAGCATGCAAGGTGATGCGACCGGTTCGGCAAAAAAGCAGTGTACGTCTGGGCCAAAAATTGCTTTCAGCCCGACGGTAATACCTCCAGGTGCACCGCCTACCCCGCACGGTAGATAAACCAGCAACGGCATCTGGCTGTCCACCTTGCGACCGACCGCATGCAATTGCATTTTCAGTTCCAGCGCTGCGGTTGCATAGCCGTAAAATAAAAGGGCGGATGCTTCATCGTCAACAAAGTAATCGGACTCTTTCATGAGCGAACGCGCCGTCGCAACCGCTGCGGAATAGTCCCCCTGATGTTCAACGACAGCCACGCCCCGCGCCAGAAGGCGATCTTTCTTCCATTGCCTGGCATCGGCAGACATATGGACTTCCGATCTGAACCCGAGGGCAGCCGACAGGGTGCCGATGGCAAGGCCCAGATTTCCAGTGCTGCCTACGAGGATCTTATGCGCGGAAAAGAGTCCTCTGGCTGCCTCTTCTGCCAGACAACGCCTGTCAGAGGTGGGATTGATGATGCCATGGTCAAGTGCGAGTTTTTCGGCATAGGCGAGAACCTCGTGAAATCCCCCCCGTGCCTTGATCGAACCCGCGACTGGAAGCAGATCATCACGCTTGATGAACCACGCACCTGGTGCGGTTACAGGCGAACATGCGGCCAGTTTCCCCGCATTGGTCAGGGGAGACTCAATCCGACCACCTGTCGGACCCAATTCGTTGAAGAGCGCTGCCAGAAGCGGTTCACTCCGCTTGAAGCGCGCGCCTGCACCAGCGATTCCAGCTAATATGGATTGATCAGGGCGGCAGTTGGGAAACAGCCGCTCATTCAGCCAGAGACAACGACTTTTCGTGCGCAAACAATCTATAATATGGCTATAATCTTTGCTATTCGTCATTTCAAACGGCCTGAATGATGCGGTTCTGGGACGACGTATAGCGCGTCGTGGCATCACGTGGGAACGATATATTCTAATTTATGCATTAGTGGAGCTAATGGATATGCCTCTGCCCTCAACATCAGTTCTGGGAGCGCTTCGCAGCTTTCATGTCGTCGCAACGAAGCTCTCCTTTACGAGGGCAGCCGCCGATCTGTGCGTAACCCAGGGGGCGGTCAGTCAACAGATCAGGCTGCTTGAACAGCATCTTGGCCTCAGATTGTTCATACGCTCCGCGCGCACCCTAACATTAACAGCAAAAGGAGAGGCATTGCACCAAGTTATGACACGTGTGTTCTCTGATACTGAGGCTATTCTTGAAGAACTACAGACACCCGATGCTCCTCTGCAGATAAGTTGCTCGCCTTCGTTTGCCCTGCATTGGCTGACGCCCCGTCTGGCAGATTTTAACGCACAGTATCCCCATGTCCCGGTTCGACTTGTTGCAGAGTTTCAGGATCTGGATTGTGAGGAACTTGCGCGAGGCCGTATTGATATCGCCATTCGTTACGATCCAAAAAAATACAATGATGTGGTGGCGGAAGACCTGCTTGATGAGTTTATCATTCCTGTATCGACACCATCATTTGCAGAAAAAGCACAACCACTGGAGATAAGAAGTGTCCACCTTCTACACGATAACGAACCGTGGACAGGTGCCCCTGAATATTGTGAATGGAATGACTGGATAAAAGAAAACATGGACGATTACAAATGCACGATTGGCGGATCGCAGTTTAACCTGTCCAGTCTTGCGCTGGGATCTGCCCTGAAAAATCAGGGTGTGGCTATGGGTAGAATGGCCCTGGTGTATGACGACATTCTTTCTGGAAGACTTGTTTTCCCATTTGGGAAAGCGATACCTGCAAGAGCACGTTATGTCCTGATCTGCCGTGATGCTGCAGACAGAAGAGTAAATGTTTTCACGAATTGGTTAAGAACTGAATGTGCCCATTTTCGGCGACAGCGAGACAACATGTTGAAATCCCTGCCAACAAAAGTCTGTTCATTGAAAAACAGATGATTGCCCGCCCGGCAGGGATACCAGCACGCGTAAGACAAAATCAAAAACTTACCCGCACCGTGGAAGAAAAATACCCACGTAGAGGTCTTCAGAAATTAGTTACCAAATGACTGACATGAGCCTGTAGTGGTCCGGTTACTGAATGCCTATCAACGACGAAGATTGCCAGCTTCATGTTTACATTGGGTCGGTTGCTCCAGCGCGGCAGCGTTGTGCATAAGCACTTGGGCTATATCCGGTGTTTTTTCTAAAAGCCGCTGCAAAAGCGCCCAGACTTTCGTAACCGACTGCGGCGGCGACATCGGTCACACGCTCACGTCGCGCCAGCCTCTCCTGCGCATTAAGAATACGCAGGCGCTGCCGCCAGGCTGAAAACTGCATGCCCGTATCAGCGGTAAAATGCCGAATGAATGACCGCAAAGACATTCCTGCCATATCCGCCCACTCCTGCTGTCCTCGCGGATCAGCGGGAGTGGCACTCAGGGCCTCTGCGACCCGTTTTAGCCGGGCATCTTCGGGAAAAGGCAGTGAAACAGAATGATGCGGAATGGACAGGAATTCATCCCAGAAGCTTTCGGCCAGCCTTGTAAGGCTGTCCTGCCATACTGCTTCTTTGGCATTTTGCGACAGACGTTCAACCTGAGCCATCAATAACCGCGTGCAGTCTATCAGAAAAGGCTTGTGTGAAACTGAATAATACCTCTCAGCAGTAATATACAGACTCCAGCCTGTGATAGCACCGTGGGAGCGTGCCTCATGAACAAAGCCAGGAGGCAGCCAAAGGAGCTGTCCCGGCCCGATCAGCCAGTAAGAACTTTGGGTCATCACGGCCATAACACCGCTTTCCACTACGAATATCTGCCCTCTTTCGTGAACATGCAGGTCCGTGGTCCGGCGGTTCGTCTGTCTTACGGGACTTCCAGATAGCCAGGGAAGACCACATGACGGAGGAGGATCTTCTAATAAAAAGTAAAACGATTTGGCGTGCATGAGTCGCATTATGGCCTACGGTCGGCAGAATGCCAAAAGTATCTCCTTTACAATCTTCTGGTCCACTCAATTCACAAGATTAAAGGGGATTCCATGTCTTCCACACACCACGAGCAGATCATCAGGGAAATGTTCACCACATTCACGGACTTTGGTTCAACTCCGGATAAGCTGCTGGATTTCATGACTCCGGACTATCGGCAATTTGTCGATGGATGTGAAATGACGTTGGGTGACTTCCTGACCCACACATATGCTTTACGCAACACTCTTCATGCGTTGAAAATAGATATTCAGCATGTCGTATGTGAAGACGATAAAGCTGCCACCGTTCACGTGGCTCGTGCAACACGTCGCTCCGGCAAGCAAAGTCTAATCAAGGTCGTTGCTTTTTATCAGTTTCGAAAAGGGCGCATCTGTCTTGTAGATGAACTGACGCATCTCCTGAAAGGGAGTGAGAAAGACCAGGTGCTTGGGGCACTACAATGAGAGAACCCATTCAATTCGAGCAGATGTTCTCATTTCAGATATGGAGTGTCTGCTTTCGGAAAACGCAAACGAACTGCTGAACGACCGCAATGAAGGCGAATGCCGCCAGTCTGCTTTATTCTCTGTAAACCAGACTGGCGGCTTCGGGGGAAGCGGATGGTCTGCTGCTGGAGTGCCAACACATGAAAACAGACATCCCTGTATTCGTGTTGGCGAACGACCTGCCTCTACATACTCGGGTCAATGTCTTTTCCCGCCTGCACCGCGGGGTCATTTTCAAAAACGTGCAGGACGGCAGACCAGAATGCCCGCAGGCTTGGGAAGCTGCCCCAGTTGGGTGGTTCTTCAGGGTCAACTGTGGGGTCTATACTGAGTACAGCCCAGCTGACGCGATCGAGGTCCATATCGTCATAGGCCAGTAACGTCCTTAATTCGTTGACTGTCTGCTGTTTGAACGGCAGGCGATGACCTCGCGGCGCATCATCAATGACCTCGCACAGCGTATCGCCAAAAGTATCTGTATCTTCGCCAAACGAGCTCGCGCCCAGATCGGCTAGACGCGGAAACAGGTCGAGAATATCACGATCGGTACAGTTTAACAGTGTGGACATAATATATCATTCCATTGTGTTCTTTTTTGATAATTGTAACTTTGATGTGCCGCGCGGCTTTGTGTTCCCGATTGGCACTTTCGATAATGACGGCCCCTCTTCCGGAGAAAGATCCATCAAGAATAATTCTGTCTCCATTTCCAGCATCCCTGAGCCACGTATCAACCTTGGAAGAATTATCCCGAAGCACTGCGTGAATAGCACGTTCAGCCTCTTCCTTCGAGGTAAAGAACGAAACAATAGGACGGTTTTCCTTCCTAAACCGGCGCTCGATATACGCCTCGGTCGGGTCAACATGCTTTAGCAGCACATGGCCGCCCGCCTTGCGGTTATGCGGTGGCGCCTCATGATGGTTGAGGTCAAGCCGGTTCTGTCGATGCGGTGAGAGGAGATTCTGGTTGGCAGGTGTCCGTGCCGGCTGACCGGTGTGTTGCACGACAGGCCGGTGAAAGTGCTCGACAGCGAGAAATCGGGGTTGGGGGAGGATTTAGGAGCAAGATAGAGCCGGTATCGGTATCTGGGCTGCACGGCTCTCACCTACGACCCTGACTAGCGGCGCTCTTCAGCTTTTTTCAGATTGGCGGATACAGACATTTACGTCCGCTTTCCGGAATTTGGCATGGTGCTTCCTGTGTCCAGCATGCACGCGACTTCCGCCGGTCTGCTTCTGCAACGCCAGTACATGAAAACAGACCTCTCAGTTTTTCATGGTGTGAACGCCGCGCCCCTACGGGTTTCGGTCAATCTCTTTTCCTGCCTGCACCTCGGGGTCATTTTCAAAAACGTGCAGGACGGCAGACCAGAATGCCCGCAGGCTTGGAAAACTGCCCCAGTTGGGTGGTTCCTCCGGTTCAACTGTTGGATCTATGCGGATCAGGGCCCAGGTAACATGGTCAATTTCTGCATCGTTGCAGGCCAGTAAAGTTCTTAATTCAGCGATTGTTTGCAGTTTGAACGGAAGATCATGCGTTCGCGGTCCGCACTGGATTGCTTCTTCCAGCGTATCTCCAAACATATCGGCATCTTCGCCTAAAGAACTGGCGCCGAGACCGGCCAGACAATCAAATGTTTGGCGGATTTCGTAATCAGTAAAGTCTAACAGTCTGGAAATAATAAAACATCCCGTTATGTTCTTTTTTAGTAATTGTAACTCTAAGATATCGCGCAGATTTTCTTACACGATCAGCTTTTTCGACGACAATCGCCCCGCTGCCTGAAAGATGCCCTTCAACGTGAATTGAACTTCCATCTCTGGCATCCCTGAGCCACGTGTCAACCTTGGAAGAATTATCCCGAAGCACTGCGTGAATAGCACGTTCAGCTTCTTCCTTCGAGGTGAAGGATGAAACGACAGGACGGTTTTCCTTCCTAAACCGGCGCTCGATATACGCCTCGGTCGGGTCAACATGCTTTAGCAGCACATGCCCGCCCGCCTTGCGGTTATGCGGTGGCGCTTCATGATGGTTGAGGTCAAGCCGGTTCTGTCGATGCGGTGAGAGGAGATTCTGGTTGGCAGGTGTCCGTGCCGGCTGACCGGTGCGTTGCACGACAGGCCGGTGGAAGTGCTCGACAGCGAGAAATCAGGGTTGGGGAAGGATTTAGGAGCAAGATAGAGCCGGTATCGGTATCTGGGCTGCACGGCTCTCACCTACGACCCTCACTGGCGGCGCTCTTCAGTTTTTTTCAGATTGGCGGATACAGACACTTACGTCCGCTTTTCGGAATTTGGCATGGTGCTTCCTGTGTCCAGCATGCAGGCGACTTCCGCCGGTCTGCTTCAAGTTCATTTGGCAGACCGGCAGTTAAGGGGGAAGTGGATGGCCTGATTCTGCAACGCCAGTACATGAAAACAGACCTCTCAGTTTTTCATGGTGTGAACGCTGCGCCCTTACGGGTTTCGGTCAATCTCTTTTCCTGCCTGCACCTCGGGGTCATTTTCAAAAACGTGCAGGACGGCAGACCAGAATGCCCGCAGGCTTGGGAAGCTGCCCCAGTTAGGTGGTTCTTCAGGGTCAACTGTGGGGTCTATACTGAGCACAGCCCAACTGACGCGATCGAGGTCCATATCGTCATAGGCCAGTAACGTCCTTAATTCGTTGACTGTCTGCTGTTTGAACGGCAGGCGATGACCTCGCGGTGCATCATCAATGACCTCGAACAGCGTATCGCCAAAGAGATCAGGATCCTCGCCAAACGAGCTGGAGCCCAGATTAGTGAGACGCGGAAACAGGTCGAGAATATTATATTTAGTCAAGTTTAACAGTGTGGACATAGTAGATCATCCCATTGTGTTCTTTTTTGATAATTGTAATTTCGATGCGCCGCGCAGCTTTGTGTTCCCGATTGGCACTTTCGATAATGACGGCCCCTCTCCCGAAGAAAGATCCTTCAAGAGTAATTCTGTTTCCATTTCCAGCATCCCTGAGCCACGTAGCAACCTTGGAAGAATTATCCCGAAGCACTGCGTGAATAGCACGTTCGGCGTCTTCCTTCGAGGTGAAGAATGAAATGACCGGATGCCTCTCTTTCGTAAACCGGCGCTCGATATACGCCTCGGTCGGGTCAACATGCTTTAGCAGCACATGCCCGCCCGCCTTGCGGTTATGCGGGGGCTCTTCATGATGGTTGAGGTCAAGCCGATTCTGTCGATGCGGTGAGAGGAGATTCTGGTTGGCAGGTGTCCGCGCCGGCTGACCGGTGCGTTGCACGACAGGCCGGTGGAAGTGCTCCGTAGTGATGTCGTCCTGCCTGAAGGCAAGCCGGTTTGCATCCGCCATGGCAACGCGAATGGCCCGTGTTGCCGCGAAATTCGCTGCCGCATGCAGTATGCCAGCAGGAATCACGGCATCGGCAGCCTGACCGGCCAGATCGGCAACAGCAGGGGGCGCATGGGCCTTCAGGGCCACGGCGTGGACCGCGCGTTCGGTCAGGATGTGCGGTTCGGTGCCATTTTTCCACGCCTGCTGTCCGGCGGCCATCATGTCGGCGCCATGGGCCGCAAGCGCAATGCCGCCAACCTTGCCAAGTAGCGGCTCAGGGGCAGCCAGCAGGCCCGCGGCACCGGCCATTTCTGCTGCGCCAATGCCCATTGTGGCCAGACCTTCGGCCCTGTTGATACTTTCGTGGCCTGGCAGGTATCGCCTGACGACATTGACGAGTTGATGTTCGCCCATGACAAATGTCAGGGCAGGATGCTGGTTGGTATTCGGCATGACATGTCCTGCAGTGCAGACACAAAAAAGCCCGCCGGTGAAGGCGGGCCTTGCGTTCGCATGGATGGTCCGTGCGGCGGCGGATATCGCAGCCGTTTTTCGGGATCATGAATTTATAGAAGCGTCCGGGTCAGTAAGCACCACAATTCGAACCATATTCCGTATAGCAGAAAAAAACTGCATGCAGGGACCAGAAAATACAGGCTGATACGGACCTTCAGCAATGTCAGGTCTGGCAGAAATGTTGATTTTCACTGAGAACTGACCCGGGTTTTTCATCAGGAATTGACCCAGCCAGATGCTATTTCAGGCATAGTCGGACGGGCGGTCAAGAAGAGGATCTGTCCTTTCTGTTTTTTGACGCGGCGGTGCTGGCGCGGAACCTGTAGCTGTCATTTCCTGTCTCGAGGATATGACAGTGATGGGTCAGCCGATCGAGGAGCGCCGTTGTCATCTTCGGGTCACCAAAGACGTCTCCCCATTCACTGAAGCTCAGATTGGTTGTGATGATGACACTGGTGCGCCCGTAGAGGCGGCTGGGCAGATGGAACAGCAGGGCGCCCCAGACGCGCTGAAGGGAAGATAACCGGGTTCATCAAGGATCACGAGATCCAGGCGGAGCAGCCTGTCGGCAATCTGCCCGGCCCGGCTGGCGGTCTTTTCCTGTTCGAGCGCATTGACCAGGTCGACCGTTGACCACAAGCGCGCCTTCTTCCTGTGATGGGTGATCGCCTGGATGGCCAGCGCGGTCGCCAGGTGGGTTTTCCCGGTTCCCGGACCGCCGATCAGCACGACATTTTTAGCACGCTCGATGAAGTCCCCGCCATGGAGCTGGCGGACCATGGGCTCGTTGACCTGCGTATCGGCAAAGGAGAACCCGGACAGGTCCCTGTAGGCAGGGAACCGGGCGGTCTTTGTCTGGCAGGCGATGGAGCGCACTTCGCGTTCGGCCAGTTCGGCCTTCAGGAGTTGCGAGAGGATGGGGATGGCCGCCTCGAAGGCGGGTGCGCCCTGCTCGATGAGGTCAGCCGCGGCCTGGGCCATGCCATACATCCGCAATCCACGGAGCATGACGACAAGTGAAGCGGCGGCAGGATCATGGCGCACGACGGCTGTCCCCACGCAGGGTGTCATAGCGCCCTGTATCGGCGCACGGTTCGTGTTCGAGCACCAGGGCCTGTGGGGCATCAAGCCGGGGAACTGCGGTTCTCCTGGCATCGGTCAGGCGATGAAGCGTATTGAGAACATGGGTCCTGGTCGGCACGCCATCTTCAGGAGCCGGTTCAACCGCGCAGAGCACGGCCTGCTCATCATGCTGCAGCACAAGGGCCAGGATTTCAGCCATTTCCCGGTCGCCTCCAGGTCGCCTGAGCAGTTGATCCTGCAGGGTCCGGAAGGCGGCTGGCAATTCGGCAAACGGCGCGCCATTGCGCAGGGCGCCCGGTTTGCGCTGTATGACCGCCAGATAATGCCGCCAGTCATACACCGTGCGGCCTGGCACGCCATGCGAACGTGTGATGATCCGGTCATGCACGCACAGAACCTGCCCTTCGGCGATAACGCGCAGCCTGTCGGGATAAACCCGCAGGCTGACCGGACGATTGGCAAAGGAGGCCGGCACGCTATAGCGGTTGCCTTCGAACCGGATCAGACAGGTTGGTGAGACGCGCCTGGTCTGTTCGACAAACCCGTCAAAGGGACGCCCCGGAACCATGAGGTGAGGACGCTCGGCTTGCATGGACCTCGGCGATGCTCCGGGTCAGTTCGATATGCTGCAGCCGTTCCCAGCAGTCCAGGCAGCGGGCTTCCAGCCAGGCATTCAGCGCCCCCAGATCAGGAAAGGCAGGCAGATCCTGCCAGATATGGCGCCGGGCATCCTGCACGGTCTTCTCGATCTGCCCTTTCTCCCATCCCGCTGCCGGATTGCAGAAGGTCGCCTCGAACAGATAATGGCTGGCCAGGGCCATGAAGCGCAGATTGACCTGACGTGCCTTGCCAGAGCCAATCCGGTCCACGGCGGTCTTCATGTTGTCAAAAATACCCCGCCGCGGCACGCCACCGAGTACGCGGAAGACCTCGGTAAGCGCATCAAAAAGCATCTCGTGGGTCTGCAGGGGATAGGCCCTGAGTATGAAGGCCCGGCTGAAGGACAGTTTTGTGTGGGCAACCTGCAGCTTGACGCGATGCCCGGCAATGACCGCCCAGTCCTCGCCCCAGTCGAACTGAAAGGCTTCCCCGGGCTGGAAGCACAGGGGCACGAAAACACCCCGACCCGTTGTCTGGCGTGCCTGGTGCTGTTCGTGTTTCCACTGCCGGATGAAAGCGGCTACCCGTCCGTAGGATCCATCATAACCCAGTGCCACAAGGTCTTCATGCAGTCGTCGCGCCGTGCGCCGGTTCTTGCGGGGACGGGCGGCTTCCAGGACCAGCCATCCCCTCAGCCTGTCAGCAAACGGGTCCAGTCGGCCGGGACGTTCGGGAACCTGGAACCGCGGTTCAATACTCTGTGCCCGGAGATATTTCCGGATCGTATTGCGTGACAGTCCCGTCCGGCGTTCGATCTCGCGGATCGGAAGATGATCCCGGCAGTGCCACCGACGGATCACACTCAGAAGCTCCATGTCAATCACTCCTCAAACCCCCAACAGATGCTGCCGGGGAGTGTGAAGGCATGGGTCAAATCTCGATGAAAATTTCCGCCCTACCCGGGTCAGTTCTCAGTGAAAATCAACAATCGGACGTCCGTCAGTGTTTTCCGGAAGAGCGTTTGACGAAAGGACAATGATCCCTCATTTCAGGACATGCCCAGACAGATCGGTCTTCTCCTCTATCCTGACTTCCAGTTACTTGACGCAGCCGGAGTGACGGCAGCCTTCGAGATCGCCGGTGAGTTTGGGGGCGCACCGTATGAGACGACGCCCCTGTCTCACCATGGCGGTCTGGTCCGCTCTTCTTCCGGAATGGCGATCGAGACCGTCCCTCTCGCAGCAGCCGGGTCTTTTGATACGCTTGTCGTTGTGGGGGGCAAAGGTCACAAACAGGCCATGGCCTGCCCGGAGTTGCAGGCTTTCATACGATATCAGGCGGGCACGGCACGGCGGATATGCAGCGTGTGTACAGGAGCTTTCCTGCTGGCGGCAGCCGGGCTGCTCGATGGACGCCGCGTGACGACGCACTGGCAACAGGCCGGCACCCTGAAAGCACAGTTTCCAGAAATCAGGGTCTCGGCAGAGGCCATTCATGTTCATGACGGCCCGGTCTGGACCTCTGCTGGCATCAGCGCAGGCATCGACATGGCTCTGGCGCTGGTGACCGAAGATTTTGGTGCAGACATCGGGCGTCGTACGGCGCAGCAGATGGTGATTTTCTATCACCGCCCCGGAGGACAGTCTCAGTTTTCGATACTGCTTGAGATGGAGAGCCCTCAGGAACGTTTTACCGAGCTTCTGGGGTGGATCCGCTCCAACCTGAAACAGCGCCTGACCGTGGACATTCTCGCCAGTCAGGTCGGCATGAGTCCTCGAAATTTTTCACGCAGTTTCCGGGCAGCCATAGGAATGAGTCCTGCCAGAGCAGTGGAACGATTGCGTCTGGAGGCCGCACGGGAGCGTGTAGAAGGATCGACTCTCCCCATCGAAGCCATTGCCATCATGACCGGTTTCCATGATCCCGAGCGGATGCGGCGTGCCTTCCTGCGTGAATTCCACCAGCCGCCTCAGGCGGTCCGGCGAAACGCAAAGACCATATATTAAACGCTTCTCGGCGAAGGGTACTGCAAGCGGAAAGCCTGCAGCACCATGCACAAAAATGGTTCTGGCTTCCAGGATCAAGAGAGGGCGATAGTGTCAAGGCGCGCCCGAACATCGACCGACAGTTCCAGCGTCGCTGCCGCAAGATTTTCTGACAGATGAAGGGGGTTCGAAGTCCCCGGGATCAGGAGCAGGTTGGGTGAACGGGCCAGCAACCACGCAAGCGCCACCTGCAATGGGCTTTTTCCGATGTCTGCTGCAATTTCGGACAGGACATTTGACTGGATCGGGCTAAACCCACCCAACGGGAAAAATGGTACATAGGCGATGCCCTGTGCGGCCAGCGCGTCGATCAGTGCATCATCCTTTCCATGGACGAGGTTATAGTGGTTCTGCACGCATACGACTGGCGCGATTGCCTGCGCTTCGGCCACCTGCGTGGCAGTCGCATTGCTGAGGCCGAGATGGCGGATGAGGCCCTGTTCACGCAGCGCAGCCAGTGCCGAAAACGGCTCTGCCAGCGAACCTTCTTTTGGTGCAAGGACATCACCCATCAGCCGCAGGTTGACCACATCAAGCCGCTCAAGCCCCAGGTTGCGCAGGTTGTCATGCACGGTCCTGGTCAGGTCCTCCCTGCTCTGGGCTGGCAGCCATGATGCATCCTCGCCCCGCACCGCACCAACCTTGGTCACGATCACAAGGTCATCATCATAAGGATGCAGCGCCTCGCGGATGATCTGGTTCGTGACATGCGGGCCATAGAAGTCGCTGGTATCGATATGATTGACGCCAGCTTCGATAGCGGCGCGAAGCACGGCGACAGCAGCGTCGTGGTCCCGTGGCGGTCCGAATACACCGGGGCCCGCAAGCTGCATTGCCCCATATCCCATACGGTTCACGACGCGGTCACCGAGTGAAAAGGTTCCTGCATTGATGCGACTGCTCATTGGTATCTCCATGACAAGCGGTGTGCACCAAACATGGACTACGCTTGAATGATCGATAAGCTGTTCAATCCTGAACGGGTCGTACGGAAATTCGCACAATGTCATTCGAACTTGATGATCTTTCAGCATTCGTCGCGGTTGCGCGGGCAGGTGGTTTTCGAGAGGCTGCGCGTGTTTCGGGTCTGTCAGCGTCCGGCCTCAGCGAAGCTCTGCGCAGGCTGGAAACCCGTCTTGGTTCGCGTCTGCTTCATCGCAGCACGCGCAGCATCTCGCTCACAGAAACAGGCGCCCGTCTGTTCGAGCGGCTCTCGCCTGCGCTTGCCGAGATCAGCGCCGCGCTCGATACGGTCCATGCGCAAACCGACCAGCCTGCGGGCACGATCCGCCTCAATGTGCCGGCCAATGTTGCCCGGACCGTACTTCCGGGCATTCTGTCGCCTTTCCTGACTGCGTATCCGCAAATCCGCGTGGAAGTGACCGTGGAGGACAGTTTTGTCGATATTTTCGCTTCTGGCGCAGATGCCGGTATCCGTTATGAAGAGCGGCTGGAGCAGGACATGATTGCAGTCCCCATCGGGCCGGCCACTCAGCGCCTGCTGACTGTGGCCGCACCCTCCTATCTGTCTGCAAAGGGACGTCCCCGACACCCGAGCGAGTTGCTGGAACACGTCTGTCTGCGTCTTCGCTTTTCCGGTGGAGCGCCAGCCATGTGGGAGTTCGAGAAAAATGGTGAGATTATCCGCCTCGATCCACCAGGCCCTTTATTGGTCCAGCCCGGATCGGCCTGCGATCTCCTGGTTGAAACTGCTCTGACAGGTCTTGGTATTGTCTGTCTGTTTGAAGACTGGCTGGTGCCTCACATCCGCAGCGGTGCGCTGGAAGTGGTGCTTGAAGACTGGGCCACACCGTTTTCGGGGCCGATGCTTTACTATTCCGGTCGCCGCCAGCTGCCACCGCCGCTTCGCGCATTTGTCGATTTTATTCGCTCGCATCAGTCTCCGACACAATGAGTGTCATTGCGATGCTCATGAATAGAGCAATCGAGGCTGCTTTTCTGGTGATATGAATAGCCCCTGGATTTCTGGACGCCCGAGCTTCTAAAAATCAGGAAGCGTTGATGGAAAAGCCCAATTTCAGTGATGAGTTCAAGCGTGATGCGGTGGTGCAGATTACCGAACGGGGATATCCGATGGCGGCAGTTTCACAGCGGCTTGGGGGAGGGGTGCACATTCGCTGTATGCGTGGAAACGGCAATTCGCGAAGACGGCATCAGGCAATACCGGCAAGGATGCCGAGATCCGGCAGTTGAAGCGCGACCTGTCCCGAGTGACCGGGCAGCGTGACATCTTAAAAAAATCACCGCGTATTTCGCCAGGGATGCAGAGATACGCCTTCATCGGACTTGTAACGGTTTTGTGCCGGTCAGGAAGTGATTATGCCCCCCTTGCTTCGAAAGCGAGGGGCAGATGCCGCCCAGATATGAATGGCGTTGACGTGGATGGTAGGACCCATTGATATACTGGAAGATGGCGGCGGTAGCCTCGCGACGGGTTGGCCAGTTCTGTCTCCAGAGCCGTTCCGCCTTCAGGCTTTTGAAAAACGTTTCGACAGCAGCGTTGTCAAAACGGTTTCCCTCTCCGGACATTGAAGCCGGCAGTCCATGGGCCAGCAACTTTTCCTGAAAATCATGAGAGCCGTACTGGCTGCCGCGATCAGGGTGGAAAATGCAGCCGGGCACCGCATCACGCAGCCGTACCGCCATGTCCAGGGCGCGAATGGCCAGATCCTTTTTCATCCGGTCTCTGACGCCCCACCCGATCACGCGACGACCGAACAGATCGATGACAACCACCAGGTAGAGCCACCCCCGGCGGTCCAGATAGAACTGATATCTCCCGCTCATTTCTGGTTGGGTGCATCATCAGGGAAATCGCTGTCCAGAAGGTTGGCCATAATGACAGACTTGTGGTGGCTGTCGGTCGTGATCTTGTGGCGACGGGGGCGCACGGGCCGGATTCCGTTGTCCTTCATCAGTCGCCCAATGCGCCGTTCCCCGACATCAGGCCCGGCTTCCCTGAGTTCCAGAGGCATACGGGGCCGTCCGCAGGAGGCGTTGCCCGGGGCATGGTGTGCACGGATATGCGCCAGTATCTTCAGATCGGTGCGCTGGCGCTGACAGGCCAGTCGGGATGTCCAGGCCCGGTAACCACGTGCCGAGACCTGCAAAACGCGGCAAAGCCTCTCGATTGGCCACTCATGTCGATGCCCATGGATGAAGGCGAACTTCATGGCTTCCGGTTCGCGAAGAACCGGGTAGCTTTTTCAGGATTTCCCTCTGCTCCCGCAGAATCCGGTTCTCCAGATGAAGACGTTCATTCTCGCGGGCCAGATCAGCCTGAGGCCGGGATGCCGGCTCGGCCGGACGGTACTCCACGATTCATTTATCCAGATCGGCTGCAATGCGCGTGCGTGACAGCCTGCTGCGCAACGCAATCCTCACGGCCTCGCGTTTGAAATCTTCCGTATGCTTCATGGTCTCGTCGATCTCCTGTTGCGGGCCTGAAACGCCCAGATGACCGGCACAAAACCGTTACGAGTCCCCCGGCATATGGCGCCAAGGGTGTGAAGATGTGGTCAGATGTCAATGAAGACTGTTATTCTGGCCAAACCGGTTCCTATTGGAAATCAATAATATAAACAGGCAGATGTCTGCGTAATGCATTCAGCGCAACGGGCTGACCAACACAAAGTCGTCAGAAAGCTGCATTTAAAGCGTGATTGCTTGCCAGAGCAATCTTGTCTTTGCAAAAAAGAAAAACATGCCTTAGAAGCTTTGATCTAAAATATTATGATATAACATCGATTTATGATAATCCGCATCATACGGTATGGAACAGACAATGCCTGTGCAATCATCGCTCGCAGCAAACTCCGCCAAGCATAAGGAGGACACGAAACAATCAGTCGACAAGATGGCACTGAGGGTCTGGATCCGGATGTTTGCCTGCACCCAGCTGGTTGAAAAGCGCGTGCGCAAGCTTTTGCGGAAAAAGTATAATACTACCCTGCCGCGCTTTGATGTTCTTGCCCAGCTTGATTCCAGCAACGGAACGCTCTCGATGGGCGATCTGTCCCAGCGCCTGATGGTCACCACGGGCAACGTGACCGGACTGATCGACCTGATGGAACAGGAAGGGCTGGTTGAACGTCACCCTCATCCCACCGACCGGCGCAGCACGTTGGTGCAGATGACCGCGCTGGGTGAACAGCTCTGTTCAACCGCCATGCCTGCTCATCAGGAATGGATACAGGAAATGCTGAAAGGCATGACCGAGGATGAACTGTCCCAGCTTCACCAGTTGCTGGGCAAGACCAAGGCTGCCATTGCGGCAAGGGAAGAGCAATGGGAAAAGAAACGGACAAGAGCAGGATAATGACGGAACAGGTCGCGCAGGCACATAACGAGACACCGGCCAATGAAATGTCGGCGGAACTGGCGCTGCGGGTCATGACCATGCCAGCCGACCTGAACGGGGCGGGCAGCATATTCGGTGGCTGGATCATGGCGCGTCTTGACCAGGCGGCCGGTCTTGCCGGCGGCAGCGCCAGTTCGGGAAACGTGACGACGGTCGCGGTCAAGGAACTGCTGTTCCTCCACCCCGTGTATCCGCATCAGGATGTAAAGGTCTATGCCCGGCTGCTCAGGACGGGGCGTACGTCCATGCATTTCCATCTGGAAATGTGGGCGGCGGATCTGGGCAAGGCGGAAGCTATCCAGTGTGCTACGGCTACATTCGTGATGGTGGCCGTGGATGCAAAGGGAAAGCCTAGGGAAATTTCAAAATAATACAGACGCGGTATATTTATGCATGCCCATTCCTGAACGGGATGGTTTCTACTCTATCCCAAGTCTGTCCAGATTTTTGATGATATGGCGCAGGGTTTTTACAAACGCCTGCAGCTGTTCCTGGTTCAGGCCCTCCATGGCCCGGATGGTCTGACGGGCCACGACGGGCGTCAGCCTGTCAAGCAGCTTACGACCTTCCGGGGTCAGGGTGACAATGGTCACGCGGTTGTCATCAGGGGAAAGGAAGGTCGTCACAAGCTGCATCTGCGCCATGCGCTCGATCAGTCGCCCGACCGTATTGCGCTTGATCAGCGAATGCTGCGCCAAGCCGGAAATACTGATGTTTTCCTGCGCGCGCAGGACAGTCAGTATGCGATAGATACTTTTATTGACGCCGTTTTTTACAAGAACGGTTTCCACATCTTCGTGATACTGAAAATCCGCATGCGCGATCAGATAGAAAGGGGATCCGAACAGGTCGAAGTCATGCGCGGCGGGATCTAGTATGACGTTCTTGTTCACGGGCAGCTCTGTATCGGGTTTATGAGAACAGGCTGAACATAGTCGTTAATGCGGCGCACGTCACGTTCAACCTGTCATGCGGCGAAATGCCGGATCGGCGCTTTCAGCTGGCTAGCGTGTTGAAGAAATGCCGCATGCGTTCCAGCGCCGTGGTCAGGCGGTCAGCGCTTTCCGCGCCAAAGCACACGCGCAGGTGGCCTTCGCCTGCAGGGCCATAGAAACTGCCAGCTTCCACCACCACGCCTTCGCGTTCCAGCAGGGCATCGGCAATATCCTGCGCCCGGCGTCCGGTGCCTGAAATGTCAGGGAATGCATAGATCGCGCCCTGCGGCAGCGGACAGGTGACGCCGGGACACTGGTTCAGCGCATGGACCACCTGGTCACGGCGCCTGCGGTCTTCGGCCAGCATGCCCTGCAGCGGGCCTTTATTACCCGTCACGGCGGCAAGGGCGCCATACTGGATGAAGGTGTTCACATGCGTCACCTCGTTGGACGTGACCGTCAGCAGCCCTGCCATCAGGTCCGTCGGGCCGCATGCATAGCCCAGTCGCCATCCGTCCATGGCATAGGCCTTGGTGAAGGCAAAGAGGGTAATCGTGCGCTCCGCCATGCCGGGCAGTGAGGCAATGCTGGTATGACTGGCATCATCAAACAGGATCTGCTCGTACACTTCATCGGAAATGACCAGCAGGTCATGGCGGATGGCCAGATCGGCCAATGCCGACAGTTCCTCGCGGCTGTAGACGCGGCCGGTTGGATTGCACGGATTAACCAGAATGATCGCTCTGGTGCGCGGCGTAATGTGCGGCGCGATCATGTCGGGATTGATGCTGTAGCCATTCGCCCGGTCCAGTGGTGCGCGCACCACTACGCCACCTGCCAGTTCGATCTTGCCGATATGCTGCGGATAGAAGGGTTCCAGCAGGATGACTTCATCCCCCGGATTGATGGTGGCGAACAGGGCGGCAAAGGAAGCCTGCGTCAGGCCGTTGGTAACCAGCACCTGATCGGGGGTAACATCAATTGCATTTTCCCGCTGCAGCTTGCTGGCCAGCGCCGTGCGCAGTTCGGCATTGCCCCGCAGATCGCTGTAGTGAACGTGCCCGGCATGCAGGGCATCCACCACCGCTTCCTTGATATGGGTAGGGGTGTCATGAACCGGCTGCCCCAGTTCAAGATGGATCAGATCGCGCGTGCCTGCCATCGCCATCGCCTTGGAAAACATTCCATAATTCTTGGGCGATGATTCGGTAATACGTTTTGCCAGTCGGCTCATGATCAGGTTCCGTCAGAAAGTTCGGAATGCGCGGTACGTTCATCACGTCCCGCGCTGCCAGTTTTGTAAAAATCCGCGCGTCTATGCCGCGGGTCGTTTTATCATCTGCGTGACGCGCGCACGCAGGCGCGCGGCGGTCATGATCAGGCGTGGCACATGGCGCAGCAGCATGAATCCCGGCACCGCCCGGGGGCGACTGGTCGGCAGGCGCGGCAGGTCCCGCCCGGCGGAAAGAATCCAGTTGGCTGCGTCACCACCCGCCAGCGTGTTGATGGCCAGGCCGCGTCCGTTGCACGCCTGAATGGCCAGCAGCCCTTCATCCAGGATCGGCATGCGCGGCACGCAGTCACTGCGCAGCCATGCGGTGCCCGTCCAGGCGAATTCCAGCGGCAGCCGTTCCCAGCCGGGAATGGCCTTTTCCAGCCGGTCGTTAATGCTGTCTTCAATCCGTGCCCAGTCGAAATGCTCGGGCGCGGGTGCTGCCGTAATCAGGTGGCCTTCGGTGTCAAAACGGATGGAAAAGACATCGGTGGCAAGATCGGTCAGGGCGTGGCGCTGGGGCAGAATGACTTTCCGCAGGGCAGGGGAGACGGGCGCGGTGGCCACCTCCAGCACCGGCAGGGGAAGCACCGCATGACGCAGCGCGCGGTGTAGGAACTGGTTGCCGCCATTTGCCGCCAGAATGACGTTGCGCGCCACGAATTCCCCGCCGGGGAAACTTACCAGCCAGCGCGCAGCCCCATGACCCGTATCCCGCGTGACGGAGGTTACGCGGCAACTGTTGAAGACCCGGCCGCCTTCTTCCATAATGCGCCGGGCCAGTTCATCGGCATAGGCCGCAGGGTTCACGCCCCCGCCACTGCGGTCGAGGACAGCCCCGGCATATCCCTGGCATCCGGTCAGTTGTGCTGTCTGTTTCGCATCCAGCAGGGACATGTCCTGCCGCCATGGCTGCCAGTCCGCCACTGTCTGGCGTTCACGTTGGCCATTACCGAAAAACGGCGCGAGAAACCCGTTGGGCATGGCGCCGCAGGCAAGGTTCTGCTCCCGGATCAGGGCAAATGTTTCGCGCGGGGAGGCGGCGACCGCTTCCAGCAGGCGGCTGCCGTCCTCCTTGCCCAGACGTTTCATGATGGAAGCGGGCGTATTGCGCACAAGCTGGCCGGTAATGATACCGGCACTGGCGCGCGTGGCCAGCCCCAGGGCCGTTCCCGCGTTGAGAACAGCCACGTCATGCCCGTTGCGGGCCAGATGGAACGCGGTGGACAGACCGGCAATGCCGCCACCGATCACAACGGTTTCAGCCTGCTGGCAGCCACGTCCGTGCGGAATATCCAGTGTGGCGCTGCCCTGCCACAGCGGCCGCTCTGCTGAGGGGGCCATCAGTTCTGGCTCGTGGCTTCAAAGGTCAGGCTGCAACTGCCATTCCTGCGGATGACGCAGCACCCTTCCCGAAGGGCTGCCAGATCTTCCGGCACCACGCGGGCGCAGACGGAACCCATGATCCACCCCATGGGCATGAGCATTCGCCCGCCCGGACCGTAAAAAATGCCGATATCAAAAAAATCGGCGTCCGGTGCGCCCTTCCATGTACCCTTTGGCGCGAATACCGTAGCGATTTCGCCCATATCGGGAAAACTGGTGGCGTTTTCCGGCGGCAGGTCGAATGCCGCGCCCTGTGGCAGGCTGTCACCCACGACGGGGCATGAAATTTCCGGCCCCGTCCACATGGCATGGATTGCGCCATGGTTACCGCCCTGCTGCGCGATACGCCACAGCATTTCAGCGTGACGGGGTGCTTCCTTGTCCAGTAACTGGAACCGTGCGGCCAGTGCTGATTTTTCTTCTTTAACAGTAATGAAACGGGTCATGTCAGGGCATATCCATTAACCAGGGTTAATATAATATTATAACCAAAATCACATGATGTCGATCGTTTTTTGTGGCATCCGGACGGAAAGACTGGCAGGATCATGAATGGATGCGGCATGCGCAAAACAGACGGGGACAGGTACATGTACCATCATGTCGTTCCCAGGCTTCAGCCGGTTTCTGTCGGGACAGGGAATATAATCGGCACCTGGCAGGCCATGAAATTGTTTTTTTACCGTAACATTTACTGTCGGAAGTGACGGGCGTGCGCCCGGGGGGATGCAAATTCATTGCGATATCGAACAGTAAATGGTTGAAGCAAAAATATCTTATGTGCTAACTATTTTTCATATCTGAATGAGGAGCGGGACATCATGGCAGAGCGGTCGTTTGCGCTTGAAGTGCAGGATCTGCGCATTGGTGCCGGAGAAACCTTCCGGGGTGAGGGGATACTCGCCATAACCAAGGCCCTGTTGCAGTCGGGCGTGGGTTATGTGGCGGGCTACCAGGGCGCGCCCATTTCCCACCTGATGGATGTGCTGTCGGACGCGCAGGACCTGCTGGCGGAACTGGACGTACATTTTGAATCAAGTGCCAGCGAGGCAACGGCCGCAGCCACGCTGGCCGCTTCCGTCATGTATCCCATCCGTGGCGCGGTGACATGGAAATCCACCGCAGGCACGAATGTGGCATCGGATGCGCTTTCCAACCTATCTTCGGGCGGGGTGAAGGGGGGCGCGCTCATCATCATCGGTGAGGATTATGGTGAGGGCTCCTCGATCATGCAGGAGCGTTCGTATGCCTTCGCCATGAAATCCCAGATGTGGCTTCTCGATCCCCGCCCTTCGCTGCCCTGTATCGTCGATATGGTGGAGAAGGGGTTCGAACTGTCCGAAGCCTCCAGCACCCCGGTCATGCTCCAGGTCCGGATCAGAAGCTGCCACCTGCACGGCACATTTGTAGCCAGGGATAACAGGCGGCCCACAATGACGCTGGATGAAGCGACACGCAGCCCCCAGCGTGACCTTTCGCGCATCGTGCTGCCGCCCGCGGCCTACGTCCAGGAAGCCGAAAAGCTGGAACAGCGCTGGCCGGCCGCCGTGCAGTACATCAGGGAGCACAGGCTTAACGAATTTTTTGACCAGCCGGATGCGGATGTCGGGCTGATCCTGCTGGGTGGCCTGTACAACAATACGCTGCGTGCCCTGATGCGGCTGGGTCTGGCCGATCTGTATGGCAAGACTGACATCCCGCTTTACGTCATGAACGTTGCCTATCCGGTCATTGATGACGAGGTCGTGGAATTCTGTCGTGGCAAGAAAAGCGTTCTGGTCATCGAGGAAGGCCAGCCCGACTATATTGAGCAGGCCATCGGCCGGATCCTGCACCGCGCCCGGATCGACTGCACCCTGCATGGCAAGGACATGCTGCCCATGGGGGGCGAATATACCGTGGGCGTGCTGACCGACGGGCTGCGCAACCTGTTCGTGGCGGATGCGCCCGATCTGCTTGACGGTACGGCACGGGCCACCAACCAGCCTCCCATCACCTGCGCCCCGCAGATCGCGGCGCTGAAAGACAGCGTGCCCGCCCGTCCCGCCGGATTTTGCACCGGCTGCCCGGAGCGGCCGATCTTTGCCGCCATGAAACTGGTGGAAAAGGAACTGGGGCCACATCACATCGCGTCTGATATCGGCTGCCATCTTTTTTCCATCCTGCCGCCCTTCAACCTTGGCGCCACGACCATGGGTTACGGACTGGCGCCGGCTTCCGCCTCGGCCTTCAGCGGGGACAGCCGTCGCAAGGGGCGCGAGCGTAAACGCACGATTGCCGTAATGGGCGACGGCGGCTTCTGGCATAACGGGCTGACCAGCGGTATCGGGAACGCGGTTTTCAATAAAAACGATGATGTCACCATCATTGTCGATAATTATTATTCTGCCGCCACGGGTGGCCAGGATATCCCGTCCTCGCGCTCGGCCCCCGCCAGTCGTTCCACCCACCATCCGATTTCCAAGGCGATCGAGGGGGTGGGCGTAAAATGGGTGCGGGAAATCGATCATACTTACGATGTCGGCCGGATGCGCGAGGTACTGAGCGAAGCCCTGACCACGCGCGAAAGCGGGCCGAAGGTGATCGTGGCGTCTTCGGAATGCATGCTCAATCGTCAGCGGCGCGAAAAGCCGCTGAAGCGCAAGGCGCTGAAGGACGGCAAGCGGGTGGTCACCCAGCGTTTTGGCGTGGATGAGGACGTCTGCACTGGCGATCATGAATGCATCAGGCTGTCCGGCTGTCCGTCCCTGTCGGTCAAGCCATCGGGGGACCCGCTGAAAGAGGACCCGGTCGCCAGCATCGACCAGAGCTGTGTCGCCTGCGGCAACTGTGGCGAGGTGGCGGATGCCGCCGTTCTGTGCCCCTCCTTCTATCGTGCGGATGCAGTGGTCAATGCGGCACGGTCGGAGCGGTGGAAACACCGCATCCGTTCGGCACTCATTGCGTCCGTCCAGCAATGGCGCGAAGCGCGCCGTCCGGTATTCAGCTGACGTCCGGCCATCGCCCCATCTGGTAGCTGTACAGGATCAACATTTTTCATGACCGTTCTTTCACGAAAAAACTCCGTGGCCGTTGCGACAAAACCGATTTCAATAGCCGTCTGCGCCATGGGCGGTCAGGGCGGCGGCGTTCTGGTCAGCTGGATTGTCTCCCTTGCGGAACAGTGCGGCTGGATCGCCCAGTCAACATCGGTTCCCGGCGTGGCCCAGCGCACCGGGGCAACCATTTATTACATCGAGATCGCACCGGCCGACCCGGCGGGACGGATGCCCGTTCTGGCCCTGCTGCCCACGCCGGGCGAAGTGGACATCGTTATGGGGGCCGAGCTGATGGAAGGCGGCCGGGCCATGCTGCGCGGCCTGGTCACGCCGGAGCGCACGACCCTGCTCGTTTCCACACACCGCAGCTACGCGGTGGAAGAACGCATCAACCCCGGCGACGGGCGCATAGACCCCGCGCCGGTGTATGACGCCGCGGCCTTTGCCGCAAAAAAAGTCATCGCCTTTGATATGGAGCAGGTGGCGAAGGAGGCGCGCAGCGTCATTTCCGCCGTCATGCTGGGGGCGCTGGCGGCCAGTAATGCCCTTCCATTTCCCCGCAAGGCGTTCGAGGATGCAATCCGCAATGGCGGGATCGGGGTCAAGCCAAGCTTGGCCGCCTTTGACCGTGGCTTTGCGCGCACCACCGGCAATACGCCTGAACCGGCCCGCCCCGTTGCGGTGAAGCAGGCGGCGGCCCCGTTCAGCCCGTCTGGCGTAGCGGATTTCGATGCGCTGCTGCACGCGGCGGCCGGGCTGCCTTCCGGTGCCGCCACCATGCTTGATGCCGGACTGCGGCGCGTGGCGGATTTTCAGGACATTGCGTATGCAGCCGCCTATCTGGCGCTTGTGCGTGAGTTTGCGCTGAAGGAACGCGCGCAGGGCGCGCCCGCGCTGACGATCGAAGCCGCGCGCCATATTGCCAACGCCATGGCCTATGACGACGTGATCCGGGTGGCAGACCTCAAGACCCGCCGGACCCGCTTTTCCCGCATCGCGGCGGAAATGGGTGTAGCCGCCGGTCAGCCGCTTGCCATTACCGAATTCATGCATCCGCGCGTTGAAGAAGTGCTGGGCCTGCTGCCATCCGGCCTTGCCCTGGTGCTGGAAAAAACCGGGTTGGGCAGACTGCTCATGGGGCGGTTCCTGCGCAGGGGCTGGCGGGTGCGGACCGACCGGCTGCGCTGGTTCGTGCTGCTGTCCATTACTGCCGAACTCTATCGCCTGCGCCCTGTTTCGCTGCGCCACAAACGCGAAATGCGCCATCGGGACGAATGGCTCGACCTGAGCCGTGCCGCGCTGGAGCAGGATTACGATTTCGGTGTCGAGGTGCTGCGCTGCAGGCGCCTGGTCAAGGGCTACAGCGATACCCACGCCCGCGGCCTGTCAAAGTTCGATCGGGTCATGACGGCGGTTGGCGTCATGGTCGACAGGCCGCTGCCGCAGGGCAAGGCGGCGGTATGGACCCGGCTTCTGCGTGAAGCCGCCCTGAAAGACCCGGAAGGCACGGCGCTGGAGGCCGCACTGGCCCGCTTCCAGCGCGGCGCCATGGCATAGGAGAGTACGATCATGTCACTTTTGTCCGAACTGGCTGCCGACCTTGCAAGCGGCAGCATCGAGGTGGTGGATCTTACCCACACGCTGAGCGAGGATTTCCCCACGCTGGTCCTGCCCGAGCCCTTTGGCCAGACACTGCCGTTTTCCAGCGAGGTCATTTCCCGCTACGATGAAAACGGCATTGCGTGGTACTGGCGTAACTTTACCGTCGGGGAACATACCGGCACGCATTTTGATGCCCCGGCCCACTGGATCAGTGGCCGGAACCTGCCGGACAATACCGTCGATACCATGCCCGCCCGCGACTTCGTAGCACCGGTCAATGTCATAGACTGCGCTGCCGCCGCCGCGGAAAATCCCGATTTCCTGCTGACATGCGAACACATCCGCCAGTGGGAGGAAGAACACGGCACGATCGAACCCGGTACCTGGGTTTTCATGCGCACGGACTGGGGCAGGAGAAGCCCGGAGGATTACACCAACCGCAAGGAGGACGGCGCGCATACGCCCGGGCCATCCGCCGAATGCATCCGTTTCCTGATTGAGGAGCGGGACATTTTTGGATTTGGCACGGAAACGATCGGCACCGACTGTGGCCAGGCCCATCTGCTTGAGCCGCAATACCCCGCCCATACCCTGCTGCATGGCGCGGGCAAATATGGGCTGCAATGCCTGACCGGGCTGGACCGGCTTCCTGCGCGTGGTGCGATTGTCATGGCGGCGCCGCTGAAACTGCGTGACGGATCGGGCAGCCCGCTGCGGGTCTTCGCCCTTGTAACGCGATAATATATATTAAAATATCAACTGCATTTCCGAAGTATTGTATAACTGATTTGTGTAATATATAATACTTCGGGCCTGCCAAAAAAAGGAATGTCTGGATGGACATCGTTTCAATCGGTGGCGGGCCTGCCGGTCTGTACGCTGCAATCCTGCTCAAGCGCGATCTCCCGCAGGCGCGGGTCAGGGTTTTCGAGCGGAATGCTCCGGCCGACACGTTCGGTTTTGGCGTGGTATTCAGTGACCAGACCCTTGATATCTTCGCGCAGGCCGATCTGCCGTCCTATGAAATGATCCGCCGTGAGTTCTCGTACTGGGATGATCTGGACATAGCAGTCAGGGGGCGGACATTCCGGGTGCCGGGCAATGGCTTCTGCGGCTGTTCGCGCCGCACGCTGCTGCAGCTGCTGTACCGGCGGGCGGAAGAACTGGGCGTCGAACTGGCCTTCCGTACCGAAGTATCGCCCGAGGAATTCCCCGAAGCGGATCTTATCCTGGCGGCCGATGGCATCAACAGCGCGATCCGCGAAAAGAACATCGCCCATTTCCAGCCCGCTATTGACCTGCGTTCCAACCGTTTTGTCTGGCTGGGCAGCACGCGCGCGCTGGACGCCTTCACCTTCTTTTTCCGCGAACATGAGGGCGGCGTATTCGTGGCGCACTGCTACCAGTACGAGCGCGAACGCAGTACCTGGGTCATTGAGGTGGACGAGGAAACCTTTGCCCGGTGCGGGCTGGGAGACATGACCGAGGCCGAATATGTCGCGTATCTGGAAGGCGTCTTTGCCGAGGAACTGGACGGCCACGGGCTGATCGCCAACCGGTCCATATGGCGCCGGTTCCCCGCCATCCGGTGTAAAAACTGGTCAAAGGACAATATCGTCCTGATGGGTGACGCCAAGTCAACGGCCCATTATTCGATCGGTTCGGGCACGAAACTTGCCATGGAGGATGCCATTGCCCTGCATGCCGCCGTCATGGCGACCGGCACTATTGGCGATGCGCTGGCAAAATATGATGCCGAACGGCGTGATGAAGTCGAACGCCTCCAGCATGCGGCGGAAGTCTCGCTGACATGGTTTGAGCACCTTAACCGCTACTGGCCCATGAGCGAGATCCGCTTCGCCTTCTCCCTCATGACGCGTTCAAAAGCCATTACATGGGATAACCTTGCCCTGCGCGCCCCGGATTTCGTGGCGCAGGTGCAGAAGGATTTCGAGACGGACTGCACGGCATCCGGCCATGCCACCAGGGCAGGGGTCGTGCCCGCGTTCCAGCCGTTCCGGCTGCGTGATATGGACATTCCCAACCGCCTGGTGGTGTCGCCCATGTCCACGTACCGCGCCCGTGACGGCGTGCCGGGAGAATGGCATCTGGTGCATTACGGGCAGTTCGCCGCCAGCGGGGCGGGGCTGGTCTACACGGAAATGACCGATGTCTGCCCCGATGGCCGGATCACCCCGGGCTGTACCGGTCTTTATACCGACGCGCAGGAAAGCGCCTGGCGTCGGATTGTCGATTTTGTCCATGCCGAAGGTGACAGCCGGATCTGCCTGCAACTGGGACATGCGGGCCGCAAGGGCGCGACCCGTGTCATGTGGGAAGGCATGGACCAGCCGCTGGCCGAAGGGGGCTGGGACCTGATTTCCGCGTCACCTCTGCCCTATCATCCACACAGCGCGGTGCCCCGCGCCATGACGCGTGATGACATGAACGCGATTACGGCGGACTACGTTGCCGCGACCCGGCGGGCCGTGAACTGCGGCTTTGACATGATCGAGGTGCATTGTGCCCACGGATACCTGCTGGCCAGTTTCCTTTCGCCCCTGACCAACATCCGGGACGACGAATATGGCGGCAGCATCGAAAACCGCATGCGCTATCCGCTGGAGGTGGTGCGGGCCGTGCGGGCGGCCTGGCCTGCCGAACGTCCCATGGCGGTCCGTATTTCAGCAACTGACTGGCAGGAAGGCGGCATCTCGATAGGCGATGTCGTGACGGCGGCGCGACTGTTCGCGCAGGCGGGTTGTGACCTGATCGATGTGTCCACCGGGCAGACCACGCCTGATGCCCGGCCCGTGTTCGGCCGGATGTTCCAGGTGCCGTTTGCCGAGCAGATCCGGGCGGAAACCAGGATGCCCGTCATGTGCGTGGGCAATATTTCCACCGTTGACCAGGCCAATACCATCCTTGCAGCCGGTCGTGCGGATCTGGTTGCGCTGGGTCGTCCCATGCTGGTTGATACCGCCCTCATCCTGCGCGCGGCGGCCCGTTATGGCGCACCCATGCCACGGCTGTGCCCCGGCAACCTGCCCGGACTACATGCGCTGGAACGTAACGAAGGCCGCAATTTTGCCGAGGAGCAGGCGTTGCGCATCCGGGCGCGGCCCCGCCGACATGCAGTGACCTGATAGGGTCATCAGCCCCGCAGGCAGCTACCTGCGGGGGAGGCCCATAAAGCGGTTGCAGATATACTTCATATCAATGTATCTTAAATATAAGATAATAATGCGGTCCACCCGACCGACAGGGGAATGAAATCTTGATGCGTGCAAGGCATGTGCTGGTTACAGGCGGTTCAAGGGGCATAGGCCGGGAAATTGCCCGTAAAATGACGCAGGGCGGCGATATCGTGACCGTTCTTGGCCGCTCGGAAGCGCAGCTTGAGGCGGTGGTCGATGCGGGTGATGCACATCATTACGTCGTGTCTGACATTACGTGCGAAAAGGAACTGGATGACGCCTTTCACAGGGCCGTTGCACAAGCGGGGGCGATCAATGTCCTTGTCAACAACGCCGGTGGATCGTCCAGCGCCCGTTTTGCCGATATGGCCATGGATGCGTTCGTGCAGGCATTCCGGCTGAACGTGCTGGGGGCGGCGCGGCTGTGTCAGCTTGTGCTGCCATCCATGGTGGAAAGACGGGACGGACGCATCGTCAATGTTGCCTCCACGGCAGCACTGCGCGGGTATGCCTATGTTTCCCCCTATGTCACCGCCAAGCATGCCCTGCTGGGCCTGACCCGTTCGCTGGCGCTTGAATACGCGCGTCACGGCATAACCGTGAATGCCGTCTGTCCGGGCTTTACGGAAAGTGATCTGGTGCGTGACAGCGTGGAACGCATCGTCAGGAAGAGTGGTCGCCCGGCGGAGGACATCCGCACTGAATTCGCCCGTTTTAATCCCCGTGGCTGCCTGAACAGCGTGGAGGAAGTGGCCGTGGCGGCTGCCTTCCTGTGCGGGCGCGAAGCAGGTGCCATCAACGGCATTGCACTGCCCGTGGCCGGGGGAGAGGTGGGGTAGGCCCGTTCCCGACCGTTCCGGCCAGGACTTTTTCTATTTCATGCAGGTGGAAACAAACATGGATTCATGTCTTACAAAAAAAACGGATCACAGGATACTGCTGCCGGACGGCTGGCCCGCGCCACGCGGGTATTCCCATGCCATTGCCGCCTCCGGGCGGCTGCTGGTGCTGGGTGGCCAGATCGGAATAACCCCGCAGGGCGACATGCGCGACGGGTTCGTGGCACAGTGCGAACAGGCGTTGCAGAACATCTGCTGCCTGCTGGAAACGGCAGGGGCCATGCCAGAACATCTGGTGCGCATGACATGGTTCGTTACGGACATAGCCGTCTACAATGCCAGCCTGCGTCCGCTGGGAGCTGTGTACCGGCAGACGATGGGACGGCATTACCCGGTCATGAGTCTGGTGCAGGTTGGTCGTCTGGTTGAGCCCGGGGCCATTGTGGAAATCGAGGCGACTGCCGTCATTCCGTAACAGGGAACAGGTCATGGCAACGGGCACGTCCACGCCAATTGTTACGAACACGACATTATAATGAATGTTGAGGTTCTTCGGGTATGAATGGGATCAGGAAAGACAGAGGGCAGGATGTGGAAACCATCGGACCGAATTCAGTGGCAGTCCCATGCGCCGGCTGCTTCCGCCGGCGCGGCGGATTCCCCATTGTTCAGACCTGTTACGGTCAACAGGTTCGCCCTGAAAACCAGAAGCTGGTACCCCGCCGTCGTAAGCTGGCGGGCCAGTGAGGACGGTCATGTCACCCCATCCACCCTTGCATGGTACAGGCGCATCGCCATGGGCCGACCCGGCGCGATCGTGGTGGAAGCGGCAGGGATCAGGGATATTCCCAGCGGCCCGCTTCTTCGCCTGTCGCATGACAGATACGTGGCGGGCATGGCGGAACTGGTTGCGACCATTCGGCAGGCCAGCAGGGGCGAGACAAAGGTTTTCGTCCAGCTTATCGATTTCCTGAACATACGCCGCAGGCCGGAGCCAGATCGTTTCCTGACGCGTTTTCTGGTCATAACCGACCGCCACCGGACACTGCTGGGCGAGACGGACGACGCGATCATCCGCGACCGCCTGAAAAACATGAGCCGCGCCGAGCTGGAGGCCATTCTTGACCCACGTGAACGCGAAGCCCTGGATTACGGGGCGCGGGAGCGGATAACGGATGTGCATCTACCGTGGATAAAGGATCTGCCCGATGTCCTGCCCGACCTGTTCGCCAACGCGGCCCTGCGGGCGCGTGATGCCGGTTTTGACGGGGTGGAACTGCATTATGCCCATGCCTATACCATGGCCTCGTTCCTGTCGGCGCTGAACACGCGTGGAGACGGGTGGGGCCAGACGCGCGAAGGGCGCGTAAGGCTGGCGGAAGCCGTACTGGACAGCGTGCGCGGCAGGGTCGCTCCGGACTATACGGTTGGCTGCCGCCTGCTGGCCGAAGAATGCATTGCGGGTGGCGGCACGGTAGAAGATGCCGCCTGGTTTTCAGGACGGCTGGCGGCGCGCGGGCTTGATTTTCTCTCGCTCTCCCGTGGGGGGAAGTTTGAAGACGCGCTCCAGCCGCGGGTAGGTGAGGCGGCCTATCCCTATACCGGCCCAAGCGGATATGAATGCATTCCACACGCGATTTCAGATTCCTTCGGGCCGTTTGGCCGTAATGCAAAGGCATCGCGCTTCATCCGCGCGCAGCTCCGTGGCGCCGGTTTCGACACGCCCGTCATCTGTGCCGGCGGGGTTCATACCGTAGATATGGCGGAAACGATGCTGGCAGACGGCACATGCGATGTGGTGGCAAGCGCGCGGCAGTTCATGGCGGACCCGGACTGGTTGCTCAAGGCGCGAGAGGGGCGTGCTGACAGCATGCGCGTCTGTAAATACACCAATTACTGTGAAGGACTGGACCAGAAGCACAAGGCCGTGACCTGCCGGTTATGGGACCGCACCGCCCTGGATAGCCCGGACACGCGGCTTTGCGCTGATGGGAAGCGGCGGCTTGAGGCACCCGCATGACCCGATAAGCAGCACTGCAGCCTGTCATCCCGTCTTGTTCCTGACGGGTTTCTTCCCGGATATAACTGCCCTCATACCTGGAGTATTCAGTGTGGAACGTGGACTGTTGCGGCACTTCAAGGTCATTTTGCCAATACTGGCGTCATCTATTGGCAATGCGCTGCAATTTTATGATTTCTTTTTGTACGGGCTGGCGTCCGCGCTGGTCTTTGGTCCGTCCTTTTTCCCCCTGAGCAACCCCATACTCAGCACCAGCGGTGCCTTTGTGGGCTATGCAGTGGGCTTTGTGTCACGGCCTCTGGGCGGAATCGTGTTCGGTTCGGTCGGAGACCGGTATGGCCGCAAGACCACGCTGACATGGACGCTGTCACTGATGGGGGGGGCGACATTCCTGATCGGTCTGCTGCCAACCTACCAGCAGGCGGGCATCATCGCCCCCATCGCCCTGATTACGTTGCGCCTGATCCAGGGATTTGCCGCCGGAGGGGAATGGAGTGGCGGGATCCTTATGGCGACTGAAAACGCTCCCCCGAAGCAGCAGGGGTTTTATGGCGCGTGGAGCCAGGCAGGGGTCGGGGTAGGGTTCATACTCTCGTCGGGGCTGTTTTTCCTTTTCCGCGCCATCAGCGGTGATCAGTTCCTGACCTGGGGATGGCGCCTGCCATTTCTGGTCAGCATCGTGGTTGTCGTGCTGGGTGTCGTGATCCGGCTGAAGGTGGGCGATACGGCCGAATTTGCCCGGGTTGCCGAAAAAAACGGCGTCCAGACCCCCATGACGGAAGTGATCCGCAGTTACAAGACGTCGGTTCTGGCTGCGTCCACCCTGATCCTGTCCGAGATGATCTATGTCCTCATGACTACAACCGTCTCGCTCTCTTACGGCGCGTGGCTGCATGTGAATGAAAGTATCCTGATTGCGTCGGTTTTTGTCTCTATGACTGCTGATACGGTCATGATGGTCATATTCGGGCGGCTGGCCGACCTGCTGGGCGCACCGGTTGTTTACGGGCTTGGCATCCTGTGTTCTGCCATTTCCATATACCCGTTTTTCATGTCGGTCGGTACTGGCAACCCCTATGTCATCATGGCGGCCTTTGTCATTACAAACGGCATTTTCCATGCCGCCATGATTGGTACCCAGCCCGGCCTGCTGACGGCGCTGTTTCCGGTTCAGGTACGCTCTTCCGGTCTGGCGCTGGGGCAGTCCATCGCGTCGGTTATCGTGGGGTTCATTCCCCTGATCTCTACGGCCATTCTATACAGGACCGGCTCCTTTAATGGCGTGATTGTCATATTTTATGCCGTGTCCATCATCTCGTTCTGCGGGCTGGTTCTGACATGCCGAAAAATGTCCACCTTTTCCGTGGGAACGGTGAAGCAGACTTCCTGCTGACGAAGCCGCGCGCTTTTTGTGACCCCGGTGAATATTTCCTTTTCCTCTCTTCTGCCCGGATAGGTAAAACATGAGTAATAACATGCAAGATTACAGTGCGCGCCTTATTCATCCCAACGGGTCATATGACGGCGCAAGGACCCTGCATGTTGTGGATTCCCATACCTGTGGCCAGACAACACGCGTGATTATGGACAGCGGCGAAAACCTTGCCGGCCTTTCCCCCACATCGGCCCGGGATCATTTCAGAACTCAGGCCGACTGGGTCCGGCGGATGGCGGTACTGGAACCGCGCGGGCACCGGTCAATGTTTGCCGCCGCGCTGATTGCGCCCCGCGCAGCCGGTGAGCCCTTCGGGATCGTATTCATGGATGCAAACGGCTATCCGGATATGTGCGGACACGCCACGATCGGTGTTGTGACAACGCTGTGCGAACTGGCGCTGATCCCCTCGATTGACCTGGGCACGGACGGGCATTTTCAACTTCCACTCCTGACGCCCGTGGGCACCCTGGAGATAGAAGTGGAAATAAAGGACGGCCGATGCCAGGCGGTTTCCTTCCAGATTCCCCAAGCATATTATATTGGCTCTGTTGAAGTCGATACCGGACACGGTAAAAAGACAACCGTGGAAATAGCCTATGGCGGCCAGTATTATGGATTTGTCGAATCAGCCAGTGTCGGTCTGTCGGTTCAGCCGGACCTGATAGATACCTTGATTGAAAAAGCGAAATTCATCCGTCAGGAACTGGGCCGGACATCCACCTTATCCGATCCCCTGACCGGTGTCGTGCCATCGGTGGGCAATATCGTCTGGACCGATGAACCACGGGCGGAAGGGGCCGATGGGCTGAATGTTCCAGTTTCCGGTGCCCACTCCTTTGACCGCTCGCCCTGCGGCACTGCCACATGTGCCAGGATGGCGGTCAGGGTGGCAAAGGGTCTGTTAAAGGTAGGCGATGATTTCGTTAACGAAAGCATCATGGGAACACATTATCGGGGCAGGATTGTAAAGGAAGAGCGGAAAGACGGCAGCACCTATCTTGTGCCGCGCGTAACCGGTTCCGCCTGGATCACCGCACTGTCCCAGCTGATGGTCTCGAAATATGATCCGCTGGGCAATGGTTTTCTTATCGGCGGCGGCAAGGCTGTAGTGTAACGCGTCACGACGGCGCATCCAGCCCCATGGCTTCGCCCGGGCATGGGGATCTGGATATTATTTCAGAACAATACGTTTATATAAATAACAGACGGTCCTGCGTGCCACCTTTTTTTCATGAAGGTGGCATTTTTCTATAGTTTCCGAACAAAAATCTTCCGCGGGAAAATCCATTTCATTTTTGTAATGTTTTTTGGCTGGATTTTAAACCTGACACGCTATCCAATCAGATGGACCAGAACAAAACCAAATTGATATTACATATCGGTGCAGTAATATTTTGCCAAAATCCAGATGGTCTTGATCCCGCCAGCTATTCTGGCATTTTTGCAACATAACCTGATACAAATTTTCGATATCGCAACGTTTTCCGTTAGCGCGTTGGTCTAATCTACTGAAATAAAATGCTTTTATTTTAAATGTACAGAAATGCCCCGCTGGCATTTTTAGTGGGAAACGTTCTTAGTTCGTATTGACTTAGACATAAGCTTTTCATACTATATGTCCATATTCACGTGAAGAAATACCTTACTTTCTCTGCTCCACGTCACTCCCGGTCGGTACGGCGCGACCAAGCCTTTTACACGCAACCGGGCAATCCCTTTTTCGAAGTCACGGCATCTGCGTGCTTCTCATAACAGTAATCAGGATGGAGAATTGGATGCGTAACAGGAAGCTGCCGTTTCTTCTGTTCCTTTTGACAGGAATATCCACCGTCCCCATGCCGGGGTACGCTGCGGCAACGGCTGAAACACAGACCAAAGACAAGAAAACCACCCGTAATTCGGGTGAGGCGGAACAGCTTATCGTAACGGGCACCCGTACCACCAACCGCAAGCTTTACCAGAGCATGAGCCCGGTTGATGTGACCTCCAGGCAGCAGATCCTGCGCACGGGCCAGACGAACCTGCGTGATGCGCTGATCGTGACATCGCCGTCGGTCACGACGCCGGCATTCGGCACCGGGGCAGGTGGTCTGACCGATGCCATATCGCTGCGCGGCCTGAACCCGGACGAGACGCTTATCCTGATCAACGGGAAAAGACGCCACCCGACGGCCAATATCTATGCGTCTCCCGGTTCACAGCAGGGATCGACCCCAACCGATCTTGATATGATTCCGATGTCCATGATCGATCATATCGAGATACTGCGTGATGGCGCGGCCGCCCAGTACGGGTCTGACGCTGTTGCCGGTGTGGTCAACATCATCCTGAAATCACAGGATCATGGCATTTCCGCCCAGAGCCTTGTTGGCAATTACGGGAACAATCAGGGCTTTACCGCGGGCGGCATGTTCAATGAGGGCTTCAGGATCGGCCATGGCGGTTCCCTGCAGCTCAGCTTTGATTACCGTCACCAGGACCCAACCCATCATGACGGCACGGATACACGCTATAACGCCAAGGTTGACCGGCTGTTCGGCATTCCGGCCAGTGACCGCGAGGCGCTGGGCGTCAACTTCAACCTGCCGCTTACGGAACACGTAACTTTTTACGGTAACGCAACCTATGCCCACAGGGATGCGAAGGCCTGGGCATTTTACCGCACCATGCCAAGCGGCTATCCTGGAATCTATCCCAACGGTTACAGCCCGATCCAGACATCGGACGAAAACGACATGGGTGTGACCGCAGGGTTCAAGGGGGACAACTTCTTTGGTTTCTCGTGGGATGTCAGTAGTACGTACGGGTCTGACTGGTTCCATAGTGGTCTGGATCAGTCGATCAACCTGGATCTGTTGCAGGCCACGGGCACGTCCCCCAACAGTTTCTCGATCGGCAATTACCGTAATGCGCAGTGGGTCAATAACGTCGATTTGCGCCGTTCGATCGCGGCGCCATTCTTCGCTGCGCCTGTAGCGGTGGCGCTCGGGTTTGAAAACCGTAACGAGCAGTACGAGATGGGAGCGGGTGATGCCGCGTCGCTTTACGGCAATGGTTCACAGGCATTGCCTGGCCTGCCCGACGTCGCATCCGGCGTACATGGGCGCCATATCTATGCAGGCTATGTGGATGTAAACTTCAAGCCGCTCAATGGTTGGGAAGTCGATCTGGCAGGCCGTCTGGAACATTATTCCGACGTAGGCAATGCGATCAGCGGCAAGGTGTCCACCCGTTATGAGATCAATAAATGGGTTGCGATCCGTGGCACGATCAGCAACGGATTCCGCGCCCCGACACTGGCGGAGGAAAATTTCACCAACCTGAATGTCAGCCCCGAAGCCGCCAGTGGCGTGCTGGCCGTCAATTCGGCAGCGGCGCGGTCACTGGGCGCCAAGGCGCTCAAGCCGGAACGCTCTACCAACCTTAGCGGCGGTATTGTTATCAATCCACTGAAAAAACTGCATATTGCTGCTGATGTCTATCAGATCAATATCCGTGATCGTATTGTGGAAGGGGGGTACGCCTCTGGCGCGGAAGCGCTGAACGCCATCGACCTGTCCGGTATTCCAGTGCCGACCAGCCTCGATCCCTCGGCCGTTTCGGTCAACTACTTCACCAATGGGGCAAGCACGCGTACGCAGGGGCTGGACATTACTGCGACCTATCTGACCGATTTCAAGAAGTATGGGCGTGTTGACTGGTCACTTGGCCTGAATCTGAACAGGACACGTGTATCGCACATGTCCTATAACAGTAACGGTACCCCCGTACTGAATGCCCAGCAGGTTGCGTTCCTGACAACGACAACGCCGCGCAGCAAGATCATCATGTCCGGACACTGGTCACTGGGTCGATTTGACGCAACGCTGCGTGAAACACGCTGGGGTTCCGTTACCGACGAAATGCAATATACAACGGGTCCGAATGCATGGTCGGTCAATACGTTCTTCCCGTTTGAAGCAAAACCACGGTGGGTGACCGATCTGGAATTCGGTTACGCGGCAACGCGCAACCTGCATCTGGCCATTGGCGGGAACAACATCTTCAATACCCACCCGACCGAAGTGCCGGCACAGGGTCGTGCCTATGGCGTGACCAAGTATGATTATTATGCGTCGCAGCTGGCCTTCAACGGTGGCTTCTATTACTTCCGCGCAGATATGAAGTTCTAAAAACATCATATCCATCAGCAATACAGTCCGTGTCCTGCTGAAGGTCCTGCCGCCATGGGGCACAGCCTGCGCCGGACCGGACTTCTGTCCCCCTGCAGTAGCAGATCCTTCGGGACGGTATCATGCGCCTGGTCGGGAAAACCCGGTCAGGCGCAGGTATGTATAATATTAAAAAGGGACAGGTACATGGTCATGCCAACCCGGATTTTTGCCGCCCTCACGTCGCGCTGGCCAGACAGGCCAGTACATGGACTGGCCCGGATCCTGAAAAAACGCAGCACAATACTTCTGTATGGGAGTGCCTGCTGTCTGGCCCTGTCGGTCTGCAATCCCTTCCACTCCGCGCAGGCAGCCGACCGGGAGGATGCGGACGCCAGGGCGACCCGTATAGCATCCAGCCTGCTGAAGCAGATGACCCTTCAGGAAAAGCTGAACCTTATCCGGGGAACGGAAGAACCCGCTGCGCACAATGATGGGGAGGCAGGCTACCTGCCAGGCGTAAAACGGCTGAATGTGCCAGCGTTGCGCATGGCGGACGGACCGCCGGGACTGCTGCTGAGCAAACCGTCGGTCGCTGAAGTCGCGACAATGGGGGTTGCGGCCACATTCGATCCGAAGCTTGCATTTGATAATGGCGTTCTGATTGGGGATGAAGCCAATCGACTGAATATTGACGTTGTCCTGCAGCCTTTCATCAATATAGATCGGGATATCACCTATTCCCGGGCCTATAATACTTTTGGCGAGGACCCGACCCTGACGTCCATGATCGGTGCTGCTGAGATACGCGGCATCCAGTCACGCAATGTCATGGCGGATGCCAAGCATTTCATCGGCTACGATACTGACGGCCAACATGTCTTTATTGACGAACAGCCGCTGCACGAAATCTATCTGGCCCCGTTCGAAGCCGCCATCAACGCCCATGTCGCATCGATCATGTGTGCGTATAATATGATCAATGGACCTTACGCCTGCGCAAACAGGGCGCTTATGGACCATGTGCTGCGTGATGAGCTGGGTTTCAAAGGGTTTGTCGTATCGGACTGGGGCGCGGTGCATGACAATCTGGGCCTGATGGCGGGTCTGGACATGGAAATGCCGGGGCATCTCAATCCAGCCAATCCCTTTGCGGGCATTATTCCCGCTTATTATGACAATACGCCGCCACCCCACCATGTTCCGCCACCCGACTTTGATGCCATGCATCGTATCTTTGAAGGGACCATTCCCGAAGAACCGCAACCCGAGCCGGTAAAGTGGGATGTCCTGTTTCCCGTCAATCACCAGTTCAGAAACCTGTATGATGCCCTGCGCGACGGGGCGGTGACACAGGTCGAAATCGACCGTGCGGCGGGGCGGGTCCTGTTTGAAATGGCACTGTTCGGTCGGTTGCCGGGCACGACGGGTCAGGGGACGGGCGCGCGCCTTACGCCCGGGCAGGTTGACGACATCAATGAACGCACTAGTGCTGCATCTGCCGTCCTGCTCAGGAATGTCCATCATGCGCTGCCGCTCACACCTGATGACCTGACAGATCTGGCGGTTATCGGGCCGGGGGGCTCACAGGTTATTGCGGTTGGCAAACCCAATGAACGTTCACTGGGTGAACTTGATCATCAAATCAGCCCCGTTACCGCGCTGCGCCAGATCGGGGGAGGGAAGGCCCATATCCAGGCCGCCGTTGCGGATGACATGGATGGCCACGTCATCGCCGCGGACCATGTTATCAGCACCATGCCACAGGACATGGGGCATAAGGCAGGGCAGGCGCCTCTTTCCGTCCTGACCGCAGCTACGGGTACCACCGCGCCCGCAGGCAGCACGATGGACTGGAGCGGTGACCTCCAGACTGATGAAGAAGGGGAATACTGGCTGTGCCTGCATGTACTGGGTGCGCGGGCCGACATTATCGTGGATGGCGCGCGCATCGGCGGCACCCATGCCCTGAAAGGCGGCCTGCACGGGGATATTGTCGAACCCAATCAGGATAACCTGCTACCGGGCACGGACGGACTGGACAACGTGCGTGTGCCGGTCAGGCTGACCGCCGGCAGGCATAAGGTTGTGATCCATGCCGTACCTGATGATTCCGGCACCCCCGAAAGGCTGAGGCTGGCATGGGCAACGCCGGCAACACGCCGGGCGGACCGGGATCATGCGGTTGATGTCGCCCGGCATGCACGTAAGGTTATCCTTTTCCTGTGGAGCCGGGGCCAGCCGCCATTCCAGCTGCCGGGTGGGCAGAATGAACTGGCGGAGGCCGTTCTGGCCGTTAATCCCAATACGGTCATCATGCTCAATACAAGCCAGCCCGTGGCGCTGCCCTGGCTTGATAAGGCCGCGGCCGTGATGGAAATGTGGTGGTCAGGCGATCGGGGTGGCGTTGCCGCCGCCAGGGTCCTGACGGGACAGGTCAATCCTGCTGGCCGTCTGCCCGTTACATGGGGCAGGCAACTAAGCGATTATCCGGCAACCGACCCGATGCACAAGGAGCGCTCCGGCACGGGACAGGACGGAAAGACCATGTTCTCGGAAGGGGTGAATATTGGCTATCGCGCCTTCCTTAAATCCGGTCGCAAGCCCCTGTTCCCGTTTGGGCATGGCCTGTCCTACAGCCGTTTCGCCTATTCGCGGCTGCATGTTGATGCCAGTAATGCAGGTGGCCTGGACGTCCGGTTCAGGATCAGGAACAGCGGCGGGGCCGCAGGTGATGAAGTGCCTCAGGTCTATATCGACGCCCCAGGGGCGCCTGTGCCTGGTGCCGATCTTGCCGTAAGAAGCCTTGTCGCTTTTGACAGGGTGCATCTTGATGTCGGGGAAAGCCGGGATATTACGCTGCATGTAGCCCCCCGTGCCCTGCAGTACTGGTCCACGCATGACCATGCATGGCGCAAGGTGCCAGGGACACGTCCGGTCCTGGTCGGTGCTTCGTCAGGCGACATTCGGCTGAAGGGCAGGATCTAACCTGACCGCAACCCCGCGTTCCCTCGGAACGCGGGGGCCGGTAATGGCCACGGTACAGGATACGGACAGAACCAGCAGGAGAGGACTGACGCAGGGACCGACGGAACATACAGTCTGGTTTGCCATTCAAGATCACGCCATACTGGTCACGATTTAGAAGAACATATCAGGCCAAAGCTTATATATCTCTCTCATCAAAAAACAACTGTAGTGCTAGTGTGTAATCTATTCAGCTTTACATCAACTGGATGTGGCTTTTGAATCCCAACAAGGCTGCATCACGCAGGTTGGATTGGGCATTGGGGTGAATATAGTATTCGAACAGTGGGGTGAAGATAACGCCCGGCATGACATGTATCGCGTAGTTCGCTTCCATGACGACCGTATCACGCTGTACGCCGGTTGCATGGTTGGGTAGGCTGCTTCTGTTGCCGGTGTCGATCATGTCCTGTTCTGTCATCGTTACGCCATCGGCAATCCGTGTATAGGTCAGGGCAAAGCCCATCGTGTCATACGGACGTGCGCGGAAGTAACCGCGATTGATCAGCGCCGCATATACAAGGTATTTGCGCAGCGACGTGCGCGGGTCGTTATATATCGCGCCAGACAGCGCGGTCAGGCCGGAATCCTTGTCATGGTAATGCAGCAGGCGCTGGTCGAACATGACCCATGTGGACCATGACGCGCCATGCTTTCTCTGCTTGCGGCCCGTCAGCGCGTAGGGCGCGCCGGCTACGTCAAGGTAATTGTCGTTCTGCGGCGTGCTGAACAGCTGTGCGCCGAATTTGTAATGCCCCGGCAGGGTGCCATGGCGGAACACGGGTTCCCACGCGGTTTCGATCGGCGCGGCATAACCGATGATGTTTGCGCCATTGAACTTGAACCCGGTGCGGTGCTGGTACACCTGGTAAATCCCGTCTTCAATCGGGTACAGGCCGGTCTGCACGTAAACCGACCGGGCAGGACGGCCACGCACGCGGAACCCCCATGTGCCCGCTGGGTAGCCCGCGTCGTAATTGGTGTCGGTAATGCCCTTGGGCCGTCCGCAGAAACTGCCGTTTTGGAAGTTGCAGAACAGGGGGCTGGCCGCGAAATCCGATATTTCGGCCATGCGCCCGGCGGCAATCGCCAGCCGTCCGCCCAGAAGCGTTTCCTCCCCATAGGCATAGACAAGATGGACCACCACGTTGCCGCCGCCGCCGTAATCTTCGGATGCATGGTTCAGCCAGTCGCCGAACATGCGGTTGGCGGTCGTGCCGTATCGGCCCACGGTTATCATATGGGTGGCGAACCCGTGCCAGCCCACCAGCTTGTCCCAGTCCACGTCCAGCTGCATGGCGTACTGCCCGGCATTGCTGGCCCCCTGCTTGTAATTGCTGAACCCCGGCGTGCTACCCCGCGTGGGCGGCGTGATCGCACCCGCGAATTCATTGGTATTGTCCACAAGGAAGTTGATGCCGCGACGGCGCAGCCATTTTGACACGGGGTTGGAAGCTACCGCTTCGGGTTGGGAAAACGGCGGCACCCATGTCTTGTGCGAGTCATGCTTTGGCAGCGGGCGCGACACCAGCAGGCTGGGGGCCGATCCGATGTCGCGATCCATGACCTGTGCCCCTGCGGGCATGGCCCCGTACAGCAGGCAGCCCAGCGCAAGGGTGACCGTCTGCAGCGCCGTCTGCGCGATGTTGCGCGCATGCACGGGCATTGCGGTATCTGGAAACAGCATGATCCGTCCCTTCAATGCACGAAAATGGAAGCGATCAGACAGAAGACCAGCCCGCATACAGCAATCAGCGTTTCCAGGACCGACCATGTCTTGATGGTCTGCGGTACGGTCAGGCCCAGATATTCCTTGATCTGCCAGAAACCGGCATCATTCATCGGGCCGAAGGCAACCGATCCCGCCCCGGTCACCAGCACCATAAGTTCGGGTGAAACCCCGGTGCTATGTTCCAGGATGGGGGCGACAATGCCGGACGCCGTCGCCATCGCCACGGTGGATGATCCGCACGCCACACGTACGATGGCCGCCAGAACCCATGCCAGCACCAGCAGCGGCATATGGGCGCCAAGGGCCGCATCGGTAATGGCGCGCGATACCCCGCTGTCAATCAGCACCCGGCCAAAGCCGCCGCCCGCGCCGATCAGCAGCATGATAAGCGCCGTAGGACCAAGGCATTCGTTGGTAAAGCGCAGGATGGTGGTAGCCGAAAATCCCTGCGCCACCCCCAGCACGTAAAAGGACAGCAGCGTTGCCAGCGCAAGTGCTATGTCCGTATTGCCCACGAAATGCAGCACGGTATTGGCCGTACCCTGTACCGTCGTGATCCGGTCGGCCATCGACCCGACCAGCATCAGGACAACTGGCGAAAGGATGGTAAAAACCGTCAGGAAAAAGCTCGGCATATTGGCCGCCGGTTCGTGTTTAACGAACTGTTCCGCCAGCGGGTTTACCCCGGTCAGCGACACGCGGGCAGAGGCAAAGCGGCCAAAGACCGGCCCGGCAATCACTGCGATGGGTGTGCCGATTATGATACCCAGCATGATCGTATGGCCGATATTGGCGTGATACGCGCTAAGGGCCAGCAACGCTGCCGGATGCGGCGGAATAAGCGCATGCGTGACCGACAGCGCTGCCCCCATGGGCAGCGCCACCCGCAGCAGGGGCATATTGGTGCGGTCAGCCAGCACGAATACCAGTGGAATGAGCAGGACGAAGCCCACCTCAAAAAACACCGGCAGGCCAATCAGCAGGCCAATCACCATCATGGCCCAGTCCACCCGTTCGCGCCCCGCGAACCCGGAGATGGTCAGTGCAATACGGTCCGCCCCGCCGGATTCCGCCAGCATCTTGCCCAGCATGGTGCCAAGCGCGATGACGGTGCCAACATGGCCGAGCACATGGCCCGCGCCATTTTCAAAGGACGCAACGACATGATCTGCCGGCATGCCTGCAAAAAGGGCAAGGGCTATGGATACGATGAAAAGAACAATGAAAGGGTTCAGACGGAACCGGGCAATCAGAACAATAACGGCCAGAATTGCCGTTACCGCAAGAGAGATGGCAAATGCCGCGCTCATCCCATCAATACTCCCATGGTTTGACACAATGCCTAACGCCTGCGGTTGACGGGAAGGTCAGGGCATAAAGAAAATGTTATGAAAACATCTTTTGTACTATAATTGTTCTGATGCCTGCGGCAGGGGATGAAATAAAAATAAACATCGAAACTGAAGATATACATGCCTTTTACAGCCAGATTTTTTATAAATTGTGCAATGCACAATGTCTGGCACAGGCCAAAAGGATGAGGAACTGCTGAATGATGTCGTGCTGGCTGGTTTGAGGCTCCCAGGGGCGTTCCTCAATCTACTTTTTAAGTAGGGTGAATATTTCTCCCCTTCAGGCTATCAAGCGGCTGCGCTGATTCAGTCGAGGAACAGGAAGCATCGCATATTACAGACGATATTGGCCATCCCGATCCTGATGGTGGCCCGCGTGATCCCGACAGATCGCATGGAACAGCCCATCGGGGTGATAAATTACCCGTCGTGATCGCGTAGCTTTCCATACAGGGCAACGGGCCTGCGGCACGATTGTCCAGCCGCACGCGCAGACGTGTAAGGGTATTGGCGCGCGGTCCTGCTATGATCAGAGTCCTGATAACACAGACGGACATTCTCATGCGGGATGATACCCTTTTTTCACTTGCCGGAAGGCGGGCGCTTGTGACCGGAGCCTCCCGTGGCATTGGCCTGACCCTCGCGCGTGGCCTTGGCCGGTATGGGGCAGAAATTGTGCTGAATGGCCGCCACCCCGAACCACTGGAGGCCGCCCGCGCCATGCTGGAACGCGAAGGGGTGGATGCCGCGATCGCGCCCTTTGACGTGACTGATCAGGATGCCGTCATTGCGGGGGTTGAAAAGATAGAGAGCGAATACGGGCCAATTGACATCCTGATCAACAATGCGGGTATCCAGCGCCGTGCGCCGCTGGACCAGTTCAGCCGGGCAGACTGGGATGCCCTGATCGCGACGAACCTTAACGCGGTTTTCTTTGTGGGGCAGGCCGTAGCAAAGCATATGTTGCCGCGTGGGCGAGGGAAGATCGTCAATATCTGTTCGGTACAGAGCGAACTGGCACGCCCAGGAATCGCGCCCTATACCGCCACCAAGGGGGCGGTCAAAAACCTGACCAGAGGGATGGCAACGGACTGGGCCCGTCACGGCCTGCAGGTCAACGGGCTTGCGCCGGGTTATTTTAAAACGGAAATGAATGAAAAGCTCGTGGCGGATCAGGCATTCACACAGTGGCTGTGCCAGCGCACGCCTGCCGGCCGGTGGGGGAATGTGGAGGAACTTGTCGGGGCGGCTGTCTTTCTGTCTTCCGATGCTTCAAGCTTTGTCAACGGGCATGTGCTCATGGTTGACGGGGGCATAACCGTTTCCGTGTAAATGGAAGCCGGACTTCTTGCCCATTCCTGTCGATAAGGTCGGGCAGAAATGGGCAGCGTTCCTTCAACTGCTCAGGGACAGCAGGATCTTGGCTGCCTGCCTGCGGTCTGGCGCCAGGGCGAAGGCTGCGGCAAATTCACGCAGGGGAAACTGCTGGGTGACCAGAATATCAGCAATTTCGGGCCGTTCGGCCAGTAGGGCAAGGGCTGCATCGAATTCCGTGTCAAAACGGAAGGTGCCCCTGAAATCGAGTTCACGGTTGATGATCTGGGCAATCGGCACGGGTATGTCCCCTGGCGGGAACATGCCAACCTGTACCATCATGCCACCCCGCCGTGTGCGGGCTATGGCTGCAGGCAGGGCGGCTGGCACGCCTGTGGCCTCAAACAGGATATCGAATTCTTCCTCCACTGCGGCATGGCGGGTGTTGTAGCACCTGCTTGCGCCCAGCCGGGTTGCGCACTGGAGTGGAAAATCTTCCAGGTCGGTTGCAACAATCCGTTTTGCCCCGTGATGCACCAGCCCCGCTACGATTAACAGCCCGATTGGTCCTGCACCCTGCACCATCACGCTACGACCGTGCACATCGCCCGCGCGCGCAATGGCATGCAGGGCCACGGATAAAGGTTCGGCAAGACAGGCGTGGCGGAGAGTCAGGCCGGGGGGAAGGGAATGGAGCTGTGCCGCCTTGACTGTCATCGCCCGGCGAAAGCCGCCATCGGTATGGGGATCACGTGCGGCACTTCCCAGAAAATGCATGTTGCGACACAGGTTGCGCTGTTCGCGCATACATTCGGGGCAGTGGCCACAGGGCCGCGCCGGGTGAATGGCCACGGCCTCGCCTACGGAAAAGCCTTTCACATCGCGGCCCAGCGCGTCAATGGTGCCCGAGACTTCATGCCCCAGAACCATGGGGGCGTGCAGTACGGATGCACCGACACCCCCATGAGAAAAATAATGCAGGTCCGAACCACATATGCCGCCCCAGGCCATATTCACCCGCACTTCATCAGGGCCGGGTTGGGGCAGGGGCGCTGGGTCCAGCCTCAGGTCATGCGGTGCATGGATAACAAGTGCCTCGGTCAGGCAGGAACCAATATTTTCATGACTCGCTTCAGTATACACGTTCAGAATGCTCCCCGCCTGTAACAGGGCCGCCGTTTCGTATGGAGGGCAGGCCATTTTTCTGTTTTTTTGAGACGACATGACAGCGTTGGATAGTGCATGGCAAAAAAGATAAGGCCGCGCTCGCTCTAACGAGACAGCAGACGGTCTGGTTTCCAGCATGACAATGTCAGTCATCGTTTCAATCGCTGGTGGAGGATGTGCGGACAACTCCTCAGGCCGCTGGTGGACGGATCAGTTACATGGCGGCATGGGAGAGGCACGACCTGAGGTTGAGATCGGCTTGCCTGTGTTATGCGATGATGGTCCAGAAGATGGTGGGAAAGCTGTTCCCACGGGTTTCCATTAATCCAGTCGTATCATCTCGAACTGCTGTTTTGTCGCACGGTCGGCCTCATCAAAATAGTCACGCAGAAACTGCATCCGATCGAAAGCGTTGTTCTGTCTGGCACGAGATGGCGCAGTCGCGCCGACCGGTGGCGCTGCGATATGTTCCTGCCATAGCAGACAGGCGCGATAGAGCCGGACAAACCGTGCGCGTAGATCCAGTGCTGTGCGCATGGTAGCCTGAATATTGTCCAGCCTGAAGCGTCTGTATCGATTACGGGACCGGTCAGTATTTCATGAATGTCTGTACGCTACTATTTTACTGGATTTATTTATCCCGTTTCTGTCAGGGTGGGGCGGCCTTGAACGTCAACTGGCTGAGGAACGATTACTTGCCTCTCCGTTTTCTGTTCAGAAAGACAAAAGCTGACCATTTTCTCATGATGATATTCGGTAGGATGCGCAATGTATGATACTGGGCAGAAGACGGTATCACTCTCACGTAGATTTGGTGAAGCAGGACGACCGTGTGTGCTGATTGTTATGGGCGTGTCAGGTTGTGGCAAAAGTACACTTGCCCAACTGATGGCTGAACGGATGGCCTGGCCCCTTATCGAAGGGGACGACCTGCATCCACCCGCCAATATTGCCCGAATGAGCAACGGCATTCCGTTGACCGATACGGATCGTACGCCATGGCTTGATCTTATTGCTGGCCGGATACAGTCATGGCGGGATGCAGGCCAGTGTGGCATCGTGACGTGTTCATCACTCAAGCGTAGTTACCGTAGGCAGATTGGCGGCGACAGCGCGGATGTCTGTTTTGTCTATCTCAAGGGCAGCAGGGAGGACATCATGCCCCGCCTGTACCAGCGCACCGGCCATTTCATGCCGGTTGCCATGCTGGACAGCCAGTTCGCCACGCTGGAGGAACCCGACATGCATGAGGAAGTGGTCATGGTTCTTGATGTCAACGCCCCACAGGAACATCTGGCTGAACGGGCCTGTGCACATCTGACTCAGTTTTCTCTGTAAAAAACATGGTGTGCCATGACCAGTATTTCCTCAATATCTGATACCGAAATTCCTGAAGCCCTGGCGTGGCCTGTCTGCCCGTTTTGGTGATTGGAAGAATGTTCACAGACGACTGGGCCGCTGGTGCGCAAGTGGCGTGATCGAACGGATTTTCCGGCATCTGCCCGCCGATCGCGATAATGCATACATGCTGACTGACAGCATGATTGTCCGTGCACATCAGCACAGCGCAGTTGCCCGTAAAAAGTGGGCGTAGATCAGGCCATCGGACGATCCCGGGACCTTCATCGCCGACAAGGTTTATGATGCCGTTCCGCTCATTGAAAAGCTTGAATAGCGGTAGATCACACCGTTATCGCGTCAAAGGAAAAACCGACGCAATTCCCGGAAAATTATGTTCTTGCTTTATAAAAAACAAAACATCATTGAACGCTTCTTCGGCAGACTGAAGCAGTTCAGAGGCATTGCAACACGCTATGATAAGCTGCAATCAATCTTCATCGCAGCAGTGCAACTTGTCCCCGCTATCATTGGAATCAACTGACGACATGCCCTAACTTTTTAAAGGGGCAGATCGGAACAAAACAGCCAGATTATGTTTGACGCTATCAAACAGGCTTTCGTATTCAATTTTATATGATCAGGGATGCAGACACAACAGACTCGGACCAGGTCTGGCTAGCCCACATTATGTCTGGAATGCATGAGCAGGTTATACGGGAAAATCATCCTCTGCTTAAAAACAGGGGATATCCGCCAAATATTCTGTGATTGATTATTAATATTTTTCGATTGTCTATATTCATCTATAACTATACAAAACCTTCCAATGCTACGATTATAAACGCCGCTTATGATCTTATGTATAATCTCTCTTGGACGTCATACGTCTGATTGATCTACTATCATTTCCAAGACACCGAAGCATGTATCCGTCTTTCAGGCCGGTCCATTGCTTGCGGGGCCACTATGCCGAGAAGTTCTTTATAATTTTTTATTCCTCTCGCCATAAGTTTTGGAAGTATCGATGCAGTACGCACATGACCCGGCGCTTCTTCTGGCGCGCTTTCAGTTCGCCTTTACCGTAGGCGTCCATATCATCTTTCCAGCCTTTTCAATCGGGCTGGCGGCCTATCTGGCGGTGCTGGAAGGGCTGTGGCTCAGGACCGGACGCCCCGTATTCCTTGATCTTTACCGATACTGGATCAAGGTGTTCTCCATTGTCTTTGGCATGGGCGTCGTCTCGGGACTGGTCATGTCGTATGAATTCGGCACCAACTGGTCGATCTTTTCCAAAAAGGCCGGGCCGATTACGGGCGTGCTTCTGTCCTATGAAGTCATGACCGCCTTCTTTCTGGAGGCAGGCTTCCTTGGCGTCATGCTGTTTGGCATGAACAAGGTGGGGCGCAAACTGCATTTTGCCGCCACGTGCTGCGTATCGGTCGGCACCCTGATTTCCATGACGTGGATCCTGTCATCCAATTCATGGATGCAGACCCCGCGCGGTTACACCATCGACCCGGTTACCGGGCGGTTCATGCCCGCCGACTGGCTGGCCATCATCTTCAATCCGTCCTTTCCGTTCCGTCTGGTGCATATGGGGCTGGCGGCGTTCCTGTCCGTCGCCTTCATCGTGGGGGCGACGGGGGCATGGCACATGCTGAAGGCCCGCAAAGCAGGAAAGATCTCCAGCGAGCCGGTGCGGGTCATGTTCTCCATGGCCATGTGGATGGCTGCAATTGTCGCCCCTCTGCAGATCCTGGCGGGCGATGCGCATGGCCTGAACACGCTCAAATATCAGCCGGTGAAGATTGCGGCGATGGAAGGGGACTGGGTATCGGAAGATCATGCGCCCGAACTGCTGTTCGGCATTCCCAACATGAAGACCGAACATACGGATTATGCCATCAGACTGCCACTGGCCGGGTCGCTGATCCTGACACACAGCCTGAATGGCAAGGTGCCCGGCATGAAGGATTTTCCCCGTGACCAGCGGCCGCCTTCACCGGTCATCTTCTTCTCTTTCCGCATCATGGTCGCCCTGGGCATGCTGATGATGCTGGTCGGATTATGGTCGCTGTGGCTGCGGCGGAACAGCACGCTGTTCACCAACCCGGTTTTCCACCGTGTCGCGCTATGCATGGCGCCCGCAGGATTCCTCGCGCTGCTGTGTGGCTGGGTTACGACGGAAGTAGGGCGCCAGCCATGGACGGTCTACGGCCTGCTGCGCACGTCTGACAGCGTATCACCGGTTGCCCTGTCCTCCATGGCGTTTTCGATGACAGCGTTCGTGGTGGTCTACGTGCTCGTGTTCGGATCAGGTCTGGGCATTCTGGTCCGCATGCTGGGGCGGGCGCCGCAGGAAGGCGAGCATGATACCCCGCCCGGGCACGCTACCGAGATTCTGGCAGCCCGCATGCATCCGGGTGTGATTGACCCTTCTGCTGGCAAAGGAGCCTGAGGCATGATGGACTTCGCATACTGGCTCCCCATCGTGTGGGCCGTCATACTGGTCGCCGCCATTTCGATCTATGTCGTCCTTGACGGCTTTGACCTTGGCATCGGGATGCTCTTCGCGCTCGAACGCCATCCAGACCGCCGGGATGTGATGGTCAACACCATCGCCCCCGTCTGGGATGGGAACGAGACGTGGATGGTGCTGGGTGGGGCGGTGCTTTACGGGGTTTTCCCCGGTGCCTATGCCACCCTGCTGCCAGCTTTCTACCTGCCGATCGTATTGATGCTGCTGGCGCTGATCTTCCGCGGCGTGGCGTTTGAGTTCCGTGTCATGACGCGCGGCACGGGACGGGAAGGCATGTGGAATGCCGGGTTCATGGCAGGCTCTGCTATCGCCGCCTTCTGTCAGGGCGCGATCCTCGGTGGCGTGGTGCAGGGGATCAAAGTTGTTGATGGCGCCTTTGCCGGTGGCCCGCTCGACTGGCTGACGCCGTTCAGCATCCTGTGTGGCCTGTCCGTCATGTGCGGTTACGCCCTGCTGGGGGCAACGTGGCTGATCTGGCGCACAACCGGCGTGCTGGAGGAATCCTGCCGCCGCTGGGCCGCCCGGCTGGCTGTGGGTCTGTTCATCGGCATTGTGGCGGTCAGCCTGTGGACGCCGCTGCTGCATGCACCGTACCTGCGCCGCTGGACTGACTGGCCGAACATTGCGTTTGTTGCTCCCGTGCCGGTTCTGGTTGTCGTACTGGGTGCCCTGTTTGTCATGGGGCTGCGCAGGGGGCACTCCAGGGGGCCGTTCCTGTGCGCCTTGGGGTGGTTCTTCCTGTGCCTGTCCGGGCTGGGGATTACGGTATGGCCTTATGCCGTGCCGCCGGGCCTGACGCTGTGGGATGTGTCGTCCCCGCCCTCCAGCCAGTTCTTCCAGTTAATCGGCACCGCCATCCTGCTGCCGATCATCCTGACCTACACGATCTATTCCTACCACGTCTTTCGCGGAAAGGTGACGGAAACCGATGGGTATCACTGAAATTGTCCGCGGGAACGGAGATGATGCACCACCGCGCACCGGTGTACGGATCGCATGGTTTGTTGCGATCTGGTCGCTGAGCACCACGGTGTTTTTCGGGGCAGCGTCCCTGCTTCACCTGATCGTTCCCAGGTAAACCGGGCGGCATGGCCGCCCGACATTCCCCTCCCTCCAATAAGGGATCTGGTCCAATGCTTTTTGACTTTGAACGTGATTTTGCAGGGTCTCTGCGGTGCATTCCGATGATCGCCCGCCAGAAGCTTGACATCGTCGGCATCAAACTGAGCCTGCGCCAGTGGAGCCGGTTTACACGCGAAGAAAGGGGCCAGCTGGCCGACCTGCCGTGCGAAACCGTGTCCGAACAGGCCGCCTATCGCGCACTGGTGGCCCACCTGATCGCAACCCGCAGTGACGAGCCGTTGCGCCCGCTTGCAACCCGTGGGCTCGAGGCCTGGCGTGACGCGGGCAGGATGCCGGATGCGGTAAAGACCCAGGCGCAGGCTGATGGCATAGCGCCGCCTACGGCCGCGCAATGGGCAACCCTGCTGCCGCTCCAGCGATTTGCCCTGGTGAAGCTTGCCCGCTCGAAGCATGAAAACGAAAACTTCGTGCCGGCAATGCGGGAGTTCGGCCTGCTGCATGATGCGGGTGCTTTCTCCAGTTCGACAGCCGTATCGCGTGCCCACACACGCCTGCCCAACTGAATACAGCCAATGGGGTCGAGATCATGAGCAACGAGAAAACGCCTGAATACAAACCCTATCATCATCCGGCAGGGGGATGGGGTGCGGCAGGGGCGACCGCGAAAGTGCTGATGGAACAGAGCGTGCTGGTCAAGGGATCACGCGGGCTGCTGTCCATGAATCAGCCGGGTGGCTTCAAATGTCCCAGTTGCGCCTTCCCTGATCCCGACCATCGCAAAACGCTGGAGTTCTGTGAAAACGGGGCCAAGGCGCTGGCGCATGAGGCAACAAAGGGACGTGTGACGCGGGAATTCTTCGAAAAATACACCGTCACCGAACTGATGCAGAAAAGCGATTACTGGTTGGAAATGCAGGGCCGCCTGACCGAGCCGATGCGCTATGATGCACAAAGCGACCGCTACGTGCCGGTGGCGTGGGATGACGCATTTGCCCTGATCGGCCAGCACCTGCGCGCCCTCGACAACCCGCATCAGGCTGAGTTTTATACATCGGGCCGCACGGCGAACGAGACCGCGTTCCTGTATTCAATATTCGTGCGCGAATTCGGCACCAATAATTTCCCCGACTGTTCGAACATGTGCCACGAGCCGACCAGCCGTGGCCTGCCGCCCGCCATCGGTATTGGCAAGGGCACGATCGTCATGAGCGATTTCGAGCATGCCGAAGCGATCTTCGTCATAGGGCAGAATACGGGCACCAATTCCCCCCGTATGATGACCAATCTGGTCGAAGCCCGCAAACGCGGCGTGCCGATTGTCCTGATCAACCCCATGCCGGAGCGCGCGCTGATCCGCTTTACGGAACCGCAGGATGTGCTGCAGATGGGCACGTTTGGTTCGACCCCGATTTCCAGTGAATTCATCCATGTGCGCATCGGCGGCGATCTGGCCATCTTCAAGGGCATGATGAGAGCACTTTTTGAAGCGGAAGCACGTGGCGAGAAGGTACTGGATCTCGACTTCATCCATGAACACACGGCGGGCATGGAAGCCCTGCGTGCTGATGTCATGGGGTGTAGCTGGGAAGATATTACCCGGATCTCGGGCATAGCCGAGGACCAGATCCGCAGGATTGCGGATATCTACATGAAATCCAACGCCACGATCATCTGTTACGGCATGGGGCTTACACAGCATCAGGAAGGATCGCGCCTGCTGCAGCAGGTGGCGAACCTGCTTCTGTTGCGCGGCAATTTCGGCAAACCCGGCGCCGGGATCGCACCGATCCGTGGACATTCCAACGTGCAGGGCGACCGCACGGTTGGCATTGATGAAAAACCGACCGATGCTTACCTGGACCGCGTGCGTGATGCCTTCGGGTTTGAACCGCCGCGTGAACATGGTCACCATGTGCTGGAAGCGATCGAAGCCATGGAAGCAGGCACCGCCAGGGTGTTTTTTGGCATGGGGGGCAATTTCATCCGCGCCGTACCGGATACGGACCGTTCCTATGCGGCCATGCGCAACCTCAACCTGACGGTTGGTGTGGCGACCAAGCTGAACCGGGGACATCTGGTGCATGGCAGGGATGCGCTCATCCTGCCGGTTGTCGCCCGCTCGGAAATCATCCGCACGGAAGCAGGCGAGCAGTTTGTAACCATTGAGGACGCCATGGCGAATGTCACGGCATCGCGCGGTGTGTTCGAACCCGTGACCGAACATGTGCGGCCGGAAACGGAGATCGTCTGCCGCATGGCCATGGCGACGCTACCCAACTCCCGCACGTCGTGGGCGGATTATATGGTTGATTACACCCTGATCCGGGACAAGATCGCCGAGGTCTATCCTGAAATCTATGCGGATTTTTCCGAAAGGATCAAAAATCCGCATGGTCTGCACCTCGATATTCCCCCCCGTCGCCGCGTATGGCAGACGCCCAATGGCAAGGCGAATTTCCTTGTGCTGCCGGGGCTGGAAGTCAACGTTCCGGTCAAGGATACGGCCATGTTGCGTCTGGCAACCATTCGTTCGCACGATCAGTACAACACGACCATCTACAGCAATAGTGACCGGTATCGCGGCGTGTACAATACCCGTCTCGTCATCTTCATGAACAGGGATGACATGGCGGAGCGCGGTCTGGTGAACGGGGACGTGATCGGGCTGGAGACCTATAGCGATGACGGGATCAGGCGGTATGTCGATGGCCTGAACGTGCTGGATTACCCGATGCCACGTGGTGCGATTGCCGGATACTACCCGGAACTGAATCCGCTGCTGCCGCTGGATTACTTTGACGGGATCAGTGGAACGCCCGCGGCGAAATCCATTCCGGTAAAGGTTGTGGAAAGTGTTGCATCCGCACCGCCAATCCGGATTGCAGGCTGACAGGGCTGGCGGCCATGGATGACGATAACAGCAGCCGGTCGGTCAGCCCTGTGCAGCCTGTCGACAGGCTTGGCCGCCCGCTGCGTGATCTGCGCATTTCGGTTATGGACCGGTGTAACTTCCGGTGTCCCTACTGCATGCCGGAAACCACCTATCACGCGGCCTTCCGGTTTCTTGATCCCAGGGAACGGCTGGATTTTGACGAAATCGAACGGGTTGCGCGCATGGCGGCCGAACTGGGCGTTACCAAAATACGGCTGACGGGTGGCGAGCCCCTCCTGCGGCCCGGCCTGCCCGATCTGGTCAGTCGCCTGAGCGCCCTGCCGGGCATTGAGGATGTCGCCCTGACAACCAATGGCGTCCTGCTGCCCCGTTTTGCGCCAGCATTACGGCGGGCGGGACTGCGGCGCGTGACGGTCAGTCTCGACAGCCTTGATCCAGCCGTGTTCGCTTATATGAGCGGCGGCAGGGGGGACCTGTCTACCGTAATGGAGGGCATTAACGCCGCGTGTGCCGCCGGGTTTGAAGGTGGCGTCAAGATCAATACCGTGGTCCAGCGGGGCGTGAATGACGCGGGCGTTCCGGATATTCTGGCGCGCTTTCGGAATGCCGGTGTGACAGTCCGTCTTATCGAATACATGGACGTGGGTAATCGTAACGGGTGGGGCCGTGCCGACGTCGTCCCGTCGCGCGAACTGCGCGCCCGTATTGCAGCCCTCTGGCCCCTTGAACCGCTTCCGCCACGGTATCGCGGCGAAGTGGCCCGACGTTATCGCTACGTCGATGGTGCGGGAGAAATCGGGTTTGTCTCATCAGTAAGCGAGCCGTTCTGTGGAACATGTTCCCGTGCGCGCCTGTCTTCCGATGGGAAGCTTTATGCCTGTCTTTTTGCGACAACTGGCACGGATCTGCGTGGACTGCTGCGCCAGAGTACCTGCAATGCCGAAGTTGATGAACGGCTGCGCACAACCCTGTCACGGATCTGGCACCACCGGACGGATCGCTATAGTGAGGAACGCACGCACCGGCCCGCATTATGGGCCGATGGAAAAAAGACGTTTTCCCAGGAAAAAATCGAAATGCATTATATCGGAGGATGACGTGAATCTCATGTGCAGACCCCAATGTTTACAGGGGCGCAAGCCATGACAGCATTACTGTACGGGCTGGTCCTTGCTGGTGGTGAAAGTCGCCGCATGGGGCAGGACAAGGCTGCACTGCCTTACGGTGGCCGCCCGCAGCTTGCCCGCGTTTTTGACCTGCTGGACCATCATGTCAGACGCTGTTTCGTCTCGATACGTCCTGATCAGGGCCATGATCCACTCCGGGCGTCCTATCCATGTATTGTGGACAGGCGGGAGATAAAGGAAATGCTGGGTGGCGGCCCGATGCTTGGCGTGCTGTCGGCCCACACGGCGTACCCGGATGTGGCATGGCTGGTCGTGGCCTGCGACCTGCCCATGCTGGATGACAGAACGCTTGCCATCCTTGTTGATGAACGTAACGCGGATATGGATGCCACGGCCTATCTGAGTGAAAGTGACGGACTGCCTGAGCCGCTCTGCACGATATGGGAGCCCGCGATGCTGGCAGAACTGGCAAAGCGTAAGGCAGACCAGACAATACGGCTGCGTCAGATGCTTGGCGGCCCTGCTATCCGCCTTCTTGAAGTAAAAAAAACAGGTGCGCTGGAAAACGTAAACGCGCCTGATGAACGCGCCCGGGTGCTGGAACGCCTTGGATCTTCTGAACAGGAAGTAAAATGCTCAATATAGAGTTACAGTATTTCGCACAGCTTCAGGATGAGGCAGGACGGGCGTACGAAATACGACAGACCCAGGCCCTTGCGGCAACTGCACTATATGACGAACTCCGTAATGCATACGGCTTTGCCCTGGAACCCGCATGTATGCGTGTTGCGATCAATGCTGCGTTCGCTCCATGGGAACAGTCTCTGGCCGAAGGGAATCACGTTGCCTGCATACCGCCGGTGACAGGCGGATGAGCGACTTCATCATGGCGGATGCGCCTGTGGATATCAGTGCACTGCGCAGGATGCTCCTTCTCCCTGAAGCGGGAGGGGGCTGCTCCTTTGAGGGGCGGGTAAGGCAGACGAACGAAGGTCAGGCCGTTTCTGGCATTGATTACAGTGCTTTCGGGCCACTGGCGCTGACGGAAGGGCAGGTGATCCTGATGGATGCGAAACAGCATTTTGCCATCCGTCATGCAACCGCCACGCACCGGACTGGCTATCTGCCGGTCGGTGAAACAGCGGTATGGATTGGTGTATCCGCAGCACACCGCGATGCCGCTTTTAATGCCTGTCGTTACATCACTGATGAAATCAGACAGCATGTTCCGGTCTGGCAAAACGAGCATTACGCGAACGGTGTAACCGGCTGGGTGCCGTGCCACACCCTCTGACCATTGAACAGTGCCTGTCTGGATGCATGAGGATGCCGTGATGTCCGCTCTTTTTTATCCGTTAGATGTCAGCGGCCTGTCCCGTCCAGATGAGAAATTCAGCCTGAATGTGGCAGAGGAAGTGCCGGTCGGTCTCATGTTCAACGGGATTTTTCCGTATGGCACGATGATGATGACACCGGCGGATCTGAAAGATTTCGCTTATGGATACTGTATAACAGAACAGATTGTCAGTTCAGTTGCAGATATCCGTTCGGTGAATGTTGTAGAGGCAGAAGACGGCCTGACCCTTGATATTTTTATAAAAGGCAGGGCACTGACGCAACTCATGCGCCGTAATGTCCGCATGCAGACGGGTCATTCAAGCTGCGGCATATGCGGGAGCGAGACGGTACCGGCATATGATGCTGTGGCCGCAACTCCGCTTGGGGATGGTCCCTGCCTGTCGGTGGCGGCAATACGCAGGGCATTGCATGAACTGCGCAGGTGGCAGACGCTGAATGCGGCGACACGCATGGTCCATGCGGCGGCATGGGCAGATAATAACGGCAGTATTCACATGATCCGGGAAGATGTGGGACGGCATAATGCGCTGGATAAGCTGATCGGCGCGCGGGCCTGTGACCTGGACGTTTTTCACGAAGGCTTCTGCCTGCTGACAAGCCGTTATTCATTTGAGATGGCACTCAAGACCGTGCGGGCAGGTATTGCCGTTGTGGTCGCGATTTCGGCCCCAACATATCGTGCCTTCCTTACTGCGGAAAAGATGAACCAGACCCTGGTCGCCATTGCGCGTCAGGATGAGCAGACACTGTTCTGTGGTGGAAAGCGCCTTACTGGATAGTATTTCACGTTCCCAACAAATAAAGACGCTCCCCTGTTCCGATCATGTCGGAATGGTGGGCGATATGACATCCATAGGAAAATGAACCGGTCCGCTGGCTGCTGGTCAGTCAGTATTCGTGGAGTATGACATGTTTCTCAAGCAGCTTTACTATCTCCGGGAGATAGATAAGTTCAGGAGCTTTTCGAAGGCAGCAGTTGCATGCAACGTATCGTAGCCTTCTCTCTCGCGCGCCATACGCCTCATGGAGGAAGAGCTTGGCGTTATTCCAACATCTGTTCACATCATCCCCCTTCTTATGGATGCGGTAAAGGAGCATATCGGGGATTTTGTATGTGACGTTCTGGTTCTGTCCAACACAGAGATCGTTGGAAAGCTGAATATAAAGCAGCTGGACATTGGCATCACGTATTGCGCGGAGTGCCCTGGTTGTTTGGTCCCGGGGTTTGATGGGTTGGATTGATGATGAATCTTTCTGGCTCTGAAGTCCAGATCCTGCAGATGTATTCATAGGGCATGAGACCTTTGAGGGTCTTGAGCCTTCATCCAAAATTATAGGCGGCTATGAAATCATTGAGGTGAGTCCTCAACTGCTCATGGCTGTCGTAATGGAAGCGTTTGACAGCTGCTTCCCTGATCGTGCGACACGTCCGCTCGATCTGGCCATTGGTCCAGGGGTGATTGGGCTTTGTCAGGCGCTGCTCGATCCCGTTGGCCTCGCAGATCATGTCGAAACGCATGGAACGTGACCATGCCATACCGCAGTTACGAGGCCGCTCGGCGAACTGGATGCCATTGTCGGTCAGGATGGTATGAATCCGGTAGGGCCCGACACGCAGAAGATGTTCGAGAAACGCCCGGGCTGTTCTTCTGTTGGCCTTGTCCGCGAGTTGCACCACCGCAAACCTGCCTGTCCGGTCTATGGCGACGAAAAGATGCTGCTTGCCTTCAGCGGTCTGGACCCCGGCGATGTCGAGGTGGAAGAACCCGATCGGGTAGCGTTTGAAGCGCTGACGCTTCGGTTTGTCCCCGTCACTGTCAGGCAGGCGTGAAATCCCGTGACGCTGAAGACAGCGATGCAGGGCCGAGCATGTCAGATACGGGATGGTGGCCTGCAATGCATAAAGGCAATCGTCCAGCGGCAGTAAAGCATGCCGACGAAAAGCCACGACCATCGCTTCGTCCGTCCCGGACAGGACCGTTGAGCGCGGCTCTCTGGGGCCGGTCTTCTGATCCCCGCCAGTCTGATGCTTCCGCCACTTCGCCACCGTTTTTGGATTGATCCCGAACGCCTCGCTTGGCGCCGAGAGCGCGAAGCCTGCGATCGCTGTATTGCTGCTCGCACCGCGTGCGTGGTCGTGGCGCTGCCATGACGTATCTGTCCCATAATGCTTCCTTCCACTCGCGTGAAAATGCCACACCATCAAACCCCGGGACTAAACAATTAGGCCGCGCGCGTTCTAACAGACAGCCCGGATATTCATCAAAGGTTAATATGCGCGCCGATCGGGAGTTATTTTTGAGTGCGGATTGACAGATACCGCAATGGAGGCGAAATCGTAATACGGTAGTGCCACGAAGTTGGTAGCGTTCCAATCAGGGGAGTCAGGGACATGGAAGCCGCTGCCAAAATCTATACGAGTATTGTTTTTCCGAATATTCTTTCCGGGACCGACCCGCATTTATTCGACCTGCAGAAGACGATGCTTGATGCCACGCTTGATTGCATCAAGGTCCTGTCTGTTGACGGCAGGCTCCTGACCATGAACCGGGCAGGCTGTCTTGCGCTGAATGTACCTCAGGATTCAGCATTTGGGATGCCGTGGCTCTCCTTGCTGCCGGAAGACGTTCATCAACTTGGCAAGGAAGCACTTCAGAAGGCTGCAGAAGGACATAGCGCGCGCTTCCAGGGAAGGAGTGAATCTCCTGACGGGCTCATGTACTGGGACAACCTGCTGACCCCCCTGGTCGATGCGTCCGGTCGTGTGCTCTCGATCCTGTGTGTCTCACGAGACGTGACCACGAAAACGAAGCTGGAAAAGGAACTGGAAGAGTCAATCAATCGGGAGAAGCTGCTTTCCAACGAGATGCAGCATCGCATCAAGAACCTTTTTTCTGTGGTGGCGGGCCTCATTTCCATTGCCGAGAAGGAAGCCGTCAGGAGCAATACGCAGGATACCGCAACACAAATCCTTCGTGAGAAGCTGGGCGCTCTTTCCCGGGCTTCCGATGCAGTCTTTTCGGGAATCGATAGTGGAGTCTGTGATGCGGGCCAGCCTGACCTTGAAACGCTCGTCCGTTCGGTCTTGCAACCCTACGGGGATCGATGCCTGATTGGCGGCCGACAGGCAGCCATACCCCGCAAGATTATGACGACTTTTGCTCTCTTTCTCCATGAACTTGCAACCAATTCGGTAAAATACGGGGCACTCAGTACCGACGGTGGCGATGTTACAATCCGGTGGAAGGCAGACGGTGATATGCTTGATCTGACCTGGAGCGAAACCGGCGGCCCGAAAATCGCGGCCTCGCCTGAGAGACGAGGTTTTGGTAGCGCGATGGTGGACCGTATCGTTCAGGCTGCCGGCGGCCGGATCGATAGAATTTGGCGGGCGGAAGGACTCGTCGCCGATCTACATTTGCCAATTCCAGCTCAGGATTAGGATCTCTCGTTTCCAGAAGGCACATCATCGAGAGGAAGGCGATATTTTTATCTTGCCGCGCCCATGCTGATGGGCACGGACCTTCTGCCATCGGGATTATGTGGAGAGGCGCGACTATCTGCGCCTCAAGCTTGACGGACCGAGCTTTAACGCCCTGATCCTCGTCAACTTCTTCGGCGATGCGGGCTGACCCTGACCACTTCACGGATGTCGGTCATCGCATACGGTCGTGACCAATGATATGCTGTTCCACACTCATGACCGTCGCGTCCTGATGCAGGACGTGGTGACGTGCATCCGCAACCACACTACCATCGACGATGGTCGGGTCTGTGCGCGGTCGTCATGCCGACCGCTACTTTAGCACTACAGTTGCATTTTGTGTCGTGAGTGAGCGCGGATAGCACTGGCCTGATGCGTTCGTCGAAAGACGGACCATCTGAGGATGTGAGAGACGGGTAGTCTGCGTTGTGCAAGTTTTACGACGAGGCGCCTGATCTCCTGAATGGACCAGCGGACAAGGACTGTCGTGTTCTGAGTTGTGTTTTTTTCGGTTTCAGTGAGTTTGCCTGGTAACGGACACTGGCCATGACGGCATAGGCCAGCATGACCAGAGAGACATGCCGATGCCAACCATGCCAGGAGCGGGTCTCGTTATGATCAAGACCAAATTCGTTTTTGGCCGTCTCGAACCCTTCTTCGATCCTCCAGCGCGTCCCTTCAACGTTCACCAGTTCCTGCGTGGTTGTCCCTTTCGGGCTCCAGGTCGTAAAATAGGCAAGGTCCCCGTCAGCGATGTTTCGGCGGATCAACAGGCCACGTGTCCATGGTCCGGCTATAGGGCAGTCAAATTCTTCAGCATCCAGATCAGCAAGCGGAAGATACGCCCAGTCATAAAGTCGCTCACCTTTTGTGCCGTGCCCCGCTGACAGACGACGCCAGGCCTGGTCTGGCAGTCCTGCTGCAATATCTTTCGCCTCTCCGGCAATCAGCGGTTCCGTTGCCCATGATCCGAACCAGTGATTGCCCTTGACCCCAAGCACATATCCAATTCCTGCCCGGCGAAGCGTGCGTTCTACGTCGCCCACGCCATACACGCTGTCTGCTGCAACCCAGCGGAACGGCACACCGGCCTCAATACTTCGCTCAATCATCATCGAGGCTAACGCCGGTTTGGTTGCAAACACCACGTCATCGGGAACGTGGGCCCGCTTCAGACGCTCAGGCTTTGATGTCCAGTCTTTCGGGAGATACAGGGCGCGGTCAATAAAGGCATGCCCCCGTTCCGAAACATAAGCGCCAAACACACCAATCTGGCAGTTCGTGATCTTGCCGGCAGATCCCGTATACTGCCGCCCCACACCGCAGGACGCCTGACCCTTCTTCAGAAAACCGGTCTCATCAATGACCAGCACGCCCTCTTCAGTGCCCAGATGCTCAATCACATAATCCCTGACGACGTCACGAAGGGCATCGGCATCCCAGTGCCCGCGTCCCAGAAGCGCCTGCTGCCGCCATGGACCAGGATCTCCTGCGGCTTCCGCTCGCATCCATCCCGTCTTGCGTGGTTCATTGCCAATCAAAACATCAAGAAAAGCACAGGCCGAATCTACGACACGTTTTTGCGTGAACAGCGGCGCCATCCGATCCTTGGCGGACCGAAGCGAGCGCGCCCATAATTCCAGCGTCTCTTCAACAGACGTACCGCCACTCATCATATCCTGAATCATGGTTACCCATAGATTCAGAACTCAACACAAAATGCAACTGTAGTGTTAGGTTGTGTCTGCATTCACGGATTCCCTTTGGGTTGAAGTTCTGATTCAAGGCTGTCGAGGGAGGACGAGCCTTGAGCAGACGAACACTGACAGACGAGCAATGGAACCGGATCGAAGGCCATCTTCCCGGCCGGATCGGAACGCCTGGGCGGAGTGGAGTCGACAACCGGTTGTTCGTGGATGCGATCTTGTGGATGGCCAGCAATGCGGCGCGCTGGCGTGACCTGCCAGAGGTGTTCGGTAAATGGACCGCTGTCCATGCTCGTTTTCGACGCTGGTCACACTCTGGTGTCTGGGAAAGGCTTTTCCATGCCCTGGCCGACACTCCGGACTTCGAATACGTCCTGATCGACAGCACCATTTCGAAAGTCCATGCCGATGCGGCCGGCGCAAAAGGGGGGCTGAAACTGCCGCCATCGGTCGTTCACGTGGTGGGTTGACGACCAAACTGCATGCAGTCGTCGATGCGATCGGCCTACCGCTCCGGATTCATCCGACACCGGGGCAATGGGGCGACCGGCCACAGGCCGAGGCGCTCCTGTCCGGCTTGCAGGGTGTGGGCCATGTCATTGCCGATGCCGCTTACGACGCTGACCCACTACGCATTTTCATAGCTGATGACCTCGGGGCAATCGCACAAATCAAAGCCAACCCCAGCCGCGCCATCATGCCTCCGATCAACTGGAGCCTCTACAAGGAACGCCATCAGATCGAATGCTTCTTCAACAAACTCAAACGTTTCCGCAGGATTGCCTTGCGATGCGAGAAAACTCTCCCTGCATTCATGGGGTTCGTCCACCTCGCATGCGCCATGATCTGGCTACGTTGAATGCAGACAGAACCTAACACTACAGTTGCATTTTGTGTTGAGTTCTGAATCTATGGGTAACCATGATTCAGGATATGATGAGTGGCGGTACGTCTGTTGAAGAGACGCTGGAATTATGGGCGCGCTCGCTTCGGTCCGCCAAGGATCGGATGGCGCCGCTGTTCACGCAAAAACGTGTCGTAGATTCGGCCTGTGCTTTTCTTGATGTTTTGATTGGCAATGAACCACGCAAGACGGGATGGATGCGAGCGGAAGCCGCAGGAGATCCTGGTCCATGGCGGCAGCAGGCGCTTCTGGGACGCGGGCACTGGGATGCCGATGCCCTTCGTGACGTCGTCAGGGATTATGTGATTGAGCATCTGGGCACTGAAGAGGGCGTGCTGGTCATTGATGAGACCGGTTTTCTGAAGAAGGGTCAGGCGTCCTGCGGTGTGGGGCGGCAGTATACGGGATCTGCCGGCAAGATCACGAACTGCCAGATTGGTGTGTTTGGCGCTTATGTTTCGGAACGGGGGCATGCCTTTATTGACCGCGCCCTGTATCTCCCGAAAGACTGGACATCAAAGCCTGAGCGTCTGAAGCGGGCCCACGTTCCCGATGACGTGGTGTTTGCAACCAAACCGGCGTTAGCCTCGATGATGATTGAGCGAAGTATTGAGGCCGGTGTGCCGTTCCGCTGGGTTGCAGCAGACAGCGTGTATGGCGTGGGCGACGTAGAACGCACGCTTCGCCGGGCAGGAATTGGATATGTGCTTGGGGTCAAGGGCAATCACTGGTTCGGATCATGGGCAACGGAACCGCTGATTGCCGGAGAGGCGAAAGATATTGCAGCAGGACTGCCAGACCAGGCCTGGCGTCGTCTGTCAGCGGGGCACGGCACAAAAGGTGAGCGACTTTATGACTGGGCGTATCTTCCGCTTGCTGATCTGGATGCTGAAGAATTTGACTGCCCTATAGCCGGACCATGGACACGTGGCCTGTTGATCCGCCGAAACATCGCTGACGGGGACCTTGCCTATTTTACGACCTGGAGCCCGAAAGGGACAACCACGCAGGAACTGGTGAACGTTGAAGGGACGCGCTGGAGGATCGAAGAAGGGTTCGAGACGGCCAAAAACGAATTTGGTCTTGATCATAACGAGACCCGCTCCTGGCATGGTTGGCATCGGCATGTCTCTCTGGTCATGCTGGCCTATGCCGTCATGGCCAGTGTCCGTTACCAGGCAAACTCACTGAAACCGAAAAAAACACAACTCAGAACACGACAGTCCTTGTCCGCTGGTCCATTCAGGAGATCAGGCGCCTCGTCGTAAAACTTGCACAACGCAGACTACCCGTCTCTCACATCCTCAGATGGTCCGTCTTTCGACGAACGCATCAGGCCAGTGCTATCCGCGCTCACTCACGACACAAAATGCAACTGTAGTGCTAAGCCGTCCAGGGAAATGGCCCGGCTGGACACCCACCAGATGGTATCGTCTCGCAATGTAAAAGGATCATTGTTTGTTCCTGTTGCCAGCACATCTGCCGCCAGGGGAATAGCGCCTGAACTTCATTGCAATACGATACGGTCTCGTCTATGTGGGCCATAACGGCTGCGTTCTGCCGCCGGGTTCCGGAAATGACTGAGGGTGGTCGGCATCCATGCAAACCAGACATACTGGCAGTGAGGTCAGGGGCTATGTGAACCCCCCCTTCTTCCTGACCACCATTTTTCATCCGGTCCTGCACAGGGAAGACAGTGCTCCGCCGGACCCGCACTCCATGCCCGCCGTGAAAAAACCGGGTAGCGCTCCGGGCCTGATCCTGTTCTGCCTGCTGCTGTTGCTCTCCGCATGCCATAAAAAGGTGGCGGTGGAGGAAGTCCGGCCCGTCCGCTCCGTTATTGTCGAACCTGCTCCCGATGCAAATGGGGAGGTCGTGACAGGCCAGGTCGCTGCCCATCAGTCCATCAATCTCGCCTTCCGTCTGCCCGGCAAGGTGGCGGAACGTACGGTTTCTGCAGGCAGCATCGTGCATGCGGGGGATGTGCTGGCGCGGCTGGATGATACGGTGCCGCAGCAGACCCTGCGCACCGCGCTGGCGGAAAACGCCACGGCAAGAGCGGCGCTGGAACAGGCTGCCCCCCTGAAGCAGCGCGCCGCGGCCCTGCTGCCGGTGCAGGCGATTTCGCGCAATGATTATGATGATGCGGTTCGCCGGTACAAAACCGCGCAGGATCAGGTGCAGGCCACGCAGGCACAGGTACGCGTGGCGCAGGAACAGCTTGGCTATGCCCGCCTTGTGGCCCCGGAGGACGGCATCGTAACCGACCGGCTGATGGAAGCGGGGGAGGTGGTGGCGGCAGGCCAGCCGGTGCTGCGCATGGCGGCCAATGACGGGCTGGACGCACAGTTCGACATGCCCGAAGCCCTGGCGCAGTCCCGTCTGGCCGTGGGCATGACCATGAAGGTATGTCTGGACGCGGCCCCTGCGGTATGCGCGCCTGCCGCGATCTATGAAATCGCACCCGATACCGATCCGCTGACCCGTACCTATCATACCAGGGCGCTGCTGCGCGCCACGCGGGACACGATGCCGCTGGGGGCGGTGGTGACGGGGCATCTGTCCATACCATCGGCGCCAGCCGTCCATCTGCCTCCCGCGGCCCTGACCATGCAGGATGGCAGACCTGCCGTATGGATCATCGCCCCCGACAGGCTGCGTGTATCCCAACGCCCCGTCACCATCGCACGCTATGGCACCGATGATGTGGTGATCGCATCTGGCCTGAACGCCGGGGACAGGGTGGTGACAGCGGGCGTGCAGGCGCTGTATCCGCAAGAAAAGGTCAGCCTGCTGGATGAAGCCGATGTCCGCCCCTGAGCCACGCGCGCCGGGGGGCATAAACCTGTCCGACTGGTCCATCCGCCATCGCGCGCTGGTCCTGTTCTTCATGATCCTGATCGGTGTTGCGGGCATCCAGTCCTACTTCAGACTGGGCCGGAATGAAGACCCGCCCTTTACCGTCAAGACCATGGTGGTGGAAGCGTTCCTGCCCGGTGCCTCGGTGGAGGAAACCACCCATCAGTTGACCGAGCGCATCGAGAAGAAGCTGCAGGAAACGCCCGACCTCGATTACATCAAAAGCTATACGCTGGCGGGCAAGACCACGATTTTCGTCAACCTGCTGTCGGGTGCGCCCAAGGCGGAAGTGCCCGATATCTGGTACCAGGTGCGCAAGAAGGTGGGCGATATCAGGGCCCAGTTGCCGCAGGGCACGGTCGGCCCGTTCTTTGATGACGAGTTCGGTGATACCTACGGCATCATATACGGCTTTACCGCCGACGGGTTTTCCCATCGCGACCTGCGTGACTATGTCGAGACGGTGCGCGACGAACTGCTGCATGTGCCTGATGTCGCCAAGATCGACACGCTGGGCGCGCAGGATGAGAAGATCTATGTCGATTTCTCCACCCACCACCTGGCCCGGCTGGGCATAAACGGGGCGACGATCGCCGCCGCCCTGCTGGCGCAGAACGCCACGGTGCCATCCGGCGTGATCGATACCGGGCGCGAGCAGATACAGGTCCAGCCCACCGGGCAGTTTGGATCGGTCGCGGATATTGCCAATGTCACGGTCTATGCAGGCAACCGCAAGGTCCGGCTGGGTGACATTGCCACCATCACCCGCACCTATTCCGACCCACCACAGACCATGTTCCGCGTGGGCGGGCATGACGCGATCGGCCTGGCCCTGTCCATGCGCAGCGGTGGCAACGTGCTGGAACTGGAAAAGAACATCACGGCGAAAATGGCCGAACTGCATGCCCGCATGCCCATCGGGATCGAGGCGCATCTGGTCGCCAACCAGCCCAGGGTCGTGCATGACGCGGTGGGCGATTTTACCGAAGCCCTGTTCGAGGCCATCGCCATCGTGCTGGGCATAAGCTTTCTCAGCCTCGGTGGCCGCGCGGGCACGGTGGTCGCGTTCTGCATTCCCTTCGTGCTGGCGGTGGTGTTCGTGTGCATGAAGCTGTTCGGCATCGACCTGCAGCGCGTCTCGCTCGGCGCGCTGATCATCGCCCTCGGCCTGCTGGTCGATGACGCCATGATTACGGTGGAGAGCATGGTCAGCAAGCTGGAGGAAGGCTGGAGCCTGACGCGGGCTGCGACTTACGCTTATGTCTCGACCGCGTTTCCCATGCTGACCGGAACCCTTGTAACCGTGGCGGGATTCATCCCGGTCGGGTTCGCGAAAAGTGTGGCGGGGGAATACACGTTCTCGCTGTTCGCCGTGGTAGGCATGGCGCTGATCGCATCATGGTTCGTCGCCGTGCTGGTGGCGCCCCTGGTGGGCGTGACCATCCTTAAGCAGCGTCCGGCAGCATCCCCCCATGCCCCGCCGGAAGGGCGGCTGCTGCGCGTGTTCAGCCGCGCGTTGCTGTTCACCATGCGTCGACCGCGTGCGACAGTGCTGGCCAGCCTTGCGGCGCTGGTCGTGGCCATTGCGCTCTCGCCGCTGGTGCCGCGACAGTTCTTCCCGTCATCCGACCGGCCGGAACTGCTGGTTGACCTTTCGCTGCGGCAGGGTGCGTCGATCAGGGCGACGGCGGATGTGTCGCGCCGTCTGGACGGCATCCTGCGCAATGATCCCGATATTGACCACTGGAGTTCCTATGTCGGGCGCGGGGCCGTGCGCTTTTACCTGTCGCTTAATGAGCAGTTGCCCAATGATTTCTTTACCCAGACCGTCATTGTTGCAAAAAGTGCCATGGCGCGCGACCGGCTGCGCAGGCGACTGGACGTGGCGTTAAGCCGCGACATGCCCGATGTGGTGCATGGACTGTTCCCGCTGGAACTGGGGCCGCCGGTGGGCTGGCCGGTGCAGTACCGCGTCACGGGCCGCGACCCGGACCGGGTGTGGCATTACGCGCATGACGTGGCGAAGATCATGGCCGACAGCAACCAGTTGCACATGGTCAATTTCGACTGGGGCGACCCCGCGCGCAAGCTGAAGATCGACGTGCGGCAGGATGAAGCGCACCGTCTGGGCCTGTCATCGGGAGCGATTGCGCTGGCCATCAATTCGGCGGTGACCGGGCTTACGGCGACACAGGTGCGCGACAGCATCTATCTGGTCGATGTCGTGCTGCGCGCCAACCATGCCCAGCGTCTGTCGATCGAGGACCTGCGCAACCTCGACATCCGCCTGCCCAATGACCAGACGGTGCCATTGTCCACCGTGGCCAGCGTCTCTTACGTCGAGGATTATCCCCTGATCTGGCGGCGTGACCGGCTGCCGACCCTGACCATACAGGCGCAGCTCCGTGACGGCGTGCAGGCGGATACGGCCGTTGCCACGCTGGCCCGGAAAATCGCGGCGTTCAACGCGGGTCTGCCATCGGGCTACCATGTCGCGGTGGGTGGCACGGTAGAGGAAAGTGCCAGATCCCAGAAATCCGTCATTGCCGTCGTGCCACTCATGGTCCTGGTCATGCTGGGCGTGCTGATGATCCAGTTGCAGGACTTCAGGCGTCTGGCGCTGGTCATCAGTGTTGCGCCCTTCGGCCTGATCGGGGTGGTCGGCGCGCTGTTCCTGACCCAGCGTCCGATGGGGTTCATTGCCATGCTGGGACTGGTGGCGTTGATTGGCATGATCATCCGTAACTCGGTCATTTTGGTGCATCAGATCCAGATCGAGAAGGATCTGGGACAATCGGAATGGGATGCGGTGATGAATGCCGCCAGGATCCGCTTCCGCCCCATCATGCTGACGGCTGTCGCGGCCATCCTTGGCATGCTGCCGATTGCATCGAGCGTGTTCTGGGGGCCGATGGCGGATGTCATCATGGGCGGGCTTGCCGTGGCGACGGTACTGACGCTGATCTTCCTGCCTTCGCTTTACGTGTTGTGGTTCAGGGTGAAGGAAACGCCACCGCCGCAGGTTGAGGGAGCTACCCGATGAAACGCACCCCGATCCTCCTGCTACCCGTGCTGCTGGCGGGCTGCGCATGGCTGGCGCCGGCCTATCACCGGCCACGGATGCCCATGCCCGATAAATGGGGCACGCAGCAGGCCGCTACCGTGCCAGATGGCGGCGAATGGTGGCGCAGCTATGGAGACCCGGTTCTGGACGCGCTGGTGGCGGAAGCGCTGAAGAACAATGATGACCTTGCGCTGGCCGGATCAAAGCTGCAGCAGGCGCGGGCACAGTATAAATATGCTTTCGCCAACCAGTTGCCTTCCATCTCGGTAGCAGGCGCAGATGCCGTTGGCCGCCTGCACCTGAAGGACGACCTGCCGGTCACGCACAAGATGAGCAACCTGGGCTTCGTCGGCGGCATGCTGAATTATGAAGCGGATTTCTGGGGCAAAAATGCCAGTCTGAGCAAGGCGGCGAAAGCGGGCGTTAAGGCGGCGGGTTACGGACACGAGGCCGCCCGGCTGTCCATCGCTGCCGCAACCGCAAAGCTGTATTTCAGCCTGCGCGCGCTGGATCGGCAACGCGAGATTCTGCAACAGACCATCGAGACCCAGACGGCACTCCTGGCGCTTGTGCAGCGCCAGCATGAGGTGGGCGCGGTGGACGCGCTGGTGGTGCAGAATGTAACCGAGCAGCGTGACGCCGCCCAGGCTGCCCTGCCGGATGTGGAGGATCAGCGCGGCAAGGCCGAAAGCGCGCTGGCCGTCATGCTGGGCCGCTCGCCCCAGCAGATCATCGGGCAGGCAATGGAGCGGGGCAGGGACATAGACGCGTTGACAATCCCCATCGCGACGCCGCCGGAAATTCCGTCCACCCTGCTGGAACGCAGGCCCGACATCGCCATGCATGAACAGACGCTGATCGCCAGCAACTTCAATATCGGCTTTGCGCGCGCGGCCTATTTTCCCACCATTTCGCTGGCCAGTCTGGCAGGGGTGAACAACATCGACATCGATAACCTGTATCGCGCCACCACGCGGTCATGGACGCTGGCGGCCTCCATGGCGGCGCCGGTGATGGATTTTGGCCGCACGGCAAGCGGCGTCAAACTGGCGAAAGCCGAGAAGAACGAGCAGATCATCCTGTATAAGCAGAGTATCCGCGCGGCCTTCAAGGAAGTGCATGACGCCCTGCTGGAACAGAACAATGCCCATGAGCGCGAACAGGGCGACGGAGACAGGGAGACAGCCGCCGAAAAAACCGTGGAACTGACGCAGCTGCGGCTGGAACACGGCTATTCCAGCAGGCTGGATGTGCTTTCCGCACAGGTACTCGCGCAGCAGGCGGAACTGGCGCATACGACAGCACTGCTGTCCAGCCTTGATGCGTCGGTTGACATGTACCGGGCGATCGGGGGCGGATTTGACACCAGCGCCCCGCAGGGCAGGAAGCAGAAATAACGGTGGGGCAGAGGGCCTGCGTCCCGGCTATGGGTGCATGCCAGAAGAAACCAGACCGTGTCTTTTACCGGCTCCGTTTGCCGGACGGACTGAAAGCGGGGACCGCCAGTATGCCCGTCATGAAGGCACGCCAGGCGTGGTCGAGGTAGGCGTCGCGCTCCTCTGCCGTTGTCAGGATCCTGCGTCCAAACAGCATCTGCTGGTGGGGACCGCCAAGGCAGAGCGTGGCAAGCATCTGGCTGGTTTCTTCAAGGTCACAACCCACCTTCAGAAGACCCGCCCTGGAGACAGCGGTCAGGAGCTTGCACGTCAGTTTTTCAAGTGGATCAAAGATATGGGCACCGGCATGGTTCACCAAATCCGGAAAACGCCACCCTTCCGCGATGAAGGTGCGGCTCAGCGAAAGTGTTTCGGGGCTGAGAATCAGATCAAGCAGCATCCGCATGGTTTTGTACAGCGCCTGTAGCGGATCGCTGGAAACCATTTCATCTGACGGGGAAGCGGCGAGCAGGAAGCTGTTTCCCAGTTCGGAAATGACCGTCTTGAACAGGTTTTCCTTGGAAGGATGCCGCCGATAGATGGTCTGCTTGCCCACCTTGGCCACGGCCGCGATCTGTTCGACGGATGTGGCCGCGTAGCCCTGCTCCCCAAACAGTCGGGTGGCGGTTTTCAGGATATGGGCGTCCAGTTCTTCCGACATGCGACTGTCGGGCCGACCTGAAAATTTCTTTTTTCTGTCCTGATCCGCCATTCGACCTCCTGTCTGCAGTCCCATCCGATTATAGGGGACGAAATCCTCCCGCAAGGGCTTTCGACAGGACCGACATCCCGTTTGGAGCAGAAAGAAGGCATCATCCTGTTCGCCTGCATTCCATGAATAACGCATCCAGATGACGGTCATGGGAGCTTAACAACCTGTCTGAAAATCAGGGCGTATCGCTGTCTTTGCCCGATGCATATTCTGTTTAGGTACGGTAATGTTTTTCCGCCATAAAGTGATCAGTTTACTGGTTCGGAGGCTGTCGGGTTGGGGTAACGGCCTGTGGAGATCTGCGGTAAGTTTTCAGGATGAGCCGTTTCATCCTGTTTGACCGGTCGCAACCGTATCTTCTGCCGCCGGATCTGAAGTTCTGGCTGCCTGCAGACGATGTAGCGCATTTTATCGTGGCGGCGGTGGAGCGGATGCTGCCAGGGACATTTTTAGTGCCACGGCGGCCTGGCGGCAAGGCGCAGTATCATCCGCGCCTGATGCTGGTGCTGCTGATCTACGCCTATGCGAACGGCGTATTCTCATCGCGTCGGACCGAACGGGCGACGTATCGTGACATCGGCATGCGCTTTGTGGTGGCGAACCTGCATCCTGACCATGACACGATCGCGACGTTCCGGCGCGGCAACCGCGTGGCGATCGAGGCGGCATTCATGCATGTGCTGGAACTGGCACGCGAGACGGGGTTGATGCGGCTGGGCACGGTGTCGATCGACGGCACGAAGATCGATGCCAATGCCTCGAAATACCGTTCCATCCGTTATGACCGCGCGAAAGAACTACGCGAGAAACTGGCCACCGACATCGCCACCCTGATGGAGCGGGCAGAGGCAGCAGATGCGACCGAAACGGATCATCAGGCCTTGCCGGACGAACTGGCCGCCGCGAGGTTCTGAAGGCAAAACTGGATGAAGCCTGCGCGCGGCTGGAAGCGGTGCCCGCAAGCAGGGCGAGGCCGCCAGGCCCGAGTATGAACGTAGGAAAGCGGCCTTTAATGCGAAGCGGGGACGGCGCGGTCGGCCGCCGAAAGCGCCGGACGATGAACCGCCACCAGACCGGCAGATCAATCTGACTGACCCGGACAGCAAGCTGATGCGCCGCTCCGAGGCGCATGAATACCGGCAAGCCTACAATGCCCAGGCCGTGGTTTGTGCCGAGGGTAGCCAGTTGGTCCTGGAAATTGGAGTTGTTGCGACGACGGCGGACGCGCCCGGCTTCGCCGCCACCATCCTGGGCATGGAGAAAAGGATCGGCCTGCCACGAACCGTCCTCGCCGACACGGGTTTCGCCAGCGGCAAAGCCATCGGAACGTTGCAGGCCAGCGGCGTGGATCCGCTGGTCGCCATCGGACGCCCTTTGGATCGGCGCTCTTATGACTTCCGGGCAGAACCGCCACCCAGGGCGTCGCGCCGGATCACCGAACCTTGGCGCCTGGAAATGAAGGCCAGGCTGCAACAGAACCCGGCAAAGGCCCTTTACGCAAGCAGACCGTCGAACCGGTTTTCGGCATCATCAAGAGCGGCATGGGCTTCATCCGCTTCCATCTCCGTGGCCTCGCCAACGTCGCAACCGAATGGACGCTTGTCGCCCTCGCATACAACTGCCGCAGGATCACGCGACTGACGGCCGCATAAACCCCGTCGCCTCTCCCCCTCACTCACCATGACAGCAGAGGCCTATCCGACAGCCTGCCAGGGGCTATTCAGGTCATTTTGGCTGCCTGTGTACCCCCCCCCGTCCGGATGAGGCACGTTTCCATGCTGCTTAACAGCCCGCAAACGTGTCGGCACCCGGGAAACCATTGTACAGGTTATCAAAGGAGCGGTTTTCGGCAAAGATTACGACAACGGTCTGGATCTGGTCCAGGGAATGGGACACGGACCCTGCATGGCTGCCGGTGATGCCGCAGGTCATCGCGGTGGCCAGAAACAGTAGCCCGGTCATGGTCCGGGCCACGGTGCGTCGGCAACTGATGCGCGTCAGGTCCACCATGTTTTTTCCATTCTCCTGAATTCACAGCCGGTCAGGCTGGATGACCTGTCATCCGCGATTTCGGACGATCGGGAAGCCCAACTGGCATTGACTGGTCCTGTCCAGCATTGATGGATGTCCGTACACCCTGTGGGCAACTGCGGGACAGGACAGGTTCTATTCCTGATCGCGGTCCAGAAGCGTTATTTTCATATGACTGAATTCGGTCATGCCATTTTCGGAAAAAGCGATGATGCGGTCGGCATCGGCAGGCGGAAAGACAAGATCCGTTATGACAACCGAACCATTGCGTGACAGAACTTCCACCGAGTTGCGGTCAACAATGACATGCAATGAAACCTCCCCTGTGGGGGCAGGCATATTGACGATATGTTCCTGACTGAATTTGGGCGAGAAGTCAGTCAGACCCGAATGTGACCGGTCGATGACCAGCACATGCTTTTTCATGTCATACGCAATGCTGGTGCCAATGCGGCCATCGGCCGTCGCCCGTACGAATATTCCGGCACGATCCGCGCCGTGCATATGCATGCTCATGTCGATATCCATAACCTGACCACGCGCACGGTCGGGCAACAGATGCCGTCCGGAGGAAAGCTGCAGTCCATCGAAAGACAGCGCCGGCCGGGCAGCGACCAGTGCCATGTAATGCCTGTCAGGTTCCAGGCACAGCTGCGGGCGGCCATCAATTGTCCGAAGGGCCATATCCATGGGCAGGGTCATCTGGCCTTTCCATGGAGATGTCGGTACCTGCGCTGCATAATCCCAGTTGCCCATCCAGCCGATGGTGAGCGGTGTGTTTTCAGGCAGGCCCGCAAACGGGATGGCGGCATAATGGTCCGCCCCGTGATCGAGCCAGTCATGGGCCGCAGGGTCTGAACCCTTGGGCGGCAGTCCTTCCGGCCGGAATGTCGTGCCATCGAAGGAGCCGACAAAATAGAGACTGCCCGACCCGCCTGCGATGCCCCATGGATTGACCCCCAGCATCAGCACCCATTTCTGCTGTGCCGGATTTCCATCCAGTGGCAGGGGAAACAGTGACGGCATTTCCCATAACATGCCCGACCGGACAAAATCTGCAGGCCCGAAATCGCTCAGGAACGTCCAGTCTGTCAGGTTTGATGATTTGTACAGCTTCACGACCGGTGCATTTGCAACGACTGTTGCCATGACCCAGTATCCACCGGGTGCGTACCAGAAAACGCCAGGGTCACGAAAATGGAGTGAGTCAGGTGATAACGTCAGGACAGGATCCTTCTGGCAGGGCTTCCATGTCCGGCCATCATCAAGACTGTAGGCAAGGGACTGGGCCTGCACACCGGGCGCCCTGGGCGCGCCTTGCTTGAAAACGCTGGTGTACAATGCAACCAGTGGCGGGTTATCAGGCGTGCCAAGCCCGGACGTATTATGGGTGTCCACGACGACCGTTCCGGAAAAGATGTCTTTTGTCGCACTGAACGGCAGGGCCACATCCTGTTCATGCCAATGCAGCAGATCCGTGCTGGTCGCGTGCCCCCACGACATGTTGCCCCATTCCGGAGCTACAGGATTGTACTGGTAGAAAAGGTGATAGACCCCCTTGTGGAAAAACGGGCCATTGGGGTCATTCATCCAGTTGCGTCGGGGCGTATAATGCAGCAGCGGCCGCCACTGCGGGGTGGTGGCCTGTAACGGAGGGATCTGTTGCGTGTCGGCTGCCTGCGCCATCGCCAGCGCAGGCAGATTGGTCAGTAATACCATCAATACAGTCCGCCGTATCGTTTCTGCCCGCATATTATTGATGTCTCCCCCTTCAGAATGCAGGCATCATATGAACAGTGGCCGCATTATTGCTGCTGGACGAACGAAGCAAGTGACACATTGGCGCTGGATGACGTTCCGGACCGCAGCAGATCACGCACAAACCCCTGCCAGTCCAGATCATGCCGGTTTGCCGGGATGTTGCCATATCCACCCAGTCCGTTCTGACCGTAAGACAGGTCGATCTGGGTGGTTGCATCACTGATCTGGATCTTTACGGTGGGCGCCAGTGCCCCGCCACGTCGGCCTTCTACCGTGTCGATGAACGATTCAACCAGGCCATTGGGCATTACATAATGCGAATAGGCCTGAAAGGCTCGTGGGTTCTGCTGTGGATCGGGATCAAAATCCGAACCCGCTGCGGTATTGAGGTCGGTGGGGTTGCCCAGTGCCAGACCGCTGCCCCAGTTCAGCGGCTCGAAATCGCTTCTCACGCCATTGCCGACAAAACCGTAGACCCCATCTGGCCCATCAATGCCGGCAGCAAAAGTCGAGCGATGACTGATGGTGAACAGATAGTATTTCCCATCCTTGATATAGACCTGAGGCCGCTCGGTCTGGTCATTGACACAGTTCGCAGAAATAAGGGGTGGCAGGAAACGCCATTGCGTCAGGGAGCTGTCGGTGGATACCGCCAGGCCAATATTGGCTTTCTGGTATGTTGCCCCCGAATTCTGTACGGTATCCAGGTCTTCGGCATATGGGTCGCCCGCCTGATAGCCAAGATCGGCTGCCGTGCAGTCCTTGGCGCCGCGTTCGCCTGCCGTGTTCCCTTCGAATACCATGAATGTCTGTCCGGGGTTCTGCGGATCCTCGAACGTGAAGGGGTCGCGGAAGGAATAGAATTCATTCTGCTGCCCGGTCTGGTAATAGGTTCCATCAGGCTGCAGCAGGCCGGTATGGTTGTTGAAACCGGTAAACCAGACATGGTTCAGGTCCGCATGGATCCGGCCGTTCGCCTTGGAAATGATCGCAACGGGGGGCGCGACGTTTGCACCATCCGCCGTGCGGTTGAAGCCAAGTGCGGTATAAAACACCGCCACCTCGTTCCCGTCCGTTTTCAGCAGGCGGGTCGATCCCGACCATTCGGCATTGTTGGTCAGTGTTGTGGAACCGAATACCTTTACGCTGGCTCCGTCGGGGAACAGGTGACCACCATATATCCAGCCCCCGTTACGCGGCCGCGCCGAAGCGGGGATGCCTGCACGGCGATAGAAATAACTGATACGTGCATGCACGTGCCGGTCATCAAACGTGTATCCGGCATTGGGGTCAGCCGTAAGCGCGAAAATGACTTCCCATCCATTGTAGCTGAACTGGTTGGCGTGGGCATCGATCAACGTCCATGTATCCCATAGCCAGACATCGGGGTTCGTCTGGGGAAAGTCGGCGGGTATATCGGGCATTGTCACGCTGGTCGGCATGGAATTAGCTCCTACCGCAACATTCGGGTCGGATCGGGCCTTGATCTGCCGCGCATCCGCACGTGTCCACCGGGAGGTGAACGTGTCGAACGGGCTATAGGCCTGTTGCGAATGGGTCGTGGGCGCCGGAAAACCGGGAACCGGGGTTACTGCGGTCTGCGCGTGCGCCATGGTAAAGGGGATATAGCCCGCAATGCTACTGGCAAGGACCAGCCTGATGGCGGTCCCATATACTTTTCGGCCAGAATGACCGTTGCCGATTATTCTGGGGACATCCTGATTGGAAATTTCCATTTTTACGTACTCCGGCATAGGATGAACCCGCACTTCAGACGCCGTGCCGAAGTATACGGGTTATGGACTCGACGTCATTACTTGTTCCATATCATTATTTCTGGATATTTCAGGGCATAAGAACACGATCATGACTGTCGCGTCTATTTTCGTTTTATTTGAGAATCATCTTGCCATATTTCAAGAATATACAGGCATGAGATCTCGTGTCTCGAACGGCAGGGTTATGGACAGGTTGCCCGGACAGAAAAATATTTTAACTGATTTTTAATGCAGCCCCGAAGCACAGCCATACGTTTTATTTTCCTACAGGAATGTCCCATTCCAGTAATCTGACGGGGACTGCAGAGTTATCAGCAGGTGCCTTCATGATGATCGCATGACGGAAGGCGCGTGCGCCGGACCTGTCTATCGCAGCAGCTTCAATACTGACCACCCGCTCGGCCCGGGGCATTCCACCAGTGGGAAAAGTGTTCCCAACGCTCATCATGGCCTGACGCACCACCGGATCAGCCTGTTCGACAACCGGTTCATCATCCCAGTATATGCTCAGATGCGGTATAAGCCGGGCTGCGATTACGGGCGTCATGCCAAGCACCAGACGCAGTTCCCCCACGCTCTGGAACGGTGCGCCCGGCGGTCCGTAGGGCCGGCCGGCCGTGACATAGGCGGCCATTGTGCCGGGCAGTGCTGCACTGTCAGATGATGCCGGGAAGCGCCACGCACGGATATTGAGGGTGAGCGCCTGCGCTTCGTGCATATCCGACCCTGTCGCCCGTAACAGCGCCAGCAGCAGCCCGGTTGAGGCAATGTTGGGATTGATTTTTCCCGCTTCACTGGTGATCCGCAGGTCCAGGCGGGTGTTTCCGTGCCGGATCAGGTGATCGGTTCCATCCGCCCCCCAATGCCCGGCCGAAGTATCAAGCAGGTGGAACGCTGCTTCCCATATCCCTCCATCGGCTTCCTGCTGCAGGCGTGCATGAAGGCGCAGCATGTCGGTCGTATGTATCTGCCCCCGTCCTGCGGATGCGATGGCAAATGCCAGAAATGACAGCAGGACCACCGTCCATAATACGATCAGCAGTGCGAAACCACCATCGGTCATGGTTCGCAGGCATGGCGGTGGGGTTTTCATGGCCCCAGACCGACGCCACGTCGGATGCGGGCCTGCGGGTCGGCGCTGCCGGTGGAACGCATGTTCAGCAGTTCATCGGGCACGCCTGCCGCATTGGGCAATGCATCGCGCAGGTCGGCGGTCAGCGCCTGTGCATCACGCTGGTCATGCATGACATGGGGGGTAATGAGAACCAGCAGTTCCGTGCGCTGGCGGTTATTGCTCTGGTCGCCTGCCAGTATGCCCAGCACCGGGATATCCTTCAGCCATGGAATGCCACTGTTGTTACGTGAAGATGTATCGGTAATCAGCCCGGCCAGCCCCAGCGTCTGCCCGTCCTGTATGACCACGCGGGAAGTGACGGAGCGGTCATTGAAGGTCGGGTTGACCGTGCTGGATGATGTGGAACTGACCGAACTGACTTCCTGCGAAATATCCAGCGTCACCAGTCCGCCGTTATTGACCCGTGGCGTCACCTGCATGATGACCCCGGTGGGCTGGTACGTGAACTGGTTGTAGATCGAGGTCCCGATCGTGCTGGACTGTGATCCCGTCTGGATCGGAACAAGCTGTCCCACCTGCAGGCGCGCGGGCTGGTTGTCCAGCACCATGATCTGGGGCGAGGACAGGACATGTACCTTTGTCACATTCTGCAGTGCGTCCAGGGCGATGGGGGCGCCCCCGCTGCCACTTGCGCTGCCGATTATGAAACCGGGCAGGGTATGACTGAACGCGGCGGAGGCCAGCTTGCCGGTGGTAATGGTCTGGCTGCTGCTGCTCAGGACCCCGTTGATGCCACCCGACTTGAAAAAGAACTGCGTGCCGTAGCGCAGGGCGTCATTCAGTTGCACTTCGGCAATCACGGCATCGATGCGTACCTGCACGGGCAGGATGTCCACCTTGCGCAGCATGTCTTCAATCGTGTCGTTTTCCTGATCGGTGGCATAGATCAGCAGTGCATTATGCTGGGGGCTGGGGATGATCCGCATGCCCCGGACCCGACCGTTTCCCCCGGCGGTATTATCAAGGCCGCCCAGAAGTGGATTGGCGTTCGCAGGCTGCGTGCCGCCAGCCGCACCGCCCTGTGCGCCGGGTTGTGTGACACCGGACATCATGCCCGTGCCGGCCCCCAGTCCGGCCCCGCCACCCGGCGTGCTGCCGGATTGCATGCCCCCCACCCCCCCCAGTCCGGACAGGCCTCCACCCATGCCCGTGGTGCCCTGCTGGCCCGCACCGGGAATATTTGCCTGTGGTGGCTGGGTGGGCTGGGCTGTCACATCGTCAGGGGTAAAGGCCTGCTGCAGGATATAGGCCGCGTCATTGGCATTGGTATTCTGGATATAATAGACATGCCATGTACGCATTGTCGTCCGCCGGGTCCGTTCCAGCAGGTCGAACAGCCGACGCGTGTCGGTAATGTATCGGGCGGAACTGGCCACAATCAGCACGGCGTCCACGCGCGACATCGCAATGACCCGTACCATCTGCGCCAGTGTGCCGCCATGACCGCGCAGGGCTTCCTGCAACGCCGTGGCCATGTCGCGTGCCGCACCGGAGGAGACGGGAAGGAGGGCATAGGACTGTCCCGCCAGCATATCGACATCGAAGGCGTGTATAAGATCCACGATCGTATTGCGCGTGACGGGATCGCCGGCGACAAGCAGTGCATTCGCTCCGCTGACCGCGCTGACATGGCCGCTGCCCTGCATGAAGGGTTGCAGCGCCTTGGCAAGGTCTTCCGCCCCGGCATAGCGCAGGGGTACCATGATGCTGCCCGCCATTGCCGGATCTTCCGCCAGCCCCACCGGACTGCCGCCAGCGGTACCCGCCCCGGCAGCGGTGCCCGCAGGTCTGCCGGCACCGGGCGTTACCCGGTACAGGTCGCCCATCCGGCCCAGTGTAGCACCCACTTCCGACAGGAGCATCTGCAGGACTGGCAGCATTTCACCGGCCAGTAGTGGTGTTGCGGTATGCAGTGTGACCGTGCCTGTTACGGCTGGATCGATCGTGTAATTGACGTGCAGCACATTGCCCAATATCTGCGCCACGACATCACGGATATCCGTATCGGCAAAATCCAGCGTCACGGTTCCCGATGGGGTCGTCTGTACTTCGTGACCCAGACGGGGGCTGCTGTCTCGGCCATAGCTGACCTGTGCCGTCATGGGACGATCGGTCGATCCGACCGGCCCGTTCACCGGGGGTTCGGCCCCGCCATGCAGCAACTGGGGACCGGGCAGTGGCGATACCTTGGGCGGTGCGCCCGTATCGCATCCTGTCACGGACATGCACACCAGCAGGGCGGCACACCACCCGGACAGGGTGGCGAAGCGGGTAGGGGCAACAGAAAATGGGTTCATGGATGCGACCGGGCCGGAGGGGGCGGGGGAACGGGAAAGCGGGCTTCAGGGAGTGTAATGGCATCATCCGGACCGGCAGACGCATCGTCGCCCTGCAGGCTGCCTGGTGGGGCGCGTTTGCTACCACCGCGCTCCCGATCAGGACGCAGTTCCGTCATGCCATGACTGCCTTCCACGCCCACTGTTCCCGGTCCGATCCGGCGTATGCGCCATGGCCCGATCACGTCCCCCTCACGCGCCAGTATGCCGCGACTGCCTGCAACCACGGGATTGCCGGGGCCGTGCATGGCGCCCGATGGAACTGCGCCGCGGGGCAGGGAAAAGATGGCAGTCCTGCTGCCGCCCGGTCCGACCACGATGCCACTCAGCCGCATGCCCGGCATGGCCATGGTACCGTTATTCGCCGGGCGACGGGAGGGAACGAACAGGGGCCGCTGGAGGATGGTCGGCAACAGGCCTTCCAGCCGGTCTGTCCCATTCTGCCCGCCCCCCTGCGCCATGGGCAGTCCCCTGAGGATATCGGGTTGCGCAGGCTGGTGGGGGGCGGCGGGACTGCGGCATTCTTCAATCACAATGCCCGCCAGCATCACGCCACAGCAGACCAGCGCCAGCAGGCCGGCAGGAACGGGCAGCCGGCGGGGCAGGGAAGGGCGGATCATTGCGCCCCCTTGCGCGGCGTGCTGCTTTCCGGCCTGTAGGCAATGACGGTCATGGCCGTATCCAGCATGGGACTGTCGCGCCGCGCCCCTGCGGCAAGGTGCAGTTGCAGTTCATCAACCACCATTGCTGGCGTCGCCCGCGCAATTGCATCCAGCAGCCGGACATCCGTTTCAAAGGAAACCGTGGTGGCAATCCGCACGCTGATGCGGTGATAGGCCCCTGATTGCACGGCGGGCAGGGTTTCCACACTCGACAGTGTCGCGCCCAGCGCAGATGCCATTTCCTGCACCCGGTCCTGCAACGCGGCGGCGGTAACCGTATCGTTGGCCCCGTTGAGGAAAAACGACGGCGTGGGGCGGGATGTCGCGGCCCGCTGGCGCAGGGCGGGCAGGGCCGCCGCCAGTTCGGTCATGCGGGCGGTCATTGCGGTGCGCATGGCCAGTGTTTCGGCCCGTTGATGGTACCAGCCCATCAGTGGCAGCGCGATGCCGTTCCACATCACCAGAATGACGATACCCGTCATGGCGCATGCCAGTATCCTGCCCGGCCGCCCTTCGGGCAGGATGCCCTGTGTCATGGTGGGGGGCTGCAGGGAAACCATCAGCGTTTTCCCACCGTAGCCTGTATGGAAAACTGGCTGTAGCCCCGGTCGCTGGACTGGGTGACGGGGGCCGCGAAGGATGGTGCCACAAAAACCGGGTCGGCGTTCATCGCCTGTATGACCGCAGTCGTCGCATGCGACTGGCCGCTTATCAGCAGTCGTCCCTGCTGCAGGGACAGGTCGGTCAGGTAGGTCTCATCGGACAGGGCCGTGGTCAGGGCGTCGAGTATGACAAGGGGATTACCCAGTCTCTGCTGTTCGGCGCGCATAAGGTTTCGTCCTGCGGCTTCGCCCTGTATGTCCTGCCTGATGCGGGTCGCGGCCTGTGCCGGGGCACGCACACTGGCCATGCGGCGGTCCAGCCGTGCGTAAGCCACGGACTGCAATACAAAGGGCAGGATCAGGGCCACGACCGCCAGCCCACCGCATGTCGCTGCCGCCCCGGTAAGAAGGTGCCGGGTGCGGCGCTGCGCCTCTGATCCCCGCCGTGTCAGCGAAAGGCGCAGGGGATTATGACCGGGACGGGGGATTTCCAGCGCCACTGGCTCCATGCCGACTGTGCGCAGGACGGGCAGTAACCCACGCAGTGCCGCGGTCGGAACAAGTGAAAGAAGCACATGCAGCCGTCCCGCCGCCATGTCCCGGCGCATGACCCGTGCGCCGAAAACAACATCCGCCGCGACAAAGGGCGTCAGGCGGTCCATTTCGTAGGTCAGTACATGGTCAAGGGAGTGTTCCGCTGCTGGCGGCAGGATCACTTCACGTTCCAGCAGCATCGCGGGATCTGGATGCAGGATGACTTCCCTGCGACCATGGGTTGTCACGATCGCCGCCAGCGCGTCGTGCATGGTGGACTGATCGGGCGCCGGTATGTCCCCATCATCCGCCTGCCGCGCAGGGGTGGGCACGGACATGGCCGTTCCGTCCGGCAGGCGCAGCATGATCCTATCGGGCAGGTAGTCGATCATGTAGCCATCGAATGCACGGCTTTCATGCCTGAGCCACGCAGGCATGAGGTCGCGCATCTGTCGTAACCACCAGTCCCGCACGTCGCGTATTTTCATGGTCAGGGAAACTCTCGCATCCATGGTGTGTTCCGGGTGTCGGAGAAAGTATCGGCCAGCATGGCGATTACGTTTCACTGTCCGGTCTGTGCCGTGGCGAACAGGCGGGCTGCCGATTGCATGACCTGTAACTGATAGGCCCGGTTCAGGTCGGGAGTATGGGAATGGTAATTGCCGACAGCCCGAAGCAGACCGTCATGCGTGGCATCCAGCTGGGTGCGCATGATCGCCCCTGCCGCCGCGATGTTGTAGCAGATGTCATCACGCAACCGGCGATAGACCATGGTTACGGGGGTACCGGTATAACGGGCCAGTGGAACAAGCCATGCCGTATTGACCTGCATGACCCCCAGGTCACGGGTGCCGTTGGTATTGGGGTGTTCCAGACCGGGATACCCCCCTTCCACCGCCTGGATTGCAGGCAGTACGCGCGGCGGAAGATGATAGAGCGATGCGACAAGCGCCATGCAGGCCAGATAAGGAATGCCCATCGTTCTCCCGCACCTTCTGACCGCGACGTTGTGCAATGCGGAGGGATGGCCCCGCGCAATCATTTGCAAAACGCAAGAAAAGAACGGCAGTTTATTTCAGGGAAAAGAAAAAATGTCGTCCGTTTCATCGGATTCCACGAAAAACGCGACGAGGCAGGATTCACGTTAATTGAACTGCTTGTCGTTATTGCAATCCTTGGCCTGCTGATCGGGCTGGTCGCCCCGGCGGCCCTGCGCCAGTTGGGTGGGGCGCGGGCCTCCATCGCCCGGCAGTCAATCGAACGGATGGGGCAGATCCTCGATCTTTATAAACTTGATGTCGGGTCCTATCCTTCCACCGATGAAGGCCTGCAGGCCCTTGTGGCCCGTCCCACCGATTCCGAGACGTGGAACGGTCCTTATGTAAAGGACAGTCATCCGCTGCTCGATCCGTGGAACCATCCTTATATCTATCGCAATCCTTCCGATCGTCCCGGTCATGATTATGACCTGTGCTCTGCCGGACCGGCTGGTCATGGAGATGATCCCGCCCACCAGATATGCAACCCCTAGACGGGATGTGCGGGAATGGACGGAACGTCTCTTGTTGCGCTGCTGGCCGCCCCTTTCGCGGGATCATTCCTTGGTGTCCTGATCCGTCGCCTGCCGCGTGGCCTGCCGGTCATATTGTCCCGGTCCGCCTGTGAGCACTGTGGATCGGTACTGACGGCCCGCAATCTGGTGCCGTTACTGAGTTATGTCCTGGCGCGCGGACGGTGCCGGTACTGCCATGTACCTATCGGCTGGCTCCATCCCCTGGTCGAGCTGCTGGCGCTGGGGGTGGCGGTTATCGTGACGTGTGCGGGATACATGCGTTTTTCCACACCGGACCCGGTATGGATATGGAGTGGCTGCGCGCTGGGCTGGTGCGTGCTTGCACTGGGCTGGATTGACCTGAAAATTCTGCGTCTGCCCGATGCGCTGACCCTGCCGTTACTGCTGGGGGGATTGCTGTCATGTCGCCTGCTGTCACCCGCAGCCGTGCCCGCGCATACGGTCGCGGCGGCAGTGGGGTATGGCAGTTTTCGTCTGATTGCGCTGATGTACCGTCGCCTGCGCGGGTACGAGGGACTGGGCATGGGGGATGCGAAGCTGCTGGCTGCGGCCGGGGCGTGGACGGGCCTTGATTCCCTGCCTTTCGTCATTGCGGGTGGCGCCATCGTGACACTGGTTGCAACGGGGGTGGCATCATATACCGGCCTGTCCCTGCACAGGCAGATGGATGTCCGGCCTGTGCACAGCGAACGGGGCCATGTGACGGCCATCCGCATTCCGTTCGGGCCAGGGCTGGGTCTGGTCACGTGGCTTGTATTCCTTTTTGATGTGGGGGGCGGCGCGTCATGATGACGGAACCGTATGGGGATGACGCTCCCGCACCGGTAGTCGTGACGGAGGGGACGCCTGCACCCGATACAGCGCAGACACGTCTGCTTCAGCTTCTGGCCCGGACGGGGCGGTGCGATCCGCGTACGCTTGATCGCGCACGCCGGGCGGCGGTGGATATGGGGGGGCGGGTTGATATCGCCCTTCTGCGGCTGGGGCTGATTTCAGAACGGGGACTGGCGGAAGCCTATGCCGAACTGCTGGGAATGCCTATTGTCACCCCCGACCAGTTTCCTGCTGAACCCATCCTGTCCGACAGGTTGCGGCCACGTTTCCTGCGTGATGTCCATGCGCTGCCGATCGTCCGCACGGAGCATGCACTTGTCGTCGCGCTGACCGATCCGCTGGACCACTTTGCCACGGCCGCGATCACTGCCGCCACGGGCCTTGCGGTGACACCCGCCATTGCGATCCCCGTTGAGATCGAAGCCGCCTTCGAGCGTCTTTATCCCCCGAGCGATGCGTCGGAAGGAGAAGAAAAAGCCGATACGCCGTTTGAGGAAGATACGGAACGCCTGCGCGATATGGCGTCTGAAGCGCCGGTCATCCGGCTTGTCAATCAGATCATTTTCCGCGCGGTCGAAAACCGGGCATCCGATATCCATATCGAACCGTTCGAAGACCGCCTGCGCATACGCTACCGTTATGACGGTATATTGCACGAAGTCGAAAGCCCGCCTGCATCACTGACGGCGGCTGTCATCTCGCGTATCAAGATCATGGCGCGTCTTGACATTGCCGAACGCCGCCTGCCGCAGGATGGACGTATCCGCCTGCCCATCCGGGGGCATGAGGTCGATTTCCGCGTTTCCACCATTCCCTCCCTGCATGGTGAAACGGTGGTGCTGCGCGTTCTGGACCGCTCGGCCGTAACGTTTGATTATGCAACCCTTGGTATAGCACCAGCCGTGGTCGCGTGCCTGTCCCGGACGCTTGCGCTGCCCAATGGCATGGTTCTGGTGACCGGGCCAACCGGATCGGGGAAAACCACAACCCTTTATTCCGGTCTGCTAACCCTTAATACGGTTGATCGGAATGTTGTCACGGTCGAGGACCCGATCGAATTCCAGCTACCCGGCATCAGCCAGATTCAGGTCAAGCCACAGATCGGCCTGAACTTTGCAACATTACTGCGTGCCATCCTGCGACAGGATCCGGATGTCGTGATGGTGGGCGAAATCCGTGACGTGGAAACCGCGCAGATCGCGGTTCAGGCCGCCCTGACCGGGCATCTGGTCCTGTCCACCCTGCATACGAACTCTGCCGCTGCCGCCATCGTGCGCCTGCGCGACATGGGGGTGGAGGATTATCTTCTGACCGCCGTGCTGCGTGGGGTCATGGCGCAGCGCCTGGTGCGGCGGTTGTGCGGGGCCTGCCGCCAGCCCCGGCCGGCATCACCCGAACTGGTTACCCGTTTTGGCCTGGCGGAACGCAGCGGCGGGCAGGCAGTCATCCTGTTTCAGCCCATGGGCTGTCCCCGTTGCCGTCACACCGGGTATGCCGGTCGTCTGGCCATTACGGAATTCCTGGTGCCTGATGAGGTGGTCACGCATCTGGTCTTTACGGGCGGCGACCACGCGGCCATTGAACGTGCGGCGATTGCAGGCGGCATGGTGCCGATGTTCGAGACGGGGCTGAACGCCGCCCTTACCGGCCAGACCACGATCGAGGAAGTCACCCGCAGTATACGGGCGGAACAGCCATGATCCAGCCTTCGTCCGTCAGTCATACATTCCGCTTTTCGGCCCTGACCCCCGACGGACAGACCATACGGGGTACGGTCAGTGCCACCAGCGAGGCCGAAGCCGTCGCATGGATACGGCGGCAGGGTAATCTGCCGCTTCGCGCTGAACCGGGGGGACTGGGAATAATCCAGTTTCTGCTGGGATGGCTGCCGTCGGGAAATTTCCGTTTTGCCGGTCGCCGCCACGGCCTGCGTCGTACGGAGGTCACGCACCTGACGCGGGAGCTTTCCGTCATGCTGGCGGCGGGGCAGGATCTGGACCGGGCCATGCGTTTTCTGGTCGAAACGGCGTCCGGTCCGCGTACGCGCACGGTGCTGGAGCGTATCCGCGTTGCGTTGCGTGACGGGCGCAGCCTGCATGTGGCGCTGGCTTCATGCCCGGACAGTTTTCCACCGCTGTATGTCGGGCTGGTCCGGGCGGCCGAAGCGGGGGGAAGCCTGTCTGCCACGCTTGAACATCTGGCGGGCATGATGGAGCGTGAACGCGCGCTGGTTGCGACCATCCAGTCCGCCATGATCTATCCTGCCCTGCTGTCGGTCGCCGCCGTGGGGTCTGTCGTTCTGCTTCTGACGCAGGTGCTGCCGCAGTTCGTACCGTTATTCATGGAAAACGGGGCGACACTGCCGCCTTCCACCCGTCTGCTGATCGGGGCGGGGCACTGGCTGGCGCAATACGGGGTGATTGCGCTGTCCGGCCTGTTCCTGATCGGTATGGGAGGAAGGTGGATACTCCGCCAGCCCGGTCCCCGCCTGCGTGCTGACCGGTTATGGCTGCATCTGCCCGTGATCGGCGTGTTATTGCGTGAGACGATCGCAGCACGATTTACACGTACTCTGGGTACCCTGCTGACCAACGGTGTGCCCCTGCTGGCAGCGCTGGGCATTGTACGTGATGTGATCGGCAACCGGGCCGTGCTGGGGGCAGTGGAACAGGCAACGGATACCGCGCGGGGCGGTGGCGTGCTGTCGCGTTCGCTTGGTGCATCCGGCCTGTTTCCCTCCCGCACCATCCATCTGCTCAGGCTGGGAGAGGATACGGCGCAGCTTGGCCCGCTTGCGCTACGGGCCGCCGGTATTCATGAAGAACAGGTGCGCCTGCGGGTACAGCGTCTGGTGGCGCTGCTGGTGCCTTTGATCACCATCGTCATGGGGGCCATGATCGCCGGTATCGTATCGTCGCTGATGCTGGCCATGCTCGGGCTGAACGACCTTGCGCAGCACTAGCGTGAAACGTGCGGAGGGGTTCACCCTTCTTGAAATGATCGTGGTGCTGGCCGTGCTGGGGCTGGTTGGTATGGTGATCGTGTCTCGTGGTCCCATGCGTTCACCCACGCTGGAACTGCGCGTCGCGGCACAGGGCATGATGGCCGCCATGCGTGATGGACGCATGACCGCCATTGTCATGGCCCGCCCCGTCATCTTCAAGGCTAATGCGCCGCTGGGCCGGTATGGCATGGAGGGCAGGCCGTCCCATGCGCTGCCATACGGCGTCATGCTGGCGGATGATGTCACCCTTGTATTCCATCCCGACGGGAGTGTGACGGGCCGTACGGTCACGCTGTTGCGGGGCGGGCGGCGGATCACGCTTGCCGCCAGTGCCCTGACGGGTAGCGTGACGGTGCGTGAGAACGTTCCATGACGGAACGGGCGGGGCATGATGCGGGTTTTACCCTGCTGGAGGTCATGGTCGCCTTTTTCATTGCCGCCCTTGCGCTGGGTGTCCTGTTTGATACGGGCATGGGGGGATGGCGCAACGCATGGATTGCTGATCGCGCGTCAGAGGCCCTGTCGCGTGCGCAGTCCCATCTGGCGGTCGTAGGGCATGGGCTGGCTGTGTCGGCTACGGTGCAGGAAGGCGATGATGGCCATGGTTTTCGATGGCGACTGCGCATCGTACCCGTCCAGAGCGCGGGACGCCTTACGCTTTATTCCGTCGAGGTCGCGGAAACGTGGTCGCGCGGTGAGAACAGGACAGCGCCGGCGGATGAAGATAATCCGCGCATGGTCCTGTTGCGCACGATGCGTATCGGTCGGGCGGCAGGGGGCGGACCATGACCCGTCATGACCGATATGACGGGCCTGTATCCGATGCGGGTTTTACGTTGCTGGAACTGCTGGTGGTTCTGGTCATATTCGGCGTCCTGCTGGCCACGCTGGGTCAGGGCACTTATTTCGGCGTCACGGTGTTCGAGCGGCAACGCAGGTCCATTGGGGAAAGCGAGCGCCTGATCGATCTTGACGGCCTGTTGCGTCCGATGATCGAACAGGCTGATCCCGGCAGCAGTCTGGATACCCGCACGTTGACGGGTACCCATCATGGTATGGTTTTCCGTACCCGCCTGCCCGAAGGGGCGGCGATGGCGTCTGCCGATCGTCTGGCGGATGTCCGCCTGACCCGCGAAGGGAACGCTCTGCTTTTATCCTGGCTGCCCCATCAGCATGTCATGCCACGGGGATTGCCAGGTCCACCGCAGAGGGCCGTTCTGCTGTCCCCTGTTTCGGATCTGGAAATCAGTTATTTTGCCCGTGGGCAGTGGCTGGCGGAATGGGCAACGGACGGATTTCCCGATCTTGTCCGCATCCGTATCGTATTGTCCGATCGTGAAAGGCGGATATGGCCCGATATCGTTGTCGCATTGATACGCAGCCCGCATAATTAATGTGAATGCACCCGGTATGATCCTTCACGCTCCCGGGGCTGGCTTGATTGCGTGACAATGAACTGCCCCGCGTTTGCCGGAAAAGATCTGTCGAACGATCAGGCTGCGAGCTCAATCCTTTACTGGCTTGCCCTATGACAGCCCCTAAAACAGCAGGATCAGGATGAGCCTTCTATCGGATTTGATTTTTCCATATTTGATGGCCCTGCGAATGGACCGGTGTCACGTCAGGCAACAGGCCGATCCCGGACGTCGGGATGTACATGCTGGCCTGACCGACAGTCATGCTGACCATGGGGCGGATGCTGGTCATGATATGCGCCCCCTGGCATGAAAAGCCTGCGGGCGTACGGTCCACGGTTATCGTGTTATCAGGCCAGTGGGTACGGACCACATGGCGGCTGAATGATCCTCTGCCGCTTTATGACTGCCAGTTTGGTAATCGCACGCGGATAGGCCCATTTGTAAAGACCCGACGCGACGATTACAGCGATACCGACAAAGGTCCAGTTGTCCAGCGGTTCATGGAATACGTAGAAACTGAACGCCACGGCCCACAGCATCTGGCTGTATTGCGGCAGGGCGATTGCGCTGGCGGTAGCCCGGGTGGCGGCCATCATCATGAGAAGCTGCCCGAGTGCGGCCAGAAAACCATAGCCGAACAGGAACATCCATACCGTTGCCCCCTGTGGCCAGCTTGCATGGGCCAGCATCAGGATCCCATTGCCCAGCAGGGGACCGCACAGGCTGGAACTGAACATGGACAGGCGTGGTGTGTTCTTTCCTGACAACCTGTAGGCAATGACGCCGACCGCATTCGCCACGGCCGAGATCAGCGCGCACAGATGTCCGAACTGAAGCGCGCGCAGACCGGGCCGCAGCACGATCAGCACGCCGACAAAGCCCACGATGACCGACAGCCATCCCAGTGTGGAAACCTTTTCACGCAGCAGTAAGACCGAGAGGATGGTCACAAAAAGTGGCATGAGGAAAATAAGGGAGAAAGCCTCCGGCATGGGCAGGAGCATGAAGGCTTCGACACTCGCCGCCGTAGCGGCAAAGGTGGATACCGCCCGCACCAGCCACATGACCGGCTGCCTGATTACGATCAGGTCGCGGTAGGATTCGTTTTTTCCCCGTATGAAGGGAATAAGCAGCAGCCCGAAAACACCGCCGGAAAACGCCACTTCAAACGGATCAATCTGCCCCGCAAGCAGCTTTGAATAAGCGTCACTGATCGAAAACGAGGCGAATGCCGCAAACGCCAGCATCATGCCCGCCGAAAGACCGGTATTCTTCATCCACACTGCTCACGAAAAAATTATTCAGGCGCAGATATGGATGTTGATGGGGAAAGACCAGCGCTTGTCGGTAAATCCAGTCATGCGTTTTTTACGACGGATTTCATATGACGTGTCCGGTTTTTTCGGGTAGCAGGTTGCGCCCGAAAATCATGGCCTGCCCCTGTAAAACGGGCGGTAGTCGGCTATCAGCACGCTGCTGCTTTACTGGTGCCCGACCCGTTTCGGGCCGGGGCATTGCTATCCCCCCTGTCGCCGGGGGCTGTATGGCGTGACGCTGCAGCCTACGTGCCGCCTTCGGCGCTGATGCCCTGACTTCCGCCCGATGACAGTCAGGCTGCGATGTCGCTGCTCGACCTTGGGGGGGGTTTGGATCGAGCCTGCCATGTGCAGGAAGGGGTTTCGGGCGGATCGTGAACATATTGCATCGCAGGCGGCACTCGTCGCACTGGACAAGCATGTGGCCTATAGCGCGAGCAAGGCTGGCATTCCGGGCCTGACAAAGGTGCTGGCGTTTGAATGGTGGCGCGTCGGGGGGGACGGTCAACGCCATCTCGCCCGCTGTGGTTGAGACGGAACCGGGCAGGCAGGTCTGGTTCGGGCCGGTCGGCGATATCTTCCGCACGCCGGTGCCAACGGGCCGCTTTGCCCGGCCGGACGAAATTGCCAGCGCCGTCGCTTATCTGATTAGTAATGCTGCTGCCCTGACTCGTGCCCCGAAGAAAAACGGATTCCGGTCCCTGCTGGTGTGCAAGGGTAATCAGGTTTGCGACAATGTGGGCGTAGGCTGGAGGTTGGTGCGGTCAATCATATCGGGAATGAGGATAGCAAAGCCCCGCGGGCTCCATGGGCCGCGCGTGTGCACGAAAAATTGTCTCCGTGCCGGATATGTTCATCCTGCTCAGGGCCGATATCGTGCGTTCCGCCGGGTAGCATGACAATGATCCCTCGGGGTTTGGACGGGATGACAAAAGTCCCCTCAACTTTCCACCATTATTCAGAGCAGGTGGAAAATCCGTTCGTTCTGACCCGAGTGCGTGGTGATGACGGCTGGCATCTGTCGCCGTGGAAGATTCTGCGCATCCCCCTGGAGTGGCATGGTCTGAGGACATTGGCAGTCAGGCTATCCTTATCTGCAGCAACAGGCGCGTTGGGCGCAATGACGGCCCGGGCATTCCTGACTATGGGGCGCGGTATCCATGTTGGCGTGCCAGCCGGCATGGGCAGGAGACGCTGCCATGAGGGGCGTCGCCCCATACGCGCAATAGGGGGACTGATCTGTGTAATGTGAAACAGGATGTGCATTTGGCAGATCTGTCGTGGATTTGCGGAATTCAGAAAAATGATGCGCTGTTTTCTTTATTTTCTGGTATGGAGCTTATCTCCCGGGATTTTTACTTTTGGGTAAACCGGGGCGTAAGTTCAGCCCTTGCCAGAAGTCATTTTCCGTATTCGAAACCCTGAAGCTGTCATACGCAGCATGTCATTGGGTCAGTTTACATGAATGGTGATGGCCATCTGTCTGATTTCGCCTGTCTGCCCTGGTGTGGCAGGTCATGCAGATGATATTTCATTCGGGCAAATGGATACGTATATTTTATAAGTATTATCGATTGGTAATGCGTTTGCAATATTTAGTGATGGTCATTTTATCTTTCTGCGCATGATCGTTACAAACCGTTGTACCGATGATCTGGATGAATATAAGCCAATGCGATGAAAAATAAGAAAAAAATGATATGATTGTAATTTCGGTATAATATGGACTATAAGGATAAATATATCCTTTGGAATGCATCTAGGAATTATACCAATTGGTATAAATAATATATCACGATTAGTTGATTTGTATTAATGATACTTATCGGCGATCGGGTAAGGTATATTTTTGTTGCAACAAGCATTCGATTAAGGACGTAAGCGCTTAATCCGCCACAGAAATCGTTAAAGTAACATGGATATTCAAATTATTGATTATCCATACAGTTATAAAAATATAACATAATCTACGTCATACACATTTTGTCTAAGTAAATTGGTCATATGTATTATGGCGTTTGTTTACTCATGGAATAATGCCGTGCCCCAATTGTTTGAAACGATAGTGGATTCCAACATGCCCCTTCTTATTTCTGCCCTGATCGTCTGTATCGCGGGTTCGTGGATCACTGTACGTATCATGGCGCGTATCGCTGCAACGCCAGGACGACAAAACCATTCATGGTATCTGCAATGTGCGGCAGCTGGCGCGACCACCATCTGGTGCACCCATTTTCTGGCCTTGCTGGCTTACATGCCCGGCGTTGCTGGCCTGCTGAACATTCCGCTCACGCTGTTTTCGTTCATTGTGGCGGCCGGGGGCGTACTGGCGGCAACCGTCATCGCGACCACCAGCAAAAGCCGGATGGGGCCGGCCATGGGGGGCGCCGTACTGGGGCTGGCTATTGCTGGCATGCATTATTCAGGAATGTATGCAGTAGATTTTGGCGAACATATGGCATGGAGCGCGCCAACAATCGCATTGTCCCTGCTGCTGGGCATGGTTTTTGGCACCCTGTCGCTTCAGTGCCTGCTGCGCAGCGCGAACCGGCACCGCGAATTTCTGGCGACGGTCCTGTTTGTCGCTGCCATTGCCGGACTGCATTTTGTCGGCGTGTCAGCCATGCGCACGACCATGTTGTCTGCTGACCTTACATCCGGTGGCAATGCACCGGTCGTGCTCGGGGTTGCGCTGGCCATCACGACCCTTCTGCTTGTCGCCACGGGGGGGAACAGCTTTTCGATTGATGATGCGACGCGGGCGGAATCCTATGAACGCATGCGGCAGATGGCCCTGCACGATGCCCTGACATCGCTGCCGAACCGTGTCAGCTTCAACGATCATCTGGATCAGGTGATCGAGGATGCCAAAAAGGACGGAACGCAATTTGCCCTGATCGGCATTGACCTAAATAAATTCAAGGAAATCAATGATGTAAGGGGGCACGCTGCAGGGGATGCCGTTCTGGTCACCATTGCCAACCGGTTTACCGAAATGCTGGGGAAAGGGGAATTCGTGGCCCGTCTGGGTGGTGATGAATTCGCGGCGGTCCACCTGACCAGTAATCCCGACGAACTGACGGCTTTTGTTGCCCGGATCGAGGAAGCCATCAACCTGCCCATCCCGATTGATGATTACGCCGTCACTACCGGCGGAAGCGTGGGGCTGGCGCTGTTCCCGAAGGATGCGACCGACAAGGAAACACTTGTGACACGCGCGGACCTTGCGATGTATCGCGCCAAGGCGGACCCGGTGCGGACTGTCGCCTATTATGAACCATCCATGGATGAAACGGTCCGTGAGGCACGTGCGCTTGCGGCGGATCTCAGGACTGCAATGGAGAAGGGTGAACTTTCCCTGCATTATCAGGTACAGACGGCCATAGCGACGGGCGAGATATTTGGCTACGAAGCCCTGCTGCGCTGGAACCACCCGGAACGTGGCGAGGTGCCTCCCGCCACGTTCATTCCCGTGGCGGAAGAAAATGGCCTGATCATTCCATTGGGTGAATGGGTGCTGCAGACCGCCTGCGCACAGGCGGCCCACTGGGATCCTGCCTATAAACTGGCGGTAAACCTGTCGCCGGTACAGTTCTTTCATCCTGACCTGTTTCGGCTGGTTCAGGAAACGCTGGAAAATACCGGGCTGGCGCCAGCCCGGCTGGAACTGGAATTAACGGAAACTTCAATTATTGATGACAAGCAACGTGCATTGGAAATCGTACGCAGGATCAAGGAACTGGGCGTTGCGATTGCACTGGATGATTTCGGGACGGGTTATTCATCCATCGATACGCTGCGGTCCTTCCCATTTGACCGGATCAAGCTGGATGGCAGTTTCATGAAGGGGATCGAAACCAATTCGGATGCCGCCGCCATTGTCCGCTCGGTCCTGGCCCTTGGCCGCACCATGAATATCTCCGTGCTGGCGGAAGGGATTGAAACGCCACGACAGCTTGAAGTCCTGCGGGGCGAAGGCTGTGTGGCGGGACAGGGCTTCCTGCTGGGGCGTCCGGCCCGTCCTGAAGCACTGGGACTGCAATCAGCCTGACCCACGACCCCGTTTTACCGTCCGATGCAGACTAACGCACCGTACCTGCCCAATTGTGAACTGGCCCATCATCATGAACGAACTTCTTCTTTCCCCGCCGTCCAGGAAACCCGCCCTCTCAGGGGATGCGGCACTGGCCCTGCTCCATGACGCGACCGAGGCCATTGTCGTTGTCAACGACAAGAATGACATCATCTTTTTCAACACCGGGGCGGAAAAGCTGTGGGGTTATACGCAGGGTGAGGTTCTTGGCCATAACGTCAGGATGCTTGTCCCGGATTTCGTCTGGCATGAACATGATGGTCACGTTGCCCATAACCGGGAAACGGATGCCAGCACCATTATTGGCATATCACGGGAAATCATATTCGAGAACAAGCATGGCGATTACATCACTGGCGAACTGACCCTGTCATCAAGCCCCGTTGGTCCGAAGGGCGCGAAATACTATCTGGCGTCCATCAAGGCCGTAACGGAGGAAAACCATCGCAAGAAGCTGCTGGATCTGCAGAATACGGTCTTTCAGTCCCTTTCGACCGAAATGCAGATTCAGGATGTGGCTGATCTTGTCTGTCGCGAGGTTGAAAATTTCGTTCCCAATACTGTCGCCATTCTGGTCCTGATCGGTGAGGATCACCGCCTGCATGTTCTGTCGGGTCCTGGCCTGCCGCGACGTTATGCCGGGGCGCTGGAGAACGTGACCCTTTCCGATGCGGATATCATGGCCCTGTCCAATGATCTGGACGAAGCTGCGACGGTGGTGTGGGACAGCTATAAATCCCTTGGGGTTTCGCTGGGTCTCCATCATTGCTGGGCATCGGCGATCAAGGCAGGAAATGGGAAGATATCGGGAATATTCGCCCTGTTTTCACGCAACCTGAATAAAACCAGCGACTGGCCGCAGAAAGTCGTGGCAGGCTGCGTGCCCTTCTGCAGTGTGCTGATCGAGCAGTATGATGCCCGGCACCATATCTCCCAACTGGCGAATTATGATCCCCTGACGGGTTTCCTCAACCGGACCGCGATCCATAAAGTCCTGAAAACCCTGGTCGGCAAGCCGGGAGATAACCATTTTGCCGTGCTGATGCTCAATCTGGACCGTTTTCGCGACATTAATGATGCGCTGGGGCATGCCAACGGGGATGATTTCCTGAAGGCGGTAGCCATACGGATCAAAAGCCTTTGCCGTAGCCATTATATCCTCAGCCGCGCAGGCGGGGATGAGTTCGTCATCATCCTGCCTGACACAAAGGCCGCCAATGCAACGGCATTTGCCGAAACGTTGATCGCGGGCATGGAAGAACCCATCGAAATCGGGGGCAATTTCCTTGCGGCCTCGGTTAGCGTGGGGATCAGCATGTTCCCCGAAAACGGGCCGGACAGTGAATCCCTGATCGGTCATGCCGAAGCCGCGATGCGCCTTGCCAAAAAGGAAGCACGGGGCACATTCCGTGTTGCAACGCCGGAAGATCATGCAGCGGCGCAGGATCGTCTTGTTCTTGGGTCCGCCCTGCGTGAATCCCTGGCCAAGGGCTTGCTGAACCTTCATTACCAGCCACAGATCGAGGCGAAAACAGGGGAACTGTACGGTGTGGAAGCCCTGTCGCGGTGGCATCATCCGCATCTGGGCAACATTTTCCCGTCACGTTTTATCGCGGTGGCGGAAGATACCGGGCAGATCGAGGCCATCGGTGCATGGTGCCTGGAAGAAGCCTGCCGCCAGATTGTCGCATGGGACCGTGACGGTGTCATGATCCCGGCTGTATCCGTCAATCTGTCCGCCGGGCATTTCCGCAAACGTCAGTTGCCTGAAATGATTTCCAACCTGCTGACACGGTTCGGTATCGCACCGAAGCGGTTGACGGTAGAAATAACCGAAAGCGTCATGATGGATGAAAACAAGGACACGATGGATGTGCTGAATGCCATCCGTGCCCTGGATGTTGGCCTGTCCATGGATGATTTTGGAACCGGTTATTCATCCCTGTCTCGCCTGACCCGTCTGCCGCTTACGGAAATCAAGATTGATCGTAGCTTCATCATGAATCTGGAACATGATGCGAATGCGCAGGCCGTGACGACCGCCGTCATCGGGATTGGTAACCGTCTGGGTATGACGGTTGTCACCGAAGGGGTTGAAACAGAAGCGCAGTATGAACTTCTGGAAAGCCTGCACTGTGATGTCATGCAGGGCTATCTGTTCGCGAAACCCATGGCGCCCAAGGATCTTGAAGCGTGGTTCAGGCAACCACGCAAGATCATGCCCGCGATGCGCAAGGCTCTTGGTAAAAAACAGGCGCCTGGTCAGCCGAAATCAAAATAATTAACTGGAGTAATAAATATTTTTGGGTGCCGCCTTTTTTAAAAGGCGGCGTTCTTCGAATATTTAAAAAAATCTTTGCCAGATTTTTTTAGACTTGCGGACCATTTTTCAGCGGGGTGGTAAATAGTCGGCTTAAAGTATCCTGAAACCGGCTTGCTGCTGGTCTGGAAAATAGAGAGATGCGGGTACAGGCAGTTCAAGACCGAACGGTATTCATGGGTGCCGGGTTGATGCGGTCTGCACGATAGGGAAGCAGCACCAGCATCTGCTTCCCTGATCGGCCGACATTACCGCTTATCTGCAGTAAATGTGCCAGTTCAGGCTGTAAGGCGGGGTATATCTGTTGCAGGGGTGTCGTTGTTTACAACAGCGTAAGGGCCGCCTGCCAGAATTTCGATGCAGAGCAGGCCCATGGAAGTAGCGCGATGCGTAGTGCCCAGATGCAGGGATGACTGACCATCTGTCCATCGGCAGGGGACATTGGATGGTGCGTACCAGCCATCGTACCACCCAGATGGTGCATTTTGTGCAAGATGCGTTGTGATGGCACGGACGGCATTGCCTTCAAACAGTTTGATATCCTTGACCAGAACACCCAGTCGGCGACGGTCATCCACATAGGGGCCGATTGTATCCGACGGGCGGCTGGTACGGGACATGATGCGTACGTCCTGCACACCCGGGGGAATCATGAAAAAGACAAATCCGTTGGCGGCGCGTATCTGTTTGATGACGGCATTTGTTTCCGTCAACAGGTAAAGTGCCGGATCATCACTCAGGACAGGGGCTTCAGATACGTTTTCCCGGCCTGCTGCAATGGCCCGCGCCGCAATCTGGCGAAAAAGGGGTTCAACAAAAGCCTGACTGACGCCAAGCGGGGCTGCAGCATCATGTGCCCAGTTACGGACCTTTTCCCCGATCCGGATGATATTGTCAGCCTGCTGGAAGGCGCGGCGGTTTCCGGTATCAAGATAGCTTTCGGTCATTACGCCATCGGCCATGATGACAGAATGTTCTTCCGTCTCGATGTGATGGTAATCATAGGAAGTGATTGAGCGGTCATAAAAAATCGACCGTCCGTTGACCAGCATGCGGGCAGGGATGAACCGGCTGTCCAAAAACAGGCAATGTTCAGCAGTTACCAGCATGTCCTTATAGGGCACGCCGTCGGCAATGGCGTTTGGAAGGATACGCACGGGATATCCCGCTTCATCATCGGGCATGCCCGCACGCACATTCGCCCGTGCCTTGCCTGCCCATGTGACCTTGCGCGGGATCTGCTGACCGTCCACCCAGGCCATGACGTCATCATTTTCCCGGATATCCTCCACTGCGACCGTGCCGGAGGGGGTGGAGATCATTGAACCCGGCAGGAAACAGACCAGAACACCCGTATCGCCTGTGCTGTTTACGGGGGTGGTGCTGATATACAGGTTCCCGTCACTGGTTGACTGGAACAGGTTGTGCTGGGTCGCGTAATCGTAAAAATCACCCTGAACCTGAATGGTCTGGCCGGTGGTTGTGACGATATTGGTGTCACTGCCGGATTGCGATACGGAAGAAATGGCGGTCGCATTTGGAATTTCTATGGTTGCGCCCGGCTGGTCAAACCCGGTGATGCTGGGGAATTCCAGAATGGATACGTTGGACCCGGGGGTGATGACCAGTGTTCCTCCACCCGTCCCGAAATTGACCGTTGACCCCCCCAGTGCGGCGATGGCATCGGCCCCCTGCACCTGGTTGATCATCAACGTGCCACCATTTTCAATATTATAGGTGGTACCGGACAGGGCTGAAATGGCATCTTCGCCCGCCAGCGTAACCGTTCCCCCGTTCGCGGTAATCGTGGTGCCAGTCAGGGCGGAAACAAGGGACCCGTCGGTTCCTGTCAGTGTAACATGCGCTCCGTCCTCGGACGTTACGGAATAGGGGCTCAGCAGGCCTATTACGGTCGGGGCGAAGGAAAGGGTTGCATTGACATCACTCCCTTCGAACGTAGCGCTTCCTCCGCCTACACCAGCAACACCCAATACCCATAATGCCGGAGCAAGGACATAGTCACCGCTGGTGTCGACGGTATTCCCATATGCATAAAGAATGGTCGAATCAGACATTTTTATTTATCCTTATGCACTTATGTATTTATTTTAAAATTATGATGACGGATTTTTATTTTCATGAATGACATGGCTGACACCTTTTTCTGGAGCGATTGACACCGGAAAGTCCATAAAATCTGAATTCGCAGTCTATTTTATAAAAATGATCAATCCGTAAACGAACGGCCACAGCCATGCTACCATGGGCATGAAAACAGGCTGTCTGTCCCTGGGGAAAACGGGTAGTCTTGCCGTCATGCTTCATATATGTCCGTGCCATCCGGTGGATGGCGGGGCTGTTCTTCAGGAGCGCGTCCCGGCCTGTTCCTGTTCTGCAATGTTACGGATCCTGCGGTGCAGGGTGGACCGGCTGACACCCAGCATGCGCGCGGCGACCGCAACCTTGCCGCGTGCGCTGGCCAGCGCCGTATGGATGGCCATGGTCTGCGCTTCGCGAAGTGGTGCGGTCGGGGCAGGGGTGGCCGTATCATCAAGCAGGCACATGCTGACATCCGTCAGGGGCGGGATGCCCATCTGCGCGCGTGCGGCATGGGTTGCGCCCACCACGTGCCGGTCGCGATCCAGTGCGACCAGCGGGACGGACGCGCCCACTGCATTGCCCAGCAGCATGATGGCGTGGCCCCGATACCGGTCCATGAAACAGGTCTGTTCGATCTGGTGCGCCGCCTGCAGCAGGTTGGATGCGATCAGCACGCCCAGGCTGCCGTCAGGCGATGGACGGAACGAACTGGCATTCAGCGCGCCCGCCATCCGACCCGATGCATCATAAACCGGCGTTGCAATGCCCGCCAGACCATGCAGGCTACTGCGCCAGTGCTGGTTGCGATGCACGCTTATGCTGCGTTGTTCGGCAAGGCATGTTCCGATGCCGTTTGTCCCGGCATGACGTTCATTCCATACAGCACCGGGCCAGAAATGCCATCTGCGGCAACCGCGCCGGAGGGCGCCGGCTGCCTGATGCGTCAGCACGATGCCATCCATGTCCGACAGCATGACGGTATAGCCCACCGGGGCAAGGGCTGCATGCAGTCGTTCCATTTCCGGCCCGGCAAAATGCAACAGTCGTCCCATGTGCAGACATGCCTGTCGCAGTTCCGCGCCCGATAACACATCCGGCAGGGGGGCGGCAGCGGGGTCAAGGCCGTACTCATGCTGGCAGCGATGCCATGAGGCATCAAGCCCGGTCTGGACCATGGCCATGGCGGAAAAGGTCAGGTCAGGACGCAAAAAGCCGGGACCACGCAGCATGCTGTTTCTTTGCGTTCAGTGTTTCAGGAATGCTGGCGGGTAAACACCTGCCCGAGTGTCGCGGTTTCGCGACACTTCGTACGCCCCGTGTCACATGGGCGTGAAGGGACCATGGTGTATCCTTGTCCGCAATGGCGCAATGCGTGTGTGCTGCACACAGCCCGGCGGCATGCACGGACGCAGTGCCGCGGGACCAGAAAAAACAGGGGAAACAACCATGCAAATAGCGCGTGAAACGCTGCTGCGCTCCTACCGGGCGATGCGTACCATCCGCATGTTCGAAGAGCGCCTGCATGTTGAATTTGCCACGGGGGAAATCCCTGGTTTCGTGCATCTGTATTGTGGTGAGGAAGCATCCGCCGTGGGCGTGTGCGCCAACCTGACGGATAACGACACCATAGCCAGCACCCATCGGGGTCATGGCCACTGCATTGCCAAGGGCGTGGGTGTGGCGGGCATGATGGCTGAAATCTATGGCCGCAGCACCGGCGTATGCCGTGGCAAGGGCGGGTCGATGCATATTGCCGACCTTGCGTGTGGCATGCTGGGGGCCAACGGGATCGTGGGTGGCGGGCCGCCACTGATCTGCGGGGCGGCGCTGTCGCACAAGACCCTGCGTGACGGCGGGGTGGCGGTGGCGTTCTACGGTGACGGGGCGTCGAACGAGGGATCAACACTCGAAAGCCTCAATCTCGCCTCCGTATGGAACCTGCCCGCCGTGTTCGTGGTGGAGGACAATGGTTATGGCGAGGCCACCGCCGCATCCTATGCCTGCGCCGGCACCCAGCAGGCGCGGGCGGCGGGGTTTGGCATGCCCTATCTCGAATGTGACGGGTCGGATTACTTCGCCGTCCATCAGGCGTCAGGCGAGGCGATCGCCCATGCGCGTGCAGGCAAGGGGCCGGTCATGCTGCATGTCCATCTGGCGCGCTGGTACGGGCATTTTGAAGGTGACGCCATGACCTATCGCGCAGCGGATGAAGTGACCAACGCCCGGCGCGACCATGACTGTCTCAAGCTGTTTCGTACGCGCGTGACGCAGGCAGGCCTGTTTGAAGACAGTGAACTTGATGAAGTTGATGCCGCCGTCGCGGACGAGATCGAGGCCGCCGTGGTGCAGGCCAAGGACGACCCGCTGCCCCAGTCTGCTGATCTGCTGGCGGATGTGTATGTCCGTTACTGATACGTATCCCCAGGAGGCTGCCTGGAAAGCCAGATCAGGAAACATCCTGCAATCATAAGGAAGTTTCTGGTGAAGATTTTTCAAAAAGCTTCAAGGAAGCCACCTTCTTGAAAAACGGTGGAACCCGGAAACTTTTATTTTTTATCACCAAGTTGTTTTTCGAACAGCCTCCAATGCACGGAAGAAATGAACCATGAGCAAGAAAAGCTTTCGTCAGGCGATCAATGAAGCCCTGCGGCAGGAAATGCGCCGGGATCCCACCGTCATCCTTATGGGTGAAGACGTGGCCGGCGGACGTGGCGGATCGGCTGGCATAAAGGACGCATGGGGCGGCGTGCTGGGCGTGACCAAGGGATTGCTGGAGGAATTTGGCGACACCCGCGTGCTGGACACGCCCATTACCGAAGCATCGTATATCGGGGCCGCCGCAGGTGCCGCCGTGACTGGCCTGCGCCCGGTGGCGGAACTGATGTTTGTTGATTTCGTCGGCTGCTGCCTGGACCAGATCATGAATCAGGCAGCCAAGTTCCGCTACATGTTTGGTGGCAAGGCGCGGACCCCGCTGGTGATCCGTGCCATGTTTGGCGCAGGCTTCAATGCCGCCGCCCAGCACAGTCAGGCGCTGTATCCCCTGTTTACCCATATTCCCGGCCTGAAGGTGGTCATCCCATCCTCACCCTACGAAGCCAAGGGGCTGCTGATTTCGGCCATCCGTGATGATGATCCCGTCATCTTCCTTGAAAACAAGGTGATGTATGATGAGGAGGAAGACGTGCCGGATGAACCCTATGCCATCCCGTTTGGCGAAGCCAACCTGACGCGGGAGGGACGCGATGTCACCATTGTCGCCTTTGGCCGCATGGTCGGACTGGCCAATCAGGCGGCTGACCGGCTGGAAAAGAAGGGCATAAGCTGTACTGTCATCGACCCGCGCACGACCTCCCCACTTGATCGCGACACCATTCTGGAATGCGTGGCCGATACAGGGCGGCTGGTGATCGTCGATGAATCCAGCCCGCGGTGTAACATGGCCACCGATATCGCGGCCCTGGTGGCGGAAGAAGCATTCGATACCCTGCGCGCGCCCATCCGTCGCGTGGTGCCGCCGCATACGCCGGTTCCCTTCGCCACTGTTCTGGAAACGCTCTATCTGCCCAGCGTGGACAGGATCGAGGCTGCCGTGACCGCCACCATGGCCCACCGCGTAGTGGAGAAAGTCTGACATGACCCATGACATAACCCCCATCACCATGCCCAAATTCGGGTTGGCCATGACTGAAGGCAAGATTGCCGGGTGGATGGTCGAACCAGGTGCTGCAATAAAAACCGGCGATGAACTGGTTGATATCGAAACCAGCAAGATCACCAATGCCTTTGAAAGTCCCGTCACCGGCACGTTGCGGCGGCAGGTCGCAAGTAACGGGGAAATGTTGCCCGTGGGTGCGTTGATTGGCGTGGTGGCCGATCCGGCGGTGCCCGATACGGATATTGACGCCTTCATTACCCGTTTTCAGGCTGACTTTGCCGCGTCATCCGATACGCAGTCGGACAATGCCGCTGTTGATGAACCGGTCATGATGACAGTCGGCGATCATACCCTGCGCGTGCATGAACGTGGGGAAGGCGACGGCACGCCCCTCCTGTTGATCCATGGGTTTGGCGGTGACCTGAAAAACTGGATGCTCAACCACGCAGCCCTTGCGCGCGGGCGGCGCGTCATTGCCTTTGACCTGCCGGGACATGGCGAATCATCGAAGGATGTCGGGCCGGGCACGCTGGCGTTCTTCGCGGATGTCACGGCGCAGCTTCTGGCGCAGCTTAAGATCAGGCAGGTACATGTCATGGGGCATTCGCTGGGCGGTGGTATTGCGCTGACGCTGGCGCATACTGTTCCGCAAAGCGTGGCTTCGCTGGTGCTGGTGGCGCCTGCCGGGCTTGGGCCGCAGATCAACATGGACTTCATCAACGGTTTTATCGAAGCCGATCGCGTGCGCGCGGTGCAGGACGTGCTGAAATACCTTGTGCATGACAAATCACTGATCGGACGGCGCATGTCTGATGATGTGCTGCGCTACAAACGGCTGGATGGGGTGCAGACCGCCCTGCGCACGGTGGCGGATGCCTGTTTCCCGGGCGGACATCAGGGTGATGACCTGCGTCCCGTGCTGGCGGGGGAAGATGTCCCGGTAACGGTGATATGGGGCAGGGAGGATGAAATCCTGCCCGCGACACAGGCCGATGGGCTGTCATCTTCGGTTGAACGGCATATCCTGCCTGATATCGGGCATATGCCACAGCTTGAATGCGCAGACAAGGTCAACGAAATGGTGGAAGACTTCATGAAATCAAAAGTCGTCGCCACGTAAATACAAAGGCCGTTCCAGGATGGCGTGCAGGTTTCAGCCTGCATTGCCATCCTCGGGCAGGAGGCTGTTTCGAAACAGCCTATTGGGAAAGTAATAAAAGCTTTTGGGTGCCGCCTTTTTTCAAACAGGTGGAGTTTTCCCGGACACTATATTCAATTATTCACCTCAGATTCCCCTTATGAAGTGCAGGTTATTTCACGAAAGCACGGAAACGGTCCTGTTCTACAGGTAATGGTTTTGAATTTGGAATGATGGCGGATACTGTTCCTGTTCTGCCAGTAATGTTCTGTAATATATCGAAATGACGGAAAAATTTCTGTGATTGCAGGTCACCAGAAGGTGTCCCACCCATACTTGCCATGCCATCCCCGATGTGTATTCACTTGGGACATAACAAAGCGGCAAAGCAAGAATAGCCGGACTGGAAAACCAGTGACGGCATGGGAATAATAATAATGTTTGTCGGAATTGATCTGGGCACCTCCGCCCTCAAGGCCGTTCTGGTCGATAGCCACCAGCATGTCATAGGCAGCCATTCCTATCCGCTGCGTGTCAGTTCCCCGCACCCGGGATGGAATGAACAGGCGCCACAGGACTGGTGGACGGCTCTGCTGGGGGCTATGGACGCGCTGGCGGCGGCCCATCCCGGAGAAATGGCACAGGTTACGGGCATGGGCCTGTCCGGTCAGCAGCATGGTGCGGTCCTGCTGGGGCGGGATGGCGATGTGCTGCGTCCGTGCATCCTGTGGAATGATGTGCGCGCCGCGGCGCAATGCGCGGAATTCGAGCGCCGGTTTCCAAAAAGTCGTGAAATATGCGGTAATATCGCCATGCCGGGTTTTACTGCGCCCAAGCTGATATGGGTGGCGGAACATGAACCGGAGGTCTTTGCTGCGACCCGTCATGTGCTGCTGCCCAAGGCATGGCTGCGTTATCGTATGACCGGCGACATGATCGAGGACATGTCGGATGCGGCGGGTTCGCTGTGGCTGGATGTCGGCCATCGCTGCTGGTCCGATGATGCGCTGGCGGCAACCGGCCTGCGGCGTGACAACCTGCCCGCGCTGGTGGAAGGCACGGCACCCGCGGGTATGCTGGATGAAACCCTTGCCCGACGCTGGGGCATGAATACACGCCCGGTCATGGCGGGGGGCGCCGGAGATAATGCTGCGGGTGCGGTGGGACTGGGGGCGGTCAGGGCCGGGTCGTCTTTCCTGTCGCTGGGTACGTCGGGCGTATTGTGGGTGACAACCGACCGGTTTCGGCCGCATCCACAGGGGGGCATCCATGCTTTCTGTCATGCCGTGCCCGAGACATGGCACCAGATGGGGGTGACGCTGTCGGCTGCGTCCTCGCTTGCGTGGTGGGCGCGTACGACCGGCATGGCGGAGTGCGATCTGCTGGCGGAACTGCCCGCGCGCATCACGCGTCCGTCGCCCGTTGTTTTCCTGCCCTACCTGTCGGGTGAGCGGACCCCCCATAATGACGGCCGTATTCGCGGCATGTTTGCCGGCCTGTCCCCCGGCACTACGCGCGCGGACATGACGCAGGCCGTGCTTGAAGGTGTCGCCTTTTCCTTTCGCGACGTGGTGGATGCGCTGGCGGATGCCGGTTCCATCGTGACGCAGGCCGATGTGATTGGCGGCGGGTCCAACAGCCGCACATGGGTTTCCATTCTGTCCAGCGTCACGGGCCTGTCGCTGCACCGGCTGGCGCATGGAGAACAGGGGGGCGCATTCGGCGCCGCCCGCCTGGCCCGCATGGCCGTCACGGGGGAGGCGGTGGATACCGTCTGCCTGCCACAGCCGCGTGCGGAAACGCTGGCTCCCGATCCTGACCTGACTCACGCCTATGCCGCGCCACTGGCGTTCTACCGCAGGCTTTATCCTGCCCTTCGTTCCACAATGGACGTGCGGTCTGCCTGAATGGGCATGCTGTCATGCCTGTGGCATGTCCCGATCGGGTAAAAGGCTGTTATAGGCCTATAATGACCATGCCGACCATATCGTCATGAACAGGGGGGAACGGAGAGCATTATGAAGACAGGTTTATTTCACAAGGCATTATATCCCGTATGTGCGGCCACCATGCTGGGGCTTCTGCCCCCCGTGGCGGCGGTTGCCCGCGACAGTGTGGACCATGGCGCGGCCCCATCGGGGAATATTGGCGTTGTCGCGCGCTTTTACGACATGCAGCCGTCGGGCATCGCAACCCTGCCCGATGGGCGCATCGTGCTGGCCTTTCCGCGCAGTGCTGCCGACCATAAGGGACCGCGTCTGGGTGTACTGGAGAAAGGCAAGGCTGTTCCCTTTCCCGATGCGGCAACGCAGGCGCGTTTTGTCTCCCCTCTTGGGATGACGGTGGATGCAACCGGTCGGTTGTGGATCGTGGATGAAGGGATCGTTGCCGGACAGACAGCACCGGCCGCCCCGGCGCTGATCGGGCTGGATGGGCATACCGGGCAGATCGTGGCGACCATACCGCTGGGCGCGGGTGCCACGCAGTCCGACAGCCATGTCAATGACGTGCGTGTGGACATGACGCATGGCGCGCAGGGCACGGCCTATGTCAGTGATACATCGCTTATGGACCATCCGGCGATCATCGTGGTCGATATCGCCACCGGGCACGCGCGGCGCGTGCTGGAAAACGCTCCTTCGACCCGTGCGGAACCAGGCTTCGCCATGGAACTGGACGGGCAGATGCTGCGTTATGACATGGCGCACCCGGCCATGGGACAGGGGGGCATTGATGGCGTGACGCTGAGCACGGATTCAAGCCGCCTGTACTGGCAGCCCCTGTCCAGCCGTAGGCTTTACAGCGCACCCACGGCCCTGCTGTCCGACCCCGCCGTCAAGTCTGCGCAACTGGAACGCGCCGTGCAGGACGAGGGGGAAGATGCGGTGGTCGATGGCATGGCCACAGGCCCGGACAATACCCTGTATCTGACGGACATCGAACGTCACGCCGTGCTGCGCCGCACGGCTGATGGTCATCTGTCCGTTGTCGCGCATGACCCGCGCCTGGTCGCCCCGGATGGACTGACCCTGAAAGATGGCGCCCTGTGGCTGACGGTAGGCCAGTGGGGGCGGCTACCCGTATTCCATGACGGTCACGACATGGAAGAGCGGCCATGGCTGGTGGTGCGCATTCCCCTGAAATAAGCCTGAAGGGCAAGCTGGAAAGAACGCATAATAATGGCGCATGACAGGCAGACGACCCCTGGATCCGGTATCGTGAACCTCATTGCGGGTGTGGCCGCAACGGGTGGGTTACTGTTCGGTTACGATACCGGTATAATTTCCGCAGCACTGCTGCAGATTACCACTGATTTTACCCTGGGCACGCTGGGACAGCAGGTCGTGACATCCGCCATCGTGGCTGGTGCGCTGGGGGGCTGTCTTGTAGCGGCCCCGCTGTCGGACCGGCTGGGGCGGCGTTACATGATCATGTTCGCGGCCCTTGTGTTCATTGTCGGCACTCTGGTTGCGTCGCTGGCACCCGGGGTGGCGGTGCTGGTCTGCGCGCGCTTCATCCTGGGGATGGCGGTGGGCATGTGTTCGCAGATCGTGCCGGTCTATATTGCGGAAATCGCCCCACGTGAAAAACGCGGGCAGATGGTGGTCCTGTTCCAGCTTGCGGTTGTGTGCGGTATCCTTGTTTCCTTCATTGCGGGGTATCTGTGCCGACACCAGTCATGGCGGCTTATGTTCGGGCTTGGCATCGTGCCTGCCATCATCCTGTTTGTCGGTATGTCGGTCCTGCCACGCAGTCCGCGCTGGCTGGCCATGAAAGGAAACCTTGAAGGCGCGTTCGAAGTGCTGCAGCGCCTGCGGCGTGACCCGCAGGCCGCGCGGATCGAACTGGATTCCATTGTCGCGATGCATGATGAGCAGGCACCATGGTCCGCATTGCTGCAACCATGGGTGCGCCCGGCAGTAATCGCATCGGTCGGGGTGGCGTTATTCTGCCAGATTACCGGAATTAACGCGGTGTTGTATTATGCCCCCACCATTTTTGCAGGCGTTGGCTTTGGGCAGGCGTCCGCCCTGCTGACCTCCATTGCCATCGGGGTCGCCATGGTGCTGTCCACTGCGTTTGGCAGTTGGGCGGTTGATGCATGGGGGCGGCGCAGGCTGCTGCTGCGGCTTATTCCCGGTGCGGTTGTCTCCCTCATGGTACTGGGCACAATGTTTGCCATCGGGTCAACCCATGGCATCAATACATGGATAACGGCAGCGGCAGTGGTCAGTTATGCAATATTCAATGTGGGCAGCCTGTCTGTCGCCATATGGCTGGTGGGGGCGGAGGTCTACCCCCTGTCGTGCCGCAGCAAAGGTATGAGCCTTGTCGCGGCGACACACTGGACAGCGGACCTGCTGATTTCGCTGACCACGCTGTCACTGGTGCAGGCGCTGGGGGCAGCAGGCACGTTCTGGATGTATGCCGCGATCAATCTGCTCGCTTTTGTTTTTGTCTGGCGTTATGTGCCCGAAACGCGCGGGCGATCACTGGAAGAAATCGAAACGGCCCTCAAGGCGGGTACGTTCAATACCCTGACCTGACTGACTGTTCGGGCATAATACAAAGCAAAAGTCCATGGATGCCGCCGTTGTTAAGGCAGCGTTTTGCGATGGTTTTTGAAAGAATATTCCCAGAAACGTCCTTATGATATGCAGGGTGTTTCAGACAGTCTCTGATAATATGGGTATGGCGGGACAATAAAAATGTCCCGCATGTTCTGATTGCGCAGGAAGTATTAGGTATACTTTGTAAAAGGGCATTCAGGGGTGAAGATGTCCACGTGCAGGTTCCAGAACAGGGGCACGCAGACGTGGTGCCGGGACAAGTAGTGGCGTTTCGGGGGGCAGGAGATGATGCAGGATCTTTTCCCCAATGGCGGTCTGCCATAGCCACAGGCTATTGACCTGACCACGGAAACTGGCTTCGCCCCCCATCGCCCCTGTGGGACGGAACCCCGATGCCAGGCCCAGGCCAAACAGGCCCGGAATTTCCTTTCCCGTTGCATCCAGGATACCGCATTCCGCACCGGTCAGGCAGCCATCGGGTACATCGGCAGACAGGGCAATCGGACGGTCATACGCATCCATTATGGTGATACGGCGGGGGCGGTAGCCAAAGCAGGCGATAATGGCATCGGCATTATCAACAATGGCCTGTACTTCCGCATGATTATCGTCCGTTATCTGCACATCACGCAGGCGGGGTTCGGGCGGGGCATTAGCAATGCCCATCAACTGCATGGCCAGATTACGCGAATCATAACGCAGGCCGCCAAAGCGGTAAACAAACTGACTGACCGGACAGATATCATCTTCATGGAATTCCGTGTATCCATCAGCCACGGCTTCTTCCGCCGTACGGTAAAACAGTTTCAGGCGGGATTTGTGCAGTAGTGTCAGGTTGCCTGGTACGAGTCGGTCCGCCATGTCACGCATTATGACGCGTGCGGCAGACAACGCACTGCTGGCGCCCCCGATCACGGCAATCCTGGGATTTTCCTGTTCTGCCGTCATGGTGCGTAATCTGGCGATCCCATCGGGGGACAGCAGGGCGTCAGACTGCATGACCCTGCCTGCATGGCGGGGCAATAGGGGGCTATCCCCCACTATTTCATCATGCAGCCGCTGTTCCGGCTGGTGTGCGCCCATTGCCAGTACGACCTTGTTGGCGATGACGTGTTGCGTATGTGCCCCATCGCTGGAGATAAGGTAACCCCGCCATTTACCTTCCACGTTCTGGTGCAGGCTTTTCAGTTGCCATCCGGTCAGTATTTGTGATGCTGGATGGGCCGTGATGAGGGTTGTCAGTACCTGCCCCACCATATCCAGAAAATCCGCGACAACACGTAACGGCAATGGGAGCCTGCCCCGGCTGCGTATCATTGCCACCAGTGGATGGTAGGTCAGGCGCGCCAGTTCGGGCACCGGATTGTCCGTTATCGCATCAACGAATGTTTCCGCCGCACTGTCGGAATTGATGACATAGCGCCCCAGCATGCCCGAACCGATATGCGGCCCCCGCTCAACCAGCGTCAGGCCTTCATCCAGCAGGCGTGGCAGTTCGCCTATGCGTGATGCAGCAAGCAGGACGGCAATGGCGGCAGGGCCACCACCGACAATAAGGACGGGCGTTGTTGTATCTGTGGACATGGCTGCATGTATCCGTTTTCCATAGGTGATAAGGAACGGGGGCTTACATATCTGTAGCGTTGCAGGCGTTCATGAATTCCTGGCACACGTAACGTACCATTTCCGGCGTCATTTCATGCCATAAGGGCAGGGACACAATGGAAGATGCAAGTGCATTGGTTGCCTGCAGGTCACCTGCCCTGCAATGGGTGACAAAATAGCTCTGTTCATACAGATGGGGTGAAAAATAGGTTGATGTACCGATCCGCTTTTCTTTCATGCGGGCAAGTATCGCACTGCGGTGTGGTGCATATTGTGGCGGCAGGCGTACTGGCAGGAACTGATAGGACATGCGTGCGCCACGCTGCCGCTGGAAGCCAAAACCGGGCAGAAGGTCGTAATACATCTGTTCTATACGGCACTTCTTTTCAACGACGCTTTCCAGATGGTCCAGTCCCGACAGGGCAAGCAATGCACCGATTTCGGGTAGCTTGGAATTAAGACCGGGCATCGTGGCATGGCGGATCTGGCCAAAGCCGAAATTGCCCATGGCCCGCAGGGCTTCGATCATGTCGGGGTTATTGGCGTAAATGAAACCACCTTCCCCGATCCCCATTGTTTTTGTTGCATGAAGGGAACATATGATGGCATGCGGCGAACCGGTTCCAAATCCCTGTCCCAGTGCGTCATGTGCCCCAAGGGATGCAGCCGCATCTATGACAACGGGAATACCTGTCTGTTTTTCCAGTTCCGTATAATGGTTGATATCGGTTGCGTTCCCGAATGTGGCGTAGGGAAATATTGCTGCAATCTGTTCACCATATTCATGCAGTAATTCATTTTCCGCCGCATGGGACGCCATCCAGTCCGTAGGGTCGATATCGCAGAACAGGGGTGTAAAGCCTGCCCATAATACAGCATGGGCCGCGGCTGCGAAAGTAAAGGATGGCATGAGAACATAACGCGCCACACGGGTATCCTTGTGTCGTGTTGCGTATTTCAGCGCCATCATCAATCCGATCGTGGCGTTGCATACCGTGACGCAATGGCCCACGCCACTGAACATCTGTTCAACCAGACGTTTTTCGAATCTCTGGTTTATTGGCCCGTAATTGGTATAAATGCCAGAGTTTTCCATTGCGATAATGCCATCGGCCAACTGGCTTATTTTCGGAATATTTGAACGTATGAAGGATATTTCCGTATAGGACATTTCTGTATTCCGGTTTCGTCAAACAGATGACCTGATCATGATGTCTGGCAGATATCAGGGAAGGTGGCGTGTCACGTTGGCCATTTACGTTAAAAGCAGATAATTCATGCACATTCAATGCAAATATTAGTATATTATTTACTACACGTTTATGTGATTACTATGCGCGTATGGAATATATGATATTTTAAAATAATATAGGGAATTCATGCAATTTCATGATTTACGGATCGTTCCTACCCGAATGACATATTCGACAATTAAGTAAAATGATCGGTTTTTATTTTGTGAATGATGTAATCCAGTGATGCGGGATGACTGACGTGATTGCAGAAAAAAAATGTGTGGTTGTATTGAAAACCTATACATGGGACAGCTTCGTGCAACTGCAGCTGCAACGGTTGCAATCGACATTTCCTGAAGCTGATATTTTTATTTCCATTGATGAAACAAATGGTTTTGCGGGAACCATTCCATATGACCGGGTGCTGCGCACATGTAATGCAGAAATGCTGGCATTAGGATTTGCCAACCGGTTTGAAAAGGGCAGTCTGCTATGGTGGAACGCCGATTACACCCATTATCAGGTGCAGGCCCGGATTCCGGACTATGATTATTACCTTTTCGTGGAATATGACGCCTGTATCGCCGGGAATGGAACGCGTCTGCTGGCTGACATGATTGCGGATGAGGCGGATTTCATATCCCATCCCCTTGATGCAGGACCGGCATGGTACTGGCATCGCTTCCATACAGGTATTTATCCTGCGGGACAGTTGCGGGCATCATTGAACTGTATTTCGTTTTTTTCCCGTCGTGCCCTGAACCATCTGGCGCAGCGGCGGCGTGCGATGTCAGCCAATATGGATGAAACGGGTTTCTGGCCCTTGGGGGAAGCCTTTGTCGCATCCGAAGTGGCGGCGGCGGACCTGACCTTCATCCCGCTTGCGCGTTATGGTGATGTTTCGCGCTATTCCTGGTTTCCGCCAATACTGTCCACGGGCCTTGTACTGCCACAAAGCGGGCATACCTTCCTGCATCCTGTCCTGGACCAGAAAAGGTATATTGCAAGCCTGCTGCGGCAGACACATTTCGTGCGCCATTACTTTATGCGCGGCAGTACATTACGGCGTGAACTCAGCCGTTTCCCCGGTGCCATATCACGGCGGCAACTGTACCGTGCCGCCATGCTGCGTGCGGCCGAACGGCTGCGACAGGTGTGCGGCGCCCCGTAAGGGCATGCTTATGCTGGTTGTGACAGAAGTTTTTCCACTACGCGCTTGACCTCAGGTTCCCACGGGCCGGGCGCACAGCCGAACACCTGTTGCAGGCGTGTGCAGTCAAGTCGTGCATCTGGCGGCCGGCGTGCCGGTGTCGGCCAGTCGGCTGTGGTAATGGCTTCCATGACCGGCTGCGGGTTGCCGTGGCTTGCCGCGGCATTTACTGCCGTGCAGGCCAGTTCGTACCAGCTTGCCTGACCCTGTCCGGTTGCATGATAGATCCCGGCATACTCCGCTTTCCATCCGGTATCGCGGATCTGTCTGATGATATGCATGATGACATCCGCCAGTGCATCCGCGCTGGTCGGGTTGCCAATCTGGTCACTGACAACCCGCAGGGTTGGTCGTTTGGTTGCGGCATCGACCATTGTGCGGACGAAGTTGCGATTATAGGGGGAATAGACCCATGCCGTGCGCAGGATGATGCTGTCAGGCTGCGCCAGCAGCACCGCCTGTTCACCTTCCGCCTTGGTCCGCCCATAGATCGAGCGGGGATCAACCGGATCCGTTTCCACGTAGGGACTGCCTTTATTCCCGCTGAAGACATAATCGGTGGAAACATGGATTAGCGGAATCCCCAGTTCACGACATACCGCCGCCATACGTGCGGGGCCGGTATGGTTGGCGCGCTGTGCCCCTTCCACATCTGTTTCCGCAGCATCCACGGCTGTCCATGCCGCGGCATTCACGACTACGGACGGGTTATGCGCCCTGATAACGGCATCAATCGTATCGGGCCGGTCAAAATCGAAATCCGGTCGCCCGACCCGCACCACGCCGTCATGGTTGGATAACGCCGTTGCAAGCTGGCCATGTCCCCCGGTTACCAGAATCGATTGCGTATGCATCACGTGCTGCTTCTTCTTTCATATGAAACGGGGAAGGTCGGGCATTTACATGCCACCCCTGGAGATTTTTTTGAAAGCAACCTATTGATAAAATAAATTTTTTGTGCTGCCTTTTATATATGAAACCAGTCATCAACATTGGAGAAGGGAAGGGCCCCAGCATCCTTTTCAGACAGGATCGCGTCTTTTTCCGCAACGGGCCAGTCGATCGCCAGTAGCGGATCATCCCAGCGCACGGATCGTTCGCAGTCACGATCCCAGAAATCGGTGCATTTGTACTGCACCTCGGCATTGTCGCTTAATGTGCAGAAACCATGCAGGAAGCCGGCCGGGATCCATAACTGCGACCCGTTTTCCTCGGATAAGGTAGCTCCCACCCACTGGCCGAAGGTGGGTGATCCCGTACGGATGTCCACGCCTACATCCCATATGCTGCCACGGGTGCAGCGGACCAGCTTGCCCTGCGCGTGGGGGGAAAGCTGGCAATGCAGTCCGCGTACCACGCCGCGCTGGCGTGACAGACTGTGATTGTCCTGCACAAAGGGGCCGGGAATGCCAATTTCCTTCATGCGGGCCGCGTTGAACGTTTCCGAAAAATAACCACGTTCATCACCAAAACGCGGTGGGGTAAGCAGAATCATGCCCGCGATGTTAAATGTCTGTATTTCCATGGGATCCCCTGTTCTCCTGTCCGTGCGGTGGTGGCTGATATCCGCGTTATTGCTTTGTCTGGCTTAGGAAAGGCTTAATGGCCGTCATCTGGGGGCGATCCTGACCGTGGTCGGGTTCAAGCGTAAACATGTAATTGCCCCATAGCGGCCCAGCCGCCCAATAGGTCCATCCATCCCATACATCTGCATTTTCACGCAGGTGGGACAGGATGGGATTGAGCAGGGCGACACATTCCGGCTGGCGGCTGACCCCGAATTCTCCCAGGAAACCGTGCGCCTTGTGGGCGTGTAGCCAGTCGGTAAAGGGTTTGAGCCGCCCAAGGGCCTGGTCTTGTGAAATGCATGCCGGTTTGGTGCCCGATGCATCAGGGTCAAAGTATTCATGCACTTCATAAACCAGACGGTTATCGGGATCGTGTAACTGCCCCAGCGCATCGCCATTCAGTTTCGGGAAACCCTGTGCGCTGTCCCAGCCAATGCCGGGTACGAGGATGGTATTATGGCTTCCGGCCTTGCGGATGGCGTCAATCGCGGCCTGTACCGAGTTTTTCCATGCCTCGGCCGAATGCTGCTGTGGTTCGTTCATCAGACCAAACAGGACATGCGGGTTATTGCCCAGCGCCTGTGCCAGCCGCGACCATAAATCGGCAAAGGCCGTATCCGGCACGGCTGTGGACCCGATTTCCTGCCCGCGATAGCGCCCGTAATCATGGATATCGAGCACTGTTGTGGCACCCTTGCCCTGCGCATAGGCAATGAATTGCTGTACGCGTTGTAGTTCCTTTTCATCCAGCGCGCCGTTCAGGGTCGGCTGAAGACGTTCCCACAATACCGACAGGCGGAATGTGTTCATGCCCTGTGCGGTAAAATAATCCACCTCCGCAGACCTGGGATAAAGGTAGTCATACCCGTAACGGCCCGGCAGCTTGGAGGAGGAATAGGCAGCCCCCGCAAGGTTTACGCCACGATATGTCTGCGCATCCGCCTGTCCATGGACGGAAAGCGTAAGGGGGGCTGCGACCATGCAGCCACAAAGCCAGCGGCATAAGCGGGGGAAACGGGGTAATGTCATGCGATATGCTCCGCTGCGGGTGAAAACCGGTTGAAACGGAATGATTTCAGGCGTTCAGGCACCTTTTCCCTGACTTCTGGTTCCGATGGCGCAACGACGCTGTTGGTCGTGCCGTACAGGAACCACAGCAACGCCGCCGTCTTGATGGTGAAGACCGATGCGCCGATGCACAGGGATGTGGAAAAATAAAGCGAGATCATCGCTTTCATCGATACGGCCGCTTCGGTGCGTGCAGGATGCAGGGTAAACAGCGCCAGCAGGAACAGCGTCAGCGGCAGGCCAAGGTTGTTGATGATATAGGCATAGCCCGTATCGGCCGTGTACACCTGCGACGGCGCCATCGCGAACCATTGCGGCAGGTTCCAGTAATCCAGCAATCGCCCGGAAAACAGCAGTCGGCCGGAAAAATTGTCCCCAATGATGGAGGGCAGGATACCGGGCATCTCGTGATTCGCGCCCTGCAGCATCAGGCCCATCATCACGGTAACCGGCATGGCGAACACCACGAAGCGTGAACGGTAAAGCGGTGTCATGCGCAACAGGATCATGCCCAGCGCGCAGCCCGAGGCAAAGCGCGAATCAGCCAGCACGAAACACAACCCCGACAGAAAGAACAGGAACGCATGCCGCAACCGGGAGCCAAGGTTTGTGCTAAGGCACCACGCAAACCCGATGGCCGAGAAATTGCCCAGTGAATCCGGTTCCAGAAACAGCGACGACACGCGGTGCGATCCGAATATGGACTGGAAAAACGTACGGGATGCGGCAGCCCCCCGGTTTCCGCTGATAAACAGGTTCGTATTGCTGTAATTGACAGTGCTGCTGCTGATGACACCCTTGTTCACGTAATAGGTCCAGACATCGAATATCGTGCCGAACAGGTTGGTGAACAGCAGTTCAAAAAAGCCAACGAACATGATCATGGCCATCATCACCCACATGGTACGCTCACCAGACCGCAGGGTGGAACGGGTGCCCAGTTGGTAGAATACATAGGCAATGGCCAGATCATGCAGGATCTTCATGTCCAGACGGGGGTTGATCAGCTTGGCCCCGATCTCGAAACAGATCATGACTCCCGTAATACGCACCACGGCAGGGGAAATCGTGTTGCGCACCTCGATAAACGCCAGAAAGATGATGGCCAGTTCGCACAATACGATTTCCGAACTGCGGATCGTGATGACATGACGTGTGTTGATGAAGCACAGGACAAGGTTGAAAATCGCCCCCGCCACCACCAGCCATGATATGCCATCCGCCCGTGACAGGGCGGGCGCGCTGGTCATGGACCGATGGGGCAGGTGAACATGCGCTGTAGCGGACATGATGCTTCCCGTATCAGATGCGTGACGCATGCCTATCTGCATCCTGTGATGGGGACACCGGACGGGCAGGCCGTACAAGCAGGGCATTACCCAGTCGCCGTCCCAGATTATGCAGGGGCAGTTCCAGTATATTATAGGTTATGGCTGCCAGTGCCGTGGTCAGCATGACGGTCACGATCCCCAGCCCCGCCTGGGTCAGTGACGGATGCGACAGAAGGGTGGACGCCCCCATGGCATGTCCCATCATGCTGAACACCATCAACATGATGGGCAGGTGCAGCAGGTAAATGCCATAGGACAATTCCCCGATGGCGATGACCGGCCTGCTGAGAAGCACGCGATACTGCCGCCCCGATGCATAAAGGTCACGGATCAGCACAAAAGCCGCGACCGTTTCAATCATGTCGGGAATACGTTCAGGCACGTTCAGTCCCATCGCCACAAGACCGTAACGGTCATACAGCAGCACAACCAGCGCCAGCAGCGCATAAAGTCCATGCCGGGGGGAAAGGGCTGTCGGCAGCAGCGGGATCAGGGCGCCGACACCAAACGAGAGTGCAAAGACCGTACCCACTTCATGCGGCAGGGGCAGCAGGGCGATTGCAGCAAGGCCCGCCAGTGTAACCATCCGTAGCCGTGGCGCACGCACCAGCCAGAACAGGAACGGAAAGGCCACGGAATACATGAGTTCCACCCGCAACGACCACATCGGTCCATTATAACGGGTGAAAACGCCCGCAACCGACATGATGGTGTTGCGGATGGACACCGGTGTCTGCAGATTACGTGACAGCCAGCCGACAAATACACCATCACTGACCCATCCGCGCGCAACAACCATGCTGGCGATGGCCAGCCCGATTGAAAACCACAGCAGCGGATAGATCCGGAACACACGCTTGACATAGAAACTGCCAACAATCCGGCCTGTCAGATGCGTGTATTTGCGTAGTGACAGCGACAGGACGCACCCGCTGAGTACAAAAAACAGTACCACCGCCGCTTCCGCATTGAATGCGTAGGTCACAATGTCATGCATTGCTGCCTGTGATCCCGTACGTTGCGGGTTCTGGTAACGGAAAACCTGTATGGCATGACCGAACAGTACGACAAGGCACGCAACGCCACGCAGGGATGTCAGCTGGTGCAGATAATTTCGTTCCGTTCCCGAAGTTTCCGTCACAGACGACATCGTCGGTTCCCCCGGTGCATGAATGGCATGGCGTGATGCAGGCAATACAGTGATTCTGTTATGGCGGACACAGCGTATCAGAATATAAATGTAGAAAACATGCAAAATGTGCCTACACAATTCTTTGTGCCGCCGCCTTTATCGCGGCACGATCATGTCATGATCTTGCCGCAATCACACTGTGGATTTGGCACGGCGTGAAACGGGCTGTGTGACGGTCCGGATGTTTTTGCGCGATCGATATGAACCCAGGGGCCGCGCGCCATGCGCATGCGGCCTGCCGCCAACGTGGCGCACGGCAGGAGACCATAATTCCATGACGCGCTCCCTGTTTATTTCCGTCCATGATTTCAGGAGTTTGCGCAAGGCCAGTGTCCATTTCATCGCAGCGGAGATGGCCCGCCGTGGGCCTACCGCGTTCCTGTCCATCGGGTTGAGTTCGCTGTCGCTGCGGCGTGGGGATACGCGCGCCAGCCTTGCGGACCGTGCCAATCAGGTGGAAACGGTGGACGGTGTGGAATGCTATCTGTGGCGCATGAAATGGCATCCGTTCAACATGCGGCGTGCGGCGCTGGCGCCGGTGGAGCGGGGGATGTTCTGGCTGTACCGCCAGATGCTGCCCGCCATTGCGCGAAAATGGATACGACGTGCTGATACTGTCTTTATTGAATCCGGTATGGCGCCGATATTTATTTCCGATGTCAGGAAACTTAATCCGTCGGCCCGCATTATTTATCTGATGTCCGATGACCTGGAAGTCGTAGGATGTGCGGATACCATCAAGAATGATTTCGTGCGAAATTTCGACATGATCGACACGGTGCGCATGCCCTCGCGCTATCTGCTTGAACGCCTGCCCCATGCGCGTTCAGCCGTTTTTGCACCACATGGCATTGATCGTGGCATTGCCGAAAAAAACTATCCCAATCCCTATACGCCCGGTCGGATCAGTTGTGTTTCGATCGGGTCAATGCTGTTTGACCGGACCTTTTTCCAGATCGCGGCACAGATCAGGCCGGATATCGATTTCCATATCATAGGTGCGGGCCATGCGGCGGATGGGCTGGATGCGCCCAATATCATCATTCATCCCGAAATGGCGTTTGAACGCACGCTGTCCTATCTCCAGCATGCCAGTTTTGGCGTCGCCCCGTATCGTGACGCGAATACGCCACGTTACCTGCTGGATACGTCCCTGAAACTGCGGCAGTTCGCGCTGTTTGGTATTCCCGCCGTCTGTCCCGATTTTGCACTGAATGACACGGCTGGCCGGTATGGTTACAGACCGGGGGATGCGCAATCCATCGGGCGCGCGATTGATGCCGCCATGCAGTCATCGGACGTGATCGAACTTGATGCCCATAGCTGGCCTGAAATCGTGCAGCGTATCCTGACCCCCGAAGCCTATCCCGACACGCGTGTCTGAATGCAGGCCTGTCCCTGTGCAAAGTATTAGGAAAGAGCGAGAACATGACTGAGGCAGGTGATAACGGACCACGCATTTCGGTTGTCATGGCAACCTATAACGGGTCGGCCCATATCCGCGAACAGCTGGACAGTCTGGCGGCACAGACGTGCCTGCCTGCCGAACTGGTCGTGACGGATGACGGTTCGACTGATGCCACGCTGGATATCGTGGCCGATTTCGCCCGTACGGCACCCTTTCCGGTGCAGATTCACCGCAATGCGCAACGCCTTGGCTACAAGGGTAATTTCATGCATGCGGTCAGCCTGAGTTCAGGGGATCTGATTTCCTTTTGCGATCAGGATGATTTCTGGAAAAGCGATAACCTGGAACGTGTGCGGCAGGCATTCATGAACGACCCTGACGTCATGATGGTCTTTCATAACGCGCATCTGGTGAATGAACGGCGCGTGCCCATATCGCCTTTTTATGCAACCCCGCCCGTTCCCCCCGTTTCGCGTCCGCTGACATTGCAGCCGTGGTGTTTTTCCTATGGTTTCATGCAGACATTCCGCGCGGACCTGAAACCTTCGGCAGCCCTGTGGGCACGCATGGGGGACCATTACAACCCGGGCAAGGAAATGGGCCATGACCTGTTTTTTTTCCTTGTCGCATCCGGTATTGGCACCATTGTCTATCTGGATGACGAACTGACGGAATACCGGCTGCATGGTGGCAATACGGTGGGGTCGGGCAAGCGGACCAAACCCACCTTTGTGGATCGCTGGCGTTACCGGCTGGAAGATCGGGCTGATACCTACCGCTACCTTGCACGCATGACGGTGCAGGACAGCAACATGTTTGCCGATCTGGCCCAGACGGCATCCTGGTCTGAAACGCTGCGCGCCCGTGCGCGTACTGCAGCCGAAGCATGGCGCGAACTGGAGCCACTTTATACCACGCGCGCCGAAATCTGTTCCGGCAGCAGCCTGCCACGCCGCATCGCGGCCTTTGTGAGACTGGTGCGCGAAGGGGGGTATAGTGAACGTTCATTCTGGACCTTCGGCAATCGCGCCATGTACAAGGACCTTGTACTGGGCGTACTGCTTGCACCGCTGGTGCGGCGTTATGGCCGGGAATCCTCGCGTACCGATCGTGCGTGTCGTCGCGGGCATGGCCACGGCGTAACCCAGACCCAGACCGTCCCCGCGCAGGCCGTCGCGGCATGAAAATGATGGCACAGGAAGGGACGCCTGGTGCATCCAGGCCCTGTGTGGCAATATACCGAACGCAGATCCTGCCATGGTCGGAAACATTCGTGCGCGATCAGGCCCGTGCCCTGACACGCTGGCGCCCCGTGCTGATCGGGGAGCGGACGATAGGGCAGCTGCCGCTGGACGGCATGGCCATCCGGGCGCTGCATGATGGGCCGCCCACGTTGTTCCAGCGCCTGATCGGCATGGGATCGCGTTACCTGGAACGCCCCGTGCCGGGTATGATGAAACTGGCGCGCGCGGTAAATCCGGATCTGGTGCATGCCCATTTCGGTTTTGACGGCGTGGAGGCATGGTCCGTGGCGCGGGCATTGCATGTGCCGCTGCTGGTCACATTGCATGGATCGGATATCACGACCCATATGCACTGGTTCGCCGCAGGTGGCGGGGGACGGCGATGGCGTGCCTATCCCGGCAGGCTGAAACAGCTGGCTACCGTGCCACAGGTCAGTTTCGTAGCGGTATCCCACAGCATACGTGAGGCCGCGCTGCGTGCGGGCCTGCCCGAACAGCGTATCCATGTCTGTCCCATCGGGATTGATGTCCGTCGCTTTCATCCGACCGGCCAGCCGGTTGCCCGGCGGGCGCCGGTTATCCTGTTCGCAGGCAGGCTGGTGGAAAAAAAGGGCTGTCGCTACCTGATCGATGCCTTTCGCACCGTTCGTGCGCAAATGCCCGATGCGCAACTGGTCATTGCGGGGGACGGCCCCGAACGCCCGATGCTGACCAGCCTTGCCACGGGAATGGATGGTGTTTCGTTTTACGGCCGGTATTCAGCAGCCGAAATGCAGCCGCTGCTGGAACAGGCCCGTGTTTTCTGTCTGCCCAGTGTCACCGCCGCCAATGGTGATGCGGAAGGCATGGGCCTGGTCCTGCTGGAAGCCCAGGCCAGTGGTGTCCCGGTCGTAACATCGGCGCGGGGTGGTGCGACGGAGGGCATTATTGATGGCACGACAGGCTTCGCCTTTGCCGAAGGGGATGTCACGACGCTGGCCGCGCGCCTGCTGGACCTGTTGCGTGATGATGATCTGGCAGCACGTATGTCTGCGGCCGGGCCGGTTTTCGTGGCGCAGAAGCATGACGTCGCCCGCTGGGCGGCAACACTGGAAAACATTTACGACAGTATGACAGGACGCATCCCATGAACGTTCCCATGTCCGTCAGTCTGGTCATTACCACCTATAATGCACAGGCCTTCATCATGCGCGCCGTCAGTTCCGCGTTGGAACAGACGCATGCGCCGATGGAAATCATCGTAGTGGATGACTGTTCCACCGATAGCACGCCAGACCTGCTGCACAGGCTGGCGCGTGCGCATGATAGTATCCGCGTCATGTCCACGCCGTATAACGGGGGGCCATCGGTTGCGCGCAATGTGGGGCTGGGTGCCGCACGGGGCGACTGGATCGCCTTTCTTGATGCGGATGATGCCTTTGCCCCCGACAGGCTGGAAGTGCTGATGGCACGTGCCGCAGTCGGGGATTGTGACGCGGTGGCGGATGATCTGGCCTATTATGACGCCATGGCAGGCCAGGTGACGGGCCGCGCGATGGGGGCGGGGCAGGTGCCGCGTAATCCTGTTGGCCTGCGTGATTACATTGCCCATAACCGCTCGGGCGGGGACGGATTTGACTGGGGGCTGCTCAAGCCTGTTTTCCGGCGGGAATTCATGCTTGCCCATGGCATACGTTATGATCCGGTGGTGCGGCATGGGGAGGATTTCCTGCTTATGATCGCCTTCCTTATGGCTGGCGGCAGGTTTTTCCTGATCGATCATGCCACGTATCTTTATACACAGCGGCAGGGCAGTGTCAGTGGACGTGCATCGGGCATGTCGCGTACGGTCATTGCCTATCGTGACATGCACGATACCGCGCTGGCATTGGCGCGAGATCCACGTATCCGGGACAATCCCGAACTGGTGGACCTGCTGCACCAGCGTGCGGCGGGACTGCAGCGTCTGGATGATTCCTATTTTGTGTCCGTGGCGCTGCGTTCAGGGGCAGTAGGGGCGATTTTCCGGCGTATCATGCGGCGACCGGCATTCCTGCCTGCCATGATCCGGCAGGTGGCGGCTGCACTCAGGCGCAGGTTATGCCATTCCTGATGTCCGGTATGGTGTTCAAATAGTTCATTGATGAAAAATAAAGTTCCCGGGTACCGTTTTTTTGAAAAGGCGGTACCCGAAAATTTTTGTTTTTATCAATAATCCGTTTTCGAGCATTCTCTGGAAAATGTCGCAATAAGCATTCGGACCATGCGCATGCATGGTCCGGATTTTGTGCTGTGGTTAGCGCGGCTGAACCGCGTCCGGCCGCCCGAGGGAGATATATTTGAACCCCGCATCCTTTATGGTTTTGGGGTCCCAGATATTGCGCAGGTCCGCAATCTTGCGGCCCTTCATTTCCCGCGCCAGCTTTTCCGGGGCAAGTGAGCGGAATTCATTCCATTCCGTCAGCACCACAAGAATGTCGACACCTTTCGCCGCGTCCAGTGCATCCGTGCAGTAGGTAACGGAGTGTGGCAGCACGGGGCGGGCAGTTGTCATGCCGGCGGGATCAAACGCACGGATATGCGCCCCTCCCTTGTCCAGCATGTCCAGAACGGTAATGGACGCCGCCTCGCGCATGTCATCGGTTTCAGGCTTGAAAGTCAGTCCCAGCACACCGATCGTAAGCCCCCGTACATCCCCATCGGCAAAGGCGATGATACGTTCACCCATATCCTTCATGCGCTGGTCATTGACCGCAACCGTGGTTTCGATCAGCCGTACGGGTGATCCCGCATTGCGCCCGATTGCCGTCAGTGCGCGTGTATCCTTGGGAAAACAGGACCCACCAAAGCCGGGGCTGGGGTGCAGGAACTTCTTGCCAATACGTCCATCCAGCCCGATGGAGCGCGCCACGTCGTTGACATTGGCGCCAACCTTTTCACACAGGTCCGAGATTTCATTGATAAAGGTGATTTTCATCGCGAGGAACGAATTGGCGGAATATTTTATCAGTTCCGCCGTCTCCAGTCCTGTAAAGACAATGGGCGTTTCCAGCAGGTAGAGCGGCCTGTACAGCTTGCGCAATATGTTCTGTGCTCGTTCCGTACCCTCAGGTTTATATTGGTCAGTGCCAATAATGACACGGTCAGGGCGCATGAAATCCTGAATTGCGTTGCCTTCACGCAGGAATTCCGGATTCGATGCAATATCGAAATCCAGGTCCGGACGCGTTTCGCGCACGATACGCGCAATTTCGCGCCCCGTACCAACGGGCACGGTCGATTTGGTGACAATGACGGTGTAGCCGTCCGCCACGCGCGCGATCTGTTCCACGGCGGCGTAGACATAACTTGTATCCGCCTGCCCATCGCCCCGGCGCGATGGCGTGCCCACCGCCACGAACACCGCATCCGCTCCCTTGACCGCGGCGGCAATGTCGTCACCAAAGGTCAGGCGCCCTGCTTCCACGTTTTCTTCAACCAGGCGGTCCAGGCCGGGTTCATAAATCGGGATACGCCCTTCACGCAGGGCGGTCAGGCGGTCCGGGTTGGTTTCAACAATGGCAACGTCGGTGCCAAATTCAGCAAAACATGTACCGGAGACCAACCCAACGTAGCCTCCACCAATCATAGCAATTCGCACCTGGACCTCCCTGATTTCGTATCACGGCCTGTTGTCCGGAACAGGCCGGAATCTAAAGCTTTTCAAAGCGGGTTGAATAAAAACAAAAGTAATAAGATGCGCATGTTCCGTAACCCGGAAGATGTCATGCGGATGCTACACAAGGGCATGATCACGACGAAAATATGTTTGAGCACCACATTCTTGACAAAAAAATTTCCGCTAAGTGCATTCGCAACATCAATGTCCGCCATGACCGGTTCTGTTCCCTTCGGGAAACAGCGGATACGTGCAGCATGAAACACGCAGGACGGAGTCACGATCATGACGTTTATGACAGCAACGGATGTAACCGTATCTGTGCCTGAACCCCGTAACCGGACCATTACGCCCGTTATCCTGTCCGGTGGGACGGGAACGCGGCTGTGGCCCGTTTCGCGTGCCAGTCACCCCAAGCAGTTCTGGGCACTGGCATCCAGCCAGACAATGATCGGCGAAACATTGCAACGCGCCACGGGGACGGCGTTCGCGCCGCCGATTGTCGTCTGTAATAACGCGCACCGTTTTCTTGTCGCGGAACAGTTGCGCGAAAACGGGTGCGAGGACGGGCGTATCATCCTGGAACCCGCCGTGCGCAATACGGCGGCAGCGATTGCGGCCGCAGCCCTGCTGGCGGCACAGGATGATCCCGAAACCCTTCTGTGGATCATGGCCGCCGATGCCGTTTTTCGGTATCCCGAGCGCCTGCCTGCAATTCTGGAAAAAGCATCAGTCGTGGCGCGCGAGGGCTATATCGTCACATTCGGCATGAAACCCGACGTGCCTGAGACGGGGTACGGCTATATACGCCTTGGCGTGCCCCTGTATCCCGATCACCCTGATGACAGCGTGTACCGGGTCGCCCGCTTTATTGAAAAACCTGACCATCTGCGTGCGACCGAAATGTTGAATGAAGGGGGATATCTGTGGAATTCGGGCATGTTCCTTGCCCCGGCATCCGTCATGCTGGCAGAACTGAAACGGCATGAACCCGACGTGCTGGAAAACGTGCGGCAGGCATTGCTCAACAGTGAAAACGACCTGACTTTCCGCAGGCTGGAAACCACAGCCTTCCTGCGTTCTCCCAATGTCAGCATTGATTACGCGGTCATGGAGCGCACGGATCGCGCCGTGGTCATTCCCGCTGATCTGGGCTGGTCGGATGTCGGGAACTGGAATGCGTTATGGGAACTGGGGGACAAGGACGCCAGCGGGAATGTGGTGGTAGGCGATGTCGTGCTGAAACAGTCCCATAACTGTTACGTGCGCAGCGAAGGGATGCTGACGGCCGTGGCGGGGCTTACGGATATCGTGCTGGTGGTGACATCTGATGCGGTTCTCGCGATTCATCGTGATTACGCGCAGGATGTTTCCGCTCTTGTGTCACATCTCAGGACGACCAACAGGGCGGAAGCCGAAATTCACAATCGTTGTTACCGGCCATGGGGTTTTTACGAAGGGCTGATTCAGGGTGAACGGTTCCAGGTCAAGCGGATCGTGGTGTATCCGGGCCAGAAACTTTCGCTGCAGAAGCATTTTCACCGGGCGGAACACTGGGTTGTGGTCAGTGGGACTGCAATCGTCACGCGGAATGAAGAAAAACTTATGTTACAGGAAAACGAAAGTGTCTATCTGCCGTTAGGGTGTATGCACCGGCTGGAAAACCCGGGGCGTATTCCCCTGACCCTGATCGAGGTCCAGTCGGGTCCATATCTGGGTGAAGACGATATCGTCCGCTTTGAGGACACTTACGGTCGGCAGTAAGATAAAGTGTCGGTCCATGCGTGAAGGTCGCAGTAAGGGTTTCACGCATGTGGCTACCGGCTTTTTTATTGAACAGTCCATGTTTCCGATATGCGCTCATATCGTTACGTTATAATAACGTACTTGTAAAAAATATGCGACTGTCATGAATAAAATATGAGTGGGAAATTCTTTCCATGTATTTGTGTCATGACATATTTTTGCCCTAAAATACCCGGAACATCCCGGTCAGGATAACCGGGCATTCCGGGCACTGTAAAAAACAACAACAGATGAGGATCATTTCGCACTCGATTGTGCAGTGCGGAAAATGGCAGGCGAAGCCTTATGTGGCGTCAGGTTGCATTCCGCGCCGACAGGAGATGTTTCAAAATGAGCGAGGCACTCAGGCACTTGAAAAATGATGAAACGGACCTGTCGTCGCTATCTGCCGGGATCGACAGCATCCCCCGACGGGTTCATACGGCGCGCACCGGGGATGACAGCTTCGCCTACCGTCATCCCGTTCTGACACAGGCGGTGGTCGTGTCGGATGCCATGTCCGTATGCCTTGCCATCATGGCATGTATTACGTGGCAGCGTATTTATGATACACCTGATGAACTGTCTGGCGCCCTTCTGCTGGCCAATATCATGGCGGCGGGGGCGTTTTTTCTGTTCCCCAAGAATATTCCGCTTCTGGATATTCCCGACCTGACGCGGGTGTCGTGTCAGATCCGCTACCTACTGTTGCCTGTCGTGTTCGGCGAGGTGATTTTCTGCACCGTTCTGCTCATGTTGTCATGGCCGCCTGCCGTTACGTTGCGCATGGGGGCGGAATGGCTGGCCTTTGTGGTGATTGCGCTGATGCTGGAACGGTGTGTGGGCACATATATCGTGCATACGCGCACGGTGACCCGTCGCCTGGCGCGCAAGGTGGCGATCATCGGTTCGGGCGGGGAGGCGGCGCAGATGGCCACCCGCATCAATACCCGCATGCAGCGCATGTTCCGCCTCGTCGGGATTTTTGACGATCAGGGCAGCAATGTTGACGGCACGATAGAACAGCTGGTCGCGCATGCGCGGGAGGATGACATTGATGCAGTCATCATATGCTTTTCTCCGGCCGAGGGCGGGCAGCAGCATGTCATGGACATATTGTGGCGCCTGCGTGGCGTGCTGGCGGATGTTTATGTCGTGCCATCGCTTATGACGGAGGACTGTCACGGCTGGCCGGTTGAACGCTTCGGACCGTTTTCCCTGACCGTATTGCAGCGCCGTCCGTTAAGTGAATGGGACATGCTGGAAAAACGCGCGTTCGATCTGACCGCCAGCATGCTGCTGCTTGTGGCGCTGGCCCCGGTGCTGGGGCTTGTCGCACTGGCGATCAAGCTGGATTCCCGTGGTCCCGTGCTGTTCTGTCAGCCACGGCAGGGGTTCAACAACCGTTACTTCAACGTATTCAAGTTCCGGTCCATGTACACGGATATGTCGGATATGGACGCCGCGCGCCAGACGTCGCGCACCGACCCGCGCGTAACCCGTGTTGGCAGATGGATACGACGGCTGAGCATTGATGAACTGCCGCAGCTTTTCAATGTGCTGCGCGGTGAGATGTCGCTTGTCGGTCCACGTCCCCATGCACCGCAGACGCGCGCGGGTGGACAACTGCTGCATGAGGCGATGGAGGAATATGTTGCCCGTCACCGTGTGCAGCCCGGCATTACCGGCTGGGCGCAGATCAATGGATCGCGGGGGGAACTGGTCACGCGTGATGACCTGCGCCGCCGTGTGGTACTGGACCTGGAATACATACGCGCATGGTCGATCTGGCTGGATATCAAGATCATTTTCCTGACCATAAAGCGCGAGATTTTCAGTCGGAATGCGTTCTGAATTCCTCAATTTTCATGATGATGAACGGTGTATTCAAATGAACGCAAATACAGGAATCGCAGTGGACGACACGATTGTCGATGTCATGGGCCTGCCGCTGCACGACATATCGCGTACGGACATTGTCCAGCGCGTGGTGAATGCAGTTCGGGCGGGACAGAAAATGACAGTCGTCAACGCCAACGCCCATATGGCGGTGGTTTCGCAAAAACAGCCATGGCTGCGCACGCTGTTCCGACGTGCCGACATTGCGTTCTGTGACGGGGCGGGTGTGCAGCTTGCGGGCATCATGCTGACGGGGCGTCACCTGCCACGCACCACGCCACCCGAATGGATCGGGGCGGCCCTGTCGCAGTTGGGGCGGGATGCATCGGTGTTCTGGATCGGGGGGAAGCCGGATGTGGTGGAAAGGGCGGCAAAAGCCTTTTCCGACAGGTATGGCGTGCATACGGTGGGCACGCAGCATGGCTTTTTTGACCCGACACCCGGATCGCGTGAATCCACGCTGCTGCTTGAACGCCTGCGGGCGACGCAACCTGACATCATCCTGCTGACCATGGGCATGCCCCGACAGGAACGCTGGCTGTATGACAATATGGATCACCTTTCCACCGGTGTCATCATTACGGCGGGCGCACTGGTTGACCATGCGGCCGGACGTGTGCGCCGTCCCCCCCGATGGGTGGCGAACATGGGGCTGGAATGGCTTGTGCGCCTGGTGCGTGAACCGCGCAGGCTGTGGCGGCGTTACCTGCTGGGACTGCCTGTATTCGGGTTTCATGTCCTCGTTTATTTGCGGCGCAGGCTGTTGCATCGGTCCTCGTCGTCCATTTCGCGGAAACTTGCCGGATAAACAGCATGAATTACGTTTCCATACAGGGGCGGGCCACTTCAATGTCATGGACAGCGCACGATGTGGGCCTTGTCATCCGTCAGACAATACGGGCATTCCTGCGGCACAGGATGCTGTTCGCGCTGACCGTTCTGGGTGTGCTGGTCACGGGCGGGGCGGTCATGCTGACGCTCAAGCCGCGCTATACCGCGACCACGACCGTCGTGGTGTCGGGGCGCGCGCAGCAGGACCCGCTGGCCCCCAACGGGCAGCAGCAGAACCTAGCCCCGCCAGATGATGAACTGGTGTCGACCGAAGCCGCGATGATCCATTCGCGTGATGTCGCTGCCGCCGTCCTGGCGGAACTGCCGCCACCGGCCGCCGCAGCCCATGTGGGCATGCGCGACCGGTTGTGCCACATGGGGCTGGGGTTCCTGTGCCATGCCAGCACGCCGGTTGACCCGCAGGTGCAGCGTGAGCATGAGGAAGACGCCTTCCTCAACAACCTGACCATAACACCGGAACCCCGCACGCAGATCCTTGATATCAACGTGGTTGATGGCAATCCCCTGCGTGCGGCGGCCCTGGCCAATGCCGTGGTCACGAATTACCAGCGCATCGCGCTGGCGCGGCAGACGGCGGACATCAATCATGTGGCGACATGGCTGGACAACCGGACGGCCGCCCTGCGGCAGCGGTGGCTGGATGCGGTGCAGAAGGCCAATGCCTTTGATAATGCCCATGGCCTGACCAATACCACCGAGGGCAGTACCAGCACGCCGCTGATCGAACGCCAGATTGCCGACACCTCCGCCAACCTCAGTCAGGCGGAAGGGCGGCTGGCCGCAGCGCAGGCCCGTGCCGACGCGCTGCGTGATGCGGCCGCAAGGGGGGATGCGCGTGCGGCGGTTGCCCTGTCGCAGGAACCCATTCTGGTGGCTACCGCCAATGCGCTCATGCAGTTGCAGAGCACACGGCAGGAGGAAGCGGCCACCTATGGTCCGCAGCACCCGCGCCTGCGCGCGCTGGACCAGCAGATCGCAACGACCCGCGCCAGCCTGGAAGCCGAGACGCAGGCGGCCCTGAGCACCATCCGCGAAGACCAGATTTCCGCCCGCGCCGAAGTCCAGCGCCTGAATGAAAACCTGGACCTGCTGCGCCAGAAGGCAGGCGGGCAGAGTGCTCCGCAGGCGGAGTACCGCACGCTGGACCAGGAAGCGCAGAGTGCACGCGCCGTGTATGAAACCTTTCTGGAGCACGCCAAGGAAGTGGTGGACCGCGCAGCCCTGCTGCAGCCGCCCATCGCTGTCGTCTCGCACGCCTCCGCCCCTGATGTGCCCAGCTTTCCCAACCGCAAGAAAATCGGTCTGGGGCTGATGGCCGTGGCGTTGGCGGCCGGGGCGGGGGCTGTCCTGCTGCGTGATTACTTTGCTGCGGGTTTTACCGAAATCGAACGCCTGCGTGCCGCCGTTCCGCTGCCACTGCTGGCGGTCGTGCCCAAGGTGGGGGGACGGACGGAACAGGCCGTGCGACGGCATGTGATCGACCACCCGTATTCCCGCGCGACCGAGGCGGTACGCAGTCTTGTCATGCAGTTGTCCATGCGGGTGCATGAAGCGGGGCAGCCGATGTGCCTCGCCATTACCTCTGCCGGACCGGAAGAAGGCAAGAGCACGCTGGCGCTGTGGATGGCGACAGTAGCACGGCGGGGCGGGCAGAAGGTACTGGTGATCGATGCCGACCACCGCCGGGGCATGCTGGACCAGTACCTGGCCGATGCCACGACGGGCCGTCCCTCACTGGGCATGAGTGATCTTGTGACAACAGGGGTGCCGGTGGCCGACGTCATCCGCACCGACCCCGATACCGGTTTTGACTACATTCCCGCAGGCCGCACGATGCAGCATGCCTTCAGCCCCGTCGAAATCCGGCGCCTGCGCGCGATACTGACGGAACTGAAGCGGTCGTATGAACTAGTCATCATCGATTGCCCACCGCTGCTGGGACTGAGTGACGCGCTGGTGCACGCCAATATGGCCGATCAGGTCATTTTTGTCTGCCGCTGGAAAAGCACTGCGCAGCGCGCCGTCATGGCCTGCCTGGAACGGCTGGAGGGATATGGCGCGCCAGTGGCGGGCGTGGTGGCCACCATGGTGGAAGATAACGCCATGGACGTGATGGGCTACAGCTACGGCAACCGGGACATCAAGATCCTGAGCCGTTTTGACGAGAAATGAACAACAGGGGGACGAAATCTTGAAAGTTCTGCATATCTGTCGCCAGTTCAGTCCCTCTGTCGGTGGGCTGGAGGATTCACTGCTCAACCTTGCCCGCAGCCAGAGACAGGATATGGGCATTGATGCGCAGGTCCTGACGCTCGACAGTGTATTCGGGCGCCAGGGCAGGCTTGCGCATCGTGACATGGTCGATGGCATACCGGTCATCCGCATTCCATGGCGGGGTTCGACCCGCTATCCGCTGGCGCCACAGGTGCTGCGGCATATCGGGACGTTTGACCTGCTGCATGTCCATGCGATCGATTTCTTTTTCGATTTTCTGGCATGGACATGGCCGTTCCACCGCAAGACCATGATCGCGTCCACCCATGGCGGTTTTTTCCATACCGGTGCGTTGCGGCGGATCAAGGAAATATGGTTCCGCACCATCACGCCGGTTTCCGTGCGGGCATATAAACGCATTGTCGCATGCAGCTACAGTGATGCCGACCTGTTCCGTACCGTGGCGGCGGGACGGTTGCAGACGATTGAAAACGGCATCAACCAGACGCGCTTCCGTGATGCGGCATCCCATGCGCCGGGGCGCACCATCCTTGCTTTCGGGCGTTTTGCCGTGCACAAGCGGCTCAAGCTCCTGTTCCAGCTTGTCGCCCTGCTGCGGCGCGAAAGTCCGGACTGGAAACTGATCGTTGCGGGGCAGGATTCCAACCTGACGGTGGCCGATCTGCAGCGGCAGGCACAGGCATGTGGCATTACGGATGCCCTGCGTATCGTGTCAGGCCCGTCGGATGCCGCCCTGCGTGACCTGATGGGGGAGGCAAGCTTCTTTGGCTGTCTGTCCGCGCATGAGGGATTTGGCCTTGCGGCGGTGGAGGCAATGTCCGCAGGGCTGGTCCCGATCCTGAGCAACATCACACCCTTTGCCCGGCTCATGCAGCAGGGAGCGGCAGGCGTCATGGTCGATCCTGACAACCTTGCCCCCGGCGCACGGGAAGTGGAGGCACTGGCCGCATCCCTGCCCGATACGGCGGATGCATTGCGGGCGCGTAATATGGAAGTGGCCAGCCGTTACGACTGGAACAGTGTCGCGCAGGAATATGTGCGCCTCTATCAACAGGTTCTGGGTCAGGCGGGGCCACGATCCGTCATGGCGACAGCAGGGGCGGAGTGATGGCGCAGAGCAAATTTTCCACCAATTTCCTGTTCAACGTATTCGGTTCCATTTTCCCGATCATCGTCTCGCTGGGCACCGTGCCGTTTTACCTTCACCTTATTGGCACGGACCGGTACGGCATTGTTGCGATTTCGTGGATCCTGCTGGGGTATCTGGGGTTTCTGGATTTCGGGCTGTCACGCGCATCGGCCAATGCGCTGGCGCAGCTGGGGCACGCCACGGCGCGTGAGCGTTCGCCCGTGCTGATGACGGCGTTCTACAGCAATCTTGGCCTGGGGGCGCTGGGGGGGCTGATCCTGTATCCGATCGGGGACATGGTTCTGCTGCATTTCGTGCGTATCCCGCCCGACCTGCTGGCGGAAACGCGCCATGCCTATCCCTGGATGGCGGTCATGCTGCCACTGGGCATGGTCAATGGCGTGGCGACGGGGGCGCTGGAATCGCGTGAACGCTTCCTGCTGTCCAACATGCTCAATTCCAGCACCACCATGGCGGGGCAGATCATTCCGCTGATCTGCATCCATTTTTTCGGTCCGCAACTTACGGTTGTCCTTCCCTCCATCGTGCTGTCACGGCTGGCCATGATCGGGCTGGCCTATTGCGTGGTCATGGTGCTGGAATGGCCGATCCGGCCAATGGATTTTGACGTGAAATGGCTCAAGCGCCTGCTGGGCTACGGATCATGGGTCAGTATTTCCAGCCTGATAAACCCGCTGCTGGATACGTCCAACCAGCTTATCATCGGTGCGACGCTGGGGGTGACATCGGTGGGGCAGTACACCGTGCCGATGAACCTTGCCATGCGTTCGCAGGTTGTGGCGACGGCGCTGGCACGCACGCTGTTCCCGCGCCTGTCGCGCGCTGACAGGGGGGAGGCGGTCGACCTGACCCGGCGGGCCACCGCGTCGCTGACCTACGGGTTTGGCATGATCTGCGCGCCGGGCATCCTGTTTTCGGGGGCGTTCCTGCATATGTGGGTTGGCGGGAGCTTTGCCGATGTTTCGCGTCCCGTAGCTGAAATCCTGATGTTCGGGGCATGGACCAACGGTATTGCCTTCCTGCCGTACGGGTTGCTGCAGGGGCAGGGGCGGCCCCATATCACGGCCAAGGTCTCGATGGTGGAGATCCTGCCCTTTTTCTGCGTGCTGTGGGTCATGATAAAATGGTGGGGCCTGCCGGGGGCCGCCGCAGCCTGGACGTTGCGGGTCACGATTAATTTAATTGCTCTTTACCTGTTGTCGGATTGCCTGTCACAGCAGACTTGGCGACTTGTGCCGGGGGTGTTGATAATGACAGGGGCGCTGATTGTGAGTCTGTTGATTCCCATGAATCTGATAGCTTCCGCATGCGCCGCCACCATGGCGGGGCTGGCGATGGCTGTCGCTGCATACCGGCTGGACCCGGGACTGCGTGACATGGCTCACCGATTTATCCAGCGTGCGGGGGGCAATCCCCGTCTTACGATTACAGGTTAGGGTAAGGTATGAAGGTAGGGCGGTTGCAGGATGGTGCCAGGGTATGGCGCTGCCTGTCGCGGGGACCGGTCGGGGTGGTGGTGCTGGGGATCGGTCTGCATGCGCACGGTGCGCATGCGCAGTTGATCCAGCAGCTTTTCCCGTCTGATATTCCCGGTTATTCCACGGATATGACCGGGTCGGTTGTAACCCGGCAGATGATGGGCCAGCAGACGGACGGCATTGGCCTGGGTAGCTGGCTGCTACGGCCCAGCGCGTCGGAAAACGTGGGTTATAATTCCAACACGCTGGGTATCCCGGGGTCGGGCAGCCCCGTAGTGCAGACTTCGGCCAATGTCAGCGTCAATTCACGCTGGCGGCGTCACGCGCTGGGGGCGTCGGTAGGTATGGATGACCATCGTTATCCCACGCAGTCGATCGCCAGTTACACCAACTGGCACGGCAATATCGGCGGGACGCTCAACCTGGGCCACGACACGCTCAGCATGGCCTATTCCCACTATCAGTACCACCTGTCCGCCACCAATCTGGGCGTGTATGGCGTGGTCTATCCCGTGCCCTATCAGGTCAATGACGGACGACTGACCTATACCAAGATGTTTGGCCGTTTCAGCCTGATCCCGGCATTCGATTATCAGGACTTCTCTTTCGGGACGGCGCCGGGGCCGATTTCCATTGATTACGGCACCATCAGTCACAAGACTGAAACAGGGTCGCTGACCTCGCGCTATGAATTTTCGCGCGGGAATGCGGCTGTCATCGTTTTTCGCGGGTCCACGGCACAGTATGATTCCGCACCGGAGGCATCGGTCAACAACTATGCCGATGGGGCAGGTTTCGGTGGTGTGGATTTCCGTAGCGGGCAGGTGTGGCAGTACCGCCTGCTGGTTGGCGGGGAAACACGCAGTTTCAGCAGCGGCCGCAGCCCTTCGGTCACGACCCCCACGTTTGAGGTCAATGTGTCATGGATGCCGCGCCGCATCGATACCGTCACCCTGACGGCGGCACGCCACCTGAGCGACCCGGAAACCCCGTTCGCCCGCAATCAGGTCGTAACCGACGTGCGGATGCAATGGGATCATGAACTGCGGCATAACGTGTTCCTCCGCGCCTACGCTGAATATGGGGAAAGCGCATCGCAGTCCAGCATGACGGTCACCACGGGTTCCGCCACGTCCAGCCTGGAAGGGAGCCGCCTGCAGAAACAGATCCATTTTGGCGGATCTGTTTTCTGGAACATCGACCGTCACGTCCGTGCGTCCCTTACCTACAACTATGTCAATAACGCCACATCGGGCGGGAACGTGAATTATCTGAACATCCCGGGGCGTCTTTCCACGTTTACGAGCAATACAATACTGTTGGGCTTTTCCTTTTCCGGCTGACAAAGGCTGGCCGTACGGGCGAAAGCGAAGGAAAACCACATTGAATGATTTGGGAGTGACCATGTTTGCAATGATACGGAACACGTGTCGGCCCATGATGATGCAGGCAGCCGGCGTCACGGCCCTGCTTGCCCTGAGCTGCTGCGCCTCGGCGCGGGAGCAGTCCTTTGAAGCGGTCGATACCCGGGCCTACCATCTTGGTCCGGGCGATCAGGTGCGTGTCATTACCTATAACGACCCGCAACTGAGCAACACGTTTACCGTAAGTGACAATGGAAATATCGATTTCCCGCTGCTGGGTACGGTGCATGCGGCAGGGGCCGAGCCACGTGACCTGGCCCAGCGCATTTCCACCAGCCTTGAACAGAAGGGTATCCTGACCCAGCCCAGCGTATCGGTGGAAGTCGCGCAGTACAGGCCGATCTATATCCTGGGCGAGGTCAACCACCCCGGCCAGTATCCCTATCAGCCGGGCATGACCATGCTGACCGCTGTCGCACTGGCAGGTGGCTTTACCTATCGCGCCGTGACCAACCGTGCGACCGATGTACGGCATGAAGACCTTGATACCCCCGCACATGAAGGCCGCATATCACGTGCGACCGTCCTGCTGCCCGGTGATGTGGTGACGATCGACGAGCGGTTTTTCTAAAACCTGACAAGATACATGCAATTAGGGGGATAACATGCCCAAGGCCCGTTCCATCCCCAGCCTGACCGGCGTACGTGGAGTTGCGGCGTTATGGGTTTTCATGACCCATTTCTATGGTCTGGCTGCCGATATCCTGCACCAGCCATGGATGCTGCATTCGCTGTTTCTGTTTAACGGCTTTCGGGGCGTGGACCTGTTTTTCGTGCTGTCGGGCTTTATCCTCATGCATGTGCATGAAGGGCAGTTCGCTGTCCTGCGGTGGCATGTTATCCGGGACTTTTTTATTGTCCGCTTCTTCCGGGTCTATCCACTCAATACATTCGTGCTGCTGGCCATGGTGCCGCTTGTGCTGCTTTCGCCCGGTTATGTAGCCATGCAGCGCTATTATACCGATCCGGCCTTCGCCTATCGCGCACATAACCTGTCCCTGCCAGGGTTTGTGCAGACCCTGCTGCTGGTCCAGAGCTGGACCGTGCTGAAGCTGGGGGAATGGAACATCGTGTCATGGACCCTGAGTGCGGAGGTGCTGGGTTATCTCCTGTTCCCGCTGCTGGCCATGGGGGCGATGCGTATTGTATCCCCGCGCCATGCGCTTGCATTGTGCGTGGCCAGCCTTGGGGTGCTGGTTGCGGTGCTGTTTGTCTGCCATCATGCCAATAATAACCCGACAGGCACATTTGGTGCCATTCGCATGTTCTTTTGCTTTTCTGCGGGGATATTGCTGTACCGCGCCTATCATATGCTGCCCGACAGCATGGAACGGCATGCATCATCCATTACATTGGCGGCTGTCGCGTTTATTGCGGCGACACTGTTCTTTCCGGTTGTGCCGGTTCTGGATGTTTTCGGGTTTACGGCACTTATTTTCGGGCTGGCCTACCAGCGCGGCGGGGTGGATGCGCTGTTGCGTTCGGGGCCGGTCATCTGGCTGGGGCGTATATCATTTTCGTTTTACCTGACGCATTACCTGATTATTGGCATCATATCATGGGGTATGGGCGAATGGCTGCGTCATCTTGGCTTCGTGCCGGGGCTTGCGGTGACTTTTGCAATATTCGGGTTGTGCCTGCTTGTGGGTGCGGTCTGTTATCACCTGGTTGAACGCCCTTCGCAGCGTTTTGGCCGCAGGGTCATGCAGCGGGTCGAAGCACGTGATGCCATGATCGCAGTGCGCGGTGCGGCCTGACCCCCTGTATTCAGGAAATCGTGTTATTCTGCCTCAATACTGTTTTTTGTCTCATTAAGGCACCGTTCTCCATATTTATGACACAGACCGCCCATTAGACTGTCGTAATCTGATTGTGGTTATACATGGTTGTTACAGTATTCCTGTCCGGCTTCAATGCGTGGAACGATCGGCTTTTTTCCCGTTGTGAAAAGTCATGGGGGCGTACGGCCATGTTACGGGGGAAGGAAGTAGGAAATGCGCATACTGATAACGGGAGGCTGCGGGTTTATCGGTTCCGCGGTAGTAAGGCACCTGATTGCCCAGACCTCGCATGATGTCCTCAATGTCGATGCCCTGACATATGCCGCAAGTATAAGGGCAACGGAAGACGCCACGGCAAGCGGGCGTTACAGGCTGGAAGTTGCAAATATTACGGACGCTGCCGCCATGGCGCGGGTATTTGACGATTTCGCCCCCGATGCCGTCATGCACCTGGCAGCGGAAAGCCATGTGGACCGTTCCATTGACGGACCCGGCACATTTGTCAGCACAAATATAGTTGGTACCTATACATTGCTTGAGGCTGCGCGGGCGTGGTGGATGCGACAGGATGAGGGGCGGCGGAAATCATTCCGTTTTCACCATATCTCGACTGATGAAGTCTTTGGTGCGTTACGTCCCGGTGACCCGCCCTTTACCGAACAGACCCCCTATGACCCGCGTAGTCCGTATTCGGCCAGCAAGGCATCATCCGACCATCTGGTGCGGGCATGGTACCATACTTATGGCCTGCCGACATTTGTCACCAACACCACCAATAATTACGGGCCGTGGCATTTTCCTGAAAAACTGATCCCCCTGGTGACGATCAATGCGATCGAGGGCCGGGAACTGCCGGTTTACGGCACGGGACAGAATGTACGCGACTGGTTGTTTGTCGAAGACCATGCCGAGGCGCTGGTTCGCGCGGTGGAACAGGGACAGCCGGGTGAAACCTATGCCATTGGCGCGCGACAGCCGCGTACCAACATGCAGGTGGTGGAAGCAATCTGCGCAATACTTGATGAACTGCGTCCCAATCCGGCAGGCCCGCATGCGCGCCTGATACGCCATGTGACCGACCGGCCGGGACATGACTTCCGTTATGAAATCGACCCGACCCATGCGGAACAGGCACTGGGCTGGCGTGCGCGCCATGATTTTGAACATGGCATCCGCCGCACGGTGCAGTGGTACCTGGATAACCGGGAATGGTGGGAAAGCATTCGGGCCGCCCGTTACAGCGGGGAACGCCTTGGCCACGCGGGTGACAAGATGGGAACAGCAGCATGAGCGAGAATACTACAACGAAACCGGTCAAGGGCATTCTTCTGGCTGGTGGTTCGGGTACGCGCCTGCATCCCATGACGCAGGCAGTCAGCAAGCAGTTGCTGCCGGTTTATGACAAGCCGATGATTTTCTATCCGCTGTCCACGCTCATGCTGGCGGGGATACGCGATATCATGATCATCTCGACGCCAGCGGACCTGCCACTGTTCCGCCGCCTTCTGGGGGATGGATCGGATCTGGGGGTAACCTTCACCTATCGCGAGCAGCCTTCACCCGATGGCATCGCGCAGGCCTTCATCATTGCCGATGACTGGCTGGATGATTCGCCATGTGGCCTGATACTGGGTGATAACCTGATTTTTGCCGACCATCTGGGCAAACAGTTGCGCGCCGCGGCCAACCGGCCAACCGGGGCCACGGTCTTTGCCTATGAAGTACGTGATCCCGAACGTTATGGCGTGGTCAGTTTCGCCCCAGACGGGCATGCGCTGGATATTGTGGAAAAGCCCACGCACCCGCTGTCGAACTGGGCTGTAACGGGGCTGTATTTCTATGATGGGCATGTGCGCGAATATGCCCGCAGCCTGAAGCCTTCGCAGCGTGGGGAACTGGAAATTACCGATCTGAACCGGATTTACCTGCAAAATGGCGACCTGCATGTCCAGCGGCTGGGCCGCGGCTGTGCATGGCTTGATGCCGGCATGCCCGACAGCCTGATGCAGGCGGGACAGTTCGTGCAGACCATCCAGTCCCGTCAGGGGTTACTGGTTGGTTCTCCGCATGAAGTGGCCTTCCGTCGTGGATTCATCGATGCGGCGGCGCTGGAAGCCTATGCAAAGCGCATGATAAAGACCGAGCTTGGGCGTGCGCTTATGGAAATTGCCAATGCCGTTCCCGAAAAGGATGCCGAAGCGGCGTAGGGATCTTTTGAAAACAAATAAAAGGTTTTGAGTGCCGTCTTTTTTCGAAAGGCGGCATTCTTTGAAGCTTTTGGAAAAAAAGCTTCAACAAAAACGTCTTTATGACTGCAGGCTGTTTCCTGACCTGAGGTCAGGGCAGAAGAATCACGAAAACGTGTCATGAAATTATGAATGTGTTGTGTGGCGTCAATGCCCTGAATGAGAATTTCCTTATATTTTAAAGAAGGTTACTTATTCAGGAGCATAAAAACATGGGACGCGTATCGGGAAAGGTGGCGCTTGTTACCGGCGCATCATGCGGGATCGGCAGGGCGACAGCCCTGCTGCTGGCGCGTGAAGGGGCGAAAGTGGTTGTGGCCGACCTGAAGGCGGATGAAGGTCGGGCCGTCGTCTCCGAAATTACGCAAGCAGGGGGTGAGGCGCTGTTCGTCCCGCTTAACGTTACGGCTGAAGATGACTGGAAGCAGGCGATGGCCGCCATTGCCGCGAAGTTCGGGCGGCTGGATATAGCAGTCAATAATGCTGGCATCCTTTATGCCGGTTCTGTCGAGACAACCAGTCTTGCTGACTGGCGGCGTGTGCAGTCGGTCAATCTGGACGGGGTATTTCTGGGCACGCGTTACGCCGTGGAAGCCATGAAGCCACATGGTGGGGGATCGATCATAAACCTGTCCTCCATCGAGGGGCTGGTCGGTGACCCCACGCTTGCCGCCTATAACGCCAGCAAGGGCGGTGTCAGGCTGTTCACCAAATCAGCCGCACTGCACTGTGCGAAACAGGGTTACAGGATTCGGGTCAATTCCATCCATCCCGGCTACATCTGGACCCCGATGGTGCAGGGCTTTACCCAGGAAACCCCGGACCAGGCCGCAGCCCGGCAGAAGCTGATTGACCTGCATCCGCTGGGTCATCTGGGGGAGCCGGATGATATTGCCTATGGCATCGTATTCCTGGCATCCGATGAATCAAAATTCATGACCGGCAGCGAACTGGTTATTGATGGTGGCTATACCGCACAGTAATGCAGCCGTATTTATTTGAACGAAGCAGGTATCCGCGCCCCGTGGTCAATGCCGGGACGCGGCTGCCTGTTTACGGACAGCGACGCGGGACATAGGACACGACCCGGTCCAGCAGCGTATCCATTTCGGGCCGGGCAATCGGGTCGATGCAGGTCGCCACATAGGCGCGTGCGCGCTGCTTTATGGTATTGGCCGAGCGGAGGCTGATGGAAAGCGCGTCACTTTCTTCAATCAGGTCCGCAACCGTCATGTGCCGCTGGAACGCGGTGCGGGCAATGTCAAAGGCGATACGCTCCACCACCGTTTTCATTTCCGCGCGGCCAAAGGCCGACTGGCAGTTCATCAACTGTGCATTGGCCTGCGCATACAGACGGATGACCGGCAGCTTGCCACTACGGTGGAAATGCCGGTGGTGCCATGACCGTGCCCATATATGTTCGCGGTGGGCAGTTTCGTATTCATGTATGTCCGTGCTGTCATCCCGGATCAGGGCATGTACCGCACGCGCGGCAAGCCATGCGGACGCAAAATCGGGATAGGCCTGTCCGTTCCATAGCGGTTCGACACCACGTGAACCGGTGGCGAAGCGGAAATTACGTTGCCCGTCCACGCCATACAGGATGGAGACGGATGGGTCCGTTAACGGATCCTGCCCCACGACAAGGATATGCCCCCCGTCACCCGCATGCATGTGGCGTTGCAGGGTAAACAGGTCGAACAGGGCATCATCGTCAGCCGAGCGTTCAGCATGCGCCTTTACATAGGTCAGGAAAAGCGGATTGCGCACGCCGGTCACGCCACGGGGGCAGAAATCAAACCGCCACCACCGTGACATCCTGACCATGTGGAACGCCAGCGCATTGCGCAGCCGGGTCAGGGCGGGGGAGACGGCGCCATCGTTGCACAGGGCCTGTATGTCACGGAACCGGGCCGTCAGCATGTTGATCTGCCGGGCGAAAGGGCGCCGGGGATCAAGATAGTGAAGAAACAGGCCCGGTGAGGAATGTTCAAGGTGCCAGTCGGCCGTGCATCCTGTGGTTTCACTCATGATTGACATGGTCCCTGCATGAAAAAAAGGAGTGCGGCATCGCATTCGTGCGATGCCGCAGGAGTTTTCACGGCGGTGTGCTGGGAAATCGACGGTTGGGAAAACTGCCTGATCGTGCCGTGAGTGCTTTGGTCTTATTGCAAACGAATATCAATTGCAATACAAAATCACGGGGTGAAAACGATACCACCCATGCATGCCCGTCCACCACGAACCGCGCCCATCGCCCGGCGTTAAGGGGGGCAGCCACCACGTTTGCGCCCGGCCATGGCGGGTGCTGCACCAGAACAGGGGAAATGATGATGACAGACAGGATGGCACAGGCAGGCGCGGCCCATGTCCGGACCTATCTTGGCACGCCAACGGGCCTTAAGCAGGCAGCAGTGCATGAAATCGCCACAGGCCTGAAGGCGGTGCTGGCAGATGTTTTCGCGCTGTATATCAAGACCAAGAATTTCCACTGGCACATGAGTGGCCGCCATTTCCGTGATTATCACCTGCTGCTGGATGAACAGGGGGAACAGATATTCGCCATGACCGATCCGCTGGCCGAACGGGCGCGCAAGATCGGGGGCACGACACTGCATTCGGTAGGGGAAATCGGGCGGCTGACAAAGGTTGCGGACAATGATGCGGAATATGTCACGCCGGAGGACATGCTGGCTGAACTGCGGGAAGATAACCTGGCCCTGACGGCACGCCTGCGTGCGGTCCATGGTGTGTGTGACGAGGGTCATGACGTTGCCACCGCCAGCCTGCTGGAAACATGGATTGATGAGACCGAACGCCGGACATGGTTCCTGTTCGAAGCTACCCGTCCGGCCTTTGGCGGGAATGACTAGGGCGGTTGCTCCGTGTCGGTTCATATGGATGGGGCGGGCTTTTTCCGCCCCTTTTTCATGCCCATGGCGCGTGACGCCACTTTCATGTCCGGAAATGTCGTGCTGTCACGCAATGCCCGACACGCGGAGATAGGCAGGAGGGGCGGGTTGGTGTTATTCATGCCCCATGAAGCGCAGGGACAGGAGTAACACGGATAAGGGAATGGGACGCAGCTGTGGTTATGTGCAGGGGCTGGTGCGGGTTCTGTTTGTGTCGGCAGTCGGCCAGCAACGGGGCGGCAGGGGATGCAGATGACGCCAGCCGGTCCTGATACGGCCTCCTCCCAGATGGATGCCCCCCCCGCGGGCAGTCCGGAACTGGGGCAGTTCGCGTTGCAGATACCGGGCATGCACCTGAACAAGCTGTTGCAGGTGCTGGAATCGCGTGGTGTATCCGTTGCCCATATCCTGACCCGTTTCGGGCTTGACCGCTCCGGCCTGCGGCTGGGGGGATCGCATATCCTGTACGGGGATTATGTGCGCCTGCTGGACTGTATCCTGACGGAAGTCACGGTACCGGGGCTGGGTTTTCTGGCCGGGCGGCATATCAACGCAGCCGATTTCGGGGTGGTGGGCTATGCCTGCATCAGCGCGCCGACATGGCGGGAAGCCATAAGCCGCTTCATCCGTTATCAGGCCCTGCTGGGCTATGGCATCCGCATCCGGCAGAATCTGGTCGAAGATGCCCGCCATGCCGTGATCGGCGCGCGTGTCCTGCCCGAACTGCCCGCGCGTACCCTGCTGTATCTGGTGGAAGAATGGCTGGGTAACTGGAGCGCGTGGCTGGAAACCAGTGGGCTGGACCTGGCGGAAATCCGTCTGGTGGTGCCTCGACCGGATCATGCAGCGCTGTACATGCGGTATTTTTCCTGTCCGGTGCGTTTTTCATGCGCGGAAAATGCAATCCGTATCTGCCGCAGCCATCTGGGCAGCATGCCCGAAATGGCGAATGATATCGCAGCCAACATGATGGCGGATTACTGTGAAAACATGTTGGCGCGGATCAACCAGAGCCTGAGCATTGTCGAACGCGTCCGACAGAGCATAAGCGCCCAGTTCCGCGCGCCGCCAAATGCCGCACGTCCCACGCTGGAGGTCGTCGCCGCCGATCTGGGCATGGGCGCGCGGACCCTGCGCCGCATGCTGGCGCTGGAGGGGGTGCGCTTCCAGGATCTTGTCAACGAACACATGGCCCGTCTGGCGCAGGCCATGCTGCGCGACAGTGACCGTTCCATCAAGGAAATCGGCTTTTCGCTTGGCTATACAGAAGTGTCCGGCTTTCACCGTGCCTTCCGTTCATGGACCGGCGTGACCCCTGGTGCCTATCGAGAGGGCCGGGACGGATAGGGATGGTTTGCACGAATTTAAAGTAAACTACGTATTATTGATATTTTGCAGGGGAGTGCCTACCCACTATCGTAACGTTTCCATTGCCATGCGTCGGCATACTCATGCCGTGTATGAAATGAACTGGTTTTGTGTATTGTATTGAGTGTGGTTTTGTAGTATTTACTTATATTTTGTTTGTTTTGTTTAATAATTTTGTCAATTCCTGAATGAATTATACAGTCAGTATTGTAAAAATTGTCCGTTCTGTCCATTGTGCATGTTGGCTGAAAATGGATGCGACGGGAAATAGCGCGTATTCGTAAAACCAGGTCACGGCAATCATGCCTGCCGCCGTCAGGAAAGTAGGCCATGGCGCAGGAACGGCAGGCCATTAAGGGAGAGAGAGTGGATGGCACGGCTTATTATCAGCGCGGATGGACCCGATGCCGTGGCAGGATGGCGCGCCGTCTTCCATCATGTCGCCCCGGATCTGGAAACCTGTTCATGGTATGACCCCGGTCTGGAGCCGCAGGCGGATGATTACGCGCTGGTCTGGACACCGTCCTCCACTGATCTGGCCCGCATGAAGGGATTGCGTGCGATTATCTGCACCGGGGCAGGTGTCAACCACCTGCTGGATGACCCTGCCTTTCCCGTCCATGTCCCGCTGGTCCGCATGGGCGGGGACCAGACGGCGGGCCTGATGGCTGATTATGTATTATGGGCGGCGCTGGGGCTGCTGCGCGATGCCCGGACATGGGCGCTGCAGCAGGCGGTGGAAGTATGGCGCAATAACCGCGTGTCGCGCACCAGCACCGAGACGCGGGTAGGCATCATGGGCATGGGGCACCTGGGTGCGTATGTGGCGCGTCACCTGCACCATGTCGGTTTCATGGTGTCGGGCTGGCGACGTTCGCCCCGGGATGTGCCGGGGATCCGCGTATTCGCTGGTGATGAAGCACTGCCCGGATTCCTGCGTGACGTGGATATTCTGGTCAACCTGCTGCCCAGCACGACCCAGACGCGCGGCATGATCAATTATGACCTGCTTGCGCAACTGCCGCGCGGGGCGGGGCTGATCAATGTGGGCCGGGGCAATCATGTGGTGCAGGCGGACCTTATCCGCGCGCTGGATGAAGGCGTGCTGGGCGGGGCCGTGCTGGATGTGACCGTGCCCGAACCGCTGCCGGCAGGGGACCCGTTATGGAGCCATGAACGGATCACGGTCACGCCGCATGTGGCATCCGAAGCCTCGCGGGAGGCACAGGTGCGTTATGTCGTGGATGTCATCGGCCAGATGGAACGCAACGAGCGTCCCGCGCTGCTATGCGATCCCGGGCGGGGATACTGATCTGTCAGGGATTTCTTCAAAACAACGTATTGATAAAAAATAACAAGGTTTCTTTTGCACCCTCTTTTTGAAAAAGGGGTTCCCCCCCTGATGTCTTTTTGGAAAAAAGCTTCATTAAAAAATTTCCCTGGTAGCGTTTGAAACTGTCCCGCACACGTTCGGGACCCTGATGGTATGCGGCACGCATCCATGATGCGTGCTGTCTGTCAGGAATGATGCATGACCGTAGCCCGGGCAGGAACAGTGTTGCGGTCATGTGATCATGCTTGACCATAGTTGCGATCCGGGCTTTTAAGGATGGACGGCAATGGACTCTGCCGGACCATGTTGGTCGAACCGCTCCCTGCCAGTGGGAGCTGATGATTCCTACCCAATGCCATTACGGCAACAAGGGGAGGAATCCGTGTAGGGTCATAGACATCATGTCCGCGTGCAGGCCGGAACTGCCTGCTATTCCATGAAAAAATTGCCGGGTCTGGCGAATATCAATGAATATTGACGTAATAATGCGCGATGGCTGCCGTGTGGCGGTCATGTTGCTGAAATGGGCGTGTCTTCTTGTCGGGCTGTCAGCGTGTGTCGGCAGTGCGTGCGCCGTGTTCCTGTGGTTGCTGGATCAGGCGGCAGGGACACGGGTGTCCCACCCATGGCTGCTGTATGGCCTGCCGGCGGCCGGGATTGCGATCGGTCTGCTCTATCACTGGTTCGGTCGCACGGCGGAGGGGGGCAATAACCTGATCGTGGACCAGATTCACGAACCCGGCGGCGGCGTGCCCCTGCGCATGGCGCCACTGGTGCTGGTGGGGACGGTTGTCAGCCACCTGTTTGGCGCATCGGTCGGGCGCGAGGGCACGGCGGTGCAGATGGGCGGCAGCATCGCCAGTGCGATCGGGCGCCTGTGCCGCCTGCGTGACGTGCATGAAATCCGCATCCTGCTCATGTCCGGCATTGCCGCAGGTTTTGCCGCCGTATTCGGCACGCCGGTGGCGGGGGCCGTGTTCGGTATGGAAGTGCTGCGGGTGGGGCGCATTGAATATGGCGCGCTGGTTCCCGTTATCCTTGCCGCCACGGTGGCCGACTGGGTCTGTCATGCATGGGGGATCGAACACGTGCCCTATACCCTTGGCTTCCATGGTTATGCCGGGCGGGATGGGCGATTTTTCCATGCGGACATCATCCTGCTGGCCAAGGTGATGGTGGCGGGGGTGGCGTTTGGCCTGGCCAGCCTGTTGTTTGCTGAATCCGTACATCGGGTTGCCGCCCTGTTGCGGCGTGCCTGCCCAATGCCGTGGCTACGGCCCGGCATTGGCGGGGTGCTGACCATTGCGCTGGTATGGATATGCGGGTCACGGGATTATCTGGGGCTGGGAATTATCGCCCCGGAGGATGGGGGCGCGTCGATCCTCGATTTCTTCGGCCCGGGGCACTATCCACTGGCATGGGCGTGGAAGCTGGTCTTTACCGTTGCGGTACTGGCAGCGGGCTTCAAGGGCGGGGAGGTTACGCCCCTGTTCTTTATCGGGGCCGGATTGGGCAATACACTGTCCGGTATCCTGCATGCGCCGGTGGACCTGCTGGCGGCAGTGGGGTTCGTGGCCGTGTTCGCCGGTGCGGCCAATACGCCACTGGCCTGTACGCTTATGGGAGTTGAACTGTTTGGCGCGGCGGATATCGTCTATTTCGCTACGGGCTGTTTCGTGGCTTATGTCTGTTCGGGGCATTCAGGGATCTATCTGGCGCAACGCATCGCAGTGCCCAAACGGTACACGGCACGTTCAATGGCGGGCGTGACTCTACGGCAGGTCCGCGCGGGATATCAGCCTGATATACCCGGACCATCGATGGACGGAAAAACATCATCATGACCATGGATCCCGCCATTTTTCATGTCTCCACGCCATCTGGCCGCGTGGGGCGCGCCATGGCCACAGGCGGCCTGTGCCTGGCGGCTGTCTGCGTGGGACCGTTTGCCGACGCGCGGGCGACGGAAAATGTGTCCCCTTCGCCCGTGGAACAGCAGATCATCACACAGCGCATCACCGCACTGCCCGCGCGGGAGCGTCCCGGTATCATGGGCCAGGACATGGCGTGGCAGATGACCACCTTCCTGTGTCAGGACGTTGCGCGCTCGGTGCTGGTGCGCAGGGGTGCGCTGCCACATCGCTTCTTCCTGCAGGACGATCGTCCCGGTAGTCAGGTCGTGCTCAGTCCGGCCCTGATAGAAGGGCGCGGCCAGTACATGCCAGCCACAGGTCCGATGCGCTGGGTGGCGTTTACATGGGCCTGTCATCTTGACCCAGCTACCGGCCATGTCGTGCATTTTGACGTAAATCCTGCGGCACGGCAGCGCCGGGGGGCATGATGCGGTGGCTGGCGACAGCCATGGCTCTTGGTCTGTTCCTCCTACCGTTATGCGGCCATGCCCGTTCCGTGCGTGACTGCACATTCCGTCACACGGTCATGGTGCTGGATGATGGACAGGGCGTGTTTGATGGCATGATGCATGGTGGCATGTGGCTTGTATTACGCAACACGGGTCCACGGGCCTGTTCGCTGGCATCATTCGGCCCGCTGCTGTTTGAGGACGAGCACCATCGCGCCATTCCGGTCCGGTGGCAGCAGGCCGTAGCCATGCCAGACAGCGTGCTGCGCCCGGGCGGGCAGGTCAGGACAGCCCTGCGCTGGGTGTCAGGCAATGCGTTTGATCCGGGTTACTGCATCATGCCTGCGACCCTTGTGCTACCGCTGCGCAAAGGCGCGCTGAGGCAGGCTTTCGGTCGTAGCCTGTGCGCCCCGTCCGGCATGCCGCCCATGCTGGAACAGCAGCCATGGCAGGCAGGACCGGAACGGCAATAAACAGAAGTTTCTGGTCAAGCTTTAAAAAAAGCGGCACCCAAAACGTTTAATATTTCAAATTCCTTTTAGCGGGTCAGGGACTTGAAGTTGCGGGTCTGTTCGGTCAGGGCGAGCTCAACCGGCAGGCGTTCCATGCTGGAGGCACCGTAAAAGCCATGGCAGTCCGGGCAGGCGGACAGGACTTTCTGCGCATCAGCCGGCATGGCAATCGGGCCGCCATGGCACAGGGCGATGATGTCAGGGCGCACGCTGCGCGCGGCATCGGTAATCGCATTGATGCGTTCAATGCAGTCATCCAGCGTAAAGGCGGTTTCCGCCCCGATCGCGCCGCCAGTCGTCAGCCCCATATGGGCCACCAGCACGTCAGCGCCCGCTTTTGCCATATCCACGGCATTGGCGGGGTCAAAGACATAGGGCGTGGTCAGCAGGTCTTTGTGGTTGGCGCGGGCGACGACGTCCACCTCCATGCTGTAGCTCATGCCGGTTTCCTCAAGGTTCTTGCGGAAATTGCCGTCAATCAGTCCCACGGTGGGAAAGTTCTGGATGCCCGAGAAGCCGACGCGCTTGACGTCATCAAGGAAGACATCAAAATCCACGAACGGATCGGTGCCATTCACTCCCGCCAGTACCGGCGTATTGGGCACGACGGGCAGGACTTCACGCGCCATTTCCATGACGATCTGGTTGGCGTTGCCGTAGGCCAGCAGCCCCGCCAGCGACCCCCGGCCCGCCATGCGGTACCGGCCGGAATTATAGATCACGATCAGGTCGATCCCGCCTGCAGCCTCGCATTTGGCAGACAGGCCGGTACCAGCGCCACCACCCACGATGGGCTTGCGCGTGGCGATCATGGTACGGAATTTGGCAAGGATCTCACTGCGGGGAATACTGGGCATTATCTGTGTCCTTCATGAAAATACGGGAAAATTCATGCGAAAGCGCATCGGCAAAGGCCGGGTCGTTGATCGCATGGGGCAGGCGGATCAGCTTTCGGCGCGGGGTCTGGTCCAGTGTTTCGGACAGGGCGTTGTAAAAGGCTTCATCCGCCACCGGATCGTGAAACGGCGCGCCCGGCTGGTCCAGCAGGGAAAAACCGCCCTCGGGGTAAAGGAAGCGGACCTCCCCTTCGCACCGGTTCAACTGGTGGCCGATCATATGACCCATGGCGCGGCACTCTGCCGGGCTGGTGCGCATAAGGGTGATCTGGGGATTGTGTTCGACAAACACGCGGTCACGGTAGCGTTCGGGCACACTGGCGCGCGCGCCGAAATTGACCATGTCCAGCCCACCGCAACTGCCCACATACGGGTATTGCGTGCGGATGACGGCACCAAGGCGGTCCGTATCGCACGGGAAAATGCCGCCTGCCACCAGATCGCAGAACTCGGTCAGTGTCACATCAATGAAACCGCGCATGACCCCGTCATCCGCCAGTCGTTCCATCGCCTGTCCGCCAGTGCCGGTGGCATGGAATACCAGGCAGTCAAACTGTCCCGACAGGTCATGGACGATATGATCAACACATGGCGTGGTCACGCCAAACATGGTCAGGCCAATGGCGGGACGGGGATCTGGGGGAATATGGCATGGGGCCAGCACCATACCCGCCATGGCATTGGCGGCGTTGCACAGGATAACGCGCGACAGGCGGTTCAGCCCTTCCATGTCGGTTACGGAATACAGCATGGCAATGTCCGATCCCCCGACATAGGGCGCGGTATTGCCTGACGCCACGGTGGAAACCACAAGCTTGGGCAGCCCCAGCCGCAGCGCCTGCAACGCAGGCGCCACCAGCGCCGTGCCACCGGACCCGCCAACGGCGATCACGCCCGCCATGTCGGTGCGCGCCAGCAGGTAATGGCGCAGGGCAACAGCCATTGCGCCGATGGAACGCCCGCGTTCGCCACGGAATACGGCGCTTTCGCCATCGGGGTGGAAGGCTGCCACCGTGCGTGCGCTGACATCCGCATCCGCAGGCGTACCGCGCGTGCTGACATCCACGATCAGTCCCGTAACCCCACGTGCATGCAGGCATTGGCGGATATAGACCAGTTCCGCATGTTTGGTGTCACAGGTGCCAAGGATATAGACGGGACGCGCCGTCATGCTGGTTTTTCCTCATGCCGGGCATTGAGCAGGCCAAGGATGATGGCTGCACCGCCCGTAGCGCACAGCCCCCCCACCAGAAAGACGACGCCATATCCGTAACGGTCCGCCAGAAGCCCGGCCAGTGGCCCGGTCGCGCCATAGGCCAGATCCTGAAACGCGGCAAATCCACCCAGCGCCGTGCCGCGCATGTGCGGGGCGACCAGTCGCACGACCTCCACCCCAAGGGAGGGATAGACCATGGAACATCCGGCCCCGGTCAGCACCGCGCCCGCCAACGCCAGCAGTGGCGTGGGCGCATACCATAGCAGGTACTGTCCCGCTGCCTCGATCAACAGGGAAAACAGCGCCACCTTCAGCCCGCCAATACGGTCGGGCAGGTGCCCGCACATGACGCGGCCAGCTACGAACGCCACTCCGAAACAGGTCAGTCCCAGCCCGGCATAAGGCCAGTGTGCATGCAGGAAACGCAGTGGCAGGAAGGCACCAAGGGCTGCAAACCCCACCCCCTGCAACGCCACCGCGATACCCTGCCAGCGGATGGTGCCCAGAATACGCCAGAACGGGGGCCTTCCCCCCGCATGCGGCCGGGAAGGTGGTACGCTGTGCACCAGCGCCAACCCCACCAGCGGCAGCAGGGCGGATACCAGCATAAGGACACCCAGCCCCCAGTAGTTGTATATCGCAAGCCCGATCGGTCCCCCCACGGCAAAGGCCCCATACATGGCCGCCCCCGTCCATGCCAGTACCCGTCCCGCGCGCTGCTGGCCCATAAGGCCGATACCCCAGCCCAGCATGCCCACTATGGTCAGGCTTTCCCCGATCCCCAGCAGCAGCCGTCCCGCGATTACGATGGCATAGCGTGCGCCATGGGGCAGGCCGGTCACTCCCGCCATCACGCAGATCAGGCTGGCCGCCACATACAGCGCCAGCCCCGCGCGCATGCACGGTCGTCCCCCCTTGATGTCGGCAAAGGCGCCGGCATGATTACGGCTGAGGATGGTGGAAAAGAATGCAATGCCCACCGCCAGTCCTGCCAGCCCGTTGCCGTAACCCGACCAGTGCAGGATGGCGACCGGCAGGGCCGCCAGCGGTAGCGCCACCGCCATGTAGGACAGGAACAGCGCGATGGCGAGGCGGCCCAGCTGCCGCAGCGGTCCGGTATCAGATTTCACGTGTAATGCGCACATGCAGCGGTTCGGCCAGCGCGGTTTTGAACACTTCCGCCATTGCCTGAAAATGTGGCGTGGTTTCATGTTCGGCCAGCGCTTCAGGGCTGGTCCAGCGTTCCACGAACACAAGAACCTCACGATCCGATATATCACGATGGCATTGGTAGGAGATGTTGGTTTTTTCCAGCCGGGATGCCTTCACGCAGTCATGGATGGCAGCGATTGCCACTTTTTCATGGTCGGGACGGACGCGTATGGTGGCGATGACCGTAATGGGCTGCTCTGTCATGGACTGTCCTTGGCTTACTGTCTGGTCCGCGGATGATAGGATGCTGTGACACTTTCCTTCTACGAAGAAAGTGTCACGTGACACTATTGTTGCATCCTCTCATGTACGTGACGCAGGCGGTGCAGGGCTTCCGTCAGGTCGGGCAGGCCAGCCGGGCCAAGGCACAGCCGTATGCCGCCCTTTGTGCAGACATCCGGATCCGCCATGAAGGGCTGTGCCGGGGTGACCCGCACATCTTGACATGCGGCGGCAGAGACAAACGCCGCAGCCTGTTCCACCGACATGGGCATCCATGCGTGAAAGGCGTCATAGGACGGCGCTGTCAGGACCGGGCCGAGGAGGCGCAGGGCCAGTTCGCGCCGTCGTCCTGCCTCGCCCCGTAATGCGCGCCGGACGGACGCCGCAGTGCCATCCAGCATCCACTGCGCCATCATGGCATAGGACAATGGCGCGATCATAAGCGATGAATTCAACAGGGCGTCCTGTGCCGCGGCCATGAAACGGGCAGGGGGCGCAAGTGTTCCGATACGCAATCCGGGGCTGAGGGTCTTGGACAGGCTGTTGACGTAAAACGTCCGCTCCGGTGTCAGCGTCACCAGCGGCGGCAGAAGATCGTCGCGCGCGCAGTCATAGACATCGTCCTCGATAATCAGGGCATCATGCGCCCGGCATATCCGCGCGATATCATGCCTGCGGGTCTGATCCATGGTGGCGGTGGTGGGATTATGCATGGTGGGGGTCACATACAGCACGCATCGGCCTGTCCCGTGGGCGCGCAGCATGCGCTCAAGCGGTCCGGGCAACAGGCCATGCCGGTCCATGGGCAGGCCATGGGGCAGCAGCCCCGCCTGTCGCAGCAGGGACAGCATGCCGGGATAAGCCAGTTCTTCGGTTATGGCGATGGTGCGGACCCTGCTGCATACGCTTACGGCCACGCCAAGGGCCTGCTGCGCCCCGCTGGTCAGCAGCAGGCGGTCGGGGGGCATGTCCACCCCCAGTTCTGTCAGCCAGTGGCTCATGATCCGGCGGTGTTCGATATGCCCGGCGATGGGGGGATAGACATTGAACAGTGCCGGATCGACCGTATGGGCAAGGCGGTCCAGCGTGCGGGCCAGGGCGCGATTGCCGAACATGGGCGGCGGCATGTTGGCTGACAGGTCGATCATATGCCCCGACCCGCCGGGGCGGGAGGCCACGAACATGCCGCGCCCGCGCACGCTGCGCACCAGTCCGCGACGTTCCAGCATGGCATAGGCGCGCGTAACGCTGCCCACCCCTATGCCCAGTCGCCACGCCAGGTCACGATGCGCGGGCAGGCGATCACCCGCATCCAGCTTTTCCCTCAGGATGTCATCCGCCAGCGCGTCCGCCAGACGTTCGGCGGGGGACGCATCACCGGGTGGCAGGTGCGGGTGCCATGGAGAATGCAGGCGCATGTGGGAGCCAAGCCTGTCCTGTTGCGGGTCACGTCCGGCATAGCAGGTCGCGTCCAGGCACGAAATATGCAGGTTTGCGGCTGTCATTTCCATGTATCATGTTGCGTATCCATTACAATCAGGGCGCGGCACAGACTGCACCCCGGCAGAAGGGAAACGACTTGGTCCAGCATCGTATGGCGGGAATGGACAGCGCCCATGGCATGCGCCCACTGGCTGTCATGGCCGGGCTGTTTTTCATCATCGGCTTTGTCACATGGCTGAACGGGCCATTGATTACCTTCGTGCAGGTGGCTTTCGGCCTTGGCCCGGTGGGGGCGTTTCTGGTGCCGATGTGTTTTTACCTGTCCTATCTTGTCTGCGCCTTTCCCGCGATGGGACTGGCGCGGCGGATGGGACTGCGCGACGGGATTGTGCTGGCCCTTGTCATCATGGCGGCAGGCACGTCGGTATTCGGCGAATGCGTGGGTGGGCGCTGGTATCCCGGTGCGCTGGCGGGACTGTCCGTGCTGGGGGCGGGGCTGACGCTGCTGCAGGTCACGGTCAATCCATATGTTACCATGCTGGGGCCGCCACAGGGGGCGGCACGCCGTATCGCGACCATGGGGATCGCCAACAAGGTATCAGGAATTATCGCACCAATTATATTTTCTGTTCTGGTCATGTACGATATTGGCGACGTCATGACCCATCTGGCCAATGCAGGGGACAGGGAACAGCGCGAGGCTGTACTGGCTACATTCGCCCATGCCGTGGTGATGCCCTATCGCTGCCTGGCGGTTGCTCTGCTGCTGGTAGCCCTTGGGCTGCGCCATGCGGGCCTGCCTGATATCCGGCTGGTTGATACCGATGACACCATGCCGCGTTCCGGGCGTATGCCCGTCCGGGCATGGGTGGGGATTGCCGTGGTGTTCATATATGTGGGTGTGGAAGTCATGGCGGGGGATGCCATTGGCGTTTATGGGCGGGGGATGGGAATTTCGCTGGGGCAGGCGCGGTTCCTGACCTCACTTACATTGGGGGCCATGCTGGCGGGTTATGCGGCCGGGACGGTCATGGTACCCGCCCTGTGCGGGGCAGTCCGCTATCTGCTCTCATCCACTGTTCTGGGGATGGTACTGTGTTTTGCCGCGACCATGATGCCGGGTGTCGGGTCGGTCCTGTGCGTGGCACTGCTGGGGCTGGCCAATGCCATGATGATGCCGATCCTGTTTCCCCTTGTCCTGCAGGTGGCGGGCAACGGGCAGTATCTTGCTACGGCACTGCTGGTTATGGCGTTTTCAGGAGGGGCGTTCATGCCGCAGCTTTTTGCTGGCCTGATCCCGGTTGTCGGTATGAAGCCTTCCTTTATGGGTATCATGCTGCTCGCCTATGGCATCATCGGCGGATATGCACTGTGGATGGAGCGTGCGGGGCGGTCGAACCCGGACTTGGGGGACAGACGATAATGGGGCAGCATGACGGGCCGCCTGTGCAATGTCGTGCAGATTATAAGGAATTTTTTTGGTGAAGCTTTTTTCAAAAAATTAAGGGTGTACTTGGAATTTTTATTCTTTTTCAATGTTTTATACTGAAGTGCTTCTTTACGGGGAATAGTGCCGCCATGCCCGATATCCGCCGTTTCCGCTCTGGCCTGCCGCTTGTGTTCATGGCGGGACTATGTGCGCATATGCCTGCGGCGGTGGCAGGGTCTGCACTGATGCCGCAGCCACGGGCTTACCATCTTCAGTCCGGCGCAATGCCGCTGACCGGAGGGGTGGTGGTGGAATGGCAGGGGATGCGATCCGCCTTGCTGGACTATGCGGTGGAACGTTTCATGCAACGCCTTGCCGCCCTGTCCGGGCGTGACGCCGCACCGATGGGGCGACCGGGGCTGACCCTGCGTATCCATTGCCTGGCGCGGGATGCGGATATGCTGTCCATTCACATGCATGAACACTACACCCTGCGGACCGATACACAGGGGGCGACGCTGGAAGCGGATGGACCGGCGGGCGTGCTGCGTGGTCTGGCAACGCTGCTGCAACTGGTGGAACGGCGGGATGGCGGGCCGGTGCTGGATGCGGTCGGGATTGATGACGCCCCGCGTTTTGCATGGCGGGGTCTGCTGGTGGATGTCAGCCGGCATTTCATGTCCCTTGCCGCGCTTGAGCGCCAACTGGACATGATGGAGCTGACAAAACTGAATGTGCTGCACCTGCATCTGTCAGACGGGCAGGGGTTCCGGGTGGAAAGCAGGCTGTATCCCCGCCTGCAGCAGGTGGCGTCTCACGGGCAGTATTATACGCAGCGGCAGATACGCGAACTGGTGGCCTATGCGGCGCAGCGCGGTATCCGCATCGTGCCGGAATTCGATACGCCGGGGCATAGCTACGCATTGCTGCTGGCCTATCCGCAATATGCGGCCCAGCCCGTGGCTGCCCCCATGGATCCCAAACGGGTGGTCCGGGCCGCGATTGACCCGACCAGTCCGCAGGCCCGTGATTTTATCGCCCGGCTGTACCATGAAATGGCTGGACTGTTTCCCGATGCCTATTTCCATGTGGGTGGTGATGAAGTCCGGCCCGATGAATGGACGGGAAACCCACGTATAAACGCCTGGATGCAGCAGCATGGCTATACCACCGCCGCCCTGCAGGCCATGTATACGCAACATGTGCATGACATGCTGACACGTGATGGCAAGATCATGATGGGTTGGGACGAACTGCTGGACGCCCCGATACCCGCCAGCATCGTGATCGAGCCATGGCGAGGGTCACGGTATACGGCGGCGGCCACGCAGGCGGGGCATCCGGTTGTGGTGTCGTCGGGATATTACCTCGACCTGCTGTTGCCTGCGGTGGCGCATTACCGGGTTGACCCACTGGACCCACAGGGCAACGGCCTGCCGCCCGATCAGGTGGCGCAGGCCCATGCACCTTTTTTTGAACCCTTCGCACTGGATCCTGCAGCTCGTATGACGCCGGCGCAGGATGCCCGTGTCATGGGGGCGGAAACCGCCCTGTGGACGGAAATCGTGACGGAGGAAATGCTCGATAACCGGCTGTGGCCACGGGCCGCCGCACTGGCAGAACGGTTCTGGTCGCCAGCCAGTGTGCGTGATGAGGCCAGCCTTGCTGCCCGCCTGCCGGTTGTTCAGGCGGAACTGGAACTGCTGGGCAATCGCGCCACGGCTGACCGTGCGCGTATGATGGCGCGACTGGTCCCCGATGATGTGACGCCACTGGCGACCCTGCTGTCCGTAACCAGTCCGGTGCGCAATTACGCCCATAACCATGTATTTGGCCCCAGCCGCGTTGCCCCCACCGCAGATCCGCGCCCGCTGGATCATGCCGCTGACATCGCGGCGACGGACAATGCGCAGGCCACCCTGTTTTACCATGATGTGCTGTCTTATCTTGCGGGGCAGAAGGATCTGGCTGCCAGCCTGCATGCCCGGCTGGAAAACTGGCGGGGAAATGACATCCGCCTGCGGCGGCTGGCACAACGTGATCCCTCTGTTGCGGAAGTGCTGCCCGCATCCGCCCTGCTGGCGCAACTGGCGCAGGCGGGGCTGGATGCCATGGATCGTCCCGCAACCAGTTGGCGTGAACGCGCCGAAGCCGTCGTCGCAACGGCGCAGGGACAGTCTGCCGCATCGGCTTCCATGCTTGCGGTCCGCGGCCACGCCCAGCCCGCAGGTGACCTGTTGCCTGATATTACCCCCGGCATCGTGGCATTGGTGCAGGCTGCGCCAACACCGGGAAAGGTATTGCAGCAGGACGTGGGGCAACAATAATATAAAGGCCGTCTACCGTCGGACTGATGGCGTAAAGGTCCCGCATTCATGATGGAATGACCGGATTGTGGCTGAATTCACCGCTGTTCCCGTCATCCCTGCGATTGAAAACGATACCGGCGGTTATTGTCAGATACCTGTGTCGTTGCCGGTTTCTTGCATGAATCTGCACGAACCGGGCAGGAACATGATGCGCAAGGCACCTGAATGAAAAACTGGCTGTTTGTAATGCTGTTGCTGCTCGTTGGGACGGCACGGGCGGCGGAACCATCTTACGACAGCTATGGTAACTGGTTTGTCGCCTGTGATAATCGGCTGTCCTGCGAGGCCAGAGGCTTTGCCGATGATAGATAAGGACTATACCACTGATGGGGTTTGTCACGGCCCAGTCACGGATTGATGAACGGCAGGGTCGTGTGAGTGGCCCGACCGCATTGATACGCAGGGGAAACCGCCCGACCAGCGGGTTCCTGTTCCGCCGACATTGCCATACATTCCCGTCTTTCACCCGCATATCGTGCTTGAACGGGGCGAACAGGATCGCCTGATGACCCGGACGCGAAAGATGCTGGCACATTTCATACTGACGAGCATGAACGTTTAGGAGACCTGTGGAGGAAGTGCGCCATTAGGGAACTGGCCCAGCCTATATCGCGCCACGCTGTCGAGTGTAGAAAAATAGGGATTTGTATCATGGAGCAGGCCACAATGTCCTTTGGCACACCTATTAAATTCAATCCTGAATAACGGATTGTTCAGTCCATCATGGCTTCAAGGCGGGCAAACAGGGACGGGGCATAGACCGCAATTCCGTTGCGGCGCAGCAGTGCCGCCGTAACGCCCTGTCCTGCATGGCGCGTGCCAGTGAACTGACCATCATAGATGAAGCTGCTGCCGCAGGAAGGGCTGCCGTCCATCAGCAGGGCGAACCGGCAGTCATGGCGCCGTGCCAGATCCAGCATCATGTAGGCCCCGGTCAGAAAGGGGGCGGAGACATCATGGCCGTCTGCTTCACATACGCGGCCTGATCCGTCCAGAACGGCGGCACCGTCCTGACTCCGGATGATTTCAGCGGGTGGCCGGGGTGTCGGCAGGCCTGCGGCGGTTTCGGGGCAGAAGGCTATGACCCGCCCCTCTGCCTGCCAGCGCGCCAGACTGTCCTGCATCAGTGTTCGCGCGGTGCCATCATACCGGACGGGCTGGCCGGACAGGCAGCCGCTGATGAGCAGGGTCGGTTTCATGCCCTGAACATGACATGACCTGCCGAGGGAAGAAACCGGGCGATGATGGTACGGAAGGATATTATGCAGGCGATGGCGTCAGGCATGCCGGGTCAGGCTTCTCGGCGGACGGGTGCAGGCGGGAAAATCGGGCCGTACGCGCATCATGGTTCAGGTCCGGCGGGCGCAGGCGGCTGTATGATCGCAATTAGAATATATCTGGATATGATATGGCCGGTATAAACCCTTGGACAAGGTTTACACATGCACCTGAAAAATTGTCTGAATGTAGACTATGGATGGATAAATGCTTGCAGGTGCTTCCTTACTTTTTAAAGGCAGCGTTTTCTAAAGCTTTATGAAAGACACTTCACCCCAAAACTTCTTTATCGTTTGCAGGCTTTTAAAACAGCCTTCAGGCGAAGACCTGGAACGTCCTGCATTTCAGGGGAAGCGAGTGGAGGTCTGGGCGGGAATCGAACCCACGTACGCGGATTTGCAGTCCGCTGCATCACCATTCTGCCACCAGACCTCAGCGGCTCTGGCGCTATATCTGCCGAAATGTGCCTCAGGTCAAGCCGTTGTGTGCAGGAAGGGCGTTGTTTCGGTGTAAAAGCGGCGCATAAATAGAAAAAAAGCCGGGAAAATGTTGCCCGTCCGGCCGGGCGGCCGAGATCTTTCCCGTCAGGGCATTGTGTTTCAAGGAAACGTTATGGACAAGACAGACCCCGATTATGTGCCTCTTGATTTTGTCGCGGCCCGCCAGCGCATGGTCGATGCCCAGATCCGTCCCGCACAGGTCAGCAATCCCCATGTGATCGCGGCCATGCGCGCGCTGCCGCGCGAACTGGCGGTGCCTGATGCGCTGCGCGCCTTTGCCTATGCTGACCAGAATCTGCCGTTGGGGGAAGGGCGCTACCTGACCGAGCCGCGCGTGACGGGGCGCATGCTGCAGGTGGCGCAGGCCGTCAGGGGTGAACGCGTGCTGGTGGTGGGTGCGGGTACCGGATACCTCGCGGCATTGCTGTCCACCATGGGGGAGTCGCTGGAAGTTGTCGCCCTCGAATCGGAACGGCGGCTGGCGGATATCGGTCGCGCGCTGTGTTTCACATGGGCTCCCGATGTGCACTGGCGTGATGGCGCGCTGGTTCATGGCGCACCGGATGACGGGCCATATGACCTTGTCATGATTGACGGGGCGGTACGCGAAATACCCCCGGCGGTACTGGCGCAACTGGCGCAGGACGGGCGTGTGATCGCGCCGGTCTGCGCTGATTCCGGGGTGATATCCGTCAGTCGCATCGTGCGCACGGCACAGGGCAGCGCGGTTCAGCCGCTGTTTGATGTCGCGGTTCCCCTGCTGCCTGAGCTTGAACCGGCCCCTGCCTTTGTCTTCTGAAGAAGGGGGCATGATCGGGCAGCCGGGTTAACCCCTGCGCAATATCCTGTCCGTAAGGATGTCATGCGGGCCGCAATGCGTTCCCGCATGGCATTTCAGGCGGGCAGGGACGGTCATGAGGGGAAACTGGGCAATCGGGGCGGGTAGTGCGGCAATCCTGTGCTGTGGCACGGCGCTGGCGCGCGTGCCGATGCCCCAGGCGGGAGGGGAGCAGGATACTCCCCATACCCTCAAGGCCGCGCTGGCCATGGCTTACCTGACCAATCCCGTGCTGCGGCAGGAACGTGCCACCCTGCGGGCGACGGATGAACAGGTCCCGCAGGCATTGGGTGGGTGGCGTCCCACCATTACCGGCAGCGCCAACATGTCCTATTATTCGGGACTGATGCGCATGGCCCCGGCTGCAGGGGAAGCCGGCGGGTATATGCGTCGTTACGACAGTCCTGGTTATTCCGGCGGGGTCAGCATTTCGCAGCCGATCTACAGTGGTGGCAGGACGACGGCGAATACGCACAAGGCGCGGCATGCCGTCATGGCGGAGCGCGCGCGCCTGATCGAGGCGGAGCAGCAGGTCTTTTCCGATGTGGTCAGCGCCTACATCAACGTGGTGGAAGATGAACAGATCCTGAGCATCGACATCAATAACGAACAGGTCTATGCCGCCCAGCTGCATGCGACCGAATTACGCGCGCATGGCGGTGAAATCACCCATACCGACGTTGCGCAGGCGCAGGGTGCGCTGGCCAATGCGCGCGCGGTCCGTCAACTGGCCGAAGGCACGTTGCAGGCTGACCGCGCGACTTACCGGCAGGTGGTCGGCAGTGACGCGCCTGATGACCTGACGCCGCCCCAGCCGCTGGTGCTGCCGCTGCATACGGAACAGGACGCCATGACGCAGGCGGTGCAGAATAATCCCGAAGTCATCGGCGCACTGTTTGACGAGGCTGCGAAAAAGGACGCCGTAGGCGTGGCCTTTGCCGCCCTGATGCCTACAATCAATGCCGAGGCAGCCTACTCGCACGCCATCAATCAGGAAGAGGGCCGTTCGCTGAGCGATAACAAATATGCGCTCGTCAGCGCCTCCATGCCACTGTATCAGGGGGGGGGCGAATATGCCGCCGTGCGTATGGCCCGCCAGCAGGCGGCCGAGGCCGCCCGTACGGTGGACGTGCGCCGCCGTGCCGCGATCCAGCTGGCAGCGGCCAGCTGGCAGCGCATGCAGGCCAACCGCGAGGCGATCGACAGCAACCGTGAAGCCGTCGCCGCCGACGCCGCGGCCCTGCACGGCATGCAGCGTCAGGCCATTGTGGGTACCACCACCACCCTTGCGGTACTGCAGCAGCAGGAAACCCTGCTTCAGGCGCAGATCGCGCTGGTGCGTAGCGCGGGCAACCTTGTACAGTCCTCCTATCAGGCCACGGCGGCCATCGGGCGGCTGACTGCGCGCGACCTGAATCTTGATGTCCCGCTTTATGATGAACAGGCCTATTACCGCGCCGTGCATGACCGGCTGTGGGGGATCAGCGATTACGCCACCAGCCAGCCGGGGCGCTGACGCGATACGCATGTATTGCCGATCACATCCGGCAGCGGATGACATGACCTGTGCATGATTGCAGGTGGTTCCGGTCAGGGCGGGTGGACGTGAGGCCGATAAAGATTGCATGCGCGCCGTTCCCTTCGCGCCGGTTTGGGGTATATCTGCCCTTGGCCGGGCGCGTTGTCCTGCCCTGCGTCTGATTATGGTGGATCTGGTTTTTCGTGATGCTTGACAAGTCGTTCTCCCCCGACGGGACAGAAACTTCCCTCTATGCCCTGTGGGAGGCCAGTGGCGCTTTCAGCGCCCAGCCGAGCAGTGCTGCCAGTCCCTACACCATCATGATTCCGCCCCCCAACGTCACGGGCACGCTGCATATTGGCCATGCCCTGACCATGACCCTGCAGGATACGCTGATTCGCTGGCGGCGCATGCAGGGGCGCGATACGCTGTGGCAGCCGGGCACCGATCACGCGGGCATCGCGACCCAGCTGGTGGTCGAACGGATGCTGCAGAAGGAAGGCACATCCCGGCAGGAAATGGGCCGTGATGCTTTCATTGAACGCGTATGGGAATGGAAGGCCGAATCCGGCGGCGGCATTACAAAGCAGTTGCGCCGCCTTGGCGGGTCACTGGACTGGCCGCGTGAACGCTTCACCATGGATGATGGCCTGTCCGATGCGGTGAAGGAGGTGTTTGTCACCCTCTACCGCGAAGGGCTGATCTATCGTGACCGCCGGCTGGTCAACTGGGACCCCGCCTTCCGCTCCGCCATTTCAGATCTGGAAGTCGATAACCGCGAAACGCGTGGCAACCTGTGGTATATCCGCTACCCTGTTGAAGGGCAGCCAGGTCGTACCATCACGGTCGCCACCACCCGTCCCGAAACCATGCTGGGTGACATGGCCGTGGCCGTGCACCCGGAAGATGAGCGTTTTGCTGACCTGGTGGGCAAGAATGTCATCCTGCCGCTGACGGGCCGGCGTATCCCCATCGTGGCCGATGAACACTCGGACCCGACCAAGGGTAGTGGCGCGGTCAAGATCACGCCTGCCCATGACTTCAATGACTTTGAGGTCGGTCGCCGCCACAAGCTGGATATGCCAAGCGTGCTGGATGAGGAAGCCCGCATTACCCTTGCCGAAATCAAGGCGGAACTGCGCGCCGAGGACGGTCTGGCCGATCCCGCCTTCGTCCGTGCGCTGGAAGGCATGCCGCGTGATGAAGCGCGCAAGGCCATGGTGGCGGAACTTGAGCGCCTGGAATGGCTGGAAAAGATCGAACCGCACACCAATCAGGTGCCCCATGCCGAACGCAGTGGCGCAGTGGTCGAGCCGCGCCTGACCACGCAGTGGTACTGCGATGCCAAGACGCTTGCCGGTCCCGCGATTGACGCGGTGGAAAGCGGCAAGATCGAATTCGTGCCCCGGCAGTGGGAAAACACCTTCTACGCCTGGATGCGGGACATCCAGCCATGGTGCATCAGCCGTCAGTTGTGGTGGGGCCACCGCATCCCGGCATGGTATGGCCCGGATGGGCATGTATTCGTCGCCCATGACGAAACTGACGCAGCGGAACAGGCACGGACCCATTATGGGCAGGACACGGTGCTGACGCGTGATGAAGACGTGCTGGATACGTGGTTTTCCTCCGCGCTGTGGCCGTTCTCCACGCTGGGCTGGCCGCAGCAGACGCCGGAACTGGCCCGCTATTACCCGACCGACGTGCTGGTCACGGGCTTTGACATCATCTTCTTCTGGGTGGCCCGGATGATGATGATGGGCCTGCATTTCATGAAGGACGTGCCCTTCCGGCAGGTATTCATCCATGGGCTGGTGCGTGATGAACGCGGGCAGAAAATGTCCAAGTCCAAGGGCAATGGCATCGACCCGCTGGAAATGATCGACAGTTATGGCGCGGACGCCATGCGGTTCTGCATCTGCTCGCTGACCGGTCTGGGCCGTGATGTGAAGCTGGGCCGCAGAAAGGTGGAGGAATACCGCTCCTTCATTACCAAGATCTGGAACGCCGCGCGCTTCTGCGAAATGAACGGCGTGGCCCCGGTCGCGGGCTTCAGCCCCGCCAGCGTGCAGTCGCCGCTGGGCCGCTGGATACTGGCGGAACTGGCGCAAGCGGTGGAAGATGCGTCAAAGGCGCTGGAATCCTTCCGATTCGATGAATACGCCGCCGTCTGCTACCGCTTTGTCTGGAACTGTTTTTGTGACTGGTTCCTTGAACTGGCCAAGCCGGTCTTTGCCGCAGGCGACACGGCGGAAGCGGTCGAGACCCGCGCGGTTGCCGCCCACGTGCTGGGTACCATCATGCGGCTGCTGCAGCCCGTCACGCCGTTCGTGACCGACAGCCTGTGGCAGCATTTTGGCTTCGGGCCGGAAGGGTCGCTGATTACCGCACCGTGGCCGCAGCCCGAACATCTGGAAGGGGCCACGGAAGCGCGTGCGGAAATGGAGTGGCTGATCCGCTTTATCAGCGCGATCCGCACCGTGCGTTCCGAAATGAATGTGCCGCCGTCCCGTCTGGCCCCGGTCCTGCTGCGTGACGCGTCCCCGGCAACCGTGGCGCGAGCCGCCAAATGGTCGGAAGCGATCGGGCGCATGGCCCGCGTATCCGAAGTACTGCCGCTGGAAGGTGAAATGCCTCAGGGTGCAGCCCAGCTGGTGGTGGACGAAGCGACACTGGTCATTCCCCTTGCCGGGATTATTGACCTGGCGGTTGAACGCCAGCGGCTGGAAAAGGAATGTGCCAAGGTCGATGGTGAAATTACCAAGGTCGAGCGCAAGCTGGGCAATGCCGATTTCGTGGCCCGCGCCAAGCCTGAAGTCGTTGCTGAAAACCGCGAACGCCTTGAGACGTTCCAGGCGGAACGCGTAAGGCTGAAGGCGGCACTTGCACGGATTGCGTAACGGATTGTTTTAAGGGGATAAAAGTTTCTGGGTGCTGCCTGTTCTTAAAAAGGCGGCACATTTTTGAATGTCTTTTGAAAGAAAGCGTTACCAGAAACTTCCGGAATATTCTCTTCACGGCAACTTTGGGAAGGAAGCCACCATGACCAAAAACGCATTGGAGACACTGGTGCTGGGTGGGGGCTGCTTCTGGTGCCTTGAGGCGCCGCTGAAGGAGCTGCGTGGCGTGGAGGGGCTGGAACCCGGTTATGCCGGAGGGCATGCCGCCAGCCCTACCTATGAACAGGTCTGTTCGGGTCGCACTGGCCATGCGGAGGTCGTGCGGGTGACGTTCGATCCCGCTGAGCTGTCATGCGCCGACCTGCTGCGCATTTTCTTCGTCATGCATGATCCCACAACTCTCAACCGGCAGGGCAATGACGTGGGGACGCAGTATCGCTCCGCCATATTCTGGCAGGGACCGGAACAGGAAATGACGGCCTATGCCATCCGTAACGAAATTGCGGAGGCAAAGGTGTGGCCGGACCCGCTGGTGACCGAAATCGCGCCGCTGACGCATTTCTGGCCAGCCGAGGATTATCACCGGGATTATTTTGCCCGTAATCCCGGCAATCCGTATTGCAGCGCCGTGATTCCGCCCAAGATCGCCAAGATGCGTCGGCTGTTTCGTGACCGGCTGGTGGATACGGCGGGCTAGGGCCGTCTATTCGGTTTCGTCGTCCAGGAAAAGCTGGTCGGCTTCTTCATCAAAATCGAACAGTTCGGCATAGCGTGCCCAGCCGATCAGCGTCTGCAGTGTCTGACGGGCATAATCGGGGGACATGCTGTCTTCCAGTTCGTCACGGAAGCGTTCGGCGCTGGCGCGGTGATTGGGGCGTTCATCCAGCACGGCGCGGATGGTGCGCACCATGGGGATGTTATGCAGCATGCTGTGCCACAGGATGTTCTTGCGGGTGTCATGCTCGCTCTGGACAAAGCGCATGCCTTCGGGGGTGAGCATGATATCGCCGTCCTCCAGTTCGGCAAAGCCCAGCAGTTGCAGCGACTCGCCTAACGGAAACAGGTCATCCAGCTCAAGCTGCAAGCGGCTGGCCAGCAGCGGCAGGTCGGCGCGTCCGTGAAGCGGGTCGGCCGCCAGCGTTTCCATCATGCCCACGATGGTATTGATCGGCAGCGCGGGCAGGGCCACGGCGTCGGCTGTAATCTGCACATGCTTCATATCCGGGTCGGTCATGTCCGCTTCTGATACCACGGGCGCACGACGGGTCATGAGCGCGTAAATCCGGTCCACGAACTGCCGGAAGGCTGCGTCCTCCCGATTGCGGGGATGTTCAAAGGGCACCTGCAGCTCATAGGCGACCCGACCGGGGTTGGACGAAAAGATCAGGATGCGGTCGCACATCAGCACCGCTTCTTCGATATTATGCGTCACCAGCAGGATGGACTGTATGGGCAGCTTCTTTTCCGCCCACAGTTCCACCAGGTCGGTGCGCAGGTTTTCGGCCGTCAGCACATCCAGCGCCGAAAACGGCTCATCCATCAGCAACAGGTCAGGGTGTACCACCAGCGCCCGCGCCAGCCCCACACGCTGGCGCATGCCCCCCGACAGTTCCTTGGGATAGGCGTTTTCATACCCACCCAGACCGATCAGCCCGATCGCGTCTTCGGCCAGCTTGTGGCGCTCGGCCATGGGCACGCCCTTCGCCTCCAGCCCCAGCTCCACGTTTTTCTGTACCGTCAGCCACGGGAACAGCGCAAATGACTGGAACACCATGGAAATGCCGTCAGCCGGGCCTTCCAGTTTCTTGCCTTTCCATATCACTTCGCCCGCCGTGGGCGGCAGCAGGCCCGCGATAATGCGCAGCAGCGTGGATTTGCCCGACCCCGACCGGCCCAGCAGCCCCACGATTTCCCCACTGCGGATGGACAGGTTCACGCCATCCAGCACCACCAGGTCGGTGGCACTTTCCTTGTGATAGGCCTGCCGACAATTGATGATCCGGACAAGCTCCGTCCCGGACTTGGGTGGGGGAGGGGCGGTGTCAGGCTGCTGCATCATGAACTCTCAGTCAAAGGTGTAATGCCGCGCGGCATAATTGGATAACGGACGCCACAGGGCGCGATTGAGCAGGAGCACGAACGCCGCCATGATCGCCATGCCCAGCCCCACCTGGTCGGTCGCACCCGCCACGGTGGCATGGGCGATATAGGCACCCAGCCCGTTAGCGCTCAGGGTCGTGTCTCCCCAGCTTGCGACCTCGGTCGCGATGGCGGCGTTCCACGCGCCACCCGATGCGGTCAGCGCGCCGGTAATGAAATAGGGCGTGATGCCCGGCAGCATGACGCGCCGCCACCACAGCCAGCCCCGGACATGGAAGTTCTTGGCCGCTTCCAGCAGGTCACCGGGATAGGACGATGCCCCCGCCACGATGTTGAACAGGATATACCACTGCGTGCCCAGCAGCATGAGCGGCGTCAGCCAGATATTGCTGTTCAGGTGCCAGCGCACGATCACCACCACCACCAGTGGAAAGAACAGGTTGGCAGGGAAGGCGGCCATGAACTGCGCCGCCATCTGTGCGCGTCGTGCCCGTCGTGGTGACAGGCCCAGCCATATTCCCAGCGGCACCCATATCAGTGACGCCACAATGACCGTCACCATCACGCGCGCCAGCGTGACACCACCCAGCATGGTGACATGCAGCATCTGTCCCACCGTATAATGGGTACTGGCATATGCCCATGTCTTCCACCCGATGGTGATGGCGCAGACAGCCAGTGCCGCGATCCATGCGCTGTCCAGCAGGCGGGATGGAACCAGCGGTCGCCGCGGGGCGGATGGGCGCGGCCCCAGTGGCAGCCAGCCGATGCGGGTCATCATGCCACCCAGTCGCAGGCAGGCCTGACGCAGCAGGTGCGTGCGCCGCAGCAGGGTCAGCACCCATGGGTCGGGTGCTGCAAGCGTCGTGCCCTCGTCGGTCTGGAAGCGTGCCGACCATGCAACCAGCGGACGGAACAGTAGCTGGTCATAGGCCAGGATGACCGCCAGCATGGCGGCAATGGCATAGAAGATCGCCCATATGTTGCGCTGTTCGATCGCAACGCCCACATACGACCCGATTCCCGGCAGGGCAATATCGGTATTCCCGACCGTGATCGTTTCGGAATAAACGACCATGAACCATCCGCCGGACATGGAAATCATGGTGTTCCAGACCAGTGACGGGATGGCGAATGGCACTTCCAGCCGCCAGAAACGCTGCCACGGCGTCAGGCCGAAGCACAGGGCCGCTTCCTCCAGGTCAGGGGGTACGGTGCGCAGCGCCTGATACATGGCAAAGGCCATGTTCCATGCCTGACTGGTGAAAATGGTGAAGATGGCGGCCAGTTCCGCCCCCATCATCCGCCCGGGGAACAGACCGAGGAAGAAGACCACCGTAAACGTCAGGAAGCCAAGGATCGGCACCGATTGCAGGATATCCAGCAGCGGGATCAGCACCTGTCCCGCGCGCCTGCTCTTGGCGGCCCAGACGGCATAGGTGAAGGTAAAGACCAGCGACGCGGCAAGGGCTGCGAACATGCGCAGCGTGGTTCGCACGGCGTAGGCGGGCAACCATGCGGGGTTGAGGTGGATGGTCCCTGCCTCACTGGCGGGAATGGGCACCAGCATGTGGCGCCCGGCCGTGGCGACAATAACAGCCCCCGCCATGATCGCCAGCAGGCCAAGCAGGTCTGGAACATTGGGGCGGACCCGCAGGTTCCCCGGCAGGCTACCGTCTGTCACCCTGCGGTGCCCGTACTGCCAAAGCCGCCCATGCCACGATCCGTTTCCTCCAGTTCCGAATATTCAACCCATGTCCCGCGCACGACCGGGGCAAGCACAGCCTGTGCAATGCGCATGCCACGCTCGACCACAAAGGGTTCGCTACCAGTATTCATGACGATGATGCCGATTTCCCCACGGTAATCCTCATCAATCGTGCCGGGGGCGTTGGGCAGGGTGATGCCGTGTTTGAGGGCAAGGCCCGACCGCGGGCGGATCTGCATTTCATACCCACGCGGCAGCGCGACACACAGCCCCGTGGGTACCAGCGCGCGGCTTCCGGCCCCTATGGTCACCGGTTCGGTCACGGCTGCCAGCAGGTCCATTCCGGCCGCGCCATCGGTGGCGTAACCAGGCAGCGGCAGCCCATGGGCATGGGCCAGGCGGCGAACTTGGATGGGCAGGGGGGAGGAAGTCATGGCAGGGTCCGTCGGATTATTCAGGTTTGGGGTGTGGCGTTTGCAGGAATGTGGCGATCCGCGCAACCAGCCTGTGCGCGACCTGCGCCTTGTCCAGTCGGGGCCAGTGTTCACAGCCCGCAGCATCTATCAGGGTGACCTCGTTTTCCGTACCGCCCATGATCCCGGTGTCCGGGCTGACATCATTGGCTACGATCCAGTCACAGCCCTTGCGTTCGCGCTTGGTGGTGGCATGCGCCAGCACATGCTCGGTTTCCGCCGCGAATCCGATAATCAATCCGGGTCTTGTCGGGCCAGGCTGGCTCAGCGTCGCAAGGATGTCGGGGTTAGGAAGCAGTTGCAGCGCGGGCGGCGCCGCATCTGCTGTTTTCTTGATCTTCTGGGTTGCCGGGGCAACATGCCAGTCCGCCACGGCGGCGGTGCATACGGCAATGTCGCAGGGCAACGCATGGCGGCAGGCATCCAGCATGTCACGTGCCGTTTCCACCCGCACGGTGTGCATGCCTGCCGGATCGGGCAGGGTGGTCGGGCCACTGACCAGTGTTACATCCGCCCCGGCCGCCGCAAGGGCTTCGGCAATGGCATATCCCTGCATGCCGGAGGAACGGTTGGCGATGTAGCGCACGGGGTCAATCGGTTCGTGCGTGGGGCCTGCGGTCACCAGCGCGCGGCGGCCCGCCAGTGGCCGGTCGGGTGACAGCCCGCGCAGGATGGCGGCAAGGATCGTATCCGTTTCCGCCAGCCGTCCCGGTCCGGATTCGTTACATGCCATGAGACCGGATTCCGGCCCCACGAAGGCCACGCCACGCGCACGTAGCGTGGCGACATTCGCCTGTGTTGCCGCATGGGTCCACATGCGTACGTTCATGGCGGGAGCGACCAGCACAGGTGTGTCGGTGGCCAGCAGCACGGTGGTGGCCAGATCACCGGCCAGTCCGGTGGCCATGCGGGCCAGCAGGTCGGCGGTAGCGGGGCAGACCACGACCAGATTGCTGCTGCGTGACAGGGCGATATGTCCCATCTCGCTTTCATCGGTCAGGGAAAACAGGTCGCTGAAGACACGTTCGCCACTCAGCGCCTGAATGGACATGGGGGTGACGAATCGTGCCCCCGCATCCGTCAGCACGGTGCGTACGCGCAGGCCGTGTTCGCGCAGCCTGCGAATCAGTTCCAGCGTCTTGTAGGCGGCAATGCCCCCACCCACGACCAGCAGGACAGAACGGGTCGCCCCATCCCCCATCAGATTTTCCAGCCGGAATGGATTGCGGCAATCCCGCCGGACAGGTTCTGGTAAGATACCCGTTCCAGCCCTGCTTCACGCATCATGTCCGCCAGCGTTTCCTGATCAGGGAACATGCGGATGCTTTCTGCCAGGTACTGGTAGCTTTCACGGTCACCCGCGATCGCGGCTCCCATGCGTGGCAGCACGTGAAAGGACCAGGCGTCGTAAACCGGGGCGAAGGCCGCGACCTGAACGCGGGAGAATTCAAGACACAGGAACCGGCCGCCCGGGCGCAGGATGCGATGGGCCTCGCGCAGCACCTGCAGCTTGTCCGTGCAGTTGCGCAGGCCGAAGGCGATGGAGACGCGATCAACCGAATTGTTGGCCAGCGGAATGGCTTCGGCATCAACAGCCAGGAAGTTGAGGCCCGAGACAAGCCCGCGCTCCAGCGCGCGGTTGCGGCCCACCGTCAGCATGCTGACATTGATGTCGGACAGGATGGCCGGGCCGCCACCGCCACGCAGCCACCCGAAGGAGATATCACCCGTCCCGCCCGCAAGGTCGAGCAGCGACAGGTCGGGGTGGGGGCCGAGTTCGTTGACGAAAATCTTCTTCCACGCGCGGTGGATGCCCAGCGACATCACGTCGTTCATGATGTCGTATTTGGAGGCCACGCTGTCAAAGACATTCCGGACCAGGGATTTCTTCTCGCGCAACGGCACGTCGCGGAAGCCGAAATCGGTGGTATCCGCATGGCGGTCATCGGGACGGCCTGCGGAAGGGGAGGGATGGTATGGCTGGCTAATGTCGGTCATGATGCACAGGTATAAACCCAGATGAGGCCATGCCGGAACTACCTGAAGTCGAAACTGTGATGCGCGGGATGCGAGTGCATCTTGAAGGTCACACTATTTCACGCGCCAGCACGCACCATACGGGCCTGCGATGGCCCTTTCCGACCGGTCTGGCGACGGCGCTGCAGGGGCGGCGGGTCGATGGATTCGCCCGGCGGGGAAAATATATCCTCATCACGCTTTCGGGCGGGATGGTTGTGGTGCTGCATCTGGGCATGTCCGGCCGCGTGCTGCTGTCACGCCCAACGGCGGCTGAGCGCGACCTGCCGCCCGCATTGCACGAACATCTTGTGATCGAGACGGCGCAGGGCGCGCGCTGCGGGCTGGTGGACCCCCGGCGTTTCGGCATGGTTGATCTGGTGGCGGCGGCAGATGTGGAAAATCACCGCCTGCTGGCGGGTATGGGGCCGGAACCGCTGGGTAACCGGTTTGATGGCGCGTGGCTGACGGCGCGTGCCCGCGGGCGGCGTGCCAGCATCAAGGCCCTGCTGCTGGACCAGCGCGTGGTGGCTGGGCTTGGCAACATATATGTGTCCGAAGCCCTGTTTCGTGCGCGTATCCACCCTGCGCGGGCAGCAGGTGACATCAGTGCGGCGCGGTATGACATCCTTGCCACCGAAATCCGTGCGGTGCTGGAGGAGGCAATTGCCGCTGGTGGCTCAAGCCTGCGTGATTACGTGCAACCGGATGGGGAGTTGGGCTATTTCCAGCATGCCTGGCGCGTGTACGGGCGGGAGGGGGAGGGGTGCCCCGACTGCCCCGGTCCACCGGCATGCGACGGGGTGGTCCGGATCACCCAGTCCGGGCGTTCAAGCTTTTTCTGTCCCCGCCAGCAGGGGGTGGAAAATGATTTAGGCAAAGACTTGTCTTGACGAATGGGGTCAGGGTGGACTAGATCGCCAGCCTGATATGGGATGTCCGCAACGATCGGGTGGCGGACCGCCGTAACCTGATTTATGCAGATGAACTGAGAGCAATGGCCAATACAGCATCAGCGCGCAAGCGCATCCGCCAGAACGAACGCCGCAACGCCCGTAACACGGCACGCCTGTCGCGCGTCCGCACCTTCGTGAAGAAGGTCGAGGTCGCCATCGCGACCGGCAAGAAGGACGACGCTGCCGTTGCGCTGCGCGCGGCACAGCCGGAACTGCAGCGTGCGGTTGGCAAGGGCGTTCTTCACGCCAACACTGTTGCCCGTCGTATTTCGCGCCTGTCCGCACGTATCAAGTCGCTTGCTGCTGCGTAAAAGGCTGCTGATTTCTTTCATATGAAAGAATGAGGCAAGTAATAAAGAAGGTCGTATATCGCCATTAGTAGCGATAGCGGCCTTTTTTGTTTGCCATATTCATGTGGTGTGATCGGGTTTTGATGGGTTGGAGGCAGATTCCCGTTGCTTCGGCCGATTCCCTGCTCTACCTTATGTGGATAATTCCAACGTCATCTGTTGCCTGGGGGCCTGGGGGCCGGGTTGTAGGTCGTGTACAGGTGCGCGGCTGGCTTCCTGTCCGCTGCATGCAGGGCTGATGACGGGCGGTAACAGTTATGGATGGAGCGGGGGCACGAATGCATGCGCGGGGGTGCATGTTTCGTGTCCCATGTAGCCGGGAGTGGAT
>NZ_CP171837.1:0-295470 GCF_043995075.1 Komagataeibacter diospyri
CTCAGCACGCTCGATAAAGTCCCCGCCATGGAGTTGGCGGACCATGGGCTCGTTGACCTGCGTATTGGCAAAGGAGAACCCGGACAGGTCTTTATAGGCGGGGAACCGGGCGGTCTTTGTCTGGTAGGCGATGGAGCGCACTTCGCGTTCGGCCAGTTCCGCCTTCAGGAGTTGTGAGAGGATGGGGATGGCCGCCTCGAAGGCAGGTGCGCCCTGCTCGATGAGGTCGGCCGTGGCCTGGGACATGCCATACATCCGCAATCCACGGAGCATGACGACAAGTGAAGCAGCGGCAGGATCATGACGCATGGCGGCTGTCCCTTCGCAGGATGTCATACCGCCCTGTATCGGCGCACGGTTCGTGTTCGAGCACCAGGGCCTGTGGGGCATCAAGCCGGGGAACCACGGTTCTCTTGGTATCGATCAGGCGATGAAGCGTATTGAGAACATGGGTCTTGGTCGCCACGCCATCTTCAAGTGCCAGTTCAACCGCGCAGAGGACAGCCTGCTCATCATGCTGCAGCACAAGGGCCAGGATTTCAGCCATTTCCCGGTCGCCTCCAGGCCGCCTGAGCAGTTGATCCTGCAGGACCCGGAAGGCGGCTGGCAATTCGGTAAACGGCGCGCCATTACGTAGGGCGCCCGGTTTGCGCTGGATGACCGCCAGATAATGCCGCCAGTCATACACCGTGCGACCTGGCACACCATGCGAACGCGTGATGATCCGGTCATGCACGCACAGAACCTGCCCTTCGGCGATAATGCGCAGCCTGTCGGGATAAACCCGCAAGCTGACCGGACGATTGGCAAAGGAGGCCGGCACGCTGTAGCGGTTGCCTTCGAACTGGATCAGGCAGGTTGGTGAGACGCGCTTGGTCTGTTCGACAAACCCGTCAAAGGGACGCCCCGGCACCATGAGGTGAGGACGCTCGCTGGCATGGACCTCGGCGATGCTCCGGGCCAGTTCGATATGCTGCAGCCGTTCCCAGCAGTCCAGGCAGCGGGCTTCCAGCCAGGCATTCAGCGCCCCCAGATCAGGAAAGGCAGGCAGGTCCTGCCAGATATGGCGTCGGGCATCCTGCACGGTCTTCTCGATCTGCCCTTTCTCCCATCCCGCTGCCGGATTGCAGAAGGTCGCCTCGAACAGATAATGGCTGGCCAGGGCCATGAAGCGCAGGTTGACCTGACGTGCCTTGCCAGAGCCAATCCGGTCCACAGCGGTCTTCATGTTGTCAAAAATACCCCGCCGTGGCACGCCACCGAGCACGCGGAAGGCCTCGGCAAGCGCGTCAAAAAGCATCTCGTGGGTCTGCAGGGGATAGGCCCTGAGTATGAAGGCCCGGCTGAAGGACAGTTTGGTGTGGGCAACCTGCAGCTTGACGCGACGGCCGGCAATGACCGCCCAGTCCTCACCCCAGTCGAACTGGAAGGCTTCCCCGGGCTGGAAGCTCAGGGGCACGAAAACACCCCGACCCGTTGTCTGGCGTGCCTGGTGCTGTTCGTGTTTCCATTGCCGGATGAAAGCGGCCACCCGTCCGTAAGATCCATCATAACCCAGTGCCACAAGGTCTTCATGCAGTCGTCGCGCCGTGCGCCGGTTCTTGCGGGGGCGGGCGGCTTCCAGGACCAGCCATCCCCTCAGCCTGTCAGCAAACGGGTCCAGTCGGCTGCGACGTTCGGGTATCTGGAACCGCGGTTCAATACTCTGTGCCCGGAGATATTTCCGGATCGTATTGCGTGACAGTCCCGTCCGGCGTTCGATCTCGCGGATCGGAAGATGATCCCGGCAGTGCCACCGCCGGATCACACTCAGAAGCTCCATGTCAATCACTCCTCAAACCCCCAGCAGATGCTGCCGGGCAGTGTGAAGGCATGGGTCAATTCTCGATGAAAATTTCCGCCCTACCCGGGTCAGTTCTCAGTGAAAATCAACAAGGAAGCCATATATCTCCGGTCGCACCATAATGCCCGGCAGGCACTCAAGGAGCTTGTTGAAATGCCGGATATGGATGCCGACCGCATCATCAGGTCATTACGGGATACTCGTTTCATACCCAGCGGCAAGATTCAGAAAGAATATCCCATGATCGAAAAATTCAGGCTTTGGAACGCCATCTCTGAGGCGCTGAGGCGTTCATTCTCTGAATGACTACACGTGGACCGCCCGTGATAAGAAGAAAGTTGTCCGTCACCAGACATGGGATCTGAAAAAAGGATGATCCGAGCGGAAAAGGCAGGCTGCCCTCGTGAGAGCACAACTTTGTAGTCATCGCTTATGGATTTTCACTGAGAACTGAATTCTTCCGCGAGGTGCATAACGCAAGGGCTTAGGATCGCGATCCGCAACCTGGATTGTATAAAAGGCATCTTTCGTCGGGATTTATCGACGTAACGCCCCGAACTGGATCATGGTCCGGTCAAATAGGAACATCCACTGTCGACACCCTACAGCGTAGCGAAGAAGTTCTGCCTTCGCATATTGCTGCGTTCCTGAGCCAGGAGATCGCCGCGCCGCCCGGTCCGGCGGCGCGTTCCCCTTTTAGTGGATGGCCTTCTTTCTACCCCGGCGACGTCCTTGCGGCCTGTCAGACAATGCAGGTTCTGTCGCGCCCTCATCACCAGATTTGGTGGCAGTGGACATTATATCCCGCCCCAGCCCAATCTCTCGTGCAAGTTCCGATCGGCGTACTGTGTAATTGGGAGCGACCATAGGGTAATGAGATGGAAGTCCCCATTTCCGCCGATATTCTTCAGGCGTCATGCCATAGGACGCCTGCAGATGCCGTTTGAGCATTTTCAGCTTTTTCCCATCTTCAAGACATATGATATAATCCGGAAATACGGACCGCTTGATGGGAACGGCAGGTATCTGTTCTTTCACGCTCGAAGTAGTCGGGAAGGACAATGAATTGTAAACAGTCCCAATCAGCCTGATAAGTTCATCTGGCGATATTTTATTTTCCGATACATAAGCAGTTATGATTTCCACGGTCAGCGCCAGCTGTCTTTGTCGTTCTTCGGGCATTGTCCATCACCTTAACAGACGAAAAAACTGTGCCCTGTATATAACACCGCTATCGGGAATAGTCCTCGACGTTTTCGAAGATTTGGCAGATTGCAGAACAGGTATGCTCTTGAGCAGATATCCAATAGGATCCTGCGCCTGCTCATCTGTATTTCATCTGACCGTCAACACTTCTTGCTTTCTACGGCAATCCTGTTACCCGTTTCCCGCCCAGCATCAAGACGCCATATCTGCGATAAAAGATCATCTGGATCCGGTGTCAGCAGAACACTCAGACACAGCTTCCTCTTCGGTCCAGAAAGGTCTTGAGGCGTGAACATGCCCGGAAGTTTCAGTTGGACCAATAACGCATAGCAGGCTTTCAGGGATCGGTTCGCGTACAACATCATTGAACCGAGTACGCAACTCCTTCTTCAACCAACAGTCGAACGGATCAGGATCTCCCCGGAAAGACACATCATCCATCATTGACCTGCTATCTGCTGCTCCCCGCCTCCCTAACGATACGCAGCCGACTTCGTTGCGCAAATGACCAAAGCATGCGTCAGATCTGAGATGTTGTCGCGGTATGGCACACTGTCGGCAGGATTCAAATCCGGGTGAGAACAGCAGAAAACCGGACGCTCTAGCTGGCGGCGCCTGGCGACGCAGACGGCACATGGTGACGCCCGCCCAGCACCTGGGCGGCCCGTTGGCTCCGAAGCGCCTGCTCTGCACCCGTCATGACCGCTGGTGCGTTCCTGATCATGACCTGCAGCCTGGCGTCGATCTCGACCAGACGCGCTTTATGCAGGCGCTCGGCCTGCCGCGCCTGGGTTTCCAGAATAATCTCCCTCCCATATGGGCGACCTGACTTCGTCAGTGTCTCATGCGTGCGCCCAAGCGCGATCAGTTCCCGGATCCTCGCATCCCGGGCCTTGCGGGTTCGGGCAACCAGATCCGTGCCCAATGATTTATAGGGTTTATGCGCCATTTTCTTTGCCACATGATTCCACAGGTCGTCACTGGTGATGGGCGTCGTGTCCCCGAGCGGCCTCTGGTTCCGGACCGCCTCAAACGTCGCGCCATCGGAGATCATGGTCCATGTGGTTCCACGCGCCCGGCTTTCCGCGACGTATGAGGTAAATCCCGTCGCCAGTTCAACGCCTCGCGGCAGGGCGTTGATGTGCTCGTCTGAAGTAAGCCCCTGTGCCGCATCAATCGTCATGGCATGTCCGAACCCCAGCAACACCCGACCAGTCTTCGCGTCACGAAACCGCCGCCATTCAACATCGGCAACAAGCCCCTCCTTCGTGCGGACGCGAAGCCCCGCATCGCCATGAGCCAGAACCTCCACCACATCACCGTTATTTCCAACCGTGGCGCCCTTTCCATCCACGCTGCCCCATGTCCGACGATACAGCCGAAGCCGGTCGCCCGTAGCGATCGCGAGATCATAGGTTTCGCCACGCTGATCAATAGCCTGCACGGTGATTTCATACGTCGAGATCTCGCCGCGCTCCTGCAGGATTTTACGGACTGCACGACTCAGGTCGGCAGCATCCTGATTGGTCAGCGCTGACATGCTGATCGTCTTGGTCCGGCCACGCCGCGGACAGGCACCCTCGGCGACCAGGGCATCGCGACGCGTCACATACAGCCGGGCAATATCCTGCAGGACTTCCTCATGGTCGCCACCGACCAGACGGATCGTTCCGTCCGCCCGTTTCATATCAATCGCGTCCCGGACTTCCTTCAGATGGAACCTGTTACGGACGTCGTCATCATTTTCCTCGTCTGTATGCGCGTTGGCCGCAGCCCCCCTGAACTCGTGGGATTCCAGATCGCTCTCTTCCGGCTCTGCGCCACGAAACAGATCAGCAATCTGGCGATTTCTTGCAGATACCTGCCGGACACTGGACAGAAGCTCAGGCATATCTTCCGGATCCAGGACCCGACGCAGCATCTCGATGGCGTCCCCTGCCTCGATATTCTGCGCCTGCTCGTGGTCACCCAGCGCCTTGATCGTGCAACCGGTATCACGCTGCACCTGTAACAGGCGAAGCATCTGGCGTGGGCCGACCTGACCGACCTCGTCAATCACCAGTACCGTGTTTCGATCCACATCGACGTCACCCCGCTCCAGCCGCGCCAGAAAGGGCAGCATCGCGCTTGTGTCAAAGATGCCGGCCTCGCGTAATGCGTCCGCCTGACGCCAGGCATTGGCAATCCCGATAACCCTGCGACCATTCGTGTCATAACGCGTATCATGTTTCCACGCATCAACCAGCGGAGACAGCAGCGCCGTCTTTCCGGAGCCTGCGACACCGGTGAGCATGGAGAGCGCGCCGCCCCGGCCAAGAGCGTAGATCGCGGCCTTCTGCGTCTTTCCATGATCGCTTGCGAAGTCGAGGGATGATCGTCCGATCGCTTCCGTGATCTGGCGGTCCGACAGCGCCCCGCTTCGGTTTCCTGACGCACGAGCCGCCTGAATCGCGAGGTCCTCCTCGATGGCGATCTGCGCGGAATTTGTCACCCTCAGCCTGTCGCCACGCATCTCCTGAATCAGCAAGACCCGTTCCCCGCCGAGTTCAAGACCACGCTGTTCAATAAGGGCCACGACATGATCAATGTCCTTCACCCCACCCTCGATGCCGGTGCCGATCAGGCCCCGGGCCGCATATATTCGAAGCTTGTCGTGATCGATCACGGCGGCTGTTTCAAACTCCCCTGCGAGATGGCGCGCAGCGAAACGGTAGGCAATATCGTATCGTTGTTCCCTGGTACCCACGGGCGCTACTGGCGTGCCAAGCAGGCTTTTTTCCTCCCAGCCAAGACGCCTGGCCTGCTCGCGCCATATCTCATGGTCACTCGTACCTTTGTCCTTGTCGAGCCGGGCTGCCAGGCCGGCCATGGACAGGATGCGGCGCTTGCGGTCGATCGGCATATGCGCCCAGTCCGCTCCTTCCGCCGCGGCGTACTCTTTGGCCGCCCTGATGACGTTGCGTCGTCCCTTGCTGAAGAAATCCGATATATCCTGCGGCACGGCCGAAATGACCGTCGCCTGTTCATTCGCATCGTATTGCTGGGCGATGCCGATCCGGCGCAGTTCATCAGCGAGCTGTGCCTGGAAATATGCTCCAAATTCGTGAACGCGCGATCGCAGCCGCTTCGTGTCGAGTGAACCCACATGTCCCTTTTCCGTGACTACGACATTGAACAGGGCATTATGGATATGGGCATGGGGATCACCGCCTGTTGGCGTATCGATCAGATAGGTCTGGCCTGTCCCCGCGTCACGCGCCTCGACCGTCGGGCGCGCGGTATCATGCCGGAATGACACCCAGGCGACCTCGCCCGGGTTGGCACCGTCTTCGCCCCCATGACCGCGCCGCGCGAAACCGATTTCCCGCGCGACATAGAGCATGGTGGCGTCGTTTGCCCGGTCAATGGCGTGCCAGATGACTGCCCTCTCGGCCTCGGTCGGCGCAAACTCGGCCGCAAGCGTAACTGATTTGTGTGGCGCAAGGGTCAGATCATAGGCACTGATCTTGCGGGCATTCCTTGACCAGTCATCGCTATTATCGGCCCTCTTTGCTTCAAACAGGCGATTGAGTTGCGCGTTCTTCGGTGGTGTCTTCGGATCAATGCCAAGAGCCGCTGCAATCTCGGGTCGCATGCCCGGTCGCCACGAGGCCCGCCCATCGCGACCAGTGTAATAGCTGGTCAGTCGGCCACCATCTGCGTCAGGCACTTTTCCGGGCTGGGTACGGAAATCGTGCTCTGGCTCTGGCAGCTCCTGCGTGAAATAGGCAGTGATCAGGCGACCACTACTCTCAGCCGAGATTTTCCGGAACGTCATCATCAGACACCCGTTCCGTCCTTTTCCTCGGGTCGAGAGGTGAGGGGCACCCGGCCCTCCTGAATATCGAGGGTTCTGCCGGTTGTGGCGTCAATATGCCTGAGAACAGGGCACTGCGCGGCGACAAGTGTCACCAGTCGGCCGAGGATCTCATCAAGTGTCGGACCATCAGATTCCTTCGGGGCGAGAATTTCAATGATCAGGGACAGCTTGTCTTCGATCATTCGAAGCCGTTCCCGGATATCGTCGTCCCAACTTGCGGTCGTGTTAGGTTTTCCGACTGACTCGCTCATTATCGTCACCCCCCGTGTCAGAATCACGGGAAGCGTGACGCGGAATCATGCGACCGTTCAGGCCTTCTTCTGGTTGACCCCGGTGAGTTGGTCCTTGACGGCCTTGGCCGGCGCAAAAACCAGTTTGCGCGAGGCCGGAATCTGCATCTCAGCACCGGTCGCCGGATTGCGCCCCATGCGGGCAGCGGTGTGCCGGACAGTAAACTTGCCAAAGCCGGGCAGCGATACCTCGTCGCCGACCTCTGCAGCCTGAACGATAGAGGTCAGGACGGTCTCAAGAGCGGTCTTCGCATCGGCCTTCGTGCCGCCCGTGGCTTCGGCGATACGGTCAATCAGATCGGTACTTTTCATCAACGCTGTCTCTTTCAATTAAGGTGACATGGAAAGATCGAATCACAACCGTGGCGGCTTTATGATTTCTCTCGGGTGGGCACGATGATGCTGCGGGACAGGTCTACCCCGATGCGAATGGCGTCATCAAGCTGGCGACCAATACCACTCTGCAGAACGGCGGAACAATACATCACCCCGTCGATTTTGCGGCATACGCTCCAGACCGACCCGATCAGGTTCATGGCATGAACCAGCCCCTCCACGTCGTGACGATCCAGATCGTGAATGAACTGGTGAGGATCAACCTCCTCAATGTATGGCTCCTGTCCCGGCATCACAAAAACCATGTGAGGACCGGGCCGAGAAAGGCGCCTGAGAAGATCCATCTGGCTGCTGGTGACTGTAAGTTGCACGCCACTTCCGGGGCATCCACCGGGGATATAGGCACCGGTTCGACTGATCTGTGGCATCACCTCTCCAGTAATCCAGCGCCGAACCCGTTTGGCAACAGGCTTTCGAGAAATGAACGTCAGGTGATTGGCTCCGCTTTCACTAACGAAGAGTTGGTCCTGCATCCCGCCTGCCGTCACCACGCCAATACGGCAATATTCATCATCATCAAGCCGTTTGACCGTCGCAGATGGATTGCTGAGGCCCAATATGGAGCAAATCTCCCGGGCCGAGATCCATCGCCTTCCGGTGACTTCCTGAACTGAGATGCGGGTGTCTTCGAATGTCAGATAGTCTCGTTCGCTTTTATGCAGAATAGGTTGAACCGGATCACTGACCGGCTTCCTGACTCGTGGCCTGTTAGGGATGGTATCTCGCATCTCATGTCTCCCCTTTTCCTAAGGAGATTGTGCGCGGGGAACATGCGACCTCTTGTTAAGATGAGCTCAGCGGCATCCGGAAGGGTCTAAGCATTGCTTATACCCTTTTCCAACTTCCCCGCTCCTGGCGGCGAAGCCGCCCGCACCAACGGTGCAATGGTGTATGAGAACCCGCTATTTATGGGTAGGCGCAATGTCAGCCTCGGATATGTCGATGGGTCGTCGTAGGGTCGTGAAACAGTCGTTCCGTCCGTGCGTCAAGGGTAGGTATATGGGTCGCTCATGAGTATGCGCACGCAGATTACATGTGAGAATCTGCATGCTGACGAGGCTGCGACCCAGGTATGATCTGGCCGTATTGCATTCGATCGAGGATGCAGGAGGGGATGAATCATGACAGGCAGGTTCGGCAAGGAACGGCTGAAATCGCTCATCGAGAACCATAGGGCCCGAGACAGTGCGACACCTCTCTATCGGTGGCTGCTCACCAATTGCGAGGACATAAGCGCACTGCGATCAAAAGGGGATTCCTGGGCTCCCTATGTTGCGGCAGCCCGAGAAGATGGCCTTGACCTTCCGGACGAAAAGGAATCGATGAAGCGTATGGAGCGCTATTGGCGCCGTATGGCCGGCACCCGCCGCATGCATCCGGAAGCTGAACAGGTTCCACAATCTCCTGACACCGAAAGCGCCATGCAACCCAGTCGCTTCCCTCGCGGCTGGAGGCCCGCTGTTGTCGATGACGGTCGCGTAAGCTGCGCGCCCGATGGAACTGGCGTTCCCGCACAAATAGTGTCCGCCGAAGAAAACGCACAGGTCGCATCATTGCCCGCGACAGTGCCAGTGTGCTCGGACAGCGAGACAACCGGGGAGAAGAACTTCCCCATTGGTCGCGCCCGGGCCGAGGCCATCAAGCGGGATCTTCTTGCGCGGCTGAAGCGAAAGGAGCCCGGTTTTCATCGGGAGTAAGGCATGGCATCCGCCACGATCACAGACGCCGCAGACCCAACGGAGCTGGTGACACGCCCGACCCTGCTCGTAGCCATCGGGCGCCAGCGGGTGGGAAAGACGACATTCCTCAAATCGCTGGCCGAGATCACGGCCCAGCAGGGAGGCAGACCGGAGCTCTGGAACACGGATTCCATGAACCGCTCGCATACGCTTTCATCGCTTGGTCCACAGGTTCTGGAAGCGGACAGCATGTCCCCGACCGGGCAGGCTGCCTGGCTCGAAGGGCAGATCGAGAAGCTGGTTGAATCCCGCCATGATGCGATCCTCGACATCGGGGGAGGATGGACCGCGATGCACGAACTGATCCGCTCATCTCCCCTTGTCGCGGCGCTGGACGAACTCGGGGTCTCGCTTGTGACGATCTTCATGATCGGTATGGAGAATGCGGACATCGACTATCTGCAGGACCTTCAGGAGCAGCATGGCTTCCTGCCGCCCCGCACGGCTATTGTCATAAATGAAGGCCTGCTTCCCGTCGGTATCGATACACCTCAGGCGGTAAGCCAGATACTCGAAAACGAAGCGGTGCTCAACGCTCTGGACCGAGGCGCCGCGCACGGTGTGTTCCCCGCGATCAACGGGCTGAAGAAAATCGCGGATCGTGGGCAGTCGTTCATGGATTTTGCTGCGAACAAGCCGGCTCCCGGACAGCCGAAAAGCTCGGTCTTCGACAGGCTACGGGTCAATCGCTGGCTCAAACGGGACGTGCCCCTCTTCCTGCGCGACCTCGGAGCGGACTATCTGCCCCGGATGCCAAAGGGACTGCCCGACGTGGTTATGGAGAATATCTGATGGCAGCCCAGGGCGACATCGAGGCGGCAGACCGTGAATTCGCGGTCCGAATGGAGAACCTGCGCCGGGTCGCCGCCCAGTGGGTCGAGCGTCCGATCGCACCCGAAGTCGAAGTGCTTTCAGCACTGGTCGCAGCGATAGACCAGATCGGCACCCTCTGTATTGAAGCCAGGCGCGCCTCCATCCGCGCCGTTGCCGAGAGCAGGCTGGTGGCGGAACAGCAGCGCGAAACCCTGGCGCAGGACACGATCGCCATCCGCAGCCACCTCAGGGACGGCATTGAAGCGGTACACACGCTGCGCACCATCAACGAAAAGCTGGTCGAGAAGAAACTCCTCGCGATCACGGCGGATATGACGAAAGGATTAAGGGGCGCCATCGAGAGCCAGGCCACGGCCATGACCAGACGGTACAACCTGCAGACGGCCTTTCGCATCCTGGGATACAGTTCCATCGTCCTGATAGCGGGATTTGCGCTCGGACGGATGCCCTGAGCGTGTCCACGACGGACACGCTCAGGGCCAGAACCGAAACGCCGTACGAAGTTCTGACACAGGTCGCATGATGCTGGCCGATCCTGTCCGCCTCGCAACAGGAGGCCACGGTGATCCGGCTCCCCTTCCCATGCCGCCGCACGGCGCAAGCGACCGTGGTCCTCGTAACGTGCGGCCTCGTCGCGCCGCCGATCGGGCGCGCGCAGACAGTAAACGTGCCCGGCGGGCTCCCGACACATGTCAACGCAACCTATCAGGAACCGGGGCTCGGTGGCTGGACCCCGGACACGGCGGGCACAGCCCAGGCCACCAGCGGAAGCGGCGCCGTCACCCAGACAGCGACAGCAGGCACGTCCGACAGCGATGCGCTCGAAACCCTATACCAGCAGTCATGGGGCTATGCGGCAGCCCAGAACGCCGAGGCGCTGGGCGTCAATCCGTCAGCGCTCGCCGCGACCTGCGTGGTGGAATCCGGCTGCCAGAACCTCTACACGGCCGGAAACGGCAGTACGATCACCGGCGCGTTCCAGATGAGCAACGGGACCTACAGCCAGACCCTTGGAGAGGCACTGGCAGCAGACCCCTCGCTGGCCTCATCCATCACCAGCGGCACGGCGGGCCAGCAGGACCCGGCAACACAGGCGGTAGCTGCAGCGCAGTATCTCAAGGATGCCGCAACCAGCCTGCAGCACAGCGGCATCAGTAACCCGACAGCCCTTGATGCCCGGGCCTATTATAACTTTGGCCCGAGCGCTGGCGCTGAAATCGCGACGGCCGACGACAGCAGCCTCATGTCGTCCTACATATCGAGCACGGCGATGTCGGGGAACAATATCAGTGCAACCACCACGGTCGGCCAATGGCGCGCGGCAGTCGCAGCAAAAATGGGCAGTGCCGCGTCCAGTTCGATCCTGACCGGCTGACGAGGAGTCCAGCATGAGGTTTTCCCACCGGGCCGCGATCCTTGCGGCCCTCACCTGCAGCCTTAGCCACCCGGCTTTCGCGCTGCACAGAACCCCGGTCCGTGCGCTCGACGGGTACAGATGCATGGCCCTTGATGCACCTGAGCGGGTCATGATGGATTTCAGGCATCCGATCCCGCTGCAGAGCGAACCACGGGACGGTGCCCCGAGCCTTGCGCCTGCGCTGGCGGTACTCCCGGTCGCCACGGACACACCGCCCACGAACGGCTACGTCCGGAGCATGACCCTTGCATTGCGTCCCGGCTGGGTCTCGACAAGATGGCTGAAACCCTACGACGCGGTCCATCCCGGCATGACCTGCACACCCTACGTCATGAATGACGGCAAGCTTGGCTTCGTGTTCGGCAGGGCGACACAGTAGGTTTGTCATCTCCACTGTCCGGCATGCTGCATGACCGACATTGTTTTTCATGGGAGCGGAACAGGGAAGGCCGCTGCCCGCCGGGAGGGCCGCGAGGCGCCCGGGTCAAGCCTGAGGGCATGCCCCTGAGGTGAACCGGGTTGCCCGGAGCGCGGGGCACCGCCCTGCGATCCGGGCGGCCCTGTTCACTGAAAGGGACGTGTCCTCACCGCGCGAAGCGCGGCGCGCAGCGGGCTTGAGGCGGGCGCCTCGCGGCGACATGCTGGTTTCAGGGCATTTTTTTGCAAGCACGATGGCGACCCCGGACACCAGAAGCAGGAACCCGGTTTCCGGGCTCCTGCGGCATAGTCTCTCAAGGCGTCGGATCGTCAGGCCACCACGGGTCGGGGGCGTCCGCGATCTCGCGCGCTTTCGCTTCGGCTGCGGCAATGGCTGCGACCCTTGCGGCCGTGATCGCCTCCCGCCATGCGTCGATGCCGTGGTCGGCAATAAAGTCATGCGCGCCGTCATCTTCGGGATGCGGCATTTCCGGGCCGTGATAAAAAGGATTGCGATGCCAGACGTCCCGGTCCGTCAGGACCCATGCGTGGTGGGGCGCAGCACGCGAAAGCGCAAGGGCTTCGTCGCGGTCTGCCATGGATTCATATTCACTCATGCGGGTCGATCCTTGCGGAAAGGTACCTTGCCGTGGGTGGCCGGACCCGCCGTGGGTCCGGCCGGGTCAGTCAGAAGCCGAGGGCGTCCATCTCGGCGGCTGCGGCCCGCTGGTCGATGGTGCGGGCGTTGCTGGCCGTGTAGGGCTTCCACGGGGTGCCGATCATGTCCTCATAGGCGGCAAGGGCCCCGCGGGCGGACGCGACCAGAGCGGCGGCCTTGATCCCCTGCTCGGCTGCGAAGCGGCGGGCATTGGCCGCCCTGTTTTCCAGCCCATCGACGCCCATCCGGTCCTCTTCGCGATACTCGTTGAACTGTGAGGACAGTTCGCGGGCCTGCGCGCGCTTGGCGTCATAGAACTGGGCGGCCCCGAAGGCGGACGCGACAGCGGCACCCGCCATGCGCTGGAGGTGCATTTCCAGCCCCTTGTCGTTCTGCTCGCCGTTCCATGTGGTCACGACCAGCACGGGCGAGAGGCTGCGGGCGATGACGGTAAAAGCCTGCCGGGCCGTTTCCGCGAGGGCGTCGGCGTCGAAGTCCTCAAGGCCGAAATGGGAAACGATCTTGGTGATCTGGTCGGGAACGGGGATCAGGGCTTCGGCGGCCTCGATGGTGATGACAGGCGCACGCCGGGCCGCTTCCTCGAAGCGGCGGGCGGCGGGGGCCTTCTGGCCCGCTTTTGCCTTGCTGGCGGCTTTCTTCTCTTGCGCGGAAGCGAGGGCGGCGGTCATTGTGTTGGCAGCGTTGGACATGAAACTAGACCTTTCTGTCTGGCGTCAGCCCTGTCCGGTGTTCGAGCACCGGGCGGGGCGTCTGTGGCGGGAACCATTTCCCTCTCCACAAATAAAGAATAGTACAGACAGAATATAAATACAATAAAAAAGACAATATATTAAAAGTAAATATTAGTTTACTGCTGTTTTTATTTCCTTTATTTCCTTATGCCCATTTTATTAATCGCGGCATTATCAGTAATCTCATAAGTATTCATCCTAAAGAACCCCCGGGCGAGCGGTCGAACCGTTGCGCGAAAGCGTGGAGACCCCGCAGGGGGCTCCAGTGAGGTTAGCGGCGCAGCCGCTTAGCGAACCAGAGTGAGAGAACCCCGAAGGGGCCGCCCCTGATTTTCTTTTTTTTCCTGCTGAACAGAGATGTTTCCCGAACCGGGCCTTCCGGGAGAGGCAGCTATAACCAGATGCCCTGGGCTTACGCCGCGTTTTGCGGGCATGCGCTGCAGGGACACAGATCCAGTTCATCTGTGACCCGCGACTTTACTTCAGATACTCTTGATGAAGCCGGAAGGCGTGCCTTCGGCAGGATCGACAAACACCACGTCATCCGGTGCACGGCGCGGTGTGTCGATGGCAAGAAAAATGACAGGATCACGCAGGATACGCGGCACCGCACGCCGCGGAGAGACCAGCAGGTGCCCGGGGACAAACGGCGCTTCCTCAGCCGGGTCGTCAATCCAGAATGTCCCTTCTCCCGAAAGGACATGGAGGACTTCATCACACTGGGTGTGATAAGAGGCCTGCTGTGATCCACCACATGATGTGCCCCGAGGGGTTTTACCCAGTCGCGTGTTTCTGGCCGGGAGGCGGTGGCGATGACCGTGACATCGGTCAGGACCCGGCCCCTCACCCGGAACATAGACGGTTCCTGGTATTTCCCGCCCCAGTCGCATGACGGACAGATATACGGGACACGCTATAGGGCCATGGAACCACAGGGGGAAACTGCGTGGCACGACTTCGACGTCATCGCATTAAGCCTCCCGGCAGATGCCGGCTGACGGCCCATGAGGCGCAGGTCTGGCGATCCTTTCGCGCCGCCATCCAGGGCGAGAAAGGAGAGAACGCCGTAGCCCAAATGCTCGACCGGAGCGGCCTGGCCGTGCTGCACGACGCCATACTGCCGGCAGGTGACGGCAGGACCACCCAGATTGACCACCTGTTCCTCAGCTCGAGGGGCATCCATGTCGTGGAGACAAAGCAGTATGGCGGCGAACTGACCGGACACCCGGAAGATGAACGGTGGCGGCAGCATTTCGCGGGCGAGGCGCCCGACGCCCCGCCCCGGCTGATTTACAGCCCGGTGATGCAGAATGCCGCCCATTGCCGGGCCGTCTACGCGCTGGCCCGCCTCGTGGACCCGACCATCCAGGTCTTCAACCACGTTGTGATGACGGGAACTGCGGTCCTGTCACCGGCGCTTGTCGCCTGCACCCTTTCCCTTTCCGGGTTGGAAACCCTGCTGCACGATCTTGAGCGCAACGTGCCGCGGAGCACACTGACTGACGCATGGCGGCGCATCGGGCTTGCCTGCCATGCCAGCGGGCATCAATAAGCGGCCTCCCTGTCGAGAAAATCGAGCAGTTCCGCGATTTCCCCGGTTGAAAGCATGCGCCCGCGACAGGCCTCGCTATCGCGGGGAAAATCGAGCGGCTCACCACCATGGTCACGGTTGCCGGCACTGATCCAGAGTACCCGCTCCGGCTCCTCGGGATCATAATCGAGGCGAACCCCAAGGCCATCTCCAAGGTCGATGAAATCGGAGAACAGGTCGTCCTCACACCGAAGCGGAAGCGTGCCGATTTCCACACCGACCCATCTGTCAGGAAATCTGGCCTGGAGAAGGTCGGTGAGCTGGCGCGTATGCGGCCTGAGATCCGTCGGATCCCGGACGGGCGGCGGTGGCTCCAGGGGCTGTAGGAAACCCGCCTCGTCATCATCCCAGTCATCGGGCTCAATCGGCGGCACCGGCTTTTTCGCCATAAAGCAGACGTCCTTCGACCAAAAGAAAAGCAATTTAAGACCGAAGCGTCGGACGGAACCAGCCTGTTTGGTGCAATGCCCCGGCCACGCGAACGCATGTCGCCGCTGCCGGAGCATGCATTGTCCGCATTCACAAGCCAAGCGCATTCAGTTCCTGATCAACCTGCCTCCAACGGGTGTCAGACTGACGTGGTTCGTTCCTGCCATGATTCCAGCTGCTGACCCGGTTCTCGAGTGGAATTTCGTCAATGAACCGGCTCGGACGGGAAGATCCGCCCTGGCGATAATCACAGAACGTGATCGTGGCCTGCTCCATGGCCCGGGTCAGCGCCACATAGGCAAGGCGACGCTCCTCTCCGGGATTGCGAGACATCGCACCGGGGAAAATCGCCTCTTCCCACGCAGGAAGAAAGACATGCCGGAATTCCAGTCCTTTTGACCGGTGCATGGTCATGAGCTGAACGCGATCACGACCTTTTTCTCCAGGTGCTCCGCCTGCCAGTGCCGCATGTTCGAGGAGGTGTTCCACGCGCCGGAAACCCTGGGCCAGTTCGATCAGTTCCGCGAGGTTTTCGCGCTGGGTTGCAGCTTCATCCGAATCATCAGCCCGCAGCATGTCCAGGTACCCTGTTGCCTCGAGCAGGCCGGTAAGGCGCTCCCCAAGGCTTTCCCCTTCCCAACATCCGATCTGTCTGAGAATCTGGACGAATCCCTGCAGCGCCACGGCACATCTCGGGGACAGCCGGGTCCGTGTGGCCGCCGCGCATAGCGACAGACCACCCGCCGAAGCCTCTATCTCGATTTTCCCCAGGCCCCTGGCGCCAAGGCCCCGCGGGGGCCGGTTGGCCATCCGCCGAAAGGCTTCGTCCGACCTGCGCTCATCGGGCCATGCACAAAGCGTCAGCAGGGCCAGAGCGTCCTTGACGGCGGTACGCCGGTAGAAACCCACATCCCCGATGATCTCGTAGGGGACACGGGCGTGGAGCAATACTTCCTCCAGCGTTCGGGAGAGCCGGTTCTGGCGGTAAATGATAGCCATGTCATGCCAGGCGACGCCGGTCGCTGCGCGACGGCCAATCTCCCGGACGATCGCCGCAGCTTCCTCGGTGGCGTAGGAGAACCCCAGAACCTCGATCGGGAGGCCCTCGCCCCGACGTGTAAACAGTGTCTTTTCGATCCGCGACGGGTCAAATGAAATCACCGCATTCGACGCATCAAGAATATTGCTGGTGGAACGGAAGTTCTCCTCGAGCTTGAACGTCTTCACAGCAGGAAATTCACGCGGGAAGTTCCGCAGGAAGCCGACTTTCGCCCCCCGCCAGGAATAGATGCTCTGGGAATCATCACCCACACAGAACAGTTCACCAGACGTCCTGCTGAGCAACGTGAGCCACAGGTACTGGGCGCGGTTCACATCCTGAAACTCGTCCGCCATCACGGCCGTAAAACGGGCGGACCACCGGCGATGGTACGCCGCATCATGCAGCATCGCGAGGGTCGGCCACATCAGCAGATCACCAAAATCCGCCGCGTTCTGCTCGCGCAGGATCGCCTGGTAACGACCATACAACCCGACGACAAAGCGCCAGCTTTCGTGATCCACATGGAGATTCGCCGACTGCCGCCTGCCGATCAGGCTTTCAACATGCGCGAAAGCAGCCACCGGTGTGATCAGATCCTCTTTCAGCCGCGCAATCCGCTCGGCCATTTTTTTGATCTGTCTCGCGTCTCCTGGCGCTCCCTCCTGCGGCACGGGAAGCTTTTCCTTAGGGACAGTCCTGATCAGGCGGCGGACAATGGCGAGACTGTCCTCGGCGTCACGAATGTCAAAACCGCTACGCAATTGCGCCACTTCAGGCTCGGCCCGTAGCTGTCGGGCCGCAAGGGCATGAAACGTTCCAAGCCATGTGGGTACCGAGTACGTCCCAAGAACGTCTCCGATGCGCTTGCGCATTTCCTGGGCGGCCTTGTTGGTAAAGGTTACACAGAGGATCTGGCCAGGAACCATGCCATGCAGTCCGACGCGGGTTGCGACCCCGGCTGTCAGGGTTTTGGTCTTGCCGGTGCCTGCCCCTGCCAGAACCAGAACATATCCCAGCGCCATCGCCGCGCGCCGCTGTTCTGGCGTCAGGCTATCAAGGACTGGCGCAAGCGCACGCGGAACGGGAAGATTACCGGTCATAGCTCTTCCAGCCCTTCCGCCATGCAACCCGGGGTCGTGGTGATCTTACCGGTCGAGAGCAGGATCGTCGCCGGATAGGAAAGATCCCAGTTCCCAAGCCTGCGTTCCCAGCGTCCATCGATAACCAGGCCGACAGGACAGCCCGACCGTTCGTAGAGGCGGACTGCACTTTGCGGTATCGGGGGATCATCTTCGGCCTGCGCCAAATGCTGGCGCAGGTGGCGGTTCCAGATGGTCTGGGCCAGGGGCGACCGGACAAACATCCGTGAAAGGTCTACCTTCATCGCCAGACGCGCGATCCCCCGATCCGCATAGTCTGAAACAGATCCCATGACCCTCTCCTGTGTGAGATGATCCTGCGCGCAGGACCGTTCGGCGCCCACCTCTGTGGCATGCCAGCCGTAAATGACGATCATCCCGTGATCGTCGGTGAAGGAGGCGATGCGGCCTGCCAAGTCCCGGCCTCGAGCCATCGAGGCCGCGCGTTGCCCCGCAACCGACGCGCCACGTAATTCCACATATCCGTCGCCACCCTGGCATAGGCGTTCGGGCATGCGCGCAGGCCTGCATATATCTGGACAAAGCCTGCAGCCCGCGATGCCGTCTGCCCGGTGAGCCGAAAGGATTCACGCTGGCTCACAAGGACATCCCCGGCGATGAACCTAGCCGTGGTCCGGCAGGCTTCTCGACAGGTTCAGACGAAGCAGGCAATGAGGGAACCGAAACCCGCAGCGGCCGCTGCATGCCGTGCGCCTCGGCCTGACCCAGCCATGACGGGGAAACCGTCTCCGGCTGCGCTTTCGCCCCTGAACCCAGGACTTCGGACAGGCGGCACAAGGGCGCAACGGGAACAGAACCTGCCTCCATTCCTTCCCTGCGGGTCCTCAGGACCGCATTCCAATCCTCTCCCGGCCCTTTCGGAGATATCCGTCCTGACCAGAGACCGACGTCCCGTGCCATCGCAGCGAATTTCCCGGCATAACGATCCCCCTGCGGGTCGTTATCAACGGCAACAACCAGTCGCGCTTCAGGCTGGGCGGCGACCTGCATCATGACCCGTTTCAGGTTCACTTCGCTCTCTGGGCTCATGCCGCCACCCGTCGAGGTATAGAGCGTTCCTTGCTGGAAGCGATCGAGTGCTGCAAAGGACAATGCATCAATGGCCGCCTCGGTGACGACAAGGCGCGTCACGGGCGCTTCTCCCCCGTCGGCCCGGAAACCGAAGAGACGCTTGCCAATGCCGCCCGTCGAAAACCCCTTGTAATCCGGCCCGCGCATTTCCATGCCGGTGAACTGCCCGTCCGCATCCCGATGGCCAAACCAGGCGGTTCCGTGCGGGCCTTCCTTCAGCGCCCCCTGCTGTCCGGCAATCGCGACAATATGGTCGGGCAACCCACGGATCTCCGTCAGATAGCGCCATGCAGCCGTCCCCTGCCCGGGTGCGGCACGACGGTTCCACAGTTCAGCGGGATCGCGGCGCGGTCTGTCACCGGCTCCCTTCGTACGCTCGACAACTTCGAGCGTCGGGCTCCTGCCGATCAGGCCGCGAAGTTCCTGCCTGACATGACCGAGGTTCTTCGAGGGATCGAGATACTGGACAAGCTTGAAGACATCACCTTTGCCGTCGCCCTTGGGGTCCCACCAGCCCTTGCCATCGTGATTGACAATAATGGCCTCACTGTCACGGCGAAATTTCAGGTTACGGGCGGAACGCTGCGCGGTGGCCTGCCGATCCAGCCGGAATCCGGCTTTCTCCAGAACAACGGCGCAGTTTACAGCATTGCGAAGCTCATCAAGTTCTCTTTGCTGTGCTTCTGGGGAAGACGTGTAAGCCATGAAAGACACTCCTTCACGAACAGCATGGATTGTGTTTCAGACCGCTCCGGTATTTACGGTGAGTATTTGAGATGATCGTGCGGAAACACACGACGACCTCTGTATGGTTCGTCGAGATATTGCGTCCTGATGATCCGCGTTGAGGGTTTTTATTCTGCGTGAACTGCAAAAGAATACAGGACGCACGAATGGCCGCAGTTTACACGCGGCAGCAAACGGCATATGCCCGCGCCACTGCGCACGCATTACCGGGACTATGGACGAGCGGGCACTCACGACGCCTGATACTCCCTGTGGAGGATCCCGTCTGCGCCCACATCATGCGACTGACGAAAAAATAAGGTTCACGAACCCGCCTGAAGGCCGATGGAGAAACAGGAGAGACACAGTTCATCCCCGATGTGGACGGACGACCGGCGTTCCGGTGTCGGCCGACAGGCTTTCCCGATCGCCCGCGCCATCAGGCCTGTCAGTCCTCACAAGTATTCATGACGGGAACTGGCGCGGCAGAAGCCGCAGTTTCTTCTCCCTGAACGGGCACAATGCTCCGGGTCGTTGACGACCCGGAACACCACGCGGCCTAAAACGGGATTTCGTCATCCACTTCCTGCGCGTTGGAAGTTGCGGCAGGAACGGGGCGCTGTGCAGCGCTCCGCGAGGGACGCTCTTCATCAAAACGTCCATCGCCCGTGCTTCGACCATTGGCCAGCACCTTCAGGTTTCCATCAAACCGATCAATGATGATCTCGGTCACATAACGGTCCTGTCCCTGCTGATCGGTCCATTTGCGTGTCTCGAGATGGCCTTCGACATAGACCAGCGTTCCCTTCTGGCACCGACGTTCGATCACAGCCGAAAGGTGATCGTTGAAAGAGACGACACGGTGCCACTGGGTTTTTTCCCGTCGCTCACCGCTGGCGCGATCGGTCCAGGTTTCACTTGTCGCCACGCCGAAGGATGCGATTTTGCCCTCCCCTTCCCTACGTGCGGCAAGATCCGGATCCCGGCCCAGGTGACCGATGATGATGGCGCGATTGACTGACTGGCTCATGGTCTTGTTCCTTTTTTCCTTCCTGGTCGTCTCCGGCCCCTGCCGGAACTCTGACCTGGTGCGGTCGCGCGGAAGCGGGCCACAGGCGGCGGGCGCAACCCCTCGGGGCGGCAGTGGTGCGGAAGCCGCGCATGCGGCTTCACGGTGCCGTCCCGACCGCAGGCCTGGGGGTTGCGCCCGACGACGACCGCTTCAGACCGCAAAAACCAAGTCAGAGACCCGGCAGGGGCCGAGGTCATGCTTTTGGATTTTGAATTTTGATTTCTGTTTTATTTTTCTATTTCGCTCATAATCGTGTCATTTATTATTGTACAATTATGATAGTCGTCCTAGAATTTCCCTGTCTCTACATTGGGAGTTCATCATGGCGGTGATTACTGCGTCGGAAGGACGCATCACCCTGAAGGCCGACTTTCATCCCGAACTGGCAATCCAAGCCCGGCGTTACAGAGGACGTTTTCTCGGCAAGGAAATTGGCTGGTCCTTCCTGCCCGAACATGAGCAGGCGATCCGCCAGCTCTGCCAGACCCTGTATGGCGTGGATGGCACGCCAGATGCGTGGCATAACTGCTGCACCGTGCAGGTCGAAGTCGACGAGCAGGATATCCGGGCACCGCTGTGGCGCCAGTTCAACGCCGGTATTTACCTCGGTGGCCGTCACGTTGTCGGCGTTTTTGGTCCACGGCAGGCAGTTCGCACCGGCAGGGGCATAAAATTCCTGCGCGGCCAGCCGCATTGCGCCACCCGGATCGGTGCCTACCACATGGAGGTACCCACCGGCAGCGTTCTGGAAATCCGGAAATATCCGCGTGCCGCACTGGCGTTCCTGGGCAGGTGCCTCGACGGGCATGGCTCCTGGCGCATAGCCCAGAGCTAGAGCAGCCCGAGTTGCACGGTGGGCACGGGTGCATCCGCTGCCGTCGCTGTTCCGCCATGCTTTGCCTGCAGACGGGCCAGCTCTGCTTTCTCGCGCGCAACCTGTTCCTCGCGGGCACGGGTCGTCCATGCCTCGACCAGCAGGTTTTCCCGGACACGCTGCCCGATTTCCTTCTCTACATCCGACCAGACAAAAGTCGGGTCGCCCCAGCAGGGATATCGCGCAACCTGATCGAGGAAATCGCGCCGTGTGGCTGCATTGTCGAACCATGTCTGCGCGAAGCCGGTCCGATTATAATGCGCGATAAATCCGTACATATTGCTCAGCCGGTTATACAGGGCCGGGGTAAATTTTTCTGCAGGCATTCCGAGTGCGATGAACCGCAGGATCGCATTACCAAGCTTTGCCTTTTGCTGGGCCGTCGCCCATTGGGTGGGTTTCAGGACAGCCGGGTCGACAGGCGGGATCCGAAGCCGCTCGCACAGGATCGGCCCCGCCGTCATGACACCTGGCTCCGGCATCGATAGCCGTTATGAAAGCGGTTCACATCCGGCAGATCCGGATAATGCCCCTCCCCCAGGCCCTCTTCATTCATCCTTTCCAGATAGCGCACTGCCATGGTCACACGGCGGGCATTGGCGAGGCTGCGCAATACGACCAGATCCGAGCGGCCTCGCATATAACGGTCTTCCCAGAGACCCGTGACGGGGTTCAGCGCAGCCGCCCCCATCGTGGCGTTCAGAAAACATTCCACGATCCACGGCCGGGTCCGATAGGGACGTCCCGAAACAGGAGCCGGAAGACGGAAGATGGTTCCGCTGGCGATGGTCCCGACCCGAAGCGGGTTATTACCGCCCTGGAATGGAGACGTATAATACTGGCGGATCATGCCACGTCTCCTTTGCAGGACGCCATGTTTCCAGTTTCGGCTGCGGATCGTCCATGCAGGATCCGCGCGCCATCAGCGTCGTTATCGACCATGAGAACCCATCTGTCCGTCCCCAGGGCGCCAGCGCGGTAAGCCGCATCAAAGTCACGTGGCTTACGATCGCCCCGACGGATATGCACACTGATGGAAAATGAGCGCCCGGGATGCGCGCCGGCGATCCTCTCACCGTAAAGCGTTACGGCAGTCGAGATTTCCGCGAGCGTCCGGGCTTCTGTCATCCCCCGTGCACCAAGGTGTTCCATAGGCAGCGCCTGAAGGATGGCGCAGCCGTCGGAACGGATGCGCACGGCGGGAGTGGCAATCAGGACAAAGACAGGCATGATGAACTCCATCGCTCAGCACGCCCTCGCGGGCGCACTGGTTTTTACGGTTGGGTTTCAGGCGGCAGAAGCCACGTCCTCGACGGACGGCTGACGTGCCGATGGGCTGAAAATGTATTGGGCCGCGGCTGAAGCAGCGCTCGCTGCGGTGAAAATGGCGCGCTTGTCAGCCTTCAGCAGTTCCAGCCAGTTCCCGATGTAATCAGCATGGCGGACCGTCGGCTCGATCTGCAGTTCCGCGCACACGAAAGCTGATGTCATCTCTGCCACCAGTTCCTCGGCCGCGTAGGCATGGTCCCCAAACCGCCTGCCAAAGGTGCGCGACAGCCGGCTTTCAGCCCCGGTCCAGTGCCCGATCTCATGAAAGACGGTTCTGTACCAGTCGATCTGGTTGAAATAGGACTGCTGGGGCGGAAGCCGGATGAAGTCCGCATCCGGGGCATAAAATGCCTTGTCACCACCGATGCGAATGTCCGCCCCGGTTTCGCGCATCAGCGCTTCCGCGTGCGGCACGATTTCGCGTTCCGGCAACGGCGCGGTCGGCGCGACCATGCTCTCCGGCAGGTTCTCGCACTGATCAACATTGAACACCGTAAACCGCTTTAGAAACGGGATCTGGCGGGGCTCGTCGGAACCCGCTTCTGATTTTGGCGTGAAACGGTCAGCATAAAACACCGTCGTCCCCTTCTCGCCTTTCCTGACATTGCCGCCCTGCGCATGCGCCTGGCGGAACGTCAGCCATTTCTGGGTAGAAAACCCCTGCATCTCTACCGAACCCCACAGCATGAGGATGTTGATCCCGGAATAGGCCCGATCGGTCGCAGCATTACGCGGCAGGGCAATGCCGCATTTCGCGCGGTTCCATGGGCAGACCCATGGCACGGTTCCTGCTTCAAGTTCGCGGATGATGCGGTCAGTGACGGACTGATGGATGTCGGTACGTTCGGTTCTGGCCATGATCAGTCTCCAGAAAATGCAGACGCCGCCCCGAAGGGCGGCGCGGATGGGCAGCGGATGGCGAGGGTGGTGTCACCTGAGATCGATGATGCCCGTGCACGGATCGAGGAAGACGTCGGGCAGCAGGAGGAAAGTGACCATGGAGGCCGTCCAGAGGAGCACGATGGCGACGAATTTGGCGATTTCGACGGCAGGGCGGGACGGCGGCGCGATGCGGTTCTGTGCCATTTCCAGATCCTTTTTTCGGGGGTTTCGACCCCTTCCGGCGACCGCAGGCCAGACTGGCGGGCAAGGGCGCCGCACAGCGGCGGCACCGGAGCCGCGCACAGATGGCGCAGCCATCGCGCACGGCGAGGAGCCACCCCTTGCGCGGCAGGCTGGACTGTGGTGCCGATCCTCCCTATATTTGTTTTTTATTTATTATAATTATTTCATATTATCTTGCTTTATACATCCGTATCGGAACATTATTCAAAAATACCATGTTTTATATTTGTAAAAATTTCTGTTTCTCTGCCTGCAAACACGGTTCACATGCATGTCCTAATGGACCCTCTCAAAGCTACGCCGTATATTCATGCTTCACATGACAACCCCGACCGGTTTCAGGCCGCCACGGCCTTGCGCGCAGACGATCTATCCGAACCGGATACCGTTCGTCGTAAACGTATATTCATCGATGCGAATGGCCTCATCGACGGCGTCATCGGAGGATTCGTAATCCCATGCTGTTTCGAGAGAGCGATACAGCCATCGTGCAAGATCACGCATGACATCAGAGAGTATCTGCGCGGCGTCTTCGGTCATTTCGCAGCCGGTCTTACTTTCACGTATCACAGTGACGGTCATTGTAAATTCGTGATAATAGGGCCCGGTCTGGCTAATCCGGGCGATTAGCTGGTAGAAATTCCGTCTCTGGATCTGCGCCAGGGTGTCAGCAATCGCGTGGAGTTGCGTATCCTGTGGCGCGTAACGGCGGATTTCATGGGATGCATGCCGTTCATATCGGTAGATCCCCTCGAATGAAGCTCCGTCCCCCTGATTAGAAAATCCTCGGAAATAGAGGCACGGACCGCCTTGCTCTGGAGTTGCTGCACCCCAGGGTAAAAACGTAGCAATGTCCACACCAAGTATGCCACATATCTGCAGAAAGTCCTCATAGACCGCATCCCATCAGGAAAAGCGGCGAAGAAAGTCCCGGTACCAGCAGCGAGCCTTTTCACGAGCTGATCCGGACAATTCATCAATTTGATAGACAGGAACGGCAATAATTTCATGCATCGGAAGTGTCTCCTTCGAGAGCAGCCGCCAGCCAGTCATTGGTGGTAACCCAGCCGACAGATCGTCGCGCGCCGAGATCGATCACATGTGCGCCTCCACCAAAGGCTTCGAGACGTGGGCGCGAGCAGGTGTTGGCGTACTCAAACCCCCACACTCCCGACAAACTGAATGTGGCGGCACACTTCAAAACGAAAATAACAACACACTCAGGGTCACCACTACCGTCGTCTTGGATCCACAGTCTGGACCTGTTTTCGCTTGATACGCTCAGAGAGAACCCACTTGAAAAACAGAAGCCGTCAGGATCTTCCGGCTCGTTCCGATAGAATTCAAGCGCCCTCTCCGCATTTTCAGCCGTCCCTACATCAAGGACACACGAAAAATGAGTGAAGTAATTGACCATCGGGAAACTCCCCATAAAACAAAAGCCCGAAGCATGTCCGGACTTTCGCGAGAGAAATGACAGACGGGGTCGGAAGCTTTGTGCAGGCATGGGATGGACTGCCGGACAAGGGGCTACGCAGCTTTTTTCACGCGTTTATCCCCGTGACATCCGGAAGTTCGCCTCAATCATTATTTTATCTAATTTATAGGGCGAAAAGCTGTAGCCCCATGGTCCTCGTATCGACATATCCACGACGCCGCATACGGGCTACGTCACGGCCAGTATTCCAGAAGTCTTCTGTTATTCTGAAAGTTTGGCATAAGCGGGATCAAGGCTTCGATGAATGGGCTGCGCCCGTCCCATCCAGGGCTGGGGGCGAATTTCCTTCAGCCAATCAACGAAGCTCGGAATAAATCCAAAGTCCTCGCGCATATGCTGCTCGGCGATCAGCCGCACCGGAACAACCCGCCCGGTGGAAATTGTCAGCACAACGCCAAAAAGTCTCTCAGCGAGGAAGATACCTTCCGCGTGATGTCTCAGCGCACGATGCCGAAAATCGGCCGAAATCAATTTTGATTCGTCGAACCAGGCATGGATAGGCAGGAAGTCATCAGCCGTACCTCCCCACTGCCGCACCGACGAGAGAGCATGATAATAACTATGCGCCATTTCAGGCCTCCTCTGTCCAGCTATGCTCGGAATATTCAGTGGACATATATCGTCCGTTAAATTCGAGCGTCAGCGTTCTGTTGGCCACGTCAAACCTGAAGTCGCCAAAAGCACCCTCATTGTTTTCCCAACCACCGTTGGTCTCGGCCAGTGCGGCGTAACAGACCTGTTCGATGACATCCCGCAGGGGAGTACGTTCCGAGACAATCTCGCAATCAGTCCACCTCGCCGTCACCGCATCGACAAGGACGTCGAGCAGTGTATCCTCCCCTTCAGGCACAACAGCAATCTCCTCGATCTGGCCGCTATCTCCTTCACCGTCAAACGACACTGTAACGGCTGTAATCCTGGATACCGAAAGCGCTTCAAAGATGATCCTGCGATTTTGCGCTGAAGCTTGATTGCATGCTTTTTCATGGCGAAGTAACCGCTCTGCATGCTCCGCAAAGCTTCGTTCGAAGTTCTCAGTCATGGCGAGTTCCCTCAGTTGCTCAGGCACGGGCACATACCCGCACTCGTTATCGGAAATGAAGCGGGCCGGACGTTGAAAACCATGTCGTAAGCAGAACAATGACAGGGAATTCCTTACTATAGGCTTGTTAAGCATGGCGTTTCCGATCGTATTTACCATGATTTTTATTATTTTTTACGCCCAGACCTCGCCCGTTATCCACATTTTTGCTTACGTTAATAAAGAATAGTCCTCGCGATATCCGCCATATGCTTGTTCGCGTCAGGGTGTTTTCGGGGATGCCAGATAGGGGCAACTGATCTGCGCAGGCGTGACATCAATCCACAAACGACTGCCCGCAGTCGCCTCCAGTGCCTTGCGGATGGTGTTGGCAGAAAGAAATTCCGCGCCATCGTCACCGCCAAACGATACGCGTTTGACATCGTACCAGTCGTCAGGACATGTGCGCGGGTCCGCTTCGACAGCATAGGCGACAAGGTTCGCCTGACCCTCGGCGTCACTGAAGCCCGGATAACCATTCGACATCAGGTACACCCCATGATCGCCAACCAGCATGAGGCCTGCCGGTATTTTGGTACGGTCGACATCCACACCGGTCGGATGGCGCGACGACACGCCAGCCTTGAGAAAGGCCGGGTTAACAAGCTGATCATAGGTAGGGGAATGTTCGCTCGCGGCTTGCGCATGCGCAAGAAGACGCGCCACCAGGGCACGGTCGAAATGAAGTTTCATGGCAGTATTCCTTTGTATGAGCCCCTTGCTGGGACACAAAAAAGGCGGAACACCGAAGTATACCGCCTCAAGAAATGAAAACTGGCGCATCTGGCCCGAAGTGCCCCCCGATGCCGTTGCCGATCATTCATCTTCATCGTCATCAAAGAAACGAAGCGAAGCATCGACCGGGCCGTCCGCATCAAACAGGACATAATCACAGTCGTGATTCCGGGCCAGGGCAAGAATGGCCCGCAGTGACCGCGACCCCGGCCAATCATGGGAGTATGGATCCAGCGGGACATGGACAAACCATCCGTGCGGGCCGGACAGGCAGGTGAGGCCAAAGGAACCACCTGACCTTGCATATCTCTCAAGGTGTCCACGGTCCGACAGGGGAAGGTGACCGGTGCTCAGGTCGAGGAATTTCCGGATCTGGAAAGGCGCTAACATCGGGTTTCTCCCTGCTGGAAGATGAGGCGGGTCAGACCGGCCCGGTGCTGTCGCCGAATGCGCCGGCGGGCATGACCCATTGTTCGGGGGATGTGAGGACACGGCCACGCCAGCGGTGGCAGAGCGCGCGGCGCACCAGATCGGGGTACCGGCGCACGGGGCCGTAGACCGTGCCGCCACTGGCCAGCGTGCCGAGGTCCCGGTCGCGTCGGATGGTGCAGCCAAATGCGCGTTCCCACTCACACAGCCGGGCGAACCGATCCGGGTCCATGTGACGCAGCGTTGCAGCCTGATCGGCAGACATGAATACACATGCCAGGCAGGACAGACGGCCAAACCCGAGCTGATAGGGAAGCGGCGGAATCACGCCATGCCGACGCAGGATCTGCCAGACAGCCGCTTCACTCCAGGCATGTACCGGGCGCCAGTGATCGATATGCCGTCGGGCCCGACCATCACGACAGTCTGCCCGGTGCCGCTCAAAGACAGCGTAACGGGCACGGTTCGCGGATTCCGCCGCGCGTTCTCCGGTTACAAACAGGGTCCGGGCATGACTGAAGCGCGCCTGGTTCCGCAGGGCGCCATCCGCAACCATGATCTTGGCGTATGGGGAACACCAGCGGACCGACAGGTTCGCCGAAACCTGCGGGAAGCGGCGTCGTGTATTGGGCGGTCCCTTGCCACCGACAGTGACCCGCCCTGTCGGCGTATCGAACCAGACCGGTGCGGTCGGCGCATTCTCGCGCAGCATTTCCCGCACGATCCCGCCCCGGCGCGCGGAAAAATACAGCCTGACGCCAAGGGCTGCAGCCAGATGCCGCCCGTAATCGGGCACATGTGGCCAGTCAAAAACGTCCCCGTCATCGTCCACAAGATGGTGCCACCACTCGATGCGCTGGGGCGTCACGCCCTTTTCGAGCAGATGCAGCGTACTGGCGAGGGAATCCTTGCCAAAGGAACAGGCGACGATGACGTGATCATAACCCGCCAGGTCAGGTCTCTCTCCGGGCTCCGGCACGACAGTTCCCTGGCGGGATGACAGGCTTGCGGTCATCATGGACATTCTCCTTGTCTGAATGTCTTCTGGCGGTCCGAAGGGATATCGCGGGTCAAACGCGGCGCGTGCGCCGGCATCGCAGGCCCGCGGAGCGGGACAAGAGCCACCGTTTGAGGCGCGATGGCCCTTCGGGCATATTTTTTCCTGTGCCTTCCTGCTTTTCCTATGCGTCCGCGTTCAGGTATTCGTGCAGATACCGGCGCAGCACCACGCAGGCTGCATGAGTGTCCCGCTCACCGTCATCCGCAAGGACACGATCCATCACCCTGGCGAGAACGGCGGCGGCCTCTCGGCCCGGGCTGAAAACAAGGGAAAACCCAAACTGTCCCTGCAGCACGCCGGTCCCGGCATCGTGGACCATGGCCACGATCTCGCCATGGACGACTTCCTCGACCTCAAGGTCCACTTCCTGACCGTCAGGCAGAATGGTGGTCCGGATCCCGTCAGAGTCCGCACTGTCGGGGACCGCATCGAGAACGATCCGCGCAGCCGCCTCGGCGTCCGTCGCCGTGACCCTAAAATCGCCGGCATCCGCTTCAAACAGGCGCTCAACCAGCGTGACACGAAAATCAGGCATTGCCGTCCTCCCTTACCAGGACAAATTCGCTCAGTGTCTTGGCTTCCCGCCATGGGCAGTGCCACACCATCACGTCCTTTCCGCAGATTTCGGTGACAGAGCCGCGCTCTCTCAGCCGGGCCAGCTCGGCCGACGTGACTCTGGGAACCGCCGTGAAAGCGGAAAATTCGACTACTGCCGCCTCCACGCTCTCATAGGGTCCCCGCCATCGGCGGGCCGCGGGCGGATAGATTTCAGGCGTCCGGATCAGAACCCCACCATCCGGGTGGAAACCCAGTTCAACCACATACCTGCCGATCAGACGCTTTTCCGTCATGTATTCATCGGTCATCACGGTTCTCCTTCGCCGACGCAGGTGAACGCGTAACCTGACGTTCCGGATAAGCCTGGTTGGGGCGCATCGCAGAATTTCGCGGTCGACGTCCTGCCAGAGGCCGTTGCTGGCTCACCGCCCGACGTCACCACTAGGGGCGACGGGCCGTGAGCCAGAGCCGTACGACGGCAACAGCCTCGCTCAGCTGAAGCCTACAAACTCAACATGCGTCCTGAGGAATTCTTCTGGTGTCTGCGATGGCGGAGCCGGACTTTCCGCCCTGCCATGCGGCACCTCATCCCCCTGATCTGCCGCCAGGTCTGTGGGCGTGTCAGTCACTTCATCGAGCTCAATGCCCGTCGCGGCAGGATCATCGGTTCCCGGGCCATCAGTCCGCGCACCAGCATCCACGTCGTCTTCCGGGTCGATATCGTCGTCATGCTCCAGTTCCCCATCATCGTCATCCGCTCCGGATGGTGGGGCAAGCGCTTCCGCGAAGGTGGCGTTCAGCGCTGCGACATCGACCTGGAAACGCGCAGCAGGATGCACCCAGATCCCCTGCCCGACATGGTCCATCAGGGCGCGGCGCATTTCCTTACCGGTATTGCGCGGCAGGATACCTTCCGCCTTTATGGCCTTCGTGATGCCGGACTTGCTGAGCGTTTTCAGGAAGTCTTCATCCGCCATGACAGGCAGATGGTCGTCCGCTTTCACGATATGGCCGACCAGGACACCCCAGTCGCCACTATTCGTCGCGTTCTTCTCGCAGGACAGAACGGCTTTGAGCACGTCGACAGCAGCGCCACGCAGGAGCGCCTCGTCCAGCGCCATCTCGCCATCCTGGAACAGTCCGGCGGCAGCCACGAGCCGGCGTGACGGACGGCGCTGCGGGTAGTGCGCGTTGGAATCCCCGTCCACCCGGACATTCTGCGCGTTGAGGGCCGCGATCATCAGCCCGACCAGGACCCATGGATCGGCAGAGCCCCGCATGCCGTCCAATGCGGCATGCAGCGCCTGGGTGCGGAAACTGCCGATCATGTCAAAACCGCGCCCCGAGATATCGGGCCGTTCCCGTGGCCCTTCGGGCAGGGCTTCAATGACGGCGGACGGCGTCACGCGGCCTGCCGCCTCGCTGCCCGGCAGGACGCACCAGCCCTCGCGAACCTTCAGGCGATGATCGAGCCAGAAGAATTTCGTGGCGCCCTCGCGCTGCCAGTAGATCCGCACCATGCCGGGTTCGAAGATCGGCTCGCCGTTCTCGTCGCTCTGCAGGATCAATGCGTCTTCAGGCGTGTTCTGACCCAGCCACTGGCGCTGCGCCTTCTCATAGGCGAAGCCGTCATCGGTATAACGGCCGTCCTTCCCGGCTTCACCGAACAGATCTTCCTGCCAGGCGATCCGGCAGCTTTTTGCAATGGCGTCATCAAACGAGGCCTCGATTGCATAAAAACGGTCCTGCCGCAGGGCTGACGCAATCCGGTCCCAATCGGGGATGGCAGCACCGGGTTCCCAATTTCCGTCGGGCTGTTGCTCGCCCTCATCTTCGCAGGCTTCGACATCCTCGGGCGGCGACGAGCCAACCGGAAACCCGAAATGGCCCCAGACCTGTTCCTGCAGCGCGGTGGACGCAAGGGCGATGCTCGCCAGTTCACGATTGCCGGGACCCTTGCCCGCCTCGATCCATGCAAGAATCTCAGGCAGGATGGCAGACAGGCGGCCGATCTGCTTCAGCTGCACCGGTGTGAGCATCAGCGCCTTGCAGATCGCGGTGTCATTCCACTTTTTTTCCTCCCGGAGCCTGGCGACAACCCGCCACTGTTCAACCTGGGTCATGGGCTGACGGATCATGTTCTCCGACGCGGCACGCATCCGGTCCAGTTCCGCATCATCGCCTGCCACCGTCACCTGAATGGTTTTCAGCCCGGCCTTGACCGCGGCACGCCGGCGGCGATGCCCCGCAACGATCATCAGGCCGCCCGGGGTTTCGCGGACCAGAGGCGGGTGGATGATCCCGACGGCTTTGACGTTCAGCGCCAGCTGGCGCTCTTCCGCCTCGTTGGGCGCGGATTTCCGCGGGTTTTCGGGGTTATCGAGCAGGGTTTTCGGATCAACTTCGCGCAGTTCCATGGTTTTTACTCCGTGTTCTCAGGACGCCTTTCCTGATGCACCCCGGCGGCCAGCACCGGGCTGGCGGGGCAAGGGCGCCGCGCAGCGGCGGCACCGGACCCGCGCGCAGGCGGCGCAGACGCCGAGCACGGGGAGGCGCCACCCCTTGCGGCGCCTGGCCGGAGATGGCAGCCCTTCTCAGGCTGCCGCCTCTTCTTCCTTCTCCCTGTCCTCGGTGTCGTCATGCACCGGGTCTTCATCGGTCGCGGTCGCCGCCAGATCGTCTTCCAGCGCTTTCAGCTCGGCGCGCTTTTCATCAAGCATCGCCTGTTCCGCGAACGGCAGGCCCAGACGGGCCCGGTAGGATGGCAGGCGACGCTGCGCTTCCTCCCGCATCCGGATTGCGTCACGGAGCGCGTCATCGATCCGAAGCAGCGCATGTTCAAGGCGCGAGGTCAGCCCAAGGCCCTTCGTGTCGTCCTCGACGGCGATCTCAATGCGACCCGAGCGCGCTTCCACAAACAGCGTCACGTCGACCGCGCACTTTTCGCCGCGCACGCGACGGCCAGGCCCAGCTTCGCACATGACGGCGAACCCACCGATGCGTCCGAGGTTCCAGACCCCTGACTCGCCGTTCTTCGCCGCCAGGCGGACCTGGGACAGGAGCCATGATCCGGCCTTCTCACGTTCGCTGACATCCCCCTTGTCCCTGCGCAATACGAACGCATCCCCCTTCGTGGGCTGACGGCAGGCGATATCCGCCTCGATAAGCGGGATCTGGCGCTCCGCGCCCGCAATCTCACGCTCGGCCCGGTCGATGGCACGTTTTACGGCGAACTGGTCGTCATAATGGGCGGCCGCCAGTCTCTCGAGCCGCGCAAGATCGGCCTCCAGCCCGGCTTTGTGCATCAGCCGGGCATCGCCTGAGGCAAGCGCCTTGGCCATGGCGAACTGGTTTCCCCCTTCCCCGCCAATGTCCTCAATCCGCCGGATGGAACGGTCACCTGACATCGCAAGTCCAATAAAGCGCTGCTTGCGTTCGAGGAGCTGCCAGTTGGTCGCGTCAACAGAACCCTGCTGGGCGTAGGCGTAGAGTTCGATTTCCGCGTGCTGGTTGCCCTGCCGCTCGATACGTCCCTCGCGCTGGATGATGTCGGAGACCAGCCACGGCACGTCGAGATGGTGCAGGGCCTTGAGGCGCTGCTGGGCGTTGACGCCGGTGCCCATGGTCGCCGTCGAGCCGATCAGGATCCGCTTGCGGCCGGCATTGAGATCACCGAACAGCTTCTGCTTCGCCGCACTCTTCCTGTAGTGCTGCATGAACGCGATTTCCGCGCGCGGCACGCCCAGGCGGATCAGTTCATCGCGGATCCACGTATAGGCGGAAAAACCGCGTGTCTCCATCGCGCTCTCGGTGCCCAGATCCGAAAAGACCATCTGCACCGCCCCCGGCAGGTCGTACGGCCGACCGGTTTCAGGATCGCTGTAACGGCTTTCCGATGTCTCCTGCCAGATCCGGAACACGTTCCCGATCATCAGGTTCAGCTTCGATGTGTCGTCATTCGTGGCGAGAGGGGCGACGAAACGCAGGTCGATCGCGGCATGACGGGCATCCGTGATGACGGACAGGAGGATGTCATCGCCCTTCTGGGGGCGACCCTGGCGTGCTTCGATGGCGTTGATGCGGGCCGCCAGCGTCTTCTGGTAGGCCCTGAAGTTATCGTTTGTCGGCGCGACAATAATCTCGCGACGTCCGCCCCGGATCGCTGGCAGATTCACGTACTGGCGCAGGTCATCGTGCTGCACGACATCCGCGAAGTCGCGATACATCGCCATGAGGTCGGCGACGTTGACGAACTCGGTGAAGCGCGTGACCGGCTTGTAAAGCCCGCTTGGCTGCAGTTCCAGTTCGGTACGGGTTTCGCCGAAATTGGCTGCCCAGGCATCGAATTCATGCAGGTAGCGCTTCTGCAGCGCCTCAAGATCCATATAGCGGCTGACCGTCCACATTTCGGCGAGCGTATTGGTGATCGGGGAGCCGGACGCCATGATCAGCGGACGTTCCGGATTTTTTGCCGCCAGGTAGCGCGTCTTCACGAAGAGATCCCAGGCCCGCTGCGAACCGTTCGGATCGACCCCCTTGAGGTCGGACTGGTTGGTTGCAAAACTCAGCTTCCGGAACTGCTGCGCTTCATCAACGAGGATCTGGTCGATGCCGATCTCTCCCAGATGCACGAGATCGTCCTTTCGAGCCGAAAGGCCTTCCAGCTTCGCCTGCATCTTCTCCTTCATGCTCTCGACCCGCTTGCGCGACAGGCGGTCGGCTGCGTCGACACTTTCCAGCACTTCCTCGTAAGACGCGATCTGCGCCTCGATCATCTGCCGCTCGAAATCCCCCTCCACCGGGATGAACCGGAACGCATCATGCGTGATGATGATCGCATCCCAGTTTCCGGTCGCGGCCCGGGCAAGGAACCGCTGGCGCTTTGCCTTCACGAAGTTCGTCTCGTCGGCGACGAGGATCCGCGCAGTCGGATAGAGCATGAGGAATTCGCGGGCCATCTGGGCGAGGCAGTGACCGGGGACGGCGATCATCGCCTTGCTGATCAGCCCAAGCCGCTTCTGCTCCATGACGGCCGCAACCATCGAGAACGTCTTTCCGGAGCCGACCGCGTGCGCGATATACGTGCCGCCCGCAGCGATGATCCGCCAGATGACCCGTTTCTGGTGGGGGCGCAGGCTGATCGTGGTGCTTGCACCGGGCAGGCGCAGATGGGAGCCATCAAACGCGCGTGCAACCAGGTTGTTGTAAGTATCATTGTACAGCCGGACCAGCCGCTCGGCCCGATCGCCATCCTGCCAGACCCATGTCTCGAACGCACGCCTGATCGCTGCCAGTTTTTCCTTTGCGGCTTCCGTCTCCTGTGTGTTCAGTTCGCGGTGCTCATTGCCATCGCCATCACGCCAGACATCCCATATTTTTGGCGATGCCTGCGTCAGGGCATCTTCCAGCAGTTCGCCGGCATGTCGCCGTTCCGTCCCCCAGACTGACGTAGCCTCGGCCTTGCCCATGAACGCCCGTTTCTCCACGGTCCAGCAGGCGACTGCGGGTGCGTGATAGATGACCGTTTCGACCCCGAGCACCTCGGCGGTAAAGGCGATGATGTCGCTGACCGGCAACCACGGAGCGCCAAGGCGCGCGGTGATCTCCGATGGGCGCAGATCGGCTGGCTGGACAGCTTCCAGCGTCGTGACGTTCCGGGCGTAGCGTCCATCGATCCGGGCTGCATCGCGTGCCTCTTCCAGCTTGGTCCGCACGGCGCCGGAGAGCATTTCATCAGCCGTGACCCAGACATCGCGACCGTCCACACTCCGTACCGGATCGAGATAGACCGCATCCCCCAGTGCGGCCGCGACCTCAGCTTCGGACTGTCCCATGAGTTCCGCGATCCGCGGCATTTCCACGCCGCCTGTTTCATGCAGGCAGACGGCCAGGGCGTCATGGGCGGAATGGATTTCGGGTTCGACAGGCGCATGAATGACCCGTTCCGAGAAAATCGGTCCCATCCGGCCTTTCTGTGTCGCCTCGTCGTATTCCTCGATGGACGAGACCAGCCAGACGTCGGGATCATCGAAGAATGGCGTGAGGTTCGGTCGCCGCTGGGTTTCGTTTTCGACCCCGGTGTCCGGATCGATCCGGACCGTCACATTCATCAGGTTGATCGGGCCGAACTGTCGGACAAAGCTGAAATAGGCACGCTTCAGGTCACCCTGGAGGCGTCCATAGGGCAGGTTCTCCATCTGCGCCCGCAGGACCGCGCGTGCCGCATCCCGGACGGGTATCAGCGCGGTAATGATCCGGGCATGCTTCTGGAAGAGGCCATCCTTCTGCTCCCCCTTCCTGATGGCGACAGTGGTGGCCTGTCCGTCGCGGATCTGTTGCAGGACGCCTTTCGTGACGAAGTAGGAGCCCTCTTTCAACTGGGCGCCATCGGCAGCCGTGCCGACCAGCACACCGGCTCCCGCCGGCCGGACAATGCGCTGGTCCAGGGGTTCCGGAAAGCGCACGTCCTGCCCGATCCGGCTCAGGGCCTCGGGCAACATCACATCGAGCCTGCCGTCGGCACGCGCGTCGCATGTGTAATCGGGACCGAACTGGGTGGTGGTCCAGCCGTGACGGCCAAGCACCTGCTCCGGATGGTCGAGTAAGTAGCGATTGACGAGGAGCGGACCGTTACCCTGGTCGCTATCCGCAAGTGCGCCGGTTTCCAGCCAGGTCTCATCATCGGCCATGTCGCCGATCATGCGCTTGCGGAACACCAGTACGTCCACCACCACGTCCGTGCCGGCGTCATCGCGCATTGCTCCGGCCGGGAGCCGGACTGCCCCCACGAGGTCAGCCATGTCGGCAATGGTCCGGCGCGCGGTGCTGTCCGTCTTGTCCAGCGTATGGCGGGACGTCACGAAAATTGCGATGCCGCCCGGGCGAAGTGCTTCGATGGATCGGGCAATGAAAAAATTATGCAGGCTCAGGCCAAGCCGTCCCAGACCTTCCGGGCCACGGACGGTGCGATTGGAAAAGGGTGGATTACCGATCGCAAGGTCATACCCGTCTGCGAGCTTCACTGTCGTGAAATCCTCGCTGCGGATCCACTGGTTCGGATAGAGCCTGCGTGCGATCCTTGCCGTAATGGGATCATTCTCGATCCCGGTAAAGGCGATGCGTCCCTCGAGCCTTTCTGGTCGGGCCGCGATGAAGAGACCGGTCCCACAGCCGGGTTCAAGCACGGAACCGCCTCTGAAGCCCATCTGCAGCACTTTGTTCCAGAGTGCGTGCACGATCAGTTCAGGGGTAAAATGCGCATATTGTGTCGCGCGCTTCAGTCCTGCCCTTTCAACGTCTGTTGTGGAGGCATGGATCGCTTCGCCAATCTCTTCCCAGCCCGGGCGGGCGCTATCGCTTCCGGATGGAAACAGATTGTTCGCCAGTTCTCCTGCTCCAAAGCCGATGAAACGTGACAGGACGATCTGTTCGGGGGACGAGGCGTTTCGGTCTGCTTCTTCGATCTCCTTGAGCAGTACGATTGCCAGTGCATTGTCCCGGGCCCGCTGTTTCCAGGTGTCAGCGAGGCCTCGGTCGGCCACCATATGAAAGTCGATCTTGGGAAGGGCCATCGCGGCCGGTGTGGCGGGCGGGACGGGGGGGGCGCCGTCTTCGCCTTCAAGTTCGCCCCAGAAAAGGTCGTTCTGGGTATCTGAGAGAGCGGTTGAGCCGAAGAGGTTGAGCTGGAACGACATGGCCGTGCTCCGTACAAACGCCGGCACCCAGCGCTGCTTCTGCAGGCCGGGATGTTTCCGGGTCAGGTTTTCGGGATGTCAGGAACGGGCGTGCTAATCAGGTTGTGTTGCCTGATTACTCTTTCCTTCAGCTCTCATTGCAACCGGGTCGGGCAGTGCGGGGCAAGGGTGCCGCGTAGCGGCAGCACCGGACCCGCGCGCAGGCGACGCAGACGCCGAGCACGGGGAGGAGCTACCCCTTGCGGCGTGCTGGTCGATCTGGTGCTTTTATATACTGGCTTATATTTCTATTATGGCTTTTTATTATCGGTTTATTAGCTTTTGGATTCTCGAATCTAAATCATATCCCTAAAGGGGTATTTCTCGATTGGTGTAGTTGCAGAGATTGCGACGTTAATTCAACGTCGAATAAGCTGCTTCTTCAAGGGGGGGGAAGCTGCTGCTTACATACCGGAACGTAATGCGTCTTAGCGCGAACTGAGGATGGAATGCAAGGAAGGCAGACTTATCCCCAACGGTCGAGTTAGAAGGTTATTTTTAAACTGTTAAAAAGTTAAAGGCTGAAAAGCGCTTTTAATATCATTTAGTTAGGTGCTATTTCTGTGCGCGATGTTCCGATAAGGCGTGCGCGATATTCCGAAAGAAAACGTGCGCGATATTCCGTTGGGATGTGCGCGATGTTCCGATAAGACGTGCGTGATATTCCGAACGAGAATCGCGTTGCTGTGAATAATGGGAGTAATCATCGTCGACAGGGCAGAAGGCATACCTTGCGACCGTCAAGAACAACTGCAACAGGCCTCCAATTTTTGGGAATGGATATAAGAAAGAGAAAATTTCGGAATATCGCGCACGCTGGAAAAGGCATTAGGCCAGATATTCGGAATATCGCGCACATTAACGATCTTCACCTTGCTAATTCGGTTATCAAGTTCACGCCGATAGTTGCCCAAGGTGTTGATGAGGCGCAGTCTCTGCCCAAACGCCATGAATTCGGAACATCGCGCACGTTTAAGGTAGGTCTCTGGCGTTCGGACGTCCGTGCGTTTGATTCCTTGGGCGATGACAAGTTATGGCATCCGATAACTAGCAGGCTTGATATCTTGGGTATTTTGCGCTTCACAGCCGCCCAGGAAAACAAATGCGACAGCGTCTCATGGTTCGGAACATCGCGCACATGTCCTGCTCATATTTTATCGCTAAGATTGTGATTCTCGATGTTCAAAAATCACTACGGGACGCCCTCCCCTTGGACCTACTTCGAGGGATAGCTGATAATCGGGGATAACGTCATCGCCTATAATTTTGAGAAGATCTCTTTTGAAAAATCGTAATTCGCGTGTAGTACCGATTTTCTTGGCGAGTTTATCTAGACTAATTTTCCATATTTCTTGGTTACCAAGATGCTTTCGTCCGATCTCATAAATACGGCGACCCAGGCCACTATCGAGACTAAAATAAGTGGGGTTAATTGTCAGCACCCTGCGTTCCTTGACGAGGGCACGAAACATCCAGTCATTGAGCGTAATTTCAATGGCTGCCATAATTTTACGTCCAGTCGATGTTTTCCGCTCGACTACGCGCCATGTCTCTATCCAGCCAAACCCGCGCCGGTCGCGTTCGTCTGCAGATTCGATTGTTGTCATGATGTTCGTAGATCTCAGACGATGAAGCGCGTCGAGCAAAAGGTCGTAGCTGCGCTTACCTGTTCCTCGACCGGTGACGCGCAGGAGATCATGCGCAGCGAAGCGGACTGTATGGTCGACAGTCATTCCTCGCTCAATGCGTTCATTGATAAGAGAGACGACATAAAGAAGTATGTCTTTATCCCAAATCGTCGCAAGCCCTTTTGGGCCAGGTTCTATGGTAATTTGTATTTTCCCGTCGTCATATACCAGAGGCTCCATGCGCGGTTGCTTCTGGATGCTGAAGAACGGATATTCCATAAGGGCTCTGTCATCCTTTAACGGAGCCCCTATTAGGGAGTCGACAAACAGGTCAGCTTCGTTGCTAGCCATTATCTACCCCAGCCCTGCCTTTTGTGCGCGATGTTCCGAATGCAAACAAACCGGTTAATACAACCAGGGTCAATGATTCTCTCGTCAGTGTTACGTATTTTCATCACCGAGCACCTGATCAATCTCGGCCCGGAGCCTTCGCAAGCGTTCACGGTCTTCCGAATTAAGCGGGAGTTGTTGGGCACGGACTTCACTTAGACGCTGGGCCATCCTGTCTACGGATGTAAACGTAAATCCGGAAGGTTTGCGGGTCGGTGCGGATTCCGGCCGTTCGAGGTCAGCTCGACCCAGTCGAATAGCTTTTACTGTGAGTTGTCCGGTTCTGGCTTGTTCAATGAGTTCTTGTTGTCTCACAGGATCCGGGACTCTTGCGAGTTCCACAAGGGTATTTCGTGCCACACCTCGCTCTGACGTCAACTCTTCAAGGATATCGGTTGGGAGCGTCAGGATTTTCAGGATAGAGCTAATTTCGCCGCGACTTTTTCCAAGAACTTCACCTGCCTGGCTCTGGTTCCAGCCTCTTTTTTCAATCAGTCGTTGGATGCCGGTTGCTTCTTCCAGAGGGTTTAGGTCCACTCTCTGAAGGTTCTCAATGAGCGCTGCGACTTCAGCATCACCGTCGTGTTCAATTGCAAGCATGCTGGACCAGCCAGCATGTTGCGCGGCTCGCCAACGGCGTTCGCCCGCGACTATGACCCACCGTTTGTCGGATTGTGAGTTCGTGACACGACGTACGAGAATGGGCTGAAGCTGTCCTTCAGCGACCATTGTTTCTGCCAGTGCTGCGATACTCTCGTCGTCAAAACTTTTTCGTGGTTGGTCCGGATCTGGCGCTACTTCTGTCAAAGGAATTTCGAATGTATGTCGAAATTTGCCGTCCTGGCGAACAAAACTGTTGCTGGCGTCGTCAATGAGCCCAGCGGCTACGCCAAGAATAGGAGATGGGGCTTTTGTTTTGCGTCGGGTTGCCATCACGCATTACCTTCAGGCTGTTCGATATCTGCAAGCGGAAAATCTGTCTTCGTTTGGAGTGCTTGTGCCAGCCGAAGGTACGGTGCCGTTGCGGCCGCTGAAGAAGAGGACTCCAACGCAATCCTGCCTGCGCGCGCAGCATGACCGTACACAGCGCTTGAAGGCACGGGTTCCAGAACTGGGGCGCGATCTTTCATCATGGAACATAAGTGTTGAAGGACTTCACGGTCCACAGATTTGCGTGCGTTATATTGCGTCGGTAAAATACCAAGAAGTCGAAGTCCTGGATTCAGACGACGCTGGATCTTGCCAATTGTGCCGATAATCAGGCCAACGCCCATTGTGTCGTAAGGCTCGGTTCTCACAGGGACAATTGCATCATCGGCAGCAGCAAGGCTCATCCATGTAAGCATGCCGAGATTGGGAGGTGCATCGATCACGATCCAGTCGTAGTCCTCACGGACAGGATCAATGGCTTCCCGTAGCGCGGCGTCAAAACCGGGCTCTCTCCGGCCGTCCGTTTCAGCTAGGTCAATATGGCTGGCGATGAAATCGAAGGGCAGCTCGCGTCCGTCTGGTAGCGTGCCTGCCGCAACCACGATTTCAGAGAGAGGTTTCCCACCGAGAATGAGGTGGGCTGTCGTTTTACCCTGATGATAAAGTTCAACACTGGCGCCAGCGAGTATTCCGGCTGTAGCTGTTGCTTGGGGATCCATATCAATGAGAAGAACGCGTCCTCCCAGTGATGACAACGCGTATGCAAGATTGAGCGAAGACGTTGTTTTCCCAACGCCGCCTTTTTGGTTTGCCAGCACAAGTATTCTTGCAGAATCTTGAACTGCGCCAGCCATATTACGTATCACCTCGGCGACATCATCCGGGATCGGTTCTTTATCGTTTTCCCAGCGGCTAATCTTGGGTTTATCATAGCTTCGGCCAAGTCTGCGGTTGAGTTCATCTTTGATGTCGGCCTGACTTAATCGCAAAGTCAGTCGGCTATTTCGAAATGTTTGACCGTTCATTATGGCTTCCCCAGACAGACTTTTGATGCGTAAAATAGCATCAACATCAACGATGATGGTTGATGTTGATTGTTATCAGTCTTTCTTGTCAAGGAAAAAATCGACGACATATGGGCTGATATGAAGCCCTAAATTGGTCTTCGAAAGATACGATCAATGTGTTCCTGCTTCTCGTCGAAGATCTAACCCGGCCCAGGTGCGGCATGTTAGGACCATATTATAGATTACTTGTGTCTTGAATGAGGCTTTGTCAAAGCGGACAAATCATTAAAACGAGGCATAAATCAGCCGAGGAGATAGCGATCAAAGATATAATGGAGGATGATATTTTGCTGTGCGGCGTGTTACGATAGTCTTCTGGTTCTAGTTCATCCTTATGCTCAATGTTCGGACGTCAGAACATTCTCAGACGGAATTTGTAAGGTCCTTCTCGGATGGGAGGAATACATCCCATCGCAAAATGCGCGAACGTCAGAGCATCGGAGCATATGCTGATGTTCGGACGTCAGAACATCAGAGGGCGCGTGCCGGATTTTTATGAGCAGTGGTTCTGGACGTCGTTGGGCACCGAGATCGTGGCCGCCTCTTTGATTGCACTCCCACCAAGTTCAGGAAACCTATCGAACATGAATTTACCCTGACTGGGGACTTTGACGTGCCCCCCTTTTTGTATCCACTCAAAAGGAGAGTTCCCGTTTTTCATGGCTTGGAGTTGATGGAATAGCAAGGGTCTCGGGGGCATGCCCCCGAGACCCTTGTCTGGCGACCTGATCTGGTGTCCTGCCATTCAGTTGGGAATGTGGGCGTACCGTATTGTAGTCATCCCGCCAGTCAGCCAGAATCTGGCGGGCATGCGTCAGGGACGTGAACAGCGTTTCGTTGAGACATTCATCCCTGAGCCGGCCATTGAAGCTTTCGACAAACCCGTTCTGCTGCGGCTTCCCCGGGGCGATATAGTGCCATTCGATTTGCATCCCGTCGGCCCATTTCAGAATGGCATGGGAGGTGAATTCCGTCCCGTTGTCGCTGACAATCATGAGGGGTTTGCCATATCGCTCCACCAGAGTTGTCAGTTCCCGCGCCACACGTCCGCCTGATAGCGATGTGTCGGCAACCAATGCCAGGTTCTCCCGGCTGAAATCGTCGATAACAGCCAGAATGCGGAACCGGCGGCCACAGATCAGGGCGTCGGACACAAAATCCAGGCTCCAGCGCTGCCCAGGTTCCTGGGGGACGGTCATGGGAGAACGCGTCCCCAAAGCTCGCTTTCGGCCTCCCCGATGACGGACTTTCAGCCCCTCCTCCTGATAAAGGCGGAACAGCTTCTTGTGATTGGGGTTGAACCCTTCCCGCGCCAGAAGATAGCTCAGGCGACGGTATCCAAAGCGGCGCCGCTGGCCCGCTAGTTCCCGCAGACGCTGGCGCAGGACGACATCGTCCGCCCTGGTCGAAATATAGCGCGCAACACGGCGGGCAAGACCGACAAGCGCACAGGCACGGCGTTCACTCAGGGCCAGAACACCGCGAATATGGTCGACCGCCTGCCGCTTGGCGACAGGCGTCACCACTTTTTTCCAACGATTTCCTTCAGCGCTGCATTATCCAGCATGGCATCCGCCAGAAGACGTTTCAGGCGGCTGTTTTCATCTTCCAGCGCCTTCAGCCGTTTGGCCTCGGACACTTCAAGACCACCATAGCGGGTCTTCCATTTGTAGAAGGTTGCGTCACTGATCCCGTGTTTTCGGCAAAGATCAGAGACCTTCAGCCCAGTTTCCTGTTCCTTCAGGATCCCTATGATCTGCTCTTCCGTAAAGCGACTGCGTTTCATCCGTCCGTATCCTTCTCGATCGGACTCTACTCTAAAATGGGCACATTTTCGGGGGGCACGTCAACTTGGATAATGCGTCGTTTTTCCTCATCGTCCACTGTGAGCGATCGCAAGGTGTGCGATGTCGATGAGGGGGCAGCAACCAATTCCGCTGTCTTCATGTGGCCGGCGTTTCATCCGAAAGACCGCCATGGAACGTAATCGCTGCAGCGAGACGTTTGCTGGACATGGTAAGACAGAGCACTGCCGCGCCTTGGGGGCTCTAGTCTATGACAGCAAGGCGGATCGCAGCATCGGGATGGACCAGGACGCTGTCATGGCGCTCATCGTCGAATGTTCAGGAGGCCGACCTGTTAATCACGTGGAGATGAAGGTACGGTGCAAGCGGATTATCGACGTTCTTTTTCAAGGCATGAAAGAAGCGAGAGATAGGTCACGCTGCTATATATGCCGTTTTGCTTTGAACTAGGACGACGTAAAGCTGTCACGAGACCGAGACACCGGGATTAAATGACCGGTTTCTTCAGGTTAGTTCCCAGCACTAGGTCGTTCGCCTCCCCCCCCGCTTTCCTGTATGTTGTCTATAGAAATAACAGACCGGTTGGCCACCCGTTGTCGCCGGGTTCCGAAACGGGCGCGGGCGGCTTTGGTTAACGGCGTAAACAGGCTGATGATCGTGCCCTCGGGATCACGGAACTGGGCCGTGCGGTTGCCCCATGGCAGCAGCTTTGGCTCAATCACAACGTCCACTTTGTTTTTCAGGCGTGCGAATACGGCATCCACGTCATCAACCCTGAATTCCAGAATTGCGGTGCGGTTTGCCCCCGGTTCGGCAGTTCCTTCCCTGAACAGGGCGACCGTCTCGGCGCTACCGATCGCGAGTGTCGCGCCAGGGGTGACGATTTCGGCAAACTGAGGTGCAAGCCATTCGGCAGGCTGTTCGGTCACCAATTCATAAAATGCAACCATGGTGTTGATGTCAGCGGCAATCAGGCGGGTAGAGGCAAACTTCATCGAGCGATTCCTGCATAAGGTTGTGTTCGCCGTCTTTTGGCACAATCATGCTGACAGCATCCTGTCAGCATGATTGCAAAACCCTTGCGTAGTACCGACCGCCTTTTTCAGATTATCCAAATCCTGCGCCGGTCGTCGCGCCCCATCACGGCGCAGGCGCTGGCTGGGGAATTGGAGGTCTCCACGCGCACGATCTACCGCGATATCGCGCATCTGATGGGGCAGCGCGTGCCCGTTTCAGGTGAGGCTGGCGTTGGTTACGTGCTTGACACCCGATACGACATGCCGCCGCTTGCGCTGACCCCGGTGGAAATTGAGGCGATTGTTCTGGGCGCGCAGTGGGTGGCAGCCCATGGCGATGAAATGCTTTCACGCGCGGCATTGGACGTTCTTGCCAAGGTTGCGGCAGTCGTGCCCGAGCGCCTGCAGTCACTCATTATTGCGCCGAGCACTGCGGCGAAGCTGCCTCTGGATGCGATCGAGGATGCGGTGGACGCGGCGGTCCTTCGATCTGCAATACGCAAAGAAATGAAATTGCGCCTGCATTATTGCGATCAACGGGGTAAGCTAACCGAGCGTACGGTATGGCCAGTGGTTTTTGGCTATTCGGATACCACGCGCGTGCTGATCGCCTGGTGCGAACTGCGACAGGACTTCCGTCATTTTCGTACGGACCGGATAACCGCGGTAGAAAAGCTGGATGAGCGGACAGGTGAACCATACCACCGCCTGCTTCGCCGCTGGGAGATATGGCGTGCATCGGAACTCGCTCGGCTCGAGGCCCATTAATTCGTTGAACAGCGCTAGATGTCGTGATCCGCAACGGTTTTTGATGCGAAGATGCCCAGAAATCGTACGGCCAGCATCCCGCCGAAGATGAGCCAGAAATCAAGCCTGAAAGTTACGCATTGAGAAAAACAGCGTCTAAATGCGGCCTTTTATGTCTGCCTTAACCGCTATCTGGTCAAGGAATTTAAAGCAGGGAGGTAATAGCCGCTTTATCCGTCTCCATCATAGCTTCCTGAAGTCGCGTGGACTGATGCCGGTTTCCCTGCGAAACATTTGTGCAAAATGGCTCGCACTCTCGTAGCCACTGGTCAGGGCGATCTCGATGATGGACCTGTTGGTCTGTGACAGGAGGTCCTTCGCATGTTCCACACGCCGCCGGATAAACCAGCGTGATGGGCTTTGCCCCATGGTGTTGTGAAATGACCGGCTGAAATGAAACCGGCTCATCCCGCACAACCCGGCCAGAAAATCGAGATCGAACGGTTCGGCGAGATGGGCTTCCATATGATCCAGCGCCTTGCGCAGCTTCCACGCTGGCAGTTGTGCGGGTCTGGACGTGGGCGAAGGCTGTGTCCGGGCATACTGACGCAGAAGATGGACGGTCAGGCTTTCCAGAAGGCCATTTACAAATAGAGAACTGGCCGAATGAGTCGCCTGGATCTCGGCCGCCAGGCCTGTCAGAACGCCAGATATGAATGCGTCCTGACCACCGGAAATGTCGCGCATGGAGAGCCGTGATGAATTAAGCCCCAACGATCGGGCGGCCCGGTTCACGAGAGTAAGCCCCAGATAAAGATGCAGGACTTCAAACGGACGGCCCGGATCAGCCTGCCAGCGCATGAGGTAAGGCGCATTGGTCTGTGTCAGGAAAAATGATCCGGATCGGGCCTCACTTTTCGTCCATTCGCCTGCCAGTTCGCGTTCCTCGATCTGGGCTTCTCCCGAGATGATCCACACCAGCAGAGGCTCGGCCACGGCTGGCACCAGCACTTCATCTTCGTGTTGCGGCCGGCGGAATATCTGTGCCTCGGCCTCTTTCCATGCGTCCCCATGGCTTTGCCCGATCTTCCGGCCCGGAATACGGTCCTCCAGGGCATAACTGGCGGCATGCAGCGAAGAACGATGCGGGTGCGGCATCCGGCTTACCTTTCAGCTGTGCCGTGAATTGTCCAGTCCAACTCACAAAATCGCAAAATTACAATGGTTTCAGCAAGCAGACGACAGAAACCATCTTTCTTGGTCTTTACCTGTTTTCTCGTTCTTTTTTAAACGGAATAGGTGAAGATTAGCATGAATATCAGAGGTAAGGTTGCCCTTGTTACCGGAGCCTCCAGCGGGATAGGCGCGGCAACAGCACGCAAACTTGCGACAGAGGGGGCAATTGTCGGTCTGGCAGCACGGCGCAAGGATCGTCTGGACGCGCTGGCGGCGGAAATCACCGGGGCAGGGGGCAAAGCGGTTGCCCTTCCAACCGACGTGACGGATCTGACGTCATGCAAGGCTGCGGCAGATGCCCTCATTGCCCGGTTCGGCAGGATTGATGTGCTGGTCAACAATGCGGGCCTGATGCCCCTGTCCAACATTGACAGCCTGAAAGTGGACGAATGGCAGCGTATGGTGGACGTAAACCTGTCCGGTGTCCTCAATGCAACGGCGGCGGTTCTTCCACAGATGATCGCTCAGCATTCGGGCCATATCTTCAACATGTCCTCGATTGCGGGCCGGAAAGTCTTTATCGGCCTGGCCGTCTATTGCGCCACCAAGGCCGCCGTCGCGGCGTTTTCCGACGGGCTCAGGATGGAGATCGGGCCAAAGCACAATATCCGCGTCACCTGCATTCAACCCGGTGCCGTGAAGTCGGAACTGTATGAGCAGATTACGGATGCCACCTACCGCAAACAGATGGATGATCTAGCCGCGTCCATGACCTATCTGGAAGGCGAGGACATCGCTGACACGATCCTGTTTGCGCTGAACGCACCATCCCGAATGGATGTCGCAGAACTGTTCGTTCTGCCCACCGAACAGGGATGGTGAGGATCGGAATCATGAAAGAACTTCGGCGAGAGCAATTTCTTTCAGGACATTAAAGTTCAAGGTCGGACAGCCCCGGGTGGTCGTCCGGGCGTCTTCCCGCAGGCCAGTGAAACATTCGCTCTCCGGCCTCTATCGGCAGGTCATTGATTGATGCGACACGGCGGCGCATGAGCCCGGCGGTATCGAATTCCCACAGTTCATTGCCGTAAGACCGGAACCATCGGCCCGCATCATCATGCCATTCATAGGCAAAACGGACAGCCATACGATTATTGCGGAAACCCCAGAGTTCCTTGATCAGGCGGTATTCGTGCTCCCCGTTCCATTTGCGTGTCAGGAAGGCCACGATCTCATCGCGCCCATGGATGAATTCCACCCGGTTGCGCCACTGGCTATCCACTGTATAGGCCTGCGCCACCTGTTCAGGGTTCCGGGAATTCCAGGCATCTTCGGCAAGCCGGACCTTGCGTGTCGCACTTTCAACATCAAAAGGCGGGAATGGCGGTCGTGACATGGATAAGCTCCGTGTGGTGTAGCAGTCATGGTTGTCGCAGCATTGTGTTTCCTTCACGACACTGACGAAATGACAGTGATCCCTCGTTTCAGGACATGGCCAGATCCATTGCCTTTGTCCTTTATCCGGATTTCCAGATGCTTGATGCGGCGGGTTCCGCCACAGCCTTCAGAAAGGCAGGACGTGTGCTGGAGCAGGGTTAAAAGTGGTGGTGAAAGCGATAGCCCTACACAGGGTAGAAGGACGCCTTTGACACCCCCATTACATCCTTAGCTCCCATGCCCGAGCCGGTGGCCGGGTCGAAACCCATGGGACCGGGCCTGCCATGCAATCAGGAAGCCGACAGCGACAAGCCCCATCACCGCCCAGGGGAACGATGCCGCCCCCCATGTGTCGAGCAACACGCCGCCCAGAAGGCCGCCACCGGCTATGGCACTGTTCCACGCCACCACATTCATCGATAGCGCGACATCCGCGCCATCGCCAGCCGCATCGGCGAGCGCAGTCTGGAGCAACGTCGCGGCGCCACCGAATGTCAGCCCCCATACCGTTACCCCGATCATGATCACCGCAGGCGATGCTGATCCGATGGCGAAAGCCGCTGCCACGACAGCGAATATGGCAAGGCTGAGCAGGACGGACAGGCGCAGGGCGTGATCGACCGTGCGGCTGGTCAGCCAGATGCCGATAAGGGCCGCGACCCCGAACAGCAGCAGGATGCGATCTGCCTGTCCCGCCAGTCCGGCTGGCGTCACGAATGGCACGATGTAGGTATAGAGCACATTATGCGCGAGCATCCAGGCCATCACGACACCGAGGACAGACCGCACACCGGGCATGTACAGGACATGCCGGAACGGCAGACGTTCGTTGTGCGCAGCCCCCGGAAAGTCAGGAACCTTCGCCAGTACCCATGCGATCAGCAGCATGGTCAGGCCCGACATGATCCAGAAAGCCAGCCGCCAGCCAACGGCAGCGCCCAGCCATGTCCCGGCGGGAACCCCCAGCGAGAGCGCGATCGGCGTGCCCACCATGGCAATCGCCAGGGCACGGCCCTGCTGGGCGCGCGTCACCATCCGGCGTGCGTAGCCTGCCAGCAACGCCCAGGCGAGACCCGCCGCCGCACCTGCTCCGTACCGGGCCACAAGGGTCATGCCGTAATGCGTTGAAAACGCCGTGATGGAATTGAACACCACGAAGCCTATGATCGCCAGCAGCAGGACCTTCCTGCGCCGCCATCGCTGCGTGACGAGTGTAAGCGGGATCGCCGCACTCAGCGAGCCTATGGCATAGGCCGTCACCATCTGCCCGGCGAGCGCCGGGGAGATATGCAGACCCGCGCCGATCTGAGGCAGCAGACCCGCCGGCAGGGTTTCGGTCATGATGCAGATGAAACCGGTCATGGCCAGCGCAAGCAGGCCGGCAATCGGAAGGCGTGCGTCGGTTTTTTGCGTGGGCACTGTGATGGTGGGGTTCATGGGGTGCTCATATATGGATCGTTCGATACATATATAGGGCGATAGCAGCCTTGGCAATCATTTATGGATCACTTAATATGGAAGTCTTTCGGAAGGAACGATGACATGGCGCGGACCGGGCGTCCCCGTGAGTTTGACCGCGACAGGGCGATTGATGCCGCCACGGCGCTTTTCTGGGCGCAGGGATATGAGCCGACCTCCCTGACGCAGCTCAAATCCTGCATGGGCAACATTTCGCCTGCGAGCTTCTATGCCGCGTTCGGCTCGAAGGAAGCCCTGTTCCGCGAAGTGGTGCAGCGTTATCTGGCCACATACGGGCAGGTCATGGCGCCGTTATGGGATGAAAGCCTGCCCCCGCGCGACGCCATCGAACGGACGTTGCGCAGTTCGGCGCGCATGCAGTCTGCCCGCACCCATCCGGCCGGATGCCTGGTCGTGTGCGGTGCCAGCAACTGTTCACCTGAAAACGAACCTGTTCAGGCGCTTCTTGCGGCGGAACGACAGCGCACGCGCACCGGCATCAGGGCCTGTGTGGAGCGCGCCATCGCCAATGGTGAACTGAACGCGTCCCCGGCGACAGATGTGCTGCCCGATATTCTCACGACTTTTTTCCACGGCATGACATGCGAAGCCCGGGACGGGATGCGTCCGGACACTCTGGATGCGGCCGTCACGTCGCTGCTGACGTTGTGGGATATCAACGCGGTGAAACGGGAAACAGCAAAGCGGCCCAAGAAAAAGCTGACGGACTGACAGCGGCGAGACGATCCGGACCCGGCACGAAAATTCCATATCGGTCGGTCCACAAATCCTTGACCCTGCTTCGTGTCCCTATTATGGATCGGTCGATATGGAAATGGTGTCTGCGGAACCCGACGCCATGCCTCTTCAGGGAATCCGATCATGAGCACATCAAAAATCGCCCTCGTCACGGGTGCCAATCGTGGCATCGGATACAGTATTGCCAGGCATCTTACGGCCGTCGGAATCAACGTGATCGGCACGTATCACGCCAATGCAGATGAGGCGAAGGCTGCTGAAACCGCCCTCAGCCAGAAGGACGCAAAGCTGCGCATGCTGCAGCTGGACATCGCGAACCATGCGTCGTTCACGGATTTTGCCGGGCAGGTCAAAGCCCTTCTTGCAAGCGGGTTCGGGCAGGAGAAGCTAAGTTATGTTGTCCAGAACGCCGGCAACATCATCCACACGCGCTTTGATGCCGCAACGTCCGAACAGCTCGACAATCAGTACAATATTCATTTCAAAGGCCCGTACCTGCTGACGGTAGCCCTTCTGCCCCTGATCCGTGATGGCGGGCGCATTCTCAACATCACCTCTGCCGCGACGCGTTTCTACCTGCCGGATCATGGTCCTTACGCGGCCATGAAGGGCGCAACCGAAGTCATCTCGCTCTATATGGCAAAAGAACTGGGCGAGCGCGGCATTACGGTCAATGCCATCGCCCCTGGCGCGGTCGCATCGGACTTCGGTGGCGGTCTGGTCCGTGACGATGCCGCGGTCAACAAAAGCCTCGCAGAAATCACGCCGCTGGGGCGCGTCGGCCAACCTGACGACATCGGGGCCGCGGTCCGTGGCCTTCTGTCCGATGACATGCACTGGGTAAATGGCCAGCGCATCGAAGTGACGGGAGGCCAGTCACTTTGATTCCACACAGAAAAGGGCAGGGGGTATCTGTATGATCCACGTTATGGCCAGCAGCGTCATCACTGCGCCTGTTTCGTCCGTCTGGGGGCTGATCCGTGATTTTGGTGCCCTTGGAAACTGGTTGCCGGGCGTGAAAGGCTGCGTGATCGAAGGCGATGATCCCGGCGACCGTGTCGGCGCAATCCGCCGTGTTGAAATGGGCGATGTCGGTGTCATCCGTGAACAGCTTCTGGCGCTGTCCGACGTGGAGCATGCGGTGACGTTCTCGATCATTGAATCGGCCCTGCCGATCCGGAACTACCGCTCGACCATCACGCTTCTGCCCATAACAGATGGCGATCGCACGTTTATCCGCTGGCGCGGTCAGTTCGAAGCATCGGCCGAACACGCCGCCAGCATGGAGACCCGGATGCCGACACACATCTATCAGCCAGCCTTCGACAGGCTGGCGGAAATTCTGGCGTTGAGGGAAACACGGTCATGAGCAGCTTTGATGGAAAATCCGTCCTCGTGCTGGGCGGCAGTCGTGGGATTGGGGCCGCCATCGTGCGTCGCTTCGCAACGGATGGCGCCAAAGTCATTTTCACGTATCTGTCGTCTCCTGACGATGCCCAGGCATTGGCGGCCGAGACCGGAAGCAGGGCCCTGCGCGCCGACAGTGGCGACCGGGACGCCCTCATCGCGCTGATCAACTCGCTCGGCCCACTGGACGTGCTGGTCGTCAATTCCGGAATTCTCGGCGCGGGTGACCCGCTGGACATGCCGCCGGACGCCATCGACCGGCTTTTCCGCATCAATACCCTTGCGCCCTATCACGCGGCGGTTGCCGCTGCACGGAATATGCCCGACGGCGGCCGCATCATCTTCATCGGCTCAGCCAATGCAGATCGTATGCCGATGAGTGGGCTTGCAGCCTACAGCGCCAGCAAGGCGGCACTGAAAGGCATGGTCAAGGGACTGGCGCGTGATTTCGGGGCACGCGGCATCACCGTCAACGTTGTCCAGCCCGGCCCCACCGATACCGACATGAACCCCGCCGATGGGCCGCTGAAGGACGTCATGCACGACTTCATGGCGATCAAGCGCCATGCCACGGGCGCGGAGATTGCGGGGCTGGTTGCATATCTTGCCGGTCCAGAGGCTGGCATCATTACCGGTGCAGCATACAACATTGATGGTGGCTTCGCAGCCTGACGGAATGACTGATCCCCACCCATTCGCTGGAAAAAAGGAATGAGGACCATGACCCATTCATCCGCTCATGCCGCCAATGCGGGCACTTTCAGGATTGGCGGCGATCTCGCCATTCATCGGCTTGGTTTCGGTGCAATGCGCACCACAGGCCCGGGCATATGGGGGCCGCCTGCCGATCATGATGAGGTCATCCGCACGCTGAGGCGCCTTCCTGAACTTGGCGTCAACTTCATCGATACGGCAGATTCTTACGGGCCGGATGTCTCGGAATGGCTGATCAGGGAGGCGCTGCACCCGTACCGTAAGGGCCTCGTGATCGCGACCAAGGGTGGTCTGACCCGATCGGGACCGGATATCTGGAAGCCGGTCGGGCGGCCGGAATACCTGCTGCAGCAGGTGCACAAGAGCCTGCGTAACCTCGGCGTCGAACAGCTTGATCTTTGGCAGTTGCACCGGATTGATCCCAAAGTCCCTGCCGATGAACAGTTCGATGCGATCAGGTCCTTCATCGACCAGAAACTGATCCGTCATGCGGGCTTGAGCGAAGTATCCGTCGATGACATCAAGGCCGCGTCAAAGTTCTTTGACGTCGCCACCGTCCAGAACCGCTATAATCTTATCGATCGCACTAGCGAGGACGTGCTCGACTACTGCGCTGGCCAGAACATCGGGTTCATCCCCTGGTTTCCGCTCGCCGCCGGTGACCTCGCGAAGCCGGGCTCAATTCTGGACACCATGGCAGGGAAATACGGCGCGCACCCGAGCCAGATCGCACTGGCCTGGGTCCTGAAACGCAGCCCGGTGATGCTGCCAATCCCCGGCACCTCGAAGGTCGCGCATCTGGAGCAGAATGTCGCCGCGGCCGACATCAACCTTTCTGATGAAGATTTCGCGGCATTAGATTCAGAAGGCCGCAAGGCGTTTCAGTCAACGCCATAGGGAAGGGCCCCGGACAATCACCGTTCCAGTGCCGAGAGGCCGAGGTGATTGTCCGGACGACCCTGACATTTTCGCTTTCGATGCCAATAAGGCTGCTCCAATGAAAATTTATGACTGGCCCACCGGGCCCTATCCGGCCCGTGTCCGGATTGCCCTGGCAGAAAAAAATCTCCAGTCCAGCTTCGAATTCGTGCCGGTAAACCTGTGGAAGGGGGAACACAAGACGCCTGGCTTCCTCGCCAAGAATTATTCCGGAACGTTGCCAGTGCTTGAACTGGACAACGGAATTTGCCTCGCTGAATGTACGGCGATCACGGTCTATCTTGATGCGCTTACCGGGGAACCCACACTAACCGGTCGAACGCCGCTTGAGAAAGGGGTGATCCAGATGATGACAAAACGCGCCGAGATCGAGATGCTGGACGCCATCAGCGTCTATTTTCATCATGCCACACCGGGTCTTGGTCCCGATGTGGAAGTCTACCAGAACCGGGAATGGGGCCTGCGCCAGCGCGATAAGGCCCTACGCGGGATGCATTACTTCGATAGGGTGTTGCGGAAACAGCCCTTTATAGCCGGTGAGACTTTCTCGATGGCGGATATTGCAGTCATCGGGGGTTTTATATTCGCCAAGGCCGTAGAATTGCCGAGCCCGCAGGAGTGCGAAGCACTTTTAGCCTGGTTCGCGCGGATGCAGGAGCGTCCGAGTGTCCGGGCGCAACTGGCAATTGTTCCGCCAAAGCACTGACGCGCAAAGCAATCCCGCACGGCTGGAGAGTGTACGCCTTCATCTGGGACATTCGGATCATTCCGAGATAAAGAAGACAGCAGACATTCATGGCGGGCATGTCACTTTTGATAAATGCGCTGGATCGCCACCGTAATCACGGCCAGAAAGCCTGCACTACCAATCAGCAACGTCAGAAGCGCCGGGGCAAGGTTGATCCGGTCTATCAGCAGACCTGTAATCCACGGTAGGATACCGCCAAGCAGATAGCCACCCGTCTGGGTTAGCCCGGCTAGCCGTGTCGCCTCTGATCTGTCGCGCGCGAAATCCAGAGGCTGGAGGAGCGCTATCGGGAACAGGCCTCCCGTCGCAATCCCGATCATCACGGGTGCCAGCCATGGCACCGGCTTTGCAAGTAGCAGACTGAGCGTACCCAGAATGGCGAGGCCGGAAAAAATCAGGGCTGCCTTGATGGTTGTAAGTTTCAGAGCGCGCATGATGACATGCATGCAAAAACTGATGCCCGTCTGGAACAGCATCATGATGGCGACAAGGAAGCCGGCCATATGGTCAGAATAGCCCATGGCACCATACAGGGACGGCAGCCACGCTATTGCGACGTAATTGATCCCGGCCTGAAGACCGAAGAACAGCGTCAGTCCCAGAATGCCGCTCCGGCTGATCGTGAGAGCGGGCTGTGACGCGGAGCGCGCAGGCGCAGCGATATCCTCGCGCCATAGCATCCAGCAGAACCCGGCAAGTGCCGTGGGGAGCGCCCAGAAAGCCAGACCCAGCGGCCAGTTCCCGGTGGCGTCACTGATGCGGGGCGTTCCGAAAGCGGCGACGGCCGATCCCACGCCCATGCTGGCAGCATAGACGCTCATGGCCGCAGGCGCGCGGGAGGCAAACTCACCCTTTATAAAACCCGACAGCAACGGTCGGATGATTGCGTCGCCCACGCCTACCCCGACGGCCGTGAAAAGCAGCAGTCCATAGCTGCCACCATCGAGGCGGAGGAGCAGGGCGATCGTCAGAAGCGCCAACGCCATTATCATGGAGCGTCTCAGGCCAAGTCGCCGTTCCAGTATATGCCCAAGCGGAGAGAGGCTGCCCATGCACAGGACAGGAAGTGTGGTCAGCAAGCCCAGTTCTGCGTTGGAGATGGCAAGCGTTCGTTCGATCCGGTCGAGGATAGGAGAGAGGGACGCAATTCCGGTACGCAGGCAGAGACCGGCACCGAAGATCATCAGCCAGGGCAGAAGCGTTTTCGCAGAACGTGTCATGCCTTCTGCTATACAGGCCGATTTTTTATCCAGCGCTCGACAGGATGCCATAAACTGTCGAAAATATGCCAGATGAAGCAATCCCGATCCCTGCAGGCCAGCAGTCTTGCTGATCGCACGCCTCCTACAGAGTTACGTCCAGTGCGCGTGCATGCGGAGCATCATGTGGAAGCAGCGGATGTCGAACCTCATTGTCACGCTGATCTCGGGCAACTTCTGGCAACCACGCATGGCGTAATCCGCGTCACGACCGAAGATGGTCAGTGGCTGGTGCCCCCCGGCCGTGCGCTTCTGCTGCCACCGGGTGTGGTGCATGCCGTTCACAGCCCCAAGGAAACCAGGCTGCGTGCCGTGCTGATTGCGCCGCAGATGTGCCGTGATTTTCTGCCAGCCTGTCGCATCATCGCCCTTACGACGCTGTTGCAGGAACTGATTGATGCGGTTGCCAGATGCCCGGCAGATTATCCCGTTCCTTCACCGGCGTCGCGCATGGTGGCGGTGCTGCTGGACCAGATCGCATCGGCACGTTCCGAACCTCTGGGTGTGCCGCGCCCTTCGGATACACGGTTGCGGCGTGTCACGGATGCGCTGATGGCCTCTCCGGCGGATGGCCGGTCACTATCCGAATGGCAGGATGTGGCTGGGGCCAGCAGTCGGACACTGGCCCGATTGTTTGAAACTGAGGTCGGCATGAGCTTCAGTCACTATCGCCGACAGGTGCAGATGCAGGCCGCCGTTGGCATGCTGGCATCAGGCCTGCCAGTTGGAGAGGTCGCACATACTCTTGGTTATTCCACGGCATCCGCGTTTGCCTTTGCATTCCGCAAGACTCTCGGCAGTCCGCCTGGTCGATTTCGTGATCAGGTTGAATGATCTGATTATCAGTCTGTTTACGAACGAAAGATTTCGTTCTTCGTCGAGGGCATTTGGCCGCGAGGCGATAAGTCCGGCCGGTTGCTCTCGCCTCATCTACGACATTAACCACGGCCGTCATCATGTCCGGTTTGGGCCGGATAGCAGAATGACTGCTACCCGATAAATAGTATGATAAAATCGGCCTTATGAGCGAATGTTCTGCTCTCTGCTCTCTGCTCTCTGCTCTCTGCTCTCTGCTCTCTGCTCTCTGCTCTCTCAAAAGCATCTACCAATCGAATGAGTTACCATTGGAAGTTTTTTCAAACTCGGCTTGATGTGCTTTCAAATAGACTTTCGTTTGATCTTGAAAATTTATCCTCACGCCTTGCGGAATACGTAAATTATCAAGATCATTTTTTTTAATGCGGCCATTAACTCGCATAGTACCATCATTTTTGAATGTTACGAGGTATTTGTCAAATAATGCATCAAGAGATGCGGCCAACAAAATTCCATTATGAACATCGAGTCTTTCAATATCGTTGGAATGCTTCCACGCTTTGATATGCGAAGCCCGAAGGACTTCAGGTATCCTGCATCCAGTGACCGCGCATGTATTATTCCAGCGCTCAAGAAGGTCCTCACGAAATTGTCCTTGTCCAACACGTGCATTCACAAGACGCTGCTTTATCGTTTCGCTTACGTCTGATTTGAGAATATCTGTAATATCATGCGCTATTGCAGTGTCTTCTAAATGTGGCTTGAGCAAGATTTGAAAGCCAAGTGCCTTCAAAGGGTCATTCGTAGGCGGCCCCCCACTTACATTAGGCCCCTGCAGGCCTTTAAGTTCATATGCTACCCGCAGAACTGCCTTTGGCGGAAATGGCTCGAGAGTCCTAGGGTCGATTACATCCCATTTCGTCGAATCCCTATTGGGTGCAAAACCGTTCTTCCGGATGAACGAAAAAGCGTTTTCAATATCGATTGGCGTTAGGGCCATGATGGTGTCCCAATATTATCAGTTAGATACCGGTTGGGTACTAAAGAATATAAATCAAAACATCTATAGTGCGCACCCCGCTCATCAACGCCTGAGCGTTTGGCTTCGAGACCCGGACGGCGGCAGCGGAATGTCCGAAACACGCGCTATGTGGACCTTCATCCGATTAATACAAATGGCCATTCCCACCGCATTCCGGAGGCAGCCTCAACTGCGACCAGAAAAGAGATAATGGAATGATACATTTTGCCTGTGAACCTATTGGCTCCGGATCGAACGGATGTGGGTCTGGTCGGATCGCTTTAAACAGTGAGTGACAGGGCTACGTGAACTTAACTCTTTGGACAGGACATTAACGCGACGAATTGGCGTGATGACCTGCACGGAGCACCCAATCAGAATCTGTATCGATCATTATTGCACGGATTGTATGGTATATGGTCGAATGGAATCTCATCGAATGTATGGAAATTCCATCCCATGTCCGCATACCCCTACCTGGCCCATTGGAAAGAAGAGATCGGCCGAAGCCCGAATGCGATTTACATGACGCTGGCCGATGCCCTGGCGCTTTCCATTCGCAAGGGTGACCTGCGGGAAGGGGACAGGCTCCCGCCACAGCGTATGATCGCGGAGTATCTCGGCACCAATCTGACGACCGTGACCCGCGCGTTTACCGAGGCCCGCCGGCGCGGCCTGATTGACGCGACGGTTGGGCGAGGCACTTTCGTCCGTGTCGGCGCTGGCGAGAGCCACTGGCGCCATACCGGTCCAGCCGTAGTTGACCTGACCATGAACCTGCCGCCCATCCCGCAGGAACCGCCGCTTCAGCGGATTATCCAAAGCGACATCGCAGCCATCCTGAAACAGCAGGATCTGAACAGCCTGATGTCCTATCGGGTCACTGGCGGCACGCTTGAGGAACGCCAGCTTGGCGCAAAATGGATCGCGCCCGTCATCGGTCAGCGGCGAACGGATGAAATCCTTGTCTCACCGGGCGCCCAGAGCGCTTTGGCGGCCATTGTCAGCACCCATACCCAGCCGGGTGATGTGATTGTGACCGACCGTATTGCCTATCCCGGCATCCGGACCATCGCGGCGCAGTTCGACCTCATCCTGGTCGGCGTGGACAGCGACATGGAGGGCATGATGCCGGACCAGCTCGATCGCGTCTGCGCCGAACATCATCCCAGGCTACTTTACTGTATACCGACCATCCACAATCCCACTACAGCCACTATGTCGCTGCAACGGCGCATGGATATTCTGGCGGTCGCCCAGCGTCATCATCTGCATATTGCCGAGGACGACCCCTACAGCCTGCTGATGGACACTCCACCACCGGCGCTGGCAGCCCTCGACCATAGCCGTGTCAGCTACGTGGCGACCCTCGCCAAGACGCTCAGCCCCGGCCTGCGCACGGCCTATGTCGCCCTGCCCAATGCGGACATGACCCGACGGGTCGCGGCGGCCATTCGGGCCATTGCGCTCACCAATGCAGGTCTGCTCAGCGCGCTCACGGCGCGATGGATGCAGACAGGGCAGGCGCATACAATCCTGCACGCCATCCAGAAAGAACTGCGCCTGCGCCAGTCCATTGCCCGCAGGGTGCTGGGGGAGGGGCATTGCATGAGCCCCGACGGGCCGCATGTGTGGCTGAAACTGCCGGACTGGTGGGGCAGTGCGGATTTTGTGGCGTATGCCCGCAGGCGAGGCCTGGCGCTGGTGCCCAGCACCGTTTTCACCATCAGCGGCGAGCCGCCGCAGCGGGCGCGGATTGCATTGGGCAGCGCACCGGATGCTGCAAGCCTTGAGGAATCCCTGCATGGCGTGCTGTCGGTGTTGCAGCATAAGCGCTCACCCGGCTTTGCCGATATTGTGTGACCTGCGCGCAGCGTCAGGAATCGACGGGGACATCTGATTCCGGGGTGCGCCATGCGGGCGCATGGAAAAACAAAAAGGCACTTCATTCACGACTGCGTGATTATAAAATCAAGCTAAAACAGATCCTTATGGATACCCCTTACGATTGTATGGTTGTCGTATATTTTTTGTATGTCTCTGTCTTGGCAGGATGGCGGCATGTAATCTGATTTGAGCCGTTTGTACCCTTTTCATAAGGCATACAATATTTTGGCTCTCTGCCATCCCGTGCCACGTTTGCCTCGGCAACGCGGTCAGCCCCGGCTCCCTGCCGGAGACCGCAGCACACGGGAGATATACCATGCCGAAAGTCGAACACGCTCCGTACAAAGACGGCGATTGCTTCGTCAATTATGAAAACAAGGTCTTCGAGGACGTCAAAGCCAAACCCGGCGAAAAAGCCCTCATCACCTTCCACACCGTCGCCAATGAAGGTTCGGTCGGATTTGTAAACCTGCTGCAGGCCACACGCCTGATCCGCAAGGGCTTCGAGACATCGGTGCTGCTGTATGGGCCGGGTGTAACCCTTGGTGTGCAGCGCGGCTTTCCCCGTCTGGGCGACGAAGCTTTTCCGGGGCACATGAACTGCAACAAGCAGATCGCGAAAATCCTTGAGGAAGGCGGAAAGGTCTATGCCTGCCGCTTCGCGCTCCAGGCCCTCTACGGCTACGGCGAGCAGAACCTGATCCCCGGCATCACGCCCATCAACCCGCAGGACGTGCTCGACATCATCCTGCTGGCCCGTCGCGACAACGCCTTCATCCTCAATACCTGGACCCTCTGAAGGCCGAAGGGAGGACCGCACGCCATGTCCCGTATCGTTCGCGCCGCAGCCATCCAGATCAGTCCCGTCCTTGGTGACGATGGTCTGGGGACTGCCCGGAAAGTCTGTCAGGCCATCCGCGAGGCCGCCGAAAAAGGCGTGAAACTGGCGGTCTTTCCCGAAACCTTTGTGCCGTACTACCCCTATTTCTCGTTCATCCAGTCGCCTTTCCGCTTCGGTGGGGAGCATCTGGCGCTTTACGAACGCGCCGTCGTCATTCCCGGTCCGGTCACCGACATGGTGGCAGAGGCCGCGCACCAGACCGGCATGGTCGTGGTGCTGGGCGTGAACGAGCGCGATTTCGGCACGCTCTACAACACGCAGATCATCTTCGACGCCACGGGTGAAATTCTGCTCAAGCGCCGCAAGATCACGCCCACCTACCATGAGCGCATGGTCTGGGGGCAGGGCGATGGTGCAGGGCTGAAAGTGGTGGACAGTGCCGCCGGTCGCATTGGCGTACTGGCCTGCTGGGAGCATTACAATCCGCTCGCCCGCTACGCGCTGATGACCCAGCACGAGGAAATCCACTGCGCGCAGTTCCCCGGCTCGCTGGTCGGGCAGATCTTTGCCGACCAGATGGAAGTCACCATCCGGCATCACGCGCTGGAATCCGGCTGCTTTGTGGTGAACGCCACGGGTTGGCTTACCGAAGAGCAGATCAAGGAAATAGCGGGCGACCCTGCGCTGGAAGGGCCGCTGCGTGGTGGGTGCTTCACGGCCATCGTCTCGCCCGAAGGGAAACTGCTCGGCACACCGCTGACGGAAGGCGAGGGGATGGTGATTGCCGATCTCGACTTCGCCCTGATTACCAAGCGCAAGCGGATGATGGATTCCGTAGGGCATTACGCACGGCCCGAACTGCTCAGCCTGCTTCAGGACCGGCGGCCCGCCCGCACCGTTCATTACGTTGGGGAAGCCAATCCGGTTCCCACATCTACAGATGAGGCTGCGTCATGACCATTCCGACGCTCGGTACACTTTCTGGTCGCAAGCTCGTTACCGACCTGCAATCCTTCGGGCTGCAGATTGGTGAGCAGACCGGCGGCATTGCCCGCAAGGGAGGCGCCGGTCCTTCGGATCACAAGACGATTACCATTGCAGGCCAGACCGTCATGGTCCCGGTCTATACATCTGGCGCGCGGCATTCACCATTCCAGGCCAGCCCGCCGGACCAGCACGGGGCCAGCACGCTGCTACGCGATGGGCAGACACTGGGCACGATCCATTTTCCGGCCGCCCCGCGCTTTTACGGACTGAGCACGGCGGACGGCATTCCGTACTGGAAGATTGCCCTGCTGCATGGGCGTGACACGCTGGCGACCACGGTGCACCAGACCTGCATCCGCTATGCCGACCGGCGCACGTCCTGCCAGTTCTGCGCCATCGGCCAGTCGCTGGAGGCCGATCGCACCATTGCCTACAAGACGCCAGCACAACTGGCCGAGGTCGCCAAGGCCGCCGTGGAACTCGACGGCGTGCGCGACATGGTGCTGACCACCGGCACGCCCAACGTGGTGGACCGGGGTGCTGCCGTGCTGGCGGAATCAGCCCGTGCCATCCGGGCCGCAGTGGATCTGCCGCTGCAGGTGCAGTGCGAGCCGCCGCGTGATCACGGCTGGTTCCAGCGCCTGCGCGACGCCGGGGCCGACAGCCTGGGGATGCATCTCGAGGCTGCCACGCAGGCGGTGCGTGAGAAGATCATGCCCGGCAAGGCCACGGTCAGCGTTGATCGCTATATGGACGCTTTCGCCAGCGCCGTGCCGGTCTTCGGGCGCGGGCAGGTCAATACCTACATTCTGGCCGGTCTTGGCGACAGTGCCCGAGATATTCTGGCTCTGGCTGAACGGCTGATTGCGCTCGGGGTCTATCCCTTCGTGGTGCCGTTCGTGCCGATTTCCGGCACACCACTGGAAAATCATGCCCCGCCTTCGGCCGATTTCATGAAGTCCGTGCTCGCACCACTCGGGCGGATGCTGCGCGAGGCGAACATGAAATCCACCGACATCCGCGCCGGGTGTGGCCGGTGTGGCGCCTGTTCCTCGCTTTCGGCGTACGAATAATGACAGCGATCCTCGAAGGCGTGGACGACCGCCCGTTCATCCCTACGGAATATGTCGTGCGGCTGGCCCGCACGCCGTGGGAACGGGCTGGCTACCATGCGCTGCGCCGCGACGTGTTCTGCACCGAACAGCAGGTGTTTGCGGATGATGACCGGGACGCAATCGACGCGGTTGCCATTCCCATCATCGCGGCGTGCTGCTTGGCGGGCATGCCGGACCGGGTGGTGGGCGCCGTGCGCATCCATGAAGCCGACCCCGGCGTCTGGCGCGGCTCCCGTCTGGCCGTCCATGAAGACCATCGCAAACTGGGACGGATCGGCGCGGAACTCATCCGCATGGCGGTCAGCACGGCACACGGGCTTGGGGCCACGCGGTTCCTGGCCCAGGTACAGGAACAGAACGTGCTGTTCTTCCGCCGCCTGCACTGGAAAAGCCTCGGGGCCATGACCCTGCATGGGTTGCCACATCACGACATGCAGGCCGACCTCTCACGCTATCCGGCGCATGGCCAGGATCAGACCTGGCTGCTGCGCCCGCAGCCCCGTAACCGGCAGGTGGCATGATGGCACACGAACTGACTACACTGTTGCGCACGCTTCGACACGGTCGGGCCCTTGCGGGCAAGCAGGATATTGCCGAAACCGTCGCAATTCTTGGTCGGGATACCAGCGATGGTATCCGCCTTGGCGATGACTGTGCCGCCATACCGGATGGCGATGGCTATCTCCTGCTGGCCAGCGAGGGGTTTCAGGACAGCTTCGTGCGCGCCATGCCTTGGTTTGCCGGGTATTGCGGCGTGATGGTCAATATCAGTGACATCGCGGCCATGGGCGGTCGCCCTGTGGCTGTGGTGGACGCGCTGTGGAGCGATACGTCCGAGGCGGCCGCGTCCATTCTGACCGGTCTGCATGAAGGTGCGCGCACCTATGGCGTGCCGGTTGTCGGCGGCCATACCAACATGCGCAGCACCCATAATTCGCTGTCGGTGGCGATCCTTGGCCGTGCCCGTCATCTGCTGACCAGTTTCGATGCCCGACCGGGCGAAGTCCTGATCGCCGCCATCGACCTGCGCGGCCGCTGGCACGACCCGCACCCGTTCTGGGATGCCAGTTCCGCACTGTGTCACACTGAGGGGGCGGCACGCCTTCGAGATGATCTCGATCTCTTGCCCGGCATTGCCGAGGACGGCCTGAGCCGCGCTGCCAAGGATATCAGCATGGCCGGACTGCTGGGCACCGCGCTCATGCTGGCCGAATGTTCGGGTATCGGCATGACCATCACGCTCGATGACATTCCACGCCCCGACGATGCACCAATGGAACGCTGGCTGTCTGCATTCCCCAGCTATGGCTATCTGCTGACAGCCCGGCCCGAGGATGCCCGGGCGATTATCGCACGTTTTCAGGCGCGCGGGATCACTGCCGCCATCATCGGACAGTGCGATATGACACGACGCCTTGATATCATATGGGACGGGGAGAAAGAAACCTTCTGGGATCTCGCCCGGATGCCTCTCATGGGGTGTGCGCCATGACCCTCTCCATCGGCATCCTGACCCATTCCACCAATCCGCGTGGCGGCGTGGTGCACGGCATGGCGCTGGCCGAAGCCCTGTGCGACGCAGGCCACGACGTCACCCTGATCGCTCCGGACGTGACCGGAACCGGTTTCTTCCGCACGCCCCGCTGCGCCACAAACTGCATCCCGGCCGTGCCCGAGACCGACCTGCCAACGCTGGTGGAACGCCGCATCGGCGAGATCAGGGACGCCCTGCGTGGGCAGCATTTTGACGTGCTGCACGCGCAGGACCCGATCAGCGCAAATGCACTGGCCGAACTGGTGGAGGAAGGGCAGATACCGGGCTTTGCCCGCACGGTCCACCATCTTGACCATTTCACGCACCCGGTCCTTGCCGCGCGGCAGGAACGGGGGATCAGGGCGGCGGCCGAACTGTTTACCGTCAGCACAATGTGGGAAGACGTCCTGCGCAACGACCATGGCCGCGAAGCCCCGGTCGTGGGCAACGGGGTTGATCCCGTGCGCTTTTCGCCCGTGCCGGACGTGCAGGATGCCACGCTGCGGGCGCGGCATCACCTGCCTGCCGACCGTCGCCTGATCCTGTCCGTGGGCGGGATCGAGCGGCGCAAGAACACGCTGCAATTGCTCGACGCATTTCTCGCCCTTCGCCGTGAACGGCCTGATGTGCATCTGGTTGTGGCGGGCGGGGCTTCGCTGCTGGATCATTCTGCCTACCGCACCCGGTTCATGGCGCGTCTGCGCGAAAGCGGTGCGGCCGATCATGTCACCATCACCGGGCCGGTTGCGGATGAGGACATGCCCGCCTTCTATCGGCAGGCGGACGTGCTGGCCTATCCATCCGTAACCGAGGGGTTCGGGCTATGCCCGCTGGAAGCCCTGGCCTGCGGCACGCCTGTTATTGTGTCGGCAATCGCACCTTTCACGGAGCATTTTTCGGCAACGGATGCGCTGTGGTGCCAACCGGCGCACCCCGACACCTTGTTCATGGCGTTGCGCGACGCCCTGCGCGTCGAAAGCCGTGACCATTTCCGGGTCAGCGGCCCCGCAACGGCCCGCCGTTTCGACTGGGGCCACGTCGCCAGTCGGCACCTCCCTGCATACCGGCGTCTGGCGGCCCTGCGGCACGCAGGTGCCCCTGTTTCTGGAGCTTTGTCATGCCCGAAATGACCTTTCGTGTGCGCTGGCCCGATGGGAAGGAGACTGACTGTTACTCCCCGTCGCTGGTCATAAGGGACCACTTCACGCCCGGTCAGGATTATCCGGTCCGGGAGTTTCTTGAAAAGGCGGACACCGCCCTGACGGACGCCAGCGAGCGGGTTCGCGCCTGCTACGGCTTCCCATGCAGCCGCGCCCTTGGCCAGCTTCAGGCCATAAGGCAGGCCAGTGCGCCTTTCCTCAATCGACCCGATGCGCAGGTGCGCGTCCTGTCTTTCAGTTATTGAGACGAAAAGAACGACCATGACACAGAACGAGAAAAGCATCCCCGTCATCATCGTGGGTGGCGGGCAGGCCGGGCTCTCCATGAGCTGGTATCTCTGCCGCGAGAAGGTGGAGCACATCGTCTTTGAGGCAAAGACCGCCTGCCATTCGTGGGATGATGAACGCTGGGACAATTTCTGCCTGGTCACGCCGAACTGGCAGTGCGAACTTCCCGGTCATCCCTATAAGGGGAAAGACCCGCACGGCTTCATGGTGAAGCAGGAAATTATTGACTACGTGAGGGGCTTCGTGAACTCCTTCAATCCGCCCCTGCGCGAGCACACAGCCGTTACTTCCATCACCCGCCATGAAGGTGGTGGCTATCGCGTGGTGGCAGGTGGTGAGACGTGGCACGCGAAGCATGTGGTCATCGCATCAGGCGCGTATCAGGACGCGGTCATCCCCGGCTATGCCAGCGCGATCGACCCCGCCATCCATCAGGTTCACTCGCAGGATTACCGCAACGCGGCCCAGTTGCCGGCAGGGGCTGTGCTGGTCGTGGGCAGCGGCCAGTCCGGCGCGCAGATTGTCGAGGACCTGTTCCTTGAAAAACGCAAGGTCCATCTCTGTGTCGGCTCCGCCCCGCGCGTCTCGCGCTTCTACCGTGGCCGCGACGTTGTGGACTGGCTTGCGGACATGCACTTCTACGACCTGACGGTGGATAATCACCCCCTGCGTGACGGCGCACGCGATAAGACCAATCATTATGTCACCGGTCGAAATGGAGGCCATGATCTTGATCTGCGCCTCTTTGCAAAGAAGGGCGTTGGCCTGCATGGCACGCTGGAGACAATCCGCGATGAAGTGGCGCACTTCGCGCCGGACCTTGCGGAAAACCTTGATGATGCGGACAAGACCAATGCCGACATCAAGAAATCCATTGACGCCTACATCGCCCGTGAAGGGATCACGGCTCCGACCGAAACCCCTTATGTGCCTGTGTGGGAGCCCGATGGCAGTAACACCCCGCTCGACCTGAAGGCTGCCGGGATCACTTCGATCCTCTGGTGCATCGGCTTCCGTCCGAACTATCGCTGGATCGACGTGCCTGTCTTCAATGGGGCAGGCAAGCCGGTCTGGCATCGCGGCGTGACCGATGCGCCGGGCTTCTACTTCCTCGGCCTGCCATGGCTGCACACCTGGGGATCGGGACGGTTCTCCGGTGTTTCGCGTGATGCCGCGTGGTTGGCCAGCCAGATCACCGGCAAAGATGTGCCTGTAGCCTGATCGGAGTAAGCGCCATGCTTCCATGGACAACATACGAGGCGATGTATGACGCGGCCACAAGCCAGCCAGAACAATTCTGGCTGGAGGCGGCGCAACGCATCACATGGAAGCAGGCACCTGTGAGCGCATGCAGGACACGGGCGGATGGCTGGCATGACTGGTTCCCCGACGCCACGCTCAACACCTGCCATAATGCCGTGGACCGGCATGTTGAAAACGGGCGCGGCGGGCAGGCGGCGCTGATCTGGCATTCCTGCGCCACAAAGGAACGGCAGGTGGTAACCTACCGGGAACTACAGGGCAGGGTGGCCGGGTTTGCCGGTGGCCTGCGCGCGCTGGGGGTGGAGAAAGGCGACCGCGTCCTGATCGCCATGCCCACCATGATCGAAACGACTATTGCCATGCTGGCCTGTGCGCGGATCGGGGCGGTGCATGTGGTGGTTTTTGCGGGTTACGCAGGCCCCGAACTGGCGCGCCGGATTGATGATGTGGCCCCGAAAGTCATCATCATCGCCAGTTGCAGCTTTCAGGGGCAGACGCCCGTTGCGTCCGCGCCGGCCCTGAATGAGGCCCTGGCCAAGGCCACGCACCGCCCACAGGCCTGCGTTGTTGTGCAACGTGCAGCGTGTCCGACAGCCCTTCTGCCAACGCGGGATCATGATTTTCGCACGCTGGAACAGTCCGCACCGGCAGAGCCGGTCACGCTGCGCTCCGAAGATCCCCTATATATTCTTCACACGTCAGGCACGACGGGTCATGCGAAAGGCATCGTGCGTGACAACGGCGGGCATGCCGTGGCACTCGCCCTGTCCATGGATCTGATCTATGGTTGCAAACCCGGTGACACCTTCTTCACGACATCGGATATGGGCTGGGTGGTTGGCCATTCCTACGGCGTCTATGCGCCGCTGATCAGCGGCTGCACCAGCGTGATCGTGGAAGGCGGCGCATCGGCTTCCGCCATCCGCGCGCTTTGCCATGAGCATGACGTGAAATGCCTGTTCACCACACCAACACAGATGCGCCTCATGCGGCAGGAAAGCCGTCATCTGTCAGGGGCCATCCTGCCTGCACTGGCCCGCATTTTCGTAGCCGGGGAATATGCGGACCCGACCTTGCTCGACTGGGCGCGGTCGTATTTCCGTAGGCCCGTGGTCAATCACTGGTGGCAGACAGAAACCGGATGGAGCATTACCGCTCATTTCTTTGGCCTGCCCGAGCGCGAGCCGGTCTCGCTCATGAACGATATCGGACGACCCGCACCGGGTTTCCGTCCGGCCATCGTGCCTTCCATACCCGGTGAACAGTGCGGCGAGATTGTCCTTTCGCTGCCGTTGCCGCCCGGCTGCCTGGCTGGCGTATGGAAGGATGGAGCGATCCATGTTCCCACAGCTTATATGGACGAGACCGGCCAGTATTATCGCACCTTCGACGAAGGCATGATCGAGGCCAGCCGCGCCGTGCATATGCTCGGGCGTTCCGATGATGTCATCAAGGTCGCAGGACGGCGGATTTCCGGCGTGCAGGTCGAAAAGATCATCGCCACCCATCCTGCTGTTCATGCCTGTGCCGTGGTTGCAATTGCTGACACGCTGAGAGGACAGCGTCCCGTTGCCTATGTGGTTCCAGATCCCGAAGCGGAATACGCGCCTTCTGCCGAGGAAATCGTTGCGCGGGTCAACGCAGTCCTCGGACGCTGGATTGGTCTGAAAGAAGTCCGCTTCGTCAGGCATCTGCCGACCACCGTGTCCGGAAAGATCACGCGGAAACGCCTGCTGGTCTCCTGACGTGAGCAGTATCGTAACGGGCTAGAGGGCCTTCTCATGCCTGAACATGCGGTGTGGTTGGATCAACCGGGTCGGCTCTGGGTTCGGAATCCCTCTTTCTGCCCCGGACTGGATTTTATCCGGGGCAGAAAACACACATCCCCTATCAGGCGATGCGGATCAGCTTACGGTTGATGAACTCCTCAATGCCCAGGAAGGACAGTTCGCGGCCAAATCCCGAATTCTTGATCCCGCCAAAGGGCAGTTCGGGTGCTGCGGCCGTGGCCGTGTTGATGAACATCATGCCGGTTTCGACCGCTTCGGCCACCCGTTCCGCCCGGCCAAGGTCGCGGGAGAACACGGAACCGCCAAGGCCATAGGGGGAATCATTGGCCAGTTCGATGGCTTCATGTTCGGATGTAACCTTGTGCACGACGGCAACGGGGCCGAAAATCTCCTGATAGAAGACCGGGTTGTCCTTTGACACGTTGGTCAGGATGGTCGGCTCCATGAAGAAGCCCGTCCGCTCCATCCGCTTGCCCCCAGCCACCAGCGTTGCCCCCGCCTTGACCGCTTCGTCAGTCTGCGCCAGTGCAGTGTCGAGTGCCTTCCTGCTGCTCATCGGGCCATGGGTGGTGCCCTCGGCCAGCGGGTCGCCGATGCGGAACTGCGTGATCGCCTTTTTCAGACCGGTGAGGAAGGCGTCATAAACCTTTTCATGCACGATCATCCGCTTGGCCGCCGTGCAGACCTGCCCGTTATTGGCAAACCGGCCCCACGTCGCCCATTTGACGGCGAGTTCAAGGTCCGCGTCATCCAGCACGATGAAGGCATCGCTACCACCCAGTTCCATCGTGTCCTTCTTCAGCGCAGCCCCCGCTTCGGCTGCGACCGTCTGGCCCGCGCGTTCGCTGCCGGTCAGGGCGACGCCACGGATGCGAAAATCCTTGATCAGTTCAGCGGACTGGTCGTTATCAAGGAAGATGTTGGTATAGACGCCCACAGGCGTGCCCGCATCGTGGAACAGCTTTTCAAACGCCAGCGCGCATTGCGGCACGTTGGGCGCGTGCTTGGCGATGACCACGTTGCCCGCCATCAGGTTCGGCCCCGCCACGCGGGCAAGCTGGTAATAGGGGAAGTTCCATGGCTCGATGCAGTAGATCAGGCCAAGCGGCTGATTGATGATCTTCGCATGGCCTTCCTTGACCTTCAGATGCGTGGGGGCGAGGAATTCTGCCGCACCATCGGCATAGAAGGACAGGATATCGGTCGTGATGTCGATTTCCTCCAGCGCGTCGGGCAGCGCCTTGCCCATTTCGGTCGCGATCAGGCGCGCATGTGCCACGCGGTCACGGCGCAACAGGTCGGCGGCCATTGACATGATGACCTTGCGGGCGGCGATGTCGCGCTTCTTCCAGTCGGTCTTCCACACATGGTCCGCGCGATCGACAATCGCCTTCATCTGCGCGGTGGTATGTAGTTCAAACGTGCGTTCCACGGTTTCCGTGGTCGGGTTGAGGGTCTGGTAAAAACTCATTGGTCCGTTCCCCTGTTTATTGATTATGGAAAGGGTAGTCGGTGTAGCCATGCGCGCTGCCGCCATACATCGTCGCCGGGTCCAGCGGATTGAGCGGCCAGTTATGTTCCAGCCGCGCGGGCAGGTCCGGATTGGCGATGAACTTCCGGCCAAAGCCGATCATGTCCGCCCATCCATGGCCCAGCACATGCTGCGCCTTGTGCAGGTCGTAACGGCCCGCGCACAGAATGCGGCCACCAAAGATGTCGCGCACGCTGGCGCGGAAGGTGTCCGGCATTTGGGGCGCATTGTCCCAGTCAGCCTCGGCCAGCGAGACATAGGCGATGCCTGCCTCGGCCAGCACGCGCACGGCCTGCGTGTAGGTTTCCGCCGGGTTGTCTTCCAGCAGGCCGAGATAGACACGCTCTTCCGTGGTCGTGCCGAACAGCGGAGAGAACCGCACGCCCATTCTCGCGGGCGTGACCACAGCGGAGACGGCCTCCACTACTTCACGCAGAAAGCGCAGGCGGTTGGACAGGCTGCCGCCATAGGCATCGGTGCGGAAATTGGCCCGTTCGGAGATGAACTGGTTGATCAGGTAGCCATTGGCCGCGTGGATCTCCACGCCATCAAACCCGGCGGAAAGCGCATTGCGCGCCGCCTGCGCATACATCTCTACCAGTTCATGGATTTCGGGGATGGAGAGTGCGCGCGGCATGTCAGGGGGCACCAGCTTTCCCGTGCCCGGCCCCGTGGGGATGAACACGTTCACGCCTGTTGCCGCAACCGCTGACGGGGCGATCGGCGCCTCATGACCGGGCTGCAATGCGCGGTGAGAGACACGACCCACATGCCATAACTGCGCAAAGATGGGCCGCCGCTTTGTGTGCACCGCGTCAGTGACCAGTTTCCAGCCCGCGACCTGTTCAGGGGAGTAGATGCCCGGTGTCCAGGCATAGCCCTGCCCGCGGGGTTCGATCTGCGTGCCTTCGGTAATCAGGAAGCCGGCCTGCGTGCGCTGCGCGTAATACTCGGCCATCAGCGCGTTGGGAATATCGCCGGGCTGGGTGCTGCGGCAGCGTGTCAGCGGTGGCAGGAAGATCCGGTTTTCCAGCGACAGGTCGCCCAGCCGCACAGGTCCGAATAAAGAAGATGAAGACATGATCAACCCTGTTTACAAATGCAGGCCATCCGTTCGGCCCGCATGTAAACATTGACCCAGCCTGTGGTGTGCGCAAGAACGCACATAAACCGCCACTAGTGTCAGGAATGATACCATGCCCCGCATCCGTCACACCACGCTGGCCTGCAGCCCCGGCTGTACGGTGGAAGCCACGCTCGAACTGTTTGGGGGCAAGTGGAAGGCGCTGATCCTGTATCACCTGTTCGCGGACGGGGTGCTGCGGTTCGGCGAACTGCGCCGCCGCCTGCCCAACGTCACGCAGCGGATGCTGACCAACCAGCTTCGCGAACTCGAAGCCGACGGGCTGGTGTCCCGCACCGTCTTCCCGGAAGTGCCGCCGCATGTGGAATATGCTCTGACCGATCTGGGAAAGACGCTGAAGCCGGTCATTCAGGCGCTCAAGACATGGGGAGATCGCTACGCCCATTCGGTTCAGCGGAACAAAGCTGCTGATTGAGATTGACCGAGAATGCTTGCAGAAACCAAGGAGACGGCTGGCTTCACTTTCTTCGCAATGGAATAATTCATCGTCAGACAGCCCGAGATTCCGGGAAATACGATATCTGGTGACTATCTGTCGCAGAGGTATTGATCACCGTTGGGACGTGAGCAGGCAGAGGCTGGACATTGCCGGTTCACTCGGTCGCAGCTTGGGTAGCTGCCGCCATGAGAAATACCTGCTGGTAGGGGATACGCTATTCCATATCCCGGAAAAAGCGCTGTTCTACTTCAAGGAAGCAGCCCGGATCGTGGCCTCCAGCCAAGCACTAATGCGGGTAATGACCTCTGCCTCAATGCCAAAATAGCCGTGTGGCGTAAGCGAACCACAGTTCTTTTCAGACCGGATTGTGCCGCCTGCCACCATTAACACGGTGACGTCACGACTGCCTGTCATGGCCGCGCCAATTCGCCTTGCATCCTGTGGCGGGGCAACGTTGCATCGGTCATCGCGATTGGCGACAACAAGAACGGGAGCCTGCACCTTCTCCGGATGGGCGCTGAAAACGGTTTCTCCGCTGCCGCCCATAACGGATACCGATTCAGTCAGCACGACACCGGCAATATCCCCTGAAGCGGCATGGGCCGCGCCATTGACGGCTGCAACGGCACCCTGGCTTGTACCAAGTAGAAAAACAGGCCCTGAGTCCAGTCTATGCACGGAAGCGATGATATCCTCGACAAGGTGGGCATAACGCGCGGAACTACGCTGCCCGCGCAGATTGAGACGACCAACTGTATCGGGAATGAGAACCGCAAACCCCTGCCTGTTCCACGCGTCACGCGTTCGCACGACGAAGTTGTCGTCATGACGGATGCGCCCATCCTGCCCGAGGCCGATGTCACCAGTTCCGCCCGGAAACATGATGATCGTCGCCAATGGCCGCTCCGGGGAACTGAAAATGACCCGGACAGATCCGCCTGCACGGAGAGGTATATTCATGACACGTTCATTGATGCCCGGATCTGGAATATTGCCAGTAATCCCCGGTGCGGTGCGATCACCGGCATATCCCACGCGTGGCAGGAGAACGCAGGCGGCCAGCACGATGATCGTGCAGCACAGATAGTTCGGCATGAGCCTGTGCTGACTGCTTCTGATCATTTCATCCAATGCCCAGGCCCACTATTGCTCATGGCCCGAAGACCAGACATGGTCTCCGGGCCGCTTCATATATCATTGTGACGTTCCGTTTGTGGAACGGCCAGCCTTCAAATGGCCTGACCACCAGAAACTTCGATCCGCTGCGCATTCACCCAGCGATTATCCTCGGACAAAAGCGAGGCAATCATCGGGCCGATATCGTCAGGAAGGCCAGGACGCCCAAGTGCGGTGATCTCCCCAATATGGCGGGCAATGTCCGGATTATCCCGTACCATGCCGCCCGAGAAATCGGTTTGGATCGCGCCTGGCGCGACCGTATTGACGGCAATGCGACGGGCCCCAAGTTCCTTGGCCATGTAACGTGTCATCACTTCCACCGCCCCTTTCATGGCGGCATAGGCAATCCAGCCGGGATAGGAAAAGCGCGTCAGGCCGGATGAGATGTTCACGATCCGCCCACCATCCGCGATCAGCGGCAGCAGCGTCTGCGTCAGGAAGAACGGACCCTTGGCGTGAACGCGGTAGGCGGCGTCGAAATCCTCTTCCGTTACCTCGCCAAACAGCCCGCTATGAGATGTGCCAGCCATGTTGACCAGATAACTGAAACGTTCTGCTCCCCATTCGCGCAGCACGCGCCCGACTTCCTCGGCAAAGGCAGGAAAGGCATGCGTATCGCCGGTGTCGAGTGGCAGCGCCACCGCGCGGGCACCGCTGCTCTGGACATTCTCAACCACCTCATCGGCTGCGGATCTGTTGGTGTGGTAGGTGAAAATCGACGAGACGCCGCGTCGGGCGAGAGCCTCAACGGTGGCGCGGCCCAGTCCACGGCTGCCGCCGGTGACAATGGCAATGGTGTTCGCTTCTGGCATGAGTATCTCCATCTGATGAGGGACCAATCTTGGTCACACCATTGCCCGTTCGATAAGATCGCTCTTTCCGCCAGCATTGTTTTGCGCCATGGAATAATCCCATGGACAGGCTTGCCACACTCGACCTCTTCGTTCGAATTGTTGACCGTGGCAGCTTCAGCGCCGCGGCAGCCGATTGCGGCGTCTCCCGCCCGGTTGCGACCGCTGCGATCAAGGCGTTGGAGCAAAGGCTCGGCACCCGACTGCTGCAGCGCTCCACCCGCCACGTCCGGCCAACCGAGGAAGGTGCCGCCTATTATCGTCGGTGTGTGGCGATTCTGGCTGACCTTGAAGATGCCGATCGTGGCGCGAGTGGGGCTGTGGCCGGTCTGTTGCGCGCTGACGTCATTGGCCGTCTGGCGCGCATGATCCTGCTGCCGGCATTGCCGGACTTCCTTGCACGCCACCCGGCGCTGACCGTTCATCTTGGCGAGGGCGAGCGGTTTGTCGATCTGGTGCGCGAAGGGGTGGACTGCGTGGTCCGGACCGGAATCCTGCCGGATAGCGACATGATCGCCCGGCCGCTGGGCGTGATGGAAGAGGTGACGGTCGCCAGCCCGAACTATCTGGCGCGGCACGGAACGCCTGCCTCCCCCGACGATCTGCAGGGGCATCAGATGATCGGCTTCGTATCCTCACGCACTGGCCAGCCCCTACCACTGGAGTTTACGCGCGGAGATGAGGTGATCGAGGTCTCGCTTCCCGCACGCCTGCTGGTCGGCGGCGTTGATACCTACGCCGAAGCGGCCAGGCTCGGCTTTGGCCTCGTGCAGGTGCCGCGCTATGGCTTTGAGGATGACCTTGCAAATGGCACGTTGATCGAAGTTCTCCCTAATTTCCCACCCATGCCAACGCCGGTCTCTGTGCTTTACCCGAGCAACAGGCAGCTTTCTCCGCGTGTGCGGGTGTTCGTGGACTGGCTGGTGGAGATTATTGGCCCGCGACTTCATTCACAATGCGCGTGAGCATCCCTACGCGGGCGCAAAGGCGAGATAGAGCGAGATTGTTGCAATCGAGAACACGGTGGAGGCGAGGACGACCCGTCCCGTAAGGGCTGCCTCCCGATCATAGAATTCCGCCAGCATGAACGAGCCGGTTCCTGTCGGGAGTGCGGCAAGAAGCACGGCAATATGTGTCATTGTTGGCGGCAGGTGCAGCACGGGCGCTGCGATGATCCACGTAACCAGAGGCTGGGCAATCAGCTTCAGGCCGACAAGAATGGCGGCAGTCGACGGGCGTGCAGACGCAGCACCGGCCGAATTCCCGGCAAGGAACAGACCGAGGGCGATCAGGGCGCAGGGGGATGCAGCCCCGCCGAGAAGCTTCAGGAAGGCATGAACCGGTTCCGGCAGGTGGCCACCCGATACCATGACAAGGCCACCAAGTGCTGGCGCCACCAGCAATGGATTTTTCACCAGCGAGAAGAGCGTTTTCGCGACGATGTCGCGCGGTCGTGCTTCGGTCTGCAGTCCGGCCTCGATCAGGACGATCGCTATGACAAACAGCACACAGACCGTCACGATCGTGGCGATGAGCGTTGGCGCCATGCCGGTATCGCCGACAAGGGACAGGACAAGCGGGAAGCCGACGAACCCCGTATTGGCGTAGCTCGCGTTCAGTCCGTCAATGGCCGCATCGGCAAGATGATGTCCTGTCGATACCCGCCACCACAGCGTTCCGGCGAACACGATAAAACAGCCAAGCGTGAATGCCGCAATGAATCCCGGCTCCCACAGATCGGTCAGTTTTGCGTTCGCCACGATATCGAACAGCACCGCAGGCAACGCAAGATAGACCACCAACCGATTGACCTCGCGTGTGGCATTGGGGCCAAGCGCACCCGATTTGCGTGCGATCCATCCGGTAAGGATGAGGGCAAAGATAGGCAGGACGATCAGCAGATTGTTCAGCATCAAGAATCTCGGGCGGTCAGCAAAAGCGTGACGCTACCGGAGGCTATTGATATAATCCAATGCTCATATGGTTCACGATCAATGCTTTCAGGGTATCAGATGGACACGCGGCATATGCAGTATTTCATGGCCCTGGCGGAGACGCTCCATTTCGGTCGGGCCGCCGAGCGAATGAACATGAGCCAGCCGCCGTTCAGTCGCCAGATTGCCATGATCGAGCGCACGTTGGGCGTGAAGCTGTTTGAACGAAACTCGCGCAACGTGGCGCTGACCCCGGCCGGGGAATACTTCATGAAAGACTGCCGTAACGTGCTGGGGCAGTTTGAGGAGGCCTGCCGGGATGTCAGGCTGGTTGCCAGCGGCATGAAGGGCGAATTGCGGTTTGGATTCATGATGCATGCCGCCCACAGCGTCGTGCCGCAACTCGTGCAGCTTTATGCAGAGTCAAGGCCGGATGTCCGGCTTGTGCTTGATGAACGCACGCCGACAGAAATCGATGAGATGCTGGTGGCAGGAACGCTGGATGCCGCCGTAACATTTGACTGCGGATATGCGCCACACCTGCAGACCGTGCTGCTGGCCAGGGAGCGATTACGCATCATCATGCGTAAGGACCATCCCCTTGCCACAGTCGGCCAGATTGGTCCTGAGGAACTCCGCGAGGAGAAGATCATCGCAGCACCCGCCGCGACGGCGCCGGCTCTGCGATCCGCGATCAACAGCTATTTTTCGGCCAGGGGAATTGTCCCGCATGTCGTGCTTGAACCGCGGTTGCAGCACACGATCATCCAGCTTGTTGCAAAAGGGCTGGGCGTAGCCCTTATCCCCGCATCGCTGTGTACCGAACTGGGGGCAGGACTGATATCACGGGCTTTGACAGACGCGCCGCAACTCGACGTTGTCCTTCGCGCGCCGATTACTACAAAAAACCCAGCAGTCTCGACATTTATGGAAATCGGGAAATCGATACAGCGGACTTCACTCTGATCCATGGAACCTGTGCAGAGAGCCAGTTTCCAATATCTTTGCTCTTCATATTCCATCGTCATGAGTGGAGTAATTTCATGATGTCTTCCGATGCCAGACCCAGCCCAAGAACAATCATGATCGCTCCAGATATATAGCCCATCACGATGGACGCCTTGGGGCGGCTGCTTAATATTGTCCGCGCGCCAAATCCGACCATCAGATAGATGGATACGCAGTTCATTGTATGAATGATGCCCAAGATCCCGATCTGTAAAAAGATCGGCCATGATGAACCCGGATTTGTAAACTGGGGCAGAAGGGCAAGAAAAAACAGAAGAGCCTTGGGGTTCAGGCCACTGATGGCGAACCCTTTGGCAATCCAGCGCCGCGCACCAGTTTCCCGTTCATGTCCCTCTTTCGGCACGGGAGGATGACGCAACAGGGAAATGCCCAGTTTTATGAGATAGGCCGCGCCTGCAAATGTCAGAATGGTGACCGCAAGCGGCATGCTGGCGACAAGCGTACCGATACCACCTGCGACCGTTCCGGTAATGGCGAGATATCCCAGGAACAGGCCGAATACCGCAGGAACGACTGCGGCATGAGCACGTATTCCGGCGGAAATGACATACGCCCAGTCAGCACCAGGAGTTGCGGCAAGGAGGATGGAGATTGTCCAGAAGGCAAGAAGTGTATGCAAATTCATCGAAGACGCGCCGCTTTAGAAGAAAATCTACAAGGTCCCGCGGCGTTTTCATGCTCTCCGATTATGCTTTGGATCACTATTCCTGCGACGCGAGAGAGAGCAGGATAGCGCGGACCAGCGGACAGGGGGTTGCGTTTATGCCAATTTTTCCGCCAATATCTGGCATATGATTGCGTCAAAATGTTCATGAATGATATAAAATGCCAATGAAACTGGATGCGATTGATCGGCGTATTCTTCACGTTCTCCAGGAAGATGGCCGCTGCCCTAACAATGAACTTGCCAGGCGCGTTGGGCTTTCTCCCTCGCCATGCCTGCGCCGGGTGCGGATGCTGGAAGAAAGTGGCGTTATCGAGGGGTATGTCGCCGTTGTGAACCCCGCAAAAGCCGGGTTCGGCGTGACGGCTTTTGTCAGGATATGGCTGACGGGAGAAGACGAGCGGCAGTCCGAGCATTTCGTCGAGGAAATCGGGAAGCTTCCGCAGGTGACGGAAGCGCATGTCCTTGCGGGAGATTGTGATTTCCTGTTGCGCGTTGTTGCAGAAGACCTTCCAGGACTGAGACGTTTTCAGAGCGAACACCTTGCGCGGATCAAAGGTGTGCGGAGTATGAAGACCGACATACCCCTCCTGAAGGTCAAGAACGCAAACTTTGCATAAGATATCTCACCCATCATGCTGGAGATGATGGAAGCGAAGCGGGCTGTTATATTGGCGCATGCGTGAAAGCACCGTCCGGAGATCAATTCTTCCGTCCTGATCTGACAGAATGCGCGACATTCAGGTACGCAAATACGCCTGAAGGCGCGGAATGACGAAGTCCAGAAGCACTTTCACGCGCTGGGGCGTCTGTTTGCTACCAAGATACAGTGCATGGATCTCTTCTTCGTCCTGCGCGTCCGCATGGGCCAGAACCTCGACGAGACGGCCGGCCTTGATGTCATCGCGCACATGATAATCGCCAAGCCGCGCCAGCCCCGCACCCCGTAGCGTCAGGCGTCTGACTGTTTCGCCGTTATTGGCGAGCAGGGGACCTTGGACAATACGATCCGCGATGCGCCCCTTCTCCTGCAGCGGCCAGACAGGGGCGGCACGCCGGAAATTGAAGCCAAGGCATTTGTGTTGGTCCAGATCATCAATGCGCTGCGGTGTGCCGAACCGTTTCAGGTAATCCGGTGATCCAACAATCTTGCGTCGTGCCGTGCCGATATGCCGCGCTGTCAGATTTGAGTCCTGCAACGGTCCGACCCGAAAGGCGACATCCGTGCGGTCAAGATAAAGGTCCGTCAATTCATCGGAGAGCGACAGATCAACGACGATATCCGGATAGGCATTCCAGAATTCTGGAAGGAGAGGTTCAAGCGCCAGCGCCCCGAAGGCCACCGAGGCATTGATGCGCACAGTGCCGCCCGGTCGAACTGATCCTGTGGTGAGCGCATGTTCCATATCGTCAAGTTCGGCGATCAGTGCCTGAGCACGCTCGTAGTAAAGCTGCCCTTCCGGCGTGACGGAAAGCCGCCGTGTCGAACGTTCAAGCAGGCGCACGCCAAGGCGTGTTTCAACACGGGCGATCAGTTTGCTTATTGTCGAGGGCGTTGTCATCGACAGGCGGGCTGCCCCGGAAAAACTGCCGCTTTCCACGACACGCAGAAACATCTGCATTTCGCCAATCCGGTTATCCATCAGCGCCTCTTTGATGAAACAGGTTCACAGGTGCTGTGGAGAAGCGACGGATTATCAAAGCCTGTCAAGTTCATCATGTTCCGTAGGGAACAGATGCCGCTCGCACCGCCAAGGCGCCGTCATATTGAAAATGCTTCCGGACAATGGCTCTGAAACCTGATCAGGCGTATCCGGGATACTTTTGCAGGACACTATTGCGATGAAAAACATTCTCCTTCTGAACGGTGGAAAGGCTTTCGCCCATTCTCATGGTCGTCTGAACGATACGCTGCATGACGCCGCCCTTGAACTCCTGTCGAATGCGGGTTTCAACACGCGGCAGACAAAGATCGACGCCGGGTATGACATTCAGGCCGAAGTCGAGAATATCCTGTGGGCTGATCTGGTCATCTACCAGATGCCGGGCTGGTGGATGGGCGCGCCGTGGACGGTCAAGAAGTATGTCGATGAAGTCTTCACCGCCGGTCATGGCACGCTTTACGCCAATGATGGGCGCAGCCGGTCGCATCCTGAGCGCAAATACGGTTCAGGCGGCCTGCTGCAGAGGAAGCATTACATGCTTTCCCTGACATGGAACGCCCCGGAAGAAGCCTTTGTCGATCCGGCACAGTTCTTTGAAGGGAAGGGGATTGATGCGGTCTATTTCCCTTTCCATAAGGCCAACCAGTTCCTGGGTATGGCACCGCTTGCAACGTATCTTGCGTCAAACGTTATGAAGGCACCGGCAGTTGATCGGACCGTCGCGCGCTACCGTGCCCATCTTGCAGACGGTCTTGGCTTTGTCCTGCCAAGAAATGGCGCTGAATCGTAGCCCGGATCGCAGGGTTTTGCCGGGCAACATGGAACCGAGAGAATAGCATGAAGACATGGATACGTTGGGGCAGCGCCGGAGTGATCGGCCTGGCGGTGCTTGGTGCAGCGACATGGGAACTGGTGCTATGCCCGGAAAGCGCATCCCTTCCCGTAACGGCAGGAACAGGCCCGCATCCTGATCTGCCGCAGCCCAACCATACGCTGTTTCCGACTGTCAATGTCGCGACACCCGTGGGTTGGGCGGACGGGCAGGGACCCACATCCGCTCAGGGATTGGCGGTTGCGCCCTATGCGAAAGGGTTCGACCACCCCCGATGGCTCTACCGTTTGCCCAATGGCGATATTCTGGTGGCCGAGAGCAATTCGCCCAAAACGGATGTCCAGACACTCAAAAACCGCATTGCGGGGTTTGTGATGGGTAAGGTGGGCGCGGGGGAGGCCAGCCCGAACCGGATCATCCTGTTGCGCGACACCAAGGGTGATGGGGCGGCGGATACCCGCACGGTGTTCCTCGACCATCTCTATTCGCCTTTCGGCATGGCGCTGGTGGGCAATGATCTCTACGTTGCCAACGCCAATGCAATCCTTCGCTTTCCCTATCATGACGGTGACATGCGGATTGATGCGCCGGGAACCAAGGTTGTGGATCTGCCAGCGGGCTACAACCATCACTGGACGAAAAACCTGCTCGCCAGCCCGGATGGGCGTTTCCTGTATGTGACCGTCGGGTCCAACAGCAATGTTGCCGATAACAGGATGGACGTCGAAGAGGGACGGGCCCGGATTGACCGGCTCGATCTGGGCACGGGAAAGCTGACGCCCTATGCAACCGGGCTGCGCAACCCGAACGGCCTGGCCTTTGAGCCGGAAAGCGGTGCCCTGTGGGTGGTGGTCAACGAGCGCGATGAAATCGGCAGCGACCTCGTCCCCGACTACATTACCTCGGTCAAGGAAGGCGCATTCTATGGCTGGCCTTACAGCTATTACGGCCAGCATGTTGATACACGGGTCTCGCCGCAGCGGCCGGACCTCGTCGCGCAGGCGATTGTGCCAGATTACGCGCTCGGCCCGCATACGGCCTCCCTTGGCATCACCTTCTCTCAGGATGCCACCCAGCTTCCGGACGCCTGGCGCCACGGGATGTTCGTCGCACAGCATGGATCGTGGAACCGCCGTCCCAAAAGCGGCTACAAAGTCCTCTATGTGCCGTTTGCCGATGGGAAGCCGTCTGGCAAGCCGGTTGATGTGCTTACGGGTTTCCTGACGGCCGACGAAGCGCATGTGCATGGTCGACCGGTCGGCCTCGCAATTGACAGGTCGGGCGCATTACTGGTGGCAGACGATGTGGGCGGTGTCGTATGGCGTGTGTCCGGTAACGCTGCCGAATGAATGGGTTGCAAACCGGATGCACCCGGCTCATTTCTCTTGGACCGGTTCTGAGATGACATATGCCACGCTCATGACGGACTGATGTCGTCAGGGGAGCGGTTAGGCAACTTCCTCCACCATAGGTCATTTTCGGCATAACTGCCTGCGAACCACGAAAACTGTCCGGATTGACCTGCTTCAGCACAGCTATTGCAACCGACCCGTCATGGTATGACCTGAAGGTTGCCCCGACAGGTCTGTGCGTGACAGATGAAGTCCTGACCAATGGAGTGACCTGATGCCTTACTCATCAATCCACGATCTGCCAGACCGGGTCCGTCTGCACCTGCCCACCCATGCCCAGGAAATTTTCCGGGCCGCATTCAACAATGCCTGGACCGAATACGGTGCGAAAGGTGAAGACCCCGAGGAAGCCGCCAATCGCGTGGCGTGGGCGGCTGTGAAGCGTAAATACGTCAAGGATGGTAACGTCTGGGTCGAACGGAACGATGCCTGACGGGTGCCACCCATTGTCATGCCCGCCGGATCTGTAGTGTTTCAGAAGCATCTGCCTGTCCTCTGAAGGACCATATCACTCACGCGAACTGGTCAAACAGATCGACCACGCTGGCGGGTGCATCCGGTCCAAAAAACAGGTCCAGATTTTGCGCAGACAGCCGCGCCTTTTCGTGGCTTCGTGGAAAAAGTGCCGCCTCATAGGCCGCCACGGCCGCGTTCATGTCATGGGGATGGGCGATGAGCAATTGGCCGAGTTCCGCGCCGTCATCCAGGGCAAGATTGGTCCCGTTGCCCGCGAACGGAGACATGAGATGTGCGGCATCACCAATCAGGGTCAGGCCGGGTTGGTGCTGCCACAGTAGTACGGGCGGCAGGGCTATATCCGTCACGCAGGGCGACGGTCATTCCGCCCGCCAGAACGCTCCCATTCAACTACGATGCCGATACCCGCGATCCGGCGATGAGAATATCGACCAGACGCTTCGCACTGGTCTCCCAGCCGGGGCCAGCGGCGTAGTTCGAAACCCCGGCCAGGGCACGCAGCAGGTCAACCGGCTCGATATCCGCGCTGATGTCGCCACTGGCAACGGCAGCTGCGACAAGCCCGTCGATCGCACCCTGCAGGACCGTGCCGGATTGGGCATAAAGTGCGCCCGTGCCGCCTGCAAGCCCGTTGAGGGCAGGGGCGATCACCAGCTTGGCGGCAACATAGTCAACAAACAGTCGCATCCAGGCCCGTAGTGCTTCCACCGGCGGGTGCTGGGCGGCAAGGACCGGCGCAGCATCGGCAAGGCGGTCGAGTTCAGCACGATAGACCGCCTCGATCAGCGCATCGCGATTGGGAAAATGGCGGTAAAGCGTGCCGATCCCCACGCCTGCACGTCGGGCGATCTCATCCAACGGAATATCGGTTTCTCCTGCCGTGAAGGCTGCCTTGGCCACGTTCAGCAGGTTTGTCCTGTTGCGCTGTCCATCGCTGCGCGGTCGGCGGCGCGGCTTTTTTTCGTCGGTCACCGGTTTCCCTCTTGTTAAACGGAGCAATCCTCCGCATATACCAAGCGGAGCCATGCTCCATATAACATCCTGCATGCCATTTCGGCAAAAAACGGATGCATCCTTTCAGGGAGTTTTCCCCATGACACAGACTTTTGGCGCAAGCTCGACAACGGAAGATGTCCTCTCTAGCGTATCGCTGAAGGGCAAACGCGTGCTTGTAACCGGCGTTTCTGCCGGTCTGGGCGTTGAAACCGCGCGTGCCCTCGCGGCTCATGGTGCCCACGTGGTGGGAGCGGCGCGCAATCTGGAAAAAGCAGAGCATGCCACCGGGCAGGTCCGCGCGGATGCGGCGCGTGGGGGCGGGAGTTTCGAACTGGTCGCCCTGGACCTTGCGGATCTGGGTAGTGTCCGCGCCTGCGCCGATCAGTTGAACGCAGCCGCCCTGCCTTTCGATCTGGTCATCGCCAATGCGGGCGTGATGGCGACGCCATTTGGCCATACAAGGGATGGGTTCGAGACGCAGTTCGGCACCAATCATCTGGGGCACTTTGTCCTTGTCAACCGCATTGCGGGGCTGATGCGCACCGGGGCCCGGCTTGTGAACGTATCCTCAGCCGGACATCGCTTTGCGGATGTTGACCTGAACGACCCGAATTTCGAGCATACGTCGTACGACCCGTTCATCGCCTACGGCCGTTCCAAGACAGCCAATATCCTGTTTGCCATAGCCTTTGACGCACGGCACCGCGCGCGCGGCGTGCGCGCAACAGCGGTGCATCCGGGTGGAATCCTGACCGAACTGACGCGTTACATGCCAGCAGGCGGCATTGAGGCGATGGTGGCGCGGATCAATGAACAGGCTGCGGCGGAAGGCAAGCCACCGTTCCAGTTCAAGACCATCCCACAGGGGGCGGCCACGGCAGTCTGGGCGGGCGCGGTGGGAGCGGCTGATGCCGTCGGCGGCCATTACTGTGAAGACTGCCACGTAAGCCCGGTCGTGCCCGATGACCAGCCGATCAGTCTGGTCAGTGAAGGGGTACGGGCTTACGCGGTCGATCCTGCACATGCCGAGGCCCTGTGGGCAAAAAGCGAGGAAATGGTCGGGGAGAAATTCTCCTGAGTCATCCGTAGCCCTGTTTGTGGCATAATGGACGTTCCTGACGCCCAGACAGACAGTTTACCGATATGAATGGCCCTGGCGCAGGGGGATGAAAAAGTCTCCCTGCGCTTGCGTGCGAGGATATTGAATGCGCCTTGTTGTTTTCGGCCTGCCCCTTCTTGTCGTGATCCTGAACTGGCTCTGGCCGTTACCGCTTCCGCTGGGGCTGAAGGTGATTGCTGCGACCCTGATAATCATCGCCGCCCTTTACCATTACTGGTCTCGGCTTTCCTCGGGTTCCATCTTTGCCCCGGAATTTCCCCGGCCTGTCATTATCCTGTTCAACTGGGCGTTCGGGGCGATCGCGTTTCTCATGCTGTTCCAGATCGCGCTTGATATCGGTGCGCTGCTGGTTGCGCTGGTAACGTGGCAGCCGGTGCATATCCCGGTGGCGGCGCGGGCCGCCGTGGGTGGTCTCGCCGGGGTACTTTCCGCCATCGGCGTTGCCAATGCGCTGCGGGTGCCCCCGGTCAGGGATGTGACCGTAACCATTCCCGGCCTGTCGCCAGCGTTTGACGGATATCGGCTGGTCCAGTTGACCGACATGCATATCAGCCGGCTGTTTCCCGCCCGATGGGCGAGGGCGGTTGTCGAGCGCACCAACGCGGCCAGGGTCGACATGATTGTCGTAACAGGCGATTTTATTGACGGCTCGGTGGCCATGCGCCGTGCCGACGTGGCACCGCTTGTAGGGCTATATGCGCCGGACGGTGTTCTGGCGATCCCGGGAAACCATGAATATTTCTTCGATTATGGCGACTGGATGCAGCACCTGTCAGAACTGGGCTTTCACATGTTGCTGAACCGCCATGTGGTGATTTCAAGGGGAAGGGCCGGACTGGTCATTGCAGGCGTTACCGACCGGTCGGCACTCGCGCATGGGCAGGCTGGCCCCGATCTGGCTGCGGCCCTTGCGGGGATTCCTGTCGGTGTCCCGGTCGTGCTGCTCGATCACCAGCCCGGTGATGCGCGTGAGGCTGCCGCCCAGGGTGTTGCCCTGCAATTGTCAGGACATACACATGGTGGGATGATTGTTGGCCTCGACCGTCTCGTCGCGCGCGGCAACAGCGGTTTTGTTTCCGGGCGCTATGATGTGGGGGGCATGGTGCTTTACGTCAGCAATGGCACCGGGCTGTGGCCGGGTTTTGCGCTCCGGCTGGGCAGGCCATCTGAGATCACCCGTTTCACTTTGCGTGCGGGGTGAGGGGGAGAAACTTTATCCTGTGCTTGAAAATTTCAATATTCTAATGCGATTTCCTGTGTCGTTCGGGTGATGGCTCCTGTCCGTCCGGTCCTGCAGGGAACCTCTTTTTACACAGTGAACAAATATGCGCGTCGTATGACCGGCTGACCGATCTCATTTCAGGACGGCCTGCGCGCTGTCTTCAAAACCGGTTTACGAGCCTGAGTGACAGTGTCGGCATTCCACCGCTTCCCGATTACCCCATTGCCTATGATGCGGGGAAAGCACTCAACAAGGCCGCCAAAAACTGTGGTGAAAGTGGTTTTGGTGCTTATTGGGCCGGATAGTGGGCTATGCCAGTAGGGCAGCTTATGGACAAGCTAAAGGAAGAACTGCACAGGGCACATTATTTAAAGACATAATCGCCAACCTGCTCGGCGTTGCCAACTTCATTCAAAACTGGATAGTACGGTTCGATACCTTGTGGTGGATGTCGAGGACGCTGTGGCACTGTCGGATACCACTGATCTCTGAAATCGAATATGCCTCAGGAATTCTCTACCTCCTCCTTCTGTGTACATGATATGATGACACACAAGGAGGAGACCATGAGCGAGCATCTTTCAGATAACGCCGCATCCCCACAGAAAATCGGTGTTCGGGAGTTCCGGGGGAACCTGACAGCGTATCTGCGTCAGGTCAGACAGGGCAGTACGATCCTCGTGACGTCTCATGATGAGGTTGTGGCTGAACTGCGTCCGCCAGCTCCTTCCTATCGCCCCCGCCGTCAGCCTGGAGCTCTTCGCGGGCGGATCAGAATGAGCGAAGATTTTGATGAGACGCCGCCGGACATTCTTGAGAGCATGGAACGCGACCTGTGAAGGTTCTGCTCGATACGCATGCGTTGCTCTGGTGGCTTTCGGACTCCGACCGGCTGGGTGAGAATGCACGGGAGATCATTGCAGATCCGGCCCACGATATTCTGGTGAGTATCGTATCATTATGGGAGATTGCGATCAAAATCCGTATCGGAAAACTGGATGCGGATATGAACGATATTCTGGCAGCCATTCCTGCGGAAGGTTTCTCGCTGCTACAAATACAACCCGAACACCTGCAGATCCTGATGTCTTTGCCTCTGCATCATCGTGATCCGTTTGACCATCTCCTGATGGCGCAGGCACAAGCTGAACACGCCACATTCCTTTCGGAAGACGGACAAATGGATCACTACCCCATCAAGCGAATACGCTGTTCGTGAAGCAGAAACTGCCGTCAGACTACGCCTTCATGTCGGTCATATATGGGTGCAAAACTTTATCCCGTAAGCGGGGACGTCTTATGTCCGTTATGAAAAGAATAAGTTCGGATTTATTTTTTGAGCCATGAAGGCCATTGTGGACTGAGACCCAGTACCCGAAGGGCTTTCCGATTACATGCGCCTGTCAGGCTGTTCTGGAAATAGACACTTTCCTCACCTAAGAGTTGAAGAGCCTTCTGCTCATCGAGGTAGGGAGGAGCATCAGCTCCGATCCAGTTTGCATATGCCGGTAGCCAGTCAGACATTGTCGTCGGTTGGTTATCTACGATATTGTAGATACCGCTTGGCGCTGTAAGGGCCGCCACCGTTGCCTGTGCAGCATCCTCTACATGGATGAAGGAAAATGTGCTGCTCCCCTTGCCGATCAGAGAAACTTCCCCCTTGAGAAGATGGCGACTGAATGCACCGTCGGGCCAGTACCATGTCCCGGGACCGTAGAAGAACCCATAGCGCAGCCCGATACCTTCCATTTCCTGTGCGCTTGAAACCCTCTGTTCCAACGCGGCATACATACGGGCACTGTCACCGATCGTCCCTGAAGCATTGATCCTCAAGGGTGACGCTTCCGTTGCAAGCCCTTTTCCACCATCCAGATAAAACCCGGATAACTGCTGGACATAACGTTTTACTTGGAAAGTCTTGGCTGCCTCGAAAAGATTACCACCGCCATCCAGCCGCAGTCGGCGATCAGCAGGCAGGCGCTGTGGCAGGTCGAAAGGACTGGACGGCAGGGAAGTCAGCTGATCGATCACCACGTCCGGGCGGATCTGCTCAATGAGTTCGAAAATATTGGTCCGATTAAGTGCATCACCATTCACAGGATGAACACCGAGCCTTTCGATCGTTTTCAGACTCTCGGGACAATGGGCCAACCCCCAGACCTCATGCCCGGAATCCCGCAGAATCCTGATCAGCGGACGCCCCAATGCACCGCTGGCTCCAGCCACTAGAACCTTCATGATAATTCGATATCCTTTTGATCACTTCGCGGGAAAGACAAATGGAGCTGCTTTATCTTTGACGAAAAACGCAAGGAAACGCGCTGGCGCTGTCTGACTGGCATTACGCCCAACGAGATGGACCTCGTCTGGTCCCTCATAGAAGCTCTGTCCTTCTTTCAGCGTTACGGGCGCGTCACCTTTGACCTGCATGGTGATGCTTCCCTTCAGGACATAGACAAAAACGGAAGCATTATGTCTGTGGATTGGATCCGAGCCTCCGGGGGCGTAATCGACCGTCAGCATGGCCCCCTCTTTGCCGGGAATACCCGAAAGATCATGGGCTAGCAGAGGCGTGACTTTGGTCTCAGCATGAAGAGACTGGGGCCAGAAACCTGCAGCCACGGCAGCAAGAGCAATAAACTTGCGCATTTTCAATATTCCAATTGGTAAAAGCTTTGTGGTGGTCAGGATATGTTCAACCGTTTCCGTTGCCTGACTTTGCTGGTACGGCGGGTCTGAATACGCTCGTCGAACCACGACTGCGCCTCTCCGAGAAAGGGAGAAGGAGCCTTATCCCGCACGGAGCGTGCTAGATCTGCCAAGGAAATCTGCGCCAGTTCCCGACGCATGGCCTGCTCAGCTCGCAGCATGACACCATGAATTTCGCAAACACCCTGCGTTGCCCACTCGGGCGGCCGCTGATCGAAGAGAGCGCAGCGACCGCGGATTTCCTGACAGTTGAAAAGGTCCTTTGGACCCTCAACTGCATCCACCACCGCCAGAACGCTGATCTCTTCAGCCGTTCTGCCCAGTTTGTACCCTCCTCTCAAGCCCTCCACCGCGGTGAGCAGGCCCGCCTTTTCAAGCTTGGGAAGCAGCTTGGCGATAAACGCCGCTGGAATGTCCTGCAGTTCTGCCAAATCGAGACTGCTGACAGGTTCGGGATTATCGACCAGCCAGAGCAGGCTGTGCAGGATATATTCGGTTCTTGCGCCATAAAGTGCCATACGCGGACCTTACAGGTCCGCGTTTTGAATCGCAAGACGCTGTACTGGTCATTCTGACCTTGCAGCCACCTCGAATGTAAATCCTGAAATGTCCCTTTCTGAAAGAAGCGGCGACTAAGCCGACGTTCCGCTTCCCCCGCTGAACTTCCTGTCCGCTCAAGGAATGTGAAGCGGACAGGCCGCAGACGCTTTCATGTGGGTCATAAGAAAAGCCGTCGAGGCCTTCCGAAAGCGGTCATACTTTCGCGCAAAAATATGGGCATACAAATGCACATAAACATGTGCTATATCTTGACCACCAGTCTATAGGAGCAAAGCTATGGTTCGCGTGCATTCTGGCACTCCATCACGTCGCCCCACAAATGTGACGCTACCCGCTCAGCTGCTCGAAGAAGCCAAGTCGTTAGATCTCAACATATCGCAGGCCTGCGAGCAGGGGATTAGGTCAGCGATCGCGTCGATCCGTGCCCAGCAATGGCTGGCAGACAATCGCGCTTCCCTCGAAGCCTCACGGCAGTATGTTGAAGAGAACGGGCTTCCCCTGGCGGACTATCGGAACTTCTAAGTGGCCCGTTTCGATGTGTATCGTCTGGCCGGACGGGGAGAAGCACGTTTCGTTCTGGATGTGCAGGCAGATCTTCTGGACGCCCTGGGTACCCGTGTCGTTGTTCCGCTGCTGCCGCAGGGAACCGCACCAAAGCCTGCAAAGAGGCTGAACCCGGTGTTTATGGTTGACGACTGTCCCTTCGTCATGATGACGCAGTTTATGGCCGCAGTTCCTGCCCGTGATCTAAAGAAGATCATTGCTTCATTGTCGCTTTGCCAAGACGAAATTACTCAGGCGCTTGATTTGCTTCTCACAGGTTTCTGAAACGCGACGGTGGTCGGCTTATGCCTCCATTTCGGACATTTAGGTCATTCCAGATAGACCGGAAAAGCAGATATTCGTGATGGTAATTCTCTTGAAAAAACGGGTTCAATTCTGAAGGGAGCCCAAAGAGATGCAAAGATTGGGAGATCAATAGAACGTCAACATTTGATGCAGGAGCAGATTCGAAAGTTCATATGGTAAATTATGGGTATAAAACAAAAAATATTGAGTTTATGGAAATTAAATATAGAAACGTCAACTAATGACTGCCTTGAAATGAAGGATACTATGATAGGTGCTTTCAATGATGCGGTCCTGACCATTTTCGATCGCGATGAAGCCTCCGTTCTCCTCACCCAGGCTTTTTTTGACAATCCGGCCCATGTTTTCCTCTATCCCAATGCCGTAACCCGGCGCGCGCGCCTGATGTGGCTGATGAAGGCGAACCTTGGCGTCCAGTTCGCGCTGGGACGGAGTTTTGCGGCGCGTGACCATAGGGAAAGGGTTGCCGCCATGGGGTTCTGGCACCCACCCGGCTCTCCTGAAGCATCTCCTGCTCTGTTGGCACGTCATGGCCTTCTGGCGTTGCCCTTCCGCCATGGGTTGGAGACCTTTCGGTGCACGTTAAAAGTCATCAACATGATCGAGGCCCGGCGGAAAGCATGCCTGAATGGGCACCCGAGTTGGTATCTTAATAATATGGCTGTTCGTTCCGATTGCCAGGGGCGCGGGTTGGGTTCCAGCATATTGCGGCGCGAACTGTCATACGTAGTGGATACATCCCCATTCCCGGCATCACTTGTTACCCAGAAACCACAAAACGTGACCTTCTATGAGAAGCTGGGATTTCAGGTGGCGAACGATGAACCCATTGCCCTCAATGGCCGTAGCTTCCCGAACTGGATCATGGTCAGACAGAAACCGCGCTGATTCCCCCCTAAACAGCCTGTCTGGTGCCATTCATTGAGCAGGCGGGCTGTAGTAGCCCTCAAGGCAGACATCGAAGTAGTGATGGTGGTTGCGCGAAAGCCGACATTGTTAACCGCGATAGACCGGGTTTGGGACAAATCTGCCTTTTCTGGCGGCACCACTGTATGGCGGCTTCAACGGCATAACCTGCTGGTCAGTTAGCGACCCTTCCGGGAGTGTCGGAAAGCGAGAACGGGACGATGGCCGTGCTGCCAGTGCCGATCCATTTCGATTGTCCGAGGTAGAGCCTTTCGGCGCGTGCTTTTGGCGGTATCCCCCCGTGCGGATTAGGGCCGTAACGACTATATTACGTGTTATGTCTGGAAACCTTGACAATTTTATTGAGCTGGATCGTACTTTCCGTGATCTCTCCATCTCCGATGAGCATGGTGATGAGGCGAAGATGGTGCGGCTTTTCACGCGAGAGGCATCGACGCGCTGGGCGGATCTTTTGGCCGAACCGCGTGTCATCCTGCTTGCCGAGGCTGGTTCTGGAAAGACGGAAGAGATCCGGCATATCTGCCGTCGCCAACGCGCCGAGGGCAAGCCGGCCTTCTTCCTGCGCATTGAGCATGTCGTCGACGATTTCGAGACGAGCTTCGAGGAAGGGGATCTGGAGGAGTTCGAGGCTTGGCTCAAGTCGGGCGATCAAGGTTGGCTCTTCCTCGATTCCGTGGATGAGGCACGTCTGCGGGCCCCCAAGGATTTCGAGCGAGCCATCCGCCGCATTGGCAGGCGGATCGAACGTGCCCTGCAGCGCACGCATATCATCATCACGGGTCGCACGGAGGCGTGGCGCCCTGCGACCGACCTCATCTTATGCCGGACCTACGTGAGGTGGGATGCGTCGGTGAAAGCACCCGACGAGGTGCCCGCGCCCCAAGGGGAATATGCGGTCGCGGCTGAGCAAGCGGCAAAGCGCGAGAATAAGCACGCCCCATTCCGCATCGTGACCCTCGAGGATCTGCACGGCGCCCAGGTCAAGACTTTCGCGATCGCCAAGGGCGTGGCCGACATCAAGGCCTTCACCAAAGCTGTAGAGCGAGCCGAGGCGTGGTCGTTCACGACCAGGCCGCTCGATCTCGCCGAGACGGTCGAATTCTGGAACGATCACCAGCGGATCGGCTCTCGGTTCGACCTGATGACGAGCAGCATCGCGAAGCGCCTCGAGGAGCGGGATCAGGACCGGGCCGACGCGCGGCCGATCGCGGTCGACCGTATTCGCGAAGGCGCCCGCCTCGTCGCCGCAGCCACCACGCTCTGCCAAGAATCGACCATACGCGTACCCGACGGGGACAAGAATGCCTTAGGTCTTCCGATCAAGGACGTCCTCACCACCTGGAACGATCAGGACTGCTCGATTCTGCTATCCCGGCCGATCTTCGATCCGGGCATCTATGGCACGAAGCGGTTCCACCATCGTTCGGTGCGGGAATATCTGACTGCCGAATGGCTGCATTCACTGTTGGTCGACGAGGGCTCGCGCGCGAAGATCGAGGGGCTGTTTTTCCGCAAGCAATATGGCATCGAAGTCATTGTGCCGACGATGCGGCCAGTGCTCCCGTGGCTTGCGGCATTCGATCGGCGGATCCTCGACAGAGTCGTGGCGCTCGCGCCCGAGGTGCTGTTCGAAGGCGGGGACCCCACAAAGCTGCCGCTCGACACGCGGCGTCACATCCTGCGCCGGACCTGTGAACAGGTCGCTCAGCCCGCGCACGGCCGCTCGATGATGGAATATCAGGCGGTCCAGCGCTTCGCCAACCCCGATCTCGCCGAGGAGATCGGGGCGCTCCTCGACCAATATGCAGCAGACGACAACATCACCTGGTTCCTGCTGCGCATGGTTTATCAAGGTGGCATCGACGCCCTCGCCGCCAAGGTCAAGCACTTTGCGCTTACGTCCCACGCCAAGTATACCCGCATCGCCGCAATCCGCGCGGTGTTCGCGGTCGGTACGCCCGCCGATGCTGCAGACATCCGCAATGCCTTCCTAATGGAGGGGCCGGAGCTGTCGCGCGACTGGTTGGGCGAGTTGCTGGCCGATCTCCCCCATGACGAGGCGGCGATCGGGTGGCTGTTGCAGGCGCTCGAGGCGACCGCGCGAAAGAACGAACACGAGGTCGATCCCCTGTCTGATCCGCTCGGCCATCTAGTCGACGAACTGCCGGTCGCGATGCTCCGCGGGCTGATGGACGGCCTTGTCAGGCTTCTGCTCCGAGAGCCCGTCGTCGAGGAGCGGCATTGCGAGATATCGAAAGCCTATGGCTGGCTCGCCGCGACGGCCGCGCGCGTTGCCGTGCGCCTGATCGAGGCGCGTGATCCTGCGGCGCTTGCGCTCTCGACGCTGTCCGCACTGCGGCTGCTTCCGATCGTCCGCGATTATGGTTGCCGCCATTTTGAAGATATGCGCAAGGATCTGCCCGACCTCGTGCAAGGGTGGCCGGAGCTCAACCATGCGCTGTTCTGGCATTCGGTCGAACAGGAACGGACGTGGCGCGAGGACAAACAAGAACAGCGCCTTGTCGACTGGTGGTATGTCTCAATCTTCGGTCGCTACTGGGCTTTCGGGCCGGACAGCTTCGATGCGATTTCTGCCGACATCGAGGAACGGCCGCGGCTCGACGATCGCCTTGTCGCGCTAACCCTCGCCTTCAATCTCTATGTCATCGGCAAGCGACCGTGCAAATGGCGCGAACGGCTGAAGCGTCTGGCGGCAAAGGACGAGGCGCTGAGCGAGAAGCTGGAATCATTTCTCCATCCACCCGCCGGTGAGCTTGCGAAATTCCGCAAGCAGGCGGTTCAGTGGAAACAGCGTAATGCGCGGATTGTCGCCGCTCGGGAGAAACAGCTCAAACGCGACAAGATGCTTCTCGCCGAGCGCGTTGATCAAATTCGGGACCCGGGCAAGCCGGCTATTCTTACTCAGGAGCAGGCCTATCTGATGGAGCGGATGCTGTCGGCGGGACGGGACGATCACAACCACTGGACCGATGGCAACTGGCGTTCGCTGGTTGACACCTATGGCGAGCTTGTTGCGACTGCATTCCGTGACGCTGCGGTGCGCTTCTGGCGCGAGTTCAAGCCGAAAATCCGATCGCGGGGCGCGTCAACAAATCAGACGCCCAACACGGTCATCTTCGGCCTGATCGGGATCGCGATTGAGGTGCGCGAGGCCGAGGATTGGTATAAGACGCTGACGCCGATCGAAGCGGCGCAGGCGGCGCGCTACGGACTCGCCGAACTGAACGGCTTCCCTGTCTGGTTCCCGGACCTGTATGACGCGTTTCCCGACGCGGTCGCTGACGTGCTGCTGACCGAGATCCAGCACGAGCTCAAAGTTGAGCAGGCCGTCGGCGAGAGCCATTACGTCCTATACGACATGGCTTGGCATGGCGCATTCGCGCGCGACCAGATCGCACCGGCGCTGCTGCCCGCCTTGCGCGCCAAGCGCATCAATCCGCGCAATCTCGCCTATCTCCTGTCGATCGTGCAGGGCTCATCTGTGCCTGACGCGAACATCGCCAAGATCGCCGCGCACAAGGCAGCTGGGAAATATAATCCGGACTTTAGCCCGATCTGGTACGCGACCTGGGCCGGTGTCGATCCCGACGCCGCGATCCCTGCTGTCGCGGGGCGCCTCGCCGCGCTGAACGATCCCGCCGAACAGACCAACCTTGCATTACGCTTCGTCGTCGCGCTGCTTGGCGGCCGCCAGCAAGAGGGCCGGGCGCGGCTCGCCTACCGCACCGTCGAGCATATGAAGACGCTCTACCTCCTAATGGCGAAATATATTCGCGAGGAGGAGGATATCGACCGATCCGGCGGCGGCGTCTATTCGCCGGGCCTGCGCGACGACGCCCAGGATGCGCGCAATGCGCTCCTCACCTTCATCCGCGAGGTGCCGGGCAAGGAAGCCTATCTCGCGCTCATGGAAATGGCACGCGCGCACCCGGCGGTGAAGTCACGACCGTGGATGAGCTTGCACGCCAAGACGAAGGCGACTCTCGATGCCGACTTCGCGCCGTGGAATCCGGGTCAGATCAAGGAATTCAACGACGCGCGCGTCGCTACGCCGACCAATCATCGCGAACTCTGGTATTTCGGCGTGGAGCGGCTTGAGGCGCTGAAACACGATCTTGAGCATGGCGACGAGAGCATCGCCTCAATGCTGCAGCAGACCGACCAGGAGACCGACTTCCGCAAGTTCATCGGTGGCTGGCTGCGCGACCACGCCGGAGGACGCTACAGCATCCCGCCCGAGGAAGAGCTTGCCGATGCCAAGCGACCCGATCTGCGGTTCCGAGGCGCAGGGTTCGACGCGCCGGTCCCGGTCGAGCTGAAGGTCGCCGACAATTGGACGGGTCCGCATCTGTTCGAGCGCATGGAGGTCCAGCTTGGCGGGGACTATCTGCGCGATGCTCGCTCGAGCCGGGGCATTTTCCTACTCGTCTATGTCGGCATCAAGCATAGCTGGGATCTGCCGGGTGGTGACCGCGCCGAGAGTTTCGAGGCGTTGCTCGCGGCGCTGCGCCAGCGTTGGGCGGTGCTTGCGAGCCAATATCCCAATGTTGAGGATCTTGCCGTCGTCGGGATCGACCTGACCCGTCGTGGCGTCGATACCAAGATGGTCAAGAAGAAGAGCGAGGCGCGCAAGGCCTCGGAAAAGGCGACTAAACTGGCGTCGAGGAAGACGGCGGGAAAGAAGGGGCCCGTGAGGCCCTGATGGGCGCTCCGACGCTGCACGCGCATTCACCGCGGCGGTCGATCTCATTGTTCAGGAGCTAAACTCAGGTTCGTTGACATGAAATAATCGCGGGCCGAACGGCTGCTTGCGGCAATATCGACTGCTAATATCCGATTGCCGGACGGTGTATGCTGGTTGGTAGGCGTCATGAACTTGAACGCTGCGAGTGGCCGCTTTCGGTCATGCTTTGCCAATAGCCGGCATGCTGCTCACCGCCGCAAATCCGCCTTCCTGCTCCATCTTATTGAGCAGACTGTCAGCAATCGCCTTCATGTCGGTCGCCCAGTAAGCACATGTACGTTTCCAAAACCGGACGTAGATTTCAAGTGCCGACCCGGAGCGGGTTGGGGATGGCTGTAATAGGGCTACTTCCAAGCGTGAGGCTTGGATAAGCTGTCATCTAGCCAGAAGCGCCTGCGGATAGTTATGTTTACATTTTCGATCCTGAGTGTAGGATTGAAGCAATTGAAGCTAGGTAACTTAGTTTCCGCTAGATGGATACGATTAGAAAGACGATCTTTTTGAGCAAAACGAAGCAAGCCTTTGACCGATTTCGCAGCGTCTATCCGGAAAGAGAATGTCCTCCTGTAAGTCATGAGGATGAGTCTCGTGAGATGACGAGCGATGATGGACTCGAACAATGGTGCGACGGGACGATTGAGGCTGCTGAGGGTAAACCGCCGCAGCTAAAGAAAGATGATCCGAGGTTGCGCTTGTGGGTCGTGCGCGCTGAAGATGTTGTCCATGCGTTAGAGTGCGGCGGTTTTGCAGATACGCTCAAAGAGAAAAAAATTAAGCATAGCAATCTCACAGGCGGTCGTCCCGCACATTGTGGCGGCCAGCTTGTCTTTGTCGAGAACGATGCAGTTGCGCTTGACGGGGGGTCAGGTCGCTATGGTCCACGTAGCAAAGAAGAGATGACTGCGGTCGCTAAGGCGTTTAAGAATTCGGGCTATGGGGTGTGGAGTTATGGTTGGGACGATGAAAATGCGTGGCCTTTTCGTATTGGGTCTCGTCTGCCGCAATGGGTAAAATGAATCTCCCATTGAAGGCTGAACTTGACAGCGTGTTCGGTCCAGAGTCGTGTGGCGATACACCAGAAGATCGGGCTGCCAGTTCTTCACGTCGTTTTGTTAGAAGTCAGTCGCAAATTTCTCCCGAGCGTCCTGCTGCGACTGGACCACGCATGACTGCCCGGTGGGCATTAAAACAATTTGGCTACGCTACACTCCGTGAGGCGGTCGATGAAGGTGCGAGCGTCATTGGTGTCAGCCTTGATGAGCCTGCGCGCTCACTACGGGAGCAGCGCGAGAGGCTAGGTCTTACTCAAGAGCAGGTGGCTCGGGCTAGCACGCTTACTGTCGCCGAAGTAAGGCGCGCTGAGCAGCCAGGAGCGATCTCGCCTATTCGTCGTCTGCAAATCCTTGCTCAAACTCTTGGGCTTAACGATGAGCAATTGGGCATCCGAGCAGATGCGAGCGCCGATCAGCAATTAGCAGTCCGTCTGCGGACGCTCGGGAATGCCGGACGTCATGTGCGCTTCTCACCCACTTTGGTGCTGAAGCTTGCGGAGGCGGCATGGACGATATCGCGGCAAAACTTGCTCGCGGTCGAGCTCGGTGTTGTTCCGGCTGTACTCAAGCAATTTGATGCAAGTGATGACTATTATGCTCCTGTGTGGCGCCGTGGATATGAGCTGGCAGAACGAACCCGCACCCTGCTGGATCTAGATCCTCTTGCTCCAATCCCATCAGTGCGCGAGCTCATTGATAAGCTGGGGATTCCACTGATTCAGGCTACAATGGGAAGGGCTTTCGCAGGCGCAACGGTCGTTAATGGTGACGATCGAGGGATCGTCGTCAATACTGAAGGCGACAACCAGAATGTCTGGGTTAGGCGGATGACCCTGTGTCACGAGCTTGGCCATTTGCTCTGGGATCCGCCATCTCGCCTGCGCCACCTTCATGTCGACAATTACGATGACTTGCGTACAGCCGAGGCCGGAGGCGGCGACGAAGTGGAAGCGCGTGCTAATGCTTTCGCCATTTCCTTTCTGGCACCGTGTCAGGCTGTAATCGAAATCATCAAACGCGGTGAAAGTCCGACGGATCAGGTAATCGAGCTCATGAAACGCTTCGGCGTTGGCGCAACGGCCGCGAAGTATCACATCGCAAATGTCTCGCGCAACTGGGGTGCCGAGGTCGATACACGGCATGTCACATCTAACGAGCTTCCACCACCTGGTGATTATTGGGTAACAAACGAGAACTGGACGGCGGACTATTTCCCCGTCGCCAGCGTTCCTATTAGTCGTCGTGGGCGCTTCTCCGGGTTGGTAGCTATTGCTGCTTCCCAAGAGTTGATTTCGACCGATACGGCAGCATCATGGTTGCAGGCGGCGCCCTCAGCGTTGGCTCCGCAATTGGCGACAATTGCCGAGCTCACTGCTCAGGATCTTGTGGTTTAGATCACTCAAGGGGAGAAGTGGGCTTAGGCCGCTATTGTCGGCCTTAAAGTCTTCACGACATCGGGGAGTATAGCTCTCATGAAGGACGGTCGTGCGAATGGCAGCTTTTCTACCCTCGTAGACCTGAACCGGACATGCTGCTTTCCCCCAAGTCGGACGTTCCATTCCAGTTCTTCATGCAGGGAGAATTATCGTCGAACAAGGCGGGCATGATCTCCGAAGCGGATATGTCTGCGGTGCTTCGTGTCTTCCCTAGGCGTTTTCACGCATGCCTTTGCTGTTCATACACGCGGAGATTCAGATCCGTGAGATCCAGGAGAGGCGTAGGGACCTGATGGACGCGTGCCCGCCTGACCAGGTCACCAATAATCTGCTGCGCCTCCACAGGCGCATCCTGCAGCAGATCCCGGAACATGGAGGACGTCAGGGTGGAGTCCGTTTTCGTCAGGAGACTGGTCGTGCTCTTCAGGGTGGCACCCCGCAGGGGATAACCGGCGGCAGCGGCCGTTGACGCACATTCATGGATCACCGCCTGTGCAAAATCCTGACCTGCTGGCTGGCTGGCGACATCCTCCACGGTTCCGCGCATCAGGCAGCAGATGCTGCCCAGGGCAGCGAGCAGAACCCATTTGTCCCACATGTCCTGCAGGATGTGGGTGGAACACACGGTTTCAAATCCGGGGCCTGACAGGGTTTCCGCAATACTGCGCGCCGCTGGCGTATCACGACCTTCTCGTTCCCCCACGGAAAGCCGGGGGAGGGAACCCGCCTGGACTATGCGCCCCTGCGCATCAAGCTTGCTGACGATAAAGCACGTGCCTCCCATGACTGCGGCAGGACCAAAGCGGTCTGCCAGAATATCAAGATGCTGCATGCCGTTGAGAAGCGGGACAATCCGTGTCTGCGGTCCCACTGCAGGCGCAAAATCGTTCATTGCCGCCGTCAGGGAATAGGCTTTTACGCTGAGCAGGATGATGTCGTAGGGACCCTCAATCCCACCGGCCGTCACCATCCGGGGGGCGATGGTGACGTTGCCAACGGAACTGATCAGGCACAGGCCCTCGGCACGGAGCTGCTGCAGGCGCCTTTCGCGCACCAGAAAGGTCACGTCATGCCCGGCGCTGGCCATGCGGGCGCCAAAATACCCACCCACGGCGCCGGCGCCGACAACAAGAATTCTGGAACCCATGACGCTGTTTCCTCTCTTTGATCCGCCCTGACGTGTCGCGGTTGAAGGCGAGTTGAAGCGCTCTGGAGGCAGGGGTCAAGACAGGCTCAGAATCTCGATCTTCCCGGGTGCCGGGCCTTGATGCTGGCTTCGTCGATATAGGTCTCGACGACCTGAAGGCTTTTGTGCCGCGAGAAGCGCTTCAGTTCCAGGAGACCATACCCGTCCTTTGCGCCCGTGGTGATGGCCCCGCGGCGCAGGCTGTGTCCGCCAAAGTCCCCCTCAAGGTGGGTGTCGCCGCAGCGTTTGCGGATGATGTCCGTGACGGCCCGGTCCGACAGGGCGTGCGGCCCGATCCTGGGCGGGGTTCCGACGAGAGTGGCGCCAGCCCTGCGGCCCCGTGCGGACCAGATGCGCCGGAAGACCGGACCTTCCGTGATCCCGGCCTGCCGGAGCCAGGTCTCGTATGCCAGAACCGGGCAGTTCCGGGTCAGGCCCCTCGGAATGCCGATCAGCGCGCCCTTGCGCTGGGGATCCCCCTTGGACCGGCCCAGCCGGATCTGCATGCCATCCTCGTCCACCGTGATGTCGTCCACCTTCAGTGCGGCAAGTTCGGAGCGTCGGAACGCACCGGCAAAACCGAGCAGAAGAATGGCCCGATCCCGCGCACCGACCAGATCGTGGGAACTGATGGTCTCGACGACCCGGACCAGCCTGTCCCAGGTGAGCGCGGTTTTCTGGCGGGGCAGGGTCTCCTTTACCTCCCGCCGGATGCCGGCGAGCGTTGCGGTGACCATCGGGTGGGCGGTGGGTACGGCAATCTGCGCCAGGTGGTGCAGGTAGCGTAGGGCGGCCCGATGCAGGTCGATGGTGCTGGTCCTGCGGCCCTGCAGCGCCATGTCGGCCAGATAGGCGGCAACATCCTCGCCGCGGGCCGGCAGGGCGGGCAGGGCGTGGCTGGCAGCCCAGCGGCACCAGGATCGGACGGCAGCGCGATAGGTGCGCAGCGTGTTCTCGGCCTTGCTGCGGTGCATATAGGCATCGGCGGCCTGACGGGCCGTAGCCAGGCGGCCATCATGTTCGGGTACGGGCTGTGCCGAGACGACAGAAAACCATTGCGCGACGGCAGCAGCTGGCTGGCCGACGGGCGCAGGGGGCGCTGCGTCTACCGTCTCGGAACGGGAGCCTACGGACTGGAGCGGCCGGAACCAGGCCAGGAAGCTGGGCACGCCATCATCGATTTCCAGACCGACGGCCAGTTCGAACCCTGACGGGATATCCGCAACGTGGTCCTGAGCCATCTGTTGGGCGGCCGACGCATACGGCACGCCTTGGGCGAGGGGGGTATCCGGGGAATAGCTACCGTCCGGCAATTCGATGCCCGCCAGAAGCAGGGGCAGGGGCGGGGTGAACCGCGCGGTCGAGAGGATTTCGCGCCAGCGTGCCGGATCCTGTGTCTCGGCCAGACGCTGCCGCGTCAGAGGGTCAACACGGGCATGCAGCGCGGCCTGCGCCTGCCCGCTGGAGCCGAGGATCCGGACATCGCTCAGCATGGCAGGCTTGCCCGCGCGTAGGATCCCTGGCCGTCACCTGGGCAGCAGGGAAGGGGTACGCAGACAGGCTTGGCGAAAAGGCTCGGAAACAGGCGCATTTTCGGATTTTAGCAGGCATTTTGGAATTTTTCACCTACTTCCGACAAGATAACTTATCGGAAGTAAACTTTTGATCGGTCGGAGTTTGCCCGGCGGAGAGGGAAGGAGGCAGAAAGTCTGGAAAACCGCGCCTTTCCGGATCAATTGGGCGCTTTTCCGTTCTCCAAAACCCGTTAACATGATACGACGTATTATATGAAGCGCAAACGCCTTAATATGGTCGGGGTCAGGCGGCGCGGTTTCCCGCTGAGGATGGGCAGGCTGTCCTCTTCGAAAGCCTGTTCGGGATCGGCCCGTAGGGCGTTCGGGGCGGAAAACCGGGGATCTAATCAGAATGGCTGAGACCGGCCGATTGCTGCAGGCGGCGCGGCCGCCGACCGGCCTGTCGCCGGCCACGGCACGGGCCTATGCGGCCTCCTGGCGTGGTTTCGTCGGGACCCAGGCCGTCGATAGCGGCTTTCCGGTCGGCCCTGTCGCGGTGGCAGCGTGGCTGGAGGCCCGGGCGAAGGCCGGACGGCCGCGGCAGAGCCTGGTGGTGGATCGCGCGGCGCTGACGGCCTGGTGTGCCGCCAATGGCGAGGGGCTTGATGTCGCCCTGCCCGCCACACGGGTGCGCCGGACCGGGGCCGGGGTCGATGCGGCTTCTCTACTAGCTGCCGCGCGACGCTGCGGGCCCGACCTGCCCGGCCTGCGCGACCGGGCCTTGCTGTTGCTGACGGCCGCGCTGGACATCGGCGCTGAAGCGCTGGCCCGGCTGACCGTTGAGGACATCACCGACACGACAGACGGGATGACCGTTGCCCTGCTGCGGCCCCGGTCGGGGCGCCACCAGTTGCGCCGGTTGCGGCGACGCCGGGATCCGGCCGTCTGTCCGGTGCGATCCTGGGCCGTCTGGCGCGATGCCGCGCAACTGCGCTGGGGGGCAGCGTTCCGGAGGATCGATGCGCACGGCACGGTCGGGGATCCGCTGTCGGTGCCGGGGTTCCGGTTCGTGCTAGACCGGGCACTGGGACGTCCAGACCACCCGGCCCACCGGACGCGGCGGACAAAATCCAGATATCCGCCAGAGTCCTCAGTCCGGATGCCAGCGCGCCGACGCACACTGAGACCAACCCCGGACTGGATCCGGACAATGCTGACGGTGAGCGGTCCGGTAGACGAAGTGGCCCGGTTCCGGGTGGCGGCCCAAGGCCCGGGGATCATTCCCTGGCAGGTGGATTTCGACTACGAACAGGCGCGCCTGCTGGCGCCGATGGCAGGGACGGGGGCGCAGGCGGTGACGCTGGCCCGGCTGCTGCGCCAGGCATCCGAGCGCCTGCATCGGATCGCCCTGCAGCACCAAGCAGCAGGCACGCCGTCATGCGCCTTTGACCTGCACCGGCTGGTACCGGTTCCAGGGGCCATTCTGGAAGCAGGAGCGGACTCCCGCGTGGCGGCAGCCTGGCTGCAGGCGCAGTGGGGCACGTTGCTGCCGTTGCGCCGGGTCGAGGTCGAAGCCGTGCGCGATCAGCGCGCCCGCCGCAGTGGCCGGCTGGTCTACAGCTTCTGGTCGGCGGAGTGGACGCCATGGCAGGCGCTGGAGCGGGTGCGGACGGACTGGCCGGAGCTGGTTTTCGACATCCGGCCGCAATATGCGCGCGCTGATGCCGGGAAGACCGCCAATGCTGCCTGACGAGGAAGACTGGGGTGACCCACCGCGTCGGCTGCCGCGCCCGGTGGTGCCCGAGTTCCATGTCGAGGGGTTTGACGGGCCGCTGGACCTGCTGCTGGATCTGGCGGAACGGCAGCGCCTGGATCTGGGCATCTTGTCCATTGCGGACCTAGCGGCCCAGTTTGTGGATGAGGCGGAGCGGCTGGCCCAGACCACGCCACTCATGCAGCGCGCGGACTGGGTGATCTGGATCGCCCGGCTGGTATTCCTGCGCTCGCGGCTGCTGTTTGCCACGCAGGCGGAAAAGCAGGTTGCCGAGAGCGAGGCACGCCGGACGGTAAACCAGATTGAGGAACTGTTGCAGATGCGCGCGGCAACGGACTGGCTGGAAGCGAAGCCACAGCTTGGGGCGTCGGTTTTTGCGCGGGGCAGGGGCGACGTGGAGAGCGCCGTTTGTGGCAGGCAGGGGACGTATTTCAGTCTGATGGAAGCTTGTCTCAGTATGCTGGAACGGGAATTGGCACAGGTCGAGACGTCCGTCCCGATCTATCGGGTTGATGTGCCTTCCTACTGGCGTGTGACCGATGCATTGGTCCTTATGCGTGAAAAAATAAGGAACGGAACCTTTCGGAGCATATGGGACTGTGTTCCCACGATGGCGTCTACCGAGCCTGAGGGAACCATTGGTCGTCGAACGGCTGTAGCTGCGACATTTGTGGCTGGGCTGGAATTGGTGCGCCAGGGAGATGCGTCGATTGATATGATTAAGTTTCCCATAGCATAATGCATCGTGGTTGTAGAGGCTCTGGAATGGTCGGGATCTCGCCATTAGATCTGCTTTCGCGTAGGGGAGAGGGCCGCAGTCGGGGTCACGCGTACACTTCCGAGATGATGGCCATGTCGGGATAACGGCTATTGGGGGAGAACGGAATGTCCGTTCTTGCACAAGAAAATCGGAGAACGACGGTTCGTACAGCGTTGGCTTGTAGCACGAAAATCTATTTGTTTCCGACTGCATATCCAGTGGTCAGTAGTGTTTTGTTTTCTTCATCGAAAACAGCGGCTATCAGATCTCAATAAGCATTGAAGGTAAGGTATCAATTTTAGAATGAGAGTTCCTGACAAAAAGTGGGCGGCGAAGCCCGAGTATCAGTCCCTTTTATATTTTTGCCAAATGCTCGACGATATGGTGTGGGACTTCACTCGTGACAGCCATCGTGCTCCCGCGATGAATACATACCATCTCTGCATGGAAGTACAGCGAACATGGGATGAGACCCAAGCGTCGTCTCTTCGCGAGGGTTTGATCAGCACGATTCTGGATGAACTCCACGCAACGGGGAGTGGCGATCCTACAGTGATCGCCCATTTTTCTGAGCCATGGTGTAAGCTGGCGTTCGCGCTAAAGTTCAGCGTTGCCCAAGATATAAAGGTTGGTGCGGTCGCTCGTTTCTTTCACCAGATTGAGCACTCTTATCTCAAGCGCTGTAGAGATGAGATCCAGAAATTGATTTCTGGGCGGCCGACCCAGAAAGAGAAGATGGCGATCCTCACGGGTGCATTTTGCTCATATCTCCAAAACACAGGCTACACTCCACGGCACATCTCCCGCGTTATCTACTTACGATTTTTTAATCGCGAACTGGTCAGCAAGCCGGTTCGCGAGCTTCAGGCCTTCTTCGCGTTGTTCTCAAGTCGGCCGATTGAATTCGATATCTACATGTCCGTGACGGAACAACTTGCGGCAGCCGCGAGTGATCGCGATTTCGTAGATTACAATGGTAGGCTGCCTTTGATCACGAGGGATATCGCAGCCTTTAAATCAACAAATGAAGACCCCAAGAAAATTGTTTTGTTTCATAGCATCAGAGCGCTTGATGAGTTCGGTGCGGTTGAACAAGCTGAAGCGAAGATGGCGCTCGTGCGCGCAGTCGCCTACACCGCACGCGCCGACGTCGACCTCGCTTGGCACGACGAGGCTGTCGTAACCAGTCCGACAAACAAAAGAGGATATCTTGTCCGGGCACGTGATGAGCAACTTAGAAAACGCTATCGTGACTCTGCTTCATACCAGTTTCAGGTCGTGGGCAAAGCGAAACGTGCAGTTCTTGAGGACCAGCTTCCTTCACCTGATGCCAACCGGCTCAAAAACGCACTGCTGAGCTATGCAAACGCCTTCCATTCCGAGAGCCGCGCAACGCAGTTGGTAACGCTATGGTCAGCGCTGGAGGGGTTGCTGCCAGCGTCCAATAGTGAAGGACGCATCGACACAGTTGTACGTTATTCGCTCGCGTGTCAGCGTAATCTCTATCTCCGCAATCTATTCAGATGGTCCTTTATCGAACATCTGGCGATGGGCCGAGAACCGTTCTTCAAGCTACTCAACAAGGCATCAGATTATACGGAAAACCTGTCGCGGTTTGTTGCGCTACTCTGTTTTCCGAAGGACGAATCCTTGTCGATAGAACTAGGTGCTCTAGTAGCAAAAAGTCCGCTTACAACACAGCGCGGCTTCGCACTTTACAATGCATCAAAGAATGTCCGGGACCTACAACGAGTAGTGGACGCTCACGTCCAGCGGGTTGGGTGGCAGCTCCGCAGAATCTACCGGGAACGCAATAGGATCGTCCACCGCGCTGATCCCTCGCCAAACGTTGGCACCTTGATCCTAAACTTGAACGAATATCTCGTGACCGTGTTCGAGGTCCTTTTCACAGCCGATGTGACGCGACCATATGAGTTAGGATTGGATCGCCTCTTCGAGGCTATCTTATTGGACGAGGAGTTCCGATCAAAAAAAGCAGCGGAACTCCTCAAGAAGCCCCTTTCGGCTCAGAATTCCATGACTGTGCTGGGGTTCGCTCTCCAGTGATTCGTCATTTACAGTGTATAAGCATCGCCGACTTAAGGCTTGCGGGGATTTATCGTGATTGGATGATTGCGATGGCGAGATAGATTATGCTCGGCGCTCACTCAGCGCCAGAATGTCCTGGATAAGAGGTGATGTTGTGGACGGCCCCCGCACGAAATGTGCGAGGATGAAATCGTCACCGTCTACAACGCATGGAGCCACCTATGGGAACGATTTCGACGATTGGCCTCGACCTGGCCAAGAATGTTTTTCAGGTGCATGGGATCGATAGTCTTGGGAACATTCTCGTACGCCGTCGCTTACGGCGCGGTGAAGTTCTCCGGTTTTTTGAAACACTCCCGCCATGCCTGGTCGGTATGGAAGCGTGTGGCACGTCGCATTACTGGGCGCGCTCGATTGCGGCTTTCGGACATACGGTCAGGATGATGCCGCCGGTCTATGTGAAGCCCTATGTCAAGCGGGGTAAAACTGATGCCGCTGACGCCGAGGCGATCTGCGAGGCGGTGACCCGCCCGACGATGCGCTTCGTGCCAGTCAAATCACCGGCTCAGCAGGCAGCGTTGCTTCAGCACAAGACGAGGGATTTGCTGGTGCGTCAAAGAACCATGCAGGTCAATGCCCTGCGGGGGCACCTTGCCGAGTTCGGTATTATATCGGCAGCTGGCGTCGCGGGCCTGAACCAGATGATTACATTGCTGCATGCGGAGCAGGAGATGTTGCCCGAGCCCGCTCGGAAACTGTTTCAGGAAATTGTCGCGCATCTGCGGGCTCTTGAGCAACACATCGACGATATCGAGAAGCAGATCGTCGCGGAACATCGGGCAAGCAGTGTCAGCCGTCGGTTGGCTGGCATTCCCGGTATCGGCCCGATCACTGCCAGCGCGATCGTCGCGGCCGTTCCGGATGCCTCGACTTTCCGGTCAGGCCGTCAATTCGCTGCGTGGCTTGGTCTGACGCCCAAAAGTCACAGCAGTGGTGGCAAGGAACGACAGGTTGGCATCAGCAAACAGGGGGATAGCTATCTCAGACGCCTGCTCGTGCTGGGCGCCACGGCGGTGATCCGTCTTGCACGCAAGGAAAACGCCAGTCGTCAATGGGCCGCAAAGTTGCTCGAGAAGAAGGCGGCGCGTGTCGTATCTGTCGCTCTCGCCAACAAGACTGCCAGGATTGTCTGGGCACTCCTCACAACGGGCAATGTATACAGCGCCAGGAGCGCCTGAAAGAATTCAGAGATTCGCCCTCGTCGAACACCAAAAGCGACGAAGGTGAATGTGCGGAGTGGTGAGATATGATGGCGAACCGGTCAGGCCGGGGAGAGGATAAACCCGACGGGACCAAGCGCAGAAAAAGCGCGCAGAGGTGATCAGGGATCCAATCCGCGGACTTCATCAGGGCCAGCAGCCCCCGGGCTGCGCAAACAGGCCGGACACATGGCTGCACCCGACCACCAAAATCATACTTTCCACTTGCATCGTCAGGGCCGTCCACACATGGTCCCCATTTTTCGGACAGGGCGATAAGCTATCATCTGGCCTGAACGAGGACGGGTTTTATGGGCAAGGTTACGCGGAAACGGTATGCGGCAGAGTTCAAGTCACGGGTTGCGCTGGAGGCGATCCGTGGGGAACTGACGCTGGCGGAACTGGCTTCGAAACATGGCGTGCATCAGACGATGATCGCCCAATGGAAACGGCAGGCGATCGAGGGCATGGCAAGCCTTTTTTCTGGTAAGTCAGTAACGGAACCTTCAGTCAGCCTTGCTGATGTAGAGAAACTGCACGCCAAGATCGGCCAGTTGCTGGTGGAACGGGATTTTTTGCGGGATGCCTCTGCTCGGTTGGGCGTGATCAGAGGCGGCAGATGATTGACCCGAAGAGAGCATGCCTGCCGATAATCCGGCAATGCACGCTGCTGCAACTCAACCGGTCGGGCGTCTACTATCGGCCTGTGCCACAGAGCGAAGCCAATCTGGAGCTGATGCGGCTGATCGACGCCCAGTTCCTGGAAACGCCGTATTATGGCTCACGGCAGATGACATGGCATCTGCGCCGCCAGGGACATGAAGTGGGCCGCAAGCGGGTCCGGCGGCTCATGGCGATCATGGGCCTGCGGGCGATCTACCAGAAGCCGCGCACGACCGTGCCCCATCCGGAGCATCGGAAATATCCATATCTGCTACGGGATCTGGTCATCAATCGGCCTGACCAGGTCTGGTGTTCCGATATCACATATATTCCCATGAAACGGGGATTTCTCTATCTCGTGGCGATCATGGACTGGTTCACGCGCAAGGTCCTGTCCTGGCGTCTGTCGAACACGATGGACGTGGAGTTCTGTATCGAGGCGCTACAGGATGCCCTCATGCGCTATGGCGCCCCGGACATTTTCAATACTGACCAGGGGTCGCAATTTACGACACCCCGTTTCAGCGGGATACTGGAAGAGCGTCAGATCCGCATCAGCATGGATGGGCGCGGTCGCTGGCTGGACAACGTGTTCATCGAGCGTCTGTGGCGGTCGCTGAAATACGAATGCGTCTACCTGTACGCGTTCGAGACCGGATCAGAGCTGAGGGCCGGGCTTGGCAGATGGATCGCCCATTATAACGAAAGGCGTCCGCATACGGCGCTGGCTGGACGAACGCCCGATGAGGCGTATCATGACGTGCCGACGCCATCTGGTCCGGGGTTAACCCCGGACCAGATGGCCAACAGCAACGCCGTCAGAAGGGCGGCATAACAACAACCGGGTATAGCTTATCAAGCCCGCAAAACTGTCCGAACGGACGGGACCACCTCAAGCACGCCGTAGCTCAATCGATGGTGACTGGACACTATCGCCATTCCCGCATTTCCCTCTTTTGGGTCGTTGGAGCGACCGGCAGTGTCCCGGCCGAGAACCCATGTCTGATCTCGTTGCCGTCTTACCTGAAGGACCTGCAGATACTCAGGGGTTGATGCCACTAAATTTTCTCAGATGAGAGGGATAACTAAGGGAGTTGCTGTAGTGAGGCGCGCGGTACCAGATGGTGTATAGGGCGGGCAGCTACAGCAGGAACCAAATTGTCCCGGCTATTGTTCCGCCGATAAGCATGAATGCCATCGATCCCCAGAATACCGATTCCTATAACGGGACGAACGCAGGCACGGCGGCGAGTGATGTAAGGATGACAGGCCGACCGCGCTGCACTGTCGTTTCCTTGGCGGCGTGGGATGTGTCCAGTACAGCACCTTCCTCGATCCGCATCCTTTTCACAGTGGATAACCTGGGCACCGTCGGTGCACAGCGGTGTCTATAGCCTTGTGGCTTACGCGCCTTCGTGGATGTCGACCATTCTTTACAGCACTTTTCGCTAGGGCATATACAAAGATGTTCGGAGTTGAGGAGCGGGCGTTTACGCATGTAGTTCTGCTTGCTCTTGGTTGGTTATCACCTTAACTCAACAGTCCTCTATGACAGAACCGGAAAACGCCTTACCTGTTGTTACGGCGGCTTTTGGAAAACTCAGCTCGCCTGGATTGCGCTGGCGGTCTTTCAACGTCTGTTTCGTCGTTATTCTTGCATTGGCCCGAATGTTCTGGCACAACAATGAGCGCGTGCCACGCCGTGGTCTGGCATGCATCCAAGGACGTATGTCGCATCCCCACTCCCATGCGTCGGCAAGACCTGAATTGGGGTGTCAGACGATCCAGATCCACGTCCTGTATCCGTCCGATAACAAGCAGAAAGGCAAGTCTCACGGGTTGACGACGTTGTCAGAATTGTCGGGTTGTAAGGCGGGAATATACGCAGCCCCGCGGACGATGGGGACGGCTGCTTCGCCGCTAAGCCTTAAGTTGGGTCATCACCCCTGCGATGTCGCCCATACCCCAGTGCTCTACGATCATGCCGTCGGCCACGCGAAAAATGTCACATGATGTGAAGCGCAATCGTCGACCTGTTGGCGCCACGCCGAAATAAACACCGGTTTGTGTGCCCTCATAAACGAAGCTTGCGGCTGCCATATCGCGGCTCACTACGCTTGCCTCGATTGTCACCTTCAAGTCCGGCAGCCCCTTTAGGCGTGCGGCAAAAAAAGCGACGCTGGCGTCCTTGGGCGTAACGTCAGGACGGGGAGCCGCAGCGGCGCTCAATTGGTGGTTAACGTAGTTCGAGGAAAATAATCTTGCGAAGGCATGAATGTCGTGTGCCGACAGCGTGGCCGCGAACTGTTCGATCATTTTCTGTCCATAAGGCGGTTCCTGTGCGTTGGCCGATGGAAGGTTGCCCGACTGAACTATGAGGCCAGCGAAGGACAAACCAGCCAAAAGATTTCTTCGATTCATCTGTAGACCCTTTCTACGCCCTAGGCTCAGGACTCATAGCCAGAAGATGACGGTTGCGGCGAGACAGATGGCGGAGAAGAAGACGGTGGGGCATCTGTCATAGCGGGTTGCGATCCGCCGCCAGTCCTTGAGCCTTCCGAACATAATCTCGATGCGGTTGCGTCTTTTGTATTTTCGCTTGTCGTATTTGACTGGCTTTCCGCGGGATCTCCGTCCTGGAATGCAGGGCCTGATCCCTTTTTCCTCCAAGGCATCCCGGAACCAGTCAGCATCATAACCCCGGTCCGCCAGCATCCACTGTGCCATAGGAAGGCTGTCCAGCAGAGCAGCGGCACCGGTGTAATCACTGACCTGTCCCGCCGTCATGAAGAAGCTCAGCGGTCGTCCGTTCTGATCCGTGACCGCATGCAGCTTCGTATTCATGCCACCTTTTGTCCGTCCGATCAGACGCCCTGGATCCCCTTTTTTAACCGCAGGCTTGAAGCCGTGCGATGTGCTTTGAGATAGGTCGCATCAATCATAATGGTCTGAGGCTCTGCTTTTTCGGCAGACAGGCCATCCATCATCCGCATGAAAATGCCCATGTCGCCCCAACGTTTCCAACGGTTGTAGAGCGTCTTGTGTGGGCCGTATTCCCGGGGCGCATCCCGCCAGCGCAGACCATTGCGGTTCACGAAAATGATGCCGCTCAGCACGCGGCGGTCATCAACACGAGGTTTGCCGTGGCTCTTGGGAAAAAACGGTCGCAGGCGTTCCATCTGATCGTCCGTCAGCCAAAACAGGTCGCTCATCTTCAGTCTCCTTGTAGAGCCTGAATCAAAATTCCCTACAAAAATCAATGGGTCCTGAGCCTAAGAAAGGGAATAGATCCGCGCGCCCGTGCGTATCCACGACAGACGCTTTCAAAGGAGGGGTACATTGGGAATGAAGCCTGTCACGCTACCCGCCGCAGGCATGCGCTGGCTCGGCGTTGTTGCTGCGCCGGTCACGCTTGCACTGGCATTTCTGTGGGCAGGCGGCTGGCTGACGCCTCATCGTCTGACACAGACCAGTCTGCTGAACGCGCTGCGTGAGGTAGATGGCGTGCATCCAGGATTTCGTCGCAACCATGCTAAAGGCATTTGCGTGGCGGGCTGGTTCGAAGGCAATGGCAACGCCACCCCTCTCTCTGCTGCATCCGTTCTGAACCGGGATCGTGTTCCTGTGATCGGACGCTTTGCACTCGCCGGCGGCATGCCTTTTCAGTCCGATGCGCCGGCAAAAGTTCGGAGTATGGCGCTGCGCTTCATGTTGCCCAACGGCCAGGAATGGCGCATGGGCCTTAACGACATCCCCGTTTTTCCCGTCCGGAGCGCGCAGGAATTTCGTGACCTCCAGCTCGCGTCGCGCCCAGATCCTGTGACCGGAAAGCCAGATCCCCTACGGATGAAGGCATTTGGTGCGAGTCGTCTGCAGGCGCAGAGGGCGATCGAGCAGGTCAGGCGTCGTCCCCTCACGTCGGGTTTTGCCGATGATAGCTATCGCAGTCTCGACAGTTTCTTGTTCGTGGCGGAGAACGGCACGAAGACAGCCGTACGCTGGACCATGGTGCCTGTGCAGCCTGTTGCGTCAGCCGACAGCCATCCAGACGCTCCCGATTACCTTTTCCGTCAATTGATCGATGACATTCATGTTCATCCTCTTCAATGGCGATTGATGGTGACGGTCGCAGGCAGCCAGGACGCTATTGACGACCCGAGTCAGAACTGGGCAGAAGGCGACCGGCAGATCGACGCGGGCACCCTGACTCTCATGACCATCGAAAGTGAGGAAGGTGGTTCCTGTACCGGCATCACATTTGATCCTCTGGTTTTGCCAGTAGGCGTAGCGCCGTCTGGTGATCCAATCCTTCAGGCTAGGTCGGCAGCCTACATGCGGTCATTTGCCTTGCGTTCCGGCGAAAAGCCAGGTGTTCCGGCCATCACTCCCGCCATGACGGCTCTCCCAACTGGAGTTGAAGAGAAAAAATCATGAGCAACATGACGTCATTTTCCCTGCTGTCACGCATCCTGCACTGGATGATGGCCATAATGATCCTTGGAATGCTGTTCGTCGGTGTATTTATGGCATCAACCGTCGGACCTGAATATCACCGCCTGATGACGCTGCATCGCCCATTGGGCATCGCGATCCTTTTGCTCGCGGTTGTGCGTCTGGCCAATCGCTTATGCTCCCCGCCTCCCTTGCTGTCGGCAGAACTTCCTTCCACGATGAGATTTGCGGCCAATGCATCGCATATTTCGCTATATGCGCTGATGATCGCCATGCCGCTTGTTGGTTGGGGTATGCTATCTGCCGGCGGCTACCCTATTCCGTTATGGGGACAGTCTATGCTTCTGCCGCCGATCCTGCCGCACAATCCAGTCCTTTGGGCACGGCTCCGCGCGACGCACACAGTGCTGGCTTTCCTTCTGTTCGGACTTGTGCTGCTTCACATCAGCGCCGCGCTATTTCATCGGCTGATCCTGCGCGACGGAGTCCTACAAAGTATGCTGACCCGTAAAAGTAGGTGCGATGGTGCCCTGGACTCTGACCGAATGTCTGGACGTTAGCCGCCACGGTCACTCCTGGTCATTCGCAGATTTCAATAAGAAAAAGGTATAAACGAGCGTGCTCGATTACGTACTGCATATGTTAGCGGACTGCCCGCTTCCCATTTTGCGTTTACTAAAGCCGAAAACGGGACGGCAGATTGCCAAAGCAGACCTTTTGCCTATTTATGGCGATATGAACAGCGTCATATAACCTCGCAGTCCCGAGACCTTTTGATTATTTTCTTATGATGTCGGCGTGGGATTCCGCCGTAAAGTAAAACGGGCTGAGTACTCGCGCATCTTCTCAGTTAAAGGCGTATCTCGAATGGCGCAGGTCGTAAACAGTTAGAAACAAAACCACTATAGGGAGAAAAAGTCCGAAACGTGAAATCTGTTCAATAATAGCCCCAAGCATTGAGGAAATAAAATAGCAAAGCCACGCGGCACCTGGAAGAAAAACTTCTTTGGGCGTCGGTCGTGTTCGCTCAAACCGCTTCCGATCGAGCCATACAGCTATATAACGGCCGATAAATCCATCCGCGAATTTAACCATGTTGTTCGTGACGACAAGTGTTTGCAGGGATACGCCGCCAAAACGGGTCAATGTTTCTCCTTGCATGCCTATGGCCAAGGCGACCAGTGGCAATTCTAGGAGGTTCTGCAGCGTCGGAGAGAGGCGCACGAAGGTTACGATAAGTAGGACCATTGCCATTAGCAGGAGTTCCCAGCATGGCCACTTCATGTATCGACGGATGAGGCTTGCACACATGCAGCCGCAGAAGAATGATCCGATCGCACTTCCCGTGAGCACAGCGTTCGACCAGTGATGTAGGGCAACAGACCGACCGAACTCTACCGTATTTCCCGTCATGATGCCCGGATAAATTCTTCCGACATCCATATAAACCGTTACCTCTACGAATGAGACAACAAACGTCAGTCCAACCACGCGGCGAAGCAAGACAGGCAATGGAGGTGACGGACGGCCACATTCTGGAGACTGCGTTGTCGACGCGACCGTCATTTCGCCTCGGCCGCAGAGAATTCCATGCGCAAGGCAGCCCCATGTTCGTCCAGGCGAGGCGCGGGCCCACGTTCATGCGGGTCCTCGTAGCCGCTGATTTTAACCGGATTGCCGGGCATCATGATGCCCCCTGCGTTGATCAACATGTTCCGTGCTGTCGTCTGAGGAAGCGCTGCAGCCTCGGCGATATCTAGCAATGGACCAACTGGTACTCCGCCCTTATGGATCACATCCAGCCAATGATCAGCTGGCTGTGTGGAAAGTACCTTTTCCAGTGCTTCCTTAAGGGCATCATTATTCGCCATCCGGTTATCGTTCTCGATAAATCGAGGATCCTCGGCTAATTCTGGCGCTCCAATGACTGTGCACAGAGCCTGGAAAAGAGAATCGTTGCCGCAACAGATGACAAAAGGCTTGTCCTGCGCCTGAAACACGTCGAAAGGTGCCATATAGGGGTGGCGGTTTCCAATTCTCGGAGGAGATTTTCCTGTGGCGGACCAGCACATCAACGCATGCTGAAGGAAAGCGAGCGTACCATCAAACATCGAGACGTCAATGTGCGCTCCCTGCCCCGTACGCTCTCGAGCATAGAGTGCGCTGGCGATGCCGCAGAACATGAAGACTCCGCCGCAGAGATCAGACAGCGATGTGCCGCCGACGCGAGTTGGCGGACCATCTGGAAAACCGGTTGCCATCATCATCCCACTCATTGCCTGCACAATTGTGTCGTAGGCGGGATAACGCGCGAGCGGCCCAGTCTGACCAAAACCGGATGATGACGCGTAGATCAGACGGGGATTGACCTTCTTCAGTTCTTCATAGGAGAAGCCAAGGCGATCCATCACGCCAGGCCGGAAGTTTTCCGCAAGAACATCGGCCTTCCGGACCATCCGGAGGAAGATAGCTCGGTCGGTGTCTTCCTTAAGGTTCAGTACAATGCTCTCTTTGCCGCGATTGACGAAAGAGAAATAGAGAGATTGGTCGTCGAGATACGGACCATAGGATCGCGTGTCGTCACCATGTCCTGGTGGTTCTATCTTAATGGTACGAGCACCGAGATCCGTCAGGATAGTGGTCCCGAAAGGACCGTTTAAAACATGGGTAAGATCAATTACAAGCAATCCGTCGAAAGGTCCTTTGGGATTGCTGATCGTGGGAGCATCGGTCATCACACCAGCTCATTTCGTGATTACGTTTGGGGAAACATTGCCGGTAGTGACGGCGCTCTGCGGATTAAGCTTGCTTAAATGCCCGCTTTCCGTACCGGCATGGGGGTCGATGACGCAATTGATTATGGCCGGCGTGCCAGCAGTCAGCGCAGCCTCTAAAACTTGCTTTAGTTCGTCGGGATTTTTTGCATTATATCCAGTTCCCCCAAACGCCTCTATAATCATTTCGTAGTGGGCTGATGGATCCAGACGCGTGACACCAGGATCTGTTCCGACACCCCGGTTCACGTCATCGCCCCGATAGATGCCACCATTGTTGAAGATGATCACGACGACCGGCAGCTTGTAGCGGCAGATCGTTTCTACCTCCATTCCGCTGAACCCAAAAGCGCTGTCGCCTTCAATTGCGACGATGGGCTTGCCCGTTGTTACGGCCGCTCCAATTGCGTATCCGAGGCCAACGCCCATCGTTCCCCAACTGCCTGGGTCGAGACGCCGACGGGGCAGATGCATATCAATGACGTTACGGGTCACGTCCAGCGTATTGGCGCCCTCGTTGACGAGGTAATAATCACGTCCCTCAAGTACACCCTTGATTGCGTTTAGCGCGGTGAAGAAATTCATGGGATCGGTGACTTTTGACAATCGTGAGGCCATTTTTGCGACATTCTGCTGGCGCTTTGCATCCAATACCGCGAGCCATGCAGGATCGGCCTTGACTCCTTTTTCCGCCAGAGCCGCATTGAGAGCGATCACGGCCTCGCCGATATCCCCAGGCAGAGGGGCAGCAATAGGACGATTGCTGTCAAACTCGCTCGGATTGGCTTCTATCTGGATAAATTGCACGGTAGGAGACCATTGTGGCGGCTTGCCATGAGCAAGCATCCAGTTGAGCCGAGCACCGATAAGCAGCACTACATCGGCCTGACTGAGTGCAAGCGACCTCGCCGATGCGGCTGACGAATGGTGTCCGTCCGGCAGCAGGCCCTTTGCCATTGACATCGGTAGAAACGGAATGCCGGTCTTTTCGACTAGATCCCGGATGGGTGTGTCAGCCTGAGCATACGCAGCACCTTTTCCGAGGAGGATGAGCGGACGCTTCGCCTGCGCCAACAAGGTAGCGGCCCGTTCAACTGCCTCTATCGTTGGGCGCTGAGGAGCCGCAGCGTGAACGACCTTAACCAGAGACGCGCTGCCTACCTGAGCGTCAACTGTGGAACTGAGCACAGCGGCAGGAAGGTCAAGATAGACGCCTCCAGGACGGCCAGACAACGCCGTGCGGATGGCGCGCGCAACTCCAGTGCCAATGTCCTCAGGTCGATCTACGCGGTAAGCGGCTTTCGCGAAAGGCTTGGCCGCATTCATCTGATCGAGCTCTTCGTAATCCCCCTGCTGGAGGTCAACGATGGCTCTATTACTCGAACCGCTAATGAGGATCATCGGGAAGCCATTGGTGTTGGCGTTCGCCAAGGCTGCCAGCCCGTTAAGGAATCCCGGAGCAGAGGTCGTCAGGCAAACACCAGGCTGCTTCGTCAAATAGCCTGCGATCGCCGCAGCATAGCCCGAGGGCTGCTCGTGTCGAAAGCTGATAAACCGCATGCCCTCGGCCTGACTAAGGCGCGCAAGATCGGTTATTGGAATCCCCACAACACCAAACATCGTGGTAATCCCGTTCAGCTTGAGGGCTTCGATTACGAGATGAAAACCGTCGGTGAGCGCACCGGGCGCCGTCTGGTCGGTCATATATCTTTCTCCGCCCTCGCCTGGTCGCATCATGATGAGACCAGGCGAGGAACTATGGTTTTCTGATGCGGTCGCGGACTACAGTAGATCCGTTAGGCACAAGTGATTTTTTTTGCCCTGAGATCTTTAATATCATCAGCGCTGTAGCCGAGTTCTGCAAGAACCTCATCAGTATGTTCGCCCAGTAGTGGTGCGGGCTTAATGTCAGGCGTAAACCCGCTGAATTTGATTGGGTTGATCGTCAAAAACGATCCACGCTGAGGCTGCTGTACTTCGACAATGGTGCCAGATTCGCGCAAATCGGGAGCTTCGGCTATTTCCTTCATGGAAAGTACGGGCGAACACGGTATGCGATATTGAGCAAGATGCGCTACCGCTTCATATTTTGTCTTATCAGCGATGACATTTTCAATTGCGGCGAATATCTCGAACATATGAGGCTCACGCGCCTTCGCCGTGCTGTAGTTCGGATCTGTAGCCCATTCTGGCTTGCCAATTGCTTCGCACGTCGGTCCCCAGTCCTGCTCCTGCACAGTACAGTAGATATACGCGTTCTCGTCCGTCTCCCATCCCTTGCATTTGAGAATCCAGCCAGGCTGGCCGCCGCCGCCCGCGTTACCGCCGCGAGGTACCGTATTCCCGAACTTGCCGTCCGGATATTGCGGGTATTCTTCGAGATACCCGACACGCTCTAACCTTTGCTGATCACGCAGCTTCACGCGACAAAGATTAAGCACAGCATCCTGCATCGAGACGCTGATCTTCTGGCCTTTCCCGGTTCGCTCTCGGCCAAAAAGCGCGGCCAAAACGCCGATTAGCAAGTGGTTGCCGGTATTGCTGTCGCCCAGCGCTGCAGCGCTAACAAGAGGACCGTTGTTGTTACCGGATGCTTGGGCATCAACATGCGGGGCGCCGTTCCAATATCCCGTTGTGGATGCCGCCCCACCGGCACACTGAGCGACATTTTCATAGGCGCTGACCGCTGCCCAGGGAGAATTATCTCCGAATCCTTTAACGGTTCCGTAGATCAGGCGCGGGTTAAGTTTCTGGAGGTATTCCCACGAAAAACCCATTCGCTCCATGGCACCAGGCCGGAAATTTTCCAGCAGAATATCTGCCCACTGAAGGCATTTTTCGAACACCGCTTTACCTTCGGGGGTCTTGGTATTCAGTTCGATGGAGCGCTTGTTACAATTAAGCATTGTGAAATACAGCGCGTCTACGTCAGGAATGTCACGCAACTGACGGCGCGTGATGTCGCCGACACCGACACGCTCAATCTTGATAACGTCTGCTCCGTACCACGCTAACAACTGCGCAGCTGATGGAACTGACTGTACCCCTCCAAAATCAATTACTTTGATTCCGTCAAGGGGCTTTAAGTTCGATGACGTCGTAACCATGGTTTTCACCCTTTATGCCAACTGGGCACGTTGAGCAGCGACTAGCAGTTTTGCTGGCGGCACTTTCGATGCATGCAGAAAACGAGATTATCATGGCTCTGTCCAGCAATCTTTTGACACATATCAATACCGTCGTGAATATAAATTATGTGATGTTTTTATGGGTGAAAAAAACCGTTTTAAATCGTCGCCATCGATGCCAGCGGAACGCTCCAGACATATTCCTACCCGCGCATCGCACAAATTATGAGACCCGAATTACAAATATCCGAGGAAGCAATATTTCACGGACATCCAAAAAATGTGCAGGTGTCATGCTGATAAAGCGGATTTTTTCTGGATCAAACGCGCACCAGTTTAGTTGGCCTTCCGATGCTTACCGATCACAAAAAGCGCCCTGACTCACGGCTGAAAAAGGGGGGCGGTTTTTTTGTTTCACGCAAGTTGCATAATTTTCGTCCCCGCATGTTGTACTTATCGGGGGGATTCTGTCGTCATCGGCGTCAGTCGAAGGACGGCAGCAATATGAGGGAGGGGGCGCGAGTTTGATAGCAATATTTTTGGCGACAACCGGGTGTTCTCGGTGCCAGCGTCTTCATTGCTCTTACAGTCTTGCGGCATTATGGAGTATCGATGGCGTGTCCATCATTGATCGGTAGAGTTTGTTAAAAGCCAGATGGCTGTGTGGTGGGTGCCGAACGCTAATCCATAATGTTCCGCTTGCTACCGTGTGAGCGTGGCGAGGCATATGTTTTATGAGCGAGCGAGTAAGGACGTATCTTTGATGGCCGATAGAACCGTTAACACTATGAATTCGGAATCCACTGACGATATACCGGTCTTCCACGGACGAAGACACCGCAGGACATTTGAGAAACTAATTGCAGAAGCAGAAAAATCTACGGAGACGGTTTCCTACGCAGTAGTGTGGCCGTGTGATAGTCATGCCTTGGCTGGTGCGGTTGTTGCCGCAAAACGCGGAATTATCAGACCCATTCTCATCGGAGACATAGGGCGAATTCGTGAAGTCGCGCAGTGCTCCGGGATAGAGACAGACGGAATTGATATGCTGGAGGCCCGCGATCCTGGCGAGGCCGCAAAGCTGGCTGTGAAGGCGGTACACTCGGGGCACGCGCATGGCATAATGAAAGGGAGCATCCATACCGATATTTTAATGCATGAAATCGTAGATCCCGAAAATGGCCTCCTAACGACACGTCGAATGAGCCACGTTTACCTTCTCACCGTGCCAGGATACAAAGACGTTATTTTTATTACTGATGCAGCGGTAAATATTTCTCCGGACTTGGCTGCCAAGCGGGATATTGTCCAAAATGCGATAGATCTTCATCATGGTCTGGGGCTAGGTGTTCCGCGAGTGGCCTTACTTTCTGCGATCGAAACGGTTAATCCGCGGGTCCTGGGCACAGTCGACGCCGCTGCCCTTTGCAAAATGGCGGAGCGTGGACAGATTAAAGGGGCGCTTTTGGATGGCCCTCTTGCGATGGACAATGCGATCGACAAAAGTGCGGCGAGAATAAAAGGAATTGTTTCTAAAGTGGCGGGACATGCCCAAATCCTTGTCGCGCCCGACCTTGAAGCGGGTAACATGCTCGCCAAAAGCCTTATTTTTATGGCGCATGCAGATTCTGCTGGCGTCGTTTTAGGTGCGAAGGTGCCTATACTGCTTACCAGTCGAGCAGATAATGTTGTTGCGCGTCTCACGTCTGCTGCAGTTGGGTCCTTGTATTCAGCGTATTTGCAGAAGACGAATCATATCGAGAACTAGACCGGTAGGAATCGGAAACGCACGTTCTGAAGAGATGCTGGCATAATCTGTGCACACCCATATTGAAGGAATGCTGTGCAAATCATAATCTGCTCTCGCGGTACGATTCACCCGTCGCGCGTAGTCCTTGCCAAACAAGCGACCAGATACGTAGTTGCTCATCACGGTACGTTCGATTAGAAAAACCGCCCCAAAGGGCGGTCACATTCCGCGGGAGAATGTTAGGGAAATAAAAAATCTGATACGGAGCAAGTTATATAGAGCTTGCCTGTTAGACTGCGGTCTCGGCGCTTACAGCTGCGACAGTAAAAGTTACCGGAGTATTGTGGGTAGACTGAGCTACAAAAAGTTCTTTCGCCGCCAGGAGAATTGCGCAAAACCCACAAAATAGGCCCTCGTATCCCGCCACGACCGTCAACGTCGGCTGTTCGAGGAGTTCGCCACAGCCCAGCAGCACAAATAGCAGCATCAGGCTGGCGAACACCACTTGATTCATGCGCGAGGCATGCAGCGTTCCGATCGTCATGATAGCGGTAAACAGACCCCACATCAGGAGATAGCTGCCCATCAGGCTAGGCGAAGACGCAGGTGCAAGGCCCCAATGGGGCAGAATCTGCAGCGCGACCAGCGATACCCAGAACGCGCCGTAGGACATGAATGCTGTCATACCGAATGTATTGTTGTTGAAATATTCCAAAAGGCCTGCGACGAACTGGGTAGCCCCGCCAAATACTAGTCCCATAGCAAGGATCGCTCCGCCCATTGGCACGATTTGGGCGTTATGTAGATTGAGCAAGACGGTAGTCATGCCAAACCCCATGAGGCCCAGAGGACCAGGATCTGCGTTTGTTTGGTTATGGGCCATGTCGGTTTTCCAGTCTGTGATGGATGAAATATGTCAAAGTATGTCACGAGGCCACAGACACGCATATTAAATTATGGGTTAGAGGAACCTGCTGTTTATCCAAACAACGGATACGAGACAGGGCCGTATACACCTTGAGGCTCCATAAGCGCCGCACGGGTGCATGATATGTTGCTACGGCCCGATTGCTCTCATCGGTGAATTATAGAGTCGAGCCGACTGGTGCACTTCCATCGGTAATGGGTCTCTGTAGCATCTATGATGTCTCGGTCGGCCTGCCGAAAATATTATGATCTCATTTTTCTCTTATTAACGGCGGTTTCTGCGACAAAGGGTAATAGTGATGCGTGCGGGGTAGCGAACCTTTAGTTCTTCCGGTTCACGCGGGGTTGACGGCGACGCGATTCCTTCATACTGGCGATTCAGAAATAGGCCGCGCTGTGTCGTGCAGGAAGGAAGTCTCAGTCTTGTCCCATCGATATCTGTTGGAAGTTGCGGCTACTCTGTCCGTCTCATTGTTCGCGACGGTTGCGCAAGCGCAGAGCGTGCCCGCCGTCAGGCTGAACGGTGTCACCATCCAGCCGTATGCCACGAATCAACTTGACGTCGGCGGTTTTGCCGATGCCGGTCCTGCACATGTGGGAACAGGGGCGCGAGCGGCACGTCTGCGCGATGGGGTACGCGTGAACATTCGTAAACAGGTTGAAATCGGGGCGATTTGGGATTTCGGTCCGGCCCCCGGCGGTCCAATGCGTCTGTTTGAAGGACAGGTATCATATGTAGGCTTAAAGCACTTCGTATTTACTGCAGGTATTTTTAAACCGAGCTTCGGCCTGGAGTCCATGCAGGCACAGGGCGATACCGTATTTATCGAACGTTCAAGCGTTTCAACCATCACGCGTGATCTTGCGACGGGCATAGAACGCCAAGCCGTCCAGGCGGAGACCTATGGCGACCGCTACCATTTTGCGATTTCGGCCACCGCAGGCACATCGGGACCGGGGGAGAATGGAAACCAGCGAGCGATGGCGTTTCGTCTCGTAGGCCTGCCAGTCCGCAGTCGTTCCCTGTTGTTCCATCTTGGTCTATCAGGAGAGTGGATATTTCGCCCCGCTTCAGCTAAGGGCGCAGACCCGACTTTGGCGTTGTCGGATAATCCCGAACTGGATCCTGGCACGGTATCGAAATACCTTGATACGGGGGAAATTGGCGCCAGCAGTGGCGGTGCGTTTGGCGTTGAGGCCGCTGTCGCGTGGAAAAGGTTACTTTTTCAAGGGGAAGGTTATGACATCCTGCTCGACACCAGCTCCCGGACCGGCGGCGAACTACTGCATTTTGACGGCTGGTATGATCAGTTAGGCTACACCATCAACGGCCGACCGCGGCAATGGAAAGCACGCTCGGCAGCCTTCTCCTCTCCCTCATGCGATACCCATCAGACGGTGCTTTGCAATGGATATGGCATATTGGAGGTCGCCGCACGTTATTCGCAGGTGGACCTCCAGTCGGGCCCCGTTGACGGTGGGAACCAGCAGACCGGCTCAGTGGTCGTGAACTGGTGGCCAACAGCGATTGTCCGCATGACCCTGCAGTATGAATACGGGGAGATCAGCGGCGGCAAGGACCCAGAACATCTCCAGGGCATCATGTCGCTATTTCAAGTGAAGTTTTGATAGAGGTCGCCTTTCTGACAAGCGGAATTCCAGTAGGTCACCCTGCGGCAGCATTTCCCCCGGGCTCGGTGTCCGGCAGGCGCCTTTCAAAGCAATTGATTACTGATAACTACGCATTGAACAACGGATCGCACGGCTTTATTGGGCAGATTACGGTGCAGGAAGTTACTCTTTGAACTCGCTGACGTTGCTCGCCGTTAAAAAATTGCGCGGGGCGTTATCGCCCGTCATGGGAATCCAGATGGCGACGAATTCGGACAAATTTTCGGCTGGCCGAACCGGCGGGGAACGCTTCTTTGAACAGTGGGGGCACTATCCGGTAATTCTTGATTTGTCAGATCAGTCACTAGACAACCAGCCGGGCCAGCTGTTTTGTCACGGTGGGCCCCGTTCGCTTGAGAACAGCCGGAATCATAAAGTCACAGCGCATTCTATGAGCACTACAAGTCGTTGTCGCCCGTTCCTGCTGCAACCGCGGGCTGTAAATGGCCGCATAGCCATGTGAGTTCAGAGTGCAGCAGTTGGTATTCGATCCTGCCAAATGCGTTAGCTGATTATATGGTCAAGTCTGTGTCCCCGGTGCTCAGACAGGAAAGCTAGTTTGTCCGAAGGAGCGTTTCCTTTTTAGCCACGGTCTGCCCATTGCAGTTCGATGTCACAATCTAATGGTCCTGATGCTAGCGATTGTCAGCCGCCCGTTCGATTACGCCAGAAGCGAGAATAGAGACTTCGTATAGCAGCATCAACGGGACAGCCAACGACACTTGAGTAATCACATCGGGAGGAGTGATTATGGCGGCGATGGCGAACGAACCCACGCAGGCATAGCGCCGAAATCTCCTTAAGTGACTTCCCTTTATGAGTCCGAGATAACATAGAGCTGACAAAATCACGGGTAATTCAAAGGCAGCACCAAAAGCCGTAACGATTTGCATCACAAGGCTTAAGTATTCGGAGATTTTGGCCTGAAGTTGTATTTGAGTGCCATCAGGGCCTCCTGCGGCCTGGAATGAAAGAAAAAATTTCCATGCCAGCGGCAGCACCACAAAATATGCCAAAGCGGCTCCCAACAAAAAAAATAGGGGGACTGATATTAATAAAGTCGCAAAGGCCCGCTTCTCCTTGGGATAGAGTCCGGGCGATACGAACATCCAGACCTGCAACAACACAAATGGTATGGATATAAATACGGAAGAAAATATTGAAAGCCTTATGTATGTAAAAAAAGCTTCGCTTAGTGCAGTAAAAATGAGCTGGGGATGATCGCCTTCACGGCGCAGTAAGGCTGTTAATGGCTCTGCGACAAAGTCATATATCCTGTCTGAAAAATGGTAACAGAATATAAAACAGGCCACGATACTGCATAGTGACCAAATTAGGCGCCGCCTGAGTTCTGAGATATGCTCCCATATGCTTACGGGGCTGTCTGCCAGGCGGGCGGTTTGAACATGGTCCATCATAAAATCTCCGAAGCAGAAGCTTATTTCTGCTCATGAGGCGGAACATGATCTGGCGGCAGTACCGCGTTGACCCGCTCGGCGTGGTCTGCCATCACGTTCGTTGTGTTGTGCGTGGACATCGCCACGATGACTTTTTTTTGCTCGGCGCCAGATCTATATTCGGTCTGTGGCTGAAGACAATCCATGATGCGACGGGGATCAACTGACTGCTCGAATGATCGCACTTGGTTTCGAATTTCGCTGAGTTCTAGTTCTCTACTGATGTCAGAAATCCTTTGGACAAACTCACCACGCAATTCACCTATTTTTTTTCGGGCTTCCTTTAGACCGCGCATGATGACAGGCAGATCTTCTGGCCGCAGAAGCATTACGCTGAGCCCTGCTACCACCAAAATTTCGCTCCACGAAAGTCCAAACATGTATTTTTGTCCTTTTTACCTGCAGTTCTGGTGATCGACAGAACTTTTTTAGGTTGGTCCATTCGTGGCCTCTCAGACGTCAATAGTTTCGGCCACACTCCTAGTCATATGGAAACCCGCTCTCCAACATATCCCTTTTCAGCGAGAAATCTGTGGTGCCATAGATGACGGGCACCAGCGTCGCACCGAGCAATTAGACGGCTCCGCACGGCGAGAATCATGTGGATTGTCGTAGGAACCCGCGCAGGCAGCGATCGCCTCACGCCAGCGTTCCACGATGTAAAGGGATCGTTTGCCTGTGCTTTATGGCAATACGCAGCGCGGAGAATTCTTAATCAAATGTGAACCTATAGTTGGCTTCATAAGGCACTCCGAAGCTGAGGTCCTCTAGCGTACACGTACCTGACAATGCCCCGCCCATGGTCTGCACGCGGTCGACGTAGCGCGCGCCACTAAGCAGTCCCCTGCCCCCATGTTGCGTAACCTTCAAATGCAATTGCGGCACGTCGGTATGCCTCGCCGACTGTGTCACCTCCATTACGGTGGCTCGAACGGATGACCCATCAGATAGTAACCAACTCGGGCCGGCCGAATGTATCCCATAGTACACATACCCTTCGAATAATTCTGCCGCTGGTTCGTCGAGCTTCCATTCTAATGCTCCTGTCGCCGATCGGTGGCATACATATATTTGTTGCCCCTCAGCATGGAGCATGAATTCCTTTCGCGGTGCTCCACGGGAGGTAGGTTGTCGAGACATGGCAGCACCAGAAGGAAGTAGAAGGGCTACAAGAATTCCACATCGAAGTATAAAACGTATGGGGGCGAGACTGTGACAATTCGTTGGATGAAAGATCATGCCGTTCTCACAACAATCGGACGCTCCTTTGTAACCACATTGCCGTCCTGTCACGAAGGGACAGCCTCTTTGTTGATATGCTCAGTGACTACAGGGCGCTTATCCTCCAGCGAGGTCGGCGGATCGTCGGTGCTAAGATCGCTGATCTCCTTACGGAAGACCTTGAGACCCCTCCCAAGATCACCCATCGTAGATGAAAGGCGTTTCCCTCCACCAAAAAGAACGAGGACCACGCCGAAAACGAGTGCCCAGTGCCAGATACTAAATGAACCCATATTTTATCTCCTCAGTGTTATGCGCGCGCCATCGGTTGATTGGGCCGACCGGGAATAACAGGCCGCACCGACATGGAAGTTCCTCGTCTCTACGCGGGTTTCGTCTCATGACTCGCGCATGGGGATGAGGAACTCGCCGCTGCACCTGGAAGCACCATGAGCGCATAATATTGAGGTCGCCATTGTACTTAGGTTTAGTGAGTCAAAAATTGCGGCAATCCAGACGGTGGCTGTTGATGTGTCGCATGCGGCTCTCCGTGCCATAAATGAACATCATCTCATGTGAACCGCGATCGACAGGAATGGGCGTGCGGATTGGGACGCACCGGTACGCGGAAGTATGAGTTAAGGCGCTGTATTGTCCGCGCCCAATCTGGTGACTGGGTTGGACCGTTTGGGTAGCTGTCTTCTATCCGCACGAAGTTCGGCATGGTCGGCTGAAATCATGCGTCAATGCCCGATTGCAGGACATTATGACAGCCGCGAAGGCTACGTAGTGTCTCGACGACGGCGGTCCAGCCAAGGATAAAATGCGACCAGACGCGGTCAGGTCTGTAAATCTCCCCTGGATTAATTTTGCAAGGATGGCGTCGCTGTTCGGAGCAGTTCGTCACTGGGCCATCCCAGTCCCACCTGTCGAAAAGTGAGAGCTCAGCCCGGTTTAGGCCCGTTCAGCTCGGCTGCAGTTGTGGTCTAACCTAACTGACTGCAGTCGCGCTGCGGCTCCATTGACCTGCTGGCGCTATGTGCTCCATAGAGCAACGCTTTAAGTTTCTGAGCTGACATAAGCAGCAGAGAACGCGTGCGGCGGTCACGTCGGCGTCAGGCCTGTCCCAGCCCCTCTGTCAGGGCCACTGAAGCCACAGGCATTGGCACTCGAGCGGCGGCTGTGCCGGCGCAATGTTGCCATAACTCGCGTTGCTGTCAGCTCTGCGTCAGTGAAGAGGCGTATCAGCGAGACCCTAATCGCGCGCGCCGCGCCGAAGTTTGCCGGAAGCGATGCGGTATCAGCGCGATTTGCTCGTCGGACTGAAGCGGCATGGTCAGCCGAACAGCAAGGCAACGCCTATGCTCAATCATACCACTCTAAGGCAGCCGGGCGTGAGAAACCGTCACGGGCCGACCGCCTTAGCGGATCCTGTCGCTCGGTCGAGTTCAGCGACGTCATGCCACAACCGATCGGTCATGACATTAATATCGCTAGAGACGATGGAAGGAGCCCGGGTTTTGGCCAATAAAGAGAGGTTTTTTCGTTCTCCCAGGACAAGCCGCCCCCGCCAGAACAGCGTAACGGAAACGGCTCCGGTGAGACCCTGGCCAGCGGGGTGTTCAACGCTGATCCTCAGGTGTGGGGGCGGCACGCCAATTTTCTCAAACGCCCGTAGTTGTGTTTCTCCACGGGGGCATGCAATGCCGCGCACAACAGCGTCATGGAGTGCCGAATGCGGATAACCGTTGAAAGTGCCAAACACTGTCAGCATGATACCGGCCTGCACTCCTGGGCATATCAACTCATGGGTTTCTTTTCCATACGCGCTGGACAACCGACCAGACACTAAGGCGTACGTGCAGGCGAGGACAGCCGACATGTGACGCCATTTGTTAAGCTTACGTAGAGAACGTCTGCGCATATTTTTTACAGTCTTTCAATTTATTCATTAGAAGGTTATTTCACCGTGGATGCCGAATATCGCTTCGTTTCGGACGCGTCGGCCGGCGTTGTCGAGCACGCCTCCACTGGGTGACAGAATCCCTTGAATATCCGGCTGCAGCATCAGCCATGGATTGACTTGCGCCTGATATGTCAGTTCCAGGTGATATTCCCGCTTTTGCCCCGGTAGGCCATCCAGCCGGTCGGCTCTTGCCAAAGAGTGGCTCGCGGCACCCACCCCAGCGCCAAGTCCAACGGTATCACCATCCCGGTTAAGAGGGTTCTTCAGAGCAATACCACCGTCTACGGCGTAGACGATCTGATTGCGGTCGGTATCGGCAGTCCAGTTACCGCGAATGAAAGCGTCGAGTTCGCTTGAATTCCGGAACTTCTGCAGGGTCTGATCAGCGATGGCATAGACGGACCAATTGGTTTTGTGCAGGTGGCTTGAATCAACCTGGTCCGGAAATCGTCCCGTATCGAAGTAACCACCAATTTTATATATGCCTTCTTTCCCCGCTATTCGCCTACGATATTGGGATTCTGCAAAAAATAGTGCGCCTGTTGAAAAGTTGAACCGGGTTCCAGACGGATCGCTATTCTGGCTCCACGGATCCTGCGTATTGATGAACGGTGCCCCGATGGGGTTATCATCGCCGACTGCAAACAGAAAATTCCAGCATTGCGAGAGCGTGTAACGTAGCCTCACTGCAGGGGTCGCCACGGGAGATACTGGGCCTTGATCATACAGATCGTTATCGGGCATCATGGGCCATGAAAAAGAGGCATTCAAAAAGCTCAGAGCGACATCGCTGATCATGAAGTCATGTCCAAGATCCAGCTTGCCGATTTTGAATGCAAAGTGCCCATGTGCGAATTTTTGACTGTACCATAACTCGTAAAGCCTAGTGTTGTCGTCAGCTTCAATATTCGAAGTCTGATTAAAAACATAAAGAGGATCATTACTGAAAGGTCGTCCACGAATTTCCATGGCACTGATGTCAAATGTCCCTAAAGGCAGCCCGGTCAAAGTATGCAAATCTGCCAGCATTTCAACCGCCGTTGACCCGACATAGTTATTTGATGCTTGCGCTCCACCGACTGGGTCGGCCCAGAACTCGTTTGCGTCGGATAAACGGATGTCAATTCCTCGCTTGAGAAGCCAGTCTCGGGCACCTCCCCAGTTCCCGGAAAAATGAGACATTGGGTCAATGCTGTCCGGAACGATCTGCTGCGGTGTTACGCCGGAACTGAAGAAGCGTACAGGGGGAACCTGAGCGCATGCTGTAGTGCATGCACCCGAAAGAAACGCCAAGCAAAAAAAAGAATCAGACCACTTCAATCATCTTCACCAATTTGGCTCGCGCGAAGTGGTGGTCTTAGAGTCGATCATATACGACATATTATACATTCTACGTATCAGTTTCTGAGAACATGACGCTATCTGTCTATATTGTTGGAGTGGCATATTATTTTCTTTATAGCATTACGCCGTTCCCATAGGCGTTACATTCGTCAAAAAGTTAGTTTTCATCAGATCTATGAAGGTCTGCATTCCAGATTTTGCAATAGTGTTACCTATATTAACGAACTCCGCGCTCATCCATGGTTTTTCTTTTGCTAGCGTCAGGCATATCGCGTATGAAGCGCCAGCAAGGTAATATTCAAGCTCATCTGCATTCCGCCCTTCGTTGAAGCACTGGCGCGCGACTTCCTGCCCAATGAAAGACGGATCAAATTTTACCCGCAACGACACGTGGCACTCCATTTTGCAAGGACGTGATTTCGAAAAAAACAGGCGGGCATAACAAGGGAAAAAACCGCTCCCGCCATTTAACGCGGGAGCGGTCGGTTGGTCAGAGGGGCATAAAGTCAGGCCGCCCGGTCGGGAATCGCGCAAGCACGTCTGGATCGAGATTCAGGGTCTGTCTGACCATTTCCGGCGGCACATGCGTCAGCCAGTCGGTCAGTGACACCTCAGCGAAGCGATCGGATTTGAATACCGAAATGATCTGCAAGACATCATTTCCCGTATTTTCGACGTAATGACCGAGGCTTTTCTTAATATACCACACGTCGCCCGGATTAAAGTTCGCGGTCTGCGCTTTTGGCCCCGTATTAAACACCGTCACGCGCGCCTTGCCTTTGATCACGAACGCCCATTCGTCAGCGTTTGGATGCCAATGCATTTCGCGCATGCCGCCCGGCTCTATGGTTTCCAAAGCGGCGGCTACAGTCTTGGAGATCGGAAAGTTCCGACTGTCCGCAACCTGCGCCATCCCTCCATGGGTACGGGACAGAGGTTGTGCTTGTGAAAGTTTGTAGATGACTTTCTGGGCACCGGGAACGACCCGGGCGTTTTTCCGATCAACCGGCAGATCCGGTGGGATGTCGCCCTGGAATATCCACAGGTTGTCAAGCGGAATGTTTTTGAAGGCCGCTTCTGGCACGCCGAAGTTTTTTGCAAGAACTTCCGGCGGAGTGTGAGCGAGCCAATCCGTCACCAAGAGGGTATTGAACTCCGAGGATTTCCCATTGTCGAATGCGAGCAGGAATTCTGCGCCATCGGGTCCAAGGCCCTGGAGGGAATGCGGCAGACCGGGAGGGAAATACCAGAGATCTCCAGCCTCAACATCATCAACGCTCGGACGCCCTTCTTCGTCAAGGGTGGTGATGCGGCACTTGCCCGTAAGCATGATTGCCCATTCTGCCTGCTGGTGCCAGTGCATCTCCCGAATGCCGCCAGCGCTGAGACGCATATTGACACCCGAGATATCCTCGGAAATGGCAAAGTCATCCTGGGTAATTTCTCGAGCCCAGCCGCCGTTCTGGATACGTTTATGTGCGTTGTTAAACGAAGCCCAGAATAAGGGCATACCGTCTACGTCAGTTGCCGGCGGAGACTGGAAATCCGGAAACTGCGAGGCGAGCGCGGGATTTTTCGGCCCAGGGTCGGAACGGCTTGAAGGCGAGACAGCATTCTGCATGCCCTGCGCCGGACGGTCAGGATTTCCGAACGTAGCGGCATGTGCGGCGCCAGCAAGTCCGAAAAAGCTCGCGGCTGAAAGAAAGCCTCTGCGTTGCATTGGGTTCATGGTATTCTCCGTTGGTTACCATGATTACAATAAGAACCGGTGCTCGGAGTATCTATTGTACTTAGGTTTAGTTCACGGATGCGGTATCTAAAATTAACTTTACGGTTGTGATATTTTTTGCAGTAGCAAACTTACATCGCGCTGATCGTCCGTGTGCGCGCTTACGCCCGATTTGATGAGACCGTATTCGGAGAGTCTTTTTCGTTGTCAGGTCAGCCCGTCGGATTGCACCGCTTTTGCATTAGAAACTTTACCACTCGAGATCACGTCACCGCGTATTCATATCTCTTCAGGAGGCAGCGAGAGAGCATTACAGATCAGACATATGGTAGTGCCGCACGCTAACTGAACAGCCGCTCATGAATGTACGTAGCCACGGATCATTGACGACAGCAGTCATGACGAACCGCTATTATTATCAGTCTAAAACCAGAGAACCTGGTGGGTGTGACGTAAGTTCTTCTTGATGCCCTGCAGGATGCGATGTTCTCATCGCTCCGTGTAACCATCTTTTATCTGGTTACCTTACGATTGTGGTTTAGTACGTGCCGCGGCTTCTTCTCGCTGGGCGCGGAATAAGTCGGTTCCTGGGGAGTCGCTGCTGTCTCCTGATCACCGAGACGTTCAGGTTCACCGCCCGGGCGCGTATGATGAATTTCTGGGTCAGCACAAAATCCCGAAAGTGGCGATAGAATCAAAGACGCGCAGCTCGCCAGAAAAAAAAATTTACGCATAAATCGGTTTACCTCGCTGATTGAAAAAGTTATTGCATTTAACATATGCAGGTTATTGCACGATGCTATTATGGTCGGCTGGTGCCCGCCGGATTGGCACTCCTGTCGGTCGCAGTATTTCGTTCTCCGTCGGCGACTGACCGAAAAGGATGGGGCACACTGCCGAAAAATAGCGCTCCAGGAAATCATACCTTGGTATAATCGCTGCAATGTCTCGCTTGCCTTACCCTCAGGTGTTATGCGTCCAGACGCAAGCGTGCGGCCGGACAAGCAAAAATCCAAAGTGGGAAGTTACCAAATGGCTGAATTACCTTGGAAAGAAGCCCCTGCTGATACAACCCCTCAGCCTCAGCGCGGGAACCGCGGCGGCACGGTCCTCGGACCGCGCAATCTACCATTAGAACGCGAGAACCCCGACCTAATGGCGTCGCCTGATACCGACGCGGGAACCATTCCCAACCTCAAGTTCTCGTACGGTACGGCGCGTAACCGTCTCGGTACCGGAGGATGGGCGCGCGAAATCACCGAGCGTGAACTCCCGGTGGCAACGACGCTTGCCGGTGTCAATATGCGACTTAATCGCGGCGGGTATCGTGAACTCCATTATCATAAGGAAGCCGAATGGGGCCTGATGCTCGCCGGTAAAGCAAGGGTAACCGCGCTTGACCCACAGGGGCGCGACTTTATCGATGATGTTCAAGCTGGCGATATCTGGAATTTTCCAGCTGGTGTCCCTCATTCCATCCAGGGTCTGGAAGACGATGGCTGCGAGTTTCTCCTTGTTTTCGACGATGGCAGCTTTTCGGAAAATGAGACTTTCCTGATCAGCGATTGGCTGGCCCATACCCCCCGGCACATTCTGGCCAAAAATTTTGGCGTGCCAGCCGCGAAGTTCGATAATCTTCCGAAGGATGTTGAGCATTCACGCTGGATATTTTCAGGAGCCGTTCCAGGGCCGATCGAAGATGAACGGGTACCTTCCCCACTGGGACAAAGCCCGGTTAAGTACACACATCATCTCATGGAGCAGAAGCCGATAAAAGCAGCGGGGGGTGAAGTGAGAATTGTCGATTCTACAAACTTCCCTGCCGCGTCAACGATCGCTGCTGCCATTGTGGTCGTGGAACCGGGACGGCTAAGGGAACTGCATTGGCATAGCAATAACGATGAATGGCAGTATTTCATCCGTGGTAAAGCCCGGATGACCGTTTTTGCGTCGGGAGGGAAGGCAAGGACCTTCGACTATAGTGCTGGTGACGTCGGTTATGTCCCGTTTGGCATGGGTCACTACCTCGAAAATATCGGGGATGAACCGCTGGTTTTCCTTGAAGCGTTTAAAAGCTCCCAGTTTGCTGACTTCTCGGCCAATCAGTGGCTGGCCCTGTCTCCACATGATATGGTGAAAGCGCATCTAAATGTTGATGACGAGACCATAGCGGCGCTTTCGAAAACCAAACCTCTCGTAGTCTGACGTACGACGCTTTCCAGTAAGAAATCCCATCGGTCTCCGGTGAGACCGTGGTGCACTTCCACCGCAAGGTCTGCTATACCCCCTCTGCCTGACTCAGGCAGAATGACGACGTTGGGAGCCTATGTTGTGACGTTCTCGCCGGTATTATCTTTCCTTGCCATGAGTGGAGGTGCACCAAAAAGATCGTACATCGTTGGGGCTCGATGCATCGCTTTTATTGTTGCGATATGCGTATTTATTCTTAATACTCTGACACAATTCCATGATGCCTTTGCGGTTCTTTATGTCCTCGTCGTGTTTCTGGTGGCAGATACATGCGGCGTAACAATTATTCTTCTGACAAGTGCAGGCTGCATCGCGCTGGCCTGTACGTCTTTTTTGCTGAAGCACTACGGTGAACCCCTGGGCGGCCCATATGCTCGTCTGGCCGTTAGCATCGTTGCAATTGGTGTCGCCGCACAACTTTCGGCAAGAAACAGGAGAACGAGGACATTACTGTCCGAACAAGTGCGAATGCTTGCCCTTACCCACGACACAGTGATCATTCGTGATCAGGACGATACGATCACCTACTGGAATGATGGTGCAGTACATCTATATGGTTGGCGAGAAGACGAGGCGGTTGGAAAAAAAAGTTCTGACTTACTGGGGCGCAGTCCGTTGCCTGCTCATGCAGCGCACGACCTGAAGTCTTCTGGGCAGTGGAACGGCGAGATTACCCGTAATCGCAGATCCGGGGAAACCATTGTAATCGACACAAGATGGATTGTCAGGATCGATAGCGACGGGAGAGAATGCGGCGTTATTGAATTCGGGGCTGATTTGACCGAACAACGTAAGGCGACTGCGGAACGTGAGCGTTCAGAGCAGCGATATAGTGCGATCTTTCAGGCCGTCGGGTCCGCCATCTTTGAAGTCGACTGTTCGGTTATGAACATATTAATCAAGGACTGGGAAACACATAGTTCTGTACTGTGGGACGCGCGCGTGGATAAATTCCAGGATTATCCATATATTCGCGATGCAAACGGAGCCGCAGCTCTCTTGCTGGGTGCATCGTCGCCACAAGATCTTACTGGTAATTCGCTCCGAAGTCTCTTCAAAGATCAGGCGGTCTTTCGTGAAGTTCTAAGACAGCTGGCGTTAGGTTACAGCGAATATGAAATCGAAACAACGTTTAACGGCAGCAATAATGCGACACGTGATGTCTTTTTGCGTGTGACCCGGCCATTAAACGACGTGGAAAACCGACATGTTCTCGTGATGGCCTTGGATATCACGGAGCGAAATGAAGCGCAGATGAAACTGCGGGTGGCGCAATCGGAACTCGCACATGCTGACCGTGTCACGACGCTTGGGCAGCTCGCCATTTCGATTGCACATGAAGTCAATCAACCGCTATCCGCGATCATTACATTTGCACGTTCAGGCCAACGTTGGCTGAAAAGACCACAAGCTGACATCAACGAAGCTTTGTCCTGTTTTGACCAGATCGTGCGCAACGGCTCGCGCGCTGGGGAGATAATCAAACGCGTCAGATCCCTTACACGGAAGGAACCTGCCAGCCGGGCTCTTCTTTCCCCCGCTGTCTTGTTGGAAGAGGTTATCCTGCTGCTAAGAGGTGAATTATCTTCGAAAAATGTCGAGTTACGCGTCATGGTATCGCCTGGCTTACCGGCTATTTCGGGCGATAAGGTACAGATACAGCAGGTCATCATGAATCTGATGATGAACGCCATTCAGGCCATGATGACAATTACCGAACGACCGAGGTTACTCGACATCATGGTTGCAGACGGTGAACCCGGATCTAATGCAATTCGCATGACATTTGAAGATTCTGGTCCTGGTTTCTCATGTCTGGACCCGACTGAACTTTTCGAACCGTTCGTCACAACGAAAACCCAAGGCATGGGAATGGGTCTTTCGATCTGCCGTGAAATCATCACAAGTCACGGGGGAACCATTGAGGCAAAAAACAGAGTCCCTTGCGGCGCCAACGTAACGGTGATGTTAAACGCTGCAGGATCATCCCATGGAAACTAAATCTTCCGCGGGTGGCATGCCCGAAGAAGCTAATGGTCATGTACTCGTCATTGACGACGATGCGGACATAAGGGCGTCGCTCGACAGTCTCTTTCGGTCTGCTGATCTCAGGGTTACAACCTTTGGAGATCCTTCGGAATTTCTTGAAGCCCAACTTCCGCCTAGTCCTTGCTGTCTTGTCCTGGACGTAAGATTACGGGCCACCGACGGCCTCGACTTTCAGAAGTATCTCATGGAGTCCGGGGCGAACATTCCGGTTATTATAATAACTGGCCACGGCGATATTCCGATGACCGTCAAAGGAATGAAGGCTGGTGCTATCGACTTTCTGGCAAAACCGTTCACCGAGGAGGCTATGCTCCGCGCAGTGTCTGACGCACTCAGCGCCTCAGGGCGCTATGCGGAAGAACAGAAGAAGCTCAGTGAAACAAAACTACTCTACGCTAGCCTATCACCACGTGAAAAAGAGATCATGGCGTTAGTCGCGAGTGGCTTGATGAATAAACAAATTGCGGGCGATTTGGGTCTCAGTTTGATAACGGTAAAAATTCATAGAGCTAACGTAATGAAGAAAATGGCAGCACAGTCGCTTGCCGATCTGGTGCGTCTTGCTGATCTTCTGGATATTAGAGATCATGCTATCACCCGTTACGGAACGCGACAATGATTGTGTGGTCACGCATGCACCATCGTTTAGCATATCCAGAAAATGAACGTGTCTGGCAGGTAACAGTGGAGAAAAATGTGCGGGTCTAAGAATGCATAACGCAGTGCTTTTTTGCAGTGAAATACCCATGACAGGGACTACAAGACGTCAATCAGTTACTCGACGCGAATGAGCCGCACCGTCAGATCGGTTGCTGCCGCATTAAGAATAGCCTTTAACGCGGCCGGATTAGCGGCTGTCTCGACTGAAAACCGCGGGTGCGGCCCGATGTCCCAGCATCGGACCGCTGGCTTTTTCTTAACGCAGGCCGCCCGATGCGATCAGATGATCGCCAGTCAACCAGCTGGAATCGTCAGAGGCGAGGAAGACAGCGACCTGTGCGATATCCTCCGGTTGTCCTACGCGGCCAAGAGGCGTCTGGTAAGCATCCGACGAGGACCGCAGGCATGCGTCAGGCCGCCTGTGTATGATTGGCGTGACGGGTGTTTTTCCAGTTCCAGGGAAGCAGGTCGGGGAGCCGGGAGAGGGGAATATCGTTGATCCGTCCGATGACATCAGCCAGCCAGGCGTGGGGATCGACATCATTGAGTTTCGCAGTGACGATCAGGGAATACATGGCAGCCACTCTCCTGCCGCCGCGGTCTGAACCCGCGAACAGCCAGGCCTTGCGTCCTACGGCGATGCCACGCAGGCTCCGTTCTGCCGCATTATTGGTCAGGCAGATCCGGCCATCATGGAGGAACGCCGTGAAGGTATCCGGTCGTCTGAGGATGTAGGCCATGGCCTGCGCGACGGGTGATTTTCCGGACATGCGGCTGCAGCTGTCACGCATCCATTGCATCAGGTTTTCAACGATAGGCGCGCTGAACTGCTGCCGCAGGGCAGCACGCTGCTGTGGCACGACACCATTGATGGTCCGTTCCACCTCGAACAGGCAGTCGATCCGCCTTACGGCTTCCACGGCAAGAGGTGCCCTGCCCAGTTCGGCCAGCCGGAACAGGCCGCGTCGGGCATGCGCCCAGCAGCCCGCCAGCGTGACGGGCGCAGGCTGCCGTCCCGGCTTTGCCAGGGCATTGTAGCCGGCGTAGGCATCGGCCTGCACGATGCCACTCCAGCCATCGAGATGAGTGGTGGGATGCTCGCCCCTGCGATCGCGGGAGTAGCCGAACCAGGCAGCAGGAGGCGCCGGGCCACCAAAGGGGCGGTCATCGCGCACATAGGTCCATAACCGCCCGGTCACGGTACGACTGCTGGCCAGAACCGGTACGGTGGTATCATCGGCATGTACCCGTTCTCCAGCAAGGACATGCTCTTTGATCAGTGCCGTCAGCGGTGCCAGTGTTGCGGTGCAGGCCCCGACCCAGTCAGCCAGGGTGGACGTATCCAACGCAATTCCTTCACGGGCAAAGGCTGCCGCCTGCCGGTTCAGGGGCTGGTGGTCCGCAAACTTCCCGACCAGGACAGAGGCCAGAAGGTGCGGTCCCGCCCGTCCGCGGACAAGGGGATGGAATGGGGCTGGCGGCTGGGTGATGGTCTCGCAGTCCCGACAGCTGAACTTCTCGCGCACTGTCTGGATAACCCTGAACTGGCGCGGAATGACCTCAAGGGTTTCCGTGATGCTCTCGCCCAGTTTCGTCAGTCTTGCCGAACCACAGCAGGGACACTGCGTGGGGGCAGGAATGACAACGCGCTCGCGCGGCAGGTCTGACGGAAGGGGTCTGCGTCCGGCATGGCGTTGTGGGCTGGGATCAGTGACCGGGATCGCTGTGCCGGGTCCATTGGCCGGGTCATCCTCGGCCATGCCCGTTTCCAGATCCTCCAGCTCGAGTTCAAGCTGGTCAAGCAGCCGTTTCCCACGTTCCGACGAGGCGCCATAACGGTCGTGCCGCATCTTCGCGATGATCAGCCTCAGATGGGTCACCATGGCTTCGGCCGCCCGACGGGCAGCCTCAGATGCCGCGAGAGCGGCCTGCAGGTCACCGATTTTTCCGCGCACATCCTCCATGCCCCAAGAGAGCCATATTATCTGGTGGTGGGGTACTGGAATTCACCTGCCCATCCCTCAATTCTGCGCTAGCCCACGACATCAGGCCGCCATGTCCGTTGCGGATGCCGCCAATCGATGCCTTCAAGCAGGTAACCCAGTTGCGCGGGTGATAGCGCAACAACGCCCTCTGCGGGCGATGGCCAGATGAAGCGGCCTTTCTCCAGCCGTTTGGCGTAGAGCGACATGCCCAGTCCATCGTGCCAGAGCACTTTCAGCAGATCTCCGCGCCGCCCCCGGAAGGCAAACAGGTCCCCCGCATGGGGATTGCGCCCCAGGGCCTCCTGAACCTTCAGGGCCAGACCCGGCATGCCGAGCCGCATGTCGGTCGCACCCGTTGCCAGCCAGACCTGGACACCGGAAGGAACCGGGATCATGGCCGCAGCAGCATAATCAGGCGTTCAACCCTCTCGGGTGGAACATCGTGACCAAAACGCAGGATGCTGCCATCGCGGAATGTAATTTCCATCTGGCCTGGCGCCTGACCTTCCTGCGCAACCGGTTCTGCCAGTCTGACAGGCACAAGGGGTCCCTCTTCAGGCCGTCTGCTGCGCCGACGGCATTCCTGCCGCCAGCGATAGAGAAGACTGACATGGATCCCATGCTGGCGGGCCACTTCACGAACGGGAAAGCCGCTTTCAAAAGAGGCTTTTACAACCCGGGAGCGAAAAGCGGGCGTATAGGCCCGGCGGCGTTCCCCCACAATCTCGATTGCTGCATGGTTTTTCCGGGCAGTCGCTGCGACATTCGCTGCGACTGTCTCGTGTTCATTCTCGATAAAATCGTCCATGCACAGAAGAGATATCCGGTCCTATCAGTCTACAAGGCGGCTTCTACCGGATGCTTACGGCGTCTGCGCTACAATGGTCTGTTCAATATCGGAGCCAACGATATGGGCGCTCCGGGTGCCTTCCGTTTCGACCAGCCCTGGATTGATGGCGTTGACGCGGATCCGCTTGGGCCCCAGTTCGCGCGCCAGTACGCCGGTAATGGCGTCCACAGCCCCTTTTGTCCCGCTATAGACCGCCGAGCCAGGAGGCGTGATGCGTGAGACGACCGAACTGATATTGATGACGCTGCCACCAGCACCCAGATGGCGTACTGCCGCCTGAGTTGCCAGCAAGGTGCCCAGCACATTGACGTTGAACTGCCGATGGAAATGCTCCTCGGTGATTTCCTCAATCGGCATCATTTCATAGATGCCTGAATTGTTGACGAGGACATCCAGCCGTCCAAAATGCGTGATGGCGGCATCTGTGATGCTCTGTGCGTCTTCCCTGCGCGATACATCACCCTGAATCGCCACTGCCTTGCCGCCGGCCTTGGTAATTGCTGCCACCACGTCATTGGCCCCCGACTTGCTGGAGGCGTAATTGACGACTACGGCGGCGCCTTCAGCCGCTAGCGCCTTGGCGATCCCGGCACCGATCCCCTTGGAGGCGCCAGTGACGATTGCTACTTTTCCTGAGAGTTTGCTCATTGGATTGTACCTGTCTGCTCGGACCGGGCTCGACGTGAGATGCTCATGTCCGGGTTGGGGAAATGGAAGGCTTTAAAATTTGGAGCGTCCGCTCCAAGATACGGGATATGAGGGACGTGATCCCGCGTTCAAGGATTTATGGAGCGATGGCACCAAAAAAAACTGATGGCGAACGACGGGGCCGTGGTCGGCCCCCATCCTTTGATCGTGCGCAGGCTCTATGCGCAGCCATGCGCTTGTTCTGGGACCGGGGTTATGAGGGTACCAGCTTCGACGACCTGACCGGTGCCATGGGTATTAGTCCGTCAAGCTTCTACAATGCCTTTGGTTCCAAGGAACTACTGTACCAGGAGGCGACCGATGCCTATCTGAAGGCCAGCGGCGCATGGTTTCTAGATATCCTGCATGGCAACACGGATACCCGGACGACCTTCCAGCGCTTGCTGAATGCGGCGGCCACCGAGTTTACGCGTGAGGATCTGCCGTCTGGTTGCATGATCTCAGTATCCGGCACCCAATGCGCGCCCGGTCAGGTCCGCCTGCGGGACCTGATGGCTCGACAGCGCGCTCTGTCCGAGACCGCGATTGTAGACCGTCTGCGTGAAGGCGTCATGCGGGGAGAACTGTCGGCGAACACGGATGTGGACGCACTGGCAGCCTTCTTCGCTTCGCTGGCGCGGGGTATGGCGGTGCAGGCGCGGGACGGCGCTTCGCGGGATAAGTTGATGGAGATTGGGCGCATTGGCATGCAGGCGTGGCCTGCGAGACAATAAGGTGACTCCTCGTCGTTACACAACGCGCACCAGCTTAAGATACGTTTTTTCGGTAACTGAGCCCGCCAGACTATCTATGACAGCATGGCGATGCCGCAGATTGGGGCGAAGATGACGTAGGAAGCGGCTACGATGATAGATAGACCCGTCATTCCGGCATGACAGACATGAACCGCCCCAATCCCGCCCCCGGCCGCGAGCAACGTGCGCACCGTATAGGCGAGGAAAAGCCAGAAAGCATGACCGGCCCCTATGGCAATCCCGACCATGGTCAGTACGGCTGAGCACAGTCCGAAAAGGAACGGAATCATGACGTAATCCAGCCTTGAGGCGATGCCATATCCTGCGATGGCATCGACACCGAAACGCCCGACTGCACCGGTGACGAGGATAACGGCCAGATTGGTCTGCACGCTGTTCAGAGCGGTCGGAATCCCCACCTTCAGGATATCGGAAAACAGTCGCCACTCCACGCGGACCCACCGCAGTTTCAGACCGGATCGACCCGAATTCATATAACGCAGCAGTACGACCAGCGCACAGGCGTAATAGAGGGCAAACGCCAGACCCGCTCCGGCAACACCAAAGTGCGGGACCGGTCCAAAGCCGAAAATCAGTGCGGGAGAAGCCGGGATCATCACCACTGCGCCCACCAGGGTCACCAGTGCCGGGACTTTGACGTTCCCTGACCCGCGCAGGGCGGCGGCAACGAGGTTGACGATCCAGATTGCTACCGCGCCGCCGAATACCGTGTTGGAATAGCTGAGCGCCGCGGTCAGCGATGCGCCGTTGCCGCCCAGGGCGGTGTATAGTGCCGGCCCGCACCAGAGCAATGCACCGGTGAAGATCGTGCCGACGATGGCGGCCAGCACGATGGCATGCAACACAAGAGCATCAGCATCATGCTGACGTCCACCGCCGATTGCGCGGGCGACGGATGAGGCAACGCCGCTGCCGAGGCCGCCGTTCGACATTGTGATCATCAGCATAAAAATCGGGAACACCAAAGCGACGCCGGCGAGGGCGTCGGTGCCGAGATAGCCGACATAATAGGTCTCGGCCACGCCGACCGCAGTCTGGGCCAGGAGGACTGCAATGGTTGGCAGCGCCAGCCGCATAAGGGTTACCGTAATCGGACCTGTCAGGATTGACGCCCGTGCCTGGGCCTTGCGGTCCGCGACACGCTGTTCGCGGACGGGTTCGCTCTTTTCCAGACCTGCGATTGTTTCTTCCTCAGTGTCTACCATGTCTTGCGCCCTACGCTGTGGGACGAAGGATTGGCGCGTCGGCCGGTGTTCCAGGAGTGGCGTCATCCATGGCCACGCCTGCACACCCCTCTAAGAACCGTCTGCCTGTTACTGATCCGATGCCGCTATTGCTGCCGACAAGCGGGGCAGTCGTGTTCTGAAGTCTCATGGTCGTGCCTTTTGTAAGATTACGACCATAATGTATGATGACGATTGTAATGCAATGAGGCATGCTTAGATTTCGGGGCGGAGAGCATGGCAGGGGGCACCCCATGCTCAAGGGAACATCGATGATCTAATACTGAAACTGGAGTAAAAGACATGACCGACAAGAGCCAGACGCGCCACCCGTTTCTGGATGACCTGGCGCCGGATGCTGAGCTGGAAAGCACGGTATTACGGCGTGCCGTCAAAGGGCGCGAGAATATCACGAGATTAGTGAATGCCGTTGGCTCGCTTTATGGCACCCAAACGCCGGTATTCCTGCAGCGGTTTGGACCACGCAGTGTCCTTCAGTATGACGCGATCCTCGTAAACGGTCTCGCGTTACGGGGGACGGCTGTCATCGAGCATAGCCCAGATGGAAGCATACCGAAGGTCTCTGTTACCTTCAGCCCGCTCGGTAGCACCATCTCGCTGGCAGCTAAACTCGGCGCTCTTCTTGATCAGGAACTCGGAGAAGACCTGTTCCTTTGAGAAGACAAATACAGGGTGTGCGGGTAACCAGCACACCCATCGCCCAGGATGATTTGGAGACCGCCAACAATGGCAAATATTAACGTTGTCACAAAATCCATCTGCGTGGAACATGTCAGAATCGGCTGTACCCGACCGTTTGCAGAGGTTCTGGCAGCGGTAGATTCCTCTATTCCGTGTCTGGATGACAACCTGACTGTCCTTTTGACCAACGGAGACAGAGCTGGCGTCGAAGAATATGAAAAACATGGCCCTCCCCTGTTCGTATTCCTGAAGAGGGACCACGGTGCACTACTGGCAGTTACCGGACGCACAGGCAATGCTGTGCAATTCGAGATTGGAAACCCGATTATGGCCTCCAAGATGACGCGATATCAACCTGGCGCTGCACTTTACGCGCCGCTCCGGGTTGCATTGTTGGAGCTGGAAAACGGCGAAGTCGTCTTTGAATATGACAGGCCTTCGTCGTTGTTTGGTCAGTTCGGGGATGAGCGTGTCCGTGAGGTCGGCCTGTATCTTGATCGAGAACTGGAGACTGCGCTTATCAAAGCAGCAGGTTAGACGGCTTCCATGCGCCAATGCCAAACTGCCGTGTGTTCAAGTATCTAAGCAACACATTCTAAAGACAGGGTTTTTAAGTCCGTCACGTCTTCTATGGCATTACGACCGTGATGTATGATGGCGATTGTAATGCAATAGGGGCAGGCCTAGATTTCAGAGGAAAGAAAGGGAAAGGCGGCACATGCGGTATCGGAAAGGGCACCGGGAGGAGACCCGACAGCATATTATTGACATTGCTGCACGACGTTTTCGGGAGGACGGGGTGGCGGCGGCGGGCATCGCAGGATTGATGGCCGACGCAGGGCTGACCAATGGTGCCTTCTATACGCATTTTGAATCCAAGGAGGATCTCGTCCGCCAGACTCTTTGGGCGGTCCAGGAGAACAACAAGAGCGCTACCATGCGAGCGCTCCGGGACGGTGCTTCACCTGAGATTTGGCTAAGGCGTTATCTCAGCCCGCAGCATCGTGACAACCCGGGCGCAGGTTGTATTGCGGCCGCCCTGTCGGCGGAAATCGCGCGCCATCCGGAAGAGACGCGCGAGATCTTTCACGCAGGCTACGAAAAATTTGTCGAGCTAATCGCCGGGACCCTTCCGACCGGAACGCCGGCAGAGCGGCGAGCTACGGCACAGGCACTCTACGGTCTTATGATCGGCACGCTGCAACTGGCCCGTACGCTAGGGCCAGGTGTGGAATCTGATGCAATTTTGGAGAACGGGGTTCGGGCTGGATTGCTTTTAATTCAAGCCCAGGAGACGCAGCGGAAGCCGGCCCCATAACAAGCGAGCACTGTCCCGCCGGGATTCGCTCGCAATGTACGGGAAAAGATTGCCGTATTGACTGCGCGCGACTTCCCCGAGTTGGCTTCGCGCGCGAAGGTATGATTTCGATCACCTCGCTTTCGATATGAATGCTGTCGTTATGCTCGCACGTCCGGGCAGAACAAACGGATCGCAATTGCTCTTCTCACTTCGTCGTGGCCCTTTTGGTTATGGAACTCCCATAATATGGACATGCGCATAGGGTGAACCGGGCCACATGATATACGCGCCTGTAGATTTATGATGCGTTGGCAGACCCGAAGTCGCAGCATCGAATGGCCACATAATCATCCAGTGCGGCCCCACTGTAATCGGGGGACTATGCGTATCATAGGGGTCCATGTCACTCCGTTGTGTCGCGCCAGAGAGCATATAGATAATCCCCGGTTCGGTATTTGTAGGACGGGGCTTGTGTTGATCGAAATCCATGCCCCACTGCATTGCAGCTTTATTCATACACATGGCAGGTTTTCCCACTGTCATCGGATCACCAGGCATGCAGGTGAAGGCATTGGTTCCCTCTCGCAGTACTCTAAGATGTCCCGAACCATCCGGTTCGGCCACCGCGGCACCTGCAGCAATACCGGGTGGACCGGCGGCGAGTGCCCGTGCGATCTTGGTGTTTTGACCGGTCGTTAGATCGGCAGCGCTTGCTTGGAAAGATCCCACAAAAGAACAGGTCATAAGTACAGCCAGGTAAAGGCTGCCATTTATCAAATTTCTATAAATTCCACGTTTTGACGTATTCATTGTCACTACCTTATCGTTCTTATTACTTAATTCAGACTTTGTGGAGTTTTCTTCCTCAGAAGCGAAATTATGACTGCTGATTGTCGACGTCGGATTGGCCGACCGAGAAGGCGGTAGGCCAATCCAGATCTCAGAAAACCCGACGCATGATGGGCCCTGCATTTCGAGTTCCTCAAGGACTCGGAATCAGGCGACAACGCCTGACTGTGTTTTCCCATCGGACCAGGGCACTGCGGCCCTTTCAGCAGGTGTTGCCGGATCCAGGCGACTTACCGCATCAAGTCGTTCCAACATTTCCGGCGTAAGATGGACTTCCAGAGCGCCAAGGTTGCTCGTCAATTGGGAAAGCGATCTCGGACCAATCATTGGAACCGCGCCATGGCTTCCTGCCCATGCAATCGCTACCTGATCCGGACTAACGCCAAGCTCTTTTGCGATCGAGATGACGGTATCCAGAGTCGCGGAGCGTTGTGGTGAGTTCTCGGCCTGAAACACCTTGCCCCTTAAGGCTTCTGCCCGGCCTGTCTGTCCATGCCTATATTTTCCGGTCAGCATGCCGCCTCCAAGAGGCGACCAGGTAACGACACCGAGTTCCAGACCGGACGAAGCGGGGAACAGGTCAGCCTCTGCTTCTCGACGGACCAGACTATGCTCAAACTGCACTGCTGCGATTGGCACCGTTCCACGTAGTTCAGCGAGGGTTGCAGCACGCGCGAGGCGCCAGGCGGGGAAGTTCGAGAGCCCTGCATAAAGGATTTTACCCGCCCGGGCGAGGTCGTCGAAGCCACGAATGATTTCTTCAGACGGCGTTACATTGTCGGGATGGTGCACCCAGTAAATGTCGATCCGGTCTGTCTTTAACCGCTTCAGGCTTGCCTCAACCGAGGCGACCATGGCTTTTCGGCTATTCCCCGTTACCAGACGGTTGGCATTTGGGGTCGCGCCATTTGTATACTTGGTTGCGAGTACGAAGTCCTCCCGACGTCCCTGAAGAAAATTGCCAAGGAATTCTTCAGATTGACCAAACTGGTAGACGTCTGCGGTATCAATGAAATTACCGCCTGCATCGGCATATGCCGAGAAGATCGCTTCGCTCTCGCGGGCGTCGGCACCGTGGCCCCAACCGGTTCCGAAGTTGGCGGTTCCGAGGGCAATCTGGGCAACACGCAGCCCGGTTCGGCCGAATAGCTTGTACTTCATGTCCTGTTCCTTTCTAGCAGGAGAGAGAGGCGGCCGAAGCTCCCTGTTAAATCGGTGCAATGTTCGGTTCGGGAGCGTCAGTAGATGTGTGGTGAGAATTGACGGGGTTATGTGCCATACACGGGTATATACCCGCATAAGGCTAAACGATTAACATGAGGATCACACGGCCTGAAGAAAGGCGCGCACTGTCTCATGAAGTTGAGGGCCTAGCCGTTCTTCGACGCTTTTCTGACATGCCTCCCACAGAGGCGTGGCCTGACTTAAAACCTTGTTACCATTTGCAGACAATTGCACTACTGCCTCCCTTTGGTCACTTCCACGGGCGAGGGTCACCAGATCCATACGTTCGAGAACCCGGACGTTACGTCCTATAGTCGAACGGTCAAGATCGGTAATCCGGCTCAGCGTCGTGAGGCTGACCGGTTCGTGGCCTGCAATGGTGCGAAGCAGGGAATACTGTGCAACATTTATGCCAGCCGGTGCCAGCGCCGTATCGTAAAGCCCAGAAACCTTGCGGGTCGCCAGACGGAGATTGGTGCAATGACAAGGTGACAGCATAAAACGGGTATATGCCCTTAATAGATAGAATTCAAGTACCAATCGGCACCCTGTCTCATGGCCGCAACTGGCCCGTTCCAGTAACATTATAACGCTTTGTCACGAGTTGCCGCAGTCCAATCGGACCACGGGCATGGATCCGGCCAGTCGAAATGCCGATCTCTCCACCATAACCGAATTCGCCGCCATCACTGAATTGGGTCGACGTATTCCACATTGTCACCGCGCTATCACATTCCGCGAGGAAACGGCGGGCGGTAGCAGTGTCTTCGGTGACGATTGCATCAGTATGGTGGCTGCCATAGTGCTCGATGTGGTCAAGTGCTGCGTCGATGAGGATCGTCTCGGTCGCGCCACATACCGAGGGTCGTCGCATTTTTGCATTCGTGATAATTGCTCGCGCCATCGCCAGGTCAGCCGCTTCGTGGATGTAGGTATGGTTCACACCCTCGGAATGGGCCAGGACCGGCACACGGGCTTCCTGCGTGACACGCCTGACCAGCGATGCACTACCGCGCGGGATCAACAGGTCAATTTCTCCTGCCGCCGCAAGCATTTTACCAACCAGAGCGCGATCAGCGCTGGGAGCAATCTGCACGGCATGCTCCGGCAATCCGGCACGCCGGAGTCCTGCAATGATTGAGGCGTGTAACGCACGCGTGCTGTTCATCGCTTCACTACCACCGCGCAGGATAACCGCATTCCCGGATTTAATGCATAGTCCGGCGGCCTCAATCCCGACACCCGGCCGGCTTTCATAGATCATGCCAATTACTCCGATCGGAGCTGGCACTTCCTGAATATGCAGTCCATTCGGTCTTACCCACCCGTTATCGCCTGGGACCAGGGGATCAGGCAGATAGGCTATCGCTTCTAACGCTGCCGCGAGGCCCTGTACTCGTTTTTGATCAAGGACCAGGCGATCGCGCAGGTGTTCAGGACCGCTAAATGCCTCAAGGTCAAGTCTGTTTTCCCGAAGTATGGCCGTTTCGTACTCCCGGAGATGAGCGGCCGCTTTCAGTAGCGCCTGATTTCGCGGCCCAGATCGGGTTCTTGCGAGCATCCGCGATGCTGAACGGGCATCGCGCGTTGCTACCTCGAACCACTGATCATCGGTTGGCGCGTGGGTTTGGTCGTACTTTGCGACTTTCACAGGATTTACATCCGATCGAGCACTCACGGTTTCTGCGCTCCCTGTCTCTTTGCAGGGACCGACATCCGATGTCGCTCCCTGATCTTCCGATTGAGGACGCTCATCACTTCAAAATTCTGCGCGTGGCAGAATTTACGAGCGTCAGATTCCTAATAAGCAGGCATCGGGAACAAACGATGGTGCACTCACGCCTGCAGTAGCGAGATTATTCAGAAGACATGCAGTAAAAATCCATGTCTTTCCGGGTCAGCTTGACCTCACATACCTAACCATGCCAGCGACGAAGCAATACGGACGCATTGACGCCGCCAAATCCAAACCCGTTTGAAATGGCATAATCGAACTGCCCGGCACGCGAATGTGGACCAATGATATCCAGCCCGTCCGCCAGAGGGTCGGGGTTGGTCAGGTTGAGTGTCGGCGGCATAATCTGGTCGCGTAGTGCCATAACGGTAAAAATCGCTTCAACCCCACCTGCCGCTCCAAGCAAATGTCCGGTTGCCGATTTCGTGGCGCTAATTGCGGGCCCATTGGACCCGGCAAAGACCGTCTTGATCGCCGCGATCTCACCGCGATCGCCTACCGGTGTGGAAGTTGCGTGAGCATTCAGATGACCAACCATGTCCGGTGACACACCAGCCTGATGCAGTGCGGTCGTCATGGCGCGGGCCGCACCAGAACCGTCTTCCGGGCCTGCAGTAAGGTGATACGCATCAGCGCTGGTTCCATAGCCAACAAGCTCAGCCAGGGGCGTGGCACCACGTTTCACTGCGTGTTCGAGGGACTCAACGACAAGAACCCCAGCCCCTTCGCCCATGACGAACCCATCGCGACCCATATCGAAGGGGCGCGACGCACGCTGTGGCGTATCATTGTAGCCCGTTGACAATGCTCTGGCTGCGCCAAAGCCACCCAGGCTGACCCGGTCTATTGCCGCTTCCGCACCGCCCGCAATGGCAATATCGGCTTCGCCAGCGCGAATAAGACGCGCCGCATCGCCAAGTGCCTGAACGCCTGCGGCGCAGGCAGTTGCGGGTGCGCCGATCGGGCCTTTTAGGCCATGCTGGATCGAGACCCAGCCGGCCGCGAGATTTACCAGGAATGATGGCACCGTAAACGGGGAGAGACGTCCAACGCCTCGGGTTTCGACCGTTCGAACCGCGTCTGCGATGGCGCCGAACCCCCCGATCCCCGATGCAATGACAGTGGCAGTCCGCGCTTTCTGCTGCTCCGTTTCCGGCCGCCAGCCTGCCTGGGTCAGTGCTTCATTTGCCGCACCCAGCGCAAACTGGATGAAGCGGTCCATTTTTTTCCTGTCCTTTGTCGCCACAACCGACTCTATGTCGAAGCCAGCCTCTTCTCCTGCATCGGGCACCAGGCCGGCTATCTTGCAGGCGACATCGGGTGCGAGACCTTCTGGTATGGCCCGGATACCCGAGCGTCCCTGAAGAAGCCGATTCCAGACCACATCGACCCCGCATCCAAGCGGAGAAACGATACCCATTCCGGTTACGACAATTCGCATACGCATATTCTTTCCATTTTATTGATAAAGTCGTGATCTATGCCGTGAGCGGTCTGGCCGCCACGGCATAGGTCATCCTGAGCGGATTTACGCTTCGTCTGGCTTTGCGCCGGTGAAACCCTCGGCAACGACCGGTGTTGCTGGCTCATCGTCCTTGGGTGGACGAACTTTATACCAGATCGCGTATAGTGCCGGCAGGAACATGAGGATCAGGCCGGTGCCCGCTGCCGTTCCGCCAATCAGCGTGTAGGCGAGCGACCCCCAGAACACGGATTCCGTCAAGGGAATAAACGCCAGCACAGCAGCAAGAGCCGTCAGGATAACCGGACGTGCCCGCTGTACAGTGGCTTCGACGACCGCATGGAAGGGATCGAGACCCGCTTCCTGGTTGACCTTGATCTGACCGATCAGGATCAGCGTGTTGCGCATCAGGATGCCCGAGAGGCCGATCAACCCGAGGATCGCATTGAACCCGAAGGGCTGGTGGAAGATCAGCAATGTCGGCACGGTCCCGACCAGCCCGAGCGGGGCGGTCAGAAATACCATGAACATGGCCGAAATCGATCGCGTCTCGAATACCAGAACGATCAGGGTCAGGAGAACCATGATCGGGAAGATAGGTGCCAGCGCGTCGTTTGCTTTGCCTGATTCCTCAGCATTGCCGCCGATTTCGATACGATACCCAGGGGGTAGAGCCGCTCGCACCGGTGCCAGCGCCTGATCGATTTCCGCCGTGACCTGGGGAGGCTGCAGGTCTTCATCGATATCAGACTGCAGGGTGACCGTGGGAATGCGATCCCGGCGGCGAAGGATCGGATCTTCGGGACGGATCTCGATATGGCCGATCTGGCTCAGCGGGATGATCTGGCCCGTCCGGTTGCTGATCGTCATATCGCGCAGCTTTTCCGGATCAAGGCGGTTGTGACCCGCACTGCGGACTACGAGGTCAACGGTCCGGATATCCTCGCGGATCTGGGTCACTGGCACGCCGAGAAGCAGGAACTGGATCTGTTCGGATGCTTCCTGCGGCGTGAGGCCGATCAACTGCAGGCGCGCCTGATCGAGCACGAAATGCGTCGTCGGAGCGCGCTCGCCCCAGTCGGAATTAACCTGCCGGGTGTGCGGATTATTCCGCATGATCGTGTCGACCTGTGCCGCGATGTCCCTCAGCTTGTCCGGGTCCGGCCCCATGACGCGGAACATGACGGGAAAGTGGGTATAAGGGCCGAAGACAAACTGGGTTGCACGAACCCGCGCCTCTGGTGCCAGACCATCGGCGACGGCCTTGCGCAAACGATCGCGCAGGATGTCACGGTCCTTCGAACTCGGTGTAAGCACCACGAGCTTCGCGAAAGACGGGTCGGGCAATTCGGGGTTGTAGGCCAGAAAGAAGCGTGGCGCCCCGGCGCCGACATAGCTCGTGACAATCTTTGCCTCGGGCTGTTTCTTCAGCCATGCTTCGACCCGCGCAGTGATGCGTGTGGTGGCCTCGATGCTTGTGCCTTCCGGCATCTGAACCTCGGCGAGCAATTCCGGCCGGTCCGAGCTTGGGAAGAATTGCTGCCTGACGGACCCCATACCTACGAAGGACAGGACGAACAGGCCCAGCACCGCTGCTGCTACCAGAAACTTGCGTCGTATGACCCAGATCACAAGACGGCGGAATCGCTGGTAATTCGGGCTTGAGTAAATGTGCTCGTAAGCCCCATCGACCTTCTTGATTTCGGGCAGAAGCTTGACGCCGAGATAGGGCGTAAACACCACGGCGACGACCCAGGATGTCAGCAACGCATAACCGACAATCCAGAAGATATTTCCTGCGTACTCGCCTGCGGTCGATTTTGCGAAGCCGACGGGCGTAAAACCGATGATCGTGACCAGGGTGCCAGCCAGCATGGGAGCCGCTGTATGGCTCCAGGCATAGGCGGCCGCCTTCGTGCGTTCGTAGCCTTCTTCGAGCTTTACCACCATCATTTCGATGGCGATGATCGCATCATCGACCAGGAGGCCGAGCGAGATGATCAGCGCGCCCAACGTAATACGGTCGAGCGCCCGGCCCGTGACCAGCATGATGACCATGACGATCGACAGCGTAAGCGGCACGGCCGCGGCGACAACAATCCCGACGCGCCAGCCGAGACTGAGCAGGCTCACGACCATGACAACCGCGAGAGCGACGAAAAATTTGAGCATGAATTCGCCGACCGCGGCATGGATGATTCCGGCCTGATCAACGATCTTGGTCAAGGTCACTCCAGCGGGGAGTGTCTCGTCCATAGTCTTTTCCGCATCCGCAAGCGACTGGCCGAGCTTCAGTCCATTCCAATGATCCTTCATGACGACATTCAGGATCAGGGTCTGATCCCCGCCATGCCTGACCAGGTAGGTTGGCGGATCTTCGTAGCCCCGCTCTACCGTGGCGATATCCGAGACCTTGAGGGTCCGGCCCTGCGCTACGATGGGCGTGTCGCGAATTTTCTCCAGGTTGTCCAAAGCTCCGTCGAGACGGACAAAAACCTGCGGTCCGCGAGTATCGATCGAACCCGCAGGCGTGACGATATTTTGCCGTTGTAACGCAGCGAAGACGTCCTGCGCGCTGATGCCCAGCGTAACGAGTTTGGCGTTCGAGAAATTGACGAAAATCTGCTCGGGGCGCTCGCCGACTATATCGACCTTGCGAACACCGGGCACATGCAGCAACCGCTCACGGACGGTCTCGGCCTGTCGAACCAGCATCCGCTCGGGCAGACCGTGTCCATCCAGCGCATAGACCGCGAAATCAACGTCGGAATATTCGTCATTGACGAACGGTCCCTGCACGCCCTTCGGCAGAAGCGGCATCGTATCGTACAGCTTCTTCCGGGTCTGATAGAACTGTTCCGGAACAAGACTGGGCGGCGTGTTGTCCTTGACGGTGATCATCATCACCGCCAGCCCCGGACGGGTGAGTGTTTCAACCCGGTCGTACCACGGAAGCTCCTGCACCCGCTTCTCAATCGGATCGGCCACCAGGTCCTGCATTTCCTGCGCCGTGGCACCAGGCCACACGGCTGCTGCCGTCAGGGTCTTGACGGTAAAGGTCGGGTCTTCCGCCCGTCCCAGACTGAAGAAGGCGTAGGCTCCCGACAGCGACAGCGCGATGATAAGGAACAGCGTGATTCCCCGTTCGCGGACCGCGAGGGCTGAAAGGTTGAACCTGCTCATTGCATTGCGACCTTTTCCGAAGCGATCCGGATATGTTCACCAGCGTGAAGATAATGGCTGCCGGTTGCTGCAATCAGTGCGCCAGAATGGAGTGCCTCATCCGGGACGATCGTGGCCGTTTCTTCTCCGACGCTTGCAATCTTCACCGGATGGAACGAGACGGTCGACGATTGCGCATCAACGACCCAGACACCCGGCCCCTTGCCCTCGTCATCAACGGCGCCCAGCGGCACCTGAAGCTCCGACTGTTCCGCCGCATCTTCTGGCAGGCTGACGCTTACCGTAGCCCCCAGCGGAGCAGTCGCGCCGGTCCCCTCCATGACGTAACGCGCCTCGAACGTGCGTGTGCGCATATCCGCCGCGTCGGAAAGCTGCCGCAGTCGCGCCGGCACATGTATGCCGCCATCATACAGGCTCGCTTCCGCCGATGAATGCAGGGCCGGGCGCACGTTTTCCGGCAGGTTGACGGACGCTTCGCGCGGTCCGGCGTGCGCGAGCACGATCACAGTCTGCCCGGCGGACACGACGTGTCCGGACTCTGCCACGGTCTCGACAACAACACCATCCGCATCGGCCCTGAGAAGGGAATAGTCATCCTGATTGCGCGCGATCTTTTCCTGCGCAATAGCCGCATTCATCTGCGCACGAGCGCTGTCGGCAGTTGCCTTCACCTGGTCATAGGTCGAGGCCGACACGGCTCCCGTTGCCACAAGGCCACGATAACGCCGCTCGTCAGCCGCAGCCTGGGTCCAGCGCGCCCTTAGCGACGCAACGTCGCCGGCCTGCGTGGTCAGCGCATGGACATAGTCCGTGGGATCCAGACGCATCAGTACCTGGCCTTTGGAGACGCTCTGTCCGGTGTCGACGAGACGCTCAACGATTTTGCCTGGTATCCGAAAGCCAAGGTCGCTCTGGACGCGGGCGGCTACAACCCCGGTATAGGAGTGTACGACCGGAACTGCGGCCTCGACGCGGACTGTTTCTACGATGCGCTCAGCCGTGCGCGGATCGGAATTATCTTTGGATTTGCAGGCCGACAGCCCGAATACGGTGCAGATGCCGGCCGCTGCGAGAAAGGAAGTGCGTGTTCCAGCCATGTTCGGGCTCCCAGCGGATTTGGTCGCCCTACTTCTACACGTGTGACGATATTGTCAATAAGTCACCTTACGATCATAATGTAAAATTCAGGGGGCGAGGCTCCTGAGTACGAGATTGCCCAGGGTGGCAGCGTCTTCATCGAGTGTTTCGAGGTGCTGTTCCAACAACAGAGGATGGTGGATGGACTGAAGCACCAGCATGATGGCATGACACGTTTCATCCATCGGCGTCTTGCGCTCGAAATCTCCGCTATCGCGTCCTTCGCGGATCAGGCGCTCCACAATATCCCGCAGCCATGCTTTGAAAGCCTTGGCTGGGGCCCAGCCTTCTTCTACCGCAGAGTAGACGATATCGTGCATCTTCCGGTCGTGAAAAAACAGCGCAACGGTATTACGCGCCAGGGCGACAAAGATGCGACGTAGCCGGTCCGAGGCGGATGTCTCGTCGTCGACAATGGCCTGCAGAATGGCACGCATGCTGTCGTGCTGCAGCGCACATATCGCCTCGCCAATCGCTTTTTTGGATTCAAAAAACTTATAGATATACGCTTTCGACAGACCGATTGCGTCAGCCAGATCCGCGATCGTGGTCTTGTTATATCCGTAATGCCGGAAATGCTCGTTAGCCGCCGCAATGATCTGGTCCCGGCGTTCATGATCGGCCGGACCACGTTGTCCGCTATGGGGCGTGAGCATCCTATTTCTCCTCGACTGGCAATCTCTCTTCCCTAGATAGGCCACGGGAGGCAAATTGACAACGAGTGACCATTATGGGTATTGTTCACTCGACACTAACGGATCGATGAATATCCGCTGCTTATCGAGGGTCTTACGTCCATGATAACCAAGCTTCCCTCACGAGAACGGGATGATGCGTCTCTGTCTGCCCGACGCAATCCCACCCGTTGGCGGCCACTTGCCGCGCTCTCCGTGGCGCTGATGACGTCTGCCTGCGCTGTTGGCCCCAATTACAAGAAGCCGAACATCCAGCTCACCCCCTTTCATAGCGCAGCGGCAGTCGATGCGCGCCAGACCGCTGATGCGCCACATCTGGATGAATGGTGGAAAGGGTTTCATGACCCGGAACTGGTTCGCATCGAAGAGCGCGTGCTGACCCAGAACCTCGATCTCGTGGCTGCCATGGGGCGCGTCCGTCAGGCGCGAGGCGCAGCCGAGGCCGCTGTCGCACGTATGCTTCCAACCCTCGATTTTGATCCACAGGCGTCTGCGAACCGACTGTCGCAAGAGGGCCTGATCGGCCACGTCGTGCGAACGATTCCCGGTTTCAACCGCGACTATCGCAGTTACGATGTCAGTGGTGCCGCAAGTTGGGAAATCGATATCTTCGGTGGTTTGCGGCGTGGACACGAAGCGGCGCGGGATGAGGCCCAGGCGGCTCAGATGGAACAGATGGGAGAGCGCGTCACCGTTGCGGCCGATGCGGCAGACTCCTATTTTCAAATACGAGGCGATCAGGCGCGGCTTTCCGTTGCGGAAAAGCAGATCGAGGTAGACACCCATTTAGTGGAACTGGTGCGTCAGCGCCGGGAACGCGGGATCTCCAACGAACGGGAATTGGCGCAGGCTGAAGCGCTGCTTCAATCCGCCCGTCAGGCCGTACCACTGATCCGCATCGCGCTTGAAGCGCAGCTCAACCGTCTTGACGTATTGATGGGCGTGCAGCCAGGCACCTATGCCGCAGAGCTGGGACAACCCTCTGACATTCCGGCCATCCCAGCAATCGGCGGCAATGACAAACCTGCCGACATGCTGCGTCGTCGACCTGATATCCTGGTTGCCGAACGTCGGCTGGCGGCATCGAACGCGCGGATTGGCCAGGCACTGGGGGATTATTACCCCAAATTGTCCCTCTCGGGGATTCTTGGTTTCCAGAGCCTTACTCCGGAGCGACTTTTCACGGCGCCCGGCTTCCAGGCAGTAGGGTCGGGAGCCCTTCGCTGGCGGATCTTCGATTTTGGTAAAATCGATGCAGAGGTGCAGCAGGCGCGTGGCGCGAAAGCCGAGGCGCTAGCGCATTATCGACTGACGGTCCTGCACGCAGCCGAGGACGTTGAGAATGCCTTTACGACCCTTGTCCAGAATGAGAAGCGTACTGAAGAGTTACAGGCTGAAGTTACCTATCTGACCCAAGCCCGCGATTTGTCGCAGCAGTCTTTCCAGGCGGGCGTCATTCCCCTGACTGACGTGCTTGACGCCGATCGGCAGCTTCTGAATTCACAGGACCAACTCGCCCTTAACCGGGCAAACGCAGCCCGCGCAGCCGTGAGTTCATTCAGAGCCCTGGGTGGGGGATGGCCTGCATGAAGGAGAAAATCCGTCGTGCCTGGCAACGGGTCGGCTCCGCCATTTTCTTCCTGATTGTCGTTATCGCAGTTCGGGGTTCAGAAATTCTCGAATTTTTCCGCACACATCACATAAACAAAAAATCATGAATAAGTTCGATTAGGACGATGTGGACAGCTTAATTGCGCGTAACGCTGGCGCTCCGGCTGCAAAAAGTGCGGGCCGCTGATGGCGTGCCTGCAAGAAGGCTTCCACCAGGCCGGATATTACTCATTAAGGACATCGCCACATGGCTGTAACGAATGACCTCCTCATCATTGGGCAACAGGAACGCGAGCTTGCCTTTGCAAAATTTGATGAAGGTGATGCGTGGAAGTTGGGACAGTCTTTGCGGGAATGGGGACTGGCGAACGGTGGTCCGATTGCCATAGATGTTCGAACCTTCAACCGGCCTCTATTCTTTGTTGCATTGCCGGGTTCGCCACCGGACAATATCGACATGATTCGCCGCAAATCGAACGTGGTCAATCGGTATCGCCGGAGCAGCTACGCGATTGGACTTGAAATGATAGCCAAGAGCGCAACCCTTGTGGAACGCTACGCCCTGCCGCTGCGGGATTATGCTCCTTATGGTGGCGCGTTTCCGATCATCCTCAAAAAAAGTGGAGTGGTCGGGTCTGTGACCGTCACAGGAACCGACGAGCGTCAGGACCACATGCTGGTTGTGACAGCGATCTGCGAGATACTCGGCATGGACATCGGGCCGTACGCGCTTACCGTGAAGTCAGATGATATAGCAACGGAAGTACAATCAGATCACAGATCTCTTTAGACCCTGTTAAGCCTTGAATAACAGGACAGACTGCGTAACTGTTTGTTATGTAGGAACATACTCCGACCGATGACCTTGGATCTAACTTGGGCTGAACTGCGCGCGATCCTTCAGCGCGAACGACGACAGTTAGACGCATATATCCAATGTTTCCAACCCAGTCGCGAGATACTATGGTAATACATTAATCAAGCCAGTAGAATTAATGCGCCCCAGTCAAGATGATTTTCCACTGGTGGCAACTTCTTCTTATTGTGTAATGGATCGGGCTGTCTGACCAAACAGAATCTTCTTTCCCTCTTCTGTCACGCTAGGCCGCGCTGACAGGTTCTTGCCTTTTTCGTAGGCCCGTACCGTTGCCGGTCGCTCGGCTATGGTATCAAACCAGCGCTTCAGGTTAGAGAATTCCTCAAGATTCTGCTGCTGGCGCTGCCATGGCACGACCCACGGATAGCTGGCCATGTCCGCAATGCTGTAATCGGTACCGCCGAGGAAAGGCACCTGCGCCAGTCGCCGGTCCATCACACCATACAGGCGGTTGGTCTCGTTGACGTAGCGTGTGATGGCGTAGGGAATTTTCTCCGGCGCATACTGCCCGAAATGATGATTCTGCCCCGCCATCGGTCCCAGACCACCGACCTGCCAGAACAGCCATTCGGTGACCGCCGTGCGCCCCCGGATATCCGCAGGCAGAAACTGGCCGGTCTTTTCCGCGAGATAGAGCAGGATTGCCCCTGATTCAAAAACACTGATGGCTTCGCCGCCGTCTTTTGGATTCCGGTCAATAATCGCGGGCATGCGGTTATTGGGAGAAATGGCCAGAAACTCCGGCCGGAACTGATCGCCCGCACTGATATCGACAGGATGAATGGTGTAATCCAGCCCAGCTTCTTCCAGAAACAGCGTGATCTTGTGACCGTTCGGGGTAGGCCAGTAGAAAAGATCAATCATGGAATGTTTCCTTTTTCGGACACTTCTGCGCGTCAACACATCGGATAGCTAGATGCCCTGATCCCGAATTTCGGTCTCTGTGACCGTATTCTCCGTGGGATACATCCGGCCGAGTCATGTCATATGTCCCCAACTTGCCCGCTAATGGCTAGGATTTTCTTGTTTGTTATCTACAGATGGCACCAGTAAGCAAGGAACAACTGACATTGAGTTCAATGAAAATTCCGCGCCTTCACCACGATATTTTCAGGCAAATGATCGTGATCATTGCCGGGGGATGCCCGTAATGACCGGTTTCCCACATCGGCCAGCAGGTGGGAGAGATCAACAATTTCACGCGTCACGAGATGCACCACCTCCCCTTCCTTCTGCAGTCGCCCCACAACTCCCAGCATCTGTCCTGACAGGACTACACGACGGAAACGTTCAAACATATCGGGCCAGATGATCACGTTGATCGCCGCCGTTTCGTCCTCCAGCGTCATGAACACCACGCCCTCGGCCGAACCAGGCCGCTGGCGGACCAGTACCAGCCCAGCCACCGACAGGCTGCTCCTGTCCCGGGCCTCCAAGGCCTGCCGGCACGTCACCATCCCGCGCTCGATAAGATCGGCACGCAGGAAGGCCAGAGGATGATCCCGCAGGGTCAGGCCGGTGCGGTTGTAATCGCGTGCGACCTCGGCCCCGTCGCGCATGGGCTGGAGCAGCACGTCGGGTTCTTCCGCTTCACGCACGACGGCGGCTGCGGCAAACAGCGGCAGGGGTTCGTCACGTAGTGCTTTGATCGCCCAAAGCGCCTCACGCCGGGCCAGACCCAGCCCCGGCCGGAAGGCGTCGGCCTCGGCCAGATGGGTCAGGGCCGCTCCCTTCACCCCTGCCCTGCGCCACAGATCGTCGACCGAGGCAAAGGGCCGGTTGCCCCGAGCGGCTACGATCCGGGCGGCCTCCTCATTGGCCAGCCCTTTTACCAGGTTCATGCCCAGACGGACGGCAAACAGCCCGTCATCCCGCTCCGGGCCTTCAAGCGTGCTGTCCCAGCGCGAGGCGTTGATGCAGACCGGCCGGATCTCGACCCCGTGCTCGCGCGCGTCGCGCACAAGCTGTGCGGGCGCATAAAAGCCCATGGGCTGGCTGTTCAGAAGCGCTGCCAGAAACACATCCGGATGGGTGCATTTCATCCAGGATGACGAATAGGCAAGGATGGCGAAGCTGGCCGCATGGCTTTCGGGAAAGCCGTAACTGCCAAACCCCTCAAGCTGCTGGAAGATGCGCTCGGCAAAGGTCTCGGGATAACCCCGCGCCGTCATCCCCTCGATCAGGCGCGTGCGGAAGCGCGAGACCGTGCCGGTATTCTTGAACGTCGCCATGGCCCGGCGCAACTGATCAGCCTCGGACGCCGAAAACCCGGCACAGACCATGGCCACCTGCATCACCTGTTCCTGGAACAGCGGAATGCCCAGCGTCTTCCTGAGCACCTTTTCGAGTTCCGGCGTCGGGTAGATTTCCTTTTCCTGCCCGGCCCGCCGGCGCAGATAGGGATGCACCATGTCCCCCTGGATGGGACCGGGCCGGACAATGGCCACCTCGATCACCAGATCATAGAACACCCGGGGCCTGAGACGCGGCAGCATGGACATCTGCGCCCGGCTCTCGATCTGGAACACCCCGATCGTGTCGGCCTTCCGGATCATGGCATAAGTTCGCGGGTCCTCGGCCGGGATGGTCTGCAGCGTGTAATGCTGCCCCTTGTGTTCGGCCAGAAGGTCCAGCCCCTTCTTCATGCAGGTCAGCATGCCGAGTGCCAGCACATCGACCTTCATGAATTTCAGGACGTCGATATCGTCCTTGTCCCATTCGATGATCTGGCGATCGTCCATGGCCGCCGGTTCGATTGGCACCAGTTCGTCCAGCCGGTCATCGGTCAGGACAAACCCGCCGGGATGCTGCGACAGGTGACGCGGCACGCCAATCAGGCAGCGCGCCAGATCCAGCGTCAGCCGGATGCGCCGGTCGGACAGGTCGATCCCCGTCTCATTCAGCGCGTCCTCATCCAGCTTCCGCCCCCAGCCCCAGATCTGGCCGGACAGGGTGCGGATCAGGTCTTCGGGCAGGCCCATGACCTTGCCGACATCGCGCAGCGCGCCCTTCGCACGATAGCGCGTAACCACGGCCGTAAGGGCTGCGTGGTTGCGGCCATAATGACCATAAATCCACTGGATCACCTGCTCCCGGCGCGCATGCTCGAAATCCACGTCGATATCGGGCGGCTCGCGGCGCTCTTCGGAGACAAACCGCTCAAACAGCAGCGACGTCCGTGCCGGATCGATGGCGGTAATCCCCAGCACGTAGCAGACAGCGGAATTGGCCGCCGATCCCCGCCCCTGGCACAGGATGCCCTGCGATCGGGCGTAACGGACGATGCTGTGCACGGTGAGGAAATACGGCGCGTAATCCATGCGCCCGATCAGGGCGAGTTCATGGCTGAGGGTTTTCCTGACCTCAGGCGGAATGCCTTCAGGATAGGCCGCCGTTGCCCCCTCCCAGGTCAGGGCTTCCAACGCCTGCTGCGGTGACTGGCCCGGGATGGAGACCTCGTCGGGATACTGGTAGGCCAGATCATCAAGGCTGAAGCGACAACGGGCCACGATCTCACGGGTCCGGTCGATCGCTTCGGGATAGCGGCTGAACAGCCTGGCCATTTCTGCAGGCGGCTTGAGGTAGCGGTCCGCATGGCGCTCACGGGCAAAGCCGGCCTCGTCGATGGTAGTGTGGTTGCGGATGCAGGTCACCACATCCTGCAGGATACGGCGGTCATGGGTGTGGAACAGCACGTCATTGGTCACGACCACTGGCACCCGCGCCTGATGGGCGAGGTTCGCCAACTCATACAGCCGCATCTGGTCATTGGGCCGGCGCCGCAGGGTCAGCGCCATATAGGCCCGGTCGGCAAAGGCGTCCTGCAGCTTGCGCAGATGCAGGGCGCAGGCATCATCCGCCGTGTCCGGGAGCAGGATCACAAGGAGCCCTTCGCCCCATGCCACCAGATCCTCCCAGAGCAGACGGCATTTCCCCTTCCCGGCCCGGGCCTTGCCAAGGCTCAGCAGTCGGCACAGGCGACCATAGGTGGCCCGATCCGTCGGGTAGACCAGAACGGGCGCGAAATCGGCGAGGTCGAGACGGCAGCCGACGACCAGGCGGATGCCGGTCTCTCTGGCCGCGACATGGGCCTGCACCATGCCCGCCAGCGAATTGCGATCGCAGACCCCCAGCGCTTCAATGCCAAGGGCCTTCGCCTGCTCGAACAGTTCAATCGGTGAGGATGCGCCGCGCAGGAAGGAGAAATACGTCGTCACCTGCAGTTCGGCGTATGGCACGCTCATTCAAAGAGACCGTGCAGGAACCAGCCCTGCGAACCGGTCTCGCCATGTTCGCCATCCCCGGTCCGGTAAACCCAGAATGTCTCCCCGCTGGTGTCTTCCACCCGAAAATAGTCCCGCACGGTGGTCAGTTCGGCATCTCCTTTCCACCATTCGCCAAAGACCCGCTCGGGGCCATCGGCGCATCTGATCCGGCGGCGGATGCCACGCCAGATGAAGAAGACCGGCGGATGGTCAGGCAGCACTGCCATGGTCTGGATCGGCTCGGGACGGGGCAGCAGGCGCGTGGGGCGTGGCCAGTGATCCGGCCACTCCCTTGCGTCCTCGGGTGCGAGGGCAGGCACGCGGCAGACGGCCCGCTCGGGCACGTCGCTTTCCACCGGGGCGAAGCGATACAGGGCCTGCATGCCGACACGGTTGGCCAGGGTGTCGATCAGGTCGGAGACGTCGGCCTCTTCTTCCTCGATCAGGGCGGATACACCCTGGCGGTGCAGGATCGGCTCGGCCAGTGACGCGGTCAGCACCATGCGCTCGATCCCGAAGCCGGGATCGATGGTCTCGATCCTGTCACAGAGCAGACGGGTCAGGCGTCTGACATCCCGCACCGGCATGGCCGTTGCCACGCGGACGGCCTCGGTGCGGCTGTCCACCCGGTGCAGCAGCAGGTCGAGGCGGCGCACGCCCTGCTCGCGTTCCTCCAGCCCGGCGCACAGGGGCGGTACGAGTTTGGTGATGTAGCGGGCTATGGTCTCCGCGGCACTGATCGGTTCGGCAAAGTTCCGGCTGACCTGCACCGGCGCCTGCAGCCGGACCGGGACAATGGCTTCCGCCTGCCGCCCGAAAGCCTGGTCCAGCCTGCGGGCGACATCCGGGCCGAAGCGCAGGGCCAGCGGCGCGCGCGGCATGCCGGCCAGCGGCCCGATGCGTGACACGCCCAGCCCATGGAGGCCATCGATGATATCCGCTGGCAGGCGCAGGGCTTCAATGGGCAGGTCGGCAATCGCGGCCGCCGTCTCACCGGGCGGCACGAGGGTGATGCGTTCCCGGCCATAACGCGCCAGCGCGTGGGCCGCACCCCACGTATCGGCAATCGCGGCCCGGGCCGTAATCCCGGACTCCTTCAGGCGGGTGACCATGTTCTCCAGCATGACGGCCTCGCCCCCATGCAGGTGATCGGCACCGGTCGTATCCAGCACGATGCCGTCTGGCGGATCGGGGGCCACGATGGGAGCGATGCGGTGCTGGAACCACAGCGCCAGCCGCTCCAGCCCTGCCCGGTCACCGTCCGGGTCGGCGTCCATGATAAGCAGATCGGGATGGAGCGCCTGCGCTTTCGCGACAGGCGTGCCGGGGCGAAGGCCCAGCCTGCGGGCGGCCAGATCGACCGACAGGATGACCCGTCGCTGCCCTTCCCGCCCGACGAGTGCCAGTGGGCGGTCAGGCGCGGGCGCGTCGGTCCCCAGCCGCTTCCTGAGCCGGTCTGTCGGCCAGAGCGGCAGGTAGAGTGAGACGACACGGCGCCAGTCTCCCTTTGGCATCACAGGCCTCCACTTCGAAATCGGCGCATTCGCCCGCGCGGGCACGGATCAGTTCCAGCAGCCAGCGGGACCGGCCGACGCCGGGGACCGGCAGCGGCACGGATGGCAGGACCGAGACCCGCCACCGCGTGACCGACGCCGTGGGCTGGCCGAAATCGGCCGCATCCGTCTGTCGTCGCCAGCGCCGTATGGCGATGCCCAGCGCGCCGGATGTCTCGGCCGCCAGGTGCAGGCGGCGTGAGGCGGTCATGGACAGGCGGGCCACCTCGGCCACGACCGCGCCCAGACCCTGATGGCGCAGTGCTTCCTCGAAACAGGCCAGGACATCGACGTCCGAACTGGCCGCGACGTAAATGGTCCGTCGCGCCGACAGTCCGACCTGCTGCAGGGCCGGGGCGTACAGGTCCTGACGGGTGGCGATCCACAGCACCTTGCCCCGTGTCCGCGCTGCGATCCCGGCGGAAAACAGGCCGGATGCTGCTGCATTCAGGGCGTCATGGCCGCCACCTGCCACCTCATGCAGCGCGCCCAGCGCCAGTCCCCCGTCCGGCAGACGACCGTCAATCTCGGGCATGCCGAAGGGCAGCACGCCCCGCCTGCGTCGACCCTGGCCTTCAAGACGGCTGACCTGTGCTCTCAGCGCCTCCAGCGCGGGACGGGGTTGGGATGCGGGCATGGGGTCGGACAGTCCATTCGGGTGTTTCTGGCATGGAATCAATGATTGTGTTCGTTATTTGTTCTGGTACGGTGACGAATGTCAACCCATCCTGGAAGAGCGACTGTGATCCGGACGCGGGCACAGGCCTGCCACACGGTCCAGGCTTGATGAAAACTGTCTGAAGTACAGGGATTTATCAGGAACAGTCCGGCCACCCCCGTCCTGCAGGGTGGATACCGTCCGTCAGGACACCCATATCGAGAATCGCGAAAGGATGGCGTGATGTGCAACCTCTATGCGATGACCAGCAGTCAGCAGGCGATCCGGGAGGCGGCCCGGGTCATGACCGACCGCACCGGCAATCTCCGGCCCCTGCCCGAGATCTGGCCCAACACCATGGCGCCCATCGTGCGGAACGCGCCGGATGGGCGTGAACTGGTCATGGCGCGCTGGGGCATGCCCACGCCGCCGGGCTACCTGAAAGGCCACAGGGTCGATCGGGGTGTGACCAATATCCGCAATCCCACCTCGACCTGGTGGAAGCGCTGGGAAGGTATCGCGCATCGCTGCCTGGTGCCGCTCACGGCCTTTTCCGAACCGGAGCGCCTGCCGGATAGGACCAGCAGGCCCGTCTGGTTTGTCCGGAGTGATAGAGAGCCGCTAGCTTTCTTTGCAGGGATCTGGTGCCAGTGGACGTCAGTGCGGAAACTGGCGGATGGCGAGACGACGGATGACCTGTTCGGCTTCCTGACCACCACAGCCAATCGGGAGGTCGGCGCCATTCACCCGAAAGCCATGCCGGTCATCCTGACCCGTCTGGAAGAACTGGATCTGTGGATGAAGGGGCCTCTGGACAAAGCACTACAACTACAACGTCCCCTGCCGGATAACACCCTGACAGTTTTAGGCACTCCTGCGGTAAATAACTGAATGTAAGCAATAGCCGAGAGCGAAACCCCTTCTTTAGGGTTCCGACTAAAATCTCCGACATGTACCCAAGCACCTCGTCGATAATTGCAACCCAGATCGCCCCAGCACTGTACAGGTCAGAAGTGTTTGCGAATCCGTCAGATAATGTCCGGGCGCTTCGCTATGACGTCATACAGTAGATGAATGCTGCGATTCATCCGAACATCATGACTAGGCACGTGAGATCCACGTAATCTTTCATGATACCTCGCCCATAATTTTTTTTCCTGTGCATGAAATTCCGTGAGCCGGTCGAACACTCCAGTAATCTAGCGTACCGGGCTGGAGATATCTCGCATGTCTGCGGAACTGGCAGTTCTAACGCGATGCTTACCCATTCAGTCCCTTCAGCAACGCTGTATGAAACGCGGCCGGGTCCTGCATCTGAGGTGAATGGCCCAGATCTCGGAATTCCAACAGTTTTGCGCCGGGAATAGTCCTTGCCGCCTGCCTGCCCAGTTCAGGATAACGGCCCAGCATGCGCTGCACAGCGGGTGGTGCGGTGTCATTTCCTATTGCGGTGATGTCCCTGTCCCCAATCATCAGCAATGTAGGCACCTTCAGATCCTGCAGGTTATGCACTACAGGCTGGGTAAAGATCATGTCGTACAACAAAGCCGAATTCCATGCGACCAGCTCGCCACCAGGACCACGATACATGCCAGCTAGCATCTGGACCCATTTTTCATACTCGGGACGCCATTGATTGGCGTAATAGACCTGTTTTTCATAGGTCCGAATCTGGTCGGCGGTCTTGTTACGTTCCGCTGCGTACCAGTCGTCCACGCTGCGATAGGGTACACCTTTTTCCTGCCAGTCCTCTAGCCCGATCGGGTCCACTAAGACGAGATGTCCCACTTCCTGAGGGAACATCAGGGCGTAGCGGATGGCGAGCATGCCACCCGTAGAATGCCCGATCATAACCGGCCTGCTGATACCGAGATGGGCCAGCAGGTCCCGCGTATTGCGTGCCAGTTGTCCAAAGCTAAATTGATAGGTCTGAGGCTTGCTAGATTTGCAGAAGCCGATCTGATCCGGCGCAATCACACGGTAACCATGGGCGGTCAGGAAACGGATGGTCCCCTCCCACGTGGCAGCACAGAAATTCTTACCGTGCAGCAGGACGGCAACCTGGCCATTCGGATGACCCGCAGGCACATCCAGATAGACCATCGTCACCGTCTGGCGCTGGGAGAAAAATGTGAATTTTTCAACTGGCCAAGGATAGTCAAAGCCTTCTAGTTCCGGTCCGTAAGCCGCGCCTTCCTGCCGCAATTGGCCCCCCGCACAAACGGGACTGCATAACACAAGCAGGAAGGCGGCAGACAGGACAGTAGACCGTAATATCTGGTATAACCGAACGATCATATGTTTATCCTTGGACAGCAGTAGCACGCGTTTTTAACGAATTTTGGCCACCTCGTACGACCCTTGTTCTTGCGGCAAATCACACCGAAACAAACAGACTCGATTTAAGAAGATGATCCCTCTCAAAACGCTGCATGCAGGACGGCTTTCCCTATACAGGCCAATTACCTGTCCATAATATATTTCATACACGTACCGGGTGCGATCTCTCAGTATGGATCGGACGAAAGATTGCTCGCAGGCTTACTACTCGTGGAAGTTTCGGCTGCATCCGCGCCGCCACAGACCATGACCTGCCGACGACCCGGCAAACGATGTCAGAACTCCAGCGAGAGGGTAAAGTGATAAACTCGTGGCAGTCCCGCATACAGCGTGGATGCTGCACCCGACGTGCCGCTGGGGGCACCTGTGTAGACCGAGGCCCAGTAGCGCTCGTTCGTGGCATTGCTCACCCCGAAGCGCGCGACCCACGGGAAGCGGGAGACGTGGAAGGCATAGCGCGTGCCCAGATCCAGCGTGGTGTACGAACCGGTATGCAGCGTGTTGGTAATGTTGGCCGCGCGGTTGCCCATGTAATGGACGCTGGCGTTGAAGGCCCAGCCCGAAGCGAATGAACCCAGCGAAGCCGGCAGGCGGTAATCCAGCAGCAGATTGGCCTGCAGCGGCGCGGCTCCCACGATTTCCTTGTTGTTGTAAGCAGCGGTCTTGCTGTTGACCAATTCCGCATCCAGCCAGGTCATGCCGGCGAGAACGGAGAGGTTGGGCAGTACTTCACCCGAAATCTGGGCTTCCACTCCGTAATTGCGCTGCATCCCGCCATATTCATAAGTCTGACAAGTAGTACCACCCGAACAGGTGCCGTCCGCCGCAGGAATATACATTGCGTAAGGTGACGTCATACGGAATCCGGCAACGTTGAACTGCATTTTCTGGTATCGCAGCTTGTAGCCGACTTCATATTCTTCCGAATGCGCAACAGGCAGGGCAATGTTGGTATTGGTATAGTATTTGCTGTTGGGGGTAACCGGCCCTGCTTCAGCCGAACGGCCATAGGTGAAATACAGGGTCTGGTTCTGGGTTGGCTTGTAGATCAGGCTGGCCGTCGGGCTGAACGTCGCATTGGCCTCAAAGGTATTCTTGAGCGGGCTTGTGGCATTGAGCGCGCCCTTCTGGTCAATCCAACTCCATGCAAGCGTACCCATGACCGACCAGTGCTTGTTGATCCGCATCGTATCGCCAATGATGAAGGACTGGCTCATGATACTGCTGGATTTGTAACGCCCGCTATAATAGGGCTGCGTGCCATTGGTGGGGGCCGCACCATACATGTTGTATGTACCAAGACTCTGTGCCGATGTAAGCGCGGTTGTCGGGTTGTAATTCCCCATCATGTAACCATTGGTGCCGATGACCAGGTCATGCGTAAGGGGACCAGTATGAACACGGCCGTTGAAATACGCCATGTTACTACCAACGCGGAAGTCATCCGCCGTCGTTGTTGCTGTGGCTTTCGCGGTATAGACGCCCTCAAACCCTTGGGTCGCGCTCAGTGTATCGCTTATGCCAAAGGACTGGCGCATGGCATCCTGGTAAAGGCCACCCAGCGTAAAGCTCCAGTCCTTGTCGATTTGGTGCTTGATCTTGGCCAGGAAGGTATTGGTCTCCATGTTGTACCCGCTCCAGTCAGGAGCCAAGCTCCTGCCTAGATCCGGTGCTTCGGGCAACTTCGCGCCGCCGATACCGGTCGGGTTGGCAGCCGTGCCCGCAGAAATACCGAAACCGGGCGCCATGCCGCGCTCATCATAGGTATAGTGGCTTGCATCAATTTCGATGACCGTTTTAGAATCCACATGGATATCAAAGTCGGCGCTGACCATCTCACGCCGGATCCAGCTGCCCGGCGCATAGGCCGAACCATTGGCGTGCAGCATGTTCAGGCGGTAGCCAAACCAGCCATTGCGGCCAATCCGGCCCGAAATATCGCCATTGACCGTTGGCGTGCCGATGGAATCCACACCGACCGAAAGCCGTTCGGTACGGCGGTTGGTCGGGCGCTTGAGGGTATATTCAAACACGCCAGCCGGGTTTTCGGGCCCGTACATGGCCCCGGCCAGACCGTTGAGAACCTGCAGGTTATCCACCCATTCCGCCGGATACGGCGTGGTGGAGACCACGTTTAGCCCGTCAAGGCGGGAGTTTGAAACAACATCAGCTTCAAAGCCGCGGGACTGCGGGCGCGATGTGTTCGGGTCACCGCGGATTTCCAGCTGTACCGAAGGTAGGAACGAGGCCATATCATTGATATTGCGTAACTGCTGGTTGACCACCACGTCATGCGTCACACCCATCACGGAATAGGGCGTATCCAGCGTATCCCGGTTGCCCAGCGGGCCGAGATAGATGTTCTTGTTCATGTATTTGGCGCCGGTGCCATCTGCTGCGTGATGACCATGGACCGTTATCGTTTCGCCGTTAGACCCGTCGAGTATCCCGGCTATGGGCACGTCTGTACCCGCCGTTGCCGCGTGAGATCCATGATCCGCCGGTTCTTTTTCAAACGGTCTGGCATGAGACTGGGACGTCCCCTTCACGGAGACCAGCTTGCCAGACTCACCCATCGAGGCAGAAACTGGTGGTGCCGCCAATGCGGTGGTTGCTAGTAAAACCAAGCCTGACGTTCCGGTGATGAAAAACGCATTATAACAACGACGCATAATACAGTTCATCCATGATATGAATAAATGGCATATGCAGGGTTTTTCCATTCTTCAACCGTGCTTGTCTATATATATCTGTATATATTTATATATACGCATATATATGAACGACAGGTGTTGCCGGAATATGACACCTATGCCCAATGCGTACCAAGGCCGAGCAGCGTCCGTTTAGAACGAAAAAATTACGCGAATATTGAAGCAAGCAAACAACGAAATCTCGCTACCGCGAGGGTGACGAAACTCGACCGCTAATCGAAATTTATTAGACGTTTTACTCTATATTATCATCATTGTGATTTCGAACTGAGCGACCAAACCCCGCCACCCGTGCAATAGATGATCGTCGTATTGCATAATTTGGTGCAACCATGGGATAGTGCTGGGGCAACCCCCACCGTTCACGATATTCATCTACTGTCATTCCGTAAACGGTATGGAGATAACGCTTTAGCATTTTACGCTTTGTACCGTCTTCCAAGCAGATAATATATTCTGGGAACACTGATTTACCAATAGGAACGGCCGGTTTCTTTTTTGGTTCTTTTTCATGTTTTCCCAATTGCTCTCCATTGAGGGCGTCATATACAGATCTGATCAACTGACCAATACCATTTGACGATATTTTATTGTTATTTATATATGACAAAACGATATTGACCGTCTGTCTCCGAAGATCGTTCCTATGATCGTGAGCCAATAAGGGGTGATCATGCATCAGATGCTCCATACGCGTTTTGCAAAGTGGAAATTCTCGGTATCACGATATTTATACAGAAACATAACAATATAAATGTTGAGTTTATATGTATATTGATTCACCATGGATCTGAACGGCAGAGATCATCCAGTTGTCCTTCAAAATCTATTTTCACAATGATTTTCCAAACCTCTCCCACGAAAGACGGCAGCGGAGATTCATGCAGTCTCACCAGACCAATTGAGCCAGCAGAGAACCCGGAAAGGCGTCGTATCTGCAATTTTCCATGAGGAGGCACCCTTAATGGAAAAGATGAAAGAGGTAATATTGTCGTATGCGTTCCCTTCATGATCGCAGCATGAATTAGTTCCAGAGAAGTGGTCTCAAGCCGGACAACCGGTTTTACGCCTGCAGTTTGGAACCCCACATCGACAAATTGCCTGCAACGCATGCTCCGGCTGAGTAAGGCCAGGGGAAACTGTGCTGCGGCTTCCCAGCTAATCTCATCGCCGGGAGGGAAATCGTAAGATTTAGCGCCAGCTAGAACCTGTCTTTCCTTATAAAGTTCATGCATGACAAAGGCCGGTGCTTTGGGACATTCCTCACAATACATGATCCCGATATCCATCTGCTTTACATTTAGCTTTTCAAGGATCTCTGCATTAGATAGAACCAGAACATCACAGATAAAATCCCCGACATGATCCTTCACTAGGTCCATAAGAAGAGGAATGACGTGAACTGCGGTTGGAACGACGCCGATTTTAATTGTGCCTGCCAGCTTCTCATGAGATAGGGAGACGACATTCTGGATTTCTGAAACGCCTCGCAAAATTTCATGTCCCCATCTGAGGATCTGGACACCTTCCGCCGTCAGACCAAAAACTTTCCTCTTCCGGTCAACAATAACAACGCCGAGCTCTTCTTCCATGACACGTATGGCGCGCGAAAGGGATGGCTGCGATACGTTGCATGCAGCCGCCGCCGTCGAAAAACTCTTGAATTTGTCAATCTCCCGAAGATAGTACAGTTGCTTGAGAAACATGTCATACTCCGCGACTACTTGCTGACCGCCAGCCTAATGCCGCGATCATTTTTCTGTGGATGTGATATTTTTCTCCGCATTCCGGAACGAGCAGAATAAGGGAAATTTTTATTTGTTCAGGATGTGGGACACGATCCGGTAAGACGATTTCCGCCGCAGAACAGCGTCTGCTCGTCCTGTCGCGCAATGGCGATCAGGGTCTGGTTCATTGTTTCGGCCGTCCGGAACGCCCGATAGGTCGGGGCAGAAATTGCGACCACAACAGCGATACCTGCCCGCACGGTCTTGAGCGCCATCTCAAATGAATACCGGCTTGTCAGCAGACAGAAACCTTCGTGGAAAACTTCGGGATGGCAGGCACGCACACCGATCAGTTTATCGAGCGCATTATGTCGCCCCACATCCTCCCGGATCATGTGAATATTGCCATTATTATTTGCCCATGCGGCTGCATGCACCATGCGTGTCGCGGCGTTCAGCGTCTGCCACTTCCGCAGTTCATGCAATGCGTTGCGTATTGCTACCACAGACAGGCTCGGCCCATCCTCCAACGGCACCGCCGCTACCGCATCATGTTCCGGCACGGTCTCGCTGCCGCATATGCCGCAACTCGAATGACCCGTCTGCATGCGGACATTACGGCGCATGAGCTGCGTCAGCGCCCTGCCCTTGATAAAAATATCAAGGGTCAGGCCGTCTTTCACCTTTACAATGTTCACCGAACGGATATCTGCAGCTGAACCAACGATCTGTTCAGTTATACAATACCCATAGGCGAAATCTTTCAGGTCCGCGGGCGTCATCATCATCGTGCCATACGGAAAAATTCCGTTGAACAGGAGACTGACCGGCACTTCCTCCGCCACGTTCAGGCTGAATGTTTCATCCGGCCGCGACAGGGAACTCACGTCCAACGGGTAGAAAAGGGCGGACATCACGGCAGCCTCAGGCATCGAAGGGGGCACTGTTCAATGGTCATAGGGTGTGGCACGGCACCCATCCGGTCTCTCCAGTCGCGTAATGTTCATGTTTCCAGATCGGAACGCGCTGCTTGATCTCATCGATAATGTAACGACAGGCATCGAAAGCCGCATCGCGATGTGCTGCGGAGACACCAATCCATACCGCCGTTTCGCCTATGGACAGATAGCCGGTCCGATGGATGGCGGTTGCACGGCAGATTTCAAAACGCTGTTTTGCTTCCTGAAGGATGGTCTGCCCTTCCGTCAGGGCAAGTGGAACAAAAGCATTGTAATCAATCCCGGAAACGGCGCGACCTTCGTTCGTTTGCCTGACCCACCCTTCAAAGGAGCAGAACCCGCCTGCCTGAGGAACAAGGAGCGCCCTGCGCAGGGCGCTGGTATCCACCGGCGCATCCGCCATGATGAAGTCGTTCATCCGCCCGTCACCGGCGGAATGAAGGCAACATGATCGCCTTCGCACAATGGCTGTTCCCATGGCGCAAATGCCGAATTGATCGCCACCCGCATGCGGGCCGGTTCAAGTGCAAAGCCATAGGCTTCACGAAGTTCGTCATAGAGTGCTGCGGCCGTGGGGGCCGGGGTCTGTCGTCTTTCGTATGCCCGCCCAGCTTCATCCTGAAGCTGGGCGAAATACTGTAACTCTATGTCTGGCATTTTACGTCCTGTTCAGAACATTCAAAGTATTTCAGTACCCGCTCGCGTTCATCTGGCGCGTTGACGTTTTCCAGCGCACCTGTTTTTTCTACTTCAAGGAGACGAACCGCCGAACGGGCGAGTATCCGGCGCGGCCGAACAGTCTGGCCTGCTGCCTGGCCGTGCAGGGCGGCCAGCGTTGCGGGTTCCCATATCGTACAGAGTGGCTCGGGCGCTCCGTCGCTTTCGCTTACATAGGCCGTGGCGGCCAAATCCGCGTTGCGTTCGTTAACAAGGACGGCAAGCGTCGTATCGTCAAGCATAGGCAGGTCGCAGGCAATGACCAGCCACGCTACATCCGGACAAGCCACATGAGCGGAGAGTACGCCAACCATCGGGCCGCCGCCGAGCCTGTCCTTTATCTCCTGCCTGTCCATAATGCAGGGATAGGACGCCCGGAGCGGATCAGACTGCTGATCAGCACGTATCGAGATGAAACAGCGCCCTACATGCCGCTGCACGAGGTCAAAAGCGCGGGCAAGCTGCGGGCGGCCACCATAAGGCAGGGCCGCCTTGTCCCGGCCCATGCGCTGGCTTGCCCCACCGGCCAGGACCAGCCCGTACAGTAACGCTGTCATGGCTTGTGCCCTGGTGAATATTGGGGTGTGCGCCGGAAATCCATGTCATCCCCCGATATAATGCATTTCGATTTTTTCCTGCCGGGATGCCTGTTCCCCGCTGACCAATAATGTCGGCTGGCGCGTGCGTTCCTCACTGTAGCGATCCGCCCGATGGCACCAGATCCGTGACAGGGTTGTGCGTAGTTGTTCATCAATTTCGGCATCACCAGCATTTCCGCGCAGGAGTGCGCGCAGATCCGTGCCAGTCGTTGCGAAAAGGCAGGTGTATAGCTTGCCGTCGGAAGACAGGCGGACACGCGAGCACACGCCGCAGAACGGTTCACTGACAGACGAGACGAACCCGATCTCCCCTGTCCCGTCCACATAGCGGTAACGGCGGGCCACCTCACCGCGATAGCGGGGCGGTAGCGGTTCAAGGGGCCAGAGTGTCGCGATACGGGCACGCAGTTCGCTGGAAGGCACCACATCGGCACGCTCCCATCCGTTTCGATTGCCCACATCCATATATTCGATAAGCCGGACCGTTACACCCGTATTGCGAAAGCGCTCCAGAATGGCTGGCACGCCCGTATCATTCACGCCCCGCTGGACCACGGTGTTGATCTTGACGCCGCCTTCAAAGCCTGCGGCACGCGCAGCATCAATACCCTTCAGCACGGCGGGCAGGTTGCCCCTGCCGCCACTCATATGGGCGAACACGGCCGGATCAAGGCTGTCAAGGCTGACCGTCACGCGCCGCAGTCCTGCCTGACGGAGTGCTGGCGCAAAACGGGGCAACAGCACGCCATTGGTTGTCAGCGCCACATCCTCAATGCCCGGCAGGGCGCTCAGGCGGCGGACCAGATCGGGCAGGCCAGGCCGCAGGAGGGGTTCCCCGCCGGTCAGCCGTATTTTGGTTACCCCCAGTTCGGCGGCCATGCGCGCAACCCGTTCGATCTCGTCAAAATCCAGCCGTTCCTTCGGGCCAAGAAACCGGAAGCCCTCGTGATAGGTGGCTTCAGGCATGCAATAGGGACACCGGAAGTTGCACCGATCCATGACCGAAATGCGCAGGTCACGCAGCGGGCGGCCAAGCCTGTCGACGGGTAGCGCGGGACGGGCCGCGCAACTGTTGTTATCGTCATCCATGGCCGCCTGCCCTGTCAGCCTGCGATCCGGATGGGCGGCGCGGATGCAACACTTTCCATCACCCTGACCGGAATGGATTTGGCCGCAGGCGTTCCACTGATCTCGTCAAAATAGTCCAGCGGCAGCAGCGGGTTCAGTTCCGGGTAGTATCCGGCAATGGCACCGCGCGGCATGGGGTAGTCGAGCACGTTCAGCCCATCAACATAGCGCCTGATCCCGTCATCGCTATAGGTTTCCAGCCCGATCACATCACCATTCGCCAGACCGCGTTCGGCCATGTCCTCTTTATTCATGAAGATGACAAGACGGGTATTGTACACCCCACGGTAACGGTCACTGTTGCTGTAGATGGTCGTATTATACTGATCGTGCGAACGGATGGTCGCCAGACGCAGCATGGCCGGATCCTTGACCGGCACATCAACTTCCAGCCCCGGCAGCACGAGGAAATTCGCCTTGCCATTGGGTGTTTTCCACACGCGGCGACGGGGCGGGATGTCGAGGTGGAAGCCATGCGGGTTCCTGATCCTTTCGGAAAAATCCGCATAGATTTCAGGATAGACATCGGCAATCCTGTCCCGGATCAATGAGTAGTCGACCATGTAATCCGCCCATGGCGTGCGGGAGTCGGGCAGTGTCGCCATGGCCATGCGGCAGACGATCTCGGTCTCCGGCAGCACCTGCTCGCTCACGGGTTCGAACACCCCGCGTGAAGCTGTAACATTTGCCATCGCATCCTCAATGGTCACGAACTGCTCGCCAGCCTGGGTGCGGATGATTTCCGAGCGGGCAACAACCGGCAGGAGCAGCGCATCCTTGCCATGCACCAGATGCCCCCGGTTCAGCTTTGTCGCCACGCCAACCGTCAGGTTGAGGTTGCGCATGGCAGCATAGGAGCGATCCGTATCGGGCACGGCGCGGATGAAATTGCCCCCCATGCCAAAGAATACCTTGGCGGTACCCGCTTCCATGGCCTCGACCGCTTCGAGCACGTGGTGCCCATGTTCGCGCGGCGGTTCAAAGCCGAACACATCGCGCACGCGGTCCAGATAGGCCTGGGTCGGTTTTTCATCAATGCCCACCGTGCGGTCGCCCTGCACGTTGGAATGGCCACGGATCGGCGCGATGCCGGCTCCGGGCTTGCCGAAATTGCCGCGCAGCAGCAGCAGGCTGGCCACCTGCTGGATCAGGCGCGATCCTTCCTGATGTTGCGTCAGGCCCATGCCGTAGCAGATGATCGTAGCATTGGATTTCATGTAGATATCCGCGATCTTGCGGATCTGTGCCTCGGTTATGCCCGAGATACGGGTGATGTCCGCCCAGCTACAGCCCATGACATCATCACGCAGGGCTTCGATGCCTGCGGTGTGTTCGTGAATGAAGTCAAGATCCAGCACGTTCTCGCCGCGCGCCTCGGCCTCAAAAAGCGCCTTCATCATGCCCTTGAAGATGGCAAGATCGCCACCGATGCGCACATGCACGAATTCACTGGAAATCGGGGTCGAGCCGAACGTGCCCATCTGCAGCATGTCCTGCGGTTCCGTAAAGCGGATCAGCGCGCGCTCCGGCATGGGGTTGATCAGGACGATTGGTACGCCGCGTTTGCGGGCTTCCACCAGGTTGGTCATCATGCGCGGCGAATTGGTGCCCGTATTCTGCCCCACCACGAATATCGCCTCGGCATGCTCGAAATCGCCCATGACGATCGTGCCCTTGCCAATGCCGATGGCAGGCGGCAGGCCACGGCTGGTCGGCTCGTGGCACATGTTCGAGCAGTCGGGGAAATTGTTGGTGCCGAATTCGCGCACGAAGATTGAATACAGGAACGCGGTCTCGTTCGCCGTGCGGCCCGATGTATAGAACTCCGCCTGATGCGGGCTGTCGAGGGCGCGCAGGTGCTTGCCAATCAGGGCGAACGCGTCATCCCATGCCACCGGCACGTAGCGATCACTGTCAGCGTCGTAGCGCATCGGCTCGGTCAGGCGACCCTGCATTTCCAGCCAGTAATCGCTTTTCTGCATCAGTTCGGTGACGGTGTATTTTTCAAAGAATTCCCGCGTCACACGTCCCTTTGTCGCTTCATGCGCCAGCGCCTTGGCCCCGTTTTCACAGAACTCCAGCGTCTTGCGATGATCGGGGTCAGGGAATGCACAGCTGGGGCACTTGAAGCCACCCGGCTGGTTCATGGATAACAGCCCGCGTGATCCCTTGACCAGAACACTCTGTTCCATCAGCACTTTTGCGGTGGCCCCGGCCGCACCCCACCCACCTGCCGGATGATGATAGGGTTTGTATTCAGGCGTTTTTTCGTTGCTCATGATCTCGACCCTCTCGGCATTGTTCAGTTGGGCAGGCGTGTGTAGGCACGCGATATGGCTGTGGGACTGGTGGAAGCACCTGCATCATGCAGCAGGCCAAACTCCCGCATTGCCGGCACGAAATTTTCGTTTTCATGCTTCGAGCGGGCCAGCTTCACCAGGGCAAATCGCTGAAGCGGCTGCAGGGTTGCCCATTGCGTGGCTGTGGGTGGCGCTATGCCATCAGCCTGTGCCTGGGTCTTGACCGCATCAGGCATGTGGTCCGCGTCGCTCCAGGCTTCCAGCCCGCGTGTTACCAGGTGGCGTAGCGGCTCGTCACTGCGGGTTGCGATCAGGTGGACGACCAGTGCGCGATAGGCGGCCTGTTCGGACACGGTTTCGCACGGCAGATCGGCCAGCTGGCCCCTTTCCTCGCGTGTAAACCGGCTCCACTGCCGCAGGCTCAGTTTGATGCCAACGATATCAAGCTTCTGGCGGGCAATCATCGGAATGCACCGCAGCGACCCTGCGAAGTCACGTTCAAAGTCAAAAAGCATTGGACCAGATCCCGTATTGAAGGGAGGGGAATATCGGGCAGCCATGCCGCCCGGTTTACCGGGGAACGATCAGGTGCAGCAGCGACGCCGCCCCGAAAAATGCGCAGGTGCTCAGCGACCAGATCGCCACGAACCATGCGATCCGTGCACCGGTACGCGGTGGTGCGTCATCTCCGTTGCCCTGGACAATCTCAGTGATACTCATCGGTTTCCGTCACCTTTCCGCGAAAGACGTGGTAGGAATAGATCGTGTAGGTCAGGATGATCGGCAGCAGGATGGCGGTGCCGATCAGCTGGAAGAACTGGCTGGATGGCGGAGATGATACATCCCACAGCGTCAGGCTCGGCGGCACGGCATAGGGCCATACCGTAATGCCTAGCCCGGACAGGCACAGGAAGAACCAGCCCAGCGCGCACAGGAACGGCCCCTTCGAGTGCCCCCTGCGCAACCCCATGATAAACAGCCCTCCCAACACGACTACCAGAACCGGCACGGGGGCAACGAATGCGATGTTGGGCCAGTCGGTCCAGCGGCGCAGGTAGGGGGCATGCAGCAGCGGTGTCCACAGGCTGACCGCCATGATGCCGATGAACAGGCCCACGGCCAGCCGGGCGGCCCAGCGGCGGCATGATGCCTCCAGCACGCCAGTGGTGCGCCAGATCAGCCACGTTGCACCCAGCAGGGCGTAACCACACATGACGGACAGGCCACACAGGATGCTGAACGGGGTCAGCCAGTCGAGCGGGCCACCGGCAAAGGCGCCATCAACAACCCTGATCCCCTGCACCACCCCGCCGAGGATTGCCCCCTGACAGAAAGCGGCGATGGCGGAGCCTGCCATGAAACCGGCATTCCACATCCCTTCCCGTCCCGTGTCACGCGTCATGATGCGGAATTCGAACGCAACGCCGCGGAAGATCAGTGCCAGCAGCATCAGCACGATCGGCAGGTAGAAGGCGGGCAGCAGGGTGGCGTAGGCACCGGGAAAGACGCCGTAAAGCACGGCCCCGCCCAGCACCATCCATGTCTCGTTGCCATCCCATACAGGGGCAATGGTGTTGACCATTACATCCCGGCGGTCCGGGTGGCGTTCGAGTGCGAACAGCATCCCGATCCCGAGGTCAAAGCCATCAAGCACGACATAGATCGAGATGGCGGCCACCAGAATGACGGCCCATATGATGGGGAGCCAGTATGCGAAGTCCATCATGCCTCAGGCTCCTTTGCCAGTAGAGGGATCAATCACGCCCGGATGCATGCGGGTTGCCAGAATTTCGGTCGCGTGGGATGGCGGGGTATCATGCTCGCCTTCCTGTGGGGCGCGGCCCAGCATGCGCACCAGAATGCCCAGACCTGAGCCAAACACGAGCACATAGACCACCACGAACGCGGTCATCGAAAACGCCATGGAGGACAGGGCAACCGGCGATACACTGTCAGACGTGCGCAGCAGGCCATAGACGGTCCAGGGCTGGCGGCCGACTTCCGTCGTGATCCAGCCACACAGCAGGGCCAGAAAGCCGGCAGGCGCCATGCAGAGTGCGACACGGTGGAAGAGCGGGTTGGTGAACAGCGTGCTGTTCCGCCGCAGCCAGAGCGACCACAGCCCCACCAGCATCATCAGCATGCCAAGGGCCACCATGATGCGGAAAGAGAAGAAGATGACCGGTGATGGCGGCCGCTGGTCACGCGGAAAGTCCTTCATGCCCGGCACCTTGCCGTTCAGGCTGTGCGTCAGGATCAGTGATCCGGCCAGCGGCAGTTTGACGGCATAATCCGTATGTTCGGTCTTCATGTTGGGAATACCGAACAGCAGTTCGGGCGCATGATCTTCCGAGACCCAGTCCCCTTCCATCGCAGCAATCTTGACCGGCTGGTATTTGAGCGTGTTCAGGCCATGCGCGTCACCTGCAAGGATCTGGAGCGGGGCTACGATGGCCGCCATCCACATGGCCATGGAGAACATGACCCGCACCGGCTCGCTGGAAATCTTTCCTGCCTTGCGGGCTTTCAGCATATGCCACGCCCCCGTGGCCCCCACAATGAAGGCCACCGACAGGAAGGCCGCCAGTCCCATATGCACCAGACGGAACGGGAAGGACGGGTTGAAGATGATCGCCAGCCAGTCAGCGGGCATGAACCGGCCCGTGGCGGGGTCGATGGTATAACCACGCGGTGTCTGCATCCATGAATTGGAGGAAAGTATCCATGTCATGGAAATCAGGGTGCCGACCGATACGCAGCATGTGGCCGCAAAATGCAACCCACGTCCCACCCTGTTCATGCCAAACAGCATGACGCCAAGGAAGCCTGCTTCCAGAAAGAAGGCGGTCATGACCTCATAGGACAGGAGCACGCCCGTAATCGGCCCGGCCTTTTTGGAAAAGATCGACCAGTTCGTGCCGAATTCATACGACATGACCAGTCCCGACACGACGCCCATGCCGAAGACAATGGAGAAGACCTTGATCCAGTATCGGTAAAGATCAAGGAATACAGATCGTCCGGTCCTGAGCCACAGCCCTTCCAGAACCGCCAGATAGGCTGCCAGTCCAATTGAAAAGGCTGGAAAGATGATATGGACGCCTACGGTAAAGGCGAACTGAAAGCGTGCCAGAAGGAGCGCTGGATCATGTGCGTACTGCATCGATACTTTCCAAAACTTATGACGAGAGAAGAAAATACAAATAAATTCTCGGCATAGTGGCCCCGTAAGCAATGAACCGGCCAGAAAAGCCGCTGCGTGCCCCGGTGTCATGGAAAAGGTAGTAGATCAATCTGACGTATGACGTCCAAGAGAGATTATACATAAGATCATAAACAGCGTTTATAACCGCATCATTTATACGATCTGTATAGTTATATCTGGATATAGACGATCGGAAAATATTAACATCTTATCATAAGATATTGGCGGAGATCTTAGGTTCTTAGGCGCAAAACGCCCTCATTGGCCGCTCCGGTTATTCATTCTGAACATGATGCAGACGAGGCAGATCTCTTCCGTAGACGTGTTATGTCTGCATTCCTGATCATATGGAATTGAATAGAGATGCCTGTTTGATAGCATCACAATCGGAATCTCAACCTCCTTCATACATGAATGTCAGAACCTTTTTCGCATCCAAAAGATGATGGTAAGTGCGCAGTAAAATGGTCGGGGAAAGTGCGAGTGTGACGATCGTAACGCATTGCGCTACGACAACAGTACCTGAGTTTACCCAAGAGACTGTGAAGGTTGTTGTCTGATTTAAACTCTCTGGACGCATCGGAAGACCGATATCGATCACATACATGATTCCATTAGCGGCTGACAGTCAGTCACATATCGTAAACCCTGCACGTGAAATAGCCGATAAGGAAAGTTTTTATTTGATAATGAATTCATCTTAGAAATATATTCGTACAAACGGCTTCAAATATTTTGGTTATTTATTGAGTCTATCCGAGCATACCGCTTTTGATAGGTACAAACTTTTCGTATTATATTAATCATAACCACAAATAACTTATATTAATAACTTTTATAATATATTAATATAAGCTATTGGACATACGTCGACTCCGGCTGGGTCTTTGCCGTTTCTGCCCGGGAAAAATCCTCTACCTGAAGATAGTTCGAATTATTTCCAACGAAAGCACAATGACAGACATGGGTATCGTAAAACACGTAGACCGGGGTTCCGTTCTGAAGCATCATCTGCAACGTGTTTGGTTCGATGGATTTTGCCCATGACTGGGCATGAAAATCGTCAGATGACAGACGCCTGAAATGATTTTGGGCCAGGCGCCGATCATAGGCCTGATCGACATCTGAAGGCCATGTGCAGCCAGTCAGGAACATAACCAAACTCAATATCCAGAAGGCTTTCATGTCCATTTTCATTTTTTACGGGCCGACCAGTCACGAAAATGTTCCAAGATACCGTGTCGCAATCACGATATTGCGCTTGTCTCAGCGGTGCCCATCGTGTCGGTAACTCCGATTACCCCCAGATGCTCATAGAGAAGATGCCGCGGCAAAGATGACGGACGGGAGAGCGCAACAGCGTTGACCTGAGACCCTCCCGCTGAAGAAGTCAGAAAGATGCGCAATAGAATATGTGACTTCCTTGCGCATTCCAGGCCTCAGGCGAACCGGATATCCAGCGTGCGGAGATACGTCTGCAGGCCGGCGTCCTGTATTGGAATCAATCGGGCCTCAGCACCGGATTCATTGAAGTGCGCGTGCCAGTAGCCCGGCGGGGTTACAAAAACGCATCCTGATTCCCAGTCTACCCGCGTGGGGTCCTTGATCTGGCCGTTTTCGTCGAGCTCGGTGCCAACCAGGGAATAGCAGCCCGGCTCACACTCGACGATATAATCCAAAGCAATCGACTGATGGCGGTGCGGCTTCTGTTCGGTACCCGCACCAATCGTCCCATACATCGCCCAAAGGGTATGCGTAACGGTCCGCGTCAATGGAAACTCTTCGGCGGCGAGCAGAACGCTGATACGGCTCCGCTCCGCAGCCGCTGGTGAGCGCCTCACCCGGTCAAGTTCTCGGTTCGCATCCGCGGACCGAAACAGAACCGGGCGGAACCGGGCCGTATCAACGCGCGCACCAAGATAGGTCAGCAGCGGCGCATCGTGTACTGCATAAAGCGCAGCGTCAGACGAGGCTGTGAGCATGACGCCGTCAATCGCGGGAACAGCGAAGAAGTCGCCATGGCTCCACTCGAACGCAACATCACCGTTGACGGCGCGCCCCTGGCCACGGATGACATAGAACACGATCGATGTCGCATTCGGCTCCATTTCGATCGTATCGCCTGCGTTGATGCGGACAAAACTTGCCAGCAGGCCGGGGCCTGTTGCCGGGCCCGGACACTTCAAAGCTGTGCTCAGATCAAGGGGAACGATCCGACTTTCTCCGCCCGCATACAGCGATGGAGAAAAGAAGTGGTAGGGAACACGCGGCGTCAAGGTCGGCCGGATCGGATTGGCGGCCTTGCTATATTCATAGAACTGTCCCTGGGCGACGGTATCACGCGCGTCGGTCCCGGGATCAATCACCAGACTATCCATTTTTGCTCTCCATTCTGTCGCGGAGCCAGATAAGGGCACGCGATGCCCTGGATAACCGGCCTGGCATTGCTCCCGCTACCTAAGGCGCGGCAAATGACTTTTGCCAAAATTGACATGGTGGCGACGCGCCATCCGTCCTACCGGAGAGTCAGTGAACTTCCACGCTATGCGATCTCGCCTACCGACCCCTCCAATCCGGAATCCAGAGGTCGATGCGAGCCTACATGTCAGTGAGGTTCGTCTATGAACGACAGGAGAATCAAGTGAATCAGTCTGCGCAGTCAACTGTTTCGCCGAGCCAGACGGGCGTGCCCCGGACCGGCTCTCCACGCCCGCGCGTCGGCCTTGTGGGATTGGGTCATATGGGTTCCGCGTTTGCCCAGAATCTGGTGAGTTGCGGCTACCAGACGGTTGTTTTCGATCGCAATGCAACCAAACGGGACGCATGCGCCGGTGCACAACCGGTTGACTCCCTTGCCGGACTGTCTCAGTGCGACATTATCTTCTCTTCGTTGCCTAACGACGCTGCTCTCTCTGCTGTGACCGAAGGCCATTCCGGCCTGATCACCGTCATGAAGAAAGGGGCTGTTCACGTCTCGACGAGCACGGTCAGTCCCACGATCGCAAGGCATCTGGCGGGCCTGCATCAAAGTAGTGGTCAGGGTTACGTTGCCTCTCCCGTTCTTGGCAATCCTGACCTCGCGAAGGCGCGGAAAGTGTTCTTCATGGTCGCAGGCCCTGCCGATCACGTCGCCTCAGCAGTTCCTGTCATACAAAACCTGGGTCAGCATATCTTCCTGATAGGGGATGACCCTGGTCATGCCAACCTGATGAAATTGGCTGCAAACGTGATGATTGCAACTACTTTGGAAAGCATGGGAGAAACCTTGGCACTTCTCCGCAAGGGCGGCATTTCCGCTGAACTCGGTTTCGACGTTCTGACGAACTCACTTTTTGATTCGAAAGTCCATAAGGCCTACGGCGGAAAAATCCTGCACGAACGCTACCGTCCCGCCGGAATGGTCGTACCGCTGGCGCTCAAGGATATGCGCCTCGCCTTAACCGAGGCCGAACACGCCACAACCCCCATGCCTTTTGCAAGCCTCGTGCGAGACCGCATGGTCGCAATGATGGCACGAGGTTGGGAAACGCTCGATTGGTCAGCCCTGGGGCTCCTTGCGTCCCGGGACGCCGGGCTGCCTTCAGATCCCGGACTTTCTGACCTCTTCTAGTTACAGACGGCCAACTTCCAGCCGTAACTTGCCCGAAAGGAAATAATTTGATGCCTACTCAAAACCAGAATGATCCGCTGAGCAGCCCGGCCCGTCGCTCCATCCTCGCGCTTGGCGGCGGCGTCGCGGCGGTCGGACTGGCAGCATCTACACTCAATGCAGCTTCAGCATCCGAACGCCCGGTCGCGGAACCGGTCAGCGGGCCTTACCCTGTCCCGCCGCCTGAAAAAACGGCAGGGCCGATAAAACCGGCTCGCGGCACAAACCTGACCGGCAAAGTTGCCGTCGTTACAGGCGCAGCTCGCGGTATAGGCCGCGCCATTGCAGTTGAGTTCGCAGCCAATGGCGCAGACGTCATCGCACTGGATATCGCGGGACCAGTGAGCCCGACAGCCGATGCTGCCCCCGCAACAAAAACCGAACTGGAGGAAACGGTAGCGCAGATTCGCGCTTATGGGCGCCGGGGCGAGGCGATCGTTGCCGACATTCGTAAGATCAAGCAACTCCGCGCGGCGGCCGACCATATTGAACGGACCTACGGAAAAATCGACTGCGTTGTCGCGAATGCTGCTATCCAGGGGTGGAAACCCTTGCTTGAAATGGATGACAACGACTGGGAGGATCAAATCCAGAACAACCTTACCGGTACGGCCAATACGGTGCGTGCGTTCGCACCCAAAATGGTGGCACGGAGATATGGACGACTGATTCTTCTTTCTTCCATGCAAGGCCGGATGGGCACGATGAGCGGTGCATCATACTCGGCGTCTAAGTGGGGTATCCTTGGCCTGATGAAGTCAGCGGCACTGGAGCTTGGGCGTTACAATATAACATGCAATGCTATTCTTCCGGGCCTGGTTGGAACTGCGCTCACTTATAACGAACAAAGATTCCGGGCCGCGATAGCGCAGTCAAATAAGGCAGTTTCGCCGTATCCTACCGCTCAGGAAACGTGGGACGCCCGTGCGCCGACAGTTCCCCTTGGCGTAGGCTGGCTCCAGCCTGAAGATATCTCGCCTATGGCCGTATTTCTGGCATCGGACGCCGCCGCACTTGTGACCGGCGCAGAAATGGCAGTTACCGGGGGAGATGCTGCAAAAGTAAGCTAGTGCTGACCGGCTGGGCGGTTCCGAGTATTGGGTGCCGCCCAGTAATACCCATATCACCCGAGAGAGTCTTTAAGTTGGCGCGCCATGAAATTGATGAAACTTTTTACTTTCGGCGCAACAACTTTCTTGGGGGGATAAACTGCCCAGATAGCCCGTTCCGCTCCTGGGGCTAGAACCCACTCGAATTGCCCGAGAACCCGTACGAGTTTTCCTGCTTTTATGTCTTCCCCAATCAGCCAGCTTGGCAAAAGTGCCAGACCAATCTCGCTCAAAGTCGCTTCAAGAAGAGCTTCGGAATCATTTGCTTTCACAGCCCCGCTCACGGACAGCTTTTCGAACTGAGCCTCTGGTTTGCCACAAGGCCTAAAATACCATGCACTTCCTGCCTGAACGGTAAAAAACAGGCAACTATGATTTGTCAGATCCCCAGGACAGACAGGCAGACCTGCGCGTTTTATATAACCAGGGGCAGCGACAAGAATTCGTGACTGACCAGCCAGCCGCTTTGCGACAAGGGTAGAATCAGGGAGCGCACCAATACGGATCGCAACATCGGTACCGCTTTCTATTAAATCAACCGTGGCATCCGTTAATGTTGCGTCAATGCGGATTTCCGGGAACGATGTCAGAAAGGCCGACATATGTGGCATCACATGCCGTCGGCCGAAAGCAGCAGGGACATTTATGCGTAATATGCCTCGCGGCGAAGAATTGTGTAAGGTTACTTCTTCGCGGGCGATATCCAGGTCACCAAGGATACGACTGGCCCGTTCCTGCAACAAGGCGCCGGCCTCGGTCAGGTGAAGACCACGTGTCGTACGATTGAATAGCGCGACGTTGAGGTCTGCCTCCAGCCGGGAGATATGGCGTGATACCGTTGATACCTCCATGCCCTGTTCAGCAGCAACCCCAGAGAAGCTTCCTATCTGGGCAGAACGAAGGAAAACGCGCAACGCAGTAAAATAGTCCACAACCTGCTTCCCCAAGAGATAACAAGTTCTTTCATATCGACATATAAGGGGGCCTTACAATCACGTGTCCCCAAAATGGAGAGCAGGGATACCAAAATCAGTATCTTACTGCCATCGCGACGGAACCTGCCAGAGGCGTTTGACGCTTACCTGAATAGTCTGTTGCAACACCGAACACCATAGCGCCCGTCGTGTGAAATACGCGGGATGGTCGAGAACTGCTCATGGCACGATGGAACATGCCCACTTGGCCGGGATACCTGAAAGACCACAGGGGAGAACGGGACGTGACCAATATCCGCAATCCCGCATTGACCTGATGGAAGCGTTATGAAGATGTGGCGCATCATGGCCTGGTGCCGCTCACGGCCTTTCCCGAACCGGAGCGCCTGCCGGATGGTACCAGCAGACCCGTCTGATTTGTTCGTAGCGACGGCGAACCTCACGCTCTTTTCGCAGAAGCGGGTGTTGGTGGACGTTAGTGCGTAAGCGGGAGAACGGTGAAACGACGGATGACCTGTTTGGCACTCTGGCCACCATGGCCAGTCGGGAAGGCAGCGTCCTTTACCCGAAAGCCAGGCCGCTCATCTTGACCAGACCCAGAGAGCTGAATCTGTGGATGAATGCGCCCGTCGACGCAGCACCGCAACTGCAGCGTCCTTTGTCTGATAGCGCACTGACAATGACGAAGGCTCCCATAGTAAGCAGCTAGTGTCGTTTTGCCCCGGGGAAACGATAGGCCGACTATCGGGCGGCATGACCAGATAAAACTGTCACGTTGCCCTTGGGGCATCACGATCATCAACCCAAGGGGCTACGGATCTCGACGAAGAGTTGGCACAATCGTCGTGTGCCGTCACGGCCAAGGTGCGCTTTCGCCGATAACGCGGGCTTCTTGCACGTAGCCGAAGTTGGCTCCGCCTGACCAAGCCCGTCCGTCAGGGTAACGAAGTTCAATCCCGGTGAGATCGCTTTCATCTGCAAGCAACATATTCACACCCGTTTGGACATTGCCAAATTTCGATATGGCGCTCTCCGTCAGTGTAAAATGTGTAGTCGAGCCACATCGATCGCAGAAGTGAATTTGTGCAGCTGGATCATCTTTGTCTTCCCGGCTGTATTCTCCGGTAGCACCGTTCACGCTGACTTCTGAGGGATGGAAATAGGACCAGCGAGCGCCAGACTTGCTGCACAGAGTGCAATTGCACTCATTGATGAAGTCCGGCCTTTTTGTCAGTTGAATGCGAACTTGGCCGCAGAGACAGGTTAGCTTTAGCATTCCCGTCTTATATCAGGAGGCGCTTTCGCCTGATAGCTTCCATTGCCTCTCACGCAACGCGGAAAGTCAAACTGAGACATTCATGGCAGCGGACCAGCAAAAGCCATCCTAAACCAATACGATATGCGCCAGCAAAGATCTGATTGGTTCCTATGCACAAAAATGGACCAGTCATTCGCATACAACCTAATCGAATACTGGAGTTCACGCCACAAACACGAGGGCCTGTTAGGTCTTGAATAACAGAACGAACTGCATAGTTGTTTACGATGAGCATGATGCGGTCTGTCTTTTCCGATACGGCATGGTCCGTCTGGGAGTCTTTGATCGAGGAAGTCCGTTCGAAGGGCAAGACCCCACCAAAAAACTTTCGACGGACGATCTCAGCGATTTTCTAACGCCATCAGAATGGCGCGAAATGGCGCGCCATACCAAATGAGTTTGGTCCCTGGTGGATTGTCGCACAACTGCTCATTCGCTGGTCGAAGCTTGGTGTGTGGCAGCACCTCTTTGAAAAGGTCAGAGGCGCGGACCCGGCATTGGGCATGGTCTTTCTCGATGGCACGACGATCCGTGCCCATCACAAGGCGGCCGGGGCCGCCAAAAAAGGGGATACAGTGAACGCTGCAGAGATCGTGAGGCGCCTGGCCGCTCACGTGGAGGCTTTGGCACCAAGGTCTGCGTAGCTGCGGATGAACATGGCAGGGCACTATCCTTCACACTGTCGCCCGGACAGGCACATGAGCTGCCATCCGCTTATTTCCTGCTCGACGATCTGCCCCATCCACCGACCTATGTCATCTGTGACCGTGGGTATGCCTCGCACAAATTCCGTGAATATCTCTGGGACCGGGGATCGCGTCCTGTCATCCCGCCAGGGAAGAATGATCCGGAAGTTGTCTGTCCCTGATGGGCTTACAGACACCGACACCTGGTCGAAAACCTGTGGGCAAGGCTCAAGGAGTGAGGGGCTGTCGCGATCCGATATGAGAAGACTCCCGCATCTTTCCTCTTCGTCATCCTCATCGCTGTTACAGCAGACTACATCAAGACCTAATAGGCTCTAGCAGCCTGTCGGGTTGGGCATTTTGCGGCTGATAACGCCAAGGCTGACCTGGCTTATGCTGCCTGAAGCCGCGCCATTCTTTTACAGTTGTATGCGAGAGCAACGAGTGTCCATTCGGTCGTGACTTTTGCAAGGCCACGCAGGCTGAATTTTCTGAAGCCCATGATGCTTTTGATAATTCCAAAGACCGGCTCCACGGTCTGTTTTCGTCGTCTGTAAAGATCTCCGGCTTCTGTAGTTTCCAGCCTGTCCTTCATGGCAAGCCGCCAGGGTTCGGTTATCCGGCGTGGCTCCCTTTCTGCGGGCCGGGGTCGGAAGTCGTAAGGTCTGCGGGCACAGGGCCGTCCAATGGCGACCAGCGGATCAATGCCCTTTTCCCGCAGTTTCCGGACCGCCTGCCCGCTGGCGTAACCGGTATCGGCGAGCACTGTCTTTGGGAGACCGATTGTGTCTTCCATCGACAGCACCGTGTCGGCAAAGGACGGCGCATCCGCTGATGTGGCGACAACGTCGGTTGTCACGATCAACTGGCTGCCTTCGGCGCACACCACGGCCTGGGCATTGTAAGCCTGCCGGAACTCGTGGGCGTCCGAACGCCGCATGAGGCGGCTGTCGGGATCGGTCAGACTGATCTGTCGGTCGGGTGGTGGTTCATCATCGGGCGGTTTGGGCGCCCGGCCGCGACGCCCTGTTTTCGCATCATAAGCGGCTTTCTTCTTCTCGTAGGCCGGTCGCGCCGTTTCAGCCTGCGCCTTCGCATCAGCTTCCAGCCGGGCGCAGGCTTCGTCCAGCTTCGCTTTCAGCGTTTCCCGCCGGGCAAGCTCTTCCGGCAATGCCTGCGGATCTCTGTCTGTGGCGTCCGCATGCTCCGCCTGGTCCATCAGTTTCGCGATATCCACAGCCAGCTGTTCGCGCAGCGCCCTGATCCGGTCGTAGCGCACCGAACGGTATTTCGATGCGTCAGCATCGATTTTCGTGCCGTCGATCGACACCACGCCCAGACGCAGCAGACCCGTCTCGCGCGCCAGAAGCAGGACCTGCGCAAATGCAGCTTCAATGGCTGTCCGGTTCGTCCGGCGGAAGGTCGCAATCGTATCATGATCCGGATGCAGGTTCGCCGCCACGAATCGCACCCCGATGTCGCGATATGTCGCCCGCTCGATCCGGCGTGAGGAAAACAACCCGTTCGCATAGCTGAAGATCAGAAGGGCCAGCATCAGGCGCGGATGATACTGCGCCTTGCCTCCCGTGCGCACTGGCACGCAGAACGCACTCATCGGAACCCGCTCAACGGCGGCTACAATGAAATGCGCCATATCATCAGCAGGAAGCCACGACTTCAGATCAGGCGGCAGAAGATACGGCTGAGACCGGTCAAACGGGATGAAGCTGCTCATCTCACCACCTTACAACTTCACCTCTTCACAGGGTACCCCAACCCGACAGGCTGCTAGCGGTACCTTCTCTCGGACAACCCGGATGACAACTTTGCCGCCCTCAATCATGATGCGACAACTCTAAAAGGTCCAAGCCGGGACGACAGATACAGCCGGTTCATGCGACGCAGTTCATCCGGTGCCCCCGGTGCCGTGGGCGCATCGCCATGGACCATGCCAACCATGACTTTCATATTGTTCAGAACAACAGCGGCAATGTCGTCCGCCGTTTGCCGATCCAGTCCAGGGGCGCAGGCCTGCAATGCCGTCGCTATACCAAGCAACGCCTGACCACGTGACTGTGCGCGGAGCTCTGTCCTATCCGTCCGTGCCGTCATCAGCGCCGGAAGTGAGTGCACACGGGGATAGAACCTGACGATCAGGTCAATCAGACCATCGGCCAGTTCATCGGGGGACAGGTCTGACGCGCGGCATCCGATCGCTTCGTATTCTTCCTGCAGGATCGCCATATGCTGCTGCAGCAATGTCTCGGCAATGGCCTCCTTGTTGGGAAAGAAGCGATAGAGCGAACCGATCTTCGCCCCTGCCCGCGAGGCTATTTCCGCCATTGTCGTCGCATCGTAGCCACGTTCCGCGATGAGGTCGGATGCGGCCGCCAGCAATTCGGCCACGCGTTGCCGCCCGACTGCCCGCCGGGGTTGAAGGGGCGCACGCTTTTCGCTTGACGTACTTGAGTCCATCCTCAAATAGTGTCCCTGTTTGAGTGTATGCTCAATTTCTATCAACTCCTTCCATCCCGGACAACGCCCCGGCATGCAGGAGCCTGATAACAGGAGAAGACCGCCATGACATCGTTTTCTGCGTCCCGGACCGCCCTGATCCTGATCGACCTGCAGAAGGGCATCGTCTCCCATCAACTGGCCCCCTACACGGGCGGGACGATTGTCGAACGTTCAAAGACCCTTGCCGCACGCTTCCGCGCCGCCGGTGCGCCGGTCATTCTGGTCAATGTCGCCTTTGCCCCCGATTTTGCCGACGCCCTGCATACCCCCGTCGATCTGCCGTTCGCACCGCCCCCCGGTGGCTTTGCGCCTGACTGGACCGATCTGGCCGAAGGGCTGGCGCAGCCGGGCGACCTGCACGTCACGAAGCGGCAGTGGGGCGCTTTTTACGGGACGGATCTCGACCTTCAGTTACGGCGGCGCGGCATCACCACCGTGGTCATTGGCGGCATTGCGACGAACCTTGGCGTGGAATCCACCGCCCGCGCGGCGCATGAACACGGCTACGCCGTTGTCCTCGCCGAAGACATCACCTCCACCTTTTCCGAAGAGATGCAGCGTTTCGCATATGACTGCATTTTCCCCCGGCTTGGCCACGTGACGACAAGCACCGCGATCGAACTGGCATCCTGAAGCCAGAAGACCGAACCTTGCAAAACGCACCGCCTTCCGGCCGCCTGCCTGCCGGCATCTGGAAAATTGTCAGTGTTGCGGCCATCGGGTCCTTCATGTCGCAACTGGATGCGACGATCGTCAATGTCTCGCTCCCGGATCTGGTCACCACGCTGCACGCACCATTTTCCACGGTCCAGTGGGTGGTCAGCGGATATCTGCTGGCGCTGGCCCTGACACTCCCCCTGAACGGATGGCTGGTTGACCGGTTTGGGGGGCGGACCATCTATCTGGGGTGTTTTGCCGGGTTTACGGTGACATCCGCCCTGTGCGCACTGGCCTGGTCCGCGCCGTCGCTGATCGCGTTTCGCGTCCTGCAGGGCATGGCGGGCGGCCTGCTGGCCCCCATGGCGCAGATGACGATTGCCCGCGCCGCCGGAAAGCAGCTTCCCCGGGTCGCGAGCGCCGTCACGCTTCCCATACTGCTTGCCCCACTTCTCGGTCCTGTCGTGGCTGGTAGCATCCTGTCGGTTGCGTCCTGGCGATGGATTTTCCTGCTCAACCTGCCATTCGGGCTTGTCGCACTGCTGCTCGCCAGTATGTTCCTGCCCGATGACAGACAGGAATGCCGTCCGCGCAGGCTCGACATTGTCGGGCTGGCACTGCTGTCTCCGGCCCTGGTCGCGCTGCTTTATGGCACCGATCATATGGGGCAGCGAACGGGTCAGGGTCTCCTGTGCCTGGCTGTCGTCATGGGGATTTTCTATCTGCGGCAGGCGCATCGGAAAGGAGCGCATGCGCTGATTGATCTGGCGCTGTTCCGGGCGTCGGTCTTCTCCGCTTCCGCGCTGATCATGTTCATGGTGAACGGGGTTGCATTCGCGGGACAGATGCTCCTGCCGGTCTGGCTCATCCATGCCTGCGGCATCCCTGCGGAGCGGACAGGCTGGTTCATGGCGCCGCTGGGCGTGGGCATGATGTGCACATATCCGCTGACAGGACGCCTGACGGCGCATTTTGGCATCCGCAGGCTGACCCGTTACGGGGCCATCTGTTCGGGACTTGGCACCCTGATGCTTGCCGTGCTCGCCTGCTCCGGTTTCAACATCTTCATTCTTGCGATAGCGCTTTTCCTGCGTGGGGCAGGAACCGGGATCATCGGGATCCCGGCGATGAGCGCGGGGTATGCATCCGTCACGCCAGCGGAAATCCCCATGGCGACCATCGCCCTCAATATCGTGCAGCGTATCGGTGGCCCGACCCTGACCACACTCTGCGCCACGTTACTGGGGTGGCGTCTGTCGCATGCCACCACTCCCCCTGCGGTCTCAGCGGCTTTTACGGCGGCTTTCGGCCTGCTCTGCGTCTTTCACGGCTGCCTGCTTCTGGCGACATTCAGGCTGCCGAAGGGCACGTCACGGCGTCCACCGCCATAATGGTCGTTCTTCGAGCCGCAAGCCTGCAATCTGAATATCGACACAGCATTTCGAAGGCGTCTTCCAACCATTCCTCCTGGGACTGGCGCATCGGCATCCTGAACTTGATCTCGACCTGTCAGTTACGGATCGCCATGCCGATCTCGTGGAAGAAGGTATCGATATGGCCGTCCGGCTGGGACATCCCGGCAACAGCGCCACACTGAGCGGTCGCAGGCTGGCCACGCAGCAATCCGTTCTGTGTGCATCGCCTGACTATCTTGATCGCAGGGGATCCCCCGAGACCATTGACGATTTTGTCCGGCACGACTGCCTTCTGTTTGCCCGTAACGGCCAGTTGCTGCCTGGCATCTGACGGATGTTGGCACTGGCCTAGCGCAGGCGGTTACACCCCGCCCCCGTCACATCATCAGTCATGGCGACGGTCTCCGCGACGCGGCGTTAGCGGGAAGCGGCCTTGCCTGGCTTGCAACATGGCTGGTTGCGACAGATCTGCAGGTCGGAAGGCTCAGAGCCATTCCCATTCCCAGCGCGCCGCAGGATATGGATGTCCATGTCCTGTGGCCGAAATCCCGAACGTTCTCCCCCCAGATACGGGCAAGCGTGGATGCGCTGGTCAGAACATTTCAGCCGATCCCCCCACGGGATCAACTCTGATCACCGGGAATGTTCACCAGGATTTTCCCTTTCAGCTTCCCTTGCATAAAAGATGACAGATCACGTGGCAGATCCTCAAAGGAAGTCACGGTCGCGGGCTGAAGATCCAGAGCGCCGATCCGAACGGCTTCCAGCAACTCCGTTCCCGCACTGCGCAAGTCGCGCCAGTCTGTCACTGTTCCATACTCATGAATGGCGTTGAGTGCGACTTCATGAAGGGACACTGCTGTCGTGAACGCCGGAAGCGGTGCGGTTTCAATCCGGTCCTGGATACAGACCAGATGGCCATTATAGCCGATCAGGTCGGCCAGCGTGCGGGCATAGCTCCCGCTGGTGGTGTCGAACGCCGCAAACAGGCGCCGTGGACCAAGTGCCGCAGCAAGTTTTGTGCACCACGTATCGTCACGGTAATCGAAGGCACCGCTTATCCCCAGTCCCAGCAGATGGTCATGGTGAGCAGGCCCTGCCGTCACCCAGACGCGCCAGCCCCGTCTGACCGCTAGTTGCGCCAGAATAAGCGACACCGATCCTCCCGCGCCCGTCACAAGAACATCGCGATCCGGTAATGGGGGCACCTTCCCGATCGCCTGCCATGCCGTAAGGCCGGGACACGGCACACTGGCGGCCTGCTCATCACTCAGTCCATCCGGCACCGGCAGGACGCTGCGTGCCTTCAGCACGGTGCGTTGGGCGAAACTGCCGTCCTTTCCCAGCCCCTGATGATAGGCCACACGCAGTCCGACAGGCAGGGTGACGCCAGCCCCGACCGCGACAATCCGGCCTACGCCGTCCACGCCGGGTACGTGACCGGACTTCCAGGCAGGGTGCCCATGCCGGATGATTTTCCAGTCGACGGGATTGAAAGCTGCCATGGTATTGGCAACGATGATGTCACCAGCGGCTACCGGTTCAACCTGTTTCTCCACACGCTGCAACCGATCTGGATCTCCGGGTCCGTTCCAGACCCAGGCATCGTAGCGACCAGATTGGCTTTCTGTATCCGTCATGCTTTCCATCCATTCTTTACCCTGTGATTGGAAACTAGGGTGTGCTTTCCCCTAGCCTGCAGGCTAGAACGGTGGCGGTCTATCACCGTCATGATCATCGCCGGTACAATAACGCCACCAATTTGCAAACAGCTATTGACTCTGTGCGTGTCTTGAAGGAAAAAGGGAGTGCCTTGCTATCAGGGCACAGGATCACGACCCGTAAAGGTCACTATATCTAGGAGCCCAGTGTGGCCGCAGCATCAAATCCCATTCGATTGACTGCCGAGCAGGCAGCGATTGTTATTCTCTATGTTATCGACCACTATTCTCGCGAAAAGGCGAAAGAGGTCAGTCGTGTTCGCTTTTCCAAAGCGACTATGCGTAAGTTATGCATGCGTAAGAATTTGCATGATAGCTTTGCAGCAGAAGTCATCGTGGAACTGGCAGAATATGGCTGGACAATGTTCCCTGCCGGTGATGACTTTGCGTTAATCCAAACTTCGGCTCTTTCGGCTTGGCTTCGGTTAGGCAGCAAAAGAATCGCAGCGGAACGCAAACAGTTGCGGAATGGTAACTTAGACGTTCTTGAGGAAATGCTCGATCAGATCGAGTTACCCCCTCTCGACGACGAAGATGACGATTAACGCAGATCTTCTTCAATAAAAAACAACAACAAAAGTAAGAAAGCTGCATCGTTGTCATAACGGCAATATTGTACCTTGGAAACTGGCAAAAATTCGCAAAACGAAGCTGGTTTTCGCGCATGGTTGCAGCTTTCTAGCTTTCCATCTGTATTTTCACGGTTATCGACGCCCGATAGATTAACTGCAAGTCCACCAGTCCCGCATGCCTCGGCAGTCGGTGTCTGAGGCTTTCGGTAGACATCATATTGGGTTCAGTTTGAGGCCGAGTTGATATGGCATCTCCTGATTAATAAGATGGAAGTTCCGAATGACAGAACTCGACAATGTATTCATCATAGAGAGCCTCAATCCAGAGGATTTCTATGAACGACGTCTTGATGGCCATGCGGCCAACAAAATGCTGAAGATCCTCGGCATAAAGACGAAGTACCACGTAGCCTTTACCCAGCCGCTCGTTGAACGAGCTGTTGCCGAAGCGGCCAAGAAAAACTTCCAAGTTTTGCATTTCTCGTCACACGGAGATAGCGAGGGAGTTCAGCTCACATCTGGCAAGAACCTGAACTGGTCCGAGTTTGTTCAATTGATCAAGCCGGCTTCGGGGCCAAAGAAGGCACTGGTGATGGCAACTTGCGGTGGAGGTGACAGGGAGTTAACCAAAGCATTGCAGGCCGCGGGTGTAACGTTCGGATGGGTATTTGGATCAACTGCTAAAAATGTAAATTTCTCCGATTGTTTTCTTGCGTGGTCCATCCTTTATAATCGACTCGTTGATCACGGTTTCCAAAAAGATGAACTGATGACGACACTGAAATCAATTAACAAAGCAATTACAGGCGATTTCATTTACCGCCGATGGAATGGAAAAAAATATAAATATTATCCGTCCATAAAGTAAACTTCAAAAATTATGGCTTTGTTGCGTATCGGTCCAAAACAAAAAGACTCCAAAAAAATAATATAACGCGGAATAATCATTATTCCGATGCGCAACTCAAGAAAATAGATATATAATTAACATAAAAACAATAAATTATCGTCACGATACGACATTCGATCGACATAGTGTTCCATACGCGCTTGTGAATATGTCCCGCTCTCTTCCAAGAGGTCGCGGAAGGCAGAACAGGTAGCCGCCACACGGGTCCGTTGAACGCATGATGCAGGGACTACATGAAACTGAGCACCATATCCCTCTACACATAGATGTTTTCTACCTGCAACCGACTAAATGTTACGAAGCACAAGTTATTGCGCAATGTATACAGAACGGGGGAATCATCATAATTTCAAACGTATTTAACGAAAATATTCCATTAGACTGGAGATATTTTTGAGATGTCATCAGCAGAGTATATCGCCCGGATTACTTCCGTGCTCCAGATGACTGCAACAGCGGCCTTGCCTAAACTACTTAATCGAAATTTATCGCGATCTTCTGTATTCTTGTGTATATAGAGGATAGAAAAAGCAGAACAAGCGTTACTATGCACTCACCTTCTCGCTGAACTGAGGATCGCTCATTCCCGTTATGACATAACTGGCGGCGACATATCGGTTGAAGGAAGCGGAATAAATTCGTCGTGGTCCGCTTCAGGCAGCTTCATCCGTCCGGCCTTCCAGTCCTCGGCGGCTTCCGTCAGCCGTTTTTTTGAGGAACTGACGAAATTCCAGAACAGGAACCGCTCACCGACCGGTTCGCCACCCAGCACCATGGCCGTAGTCGGTTCCACGGCCCGGAAGGACGACGCACCGGACGCAAGCACGAGCATCTGTCCCGATCCGTACCGCTCCCCGCCGATCTCGACTGCTCCTGTGGCGATGTAAAGGGCACGCTGAGCGTAGCGGGAAGGAATTTCCGCCCTTGCACCCGCCTCGAGTTCGAGATGTACATAAAAAAGCGGGGAATGCGTTCGCGCCGCAGCGCTCAGACCGTAGGCCGCCCCGGCGATCAGTTGCCCCCGCAAGCCGTCCCCCTCCCATTGCGGCAGGTCATCCCCTTCGTGATGCGAGAAGGACGGCGCCGTTTCCTCGGCTCCATCAGGAAGCGCAACCCATGCCTGAATGCCGTGTAGATGATCGCCAACCGCGCGGGCTTTCTCGAAGCGTTCACTATGTGTAATCCCGCTACCCGCCGTCATCCAGTTGACTTCCTGTGGCCTGATCGCCTGTTCGGACCCCAGGCTGTCGCGGTGCATGACTTCGCCCGAAAACAGATAGGTAACGGTCGACAGGCCGATATGCGGATGGGGTCGCACATCGACGCTATGATCGACTCCCGCCGCCAGATCCAGTGGCCCCATATGGTCGAAAAAGATAAAGGGTCCAACCATCCGCTGCCGCGCGAAAGGCAGGACACGACCCACTTCCAGTCCTCCACCCAGACTGCGGCGGCGCTGTTTGATCAACATCTCAATCATGGGGCTTCCTTTATTCCATAGACAACGCGTAGCACTATCTCTGGGCAACAGGATCGCGCCCGTATGGGGATGAACGCTCACGAACCGGTTACGCGGCAATGGCGTGGCGGTTTTTGTCGGATAGCGGCAACAAACGGGTAATATCGTATGTGCTTTGAAAGCAGTCGGGCACATTATTCCTGCCACATTATGTCCCGTGTGGCATTTCTGTCGGTACCGCCAAGGTAACGTGTCCAGAACAGCAGAGATAACACGGGAGTAAAAGACCGCCTGTCATTGGCCGGAAGCCCGGTGACAGGCAGCCATACAGCGCCGGATGCCATGTTGCGCGGCAGCCCGTGGGGGCCTGCAACGGTTTACGGTTGCAGTTCGAATGCGCCAGCAATCGTCAGCGTCACATCGTCACCCACAAGCGGCACGTACTGTTTGACGCCAAACTGGCTGCGGATAATCGTGCCCGTCGCTTCAAAGCCTACGGTAAACATCTTGTCGAGCGGGTTGGTCCCGCTGCCGACTAGACGGGCCTTCAATGTGACCGGCCGGGTCACGCCGTGCAGGGTCAGGTTGCCGGTAATGTCGGCGGTATTCGCGCCAGTCTGGACAATGCGGGTGGATTTGAACGTCGCGTTGGGAAACTGACCCGCATCGAACCACTGCGCGCTTTTCAGCTCGCCATCCAGCTTCGGCACCGTGGTGTCGACCGACTGCACCGGAATCGTGACATCAAGGCTGGTGGCCGAGAGATGGGCGGGATCGATTTTAAGCGAGCCGGATACACCGGTAAAAAAACCGGAAAAATTGCTGAAACCCATATGCGAGAGGGTGAAGCCGACCTGCGTATGATACGGCTCGACCCTGTAGGTGCCAGCCCTCACTGCCGACGGGTCGGGCGTGGCAACCTGCTGAGCGGAGGCATAGGAAACCGCGCCGAAAACAGTCATGGCCATCAGCGCCGATGCCACGAAATTATGTCTGGTCATAAAGAATATTCCTGTTGCACAAAAGGATATCAGGCCGGAACGAGGGCGATTTCGCTCTGGGCCTGGACAATGGCGGCCTCTTTGGCCTCAGCGCCCAGGGACAGGCCTTCCGCCCTGATCCAGACGACATCACGCACACCGATGAAGCCAAGGACCGCACTGAGATATTTTTCCTGGTGATCCAGAACGGCGGCCGGGCTGTCGCCAGTATAGACCCCGCCACGGGACGAGATGAGGAATGCCTTTTTACCCGCCGGCAGCAGTCCTTCCGGGCCAGCCGCACCATACTGGAACGTCCTGCCAGCCACGACCACACGATCAATCCATGACTTGAGCTGTGCGGGAATGGAGAAATTGTACATCGGTACGCCAATCACGATAATGTCGGCGGCCGCCAGATCCTCGATATGGGAATTCCCGATCGCCACATCCGCTTCAAGCGTGGCTTCCGTCACGGGGCTACCCTGACGGGCCGCCAAGTGCGCGCCGGTCAGGTACGGCAACGGATCGGCGGCGAGATCGCGGTAGAGCACGGTGGCATCGGGATGCTCGGCCTTCTGCCGCGCGACGGTCTCAGCCGAAAGCTGGCGGCTGACGGAATATTCGCCAAGGATACTGGAATCGATATGCAGGATCTTCACGCTGGTCTTCTCCGCAGGGGGGCAGGACACGGACCATCTGTTGCGCCCTGAAAACAGGTTTCCGATGGCCCTGAACATGATCCAGCATGTCCCATAAACACAGGTATCTATAAACCCGCTATATTCCGATATATAATATCGCCACAGCCGATGGATGGAGTGAGTCTTGCTGGATGGCGTATCACTGGATCAACTGCGCACCTTCATTGCGGCCAGCGATGAAGGTAGCTTCTCGGCCGCGGCCCGACTGCTGCGCCGGTCGCAATCGGCCGTCAGCGAAATGGTTGCGGGCCTTGAGGCCCAGATGGGTGTGATGCTGTTCGACCGGACGGGCCGCTACCCACAGTTGACCGTTGCCGGCACGGTTCTGCTGGCCGATGCGCGCGGCGTGGTTGCGGGCGTGGATTTCATGAAGGCCCGGGCCAAAGGCATGTCGTCCGGGCTGGAGCCGGAACTGTCGGTCGTGGTCGACGTGTTCTTCCCGATGGACCGCATGACATCCGTGGCGGCGAAGTTTCGCGAGACGTTTCCACACACACCCCTACGGCTTTATGTCGAGGCTCTTGGCGGCGTGTTTCAGCCCCTGCTCGATGGGCGGGCCGGTATTGGTATTGCAGGCCCCCTGCCCGACCTTCTCCCGTCCATGTCCAGCGAGGCGCTGGGGGATATCCGTTTCCTGATCGTGGCGGCCCATGATCATCCGCTTGCGCGGATTGACGGCGTCATTCCCCGGGAAGAACTGGCCCGCCACGTCCAGCTTGTGCTGACCGACCGCACCAATTTGTCCGCAGGCAAGGAACGTGGCGTCATGTCGCCCCTGACATGGCGGCTTGCCGATCTGTATGCCAAGCATCATTTTCTGCTGGGCGGTCTGGGGTGGGGTGGCATGCCGTTTCATACCGTCCAGGCGGATATTGAAAATGGTCGGCTGGTTGAACTCCGCATCGAGGGCATCGCACAGGGAGGTACCGATATGCCCATGACAGTGGTTTATCCAACGGCCGAGCCGCCAGGCCCGACTGGCCGTTGGCTAATTGATCGGCTGAAACTGTGTCCCAGAGAATAAAGATATGGGGAATTAGCCGTTCGCTGGTAAAGTGTTGTTTTATGCTACAGTCAGAAGCGCAGTCGCTTGCTTTGCGCTGGTGACTCTCGAAGGGATTTGTATGACATTGGCAAACATCACTAAGCCTGTGCCCTCTCATGCAGAGCGATCCGCGCAACGGGCAACTGAAGCAGTCAACGCGCTTGTCGCCGCAGAGACGTTTGCTGAAGCACGGCTGGCATGGGAGGACTTTCTGACCCATTGGCGGCGAGGCCTTAATCGCTGCGATGGCAAAGCCCGACGTGATCGGCGCAAGCAGTATGTGCCTAGTCACAATCGGGTTAGGGCAGACCCTGCGCTTGCCTATCTATGGGCGGCAAGGAACGCTGAGGAACATGGCCTTAATGAAATTGCAATCGTACAGCAAAAAGCACTCGCGATTGGAGCTCTGGACGGTTACCGTCACGAGACGTCTAAACGTGGGTCTCACGGGGAATGGGTCTTTAAATTCACGCCTTTGACTGACCAGCCGCCACCGTTTGTCATGCTTCTGCCTGAGCATATTGAGCTACAGACCATCAACGATGGAAGGACGGATGTCCCTGTCCCGTCAGGCTACACGTACATTGTCGGAGAGACATCCGCTCCGGTGGCGCTGGCGACTTATGGTCTGAACTTTCTTTTTAAAGAGATTTCCGATCTGACATTTCGCGAGGATGATCAGGACCAAGGTCCATTGGACTTTGAACGACAGCATAAATCTCATAGTCGTCTGTAACGATCATGATGCGGTCCATGTATTCGATCACGTCGCTTCTGTCTGGTGATGCTCACCAAGGGAATCCGTCCGAATGATAAAATCCCTATGAAGAACCATCGACAGACAACATTTTCATGTTCCTAGCACTACTTTGGCAGAATACGTTTTGGGATCTGGAGTAGAAGGTTTCCACAGTGCGGCCATTACCCGGTGGATGGTCGCAGGATGTGATCAAGAATGGCCTGTCGTATTGCTGGCAGACTGGGCTTTGGAGGCGGGCCGGTGACTCGTTTTTTCCGCCCGACCGCCGTGAGGCGCTGGGACTGGAGAAAGGCGTAGGCCATCAAGGACATCAGGGCGTGTCGGTGCAGGCCTGTCCATAATCGCCCCTCAAAGTGATCAAGGCCCAGTTCCTCCTTGAGTTGCTGATGCGCCTGTTCGCAGACCCATCGGGCCTTGATCGCAGCGGCCAGTAGCCTGAGGGAGGTGTCGGCAGACAGGTTGGACAGATAGTATTTCCGTTCTCCGGTGGAACGGTGCTCGCCAATCAGCCAGGCTTCATCCCCAGGGATATGCTGGGCCGTCCGGCCACCGATACGCTGGGCTGGACCATCTGCAACGCGTATCCGCATGGCTGCAAAGCGGGCCGCCAGGCCACCTTTGGTCCCACGACGCCATCCGAACCTGCGCCATGTTGCAGTTTCCAGTATCTTATGAGCAGGAACAGATTGCTGGTCCGGTACCGGATGTATCCGGGATGGGCCGCGCTTTCTGGCCGGAAACACCAATTACACATGGGCGGAATAGACTGTCGGATGACGTGATATCCCGACTGCCCAGCGCAGGCCCCGCGCGCTCAGAGCCTGACGGAACGGGGCAGACAGGCCATAACCGGCATCCGCAATAACACAGCCAAAACGGACACCGCGGCCTGCAATTGGGCGCAGACCACGGCGCTGTCGGGCATATGCTGCCAGTCATCGGTCAGGCCCAGATCCACCAAAATTTGCAGCAGGGCGCCCCACACGCCCTGCTTGGCCCAACGGCGAAACCGGACATACACGGAGTTCCACTTGCCGTAGCGCTCACGCAGGTCCCGCCAGGGGCAGTCCAGTGCGCAAGACATGCAACATGCCATTGAGGAACAGGTGGTTGTCTCCGGCCGCTCGAGCCCAACGTCCGCGCTCAGGCGGCAGAAGCGGACCAATTATCGCTCATTCCTGATCCGTCAGATCGTCTCGTGCCATGCCTGTTCCACTACGCCGTCTTGCTAAAGCAACTAGTGAAACAAATCGTACCCAGACCAACGGGTGTTTTGTCAACGCGACCTAAAGGCTACGCGATTGCATGGGTCGTTAGAGAAATCCCATTTCTGATTTCCAAATGTCTGGCATGAGGCGCATACTGCCCGCCAGTTATGCGGATAGTTGATAAGCCATTTTGGTCGAGGACGTCGCATTTCCGGTGTCCAGCAGGAAAAAGACGAAGAACAACCATTCCTGCATCGGAATGGACATAAGTGCGCCGCGCTCACTACCGGCATTACAGCATATCGCTCGGCAATCAAAATTAAACGTCAGACGTTCTGCCCCAATCGAGCATCGAACCAAAGCACTTCAAGGCATAATTGCCAGAATGCAAGCATTTTCCATGATCGTACAGTTCCAATTCAACGGCACAGTGCCGATCATCGTGCTTGCACGTAATGTTTCACCACGCATCGAATATAAGAGGCGGTTCAGTTGCAAAAATGTTCTTACTTCGTTATGTAGAAATAAGATCCGCAGATTTTGCGTAAGCGATGTCTTTACATCCCGACTTTTCGCTCGTGAGGATACAATGGAGCATACGTTTGTCGCTGATACAAATCTGTTCTTCGAATGTAAACGCCTTGAAGATATTCCTTGGCTCGACTTGGGAGTAGACCCGGTTGTTATCGCATTAACCAAACCGGTTTTGACAGAGATTGATAAGCACAAGAATGGAGGCGGCAGAACGCGCAGACGCGCTATCGAGATTTCGGGGCGCGTACGTGAAATGCTTACGGCCTGTCAGCAGGAAGTCATTATACAAGAAGCCGGGCCGCGTGTCGCGCTCAGGCTTATGCCCATAGTCCCGCCTGACCCAGAATTCGCCACCTTACTTGACTATAGCATCAACGACGACCGGATTGTCGGGACTGTTGCCAGTCTTTTGAAAGATAAAACGTTCGCTTCCGTCTCAATGCTGACAGATGACAGTGTCGCAGCATCTACTGCGCAGGGCCTTGGTGTCCCCTTCTTTCTTATCCCTGAAAGCTGGAAACGACCACCGGGACAGACGAGCGAGGCGAAGCGAATTAAGGAACTGGAAAAAGATCTTGCGACCTACCGTTCGCAGGAGCCTGTCATTAATATTGTGAGCGCTTCAAATGCGGCAATGGCGACTAATGTGGTCCGCCGGGTTGCGATGGCACTTCGACCGCCAGAAATTGACCAGTTGATCGACAATCTAAAAGCACGTCATCCCCTAAAAGTGGATTTTTCTGCTCCAGAAGCCGTGATTCAGGCTGATGGAACCGAAATTTCCTATAAAGTACCGGATGAAGAAGAAATCGGGAAATACTCGGCCGAAACATACCCGAAATGGATCAATGCATGCCGCTCGATTTTGGAGACGCTGCATGAAGGCCGTGTGGAGCCTGAGCCCGAAATAGTGTTAACATTTGGTATTTCCAATGATGGCACTCGACCAGCGTCAAAGATGCGCATTTCCTTTGAGGCTGTAGGTAATATCAATTTAAGTCGTGACGCACGCGGTCCAGACGATGACAGGAACCAGATTAATGACGGGCATTCCGCGCTGTCCCCGCTTCCCAGGCTACCGGCCCCTCCTGCTGCACCGACGGTCCAACGTATCGTGAAGCCACCGCCGACTGCCTCGAAGGGCGTTAGTATCGCTACACTGAAAATGCCTGGCCATGGTCTGGGGATCCCTGAACTGGAGAACACGTCATACGGAGTGATTAGCGGTCTTGGTTCCCAATTTGAGGCAGTGCGCGAATTCCAGTCGATGTTCGACAGCATTCACGATATCGGAGGCTTCGCGGATATAAGGCGCCGCATGGGGCCAATATCGGACATGATGAGTATGACAGAGAGGTATGATCTTCTGCGCGGGTCGCTTGTTCAACCCATTGCTAGGCCAGGCTCTATGGACATCTCTGCCGTCCCGATTTTATCGATGCCAGACAAGCACAATCCTGAGAGGTTTTACTACGATCGATGGCCAAAGGAGAAACCCACCAAGCGTGGTGCTCTGACCTGCGATCTGTTCCGTCATCAGCGCAGCGACGTGTTATTCGAAATCGATGTAATATTTCCTGACAGTGGAGACGTCACTGGTGCGATTCGATGTACTGTTGAAGCCGAGAATCTGACTAAACCGGCGGAGCTTTTGATACGCGTCAGCCGTAAGATCGAAGCCTACAGTCTTATGACGATCGCAGATGAGATGGTTGAACATTGCGGTCGATAGATCTGGCTCTTAGGCAATTATTCGCTCGGCTTTATCGGGAGCTACATTTTCCAATCATGGATTATATAACTGAGCGCTACGTATATTCGCGTAATCTGCCATATTATGCCCTGTCTAAAACATTCTTCTAAAGTAGAAAGGCGTCCGAACCCAGCGCTGCTTCCCTTACAAGGAAGCAGGAACAGGTGCAGCCGGGGCAATCAGCTTTTTCTGCTTGAGTTCATCCCAGAAGGCGACAGGAATTGAGACTTCCATAGATTTTGCATTAGCCTGCATCTGGGCCGCGTTACGCGCCCCTGGAATGACCGCCGCGACAGTCGGATGAGCGGCCGCAAACTGAAGTGCTGCCGTACGCAGGTCAGTTCCATGCTGTCTGGCAATGGCTTCCATTGTCGCCCGCTTGCGCCCCATGCCGGACGGAATGGTGCCCGCGTAATCGTAGCGATTGCGTCCGGCAGCATAACCTGCGTTCAGCGGCGCGCCGATAACGGCTGAAATGCCACGTGGCGCAAGCGCAGGTAAGGTGTGGGTCAGCGCCTCGTCATGCCGCAGGATGGAATACTGCGTGGCCAGAAGGACAATATCAGGGTCTCCGATCTCGATGGTGCGCAGGACGGCCTGAGGCGTATTGACCCCAAGCCCCCACCCCCGGATGAGACCTTCTTCCCGCATCCGGGTCAGCGCCGGAATGGCGCCTTTGGCAGCCTGGTCAAAATAGCTCGTCCAACGCGAACCCATATCCCTGTTTTCTGGTGAGAGGTCATGAATGTAGACGATATCGATCCGGGAAATTCCCAGTCTTTGCAGGCTGTTCTCGATCGAGCGCCGGACGCCGTCCGCCGTGTAGTCATAGCGGTACGCGAAAGGAGACGGATCATGCCACATCGTGCCACCAGGCGGCTGGGGTGCTGCGGTCAGCAGGCGTCCAACCTTGGTGGAAAGGACGAATTCATCCCGTGGTCGCGTATGCAGGAAATGACCAAACCGCCGTTCACTCAGACCCAGACCATACCAGGGTGACGTATCGAAATAGCGCACCCCGGAAGCCCATGCGGCTTCCAGCGCGGCTTCGGCATCTTCATCCGTGCCGGCCGCAAAGCCGTTTCCAATCGGAACCCCGCCAAGCCCCAGGCGCGTCGGGGGACGAAACCGCTGGCCCGCCTGCGCCACATTCAATGGCAGCGTATTACGGACCACGTTTCCCATGGTGGGGGTAACGTCTCCGGCATGCTGTGCGTCCTGGGCCTGTCCGCTTCGGGGCATCAGAACCGCAGCGCTTCCCAGGGCAGAAAGGGCGAGAAGATTACGTCGGGTGACCGTCATCACAGCCTCACATGATATGGATGTGACTTCTAATGCCTGTAACCGGTCGGGGTTCTGAACTGTCCGGGCCCGGTCCGGAAAAAACACATCAGCATGTCATTCCTTCTGGCCTTGGCCTGCCCCGGGAATCCCCATCGGGCTGGTCCCGGCATTTCGCACGGCCCTGAAACATATTCTGGCGAGTGTCTTCTTGCAGGAAGCCTTTCTGGGTCTGCTTGCGTCTTAATATAAGGGCGACTGCTGTCCATCCGCTCCGTTCACACTGGGCAGGCAGAAAATTATGGCCATGAAAGCGGGCGTCGATTGTTCCTTCATAAGCATCACGATGGCACGCATTATGCCGGAGATTGACGCGAGCGAATGAAGTCGACGAACGCGCGGAGCGGCGGTGGCAACTGGCGGCGACCGGAATAGTAAAGCATGGGCCCCGAGAAGGGCGCAGCCCAGTCTTCAAGCACTACTTCCAGCGCACCGCTGCGGATGTGAGGCGCCAGCCAGTCTTCAAACAGGCAGACAATGCCAAGACCGGCTATCGCAGTATCAACCAGAAGATCGCAGGCTGATCCGGGTTGGACCAATAAAGGCCCTGGTGGATCAAGGCGAATAACCTCACCATTTTTCTCGAACTCCCACATCGCTGGCGCGCCACTGGAGAAGCGAAGACGCAGGCAGACGTGTTCCAGCAACGCGCTCGGGTGCTGGGGGCGCCCTTTCGCAGACAGATAGGATGGTGCGGCCGCAGCAAGGACGCGCTGGTTTCGCGGCCCGATGGGGACAGCAATCATGTCCTGTTCCAGACGTTCTTCATAACGGATACCTGCATCCGCGCCAGAGGCGAGGATATCGACAAAACTGTCCTCAACCGTGACTTCCACGCGGATTTGCGGGTGAGCGATCAGGAAGGGCGACAGAATGCCCGGTAGTACAGTCCGGGCAACATTGGCCGGCACGTTGAGACGGATCGTGCCCGCGGGCTGGTCGGTTTGCGCGTGGACCGTATCGAGTGCTGCGCTGATCTCGGCAAGGGCTGGCGAAAGTCGCGCAAATAGTCGAGTGCCCGTTTCTGTGAGCGAAATGCTGCGTGTGCTGCGATGAAGCAGTCGCGTACCAAGACGGGCTTCCAGTCGCCGCAAAGCTTCGCTAAGTCCGGACGCCGAAAAACCTGAAACGCGCGCAGCCTCCCGGAAACCACCCGCCCGCGCAACCGCGACGAATGCTGAAAGATCATCAAGCTCGAATGACATTGTGCGAATTTCCGTACGACCCGTTCAGGATTGAACAGCTTATCGATCATTTGAGCGTAGTCCATGTTTGATGCGCACCCCTTATCAAGGAGATACCAATGAACAGTCGCATCAATGCAGGAACCTTTTCACTCGGCGACCGCATCGTGAACCGTATGGGATATGGGGCGATGCAGCTTGCAGGCCCGGGTGTATTCGGACCGCCGCGAGACCGCGAAGCCGCTGTTGCTGTGCTGCGCGCCGCGGTCGAAGCTGGCGTCAATCATATTGATACCAGTGACTTCTATGGCCCGCACGTCACGAACCAGATCATCCGGGAAGCGCTGCATCCTTATGATGATGACCTTGTGATCGTGACCAAGGTTGGTGCGGTACGGGGCGAGGATGCGTCATGGCAACCAGCCCAGAGCGCGGAAGATCTGACCAGGGCCGTGCATGACAATCTGCGCAACCTGGGACTTGATCGGCTTGATGTGGTCAACCTGCGGCTGATGGGTGACATTTTTGCGCCAAAAGAAGGCTCGCTGACAGAGCCGTTTTCAGCACTGGCTGCCCTGCGTGAACAGGGCCTCATCCGCCATCTCGGCCTCAGCAATGCGACTGCTGCGCAAGTAGCCGAAGCGCAGACGATCGCGCCAGTCGTATGTGTGCAGAACCATTACAACCTCGTTCATAGAAAGGATGATGAACTGATCGATGCGCTAGCGGCACAGGGCATTGCCTATGTGCCATTTTTTCCGTTGGGTGGGTTCAGCCCGATCCAGTCGGATGCCCTGTCCGAGGTCGCGGCCGATATCGGAGGAAGCCCGTTGCAGGTGGCGCTTGCCTGGTTACTGGCCCGTTCACCCAACCTGCTGCTCATCCCGGGGACTTCGAACCCCCTTCATCTGTCGGAAAACCTTGCAGCCGCAACGCTGGAACTGCCGGCTGATGTTCAGGCGCGGCTTAACACGATCGCCATCACGTAATTTTTCAGAATCATTTTAGTACGCAGTGCTGTACGCTTTCAGATCGCATTACCTTTTTTCGGAAAGGCGTTTAAGCGGGGAAAGCGGTCAGGCCACTTCGGAGCGCCCAGACGACGTTTCCTGCCATTCAGTCAACTGCGTGTGACGGTCACTGTGCGCCCGGCTCAGCCGTTCCGAAATCAGAACAGAAGGTCCGAATCCCGACCTTTCGGAAAACGCCTGTTTGCCATTCTTCAGGCAAGGAACAGCTTGCACTTCCATACAAAATTTTATATAGATCGAATAACTCGTCGCTGGTCCCACTCGGACAAAGGCCTACAGTAACACCGAGGGAGTCCGCGCGGTGGAAGTCCAGATTAAGAAGATCGAAGGTAATTGGGATGCAGGCTATGCCCTACACAAACACACGCTTTCGAGTGTCTATCTTGGAGTAGATGAATGGGGCCACGATCGTTTCGAGAATACCCGGTCGGAACCTGGCGAGGCACTCTATCAGCTTAAGTATCGCAGCGACTGGAACCAAATCGAGCCGCTAGCCACGCAGATCCGGGACACTCTGCTTCCCCTGTTCGGCAAGATTGGATTGATTGTTCCCATGCCAGCCTCGACTGCGCGCGCCAAACAACCCGTGAACGAACTGGCCTATGCGCTCGGCCGGTTGACGAATACCCCTGTGTTTGACGAACTGATCGTGAAAGCTCCGGCCCCGGCGGGCAGTCCGGCACTTAAGAACCTACATACTAGGGAGCAAAAAGATGCAGCCCTAGCGGGTCGGATTAGCATCAACGAGTGTATCACGAATGAAGGCAGATGGAACGCCTTGCTACTCGATGACCTGTTCGACACGGGCGCGACAATGGATGCCGTATGTCAGGCGTTGCGCGGCTATCGAAAGATCAATCAAATCTACGCGGCTGCGATTACTTGGAAATAGATTATGAAAACAGTATTCATAGCCGGATCAATATCCATCAGGCGTCTGCATGAGAAAGTGCAGGAGCGCATCAATAACATCATTTTGCAGAATCTGAATGTCGTTGTGGGTGATGCCGACGGCGCGGATGCGTCCATTCAGGAGTGTTTGCTTGCCAATCACGCCAGCAAGGTCACTGTGTATTGCACGGGCGAATCACCGCGCAACAACATCGCGGACTGGCCAGTGCATCACGTCAAGTCGAAGGCCCGAGTTGGCACGCGTGCATTCTTCACGGCGAAAGACTTGGAGATGGCCAAGAACAGCGATTTCGGCCTGATGATCTGGGATTGCAAAAGCACTGGCACACTCAGCAACGTTATCGAGCTATTGAAGGAAAAGAAAAAGTCTGTCGTTTTCGTCAACAAAAACAAGGATTTCGTGACGATCAGCGACAAGTCAAGCCTCGATCATCTGTTGCACTTCATGTCGGAGCATGCCCGCTCCAAGGCCGAGGAAAAAATAAGCTTATCCGCAAAGATGTCCGCGCTGAGTCAGGATAGTTTTCTGCTTGATGGGCCGGCCAACGACGTGCCCGAGAGTGTAATCGGCGCGTCGGCCAATCCTGTTGCAATAGAAGCGGTCACTGGCATGGCCGAAAATGAGAGCGTGAAGCTTCGCTCCATGCTGATGTCGGCACTTGCTGATTATATCGTACGGTCCCATCTAAGCCAGTTGCAAGCGGCTAAGGTGTTCGGCGTGACGCAACCGCGTATCTCCGATCTGACGCGTGGCAAGGTCGATGTGTTCGGGCTGGATACCCTTGTAAATATGGCCTCGATGGCTGGCCTGCGTGTCGAAATGCAAGTAAGAGAGCAAGTCAGTAACCCCTCTTAACGAGGCATTCCGGCGCGCCTTGGCCGCAACAATGTGCTTCCCAAATTCATAAGCTGTCAGCCGTCAGTCGGCAGTTGACCCAGACTGGCCCGCAACAGATCGTGCTGTTCATGTCCGCTTCACGGAATGTAGATCAAAACGCCGAACGGCCAGCATGAGGCGATTGCCGCCGTTCTGCTTCAAATTCATTGAGCAGAATATTGGTTAAGCTGGGGAAGCGGTCCGTCGAGTGTCCGACAAGAACAATCAGAAGCGGGCGTCTTCAACAATTCCAGCATGGATCAGTCTTAACTGTTCCAGTAACGCTTGTCTCACGATACATTTGACAGCGATGTCGAAATCCAACTCCCCCAAGCCTAAGCAGAAGGCCCCACGCACTCTTGCGACGGGAGGCGGCAATGCGACTGCTTCTGGGGTCAACTTTCAACAAAGTCTCGGCGCAGTCTTCGGTCTTTGGCTTATCACAGAAACCCCTGTTGACCCCCGTCTTCAGCTTGGGGGCGCGAAGATCACCGCCTTTCGCATGGAAACCGAAGCGCCGTTGGACGATGCGTTCGCAACGACCTCGGATGACGGGATAATTTGCGCTCAGGCCAAGAATACGTTGTCCCTATCTGATAGCCCGGCAAGCGAGTTCGGCAAGACGGTTGATCAGATCGTTCGTCAATGGCGTCTTTGCCGTGACGGTACGGGCGATCTCGAATGGAATCGCCCGCTCGACCCGGCAAAAGATCGGCTTTTGATCGTCGTCGGCCCCGGGTCCCCAGCAACTACCCGCCACAACCTCGCCAAGGGACTTGAGGCGCGGCGCCAACCAGGTGCGCCGGTGCTTACCGCTTCGGAAACCAAAGCGCTTAGGCAATTCGACGCTTGCGTCCAACGAAGCTGGGTGGCGACTGGAACCGCTGATCCCCTCGACGATGGTACCCTGCAAGCCATCTCGCGCCTGACCTACGTTTACACCATTGATCCAGAGGGTTCGGACCGTGGTGCTTGGGCCGCCGCCCTGGGTCCTGCGCTGCAGACGCAGGCTGAAGGCCCATCTGTCCTTAATCTGCTGGAGCGGATTGCTGGTGATCTGATGGAGGAACGCGGCGGACGGACGTTTCCTACGCTCCGCGCCGATCTGATGGCGCGCGGTGCGCGCCTCGCTGCCAAGCCCGACTTTCGCAAAGATATCGATACCCTGACCGACTACTCCCATCAAACGGAGCGGATGCTGGCTGAACTGGAGGTTGTTGAAGCGGGGGACGACGACGTAGTCGGCATTACGCGTCACTGCCAGTCCGTCGTTAACGCAGCGGCTCTCGGGGGGCACCTGCTTCTCATCGGCGAACCGGGTGCCGGGAAGAGCGCAGTGATGAACGCCCTCGGCAAGGAACTCAGGTCGCGGGGAAGCGACGTGGTGCAATTGGCCGTAGATCGCTTTTCGGTCGAGTCACTTGAAGGTGTGTCGCGGGCCCTCAGGCTTGACCATGATCTGCCTGCTGTACTGGACGCCTGGGACGGCCCGGGTCCGGCCTTTCTCCTAATTGACGCGCTCGACGCCAGTCGTGGCCGATCCGGCGAAGCAGCATTTAAGCGCCTAATTGAGTCGGTCATCGAGCTTGGAGGTCGCTGGACGGTGGTGGCGTCCATCCGAATCTTTGATTTGCAGCTCGGCCAGAACTTCCGATCTCTATTCAAAGGCACACCGCCAGAGAAGGAACTGCAGGGGGAGGGTTTTGCCAACGTGCGGCACATCCAGATCCCACCTTGGTCCAATGACGAATTCGCCGAGCTCCTAAGCCGTACTCCGCGCCTTGCCGAGGTCCTTGCACACTGCAGCGCAAAGCTTCGTGAACTGACCATGGTGCCGTTTAATACGCGCCTCGTGGCCAACCTGGTTGCAACCGGCGCGCTTAGCCAGGATTTCACGGGAATTGATTCCCAAATCGCCCTGCTAAACCTCTATTGGGACGAGCGCATCCGCCCCCATGGGGTGACCGCGGAAGTCTGCCTACGTGCGATTGTAGAGCATATGGTAGCTGCCGGCGCCCTTCGCGCTCAGCGGCTGAAAGTCGCTATCGCCAGTCCCGCGATGCTCGAGACGCTCACGGGTGAAGGCGTCCTCATTTCCACCAACGCGGAGCGGTCGGTGCATTTCCGCCACCATCTCCTCTTCGACTATATCGCCAGTCGAGTGTTCCTTGATCCTGATGACATCGTCAACGGCACCGCGCCCTTCCCCAAAGCGCAGGGTCTAGGACTGCTGCTAGCCCCGGCGATGGGGTTCCTACTGCAAGCGCTCTGGGCCGAGGATACCGATCATAACCGGTTCTGGACCGCCGTAAGCACTCTGCTGAGCGCGCCAAACTGCGACCCTGTCATCCGCAGCGTTGCTGCTCGCATGGCCGCCGAACTTCCCGTCGTCTTCGCGGACGTCGATGCCTTCGCGACCAAGATTAATGGAAGGTCTGCCGCTGAAATTGCTGCCCTCCCTCGCGTGATGGGCGCCATGGCAGTGCGGCTAGAGGACGAGCCGAGCGTGCCGCTGGCACCGTGGGTCCATCTGGTACTTACACTTTCGGCCCAACCGGAACCGGTTGCCGGCGTCCTCAGGATGATGGGCTTCATGCTCGTCAAGCGCGTGCACGACGCCAATCTGCGTACCAGCCTTGGTATAGCCGTTCGCGCGCTGCTGACCTACGGTTTCACCTTGGAGGATTCTCAAGAGCTTGCCACACCGGCAATCGGCTTTGTTTCCGACACCATCACGACTAATGTCGATGCGTCAGTCGCCTTACTGCGCCAGGTGCTCTCAAAGGACCGCTTCGACCGCTTTGCCCCCCAGGAACTACCAGCTCTCGCCCAGAAGATTAGGCAGATCGCCGTCGCCTCACCCGGGTTCGCAGTCGAGGTCTACCAAAGCGCCTTCGCAGGCCAGATTACTGAAAACCGACAGACTTCGATTGGCAACAGTCGAATCCTGAACCTGACCTCCAACGCGAGACAGGACTTTGAGGCGGCGCGCTGGTCGCTGAAAGAATATTTCCCGCATTTCCTGTCCATGTCGCCGGTCCAGGGAACGGAAGCGCTTATAAAGGCGCTCGACGGCTACGTCGCAAGAGAGCATTCAAGTTCGAAACATTTAGCAGTATTAAACTTCACAGTGGACAGAATCGCTGTCCATCTGCAGCCGGATTACAGCCACATCTGGGCTCACGACCCTCACCCAAAGTACGCCGAAGACGCCGACGAGCTCCTTTCCCAATTCCTGACGTGGCTCAAAACCGGCGAGGAATCAGCAGTTTTGGCGGCGGTGGGCCACGCCGTTCTGTTCTGTACGCTGGGGGTACTGTGGTCTCGGCTATTCATGGCTGCTGCTGAACGTGGCGGTGTTTTGGCGCAGCGTCTGCGCCCTTATGCGGCCAGGCCCGAGTTTTTGCTTGCCCCCGACACATGCAAGGACGCCATTGATCTCCTGGCCGCTCAATATGATCAATTGTCGGAAACGGAACGTCGGGCACTGGAAACCAGCATGCTTACTCGCCCTTTCAATGAATACGTTCATCCGAAAGCAGCCAAAGAAGACTTCCTACGGCGATTATTTGGAACCATCGGAGCCGAGCGCTTGTCGACCGACGAAGCGAGGGCAGTTCTGACCGCTGCGCCCGAAGGTGAAACCACCAATAACCGGCTGTACAGACTCACGTCAGGCTGGGTTGAGGCGCATGATGACTATCGGTGGCTGAGCCAGGAAGCCAGGGAAAACCCGGTCATTCGCGAGACAATTACCGATATTGACCTCGTTCGTGAGACGCTGCGGCTGGGAACGGAGGATAATGAGCCAATAGAAGATCGCGAGGCTGTCCTCGCCGCCTTGGGCGAGTTGTACGGCCGCCTCAAGGACGAAGCCATTCCCGATCGCCATTTGCTTCATCAGGCCGAAGGCTCCTTCGCCCAGGGGCTCCATGAACTGGTCAGAAGCGATCTCATCGGCCCCAACACTGGGCGTAGCACGGTCGCACAACTCCTCGCCTGGATCGAAGACGCGAGCCACCTCAGCAATCCGGAAGTCAACGAAAACACCGAAACGGAATTCGAGGAATCTCCATCCTGGGGGGCACCCTCGGCCCGGTTTGAAGCTGCTGCTGCCGCGCTTGACCTCTGCCGCAAGCACCCGGAAGTCTATGCGCAACTCGAAACCCTCATCGACCGCATGCTGAATGATCCCCATCCCGCCGTGCGGATGAACACGGTGCTGCACCTTGTCAAAATCTGGAATGTCGATCGCGCCGGCTTCTGGCGTCGCGCCGTCCAGGTTGTCCAGACGGAAGGGAACCGCAGCGTACTCGATGCCTTCGTCTCTCATATTGTAGAACGACTTGTCTGGCAGGAAGCGGACCGCGAGGTGGCCGACCTTGTCCTGTCCATGGTCAGATGCTTTCCTGCGAACGACGCGCGCAACAAGACGATCCGACATCGTTTGGTGGGATGCCTGCTACAGCTGTGGTTCCGCTTCGAATTTGAAGACGCGGCTTTCCAGGTCCGCGCCTGGTTCCACAACATAGCCGATAATCCCGAGGAGGTACGCTACGGCATCCAATGGCTGCGGTGGGCTTTCACAGCAGGACTCCGATCTCAGGATAAGTCTGACTTAGCGATCCAACGCCGCCTGGCAATCGACCTACTTGGCCGCGCTGTTTCCCAGGCAGGTATCGCACTACACCGCTACAAGACATTAACCGAGCCGAGCGAGGCGGAGAGCATACGCGCCCGGCAGGCGATGCAGATAATTGATATGGCCTGCCAGCAGCTCTATTTCAGTTCAGGCGCCGCCGGACATGGAGATGCCGCCCCAGCCCCTTTGTCCCGGGAAAGTGCAGCCACTTTCTTGCATGAGACCGCATCGATACTGCGCCAGATCGGGCAGCACGGTAGCCCGCACACGGTCTACTACCTGATCCAGCTCCTTGAAAATCTAATCGAGGCAGACCCGGCCGGTGTCTTCGACTTGATTGCCGCTGCTGTGCTTCAGGGTGGAAAGGCGACTGGCTATCAGTTCGAGCATCTGGCCTGCGATCTAATGGTGAAGTTGACCGGGCGCTTCTTAGCCGATCACAAGGAGATCTTTGACGATCCGCCACGTCGAACGGCCTTGGTCGACACGCTCGAGGTGTTCGTCGCAGTCGGTTGGCCGTCGATCTGGCGGCTGTTCTATCGGCTCCCGGGATTGCTGCAATAGCGTTCAACCCTTAAACGGAGGACCCGGTTTCAGTGGCGGGACTGAGGAAAACGGTCATTCTGGTCCGGCGTTTTGATCTAATGACAGTTTCACTCCGTCGTGGTTTAGGCCAAAATCGCATATGCGATAATCTGACCTGCATTTCACCTTTCCCATAACCGAAAGGAAAACGTCGATGATACGTTTGCGCCATCTCGTCATCGCCGCGTTACCATTTCTTATTGCCGGGCATGCGAATGCCCGCATGGTCGACAGGCCGGTTTCGTGGACATTCGAGGGCGTGCGCTATGACAGCGTCCTCGTTTATGACGGCGCGACGACCGCGCAGCGGCCGGGTCTTCTGATGGTTCCTGCATGGTTTGGCGTCAACGAGAACGCGATCCGCAAGGCCGAAGGCATAGCGGGGCAACGCTACGTGGTCCTACTGACGGATATGTACGGCAACACGGTCCGCCCGAAGGACACCGCTGGCGCGCATGATGCCGTATCCCCTCTACTTGCGGACCGTCCTATGATGCGCCGTCGCGTTGCCTATGCCCTGGCGCAGTTCAGGTCGCTTGCATCGCAGGCCCCAATCGACACGACCCGTCTTGCTGCTATCGGTTACTGCTTCGGCGGTGCGGCCGCCCTCGATCTCGCCCGGTCCGGCGCGGATATCGCGGCCGTGGTCGCGTTCCATGGCAATCTCTCGACTGATAACCCCGTCCTCGCGCATGCAATCCGGGCGCGTGTCCTTGCCATGAACGGGGCGGATGACACCACAACCAGCCCCCAGTTTGGCGGCTTCCTGACCGAGATGCGCGGCAGTCCTGCCCCGTGGCAGTTCCTGGCCATCGGCCATGCTGTCCATTGCTTTACCGAAAAGGAAGCAACGGCCTCATCCGGCCTATGCCGGTATGATGCGCAGGCAGATGCGTGGTCGTCTATGATCATGCGCGCGTGGCTCGACGAAAGTTTCTCCTCGCATTGACGATCCGAGATGAATGTCCCGCTCCGATCCAGACTGGCCGGGAAAGCGGAAGGGCGTCTACCCTAGCGTTTGCCTCCATAGCCGTGTGTGGGTCAGGACGACGCGATATGCTGCAACTGGATCGGGTTCATGTAATCCCGGATCAACGTCACCTTGCCGTTACGTCGTGTGATGAACCATACATAGGTAATCTCGCAGGGGGCCCCGTCAGAAATCCGGTTATGGTGGCCGACCGCTTCCACGATCAGTTCTTCGCCGATTTCACGTACGCGTACATCACTCAATGAACCAAAGCGAATGAATGACGGCAGACGCCGCATGTATGCGGCAATATTATCCCGTCCCGTCAGGCTGGTCGGCATGCTTTCAGGCGCAAATGGAAACTCATGGACGGCATCCGTGGCATAAATCGACATCCAGCCATCGATATCGCCCTTCCTGAGCGCTTCGAGTGCTGTCTCAAGCCAGTGGGGAAGGATAGATGTTGGCGCCATGCACCGCTCTCCGATATGAATTAAGGACCATGAGTCCAGAAATTCCATCCTTAACGGACCGACAGTCCGTAATGCAACGTAAAAATCGGGGGCGGCCGCCTGCGTCACCTGACGATATGCTGGCGGCCGCAGACAGGCTTTTTGCCCAAAGTGAGATTCCGGGTGCGGTGACAATGGATGCGATCGCTCTGGCCGCCAGTGTCGGCAAAGGCACCCTGTTTCGGGCATTCGGCAACCGGGACGGCCTGCTGGATGCGCTTTGGGCTGCCAAAATCGCTACATTGAAAGCTAGTGTTGAAAGCAGTGCGCCCCCATTTGATGCCAGCACTGCACCGCCAGATCGTCTTGTTGCGTTTCTTGATGCCATCCTGATGTTCAAGATTGCGAACAGACATCTGATCCGCGCCCGGGAACTCAGCGGGGGACTACTTCAATCTCCGCATTATCAATGGATGCATGCAGAAGCGAGACGCTGCATTATGGATGCGGCAGATACTGCCGATACGGCTTATGCCACCTATAATGCCCATTCTCTGTTAGCGGCACTGCATATCGACCTGATTGATGAGATGCTGGTACAGGGCCTGTCTCTCGAGACAATCCGGGAATTTCAGGCGACCCGCGCTAGAAATGTTCTTCACCCTTGATAAGCGATTTTTGCTTTAGGGAGAGTGACCGACTGGCAGCTTTGCGGTTTTTTACCAGTCAGATTTCGAGCATAAAAAGCGATAAGTTGACAGCCGGAATAGGTATCTGAGCGAGCACATGACCTGATGATTATTCAAAAAAACTCTCATAACTGACCAGAAAGCGACCAGTTCACACGGGCGAACTGGGACCACACATGAGCCCCACGGGCGGGGTTGAATCTCCCTGCTCGTTCACATACTGTGCCTGTGGACGTGTAAAAGTCACAGCCCGGTTGGTAGTCCGGGTGGCATTTACGTTCGTGCAAGCTTCTCCGCCTGATCAGGAAGAAGCCACCCGCACGTCCTTTTCTGTGAACAGGAAAGGTGTGTCCTATGTTTATTGCTAAATGGATGATCGCTTTTGTCGCAATTTATGGCGGCCTGGGCGGCTTGATCTTTGACGCGGTGATACCATCAACCGCATGCCAGCACATACGAAATCCGAAGTGGCCACCCCATGCCAAATTCCATAACGGACAGACGATGCTTTTGGGATTTTGCAACGCTGCCATCGCCATTGCACTGCTATTCGCCTTGCCTTTGAGCCTTGGCAGTTTCTTGCTCGCGGCCGCACTTGCGGAAGCCTACTTCCTCTGCATGCTGATGGCACCTGTCTTCCCAGGTACCGCCTGGAGTGACCCTGAGTTCGTGGCTATAAACCCGAAGCCATTCGGCATTCCAGTGCAGAAACTTCTAAGCCTGCTTGCGTCCGCTGTTGTTCTGATAGCTGTGCTGATCGTCATCGTATAGCCAATCTGCCGCCGCGTCGCCGGGTAGGGTCACGTCTCGTGGGATTACACCCTATGCGGCTCCCGAATTAGCTAGCGGTATGACAGTGGCGTTTAATGCATCATTCCTGATGGAAAGCTCCCGGGACGAAAAAACAGGGCTACTTTAATGGCTGTTGTCCGATTATGGGCGGTAATATCCTTGCCGCGGACGTCTTGGATAAGGCGAATACCGTCGGTCTGCACAATGCACTGAGCAGACTGACGGTTATTACCATATTCATTCCCACTGACTGTCGCCAGGACCATCCCGATGCCTCCCTCAAGGGGGATGGAGCCGCCAACGCGTGACGGCACGTCACATCTGAGAAGAAGACTCATCCCGTCGAACCAGTGGCAGGAAGATATCGTCGACAATCTCGCGGATGGCGTCATCAGACAAGGGCTGAAATGTCATCATCATCTCATGCCGGGCAAGATCCAGCGGAAGTGATGTGATCCGCGGCGTGAGACGACCCGGATCGATTTCGCCCCGTTCGATTGCACGTCCAATGATGGCATGGAACTGGCTGCCGTCTACAATACGCGCCCGTATGTCGGCAAAGCTTGATCGTTCGGCCACGAGATCCTTCTGCATGTCGAAGAACAGTTGCAAGTCGCGGGATCCGGCGCGATCCGACATGCAGCGGAGAAGATGACAGAGTTCTTCCCGCAGGCTGCCCATATCTGAAATGACGATATTCGCCCGCGCGAATTGCTGCGCGAGCGCCGCCGTCGCGAGTGCCGTGCGGCTGGGCCAGCGCCGATGCAGCACCGGGCGGCTGGTTTCCGCACGACGCGCGACGTTTTCCATCGTCAGGCCCGCATAACCATGTTCTGCCAATTCCGCCCAGGTCGCTTCCAGAATCGCCTCTTCCAACGCCGCACCGCGTCTTCGTGTCTGTCTTTGTGAGGTGGTCCCGTCCGTTCGGACAGTTTTGCGGGCTTGATAAGCTATACCCGGTTGTTGTTATGCCGCCCTTCTGACGGCGTTGCTGTTGGCCATCTGGTCCGGGGTTAACCCCGGACCAGATGGCGTCGGCACGTCATGATACGCCTCATCGGGCGTTCGTCCAGCCAGCGCCGTATGCGGACGCCTTTCGTTATAATGGGCGATCCATCTGCCAAGCCCGGCCCTCAGCTCTGATCCGGTCTCGAACGCGTACAGGTAGACGCATTCGTATTTCAGCGACCGCCACAGACGCTCGATGAACACGTTGTCCAGCCAGCGACCGCGCCCATCCATGCTGATGCGGATCTGACGCTCTTCCAGTATCCCGCTGAAACGGGGTGTCGTAAATTGCGACCCCTGGTCAGTATTGAAAATGTCCGGGGCGCCATAGCGCATGAGGGCATCCTGTAGCGCCTCGATACAGAACTCCACGTCCATCGTGTTCGACAGACGCCAGGACAGGACCTTGCGCGTGAACCAGTCCATGATCGCCACGAGATAGAGAAATCCCCGTTTCATGGGAATATATGTGATATCGGAACACCAGACCTGGTCAGGCCGATTGATGACCAGATCCCGTAGCAGATATGGATATTTCCGATGCTCCGGATGGGGCACGGTCGTGCGCGGCTTCTGGTAGATCGCCCGCAGGCCCATGATCGCCATGAGCCGCCGGACCCGCTTGCGGCCCACTTCATGTCCCTGGCGGCGCAGATGCCATGTCATCTGCCGTGAGCCATAATACGGCGTTTCCAGGAACTGGGCGTCGATCAGCCGCATCAGCTCCAGATTGGCTTCGCTCTGTGGCACAGGCCGATAGTAGACGCCCGACCGGTTGAGTTGCAGCAGCGTGCATTGCCGGATTATCGGCAGGCATGCTCTCTTCGGGTCAATCATCTGCCGCCTCTGATCACGCCCAACCGAGCAGAGGCATCCCGCAAAAAATCCCGTTCCACCAGCAACTGGCCGATCTTGGCGTGCAGTTTCTCTACATCAGCAAGGCTGACTGAAGGTTCCGTTACTGACTTACCAGAAAAAAGGCTTGCCATGCCCTCGATCGCCTGCCGTTTCCATTGGGCGATCATCGTCTGATGCACGCCATGTTTCGAAGCCAGTTCCGCCAGCGTCAGTTCCCCACGGATCGCCTCCAGCGCAACCCGTGACTTGAACTCTGCCGCATACCGTTTCCGCGTAACCTTGCCCATAAAACCCGTCCTCGTTCAGGCCAGATGATAGCTTATCGCCCTGTCCGAAAAATGGGGACCATGTGTGGACGGCCCTGACGATGCAAGTGGAAAGTATGATTTTGGTGGTCGGGTGCAGCCATGTGTCCGGCCTGTTTGCGCAGCCCGGGGGCTGCTGGCCCTGATGAAGTCCGCGGATTGGATCCCTGATCACCTCTGCGCGCTTTTTCTGCGCTTGGTCCCGTCGGGTTTATCCTCTCCCCGGCCTGACCGGTTCGCCATCATATCTCACCACTCCGCACATTCACCTTCGTCGCTTTTGGTGTTCGACGAGGGCGAATCTCTGAATTCTTTCAGGCGCTCCTGGCGCTGTATACATTGCCCGTTGTGAGGAGTGCCCAGACAATCCTGGCAGTCTTGTTGGCGAGAGCGACAGATACGACACGCGCCGCCTTCTTCTCGAGCAACTTTGCGGCCCATTGACGACTGGCGTTTTCCTTGCGTGCAAGACGGATCACCGCCGTGGCGCCCAGCACGAGCAGGCGTCTGAGATAGCTATCCCCCTGTTTGCTGATGCCAACCTGTCGTTCCTTGCCACCACTGCTGTGACTTTTGGGCGTCAGACCAAGCCACGCAGCGAATTGACGGCCTGACCGGAAAGTCGAGGCATCCGGAACGGCCGCGACGATCGCGCTGGCAGTGATCGGGCCGATACCGGGAATGCCAGCCAACCGACGGCTGACACTGCTTGCCCGATGTTCCGCGACGATCTGCTTCTCGATATCGTCGATGTGTTGCTCAAGAGCCCGCAGATGCGCGACAATTTCCTGAAACAGTTTCCGAGCGGGCTCGGGCAACATCTCCTGCTCCGCATGCAGCAATGTAATCATCTGGTTCAGGCCCGCGACGCCAGCTGCCGATATAATACCGAACTCGGCAAGGTGCCCCCGCAGGGCATTGACCTGCATGGTTCTTTGACGCACCAGCAAATCCCTCGTCTTGTGCTGAAGCAACGCTGCCTGCTGAGCCGGTGATTTGACTGGCACGAAGCGCATCGTCGGGCGGGTCACCGCCTCGCAGATCGCCTCGGCGTCAGCGGCATCAGTTTTACCCCGCTTGACATAGGGCTTCACATAGACCGGCGGCATCATCCTGACCGTATGTCCGAAAGCCGCAATCGAGCGCGCCCAGTAATGCGACGTGCCACACGCTTCCATACCGACCAGGCATGGCGGGAGTGTTTCAAAAAACCGGAGAACTTCACCGCGCCGTAAGCGACGGCGTACGAGAATGTTCCCAAGACTATCGATCCCATGCACCTGAAAAACATTCTTGGCCAGGTCGAGGCCAATCGTCGAAATCGTTCCCATAGGTGGCTCCATGCGTTGTAGACGGTGACGATTTCATCCTCGCACATTTCGTGCGGGGGCCGTCCACAACATCACCTCTGCTATCTCATAATTGGAAACATGTTCGGTGAAAAAATTTCACGACAATGAGATCGACCCGATAGGCAAGTCTCTTAACTCCGCGGCGTGGTCAAGTGTGGATCGTCATCTGGCGCTTACTGATCGCGGCCGTACACTCTCGATCCATCGGTCATGTTTTTTCCTGTTGCGCAGGGGACATGCGGCTACGGATATACAATCGGCGCAATAATCAGTGAAGCATGACCTAAATACTGACGTACAGATGGACTATTACTGCAAAAACATACTACCCACGCAATTTTCTGGCGTCCTGCAAAGCACGATGAGACTGGTGATATGTCTCGCCACCCGCGCCCATGCTCCTTGAGGTCCAATGCGGCGCGGGCATGCGAAAAAGGCTATGCTGCGAGGCTCATAAAGAGTCCGGCGTTAAAAACGGATGTGCTGGCAGATGCCATAAAGCGGCCGCTCCGCTGTTAACTCGACCAAATAAATTCACGAGTCAAACTTCGGTTTGTTGGCATAACAAATCTTATGAAATACAAAGATTTGGTTGTGTTACTGGCCTTGGTCTTTGTCATAAAGACGGAATATTCCCACTTTGCGTCGTTCCTACCTCGTAGGCGACGGACGGCGCTGCTGTTCGCCAGATCGAGGATCGCCATCGGTTCGCCGCGTAAGTTGGCATGACCCTCACTCCAGTTCGGTCGCGCGTCGACTTATCTGAAATTAACACACCATAAAATCCGAGGACTAAACACCTTAGGTCGAGGAGATAATCGGGTTGAATGATGGGCCACGCTGGGTCGTCGACTTAGCACTACTTTGGCAGAATGTGTTGCGAGGTCTGGAGTAGAAGGTTTCCACAGTGGGGGCATTGCCCGATGGGTGGTCGCAGGATGCGATCAAGAATGGCCTGTCGTATTGCTGGCAGACTGGGCTGTGGTGGTGGGCCGGTGACTCTTTTTTTTCCGCCCGACCGCCGTGAGGCGCCGGGACTGGAGAAAGGCGTAGGCCATCATGGACATTAGGGCGTGTCGGTGCAGGCCTGTCCATGATCGCCCCTCAAAGTGATCGAGGCCCAGTTCCTCCTTGAGTTGCTGATGCGCCTGCTCGCAGACCCATCGGGCTTTGATCGCAGCGGCCAGTAGCCTGAGGGAGGAGTCGGCAGACAGGTTGGACAGATAGTATTTCCGTTCTCCAGTGGAACGGTGCTCGCCAATCAGCCAGGCTTCCTCCCCGGGCATATGCTGGGCCGTCCGGCCACCGATACGCTGGGCTGGACCATCTGCAACGCGTATCCGCATGGCTGCAAAGCGGGCCGCCAGGCCACCTTTGGTCCCGCGACGCCAACTGACCCTGCGCCATGTTGCCGTTTCCAGTATCTTATGGGCAGGGACAGATTGCTGGTCCGGTACCGGATGCATCCGGGATGGGCCGCGCTTTCTGGCCGGAAACACCAGCTCCACATCGGTGGAATAGACTTTCTGATGGCGTGGTATCCCGACTGCCCAGCGCAGGCCCCGCGCACTCAGGGCCTGACGGAACGGGGCGGACAGGCCATAACCGGCATCCGCAAGAACACAGCCAAAACGGACACCTGCGGCACAGAGGCGATCAATCTCTTCGATCGCCATCTCCGGTTTGGTCCTGGAGCCCTGATGTTCCAGTGGAACACCAGCCCGATTCAGGCGTGCCGGATCTGCTGTCCAGATATCGGGCAGGAACAGACGGAGTGACAGCATCAGTGGCACTTCACGCGAAGCCAGTGTCACGGACACCAGTGTCTGACAATTCGCTTTCTTGCCCAGGGTCGAAGCATATTGGGGCGCTACGCCAACAGAATGTTCTCCCTTTTTGGGAAGGGAGGTATCATCGATGATCAGCCATGAACGCTCCCCGCCCACCAGATGGTCAGCATGACGCCACAGAGCAGCCTCAAGTGGCGCACTGTCCCACACACCGGCACTGACGAAATGATGCAGCCGGTCATAAGGGATATCGCCATTGCGTGCAGCCATGGGCTGCACGCTCTTGCGGTCACCAGGTCCGATCAGGCCTGCAATATAAGCCGGACACATCGCCCGCTGCGCTTTGTGACCCAGGGCCGCCAGAAATGGCGCAAGCCATACTTCCAGATCCGATCGCCAGTCGGTGTTCATCGCCAGCTCCCACTACAGCGGGTCTTCCATGAATCACTGATCGCACCCGTTGGGAATCCTTATCCCAAATTTTCTGCCAAAGTAGTGCTAGCCCTTTATGAGCAGCCCCAATTATACTGGATGCCAATCAGATAGATGCCGACGAGCCAGATCCCTGAATTTACTTCGTTCTTCCTGGCTTGGCCCATTTGAAACCGGCGCGGGGCTTTCATCCCAATTGCGAAAGGGGAAACGTTGAGCAAATAGTTGCTGCGCAAACTGCTCAATCTCTTTCTCGCTACAGAGTAAAGCAACAGCCTCTCGTCTATTTGCCCATTTCTATATTAATTATTATTTCTGCAATATATAGGGAGTTGTCGGTATTATACAGGCCGCATTTTCGTGCTTCTTCTCGCAAAAAGGACAGTGCATTTTTTATATTATTTGCTTTTTGTGTAAATTCATCATCGCGCTCGTTATGCTGCATACTTTTTCTCAAAACTGTAGTTGCTAAGAACCGCCTTGGTAACGTTTAGTTTTGCACGGGATTTATCAAGAACAGCCTGCGAGACGGGTACAACTGCAGAAGCCACATCATGGCCTGATGGCAGTGTCATGCGGTTATGAATATGGGCTTCAACACCCGCGCCGGGAACAATCCGCTTCAGGACACCCCAGGCTGTCAGAAATAGGTAGGTATCAATGTTATTGATAATCGAAAATTCGATGCATGCCAGAATGAGTTCGGCAGAAATCTGCCGACGCAGAGAGAATGGCAGGTCACGTTCTACACCAAAACGCGTTATCTCCCACACATTCGCGCAAGAAGGTGCGTTGGTGGAGGGCAGCATATCAGGCCAGAGAGTTTCCAGCATATAAGGCCGGTTGGTTGGTAGTAGCCGGATCATGCCCCGAACAGCGCCCGCATTATCACGCCATACGAGATACACAGCAGCCGGTGTATCAAACTGGTCGTATTCCATGCCTTTGTAAAATGGCACATCCCACTGTTCATGGGTCACAAAATGGCGGTAACGAAACTTGAACTGCTCGGCGAGGGCGTCTCCACACCATTTGGCGTTTTCAACGGTTACGACTTCAATCATTGATCCGCTCTCTTCCTGTTGGATGAACTGATCATTCATGAAAATCGACAGTCAGGTTACCTGTCAGACCTGACAGGTTTTACAGTTCAATCAACCCTGCACAGATAGCCCGCACCACACCCATGATACGATTCGTACATTTCAGCTTCAGCAAGGCATTGTTGATGTGAAAGTTAACAGTGCGCTCACTGACGCCAACAATCATCCCGGTTTCCCAAGAGCTTTTGCCCTTGGCTGTCCATCTCAGACATTCTTTTTCACGCGGGGTAAGGATGGGGAGCGACACATCTGCCGGTTCATCCAATTTTTTATAACTTGCGATAAAGAAATTAGATAAGGCGCGCAGATAAAGTTCAATTTCCTGCTCTATGTTTTTATCTGTAAACGCAAAACAAATGGCATAAATTAATCTGTCATGTGTATGGACTGGTATTGTTAGTCCCTTTTTTATGCCAAATTCATATACATCCCTTATTATTTTCTTTTCTGCTTTGTTTATATTTCTTATTTCATGCCAAAAATATGGATGACTCATGAATCTGGATTTTTTTATTATGGGATCAGAGATTATATAATTGTTCTCAATGTAGAAATTGACCCATTCCGTCGGATACCCGACGTGTATAAAATTTTCTTTAGGATCTTCAATCCTGTTCAATTCCACAATGGTTACGTGGACACTCCCAACTGACAGAACGGCACCGAGATAGATGGATAGTAGATCGTGTTTAGTGGCTGCGTTCTCAAGGTCATGTAGTTTCGCCAGAAGGTCAATCGTCAAGCCCACCATCTGTGCTGCGCCTACCTCCAGTGCCATCCAATAGTAAGCCTAAATTATATGATGTATTTATTCTACAGATTTATCATAGCGATTGTCGTCCTCAGACCGGGAGCAGCCTACGCAGCCAAAAATCTTCCCCGTCCATCTTGCCTAGGTGATATCGTTATCTGGCTCAACCGGAGCACTGGCATCTACTGTCCGTTTGCCTTTGAGGCATGCTAGCACTACTTTGGCAGAAAATTTGGGATAAGGATTCCCAACGGGTGCGATCAGTGATTCATGGAAGACCCGCTGTAGTGGGAGCTGGCGATGAACACCGACTGGCGATCGGATCTGGAAGTATGGCTTGCGCCATTTCTGGCGGCCCTGGGTCACAAAGCGCAGCGGGCGATGTGTCCGGCTTATATTGCAGGCCTGATCGGACCTGGTGACCGCAAGAGCGTGCAGCCCATGGCTGCACGCAATGGCGATATCCCTTATGACCGGCTGCATCATTTCGTCAGTGCCGGTGTGTGGGACAGTGCGCCACTTGAGGCTGCTCTGTGGCGTCATGCTGACCATCTGGTGGGCGGGGAGCGTTCATGGCTGATCATCGATGATACCTCCCTTCCCAAAAAGGGAGAACATTCTGTTGGCGTAGCGCCCCAATATGCTTCGACCCTGGGCAAGAAAGCGAATTGTCAGACACTGGTGTCCGTGACACTGGCTTCGCGTGAAGTGCCACTGATGCTGTCACTCCGTCTGTTCCTGCCCGATATCTGGACAGCAGATCCGGCACGCCTGAATCGGGCTGGTGTTCCACTGGAACATCAGGGCTCCAGGACCAAACCGGAGATGGCGATCGAAGAGATTGATCGCCTCTGTGCCGCAGGTGTCCGTTTTGGCTGTGTTCTTGCGGATGCCGGTTATGGCCTGTCCGCCCCGTTCCGTCAGGCCCTGAGTGCGCGGGGCCTGCGCTGGGCAGTCGGGATACCACGCCATCAGAAAGTCTATTCCACCGATGTGGAGCTGGTGTTTCCGGCCAGAAAGCGCGGCCCATCCCGGATGCATCCGGTACCGGACCAGCAATCTGTCCCTGCCCATAAGATACTGGAAACGGCAACATGGCGCAGGGTCAGTTGGCGTCGCGGGACCAAAGGTGGCCTGGCGGCCCGCTTTGCAGCCATGCGGATACGCGTTGCAGATGGTCCAGCCCAGCGTATCGGTGGCCGGACGGCCCAGCATATGCCCGGGGAGGAAGCCTGGCTGATTGGCGAGCACCGTTCCACTGGAGAATGGAAATACTATCTGTCCAACCTGTCTGCCGACTCCTCCCTCAGGCTACTGGCCGCTGCGATCAAAGCCCGATGGGTCTGCGAGCAGGCGCATCAGCAACTCAAGGAGGAACTGGGCCTCGATCACTTTGAGGGGCGATCATGGACAGGCCTGCACCGACACGCCCTAATGTCCATGATGGCCTACGCCTTTCTCCAGTCCCGGCGCCTCACGGCGGTCGGGCGGAAAAAAAAGAGTCACCGGCCCACCACCACAGCCCAGTCTGCCAGCAATACGACAGGCCATTCTTGATCGCATCCTGCGACCACCCATCGGGCAATGCCCCCACTGTGGAAACCTTCTACTCCAGACCTCGCAACACATTCTGCCAAAGTAGTGCTAGCACGTCCGCGAACGGCAATAACATCGATACAGACGGCGCGCCTTATCCGCGGACGGGCTGAAGGCGGAAACAATACGGTGAGTCATGGTCCACATAGGCCATGATCGGCCAGAGCCCGCAGCATTGTCATGACAATGCCTCCGGCTTGAGTGCGCGGGGCCTCCGTATAGCACAATGACAGACGGTCCTTTACATGTAGACATGTCTCCGATCGCAAATCTCTGGTAGAAGAAGACATGATTGATACTGGCGTCAGAAGCAGCTTGCCTAACCACGCTAACCTGGGTGAGGCCCGGTTGGGGTGCAGAAAATACTATATACAGCCGATGTAAAACGGAACTCGGTTCGTCGCAGCTCGTACGTGGAAACACCAAAAGACCAGCTAAAGATGGCCCTGTATGCCCACATAAAGCGCATAAAGCCCGTGTGATGCCGCCATGAACAGTCGGTTACGGCGCCTGCCGCCAAAACACAGATTGGCGCATCGTTCGGGTAAAGGAATATGGGCGCGGGGCCGGCCGGAAGGGCCGAATACCATCACACCGTTCAGATCCGGGCCACCGCCCCAGCCGCACCACAGATTGCCATCCATATCGCAACGCAGGCCGTCCGCACGGGCATTGGGGGCCGGTTCTATCAATAGGTGACGGGCGGCAATACGTGTCCGCCCGGCATCCAGTTCGCAGGCCCATATGGTATTGGGCAGGCTACCGCTATCAATGACGTAAAGAATGTCTCCTGCGGGAGAAAAGCACAGCCCGTTGGGATTGATGAATTCCGTGTCGACCTGTTGGAGCCTGCCGTCGGTGTCCAGACGGTACAGTCCGGTCGGCAGTTCTCCCGCTTCCGTCCCGCCGCCTTCATAAGCGCTCAGCAGGCCGTAATCCGGATCGGTAAACCAGATCGCACCATCCCGGGCTACGACAACATCATTGGGCGAGTTGAGTCGCTTTCCATCAAACCGGCTGGCCAGAATGGTAATCGTACCATCATATTCAGTACGGGTGACCTGTCTGCTTTCGTGTTCACAGGTAATCAGGCGCCCGCCCCGGTCGCGTGTATTGCCATTGGCATGCCGTGAGGGCGCACGGAACACGGATGTGCGCCGTGTTTCCTCCGACCAGCGCAGGATGCGGTCATTGGGGATGTCACTCCACAGCAGATAGCGCCCATCGCCAAACCAGACGGGGCCTTCACCCCATTCGGTGCCACGCGCCAGACATTCCACCTCGCTATGGGCCAGCAGGCAGGACGCAAAGGATGGATCAAGGCAGACGGGGTCATAATCCGGTCGCGGCAGATAGACAGGTTCCTGGGCATCGCTGATGCCCAATGCGAAAGAGGGAATCATGGGGTGATGCTTTCCTCACCTTCCATATGCCTTCCGGGCAGCGTTGGTGGCTGGTAGAAAATGACTGCCGCCACCATGAACGTGCCGATGACGACCGAACTTTCAATGGCCTGCGGCAGGCCCCACTGACCGCCCAGCCACGGCACGACGAAGCCGCATACGCCCTGGCCCAGCGCCGCCACGGCGTAACTGCACCCCATGCCGAAGGAACGGTTGGCCGAGGGAAAGCGCTGCGAAAGATAATGCGGCACCAGGGCAAAAACACTGTTGCCAAACAGCCCCATGACCAACGCGGCCCCAGCCAGCACCCACATGGAATTTGCGGAAATGAAAGGCCAGATATCCACGATCGTGATCAGGAAATATGTGACAAATACCGTTCGTTCTCCCATCCGTGTGGCCAGTAGACCACAGAGCGGCTTGCCAATCAGTGAACCCAGGCAGTAGCAGCCCAGCAGGGGAAAGACCTCGGCCGGGGTCAGGTTCTGTACCTTGCGCAACAGAGTGGGGTAAAAACTATATATCGCGGCATTCTGGAACTGAAGGACTGCCATGAACAGCAACGCCTGAAGTGCTGCGCCATCCAGTCTGAATCCGGTGCGCGAACGCGTTGTGGCGGATGAGGCGGGCGTGGCCTGCAGGCGCAGCCAGACCGGACTTTCAGCAACATCACGGCGGATGAAGATGGCCAGGATGGCCGGAATGACACCAATCAGGAACATGGCCCGCCACCCCCAGTAGGGCAGGACCACAGCCTGCACGGCAGCAGCGGCGAAGAAACCACATTCATACCCTGCCATCATGATCGACGAGGCCAGCGAGCGTGCCCGTGGCGGCACGCTTTCCATAAGCAGCGAGGCAGAGGCGGTCCATTCCCCCCCGAACCCGATACCAAACAGGAACTGCACAACCAGCATGCCCAGATAGGTCCATACCAGTGCCGTAAAACCGGAAAATGCTGCAAACCACAACACGCCGATCATGAATGTAAGCTTGCGGCCATACCGGTCGGACAGCCAGCCCCAACTGGTATTGCCCAGAATGCGCCCGACACTCTGAGCCGTAATGACCAGCCCCATGGCCGTCAGCCCCACGCCGAGGCTCTTGCCAATATCGGGCAGGCACAAAAGCAGGGCAACCTGATCGAATGCATCGAGAAACCAGCCCAGAAATGCCGCAAGGGTTACCCGCCAGTAGGGGCGCAGCAACATGAGGGGGCTGAGGCTATCATCATCATCCGGCATTGCCGCAAGACCGGACATGGAGAGAGTGCGTTGATCCGACACGTCTTGTTCTCCTGCATGCCCATTAAGGTGCATGCGCTATGTTATTCTGTCTTGTTTATGGGAATGGCAGACCTTTTTAGGGACAGGACAGGAAACGGGGGCATTCTGTACGCGCGATGGTCTTACCACTCCGCTACCGAACCATCTGCATGGCGCCAGACGGGGTTGCGCCAGCGATGGCCTTCGGCGGCTTTTTCCCTGACGTAATCCTCGTTGATCTCAATTCCCAGTCCGGGTCCGTCGGGAATGGCCACGGTGCCATCAACGTAGGAAAAGACCGATGGATCATTCACATAATCCAGCAGGTCATTACTTTTATTGTAATGGATGCCCAGGCTCTGTTCCTGAATGAAGGCATTGTAGCACAGCGCATCAAGCTGCAGGTTGGCCGCCAGTGCGATCGGCCCCAGAGGGCAGTGTAGTGCCACCGCCACATCATAGGCTTCCGCCATGGCAGCGATCTTGCGTGTTTCGGTAATACCGCCAGAGTGGGACGGATCGGGCTGAATGATGTCCACGCAGCCCTGTTCGAGTATTTTCTTGAAATCCCAGCGCGAGAACAGCCGCTCTCCCAGGGCGATCGGAGCGGAGCAATGGGCCGTTATTTCAGGAAGGGCATCAAAATTTTCGCTCAATACCGGCTCTTCTATGAACATGAGATCGAAAGGCTGCAGTTCACGCGCCAGCACCTTGGCCATGGGTTTGTGGACCCGGCCATGAAAATCCACACCGATACCGATATAGGGTCCCACCGCGTCCCGGATGGCGGCAACACGGGCAATGGCCGCATCGACTTTCTCATGACTGTCGATGAACTGCATTTCTTCCGTACCGTTCATTTTTACTGCCGTAAAACCGCGGGCAACCACATCCTTTGCGGCACGGGCCGTATCGGCAGGGCGGTCGCCGCCAATCCATGAATAGACCCGGATGCGGTCACGACATTTACCACCCAGCAACTGCCATACCGGCATGCCGAAAGCCTTGCCCTTTATATCCCACAGCGCCTGGTCAATACCGGCAATCGCGCTCATGTGGATGGCGCCACCGCGGTAGAAACCAGCGCGGTACATGACATTCCAGTGGTCCTCGATCATGAAGGGGTCCTTGCCGATCAGGTAATCGGACAGTTCTTCCACCATGGCGGCAACGGTTGCGGCGCGGCCTTCCACGACCGGCTCCCCCCAGCCGGCAATTCCCTCATCCGTTTCGATCTTGAGAAACAGCCAGCGCGGCGGAACCATGTAGGTACGTAGTGCTGTAATCTTCATTTTTGTTTCCTGTTATTGTTATTTTTACTTCGGACGGTGCACAGATTCAGGATAGGGCCTTCATGAAACGGTCGGCTGCACGCCCAACGTCCGCGGCTGTATTTCCAGCACGATATAACGCCGACCCCAGACCAAAACCCGCAGCGCCCGCAGCCAGATAGGACTGCATGTTATCAGGAGTAATCCCCCCTACGGGAATGAAACGGGTGCTACGCGGGAAGACGCTTTTCCACGCAGTCAGGGCCTTCGTGCCCAGCTGTTCCGCCGGGAACAGCTTGAGGGCATCCGCCCCGGCATGAAGAGCTGCGAACCCTTCGGTTGGGGTCGCCACGCCGGGGGTGCAGATCATGCCGCGCTTCTTGGCTTCCGTGATCACCGCCAGATCGGCGTGGGGCATGACAACCAGCCGCCCCCCATGGCTGGCAACCTCGCCCACCGCATCAGGGGATGTAACGGTGCCTGCCCCCACCAGGATCCGGTCCCCGAATGTATCCTGCAGCAGAGCGATACTCTGATAGGGTGCGGGTGAATTGAGGGGAACTTCGATAATGGTAAAGCCGGTGTCAACCAGCACGCGGCCGATGTCGAGCGCCTCGTGCGGTTGCACGCCGCGCAGGATGGCGATGAGAGGGCAACGGGTAAATGCCGTGTCGAAGCAGGTCATATGACAGCTCCTTTCTGGTCGTGTAAATGGGACGGAGTCCGGTCAAGCAGGTGGGCGGCACAGGCTAGCCGGAACAGGCCGGCAGGCGCAGTATTTCCCGCTATTGAAGGTGGGGGGTGCCCCAGTACCGTAAACGCCAGCCGATATCGCTGGCACAATGCGCGTTCGCCTACAAGAACAGGCGTGGCGTGCTGAGTGGCCTCCAACGCGGCCATGCCAGCGTGGATTTCTTCCCCGATCAGCAGACCGGACAGATAATCGGCGGTATAGGCGCGTTCCAGCCTGTTGCGCAGCACAACGGTGCGGGCCGAAAACAGGCGACCAGCAAGAGGAATGCCAGACTGAGCGGTACGGACCCCCATGGCAAAAGCCTCATCACGGTAGCCGTCATCAGGTGGCGCTGTTGAGGGCAGGCGACCAAGGATGCTGTGCCGCATAAGAACGGCAAACAGTTCACCCGTCATGAATGTCCGGAATTCTGTGATAATCTGCCCTTGTACTTGCGCCCATTTGGAGTGTGTGCCTGGCAGGACAACCGTATGATGGCTGTTCCCATCAGTTCCCATTATTCCGACAATCTGCGTTTCCTCGCCGCGCATCACATCGGGTAGGGAACCGTCCTTCAGCAGGCCCGGGACGATATGCAGCATGCCGTGGGCCGTAGGCTGCAGGCCCAGTCCGTCGGCGAGTTGGCACAAGGATGCTGGACAGGGAAGATAGGATACTTCCCGCCAGCCGTTGATGCTTCCCACCATGCCACAGGCCAGCATGGGCACCGGATCATTCAGCCGCCATTGTGCGAGGATGTCTGACAGAACCTGCGCAAAACCACCATCCGGCAGATGGAGAATTCCCTGTCGGGCATGATGGGTATGCAAGATGATACCCTGCGCGTCGAGCAGCCATGCGCGTAGCGACGATGTACCCCAATCCAGCCCCAGTAGTGCGGGCTTTGCGGGATCAAGCGATTTCATGAGTCAGTCCTTTCCAACCCATTTGCCGCGAAATGGCTTCGGCCGCATTCAGAACCATAGGGGATAGTTCCTCCATGCGCGCGCGGGGAAGATAAACCGCCGCGCTGGCAATGCTGATTGCAGCCACGATGCAGCCACGTGCATCACGCAGGGGAGCGGCGACGCAATGTATGCCCGTTTCATTGTCTTCGAGATCGAACACGCAGCCCGTATTCCTGTAGGTGTGCATCCGCTCCAGCCACAGATCAGGAGACGTCCCTTTCTCTGTCGCGTCCCGATATAAACGCCGCCATTCGGATTTTGTGTCATCCAGCAGGAGCGCACGTCCAACACCGGTCAGGGCAAGGGGCATGCGCTGACCGATGCGGGAACGCATTTCCAATCCGCGCTGGCCGTTGACCTTGTCAAGATACAGGACATCATTCTCGACGCGGATACCGAGATGGATGGTATCCCGCGATTTTAGGCCCAGTTCACGTAGGATGGGGCGGGCCACTACGGCTATGGGGTTATCTTCCTGCGCGTGCTGTGCCAGTTCCAGAAAGCGTGGCCCGAGGAAATAGGTGTCGCCCGGCATTTGCCGGAGCCAGCGGCCTTGTACAAGAGCCGCTACCAGTCGCTGCGTTGTGCTGCGCGTATAGCCTGCATGGGTCATGAGGGCAGGTAGGGAACGGTGGCCCTCGCTGACCGCCTGCAGCAAACACAAGCCCCGCCCAAGGGTCTGTGTCCCATCTGGCCATGTCTGGTCTCCTGCACTCATTGTATCTGGACCGCTATCTTGTTTTTGTTGTCTGAGCCTAGAACGCGATATCTGGGAATTTCAATATATGAATGGGAAACCCATATTGTGGGATATGATTAATTACACATGTTATACCTTGTGCGGCCATTAACTATTAATACATTACATAATATATATTTCGTGCACATTTATTTTATTCGGGGTTTATATATTTTCGATTTCTGTTCACGTTGACGTCATGATGGCGTTCTATCCATCAGACAGCAAGGCGAGCTTCGGCCAAAACACCCAGCCCCACGGTTGGCGTCGTTTTTAGTAGTCAAAATAACAATGTTTCATGTTGTGGATTCTATCTAGCGTATCTGCATCGGAACTTTCAGCGAAGAAAATGTGGATATGAAAGTATCCGAGCACGGAATCGATATATAAGAACAAATTAAATAATACTATATACAAAAAATAAAATAACAGGACGAATTAACGCGATGAGCATTAAATGCAATAGTACCAACAAAGTATACCTATGGTGTTGACATTTGCAGCATAAATATTGTGTGTTAATAAGCGGAAGGAGTGCATAATTATGGATAAATTACCACATTACCCCGATATCACCTCTATGAGCGGCCAGGCATCACGTCGCTCCATGCTTAAATATTTTTTTGCCACACCCCTGTTGCCGCCCATCTGTGCAATAGCTAAGGACACCAGCGCAAGTAACGCATCTATCCAAAATGCACTCGAAGCATGGGCAAATGCAGCGGGACTTTCTCCAGATATGCATCATGTCCGCACCATCATCGCCGATTATTTTGCGTCGACCCCTGAACATGCTTCGCTTCGCCAGCAGCGCCAACGCGCGGATGCGTTCTATCTTAACAACATTCCTCTTCCGGCTGATTTGCGGTTTACCGATGTGAATACGCGACCTGTCAAAGGTGAATGGTCCACAGGCAAGCTGACCGCCCCTCATAAAATCATGCTCTATCTGCACGGTGGAGGATATGTTTTAGGTAGTCCAAAAGGATGGCGGCCAGTTAGCGCAGTGATTGGACGCGAAGCAGGGATCATGACTTTTTCACTTGCCTATCGTCTTGCTCCCGAACACCCGTTTCCCGCAGCGCTGGAAGATGCGTGCACAGCATATCGCTGGTTGCTGTCCATGAACTATTCTGCCAGGCAGATCATTATCGCTGGAGATTCTGCTGGTGGTGGTCTGGCCCTGGCAGTGATGTTCAAACTTCGCTCATTAGGATTGCCGTTGCCCGCAGCCGCTTTCGTGATGTCACCTTGGACGGATCTGACACTTGGTGGCGACACGATGGATCGACCTCTCGAGTACGACCCGTATAATATAAAGGCCGACAACCAAAGGAATGTGCAGGCCTATCTAAAAGGAGGGGATGTCCGGAATCCGTATGTATCGCCATTATTCGGTGATTTTCGCGGCTTTCCACCTGGAGGGTTCGAAAAACCTACTGGTTTTGAGGCCTTCTGTGTGATTCCATTCCTCTGGTTCTGGTTGAGGGAATGGCGATATGAAACAGCCTGGTTTCTTTGATGTTGAGGAGCGGCTTGCCCGGTTGAGCGGGCTTGGCGATCAACTCGAGGCCTTTTCCCGGACTGTGGATTTTGAGGTGTTCCGCCCTGATTTGAAGAAGGCTCTGGCGTATTCGGATGGGAGCAAAGGCGGGCGCCCTCCGTTTGATCTGGTGCTGATGTTCAAGATCCTGGTGATCCAGACGCTGAACAATTTGTCTGATGAGCGGACGGAGTACCTGATCAATGATCGTCTCTCTTTTATGCGTTTCCTTGGTCTGGGGCTGTCGGACCGTGTGCCTGACGCCAAAACGGTCTGGCTGTTCCGTGAACGCCTGACCCAGACGGGTGCGATTGAAAGACTGTTTGACCGCTTTGACGCGACCCTGCGCAAGGCCGGATATTTGCCGATGTCGGGCCAGATTCTGGACGCAACGCTGGTGGCTGCTCCAAAGCAGCGCAATACAAACGCCGAGAAAGCGGATCTCCGGGCAGGGCGTATTCCTGAAGAGTGGCAGGACAAGCCCGCAAAGCTGTCCCACAAGGATCGCCATGCGCGCTGGACGCTGAAGTTCACGAAAGCAAAGCGTCAGGATGACGGAAGTATGCCCGCAACGGATCTTGCCATTCCGTTCTTTGGCTACAAATCCCACGTCTCCATCGACCGGAAATATCGGCTGATTCGCAAATGGAAGGCCACAGATGCCGCCGCCAGTGATGGCGCGCGATTGAGAGAGGGCTTGCTTGATAAAACCAATACGGCCTCAAGCGTCTGGGCGGATACCGCCTACCGCTCGAAAGCCAATGAGGACTTCATGGACAAAGAGGGTTTCGTCTCGAAGGTCCACAGGAAAAAGCCGAATCTCAAGCCCATGCCCCGCCATGCCCAGCGGTCCAACGCGGGGAAGTCGGTGATCCGATCCCGCGTCGAGCATGTCTTTGCCGATCAGAAATCGCAGATGGGATTGTTCATCCGGGCCGTCGGCATCACACGGGCCACAATGACGATCGGACTGGCCAATATCGTCTACAACATGCGCCGTTTCCTCTTCCTGGAGAGAATGAACGCGAGCGCATAGCAATCCAGCGGGGGGTAGTCCCCAATTTGCTCAAAACGCAGAAAGAAAGCTACCTCAGGAACCGTCAATCAAATCGCCGAAAGCCTAAAAACACGAGCCAGGCACATCAATCAGAGGTTTTTTCGAACCCTCCAGGTTGTGCTTATTCAGGTGGGAGAAAACGAGGCTTATTTCTCGGACTCTGCCCGGCTTGCTGACCGTCTGGCACAAGCCAACGTGGATGTCAGGCTTCAGAAATGGCCGCGTGTATTTCATGTCTGGCAGGCATGGAGTCCGCTTTTGCCTCAAGCCAGAGAAGCGGTTGCCAGCGCCGCAGAGTTCATCAAGCGTCAGTTGGCATAAAGGACGGAAGTTCGCTCAACATCGATAGATTATTCACAGTGCCTACCGGGCTCTGTAAAATAATTGATTTAACGCCGGTATTTACGGAGACCTGTGGATGCGTGGCGACGTGACAGACGAGGAATGGGCAATCACTGGAGACCTGCTGCCGCCTGGACGTAGCTGTTGCTCACTGTAATGCTTGATGTCCTACGTTTCGGTTGCCTATGGCAAAATATACATGAGCGCGAAGGAAAATAGCACTCGGTATATGTCCGATACGGCCGCTGATGCTCTTATGACCGCGTCAGTCGCCAACCCCAGCAGGCCTCGGAGCTTTTTTTGATAGCACGTCCTGCAGAGCCGCCTTGTTGAGCGACAGGTCCTCGACGATCCGTTTCAACTCCACGTTCCCGTCCTCGCGCTGGCGCAACCGTTTCATTTCGGCCGGCATCAGGCCCGCGTATTTCTTCCGCCAGTTGCAGAACGTTGCCCCCGAGATGCGTGCCTTCCGTTAAACCCGGTAGCAGGTGTGCCCGTGTCCGTGGACCTCAATACAAACGCGATCTGCGCCTTGGTGAACGCCGATGCCTTCAAGAAATTCTCATTATCCTGGATCCGGGATCATAGGTGGAGAATTCCAACCCCAATTTGCCGTGTTTTCGGGGAACTCGTCAAAACATTCGAGGTGGTATAGTCCCTGGGACGCTTAGCCTCTCGGGGCAAATGCGTCCCTGACGGCCTTCACGAATGATGCCCACATCTCGTCCGTTATTCGCGGGTAGTTACGGCGTAACTTCCTGCCCACACTGGCCTCATCGTTCGCGGTTACGGAGCGGATTATCTCGTCTGCCAACCTGTCCGGCATCTCACAAATTTCCTTCAGGTCCAGCCTGGCGTTGTCGTGGTTCCGGAGATACAGCGCCTCATCCCGCATGTGATGGACTATAGTCGTGTTGATGATATCCGCCAAGTAAATGACATGCGGAACATAGTTGGCATATCGCCAAGTAGGCCGAGCCAGGTCCTCGTCAGAAAAGATCAGGTCTGACTCTACGCCGTCGGGATATATCGTGGGCTTGGAGGCGAATGATATGTGGGATCTAATCTGGCTCATTAGGGGAGCGGAAATCTTGTCGAGGACGTCATCATAGGCTCGACGACTGGTTGGGTCGTCATTGATGGCGACGGATACGGGTAAGATGACGTCTTGGGAGGTCGCACCGTCTCGACGCAAAATGTCGTTGATGAGAAACCGGTGCACGCGGCCATTGCCGTCAATAAGTGGATGGACATAGACGAAGCCGAAAGATGCGATAGCAGCACGCATAACTGGTGACTGGTGTTGCGTGCGATCCAAAAATATCTCAATGCCCTCAAGCATGGCGGCCACGTCTTCTGCCGGGGGGGCCAGGTAGTGCACAACCTGCGAGTGATGGGTTGTCTGTCCGACAAAGACAGGAGACTTTCGATACCCGCTGTATGGAATCAGAGCTGTGTCGCCCAAAATGGCTTTCTGAATACTGGCCAGTCGCTGCTCAGATAGAATGCCACTCGCTGCCTGGTGAGCGTCTGAAGCGCCGCCTCCAAGGGAAGGCGGGACGTTGTAACCGGTCCAAGTCGCAATAACTTGAGCAAAACGCTGGATACGATTTGTCGCTCCAGATTCCTTTTCAATGTCAAAGCTCGCCCGACTTTCTCGTGTTGTCAGCCAGGATGCAGAGCGGGACAGCAATTCCGCACCGAACTCCTCAATGATTTCATCATAGTGTCTCGAGATATTGTAATTAAAGGCTTCCACAAGGCGCTTGGAAAGCGGAATGGCTGGGCAGAAAAATCTTGTCCCAGGCATATTGTTGATAACCTTCCACTTGGAGATGCGGATTTCATTCTCCACTACGCTCGCGGCCAGATTCCTGTCACTGTCAAGAACCGGAATGTAAGACCCTCGCAAGTCTGGTGGTTGGACGAGGTCTTCGCCGGTAAGGAACTCATACAGGAACGCAGCACGCCGGGCGTACTGACTGGTGGGTTTGTTGTTCACCCACTCCTGGACAAACCAAGATCCTCCGACGTTAAAGACGCGTGAGAGCAACTCAAGGTTTATGGGCTCATGACGGATGTGAAACTGCAGGTGGTCAGCTATCTTCTCCCCGGGATACATTTGGGGGGGATAGATTTCCGTAATATATGGACCAATGTCTGTAGTACGGCGGTTGGTTCCGATGTAACTTCTGACAGCTAGGCCCCCAAAAGGTTCTACTTCGAAATTCTCTGCGAGCCAGAGTCCCCCGCAAATCATGTTTCCGCCAGCCATCTCACCACCTGTGAAAAACGGGCGACTTTGCCCAAGAACGATGAGCGTAACACAAAAACGATGAAAAATGAGGCGTCAAACGCAAAAAACGTGTAGAAACAGCATGTGCAGGTCGTCCCAACCAGGACTCTCCGTCAAATTCCTTTGGGCCTGCCGGTCAGTTGGTACTCGGCCCATTGTCCGGGGCCCCCGTTGCCGGAACCGGTCGACCCGACATCGATATATCGCCTCGTCGTCATAGCGCTGGGCTATCGCGGCCTGGCTATGCGACGAAGGATCCGGTCACGGACACTCAGGCGTCTGCGCCGGATGTCTAGACCAAAGGGCAGTGCCCACTCTTATGACTTTCAATAATATTCGTCATGGGCCCGAAGGCGAGGTTTTTTCCAGCCTGTCGATTGCGGCCTGATCGGACGCGGCCTCACGAAGCGCGATCCAGTCGTCAGGCGGATCGCCGGCCTCCAGCATCCCTTTGAAAACCCTGTAAGCATCGGTCTTTGCCCCATAGGTCCGCAAAGTCGTTTCATCGTTCACCCATGCGAAGATGATGATTTTCGCGGTCGAGTCATAGCGAAAGAATAAACGGAAACGACCATTACCAAATTTTGCCCGGAACCAGTGCCTGTGCGCGACGCCAAGTGTCGAGCCTTGCCGATAGACGGTTGCGGTCGGATCGGCAGGAATTGTCTGGAATACCAACTTGCTCAAAGCAGCCAGCAGCTTCGTGTTCGCCTCCCTCTGGTATTTTTCAGGCTTTTTTGCCTTCAATACCTCGACCGCGTCGGTCAGCTTTTCCAACTGATCGAGAAAGAGGGGATGCGCCAGAATGGTCCAGCCATTGATCGTAATCACGATTAGAGCGCAACGTCACCGTCAATGCTGGCATCGAGGTCAATGTCCATGTCCCCGACAAGCGCGGCCATGCGATCGCGAAGGTTGGTGGGCAGAGCGGCAACGGATGTACCAGGGTGTTTCTCCATGTCCTCGGCCAGAAATACAAGGAAGCGGTCTATAACTGGGTCGCTTGCCTCGTCCTTAGCCCTCTCGACGTAGACCCGATGCTGATCGTCGATAAAGAAGGCGATACGTCCGCCGTAGTCCACGCCCAAAGCCTGCCGAACGCTTTTGGGAACGGTCGTCTGGCCCTTGGCGGTGATCCTGCTTTCTTCTTTCAGCAGCGCAGCCATGTTTAGATCCCCAATTTACACTCGGGTGTATGTAAGGGAATTTCCTTACCTTGTCAAGCTAGACTACACCTGCCGGTTATCTATTGGGCGATTAGGCGTTAATTTCTGAACACGCTCATAAGCGCAGCTTATTTATTCGTTGCTTGTGACGGGGGCAGAAAACCCCTAGCCGATGCGAAGTGAAGGCTAAAAGTATGAAAAGCTGAGCGGCAGGTGGCGACCAGAGGTACGGGCAACACGGCGCACCTCACGATACTGCAATCATCGCTTCAATGGCGATGATGGTTTTCAAAACATGAGCTTGTAAGAGCAGTGAGATCCGAGCGAGAGGAGAAACTTGCCAGCAGACGGGTTCAACGCCGAATACATCCAGCAGGACAAAGCTTGAGCCGATCAATCAACCACCGACCAGCTGGGCCTGGCGGTTCGGTTGTTGGATAGACTACAGTCATGGGCATATCGGCGCCCCCGTGGGCAATACCCTCGATACGGAGTTCAACCAGTCGGCCGCCGTCAATGTCCGCTCAAACAGTATGAAGTGGCATGCCACCCCAACCCAGACCGCCCAGCAGAAAATGATGCTTGGCATACAGATCGGCAAGCCGCCATGTCAGGGGCGACATGACGCCACGTTCCTTGCCTGCGGACAGGTTGGTGCGGTCGGTCAGCACAAGCTGGACGTGGCGGGCCAGTTCTTCCCGGGGAATGACGCCGTCAATCCGCGCCAGCGGATGATCATGTGCGGCCACGATCAGGAAGCGGATATCTCCCAGCGCCTCGCTGGACATGGATGGGGGAAGGTCGGGCAGGGGGCCTGCAATACCGATACCGGCCCGCCCATCGAGCAGGGGCTGAAACACGCCGCCAAGGGCCTCGACATAAAGCCGCAGGGGGGTGTGTGGAAACGTCTCGCGAAACTTCGCCGCCATGGCTGTCATGCGGTCCATCGGGAAGAACACATCGACTACGACCGACAGTTCCGGCTCCAGCCCGGACGACATGCCTTTGGCCCGCGCCTTCATGAAATCCACGCCCGCGACCACGCCGCGCGCATCGGCCAGCAGAACCCTGCCAGCGACGGTCAACTGTGGGTAGCGGCCCGTCCGGTCGAACAGCATCACACCCATCTGGGCCTCAAGGCCCGCAACCATTTCGCTGACGGCCGATTGCGACCGGCGCAGCAGTCGGGCCGCGGCCGAGAAGCTACCTTCATCGCTGGCCGCAATGAAGGTGCGCAGTTGATCCAGTGATACGCCATCCAGCAAGACTCACTCCATCCATCGGCTGTGGCGATATTATATATCGGAATATAGCGGGTTTATAGATACCTGTGTTTATGGGACATGCTGGATCATGTTCAGGGCCATCGGAAACCTGTTTTCAGGGCGCAACAGATGGTCCGTGTCCTGCCCCCCTGCGGAGAAGACCAGCGTGAAGATCCTGCATATCGATTCCAGTATCCTTGGCGAATATTCCGTCAGCCGCCAGCTTTCGGCTGAGACCGTCGCGCGGCAGAAGGCCGAGCATCCCGATGCCACCGTGCTCTACCGCGATCTCGCCGCCGATCCGTTGCCGTACCTGACCGGCGCGCACTTGGCGGCCCGTCAGGGTAGCCCCGTGACGGAAGCCACGCTTGAAGCGGATGTGGCGATCGGGAATTCCCATATCGAGGATCTGGCGGCCGCCGACATTATCGTGATTGGCGTACCGATGTACAATTTCTCCATTCCCGCACAGCTCAAGTCATGGATTGATCGTGTGGTCGTGGCTGGCAGGACGTTCCAGTATGGTGCGGCTGGCCCGGAAGGACTGCTGCCGGCGGGTAAAAAGGCATTCCTCATCTCGTCCCGTGGCGGGGTCTATACTGGCGACAGCCCGGCCGCCGTTCTGGATCACCAGGAAAAATATCTCAGTGCGGTCCTTGGCTTCATCGGTGTGCGTGATGTCGTCTGGATCAGGGCGGAAGGCCTGTCCCTGGGCGCTGAGGCCAAAGAGGCCGCCATTGTCCAGGCCCAGAGCGAAATCGCCCTCGTTCCGGCCTGATATCCTTTTGTGCAACAGGAATATTCTTTATGACCAGACATCATTTCGTGGCATCGGCGCTGATGGCCATGACTGTTTTCGGCGCGGTTTCCTATGCCTCCGCTCAGCAGGTTGCCACGCCCGACCCGTCGGCAGTGAGGGCTGGCACCTACAGGGTCGAGCCGTATCATACGCAGGTCGGCTTCACCCTCTCGCATATGGGTTTCAGCAATTTTTCCGGTTTTTTTACCGGTGTATCCGGCTCGCTTAAAATCGATCCCGCCCATCTCTCGGCCACCAGCCTTGATGTCACGATTCCGGTGCAGTCGGTCGACACCACGGTGCCGAAGCTGGATGGCGAGCTGAAAAGCGCGCAGTGGTTCGATGCGGGTCAGTTTCCCAACGCGACGTTCAAATCCACCCGCATTGTCCAGACTGGCGCGAATACCGCCGACATTACCGGCAACCTGACCCTGCACGGCGTGACCCGGCCGGTCACATTGAAGGCCCGTCTAGTCGGCAGCGGGACCAACCCGCTCGACAAGATGTTTACGGTGGGTTTTGAAGCGACGGGCACGATTGTCCGCAGCCAGTTTGGCGTCAAACAATACGTGCCGCTTGTGGGTGACGAGGTGACGCTAACGATTGCAGGGGCATTCGAACTGCAACAGTAAATCGTTACAGGCCTTACGATGTGTCGCGCGACATGCGCATTAACGGATCATTTTGTAAAGCCGCCTGTCATCAGGCTGACAGGCGGCCTTTTGTTGTTTCGATTTCGCTTCTGCCCTGTCCGTTATACGCAATGTAGACACGATCGGATTACAGGCTGTTTGAAAAGTTAGATTAGAAAATATCCAGCAATCATAAGGAAGTTTTTGGTGAAGATTTTTTCAAAAAGCGTCAAAGAACACCGCCTTTTTGAAAAAAGGCGGAACCCAAAAACTTTTATTGTTTTTTATCAATGATTTGTTTTCAAATAATCACTTAGCCTTTTGGGGGCGCTTCAACCCCGGACATGCTCAAGATGGCAGGCGGCAGGCGGGCTCCCTGAATATGGACGGCATCTACGTCTGCATTGATCTTCGTCCGCTCGTCTGGCGTGAAATGGATCGCCGCCGCGCCGAGATTTTGCTCCATATGCGCGATTTTCGTGGTGCCGGGGATCGGCACGATCCACGGCTTCTGGGCCAGCAGCCAGGCCAGGGCGATCTGCGCGGGCGTGGCGTTCTTCGCGCGCGCCCAGCGTTTGACCACGTCAACAAGCGCCATGTTCGCCTTGAGCGCGTCCGGCGCGAAGCGTGGAATGATGGCCCGTAAATCATTGGTGAAGTGTCGCGACGGGGTGATGCCCCCTCCCAGGAATCCCATGCCAAGCGGGCTCCAGGCCACGAAGCCGATGCCCAGTTCCTCACATAGGGGAATGATCTCCTGCTCGGGGCCGCGCCACAGCATGGAATATTCATTCTGGATCGCGGTGACCGGATGGACGGCATGCGCACGCCGGATCGTCTGTACACCTGGTTCAGACAGCCCGTAATGCCTGATTTTGCCTTCAGTAATCAGGTCGCTCAGCGTGCCGACAACATCCTCGATCGGCATGGCCGGATCGACACGGTGCTGATAGACGAGATCAAGGTGGTCGGTTCGCAGGCGCTTGAGCATGCCTTCGATCGCAATCCGAATATGCTCAGGGCGGCTGTTGAGGCCGGGCAGTTGCTTTCCGGTCTCTGGATCAATATTGAAACCGAACTTGGACTCAAGGACGACCTTGTCCCGGATACCCTGCAATGCCTCGCCGACCACCCCTTCGGAGAGGAAGGGACCGTAGGCTTCCGCCGTATCGATTAGCGTCACGCCCCGGTCCACCGCGCGCCGAATGAGGGCAATCCCCGTGGCCCGATCTATAAAGCTGCCATAAAAATCCTTGAGACCGCCCGGCGGGTGCCCCGGAACCCACTGGCAGCCGAGACCGATGCTCGATACTTCCAGATCCCTCAACTTGCGACGGGCCGTGACAGGAAGTGATGTGGGCAGTGTCGCGGCCCGCGCCATGCCTGCGGGAACGAGCGATGCAGCGCCAAGCGCCGCACCGAGCGACAATGCCTTGCGCCGGGTTAGGGAGAGCACGTCGCGAGGAGCAGGTTCAGGAGACATGGCTGTCGGTATCCTTCAGGGTTGACGTTTGAAAACAACGAGCGGCTGCATCAGAGGACGCGATCTGCTGATTGCCCTAGTCTGACAGCTTAATCCGAAGTTTCATTTTCAATTAGTCAGGTTAATCCGCATGACGTCATTAGTATGACTAATAAATCAGCCCCGGCTCTCATCCAGTCAACGCGCATTCGCCCCGAAACACAATGCTACCATCAGATACGCAAACCGGATCGGGCAGATGCGCCTTCATCCATGCCGCCATTGGTCAAACCTGGCGGCATGAAAGGGATCGACCTCAGTAGTGAATGACGGAGCGGATGGATTTTCCCTCATGCATCAGGTCAAAGGCGGTGTTGATGTCTTCGAGTGGCATCGTATGGGTTACGAACGGTGCCAACTGGATATCGCCGCGCATCGCATCCTCCACCATCCCGGGAAGCTGGGTGCGTCCCTTCACACCGCCGAACGCTGTGCCCCGCCATGAACGACCGGTGACAAGCTGGAACGGGCGGGTGGAAATCTCCTGACCTGCCCCGGCGACGCCGATCACGATCGACTGTCCCCACCCGCGATGCGCGGATTCGAGTGCCGCACGCATGACGTTGACATTGCCGATGCACTCGAACGTATGGTCGATGCCCCAGTCGGTCATTTCCACCAAAACCTGCTGGATCGGCTTGTCACAGTCCTTGGGATTGAGGCAATCCGTGGCGCCGAATGCCTTCGCCAGTTCGAACTTTTCGGGATTGGTATCAATGGCGAATATCCGTCCGGCTTTCGCCCGCCGCGCGCCCTGGATTACGGCAAGACCGATACCGCCAAGCCCGAAGACCGCGACTGAATCACCGGCCTGTACCTTGGCCGTGTTATGTACCGCACCGATACCGGTCGTCACGCCACAGCCGAGCAGGCAGACATGTCCCGGATTGGACGCCGGATTGATTTTAGCAAGCGAGACTTCAGCGACGACCGTGAATTCGCTGAACGTCGAACAGCCCATGTAGTGATGGATCGGCTGGCCCTTGTAAGAAAAACGTGTTGTCCCGTCCGGCATGACGCCCTTGCCTTGGGTCGCGCGAACTGAGATGCAGAGATTGGTCTTGCCCGATTTGCAGAACAGACATTCACCGCACTCCGCTGTATAGAGCGGAATGACGTGGTCGCCCGGCGCCACGCTGGTTACACCTTCCCCGACTTCGATCACGATCCCGGTCCCTTCGTGTCCAAGCACCGCCGGGAACAATCCTTCGGGATCATCCCCCGACAGGGTAAAGGCGTCCGTGTGGCACACACCTGTATGGGTGATCTGGACGAGCACCTCGCCTGCGCGGGGCGGTTCAACATCGATCTCGACGATTTCAAGTGGCTTGCCAGCCTCGAATGCAACGGCGGCCCGTGATTTCATGATGTTTCCTTCATATTTGGCAGGATCAGCGGAGATAGGACCGGACGAGCGAGACGACCTTCTCGATGGAACCGGAAGCCGCGTCGCGGTCCCCGGCGCACTCGACGAACTCCTCACGCAAATGGCTTTCCAGGATACCCGCCATCAGGCCGTTGGTAGCGCCCCGGATCGCAGCGACCTGTTGTAGCACCGGGCCACATTCAGCCCCTTTCTCCAGAGCCTGCTCTAATGCGTCGAGTTGTCCCCTGATGCGGCGCACCCGTGTCAGGACGCGCTTTTTCTCTTCGGGTGTATGCGGCACGAAAAGGTCACTCCAATTATACTGTCCCTTAGTATCCTTCACATACTCCCATGCAGTATGCAAACAGGCACGGGGAGAGACAGCGACACGATCTTGTGAAGATCACCCGTCGATCCTTTTCCCGTCATAACGGAGCTGTGCTTCCTGAACCTCCTCCATGTGCTGTTCGGCCCAGTGGGTCAGGCTGGCAACAGCCTGCGTCAATGTTTCGCCCAGAGATGTCAGGCTGTATTCGACCGCCACCGGCACCGTGGCATGGACAGTACGCAGGACCAGTCCGTCGCGTTCGAGGTTCTTCAGAACCTGGGACAGAACTTTCTGGGAAATGCCGCCGATCTTTCTCCGGATCACACTGAAACGTGCGCTGCCGTCCCTGAGACAATCAAGAATCAGAAGCGCCCATTTGTCGCCGATCCGGTTCAGCACCATGCGGGTGGGACAGTTTTGAGCATATACGTCGAACGCCGGGTGGGGGCGTGACGGCATTGGTTTCCTTTGAGTAACCATGTGTCCTGCAGGTGCCTTCTTGTCGTGTTTTTAGTCCATGAGTAACTTGGAAAACGAAACTAGGTTTCAATACGAAACCTGGTCTGAAATGTCACTGTGCTACATCGCATTTACAGGGATTTAGGCATGAGCAAGGTTATCGTGGTCTATCACTCGGTCTATGGTCATACGAAGGTGGTTGCCGAGCATGTGGCGCGCGGAGCCGAGGCAAGGCTCGTCGCAATCGACGCGAACGGAGACATCAGTGACGCGGAGTGGACGGCACTGAACGAGGCAGACGCCATCATCATGGGATCGCCCACCTACATGGGCAATGTGAGCTGGCAGTACAAGAAATTCGCCGATGCGACCTCGAAGATATGGTTCACGCGCGGCTGGCAGGACAAGGTTTTCGGTGGCTTCACCAATTCCGCGAGCCCGAACGGCGACAAGCAGGTAGCGTTGATCACCCTGCAGACCCTGGCGTCCCAGCATGGCGGAATCTGGGTCAGCCTGGGCGTTCCCCCGTCGAACACGAAGGCGGCAACCTGGAGGGTTCGAAAAACCTACTGGTTTTGAGGCCTTCTGTGTGATTCCATTCCTCTGGTTCTGGTTGAGGGAATGGCGATATGAAACAGCCTGGTTTCTTTGATGTTGAGGAGCGGCTTGCCCGGTTGAGCGGGCTTGGCGATCAACTCGAGGCCTTTTCCCGGACTGTGGATTTTGAGGTGTTCCGCCCTGATTTGAAGAAGGCTCTGGCGTATTCGGATGGGAGCAAAGGCGGGCGCCCTCCGTTTGATCTGGTGCTGATGTTCAAGATCCTGGTGATCCAGACGCTGAACAATTTGTCTGATGAGCGGACGGAGTACCTGATCAATGATCGTCTCTCTTTTATGCGTTTCCTTGGTCTGGGGCTGTCGGACCGTGTGCCTGACGCCAAAACGGTCTGGCTGTTCCGTGAACGCCTGACCCAGACGGGTGCGATTGAAAGACTGTTTGACCGCTTTGACGCGACCCTGCGCAAGGCCGGATATTTGCCGATGTCGGGCCAGATTCTGGACGCAACGCTGGTGGCTGCTCCAAAGCAGCGCAATACAAACGCCGAGAAAGCGGATCTCCGGGCAGGGCGTATTCCTGAAGAGTGGCAGGACAAGCCCGCAAAGCTGTCCCACAAGGATCGCCATGCGCGCTGGACGCTGAAGTTCACGAAAGCAAAGCGTCAGGATGACGGAAGTATGCCCGCAACGGATCTTGCCATTCCGTTCTTTGGCTACAAATCCCACGTCTCCATCGACCGGAAATATCGGCTGATTCGCAAATGGAAGGCCACAGATGCCGCCGCCAGTGATGGCGCGCGATTGAGAGAGGGCTTGCTTGATAAAACCAATACGGCCTCAAGCGTCTGGGCGGATACCGCCTACCGCTCGAAAGCCAATGAGGACTTCATGGACAAAGAGGGTTTCGTCTCGAAGGTCCACAGGAAAAAGCCGAATCTCAAGCCCATGCCCCGCCATGCCCAGCGGTCCAACGCGGGGAAGTCGGTGATCCGATCCCGCGTCGAGCATGTCTTTGCCGATCAGAAATCGCAGATGGGATTGTTCATCCGGGCCGTCGGCATCACACGGGCCACAATGACGATCGGACTGGCCAATATCGTCTACAACATGCGCCGTTTCCTCTTCCTGGAGAGAATGAACGCGAGCGCATAGCAATCCAGCGGGGGGTAGTCCCCAATTTGCTCAAAACGCAGAAAGAAAGCTACCTCAGGAACCGTCAATCAAATCGCCGAAAGCCTAAAAACACGAGCCAGGCACATCAATCAGAGGTTTTTTCGAACCCTCCAGGTTGTGCTTGATATTTCGCGTCAAGACGTATCAGAGCATCTTTTCGCCAAAATATCCCACCTGGTGCAGCATGTTGGCATCGACTACATCAAGTGGGACTTCAATAGAGACCTGGTTGAAGCGGCCGATGCTCATGGCCGTGCGGCTTACAGGCGTCAGGTTCTCGCATTATATGCCCTATGGGACCGGCTTCGCGCCACCCATCCTGCACTGGAAATCGAAAGTTGTGCATCGGGCGGCGGCCGCGCGGACTGGGGTGCTCTGGCCCACACCCAGCGGGTCTGGACTTCGGATAATACTGACGCACTGGACCGGCTTCGTATCCAAGGCGGCGCCTGGCAGTTCCTGCCCCCCGAAATTACCGGCACGCATATTTCGGCCGTACCGAATGGTATAACCGACCGCGTTTTCACACTCGGGTTCCGGGCCGCAGTCGCACTATTCGGTCACCTCGGAATTGAACTCGATCCGCTGGAACTAAGTGCCGACGAACGCGACGAACTTGTTCAGTGGATCAACCTGCATAAACGTTTGCGTAGCCTGCTTCATTCAGGCGACGCTCAACTTGGTGAGCAGACAGCAGACCGTGTTGTGCGGGGTGTAACGGCAACGGACTGTTCCGCTGCGGTATTCCTCATCGCCCAGAGTGGCTCCGGACAGGCACGATCTGCAGCGCCCGTCCTACTCCCAGGGCTAGATCCCGCCCGCCAATATAAAGTGTGTGCGCCTTCCCCCCAGAAACTGATGGGCAACAATCCATCTGCAGCGAACCGGTCTTTATTTGAAAAAGGCATCATTGTCAGCGGGGCAGTTCTGACGGAGATGGGCCTGACTCTTCCTCGACTTTATCCGGCACAGGCTCTTGTACTGGAATGCAATGCAATAGATATTTTGCCGGGATAAAATTGCTCAGAGGGTGCACTTTGAAAAGAGCGATATTCGCTAGACATCTGACACAAGCGAACTTTATCCCGATATTTTTTTTGACGCCCGGTTAATGAGATTGCGATTTCGTCGAGCAGGCACCAACCAGCTTATGCTCGCACCAGGCGCAGCTATCTTCACAGTCACTGGCGGAGCTGGTGCACTGTGCAAGATATTACGATCTGCGGGGCCCTGATATAAGTTGAGACATTCGTTCTAACGATTGTTTTGGATCCCATAAGCTGTACCTCGCCTGGCCGATGTAACTGTCACTTTCGCCACCAGATGGCGTGCTGGCACTCTATGGGACGTAAATCCAGCCATGCCGACATGCAGACGCCATGCGTTGTGTCGGTCCATCCGAATCACAACGCCCAAAGCGAGATTCGGATTCGCCCATACAACGCGCAGGTAGGTGCATTCGACGTTCGGTTTCCGCCATAAGAATGTCAGGTGGAAATGTTATCCAGCCCCGCTCGCAATCGTCCATACCGATGCGGCTCTAAACGTCTTCAACCCGAGTTCTGCACGATATGACGCTTGCCAGCGAACCATGGCGGAGAAGGATATATATCTCGGGTATTGAAGATGCAGCATCGTCATGCAGGGAGAGGTGGTCCCCATTTTTCGGACAGGGCGATAAGCTATCATCTGGCCTGAACGAGGACGGGTTTTATGGGCAAGGTTACGCGGAAACGGTATGCGGCAGAGTTCAAGTCACGGGTTGCGCTGGAGGCGATCCGTGGGGAACTGACGCTGGCGGAACTGGCTTCGAAACATGGCGTGCATCAGACGATGATCGCCCAATGGAAACGGCAGGCGATCGAGGGCATGGCAAGCCTTTTTTCTGGTAAGTCAGTAACGGAACCTTCAGTCAGCCTTGCTGATGTAGAGAAACTGCACGCCAAGATCGGCCAGTTGCTGGTGGAACGGGATTTTTTGCGGGATGCCTCTGCTCGGTTGGGCGTGATCAGAGGCGGCAGATGATTGACCCGAAGAGAGCATGCCTGCCGATAATCCGGCAATGCACGCTGCTGCAACTCAACCGGTCGGGCGTCTACTATCGGCCTGTGCCACAGAGCGAAGCCAATCTGGAGCTGATGCGGCTGATCGACGCCCAGTTCCTGGAAACGCCGTATTATGGCTCACGGCAGATGACATGGCATCTGCGCCGCCAGGGACATGAAGTGGGCCGCAAGCGGGTCCGGCGGCTCATGGCGATCATGGGCCTGCGGGCGATCTACCAGAAGCCGCGCACGACCGTGCCCCATCCGGAGCATCGGAAATATCCATATCTGCTACGGGATCTGGTCATCAATCGGCCTGACCAGGTCTGGTGTTCCGATATCACATATATTCCCATGAAACGGGGATTTCTCTATCTCGTGGCGATCATGGACTGGTTCACGCGCAAGGTCCTGTCCTGGCGTCTGTCGAACACGATGGACGTGGAGTTCTGTATCGAGGCGCTACAGGATGCCCTCATGCGCTATGGCGCCCCGGACATTTTCAATACTGACCAGGGGTCGCAATTTACGACACCCCGTTTCAGCGGGATACTGGAAGAGCGTCAGATCCGCATCAGCATGGATGGGCGCGGTCGCTGGCTGGACAACGTGTTCATCGAGCGTCTGTGGCGGTCGCTGAAATACGAATGCGTCTACCTGTACGCGTTCGAGACCGGATCAGAGCTGAGGGCCGGGCTTGGCAGATGGATCGCCCATTATAACGAAAGGCGTCCGCATACGGCGCTGGCTGGACGAACGCCCGATGAGGCGTATCATGACGTGCCGACGCCATCTGGTCCGGGGTTAACCCCGGACCAGATGGCCAACAGCAACGCCGTCAGAAGGGCGGCATAACAACAACCGGGTATAGCTTATCAAGCCCGCAAAACTGTCCGAACGGACGGGACCACCTCAGGGCACCTCTGGTAGATAACCCCGATCCTTAACCTCAAGATCGACCTGCGAAGCCGTTTTCACAGCTGGCTTTGTGAATCAATGACAGATGCTGGCGCTGCATCTGCCTTGTCCCTGCCCTTTCTGCGGCTTTGCAATGAATACTGCTGACGTGGTCCCATAAGGCCTCCTTAAAACCAAACAGCACCATGTTGCCAGCGCATAAAGAATTTCATCTTGCTTTCTTATATAGCGTACTGCATATTTGTGGGGCGCAGATAACAACAGAAGTATGTCCCTGAGTCCTGAAACCCCGGTTACGCGAGAAAGCACGAACAGTTGAAAAGCTTATCAAGTTCTCAAAAGGGTTATCGTAGACCGTCTGACGATATCACCGACTAGATCAAAAGGCTTTCGAAATTGATCAGCCTGCGGACATAACGTTGCGTGCTTAAATCAGGAGAGAAAATTTGTACTCCCAATTTATTACCATTCCTAACGTTGTTCGGATTATAGCCATTATTCTTATCACCGCCACTTTGTGGTCGAAATAATAAACAAATAATATTTATACATAGAATGATAAGAACTATATTGGGAAATTATATTCCATTTAAGATCTATGGGAATTTTTCGATAACCTGCCGGTCCAATTTTTGACCATTGGCTCTCAGGCTGCGACGCTCGATATCCCATTGCGCGGAATAGCTACCTGCAACAAATCCCATCAATACGAAAGATCCGCGCATACTTCCCTCGCGCGATAAGGTCTCATAACCGCCTTTGTCCACAAAGGCAGCATCGCCTACTTTTGGTGTGGGGTCAGCGTTTCCGATCCAGAATGAGACCAACCACATCCCACGTGCAGATCATCGATAGTATTTGATCTCATTGTCGGGTCTCCCGTTAAAATCATTTTGCGGTATTTCGCCCGCAGTATGTGTCGTCCTCTTGTGGATTTTTATCAGCCGACAGGAAAGTGACTATCAGGTTGCGAAACGCAAGGAGATCAGAGCAGCAAGAAAAAAAGATGACACAATCAATACTCCAGCTATCGGTCACCCCGCCCGACTGAGCGGGCCAGAGCAGATCCAGTTTGAATGGACACATACGAACTGCTGAAGATGCTCTAATTCATAAAAGTAAACCTCCTGACTTGCGAATTATCAAAAGCCGTTTTGATCTCCCCGTTGCTGTGACAACAATGATCAATCCGATGACCTCCCATACCACTTACAACCGCAGGATCAGTTATCGACTGACTTCCGGGGCACAGCCTGCAAAAGTAAAACGAAATGGTTTTCCCTTTTCATTTTCTTGTAGAGAACCATCGATTGTCGCAGACAGTATTATGATATTTCCTCATGGTATACAGTAATTATTTTTTCATAAATCCTAATTGCATAGATAAATATGATTATTGTTCCATCAGTTTGAGCACCTTCAAACACACACAGTCATATAAGTTCGGGACGTATATCCGCGATCCGGACCAGGATTTATTTCTCTAAAACGTAATATTACTATGCAGACCCAAAATGGCCTCATCGCCCGTGCGGCGGTAGGGGAAAGACGGATCGCCGCTTCCGCCCGCGGGATGCCAGACGTACTGGAAGTCGGGCTGCATGACCATCCAAGGCGTAACCTGCGCCTGATACGTCAGTTCAAGATGGTTTTCATTCCCCGGTATCAGCGACTGACTATCCCGGTTGAACTGCCGAAGCCCTGAACTGGCGCGACCGATACCCCAACCCAGTCCGATCGTGTCATTGTCGCGCCCCCTGAACGGGGCCTTCAGGTTGATGCCTGCATCAATGGCAAAACTGATCTCGTTGCGATCACCGCCATTGCCTGTCGCACGCACGAATATGCCCACCGAACGGGCGGATGTAAGCGATGGCCGCCAGATCATCTGGTCGATGATGCCATAGACCATCCAGTTGCCCCGGTCCCAGCGTGAAGTGAGATCAGCCTGCGAGGGGTTGGCGGCCAACGTGGCCGCCCCCAGGGAACCCCCATTGCGGTTATAGCGGTAATCGGCAAATCTGGCCGTATCGTAATATCCGCCCAGCTTGTACACGCCTGGTAGGCCGGGCTTCTTGGTCACGTTCGACATATCGGCAGGTTGCGGGTTCAGCGCATATTGCAGTTCGGTCATCAGCAGCGCGCCGGTGCCCATGTTGAAATTTCTGCCGTTGGCGCCATTATAGGTCTGGCTGGTGGGGTCACTGTTGCTACCGAGGTCCGAACCGGTCGCCTGCTGGATGGGTGTCGAATTGTAGCGGTTGCCCGGCGGGTTATCATCGGCAGCGGCGAACATGAAGGTGAACTTCTCGCTCGGCCGGTAGCGGATGCGAATAGCCGGGGACGAGAGCGGCCAGGACGGACCGCCGCCATACAGGTTGACCGAGGGGGCCATCGGCCAGCCGAAGTTCGCATTGAGGTAAAGTGAGGCGTAATCGCTGATCAGGAACTCGGTATCAAGATCCTGCTGGCCGATCTTCACATCAAGTTTGCCCTTGAGGAACGACTGCTGGTACCACAGTTCGAACAGGCGGGTGGAGCGGTCGGCCTCGAACCCACTGACGGGGTTGAAGTTATTCAGGTGATCCTGCGAGATGGAACGGCCGCGTGTCTGCAGCGCGCTGACATTGAACAGACCGCCCTTCAGCCCGAACAGCTTTTCGGTATCAACAGTCAGGGTGGGCATGGTCACAGCATCATAGGAGGGGCCTGTACCCGAACCCTGGCCATCTCCGTTGGTGCTGGGGGTGCCACCGGTGCCATTGCCCCAGACTTCATCGACTTCCTGGATGTCGAAGGTGATGCCGTGTTTGTACATCCATGACCGTGCGCCCCACATGTTCCCCAACAGGTTGCTGCTGGTATCCAGTTTGTCTCCGTCTCCCGCAGCGACTGCAGCCTTTTCCTCCGCATCGGCTGTGGCGCGTTCTGAATCGCGTACCGTGGCAGGATCGATCTGCTGGATCAGCGGGGTAGAGTTACCAAGACGGGCACGATCTTCTTCGATCTGGGTTTGAGGTGACTGGGCATAGGCTTTCATAATTCCGCAAAAATTGATTATAAAAAAAGCATTTATGGCGAACGCGATAAAAATATATCCATAATTGCATTTGATATTATTTTTCATTTCCACCCTGTTATATGAATTTATTATTTTATGCGTTGATTATACTATAAATATTGTTCCGTATTCGTGGGACAGGCGCATCTCGCGAATGATCTGCCCCCCCTTGTATGACGATGAATTCCGACAAACATTCTGTCGCAGCCCTTCCAGTTAACCCGCTTATAGCACGGACGTTTAAGTATGCAGGGTGCTATAATGTATATATCCGGCATATAGTTCCCGTGGGACAATCCGCGGATATCTCCTAAGGTCATTTGATCGGCAGTCCCGGATTCCAAAGAAATGGCGGTACCGACAGATTTGGCCGCCATTTCGACTGTCCAGCCGTAGCAAGAGCAAATAAAGCCGACGACAGCTCTATCTTTGCGAGACAAATCAGCAATGACATGCTCTATATGCGCCGGAAGACTAATCGTTAGGCACCAGACTGCCTAATATAGTACAGCATTGTGCTGTTGGATCTCTATGCAGTCCGTTTTAGGGCGATGATCATGCCAGAGCGGAACGCTGCAGTTGTCCACTCAGATCACGACACACCATCATCCCACGACCTTCATTTATAGACTATCGAGCAGATGCAGTGTCGGTGGCTTAAAAAATATGATGGCCTGAGGGTGATCTCACACGTCACATGAAAGATCGGAAGCGGGAAAAGACCCGATTGAAGACGCGAACGACGGATCTCGCATCAGACTAAGGCGATCAGACGGGTCTGTCGTGCGCTGGCAGTATTGGAACCGCGGACCTGCTGGATGCTCGATCGCCCCTCCTCAACACTGCGTCATCTCGCAAATGATAATACGGCTGAGCACCGGTTGACGACCGATACCATCGTGCTCACCAGAGATTACGACCGCTATAGCTATCGCTGCATCCATGTTTTTCTGAGGCCCGGCGGATCTGTCGGCGATAGGGACTTGACGTTCCGAAGGCACCCCAAAACAGAATTGCCTTTGGTTGGACGCCTGATCTTGCGTCCAGCTGCGCCCGCAGCATCGCGAACGCGTGTGGTCCTGGGACTTCACTGAAGGTCGGACGCACAAGGGCCGCAAATCCCTATTGCTTGACATCACGCTCATACTGAGCAGCCACGCAGTCCGTATTCTCGTCCCAAATCTAACGGAATTTGAGAAACGCCTGCAGCCGTACTTTACACTGCATGCAGCAGGCTCGTCCCCGGTCAGTCCAACCCAGAAAACTCGGGAACGGCCTGCCTGGAACCAACCATAAACTGGGCAAGTCCGGCATTCATTGCGCGCTGGAACGCATCGAGTGTCTCGGCGCTCACGTAATGTTCCAATCCTTCGGCATCGATCCGTGCATTTTCCTGACTGATCCCAAGTGAAAGCAGGAATGCCTCGACGATACGGTGCCGGGTACGGACCGCTTCCGCCATCTTTCGCCCCTCCTCGGTGAGGAACACCCCGCGGTATGGCTTACGGGCAACAAGCCCTTCATCCGTCAGACGAACCAGCATCTTGGCGACGGTCGGCTGCGAGACCCCCAGACGTTCCGCCAGATCGACCTGACGTGCTTCCTGGCCTTCATCCAGAAGGTCGGCAATCAGTTCCACGTAATCTTCGATCAGGGCATTCTGCCTTGCCATCCGGTTGGCACGGAAGCCCTCTGAATGGATTTTGGAGTCCGGGAGCGTATCGGCTGCTTTCTTGAGCCGCTGTAAATCGTTTTGTCTCATTGTGATTTCCACTCCCATGGAGGCAGGCAAAAAGCATTATTCTGGTTAGCATACTTCATTATAAAACGCATAATATGTCATTAGCTTCAGAAAACCGCTTTCACCCAATTGTTTTCCGTATGCTTTCTATTATAGCATATTGCATATCGCCATTCGATTTGATTTAGTGTGTCCCCATGCCCCATGATTCACGCCCCATCCCTCTCCCATCTGCGCCAGAAAAGACGGCGTGGCGCTTTGCCAGCCCGACTGAAGCTGGCAGCAACAGCCTGCCGGAAGTCTTTGCCAGTGTGCGGCTTCCTTCCGGCAACGCGCCCTGGTTCCGCCGCTTCCTGGCCTTCGTGGGACCGGGATATATGGTCTCGGTCGGTTATATGGACCCGGGCAACTGGGCCACGGATCTGCAGGGGGGCGCGCAATTCGGCTATACCCTTCTTGCCGTCATCATGCTGTCGAACCTGATGGCCATTCTGCTGCAGGCATTATCGGCCCGACTGGGCATCGCAACGGGGCGCGATCTCGCGCAGGCGTGCCGCGATCACTTTCCGCCTATCGTAAACATCACACTATGGCTTGCCTGCGAACTGGCCATCATCGCCTGCGACCTGGCCGAGGTCATCGGCACGGCCGTGGCCCTGCAACTGCTTTTCGGCATCCCCCTGCTGGTCGGTGCCGTAATCTCGGTACTCGACGCCTTTATTGTCCTTGTCCTGATGAACCGGGGCTTCCGTTATCTGGAAGCGTTCATCATCGGCCTGCTCAGCGTCATTGCAATCTGCTTTGCCGTGCAGGTCGTGGCGGCGGCACCGCCGCTGGCAGGCATCCTGAAAGGCTTCCTGCCCTCGACCGAGATCGTGACCAACAGCCAGATGCTGTATATCGCGATCGGCATCATCGGGGCGACGGTCATGCCTCATAACCTGTACCTGCACTCTTCAATCGTGCAGACCCGCGCCTTCGAACGCACGCCCGTCGGGCGGCGCGAAGCGATCCGCTGGTCGACATGGGACAGTACGATTGCCCTGATGCTGGCCCTGTTCATCAACGCTGCCATCCTGATCGTTGCGGCCGCCGCGTTCCATACCACCGGGCATCAGGATGTGGCGGAAATCGAGGATGCCTATCGTCTCCTGTCGCCAATCCTGGGCATGGGCATTGCGTCTACCCTGTTTGCCGTGGCGCTACTGGCAGCGGGCACCAACTCGACCATTACCGGCACGCTGGCTGGCCAGATCATCATGGAAGGCTTCCTGCGGCTCCGCATCCCACACTGGGCACGACGTCTGCTGACACGTGGGCTCGCGATCATTCCTGTAGTGATCGTAACAGCGATCTATGGCAGCAGCGGCGTGGGGCAACTGCTCCTGTTCAGCCAGGTTATCCTGTCGATGCAACTGCCCTTCGCGGTGATCCCGCTGGTCATGTTCGTATCCGACCGACGGAAAATGGGCGAGTTCGTGATCTCCAGAAAACTTGCCGCGCTGTCGTGGATCGTGGCGGCCATTATTCTGGTGCTCAACTTCAAGCTGCTTTACGACACGATCTTCTCCGCCCAACCCTGACCAGCCTTATTCATTATCAGAAAAATCCGGACGGCATGCGCACATCGAAATCTGTGCGCATGCCGTTTTGCCAATCATTACGGTCAACACCGATGCACGCGCCACATCATCATGGCCAATACTGTGGCTTAAGGTCGTGATGGCCTGATTTTGAGCGCATAAGCATGCTCAAGAGTCAGATGCCATGCTCCGTCATATTCGGAGATCAGCCTATTGCATTTATGGTACCGTACGTTACCATACCACAATCGGCATGAAGGATCCGTTTCCACTTATGGCCTCAGCACAATCATACCATCCCGTTTCACAGGAAAAAGCACTGCGACCCAGAGGCATCGAACGTCTCAGGAAGCTAACGAATTCTGCCACCGAGCTTTTCCTTGAACATGGCTATGAAGCGACTTCTTTGGACATGCTGATCCAGAAAGTGGGTGGGTCAAGGCGGAACATTTATGAGCGCTTCGGGGGCAAGGAAGGGCTTTTTGCCGCTGTGATCGCGGAAGAATGCAGGAAACTGGCAGAGCCGCTTGAAAATCTGACGCTGGAAGATGCCTGCATCAGGCAGACTCTGGAGCAATTCGGTTCTGAAATTCTCCATATCATCAAACAGCCCCGGGTGATCGAACTGCACCGTCTGATGATCGCGGAAGGTAAACGGTTTCCCCAACTCTCACGAACCATCTGGTCTGCCGGCCACCACAATGCAAAGTCGGTCCTGGCAGGCTGGATCCGTAAACAGCAGGCCCAGGGCAGGTTACGCACGGATATGGATGCATCCGGTCTGGCTTACGCTTTCATCCATATGGTTACGGGAGAAGCGCAGTTGCAGTTGCTGACCGGTGGCCCCCGAACGACCGCCGATCAGGATAGCAACACCATAGCCCTGTCGGTTTCTCTTTTCCTCACGGCTGCTCAGGACACGGACCATGCGTAATGTCCCTGCAAAACAGATTCTGGCTTATGCGCTGGTCGGTTTTTTCATAATCGGCGCGATTGGCAACATCCTTGCGCCAAAGACCATTACGGAAGAATACGCACGGTGGGGCTATCCGGACTGGTTCCATTTTGTAACCGGCAGCCTTGAACTCACATCGGCTATCCTGATGGCCCGACAGGCAAGCCGGACGATCGGCAGCCTGCTCGCGGCCTGTATCATGGCGTCCGCAATCGTGACCGTAATATTCCATGGCGAATACACCCATGCGATTGCTCCCGCCGTCGTTCTTGGTTGCCTGGTGCTGTCTGTCTATCTCCACAGGAAATGATCAGAGCATGCCAGTTCGGCATGTGACCGCCGTTTCCGTAGCTATCAACTGAAAAGGTTCATACATGAGCCAGATCCAACCCATTGCCCTCGTCAGCGGGGCAACACGCGGTATTGGCCGCGCCATCGCGCAGGGCCTTGCCAACAGGGGCGCAAAAGTCCTGCTGGGGGCCCGAAGCCTTGAAGCTGGCCAGAAAGTGGCAGCAGAAATCAGCACGCCTGACACGCAGGTCGAAGCTGTTGAACTGGATACAACCAGCCAGGCCACCATCGACAATCTGGTAACGTTCATCCGCGAGAAGTACGGTCGTCTGGATATCCTCGTGAACAATGCCGGCATCAGTCTGGATTTCTACCCGGATACCCCGGTTCGCGAAAAACTGTCGCGGACGCTTGAGACGAATGTTGTGGGCACGGCTGCCCTTACAGACGCCATGATCCCGCAGCTTGAGAAGTCCGGACACGCAAGGATTGTGAACGTGTCATCCGTTCTGGCCTCGTTTACAAGCCGGACACAGCCGGACTGGATCTACAAGGACGTCGCCATGCCCACCTATCAGGCATCCAAGGCAGCCCTCAATTCCCTGACGCTCAGCTATGCAAAACTGCTGATGGAAAAGAATATCAAGGTAAACGCCATCTGTCCCGGCCTGACAGCGACGGATGCCACCAACCATTATGGCGACCGCATGCCTGATCAGGCAGCACAGGTGGCCATTCAATACGCATTGCTTGATGACGCCGGCCCGACAGGTACCTTCGCTGACGAAAACGGTCGTGTAGATTGGTAATTAGTGAACACTTGGAGACAAAAATATCGCGAAAGGCACGAAGCTTGTAGGGATTTACCATGTGCCATAACGGCGGTTAACTTTGATGCGCCGCACCGGGCACGGGACTACGGCATCATCTGCGAAGATATGCTGTTTGTCAGAAGGGAATGGTATCATAACCCGTCAATGTTTATATTTATTAGAACATATTTATAAATCCATCTATCCTTCGAAATATTATCAGAAATTCGACCTGCTGTGGAATCGATAGAGATTTGTCTCTCCAAAGTCACACATCGGTCGAAATGTAACGTAACATTTAGTCACAAAATAGAGATAAGCGTTACATTGTTCTGGATTCGTGTAGATTGAGAGTTCTACTGATCATGCCGTGCAGGCATGCGAAAGGGAGTTAGAGGAATAATCGTACAATAATAAAATATGTCGTTCTTATATAAGAACTGTATATATGAAAATGTTTTGTGCACTACACGGACCATATTTCCAGAATATAAAGTCGTGTGGGGATGATATGAAGTTTGACGAACTTCGTTTACGGTTTGACCTTATCGACGATGAACCGTCAAGGAAACTTTGTTTGTCGTTGGCTCAGGCCATTCTGGGAATTAGACGCCATATCGAATACATGGTTTCGCCCGAGAGTAAACCCATTTCCAGACAAGAACAGGTGCAGTGGCTGCGCTGGATGCTATCACTTTGCCAAGAAAAAGGGCGTCAATTAATAGACGAGCACCCGGAGTCTCGTTACTTGCTGCTACGTGTCAGTATTCTTGATGAGATGACTAATGAGATGCTCCCTAATGAGCTTGAAGACGAGTCTGAGCGCGAAGAAGCAACAGAATCTTCCGTAACTTTACCCGCTTCTGAAAAGCCTTCTTCACCAGAAGCAGGTATTGATTGCGAATGATGTTTCCTGAAAAAGTCGCATGATTGCCGATTACTGGACATGTAAAGTGTCTGGAGATTTCCTGATATGCGCCATGTTTTCCTTATCCCGTTCCTGCTGGTCCTGCCTCGTCCTGCGTTTGGTCAACAATGTTCTTCCTCTGTTCCTCGGGCTGCCGGCAGTTTAACCACTGTGACAACCATATCGGAGCACGATGACACAGACCCAACTGACGCAATAGTTCACCTCGGAACCGCCGGAGCTCAAGTCGAGATGTTGTCCAATATACATGGGTTTGAGACGGGCATCGCCCATGCGCGGAACAAACTCCTGGTCTTCTTTGCCCCGAGAAGCCACGCGATCGTGCTTAGCGGCACGCTGATTCCGGTAGCCTACGACACCCTACGTTCCCTGGCCGGGTCGCGCGCCCACGATCTCGCACCGGTCGATGGCATCAGGGGAATGTTTGTTCGGGCAGATAACCGTTTTCAGGTCGTCTATGCGACCCCGGATGGCAAGGCAGCAGTCGCTGCCCGCATGTGGGGCGCCACCGGACAGGACATCACGAGAGACCAGATCAGGGGCATTCCTGGAGCCGTCCCGGAAATCAGTATCTCTGGCGCTTCAGCCGACGCTAACGAACAGTCCGGGCTCCCGGGTCTCTCGGGAGGCCTTATAGGGATACCTTCAGCCCCGGAAGTCATCATGTTCATAGACCCGCAATGTATCTACTCGATGAAGGCGATGCATATCCTTCAGCCCGCAATCGATGCAGGGAAAGTTCGCCTGAAAATAGTCCCGCTGTCATTGCTTGATTACGAGGATAATGGCGCCAGCACCGTCAATGCGAGAGCCATGCTGTCGCTTCCGGCAAACGAGATGGCACAAGCGTGGGTCAACGGTCGCCTAAACCCTGGATTGACAGCACCTGAACCGGATAGTGAGGAGAAGCTTGCCCGCAATACCGGGATTGCACGGCGGATAGGGCTCACAGGGAGCCCAACCTTCGTCTGGATGCACCGCAATGGCAGGATCGGCCGGCTCGACGGCGTTCCCACGGATGTCGCCACGTTTCTGACCTCGGTCTCGCAATGAAGACACGACAGGACCAGACCGGCCCGCGGCGTTTTTTTGCAAGAACGCGCAAGGTGGCCCGGCTGGTGATTGGCGATCCACGTACATTGGTCGCCTGGTCCGATGTAACGAGAAATGCCGCGCTGATTGAAGCCCTCGGGAAGGGATTACTGACGCCAAAAGCCGGTATGCAGGGCCCGCGGGCGCCAGATGGTACCCCTATTGATATCGCCGCGATCGCTGCCCAATATGGCGTCGAACCCCGCGTTGTGGCGATCTTACTCGATCAGAGACAGCATGAGACATACAGACGGGCGCTTGCTGCCAGTATGCTCGCTGTTGTTCTGGTTTTTGGCTGGACCGGAGAAATGCTCCTTTCCCGCTGGAAGGGCAGCCAACTCCTTGCTGCGCTGGAGTTCGCGCCCTTCTGGACATTTCTAACACTTGTGGCGTTTCAGAACGCGTGGCTCAACTGGCAGATCCGCGAACGCCGCCTGGGTTCCGCCTGCCAATTTGTCGCCACCGCCGACAGCCTCATTCCACGCAGGCCGTAACCGCAAGTCCATCTGCATTACGCTTGTGAATAGATAGGATCGGCGGAGCACTCAGAACGTGCCGGGTGGCGCGTTCTTGTCGCCGCCCTGAGCGCCTGTTGCCCAGGAGGCATGTTCGTAATCCTCGCGCCCCGACATCGCCCGTGGATCATCAGGCCGGACGATCGTACCGGCGCGATTGTACGTTGGGGGTGTCCAGATTACACGTGTCGATCCGTAGGCCGCGTGCGGATCGTAACGCGCATGCCTGGTCGGGGGAGCCTTTGGGCCATGCACATGGGCAGCAGATGACACGTTGCCAGCGCTGCATGCCGCAAGCAAGGGGGAGAGGACAAGAGGCAGAATGAAATGTTTCACGAATGGTCTCCCGCTTAGAGGAGACCATCCTGACCAAGTATCTTGCGACTAGGACTGCCGCTTTCTCCATTCGTCTTCCATGGAGAGGTAGCCTCGAATGCGTCGTTCCATATTCGCAGCCTTGGTCGTCAACGCTGCATGATCATCGCTGAGTCGGCGATAATTGATACAGGTCGCCTCAAGATCGCGCGCCCGGTCTTTTTCCTGTCCCCTTGATATTTTGAGATCGTTGGCAACCTGCTCAGCATGAGCACTCGTCCGACAAAGATGGTCTTTCAGTTCTCTGATCTGTGATTCCAGGCCATGAGCGTAGTCTTTCCAGTCTTCCAACTGGCTTTCGAGTTTATCAGAATGAGCATTCGCCAGATTAAGTGCCTCGGTCAAGCGACTGATTAACCGAACCTGCTCTTCGAGTTCGTTAAAATGCGGCGGAGCAGCACCATGAAGGGCCTGTCGGATATTGCGTTGCAAGCTCTCGTTATACTGACACGACATGCGTCCGAGTATGAAGCCTGCCGGCCCACTCATCCCGTTGCCACCAAACATTTCATGCCCTCCAAGTGTATCGCACTATAGAATCTTTTTCATTGTCGTATCTACAGCTTTATTTGCACCCGTATATATTTTCTGACTATTTTTATCATCCATAGGCTGGGTCGCAGTTCGATCACTCCCGCCGAGCGACTGCTGAATCGAGAGCAACGTGCCCGCCATACCGACAACGGCGGCGTCTCTGCTGAACTGGTCGATGTCGACCCGGTCCACGTCACCAAATCCGATCATGGCGGGAACCCGCTGGGGCAGGATTGAGATCATCCTGAATGAAATGAACGCCAGGGTGACGTGAATCATGACAAAGAGGCTGACCAGAACAATCATGCCGAGGAAGTTGCTGACAATCCAGCCGTTTGACAGCACCAGTCCGGCCGCAATGCCGAAACACATGTGGATCAGCCACGACACTGAATCAAATATAAAATATCCAAGGAAAAGCCCGAACAGCATCAGCACCGGCCGGAAGATGACATTGAACAGAAGAGCATAACCCTGTTTTGCATGACCGTGCAGCCCCTCCCCGTTCATGGTCATATGCGCGAGCATCCACAGAGGTGCTGCAATCACGGACTCACAGACCATGATGAACCATCCAGCCACGGCAAACATCCACATGACAAACGGGATCATCGGGATGACATAGGCGATGGTGAGGCCTGGCATAAGCATGGCGAAACAGCCGCCGATAATCGGCGCGCCAAAAAAGTGCATCAGCGCGTGCCCGGCCCCTGCCGCAACGGCACCTTCTGGATTCCCGCTCAAAAGCGACAGCACGCCGATACCAACGGTCCCGGCCGTAGAAGAAAGAACCGACGCAGTGCCCATCGTGAGAAGGGCGGTCGTGATCATCCAGTTTCCAAGTGACATGAGATTGCCAAACGGATCCGTCCAGTAGCCGTTCGTCCCGGACGGCTCGATAAATCCGGTCACGATCTGCAGGGCGTAATCGTTCAGGTGCAGGGCGCGGAACAGCTGGTCGAGCACACCTGCACCGTCTCCACCCGGTATCGCGCCTGTGTACAGGTCGGCATTCCCGCCTGGCGCGGTCACGCCATCCTGCGTCGCAACCATGCTGTCGATGTTTTCCATAAAGGTGTCCGCAGACTGCACAAGAGGCGCAATGTCCGAGGCAAGATAGTTTCCGAGACCGGAATAGGATGGGGTGGTGATGGTTGGCGTTGCGGTCATGAGAGACAGGGTCTGGCCGTTGAGGCGCGCAAATTCGAGATAGTAGGCTCCTGCGCCGGTCCATCCGAGATTATCCATCTGGTTGCTGGTGTTGACCGCATCTCCGTTCGTCGAAATCCCCCATTGGTGAAGCGCGAGCGTCTGATTGTTGACCGTGTCCTGAAGCTTAGACCGCAGTTGTGCCGCCTGCGTCGTGAGCCTCGACGCATAATCGTTGGTGGCATTGACGATGATGGTCATGAGTGGGGCCAGCGACGCTGTCGTTTTCGTCTGCCAGTAATTCTGGGCCACCTGCGCAACCTGGCTGCGAATGTCGCCAAGGATCACGGAATCAAGGACCTGTTTTTGCATACCCGCCTGATCGACCTGAAAACCGGCCAGATTCACCGCGTCAGTGTTGGGCGCCTGCAAACTTACGGCCCCGCAAACTGGTGTCCCGTCTCCTGCGCCGGCTGCCATATTGTAAGAATAGTTGATGATTCCCATCTTCCCGCCGGTCACGGACAGGACGGTCTGCCCGGTCGGGGCCGCAATCAGGTTCGTGTTATTCGCAGCAATGTTAATAATGGCCCGGCAGAACTCATTTTTCACAAGACCGGTCACAATCCCCTTTGTGCCGGGGATAAGGGGCTGTGCGATGACCTTGCCGTCTGGTCCGATTGCCTGCTTCGCCTTGTCGTAGACGACCTTCGCCATACCGATGCCCCAGAGCGAGCCCTGCACGACAACGGCCTGCGCCGCATTGAAGCCGGTTGCCGGAAGCGGCCACATCAGGATGGCCGCAATCCCGATCCGCACAATCGACATGCTGGTCTGGTTGTTGCCAAGGAGTTGCGCTGTTTCTGCCCCCCGGTGGATGTTCATGAAGTAGATATAGCTTACGACCGCCATCGCAAATGCCATGACGAACCCGGAGAACCACCCGATCATGGTTCCTATGACGGTCGCCTCGTTGCCGATGCTGGGCGCGCTCGTATCCTGCCCGAAAACCGGGAATACGGACCGGATGACCTGCGCCGCCCAGTCACTGCCCGGATCAAGCAGGTCCCATGTCACGTTATAGCCCGTGCTGCTGGCTGCAACTCCCGAACCGGTCGCAACAACCGTCTGCGCTGCCGCAGACACGGTAACAGCCGACAGAAACAGGAGTGGCAGGATGGCGAATACAGGGCGGCGAAAGCGCTTCATGGTTTGTCCTCCAGCAGCACGGTCACGGCGCAGGACTGGCGGTGGGACCGGGATGCATCCGCATCATGAAATCCGTCACCGCAGTCACAGCCTTGTGCATCATCTCGCGGACCTGCTCGCTCATGTCTTCCAGGGCACTGGCTCCCTCTTTTTTTCCGGGCACTTCGGCAGCAGTCCTGCCGATCTCGGCATCGATCTGGGTGAAGCGCTGCGTCACACTGCCGGGCATTCCCATGCGCTGGCCTGTTGCCTCGGCGGCTTCCCTTCCCTTTCCGTAGGCTTCGAGCCTGCTGGTGACATTCTCCAGTTGCGCCGCGAACGCCTGGTTATTCTGTTTCTCCGTCACAAACTGGCTATGCAGATCTGCATACCGGCCACCGGCCTTCATCTCCGACAACACACCGGCAACACCGTCAGGGTCGCCCTTTCCTGCATCTGAAATCGCCGCCATGATGGAGGAAGCTGGCCGCTCCCTGAGGTCACGCAGGGCCTCCACCGCCTGCTTTCCCAGACGTTCGGTCGCCTCCAGGCTCTTTTCGTCACGCGCGTTGTGCAGCCGGGTGCTGAAATCGGCGGCCTTTTCCATCCACGATGATGCCGGGTTCGCAGGCTGGCTATCAATGCGCGAGGCAATCGCTTCCGCAAGGCGGGCAAAGCCGCCACCGCGAACAACCTTGACGTGCTCCTGATCTTTGGCCCCCGCCCCCGCGTTCATTTCCCGCGTGTTCGCCGCCGCCTTTTCCTTCGTTTCATTGCTATCCGTCGTCGATCGGCTTTCCGGCGCATCTTTTGCCGGACCTGTCTGTTTCTCTCGAAAGTCCTTCTGAGGATCCGTCGTATGGGTCTGTCCGGGCTGGCTGCTGGCTGACTGCTCCGGTCCTGGCGGAGCGCCCTCCCCCGGGGACGCCATTCCTCGGGTTTTGTCCGCCTGACCTTTCTCACCGTGCGTAGACCCGGCAGCATGGTCATGCCCTGGCGCTGGCTGGTGCCCTGGTTCGGGAAAGACGGCCGCCCTCAGGTTCTCGATGGTGTGCGCGATGTCCGGGTGGTCCGGATCCTGACGTCCTTCAACCAGTTCGCTGGCAAGTGTCCGGATCGCGTTTACTTCTGGCTGCTGAAGGCGATGCGTTTCACGCATCATCGCAGCGACCACAGGTTCGTTCAGACCCGGGTAATGCGCCGCGCGCTCCGTCATCTCAGCATGAAGCGGATGGTCATCGTTCAGCGTCGGTCCCAAAAGACGCTCTACATCCTGCACGGCGTATGCCACGCGCGTACGGAAGCCGGGATCATTATGGACGTCAGGCTCTCGGGATTCCTGTCGCAACCGATCATATGCGGCGGCCTGCCCGGGTGCCTGCTTCCTGTATTCGGACTGCACGCGATCAAGGGTTTTCAGCACATCCTCGATATCGCCGGTTTTCTGCTGGGCCTCAGACATGGCAAACCTCTAGGGATTGATCGTGGGGGAAGGCATCGGTGTCAGGCCGTCCTTGAAGGCGACCTCTTCTTCCTGCGCAACCCGGGCAGCTCCCATGGTCGCGAGGTAGAGCCCGAGACGGTAGTTCTGCAGCGCAAGGTAATTGGACTGCGCCATCTCGGTGGCGACTTCGCGCATGACCGATGCGGGAGGCATTGCCTGGAGCGAGGCGTTCCAGCTTACGCTGGAGACCCTGCGATTGACTTCCAGGGCCATAGCCTGCAGCCACGACGCCTTGTCGAGCGGTGTGAGCCCCTCGGCCGTCATTTCAGCCTTCTGGTCCCGCGTGAGCGTGACAGACGGAACACCAAGAGATATGACGTAGCCCGTGACCCAGCGGGCAAGAGACATACGACTGTTGTACGACCGGCGCCGGGTTGCGGCTTCACGTCCCCGAAGGCTGGACAGCTGCTCGCCACGCAGGGCCGCCGGCGCTACCGGCTGGATGAGCGTGGTCGCATAATCATTGGCTGCATCCACTGCGCCATCCGCGGACAGGGTATCAGCGCCGAACAGGCTGGCGGCACGCTGGTCGGCGTTCGGCAGCCGGGACACGGAAGAGCAGAGCCCCTGCGCCACGTCGTCGGATGAACAGTAGCGCTTGAGGTGCAGGGACATGTTCGCATCCGTGCCCTGTGACGTGCCGTAATAGGAGGGCGTCCCCTGACCTGCCTCACCACGGGGATCGCTCACGGTCGCAATGGCATACACTGCGGACCGAGCCGCTTTGGACGCGGCCACGGTGGACTGCTGGGCATCAAGGCCCGCGCAGAATTCCGGATTCATCATATGCTCGTCCCGGATCCCGGTTTCCTGCTGACGCCGTAGAAATCCGGCCATCGCCGCGTCCTGGGCATCCATGAGTTGCGACTGGGCACCGACCTGGGCTTTCACGTAATTGGCAACCTGCGTGAAACCCTTCGTCAGGAGAGACGCAACGGAATTCGGGTTTGTAAGGCTACTGAGATTTGAATCGATGCTGTCCGTCAGGTTTTTCGTCATCGTATTGAGGGCGTTGCCCGTGAACGCCTGGAGAAGCTTGATCGCCGCTACGACAGCAACATCGCTGAAAAGCGCGTATGCCGGACGCGGCGTGACTGCCAGCACGCAGACACACGAAGCGGCACCAATGGCAACCATCTGCAGCCGGCGCATCAGAATACTCCGTCCACGAGATTGCTCAGGCTGTATCCAGTCGGAAGCTGGGGAGATCCGTTGATATACAGGTCAGTCGCACCGCTCGACGTTCCCGCAATGGTGGTCGCAATTGGCGGCCCACCACCACCGAAACTCAGGCTCGGGCACATGAGTCCGCTACTCGAGCCAAAACCGAGCCCCAGGTTAACGCCCGACAGACTGAGTCCACATTGGGTCGACCCCATGGCGTTCCCCCATGCGGCCTGCGCGGCCTGACAGACCTGGCCACCTATCTGGCCCTCGACGGCCTGCAGGAGGGCTGCGGGGTCAAGGCCGTTCGTGATGAGATTCAGTCCGGTGCCGTTGAAAAAATTGCTCAGGCAGGACAGGCCGTTGACGCTATCCGGCTGCTTTTCATAGGCGTCGTTGGCCTGGACGCGTTCGTTTACGGCTGTTGCCGCCGCCTGGGTCAGGGCGGCGCAGCCGACGCTTCCCGTAGATGTCGTGGCACCAGAGGCGCCTGATGACGTGGTCTGTGCATGCCCCTGTATCGATACAAGAGCGGCAGCCACTGACAACAGGACACGGAAGCGCAGACGGTTCATGCGGCCTCCTGACGTCTAGCCGGACGCGTCACAGCCTCCAGCAGGGCAATCCTTTCCGGAGCAAGAAGGCGATGAAGCGCCTGGCGCCTGCTTTCCGAGATCACGCCATGTCCAAAAGGGCTGTCCGCCGACAACAGGTCCCTGCGGCCGCGCAGATAGGGGATCAGCGCATCAAGGGAGCTGACCAGATCAGGCCATTCATGCGGCGCAACACCAGCGAGGATGGCGTGCCAGGCCGTCCTCGCTGTCATATCATTGTCCAACATCGCAATGACGTCCTCTCCGCCCCTGATGCGCCAGATCTCGCCGAGCGCATCCAGCGCAAGGGCGACATTGGGCATCGGGGAAGAAGGTCCGGATTTCCGGACGGATGAGGGCTTGTTCATGGAACCTTCCTCGGGTGATTACGACGAAGGTGTCGGGCCATCATGCGACCGGTCAGCGAATTCGACGTCGGACCGCGACTTTATTATGACCGACATCAATGACGTCGCCCGCCTGGGCTACCGTGGTCGCCAGAACCTTGTTCCATTCCCGGCCGCCCTGCCAGTCAACAGGAACGCTGGTGTCCACGTCCGCCGCGAACACGACACGCACCCCATGCGGAACGATCTGGCGTATGGCGAAGCCAAGTGGAACCTGCTTTCCGTATCCACTGGCGATATGGAAATATCGACGGGCTGGAACATTGCCGGATGTTCGAGGATCCGTACCAGTACCCGGCAATACGCCCGGCCCTTCCTGACCAGCATCTCCCGGTGAGGGTAAGGTCTCCCCGCCGGTCGTCCCCGTTGAGGGCAACGTCAATGCCAACTGGGGCGGAGTGTCCGGAGAGGTTGTCTGGACCAGATGAAACGCGGCAGGTGTGGCAGATATGGGGCCAGAGGCCAGCGCCATAACCACGGCAGGCATAACAGGCATATGAGTGTCTCCATCAAGTTCTCCTGACCAGAGCAGCGGCCTTTGCGACCTCAGACACCTTTTTTACGGGCTCCAACTCGACTATCATGACGTTCCGTCACGGCTGATCCGCTGTCAGGACGCGGCCAGTCGATATCTTCTGGATGTTGGAAGTTTCTTTTGCTGAGGAAAATGCCTGCCGTGAGAGTAAACGAAAATGTCCCATGACAATGGCAAGATGCAAGCCGAGGCTTTATTTGCGTCCGGCCAATTATATAAAGACATCGGGGAAATCATTTATGACAGGCGGACTGCGCTTGACTGGACGCAGGTGCACCTCGCCAAACTGGCACGGTTGAATGTATCGGTCATACGGAGCATCGAAGCAGGTCGTCCGGTTTCCCTGGAAACATTATCGGCGCTGCTACGGGTATTCGAGATAGATCCGCGCGATATTCTTCCGCAAGGTGCACCGGAAGGAACATGGTTTGCCCATCTGGATCTGGTGGCATCCGCCACGCAGCTGAAAAAGACCATGAAGCAGTGTTCGGACTACAATCTGGCAATCCAGAAATTACGCGACATTATTGGCAATATTTCAAAGACGTTTAACCTGCCGGAAATACCGGCCAGATTGCCGATCGATCATTATTCACACAGTGTCGCCTTCACCTCGGGGGAACGGCAGGACCTCCTTGAGATATTTGGGCGCAGGATCCAGATCTTCAGGACGCTTCAGGGGGCAACAGCGAGCCAGATCGCCCATAAATCACACGTTTCCCTGACCAGCCTGAGCCTGATCGAAGCAGGGCTGAGAAATCCAAGCCTTGAAACGGTTTATCGCATTGCCGAAGGACTGTCCGTCTCCGTTTATTACCTGATCCCGGGAATACACGACGACGCAGACCTTTTGCGTTCCCTGGACATGACCGCGTGGGCAATGTCCGCGCAATCACAACTCGAAGTCCTCGCTGATCTCGAGTCCATTATTGGTCACCTCGACGATATCGCAAGCCACTGACCGGGTGCATGAAGGTATGGAGACTGTCAGGAAAGGGGTCTCCTTTCTTATGGCAGGCACTATGCCTTGGACTGCCCATTCCAGGTGATGTGCCCCGGCTGATCACCAACGCGGACCGGAAACCGCGTCCGGAGTCATATTAGCGCGTTCTGCGCTATTTATTTCTTGACGGTTATATAACGCTTAAGAGATATTATTCTCAAAACACGCAGCCTATCCCGAAAACGCGATGACGAGGGCATACCGCCATGAACTCAGCATCGTTCGGCCAGGTCATAAAACACGGTCTGTTTACATGGCTTCAGACCTATCCCACGCCAGAAATGACGCGCGCCCTCTATGCCAGGCTGTGCGACGAGGTCCTTGTAGCGACAATGCTTACCCTGACAGTGCAGGAGGTAAAGGAGTCAGTCGCGCAATGGGCCGACCGACCCCAGGATGTTTTTTATGAAGCGCCTGCACGCAGGGGAGCATGGACAAGGACCCAGTTGCTCATCCTTGGCCAACGCTGGCTCTGTGGTGATAAAACCGCCGACATAGCCGAGATGGTTGGCCGCTCGGCCGGGAGCGTGCGTGCAAAAAGAAAGCAGCTTGGTCTGCCACCGCGCTTCAGGCTCTCAAAAATACAGGCGGAGACCATACTTGCCGAAAAGCGGAGCGCCATTCCCGCAGATCCCGAAGCTGTCCTGACATGGGAACAGGCCTCCCTGCTTCCTCATGAAGCCCGGCGGGGACGGACATGGCTTGTCAGGAACAGCCTCAACAGGCTGACCCTCACAGGACATAAGGGAGGAGACAAGGTACGGTGGCACGAGGCCGCCAACATTGAAATCGCCTACCGCCATTTTGCATTTCAGAACCCGCGTGAAATTGCGCGGGACTTCCTTATTTCGGAAAGCGCGCTGAAATCCCAAAGCTGCTGGGAGCAGCTTCCGCCACGACGCGGCACCAAAGTGCCCTGGTTCATTCACGCGAAGGCCGAATATTATATCGGCGAACACCACTACATCCGGCGGGAATGCCTCTGCAAGAGCGGATGCTTTTTCTGGACCACCCGCAAGGGAGGCGACCGGGTCAGCAGACGGTACCGCCGCAGCATTGCCGCCACGCATGGCATTGCCGCCTGAGTAGTAGCGGGAACCATCAAAGAAAAAACGTGCCGGTCGCAAGATAGACTTCCAGCCTGCTCTCATCACCGTCGGGAAATGAGAGTAGAGTGATGACCACCTTTTTTTCATGCCCCCGTAAGGGAGGCGCGCCATGCGGCTGTTTAATTCCGCAGTAACCAGGCGGCTTACCGACCCCGACTTTCAGGGGATTGTTGTAGACAGATCACTGCTGCTCAACATCGCACTGGCGGGCGTCGTCATCGTGTTCGCGGCGCACGACGCCTATATCCGTGCACACCCGCCCACACCCCTCTATTTCTACGTTGACGGCCAGAACGCTCCCCGACCGGCCGTGGCCCTCACCAGTCCGGTACTTGGCCAGGACCAGCTTCTCGGCTGGGCCGTCAAATGGGCGATCGCACCCTACAACATCAACTATCGTGATTTTCCAACCCAGATGAACACCGCGGGCGCTCACTACACGCTCAACGGATGGAACACCTTTGCAAAGTCTTTCATTACGCAGGGGAATCTGGCGAAACTCAGGGATGCAAAACTGCTCTGTTACGCGCAGCCGACACGGGCCGCGACCGTACGCGCCGAGACTGTCGTGCAGGGACACGCGCGCTACGTAATACAGTTCCCTTTCATCCAGACCTGCGAAAACGTCAACCAGCAGAATACGCAAATGCTGATGGCAACCGTGACGATTGATCGCGTGGAGGACCTGGATCACCCGGATGGACTGGCCATCGAACAGCTTGTCGTCTCGTCGGGGAGGGAGTGACAACCGTGCGAATTCTTTCTCTCTTTCCGCTGACCCTGTCCATCCTGCCACTTGCGGCACTCGCACAGCAGCCATCACAGCCCGGGCCGGCGGCAACGACACCCGCAGACGATCCTGATACAGCAGCCGAAGGTGAGGCCGAGCATGAGGCCATTCCTTTCACCCCCGAAGAAATCCTTCGGCTGGGGGAACGCCTGAAGGACGCGCGTCGTGCCACGGAGCAGGTCGGCACGGAATTCGCGACCCCTAATGCGCGCCCGGCGATCCGTGTCTCCTTTGCGCCTGGTCAGCAGACAAGCCTGATCTTTACGACAAAAGGCTATCCGACCGCATTGTCCTTCGTGGACAGCACGGGACAGCCCTGGCCGATCGCATGGAATACGTCTGGCAATTCCGCCAACCCGGACGGCAGCACGAACTGTGCTTCCGGAAAAAGCAGCGCATCAGCCGGGAATCCTGCGGTTGAGACAACGGGTTTCTATACCTGCGTCCCGTTCAAGGGCTCCAATACCATCAATATCGAACCGATGTCGCTCCAGCCCAGAGGTGGACTGCTCGTAACGCTTCAGAACGCGCCAAAGCCGGTCTCCTTCCTGTTGATCGCGGGACGTGGATCCTACGATGACAACCTGACCGTTCGCATGTCCGAGGGCGGGCCCAATGCCCGGGAGCCGGTCGACAGCCGCCCCGGAGTGCCCGCGACAGGCGAGCCCTACATGAACGCCATGCTAAGCGGCATTCCACCAGCGTCAGCCGTTCCGCTGGCCGTCGAGGGTATTTCACCCGACGACGTGCGCGCCTGGCGGATTGGAAACGAGGTCTATCTTCGCACGCGCCTTCATCTCATGACGCCCTCCTCGGACAGCATGGAGCAGGGTGAAGGGGGATACACGCTCTATGCCTTCCATGAGTCCCCCGTTGTCCTTCTCTCCGATGCGGGACGGACGGTCTCGGCCCATATCAGGGACGCACAGTGATGAAACCCAGGTTCAACCATCTGCTTAGTGATGCGTCGCGGGGCGGAAACCGGCGTCTGCTCGCAATCCTTGGGAGTATCGGCACCGTTCTTGGCGTCACGCTACTCATCTCCACCATCCACCGTAAGGAGCTTCCACGCTCGGACCCCGGCGGGCCGCCCGCCGCCAACCCCCTGCCCGGCGGCCTGAATTCCAATCCGCGCCAGCAGGAACTCCGCGAAGATCAGATCCGCGACGAGGCAGACCGGGCACAGACTGCGGGACAATCGTATTCACCCGATATTGCACCGGGCACGCCCACCCATCCCGACGACAAGCCTCCCCCGCCCGCGGTCGCCCAGGAGGTCGGGGCGGACGTCAACCCGGCGATGGCCAAGGCCGCCGCAGCGCCAGCCCCGCACGCGCCTGAGGTCGTGCCAAGCGTTCCCGTCGTACCAGTGCAGACGGATGCAGCCTTCCGTGCTGCCATGCCACGTGACCCGCAGCTCCAGAAGGACGCAATCGCCGCATACAGACATGCGATCATGGATCTTGCAGGCCGTCTTGATGGACGCTTTCCTGTCACAAATGTCCTGTATGAAAAGACGGAAACCGGAAGGGAGCAGACAAAGAAACCGGTGGTCTCCCCTTCAATAACTTCGGCGGCGACAGCAAATTCCCAGACGGGCCTCTCCCGCGTCCTTGTTCCTGCCGGGCGGGGGATTTACGCCCATACGGTTTCAGCAACCAACAGCGATCTCGGGGGAGAAATCATCCTGGAAGCTGATTCAGGTCCACTCGCTGGCGACAGGATGAAAGCATCCGTCAGAAGGGCCGGGGGACATCTGAACAGGCTGGTTGTCCGCGTTGATCAGGTCTTCCATAAAAATGATCCAACCCCGATCCAGGTCGAAGGTATGGTGGTTGCGCCGGACACCATGGAAGCTGCGGTGGCCTCAAGCGTTGACCAGCTATACGTCGAGCGCTTTGTTCTTCCCGCCGCTGCCGCCTTTGTCCAGGGGCTCGGGCAGGCGATCGAGATGACGTCGAACACGACCGGTTCGATCGGAGCCCTCGGCAACGTCAACTACGTCCAGTCACTGAACTTCCCGCAACAACTGGGGGTAGCGGCCGGTGCGGCGGCCTCGCAGGTCAACAGCGCGCTCATGCAGCAGATGCCGACCCAGCCGCGCGTAAATCTTGCCGCTCAGGTCAGTGTTGGCGTGATCTTCATGTCGGACGTCGTCATGAAGAAGTAAGTTTTCGGGCACCGGTCGCATGATATCGACGAATTCTGCACTCTCTACCAGAAGGCAGCATTCACCATGACCTCAGCCGCAACCGCAACGACGTCCCGGGATCCGTTCAGCGCGGATCGCGGCATTGAACCTGTTCCGTTCCGCAAGCTGGGCACAATGCCCGAGCCTGACCCTTCACCCACGCCGGACACAATTGCCGAGCCTCTCTCTCCTCACCCGCAACCTGTGACAGCAGCACCTGACAGAAACCGACCCGTTCCACATGCAATAGCCCTTTTCAGGGCGCTTCCGCGTCGCAGGCAGGTCATGATCGCGGGTACTGCCGTCGGCAGTCTGCTCTCCCTCTTCCTCGTGATGGGCATAACAAAGAGGCAGGCGTCTCCCGTGGCCCAGGAAGTCGGAATGATTTCCGCCCCGCTGCCATCAGGCCCCAAAGCGTCTCCCGCGCCGGGACACTCACCTACATCATCGCCATCACCGCCGGCACCTCAGGTCTCGGCTACAGATGAGGATCTCAAGGCACTCCTTGCGATGAAAAAGCCGCCCCATCCCGCCAGCCCAATACCGGCTACCCCGTCGGCCGAGAACACGCCCGCGCAGAAACACGACACTGGCATCGAAAAGGCTGTTCCGACGGACGATGCGGTCCAGAAAGCAAGCCGCCTGCAAGCGGCTCCCATGACATCTGACGACCAGTTGCAGGTGCTGCAGCTTGTAACGGAAGAAGCAGCATTGGTGCAGCGGACCCGCAGCGAGATCGCAGCACTCCGGCAGGATCTTGACCGACTGCGTATCGCAGATACGGCAAAGGCTTCGGATCTCAACCGCCGGATGTCGCTCCTCGAAGCGAAACGAGCCGTGGCCGACGCCGAAGCACCCCCCTCAGATGGACCGGCCGCCACACGCGCCGCGGCCGACAAGGCACGGGCAGCTCTGGAAGCCGCGGCGGCCGAGCCGCAGCCAGCACCAATGCCGCCGCAATCTCCAGCGTCCCGGACAGCGAAAATGCGCCCGACGCCTCCTGCTCCGCTCCCGACATGGACGCCCCACTACCGGATACTTGCCGCATCTCCCCAGCTTGCCATGGTGCAGGACGACGCGGCGCCGGCCGGGCAACCGCCGCAGTCCGAAATCGAAATCGGCACCGATCTCCGCGGATATGGTCGTGTGCGCGCCATCTCTCAACGCGGCACGATGTGGGTGATCCAGACTGAACGCGGCATCATCCAGTAAGGCAAGGACACATCGACGTGCAAGGTCTGGTCAACCTCGTCAACGATCTCGCTCTCGCCATGGCCTGGCTGCTGCCAATGGCCTGCTATATTGCAGCGTGGATTGCCTTCCTGACCGGGGCATGGGGATTATGGCAGCAGCGCCAGCCCCAGAACCCGTTCGTCGGCCGTCCCTGGGTGCCCTGGATCGGGATTGTCCTCTCTGGCGTCTTTGCCACTTTTGACAGGATACTCACCAAATCCGCCACCTCTGCCGGTCTCGATACACAGGTTTCGCTGGGAGCTTCTGTCACCGGCTACACGGAAGCGGCGACGGGAAGCGTCATTTCCGGGACTGGCCCAGAGGATGCCATCCTGTCAATCGTCAGTGATTTCGCCCTGTTCTTCGAAATGTTCGGCGCCTGGGCGGCGTTCATGGCGGTCGTTGCGTGGAACGCGTCGGCGACCGGAAAAACAAACCGCTCAAAACTCAGTTGCCTCATCCAGTTCATTTTCGGCGTGATCCTCCTCAATCCCGTCAAGGAAGCAACCTGGATCCTGAGCCACTGGACAATGTCCGGCTAAAATCATGACCCAACCCGTAGCGCTGAGATTGGCCAAGGTTCGACACTTTCTTCCTGCGCATTTTTTTGATAACCAATAAACATGATAAAATTGGGAAATAATAACCCGAAAAAGCGGGGCGCGCCCCATCTGGAGAGATGGCCACATGTGGCCGTGCGCCAGGGCATTAACCGTGCTGGAGCAATCCGCCGGCTGATCGCAAGGGAACTTGAAGCCGCCGAACGCGATGGCTGGGATGGGTAATCTTGTTCATAACGAACGGACCAAGCTGCGGGCAAACCTGCTGAATACCGCTGCGGGATCTTGCCTTTCGCTAGGTGTTCTATCTCCTTTGGCTGCGTCATTTTTTAATCTGACAGCCAACCGCGTTCCTACTCATATCGTTATCTTGGGAGTCGCTTTCTGGCTGGGAATGGCGTATTTTCTCCATCAGCGGGCACAAGCCGTTTTAGGAGGGCTTCGAGAATGACCTTTATGCAGTTCTTCGCCTTTATTGGCATGCCAATCATCATTGGCGTTCTTGGTTATGGTATTTCTAAAATGCCTATCAAGGATAATTGAGAGTTTATCGTCCGTTCCAATCAATGGTTGATCGTATGATACTTGTTTATAATTAGTATAACAGACCCATAAAATTTGATGTCCATGCAGAAATAAGGGTGTATTCACGTTAATACCTAAACTATTCTCGATCACTTTCGCTTACTGTTCATATTTTATAGAAATTAAACAAGAAATATTTCATTATTACTAAATATTCGAGCGATTCTGGATAAAGATATATGCCCCGGATTTTTATGCTATCGGGCATACGAGGTTGATGGTGACCTGTCGAAATGGCTAAAAGTTGCGGGATGCCCGTAGTTTTCACTTTACAGCAACTACGGTAATCCCGTATTATCGTCTCATGGATAACAGGTTTGACCCCGCAAAAGACCTCGCCAACCAAAAAAAGCACAAACTGTCTCTGGCCTTTGGCGACCGTATTTTCGAGGACGATAATCACCTGATCTTGCCCACCATCCGCATTGAGGATGAGGAGGATCGCTACAAAGTGGTTGGCGTCGTGGGCGAGAAGCTGTTCACCGGTGTGTTTGTCTGGCGGGACGATCTGCCCCGCTTTATTTCCGTGAGAAGGAGCAACAAAGGTGAAGAGAGAGCATATCATTCTGCCTGCTGATCCGGCGGATTCCGAAGACCGCGCGGTATCCATCGAAGGCATGGAGCGTGGGCAAAGGGCGCGGTTGATCCGTAAAACCCGTAACGATCTCGGTCTGTCTCAGGTCGAATTTGCCAGCCGTTTCCGCGTTCCTGTCGGTACATTACGGGACTGGGAGCAGGCACGGGCGATGGCCCCCGACTTCGCTGTAGCCTACGTTCGGGTCATCGGACGGCACCCCGATATGGTAGCTCAGGCGGTGGCCTGAGCTGCCTTCCCAACCAGCCGGGGATTCAGCCCATCAACCCCAAACGCCGGATAGCCATTTTTATACCGAAGTCATAGTGTAATGTTCGACAAGGTAGATTTTTTCGGAAAAAACATTCGCAGTCGCATGTTACTGGCCGAAGACTCCTCTGAGGGACATGCCTCCCTCTTTAACGGAGCCCTTGACCATGAACCTCTCTCGCACAAGCATCCCCGACGCGGCGCGACTGACGCGTCTGGTGACACAACGGGCCGGATACAGACAGCGTGCCGTCACGGCACTTGGCACATTGGCCGTCCCGATCCTCATTGCCAGCCATGCGCTGGCCCAATCCGCAACCGGCAGCGCAAACGGTATCGGGGCCCAGATGCAGGCCACCGCCCAGGAGGGGCTGACAGCGGGCGGCTTTGTCGCTGCTGCATGCATGTATGTCGCTGCCTTCATCTGCTTCATCGGCGGCGTATGGGCGGCCTGGCAGAGCCGCAACGAACAGAACCGTTCGCCCGGAAAGGTCGGTATGGCAATCGCCGGCATCGTGCTGTGCGGTCTGTTCGCAACGGGTCCGCAGTGGATCAACAAGGCTGCCAACACCGCGTCCGGCGGCTCGGCAACCGTTGGTACGCAGGCTCAGGCCTATCAGTTCACGAGCGGCGGCTAGGAACCCGATCGCAATGGCCCGTCTCACACAGTCTTTCCGGCTGCTGCCGCGCCCATGGGATCCGTCAGCGCCAGGCGCCAGGGAGATGGGTGAGTCGGGCCTTTTCACATGTGCCTGCTGCGGCCTGATAACGCCTGGTCGCAGGTTTCCATGGCATGGTGACGGACCCGGGCCTGTCTGCGCCTTATGCAACATTCTGCAGGATCCGACCCGTCCGGCCATTGAACGCGAAGCCGTCCTGATATGGTGGCCGAAACTGCCGCAGGCCCGCATCATGACCCTGACCCGCTGCGCGCATCAGGCCCTCATCCAGACGCTCGGCAATGGGCCAAACGGACAGGATGTCGTCTGGCATCGTGCAATGGACACGATTGCGTCAGGGTCGGACACCGCGATGATGCCTGCGCAATGCAAAAGCGCTCTCGCTGTGCTCCGCGCTTTGCACGCGCGAACGACCGAAGCCCGGCGGCGGCTGGAGACAACCTCTCCCCGACTGCTGGCGACTGCCCTGCTGATGGCGAACCGGGCTGACCCGCAGATCAATGAAAGCGCGACCACCCTGATGGACGGCATCCGGCTCTTCCCCCTGGGCCGTCTCTACAACGGCCCCACCGACATCTACCCGGCGCTCGTCAGGGAATGGCTTGATGCCGATCCCCAACCGGTCATGACATGACAGGATCATATCAATGGGCGGTATTCTTTCCAGTCTGCTGGCCGGCATCAGCCTCGGGCTGCGCCAGCCCCTTGCCTCATTCTGCGATGTGGAAAGTACGCACGGGGACCATCTCATCACCAAACGCGGTGAATATGTCTCCGTACTGCGCATCAATGGCCTGCGTCGCATGTGCACGCGGCAGGAAGTGGAAGCGCTCGCCGAGCAGCAGCGTATAGAATTGCAGGGTCTCCTTGAAGAACGTGGCCATGCCATTGTGGGATGGTATATTTCCGATCCCGATCGCTCGGGTATCGAGATTGACCGCCTGAGTCTCAATGGTTGCCGGTCCATAGCCAGACAGATCGGAGCAGACCTTTCGGACGTCATCGAAGAGAGGCGCCGGCGCTGGCCAAACGTCATGCGCTGGGAGGCCACTTGCTATGTCCTGTGGACCCGGCCCAGCGTACTGACACGTGAGGACCGCAAACAGGTGGCAGAGGAGCGCCGGACCCTTGCCTCCCAATTTCCCCGCGTGGGCAATACCCAACGTTTTGCCCTGCGCTCCGATATCATGGCGGCCCGCCATGAATCGTTCATTTCACGCGTCCAGGCTGCCCTGCAGGGGTTCGACATTTCCTGCGAATTCCTCGGCCCACATCAGGCATTGCAGGTCGCGCGCGAAGCGACCTATCGTGAAACGGCGGGGTCCGCCTGGAAACCGACCCTGCTGGGTGACCGGGTCATGCCACGGCTTCCCGACGATCTGGATGATCCGCAGCCACACCCGCAGGGCCTGCTCTGGCCGGCGATCCGGGACCAGATTTTCAATGCCGACGCCGAAACGAAAGGCGGACAACTCGTGACCGTGGGGGATTATACATACGCCCCGGTCGACATGACGATTGGCCCAGAGGATCCGCGCCCGTTTTCCGAACTCTCCAGCGTGCTTGGCCGCAAGAGACTGCCATGGCGCAGCGCCATGATCCTGGAGGGTGGTGGCCGCGCCGCCTTCGGCTTCAAGGAAGCCGGAGCCGGGTTTCTGGCGATGTTCCCCGGAAATAGCGACATTCGACGGGCGTTTGCCGCACTCAAGCTGGAGCGCCAGAAAAACAACCATAATTCCGTGCGGATGCGCATGACCGCCACAACCTGGGCTCCGGTTGGAGCAGAGGCGAAGCTGCGACGGCAGGCGTCGGACCTCTCCCAGGCGATTGATGCGTGGGGCAACAGCAAGACAACTCGGATTTCCGGCGATCCGCTGGAAGCGGCCATGGGTTCTGTCCCTGCCCTGGCGCTCGGTTCGACTGCGACCTCATCGCTCGCCCTTGTCGGTGACGCGTTCTCCATGATGCCGTGGGCACGCAGTGCATCACCGTGGCAGAGAGGATCCATCCTCTTCCGCAAACCCGATGGTTCAATCTGGCCCTACGATCCGACCGGGGGCGGGCTACGCCCATCCGTCGTAGACATTATCGTAGCCCCGCCTGGCGGCGGAAAATCCGTTCTGGCCAATACCATTCTGCTGGGCTTGATCCTCAGCAGCGCCGCGATCAGCAGCCACGGCACCAAGCTCCCCTATATCGGCAAGCTCGATATAGGGCCGTCCTCGCGCGGACTGATCGAGATGCTGCGCAACGCGCTTGGCCCCGAACGCCAGCACGAGGCGGTTTACGTCAAAATGCAGGCAATCCCGGGCTTCGAGGTCAATGTCTTCGATACCCAGGTCGGACTGGAATATCCCCTGCCACTCGAGCGCGTTTTCCTGCAGAATTTCATCTCGCTCCTTGCCACGCCGCTGGATGGCAGGCCTTGGGAGGGCATGGACCACCTGGTAGAGGACGTGATTGATGAAGCCTACCGCCTCTGTACCGGGGTGCAGGGGAGCACGCCTAAAATCTACACGCCAGGGATCGAGCCGGATGTCGATGCCGCAATAACATCGCTGGGCATAAGCCTGCCCCACCATGCGGGAGAGGACGATCCGACATGGTGGCGGGATGTCGTCGATGCCCTTGTCAGTCTCAGGGAGTACCGCCTCGCAGGTTTTGCCCAGCGTCATGCCATACCGGTCCTGCAGGATCTGCTGATTGCGGCCCGCAGCCCGGAAATCGAAAAACGCTATTCCAAGATCACCCTGGAAACTGGTGAAAGCCTGATCGACACGTTTGATCGCTACATCATGAACGTGATCAAGAATTTTCCCATGCTGGCGTCCCCGACAAGGCTGGATATGGGGGATGCGCGCGTGATCGTTCTCGATCTTGCCGAGGTGGCACCTTCCGGCTCTCCCGCAGCCAACCGCCAGACGGCACTCATGTATATGCTTGGCCGCCATATCCTGGCCCGGAATTTCTTTCTGCATCCCGATTATGCGGACGACCCGCATATGCCCCCGTCCATGCGGGACTATCATCTCGCCCGTTTCACGGAGATGTACGAAACGACGAAACGTGTCGACTTCGATGAGTGGCACCGCACCGAACCCGCGCCCCAGGTAGACAAGCAGGCTGTGCGCGACGGCCGCGAGGGACGCAAGCACAACGTCCAGCTCGCCTTCATTTCACAGAACCATACCGATTTCAGCGAGGATCTCTACAAGATATCAACCGCCCGATGGGTCCTCAAATGCGGTGATCAGGAGACGGCAGACAGTCTTATCCGACGTTTCAAGCTGTCCGATGCCAGCGCCTATGTCATTCGCAACGCGCTGCCGGGTCCGGGAAAGAATGGTGCGCCATTCTTCGTGGACATGTCGGCCGGAGAAGCAAAGTATGAACAGCTTCTGGTGAACGTCCTGGGGCCAATCGAACTCTGGTCTTTCTCAACGACGCCTGGCGACACGGCGCTCCGTTCGCGCCTTTATAAACGGATCCATTTTGCCCGCGCCCTGCGGATGCTCGCCACCGTATTTCCCTCGGGAACAGCAAATAGCGAGATCGAACGCAGAAAAAGCGAGCGCATGAATGTTTTCGGTCTCGCGACCGATGAAGCATTTGCCAGCGTTCTGGATGAACTGGCGGATGAGATCGTGGAAGGTAGAGGCGTGGCCGCAGGATTGTATGAAACCCTGCGCGCCATTGATGAACAATCGGAACTCGAATTTACCACTGGGTAGAAAGTGACCGATATTCGCCTGACTGCCTCACGTCTTGAATGTTACAGCGATGTTGAAGCAAACGCCGATTACGATATTGGCGCTGAAATCAGGCATCAGAACGAAGCACCGTCCAGATCAATAACACCCGTTCTCCCATGCGCGGCCTTATCCTTGTCCTGCTGCCTGCGTAACGTGGTCGCGGAAGCTCGGCCTCGACGAGGCTGACGTTCAGCAGTCAACGCCAGTCCCAGATCGTCCATGCGGATATCAATCAGGTCGGCCAGAGTGCCGATCCCAACACCGGAATCTCCCTTTTCCAGGCGCGCGCCACGAAGGTCATGGCCAAGTTGTTCAAGAGCCAAGCGAAATTTGGGTGAGCCCATGACTATAATTCATATCTGACATACAACACGCCTTATACCGTCATATATGACCTTCTGCGAACTCTGGCACCCGCCTTTTACGGCACCCTTCCTACCAGCAGTCGGCTCCTCGCGTAGAAAACGGTGTTCGCACTCCCCGCCATAGTGCAGGTGCGTATAAAAAAGAGCGCAGATCCGCCCCCCTGCTTCGGGCGCAGCATCGGTCTTCAAGGTACCAAATTTGCCTTCAATGCTGCCCCAGGCCCTGTTCGTTCCCATGTTGCCCAAAGCCCTTACGCGTGCCTCAATCGACTTCGAACTCGCCACCTCACAAGTGGTGTTAGGCGTCGCCTGCTGCATCACCCGTCACGGAACGATCACCGCTACTCACCATCATTGACTAGGTAGGATATCTATATATATATCTATCTATCATATCCCAGGAGGGAATCATGGTCGCAGTCCCAAATCGAGAAATCACGAACACCGGCATTAAGCCGATAACTGGCTCTGTTCGTGAAATTCGCGAAAGTCTGCAGGATACAGACAACAATCAATTCGTTGTGTTTCAACTTGCACATGCCAATAAAAGCACCGCATCGGCATTTGCAGAGGCCGTTCGGCTTATTGCTCCCCTGATCATTGATCGGCTTGCCATTCATAAAACAGCGACCCTCAAGAAGCTTGTTGATGCACTTGTTCCGGCTGCGTCTCCTCCCGAGCACCTCATTACTGAGGCACGCATGAACGCAGATGCTCGGCAAACGGTTCTTGAGAGCGCAGAGTGGATCAGCGCTGTTCGACTATCTGAAATTGCAGGTTTCAAAGGCCAAAATGCCAGCGCCCAGCCAAACAAATGGAAACGCGAAGGAAAAGTTTTTGCTTTGCGACATGACGGGAATGATCTGTATCCGGCGTATGCACTCGACCGCGACATGCAATACCGCCCAATCAAGGGACTTGTCCCAATTCTAAAGGTGTTCAAAGGCAAACTGGATGCATGGGACATTGCAATCTGGTTTGCGTCAGCAAACAGCTTTCTTGGCGGCACGGCTCCTAAGGATTTACTTAAAAGTGCGCCAGAGCGCGTCTTAGCGGCAGCAGAAGACGAAATTGCAGGTGTGCTCCATGGTTAAACCGAGGCGGCCAACTCAGCCAAAGCCTCGTAGCACCGCGCATTCCGGTACAACGAAGATATCCACATCTCGCGCAAAACCGAAGACGACAGAGTCACCGTCGACCCCGCCTGTCGCCGTCACAGCAACGTCCTGCACAATCGCGCGTCCCCCTCCAGACCTTAATGCTCTCGTAAAAAAAACGATTTGGTCGGCAGACAAGACAATCCACCGCATCCATCCTGAGACTTACGGAGCAAATACGTTCAATCCTGGTCCCCAAGGAAATGCCCGATTTAGCCCGATCATTGATGCAAATGGTATATCCATTCCGACCATTTATGGCGGCACGACGTTAGAATGTGCAGCCATGGAGACCGTCTTCCATGATGTTCCCCATGAGCCAGGACTGAAGACCGTTGCAAAGCGAAAGCTAAAGAACCATCAATATTCACAACTTCAGTCCTCGACTGACCTCACGCTTGCAGATCTTAGCAGCACAGCCTTGCGCAAGCTCGGTATTCCACGTGTTGATCTCATTGAGACTGATAAGGATATATATCCTCAAACGCGCAAGTGGGCCGAAGCCATTCACGCTCAGTGCCCAGACGTTCAAGGTTTAGAGTGGGTGTCGCGTCAGGACGACCGTGCGCGCGCTATCATCCTATTTGGAGATCGCTTGCCACCAGATCCATTGAGCAGTATTGCACCTTCGGTCGATATCGTGGAAAATGAAGACACTTATGCGGCTCTAGTCGAGTTAGCCGAGACCATCGGTGTCCAGATCACTGGGAAGTAATATCATTCTTTTGCCGATTCAGTTCCAGTCTCTATGGCATCAAAAATACCCATCTCGGCCAATGCACCAGCCGCCCGCCGGAAACTACGGACCGGATATGGACGCCCAGGTTTGGGATAAGCCTCCGTGTAAGCAATAGCAGATTCAATCTGTTCCTCGGTCAGGGTCGGATAGTCCGCTTTGATCTCCTTGATTGTCTGTCCCTGTGCGAGGGCAGCAACACGATAAGCAGATATATCCGTTCCCTTGATAACAGGATCAGTCCCATCCTCCTCTAATATATTTTTCTTGGCATCGAGGAGTTTCTTGTATTTGGATAGAAAGTTACGCTGAATTTCGGTAATATTGGCTTTAAAAGGACCAAAGCTTACGGTTCTGGCTTTTGCTTCATTTTTTTTGAAGGCCTGATATAGCTTCCGACGCCCCATCGGAGTTAGATCCGCATGCATCTGCTTTTCAAGCGCCAGAAACAACAACTCCGAGAGGCCGATCTTTCGTACCCGCCTACGCCCTTTCTCCACACCGTGAACCGGCATGCCCTCTTCCGGCTCGCTGATCTTCTCTACTTCCCCACGATCAATCGCCCGGTTGATATCCTTTTCTGACATACCGATTAGAAACTGCGCTTCGCGTGGGGTAACGGGCTGGATTTCTATCATGTGCGTCTCCAATTGATCCCATAATAGGGAATAATTAGGATATATCAAGTCGTACTAAGCGCCTGCCATGACCCTGCGGGTCAATTTAGCGAAAGCAAATTCCAAAGAAGACCCAAATCTGCTCTCGCAGCCTGTCGGGTTGGGCATTTTGCGGCTGATAACGCCAAGGCTGACCTGGCTTATGCTGCCTGAAGCCGCGCCATTCTTTTACAGTTGTATGCGAGAGCAACGAGTGTCCATTCGGTCGTGACTTTTGCAAGGCCACGCAGGCTGAATTTTCTGAAGCCCATGATGCTTTTGATAATTCCAAAGACCGGCTCCACGGTCTGTTTTCGTCGTCTGTAAAGATCTCCGGCTTCTGTAGTTTCCAGCCTGTCCTTCATGGCAAGCCGCCAGGGTTCGGTTATCCGGCGTGGCTCCCTTTCTGCGGGCCGGGGTCGGAAGTCGTAAGGTCTGCGGGCACAGGGCCGTCCAATGGCGACCAGCGGATCAATGCCCTTTTCCCGCAGTTTCCGGACCGCCTGCCCGCTGGCGTAACCGGTATCGGCGAGCACTGTCTTTGGGAGACCGATTGTGTCTTCCATCGACAGCACCGTGTCGGCAAAGGACGGCGCATCCGCTGATGTGGCGACAACGTCGGTTGTCACGATCAACTGGCTGCCTTCGGCGCACACCACGGCCTGGGCATTGTAAGCCTGCCGGAACTCGTGGGCGTCCGAACGCCGCATGAGGCGGCTGTCGGGATCGGTCAGACTGATCTGTCGGTCGGGTGGTGGTTCATCATCGGGCGGTTTGGGCGCCCGGCCGCGACGCCCTGTTTTCGCATCATAAGCGGCTTTCTTCTTCTCGTAGGCCGGTCGCGCCGTTTCAGCCTGCGCCTTCGCATCAGCTTCCAGCCGGGCGCAGGCTTCGTCCAGCTTCGCTTTCAGCGTTTCCCGCCGGGCAAGCTCTTCCGGCAATGCCTGCGGATCTCTGTCTGTGGCGTCCGCATGCTCCGCCTGGTCCATCAGTTTCGCGATATCCACAGCCAGCTGTTCGCGCAGCGCCCTGATCCGGTCGTAGCGCACCGAACGGTATTTCGATGCGTCAGCATCGATTTTCGTGCCGTCGATCGACACCACGCCCAGACGCAGCAGACCCGTCTCGCGCGCCAGAAGCAGGACCTGCGCAAATGCAGCTTCAATGGCTGTCCGGTTCGTCCGGCGGAAGGTCGCAATCGTATCATGATCCGGATGCAGGTTCGCCGCCACGAATCGCACCCCGATGTCGCGATATGTCGCCCGCTCGATCCGGCGTGAGGAAAACAACCCGTTCGCATAGCTGAAGATCAGAAGGGCCAGCATCAGGCGCGGATGATACTGCGCCTTGCCTCCCGTGCGCACTGGCACGCAGAACGCACTCATCGGAACCCGCTCAACGGCGGCTACAATGAAATGCGCCATATCATCAGCAGGAAGCCACGACTTCAGATCAGGCGGCAGAAGATACGGCTGAGACCGGTCAAACGGGATGAAGCTGCTCATCTCACCACCTTACAACTTCACCTCTTCACAGGGTACCCCAACCCGACAGGCTGCTCGGGGCCTGCATGAAATAAAAAGCAACGCAGCCAATTTTTGCTGTAGCAGTCGCAAGATGATCTTCGAAGCTTCTCCCATCATCCGGAGAAGCTCATGAAACATTCTCTGCTCATTTTTCTTTTGTCCATGGCGCTCAACGCCTGTGCGCAGAGCCTGTCGTCACCTTCTCCCATTGCGACGACCGGCATGGCCAATCCTGAACTGGCCTTGCAGCGGTCAATAGCAGAGACCACGACTGATCTTCGGGAACTTGGCAGCATCCGCCCGTCTCCGGTCGTTGCATCTACCAACCAACCCCCGCTCCCCGATGACCTGACCCGCCGGATCTGGTTCGTGTGGGACGGCCCGCTGGGCAAGGCCGTCGCAAAACTTGGCCAGGAGATTGGCTATAGCGTGACTGTCACCGGCCATCCCCGAGCAATGCACGTCGCGACCAACAGCGTTGCCGCCGTGGTGGATATCCTTCGGACATTGGGCGATCAGGCCGGAGATCAGGCCATGGTCTCGGTAGACCCGCTTCACCACGCGATAACGGTGGCCTGGCATGCGTAAGATGGCGCTCTTTCTATCTTCGGCCATCGTCGTGACGGCCGCAGGCAGCCCGACCCATGCGGCGTCTGTCTCCACGGGGAAGGTTGTCATTGAGGAGGGGCAGCACGTCCGGCTACCGACATCGTCTCCATCCCCGCCATCGGCCCGCAGCGGCACATTGGTCCCGGAGCCACAGCCGCCCCAGCCGGGTGCGGATCAGGTGGACGGGGCTGACCCCGCCCTTGCCAATCCCATCAATAAACCGGTGACAGGAGCCTCAACGCTCGACGAGGTGGTCGGCGGCGAAGCGCCCCCCTCTCTTGAGGCCCTTGAGAACACCCGCCCCAATGACGAGCCAGGCGATGACCTGAAACCCGGTCGAAGCGTCCAGCTTCGGGAAGCCGCGCATATTTACGGCGCGCAGGGCGGTCTGGCCGCCCGGGCATTCGCCATCAACGAGATGCTGCGGCGCCATGAGGAGACACTCGACGCCACTTATGATTTCCGGTCGATCGTGCTTCCGATCGGGAGTGGCCAGACCCTCATGCAGCCTCCCATCGTCACCGAGGCACAGATGGCCTTTGCGCTCAATGACACCGGCCAGGTGGCGCACGAGACAGAATGTGTTTTCGAGATCACCCGGGAGGCACAACTGACATCCGCGCCCCCGGACTGGCGCACGTATCTCGTCCGGACATGGGGCAAACCGCATCACCCGGTAGCCGCGGCCCTGCCCCGCACAAAGGCGGAAGTGTCACACTGGAACCAGTGGGTGGCGGAAGGCTGGGCAGATGGAGAAAAGCAGGCAACCGAAATCTTCCTCTCCGATCTGTCGCGCCTGCAGCGCGACATTACCAGCATGGCCCGCTACCGGGTGCTGCTGAACGCCGGGCGCGTCGAAGAACCACGCGTCGTGTTCGAGCACCAGGACGCCGTGGGAGGAGGAGACACCCTCCACCTCAATGACCGCACGATCCGGATCGCGAGCCAGCCGGGGCTTCAGGGCCACGTCCGGCGCGGAAGCGACTACGGTTATCCGGAGCATTGCCGATGAATATCACCATCCCCGTCACGACCGACGAACGCTGGCCGGATGAAGGCAGGAAAGGGTTTGCCTGGGTCGAGGAGCGACGGCGTAACGCGCCGGGGCTGGACTCCCTCCTTCGCTGGGCGCATGGCCTCGGCGCCTCGCGCATCGACATCAAGACCGGCCATCCGGTCACGATCAAGGTGCACGGCGTGATCCGCTACGCCACATGTAAAGCGACGGACTCCCTCGCGCTGGCGGATATCGTCGGCCATGTCTATGCCTCTGACGGGATGGCCATGCTTGGTGTCGGCCATATCCTCGATACGGCCTACAGCGTGGCACTGGACCGCAAGGTCAATCTGCGTTTCCGGATCAATCTTTCACCCATTTCGGTCAAGCGGGGCAGCGGCGTCCACATCGTCATGCGTCCGATCCCCGCGCGTCCCGCAAGCCTTGACCAGCAGATGGTCGAACAGGAAATCCGGGACACGAACAGGCTCAAAAGCGGCATGGTCCTGTTTGGTGGGGCAACCGGTTCCGGAAAGACCACGTTGCAATTCGGGCTTGCCATCGAAAAACTCATGGACCCGACCGTGTATTGCGACATGGCAACTGGCGAGGAGCCCATCGAGTTCCTGCTGGACGACCTGCGACCGCCTTCAGGCTCGCGGATCAGCCAGACGGAGATCCGCCCTCCTATCCTGACTTTTCCCACGTTCACCCGCAGCCTGACACGCCGCGAGATGAGCGATGGCATCATCACGGAATGTCGGGACGGCGAGACCATGAATGCAGCCATCAATATCGCCATGATGGGCGGTATCCTGGGCACGACGCTGCATGCAGACAGCGTCTCCCTCATGATCCAGCGCGCGATCGCGCTCTGTCCGCCCTCGGAACGTGACAACCTCGTCTCGGCCCTCGCTCAGGCGCTCCGGTTCTGCATCAACCAGCGCCTTGTGCCCCGCAAGGGCGGCGGGCGTGTTGCGATCCGCGAATTCCTCACCTTCGATCGTGATCTGCGCCGCAAGCTGACCCGGACCGAGCCAACAGACTGGCCGGACGTCGTGGCCGACGCGGTCGAGGCGCAGGGCCAGTCTTTCGGAAAGGCCATCCGCAAACTGCTTGATGCCGATCTGATCACCGAAGACACCGCTCTGGCGGAAGAAAGGAGAGACGCGTGATGTGGCGTGCAACGGCCTATCCTGTCCGGGTTTTCATTCTCGATGCCCGCAGCTGTTTTCCCATTCTCATCTCCGTGACACACTGGAGCCTCACCACCCTGCTGATCGGGGTCTTCGGCGTGGTGTTTTTCGGCACGATCTCGTTTTTCGGGCTGACGCTGCCGGCCGCGATACGCTCCATGCGACGCTTCCTCATCGGGCCGATCCGCACCGCCCTGCCGACATGGCAAAGGAGGCGGTTCTCATGAGCGCGATCGACCTGGCGGCGATCAGTGCGGCGCAGACACGGCTTCTGGCCAAAATCGGCAAGCCGATTGAACTGCTGGACCGTGGCACCGGAAAACGGGTGGTCGTATCACCGGCTGACGCGGCACACCCTGAAGCCTATCTGCCCATTTTCCTGATCAGTGCCGAAGCCCTGTGGCTGGAACTGACGGGAACGGGCTTTGCCCTTGATGTCAGCAGGACGCCCGACAGCGCGCTCGGCTATGCCGTCCGCAAGGTGCGCGCCGGTTCATTTACGGTCGTGATGTTATGTCTGATCGATGTCACGATGAGGCTTGCGGAGATGGACGACGCGCTGGTCCTCAATCATCTGATCGACTTCTGGGGCGAAGCCCATGGTCGGATTGCCGATGTCGCGCCGACCTTGCAGGGGGCGACATGATCCCCCGCCTCGCTCTGGCGGCACTCGGGGCGTTTCCCTTTTTTGTCGCCAGCACGACCGCCCGCGCCGCGAGCATCGAAGAAAATGGCCGCCAGATTGCAGCGTGTCTGGAGGCTTCGGCAAAAATCTCCGGTGTGCCCCGTGGCGTGCTGCTCGTCCTCCTCTATGTCGAGGCAGGTCGTCCCGGAATGGTCAGCCCGAACAGTAACGGCACGGCGGATCTCGGGCCGATGCAGGTCAACACGACATGGGTCGATCGCATCGCGAGGCGATGGCATAGCACGCCCGCGCAAACATATGCGGCGCTGCGCGACAGTTCGTGCGCCAATATCGAGGCAGGCGCCTGGATCCTCGGTCAGGCGATGCACGAAGCACACGGCCACCTCTGGCAGGCCGTGGCATTCTATCACTCTCATACCCCACGCCATGGCAACGCCTATCTCCGGCGTTTCTACGACATCGCCCTCACGATGATGGCCAGAAACCGCAGGGACGATCGCTCATGAGCACGAGCCGCGTCCCATGGTCATCCAGCGATGACTATCTGCTCTTTTCTTCGATCATTATCATCGTCGGGGTCCTGCTGTTCAGCTACATGGCCTGGAGCCTGTGGCATACGCAGATCACGGCCTTCTATCTGCGGGCCATGCTGGGGCAGATCAACCTGCTGCATACGTCTAATCCCGACCTGATGCGCCTGCGCTTCCAGTTGCAGGCCGCGCAATATCGACCGGATCTGGTGCGGGCGATCCAGCTTTATTATGGCCTTACGATCCTGGGCAATGCCCTGAAATGGCCGGTGGCCATCGTGATTGCCCTCATGGGCGGGTTATGCATGTGGCGTGCTGCCCCCGGCCGTTTTGCAAAAGCGCTCGATCTGGAAGGTCTGATCGCAGTGCAGGCAGAAATGTTTCCGACACTGAAAGGCTTCGTCCGACGCCGACTGGACAGGCTTGTAACGCCTACGGATGGTACTCCCCTGCCCGCGGACCCGGCTCTGACACGTGCCGAATGGGGCGCGCGCTTCGCTGTCGATGCACAGGGCCGCTACAGTGAAACCGGCGCGCTCGAGGCGTTCACGCGCCAGTTGGGCCGCCACTGGTCCAGCATCCACGCCGCATCCCCTGTCGAACAGGTGCTTCTCGTTGCCTTTGCGATGCACTACCTCCAGAGGCGTCGGGACGCCCTCGCCCTGCTTGGTGAACTCTCTGCCGGCCTGGCCGACGCCGGCCTTGATGGTCCGCATGGTCCGCTGGCGCCACTCACGGTGCCAGAGTCCGTTGTACGAAGCGCCCGCTCTGCCCTGCAGGACAAGGAAATCACAAACTGTATCGATACGCTCTGCGAGCGCAGCGGGTGGAGCGTGACCGCGCTCATGACCCTGCTGCACGAGGCCCGGCGTCAGGCGGGCGTACTGGCACCCTCCTCATTCGCCATCGTGAAGCTGATCGACCGATCATTGTGGTACGCGCTGCACTCACTCGGCTTTCCTGCTGAAATCCCGGCCGAAGACCTTCATCCCAATCCCCGCATCGAGGCCGCCGGCGCGCGTGCGCACTGGAGCGAAGAGCGGCGCTACCAGCGTCCGATCTACATCCCTGCGGTTGAGAACGCACTCGCCATCCTGCGTCCGATGCCCGAAGCACAAGGATCTTCCCATGACCCGTATCATCCTCCACGCTGATGGCCGGGCGCCCATCACCATTGAACTCGACGGGACAGGTTTACAGCCGCTCCATTTCCATCTTGGATCTGATTTCGGGCAGGCGGAGACGAGTGATGCAGCAGCCACTTTACCAGAAGCGACAGCGGCACGGCGCGGGCGCCTGAAAAAAGCATTGCCCGCGCTCATCGCCGGAGGGCTGGCCGCCATCCTGATCATCGGCACACGTCAGGCCATGGTTTCCGACCGCGCCGTTCCCGACACGGGGCCCAGTGGCATACTACGGCCGCCTGCAATTCTACCCCCACTCTCCGGCGCGCCCATGACGGACGAAGGCGCGCCAGGGGTCCGCTCAACCTATGTGCCGGGCGCGCGCATGCCGGTCGATGGAAATGTGGTCGGCAATCCCGACGGTCACCCGGCGAGCGCGGAAATCGATGCCGCACGACGCATCATGACGCAGCGGCCTGTCGTCACTTATCCGCACTCCCCAAGTAGCGCGCAGACAGCGCCGACGGCGCCGGTTTCCCCCACGGCACCAACCGCTCCCGTGGCGCCCACGATCGACACGGGAAAATCTCCTTTCGGGCTGGAAGACTGACGCATGGTGAAGCGCGAGATCGGCGGACCGCAGGTCCACCAGCAACTGAAACACGGCTCCACCTATCGCGACACGCGTCCCTTCACGGTCCGGATCGCCGAAGAGCTGCAATCCAGCAGTTCCGGGTTCGCCCTCATGATTCTGGCAGGGCTCAGCGTGCTGGCTCCCGCGATCGTCGGGATCACCTTTCCACTCGCCCTCTGCCTGACGCTCTGGGTCATGACCCGCCAGCCCGTGCTGCCTTTTCATCTGCCCAGGTATTCCGGCCTGAAGGACAAACACGATCTTGATCCCAAAACCCGTCGGCCGCGAGCGGCGGCAGGCATCATATATCTTGGAACGGACGGACTGACCGGCCAGCAACTCTGGCTTTCATCCGACGCGGGGCGCCAGCACGCCGCCGTGCCCGGCACAACGGGTGCAGGCAAAACGACATCCGCCATCTCCCTGCTGGCCAATCCTCTCGCGCATGGATCCGGGTTCATCCTGATCGACGGCAAGGGTGACAACACGGTCCACGGGGATGTGCTGGCGCTTGCCCGCCGCTTCGGGCTGGACGACCAGGTGCTCAATCTCAATTTTCTGACCGCAAGCGGCATCCGCCAGTCCAATACGTTCAATCCGTTTGCGACCGGCAATGCCGACGCCATCCGTGAAATGCTGGTCAGCCAGCTTGGTGAGCCGTCGAGCAACGACGCCAACGGCGTCTTTCGGGATCGTGCTGTCGGCCTTGCCGGCACGATCGCCCCGGTCCTGACCTGGATGCGCGACACCCACGGCGTGCCGATCAACATCGAGACCATGCGCTACGCCATGGAACTGCGCTGGATCGGCACGCTGGCCCGGCATCGCGTATTCCTGATCCGCAATCCCGGCTCCGATCACCCCATCGAGATCAGCGTTCCCGAAATTCCCGATGATATCCTCTATCCGGCCCAGGCCTATCTGGGCGAACTGCCGGGATATGATTCCTCTCTGGCGTGGAATGAGCAGAAAGAAAACAAACCGAGCGAGCAGCATGGCTACGCCAAGATGTATTTCACCCGGGTCTTCACGCAGCTTGGCGTCAGTCTCGGGCATATCTTCCGCGCCCAGACACCCGACATCGATATGCGCGATGTGGTGCTGAACCGCCGCATTCTCGTCGTCACGCTGCCCGCGCTGGAGAATTCCTCGGATACGCTGGCCGGACTGGGCAAGATCGTGGTCGCGGCCGGTCGCGGCGTCATGGCCCAGCTTCTTGGCGCCCGCCTTGACGGCCCCGCCGAGCAGGTCTTCAAGCTCAAGGCAGGCAGCGGCGACGCGCCGTTCCATTTTTTCTACGACGAACTCTCCGCCTACGTCACGGACGGCATGGACCGGCAGCTGGCCATGGGACGCGGCCTGAACTGCATGTTCTGGCTGGGGTTTCAGGATCTTCCGGGTCTTACGACACGCATCGGCGACAAAGCCTTTACCCTGCTCGGCAACGCCAACCTCACCCACGCCATGCGCCTGCAGGATGCCATGCGCACGCGCGAGTGGATCGAAAAGCAGTCCGATCGGATCGAGGTCAGTCAGGCCACGCATTTCGAAGGCAACTCGGCTGGCAGTTATCGGGAAGGACGGGGTGCCGAAGTCCGGGAAGTCGCCCGTATTCCCTGGGCAGACCTTCAGTCACTCATCGAGGGCGAGGCCATAACGATGTATGCCGGCCGCATCGTCCATTCGAAGACGTTCTTTGCCGCCGTCAATGGGCGGTCAGGCGCGATCCGCATGGCTCAGCCGGTCATGCTTGCAGCGCCGCTGGACCTGAATCGGGTGCCCCCGGACCAGCAGTTGCTCGCCCTCCTCGCGACGATCGAAGGCGGCCTGTTTCAGTCTGAACTGACCACGGTACACGACGAGCCGGATGTTCGCGCACTCGAGGAAGCAGTCGACCGCCTCGGTCCAGGTTCTCAAGACATCCTGCGCAATTTTGCACAGATTGGTGCAGCAGTCGCCGCCGCACCACGCCGGGTTGCGACCGCCAATGACGCTGAAGAGAATGAGCACGCAGCCGGCACAGACATGCTGACACCGTTTTCCTATATGCTGCGTGATGCTGCCTCCATCCCGAAACCCGGTTTTCAGACACCGCCCCGCACCATACCTCCCATCGACGGTCACCTGCTTGGACGCCTGGAGGCTATTGAACGCCGCGTGGACCGGCAGCCCGGTGTAGCCCGGCGTCAGGCACTGCTTATATTGGGTGTCAGGGACGCTATGACAAAAGGCGCACCGAAGGAGGGCGCGGCCAGCACCGGAATGACCGAAAAGGAAATCCTCGCCCAGATCAGGATATTGCGAGAAAAAACCTCGGCATGACGGGCACGATCATCATCCTTCCTGGCGGGGAAAGGTTCCAACTCGAATGGCGCCGCACCGACCCGGAACGCTGGGAACGCCGCCTTAAGGCAAAATATGATGAAAGCCGGAGCGCGGAGCGTTCTGACAAGGCGCGATGCCTGTGCCAGCATCGCGGTGCCGCACTGCCTCTACAGATCCGTTACCGGGCGGACAGTCACAGTTATCACCTCGCCGTCTGGCCAAATGAAGGACCGCTGCATGAAAAGACATGCCCGTTCTACAAGCCTGACCCGGAGAAAAGTGGGCGCGCCAGCTATGTAAATAGCGTAATTCGCGAGGGTGAGGATGGGGATGTCGCTGTGACCCTGTCGATCGGCCTGCGCCGCAAGGGGCCACCCCGGCCAGTCGATGACACGCCGCTGCCTGCTTCAGATCGGCCTGGACAGGCGCGACAGCGCCGGATGACGCCTCTCGGGCTGCTCCATCTCCTGTGGGAGCGGGCGGGGCTGACCGAATGGCGGCCACAATTCGCCGGACACCGCACACCGACGGTTGCCCTGGGCCGGATCGCCTCTGCCGGAACCCGGATCCGGGCGCAGGGCAGACTGATCTCCGATCTTCTCTGTCCTGTTGCCCCAGGGCATGAAAAGTTCGGACGGCGTCTCCATGCCGTTGTCAGGACAGAAGGACAGGAAAACCATCTGTTCCTGATCGGGTTCGTGGAGGCTCTGGAACCAGATCCCAGGGGCAATTTCACGATGGCCCTGACCGGCCAGCGCAACGGTTACCGCTGCTTTCTGACAGTGCCTGCGGCTGAGAGGAACCGTCTTGCCCGGTCGCACCAACTGGCGGCAGCCACGCTCGCCCTGCCCGAAGCGGCGCGGCAGGCACATGTTGTGGCGTTGCTCTATGTGACGGCACGAAACATCGTAGCGCCCAATAGCCGATGGAAGGGCTGGATCCAGGCGGAAGTCAGGACTGGTGCCCTGATGACCGTCTCTCACAGCCTGCTTCCTTTCGAAAGCAGTCATGAACTGGCGGTAGCCGATGCCCTCGTGGCAGCGGGGCGCGCATTCGAAAAACCACTGCGTTTCGACGCGGAACGGGATCTCGTTTTCCCGGATTTCATCCTGCAGGACACGGCGCGGAATGACGGATATCCAATGGAAGTTTTCGGTCGCACGGATGAGGCCTACACTACCAGACGAGCCGAAAAGGAAAATTACTACGACGCGACCTTCGGAGCAGGTGGATGGTGGTCATGGGATGCGACAACAGGGAGCCGGATGCCGCCTTTTCCATCAGGCAGGCTGAGATAAAACAGGGTGACTTCTTCACTTGGCTGCCTTATATGTAGCATCATGAAGCTGAACTCCCATCAGACTGCTCTAGCAGCAATAAGAAAGCAGACCCTTGCGAACACGAAGAGCAAGCGGACAGCCCATGCGGCTTTGCTGCGAATGGGGATTATCGATAGCAAAGGCGCGGTTACCAAAGAGTACACGCGTGACCCACGCATTGAGGGCATGCTTAAAGCGTAACTGCGTTGACAGTTCTTCATACATCTTTTGTACTCGGTTATCATGGTTGTTCTGAAGAGGTCGGCCGGAAACTGATTAACGGAGAAAGCGCACCAACTCCGTCGGAGACCGACTACGATTGGCTTGGACCGGGTTTCTATGTCTGGGAGTCCGACCCGTTACGTGCGCAAGAATGGGCATATCAGAAACAGCGCAGGGATTCCGGTTTCAAACCGTTCGTTATTGGTCTGGTCGTAGATCTGGGCAACTGTCTTGATTTAACGACACGCGAAGACCTGGAGATGCTCAAGACCGCCTATGAAGGCCTGCGAGACACATTAAGCACGGATGATATACCGATGCCGGTGAATCGTGATTCCCGGCACGACGTAAATAGTGATAAACTTTTTCGTAACCTCGACTGCGCTGTTATCAGGTATCTTCACGATTCTATTGAAGCCCCAGAGTCTCATCTCGCACCTTATGATACGGTGCGCGGCCTTTTCCAGGAAGGCGGCGAACTCTATCCCGGTAGCGCCTTCCGGGAAAAGACACACACGCAGATCGCAATCCGCAATCTGGATTGTATAAAAGGAATCTTTCGTCTGCCGGACTCTAGCGTCGGGATATAAGGTAGACAGCGGTCTGTTCATCATCATGACTGAATCAAAAGAACAGCCACGCCGCCTCGTCTGACGGCGCGCTCCGCTTTTGGTGGATGGCCTTCTTTATGCCCCGACGCTTCTCCTGCGACCTCTCTGGCAATGCCGATTCCGTTGCCCATATCATCAAATTCTGTCGCAGCAGACGTTATGTCTCGCCCCAATCCGATTTCTCGTGCAAGTTCCGATCTGCGCACTGTGTAATTGGGAGCGACCATAGGATAATGAGACGGAAGTCCCCACTTCCGCCGATATTCTTCAAGCGTCACGCCATAGGATGTTGATTTTCACTAAGAACTGACGGTGTGGACGGCTCGCAGTGGTCCTGAGAGGATGCTGAAGAGTTGACTGTCCAGTGGAGGAATCCATCACGCCGCAGTTGATCCGTACCATCAGTTCTCAGTGAAAATCAACGCCGTGAGGGCGCTTCAGCGAGTGGGAATTATTGATCACAAAGACGAAGTGACGGAAGCATACGCGTGGCCACGGCTGTCCATATATATTTTTTTACACAAGGCATCGTTTATATGCGATTTTAAGCATCAATAAACGGTTTTGGACAACTCGGCAGGAATCTAATTCGAATGGCGGACCCGATTGGCGGCATGTGGCTCGCACTGAAATATGATGCAGAGCCATTCGGCGGACTGGCTGTCAAAAGCCAGCTTGGAAGTCGTCGCTCGAGCAGTCATCATAATTTATACAGCATCGAGACGTATCCCGAAAACATGCGTCCGGCTGACACGGCAGCCGCGCATCTGCAGTTTCATCTGCGACACGAACCCACCAGCCTGGAGTTGCTGGCCCGCGTCTTTGCGAAGACCGGACCAGGTTTTGTCCAGGAGTGGATAAACAGTGCGCCGACCGGACAATACGCCAGACGGGCGTCATTTCTCTTTGAGTTCGTCACCGGACAAACGCTCGTGCCGCCAGTCGACCTCGGCGGCAACTACGTCTTCGCACTGGACGCATCTTTTCAGGTAACAGCTTCTCCGGACAAGACGAGCAACGTCAGCAGATGGCGCGTCCGTGACAACATGCCTGGGAACCGCTTTTTTTGTCCCTTTATCCCGCTTTCCAGTCAACTCAAGACGGCTGCGGAGATGGACGTGTCTGCCGGTTACGGTGAACTGGTGCAGGAGTTCGGCGAGAGCATGCTTGCCCGGGCCGCAGTGTGGCTGACAAATCGTGAAAGCAAGGCAAGTTTCATCATTGAAGGCGAGGAGCATCAACTTGACCGGATCCAGCGCTTCAGCCACGTACTCGCCACAAGAACCGGGCAAGGGACAGTCCCCCTGACAGATACTGACCTTGCCGAATTGCAACGCAACATCCTCGGTGACGTCACAATAACCGAGCATTTTGGCTTGCGGCTGTCACCAGTATTCGTTGGAGAATACACGATGAGGTACGAGAATGTTGTTCATTACCTCGCGCCTCCCGCACAAGACGTAGCGGATATGCTTGAGGGATTAAAAATTTTCCTCGACAGGACGGAAGGACAGTCTCCTGTCATGCGTAGCGCCGTGGCAGCCTTCGGGTTCGTCTACATCCATCCTCTTTCTGACGGGAACGGCCGTGTCCACCGGTTCCTGATAAATGACGTTCTCAGGCGGGACGGCGCCATCCCCGACCAGATCATCCTCCCCATCTCAGCTACGATCATTGGAGACCCAACGAGCAGGCGAAACTACGACCAGATTCTGGACAGGGTTTCAAAACCCCTGATGCAACAGATCTCGGATCAAGTCTCTTTCGATCGTGACATGAAGACCTATCCTGATGGGATAAAATCCAATCTCGACTTCTCAAGCCCTGATCTGGCGAGACCGGCCTGGCGCTATATCAATTTCGCCCCCCACGTTATCTATCTCAGCGCAGCACTGGAGATGACCATCAAGCACCACATGAAAGAGGAAGCTGTTGATTTTCACTGAGAACTGGGCTCTTCCGCAAAGTGTGTGGTGCTTTTTGCGCTATGAGATTGGAAGTACACGTGCCCTGAGGAGTTCGAAGCCTGCTCTCCCGAACATGGTGCGCTTTATCATTTTCAATCGACTGATCTGCCCCTCGACAGGGCTGGTTGTCCACGATGTTACAAGAGAAGCCCGAATGGCTGCGGCATCCCGTTCAAGGGCTGGAACCAGACGGGAGAGCAGCGTATCCCTTCCTTCTTTCAGTAAAAGCCTGAGGTTGTCTTCTGATTTCCTGCAGAGCAGATTTTGCATTTTTCTCACCCATCTGGTCGTTTTTTCCAGTTGGGGTTCTGCTGCAAGAAGTTCCCCGACAAACAGGGTCTGCTGATCGGCAAGTGTTCCAGGATCCGTCAATAGGAGGCGTGCCAGTTTCCGTCCGAGGGGAGGCACAGCATGGCGTCGGAAGCGCTGTTGTGGAGACGCAGCCTGTCGTATCGTCAACCATTTCCACACAATCCCATATTTCCCGGTAAAGCCCTGACTGACCAGCTCCCGCCACAATATCGTGGCGTTATGGCATCCTTCCTGCCATCGCCTGTCCAGATAATCCGTATAAGGCGCGAGGATACCGGGCTTTGTCGTGGTACGCTTCCATGTCGGGGCGTGCCCCTGCCTGAACCAGCGCCGCAGGGTCTTGCGCTCGACACCGATCATGTCAGCTATGGCCTGAAGGCCATGCCCTTCGGCTTTCAGGGCAAGTGCATCATTGAATCGGGTTTCACGCCTTGACTGTGCGGCCTGGCTCGCATTCCGTGTGGGCGCCTGTGCTTTTTGCAGGCATGAGGGCTGGGCACGCATCCCGGTATCCGTGGAGGCTGACTGACAGAGTTTCTGCATGATCTGCCGGGCTGTACGGGCATACCGGTCCACAACCGCCACAAAGGCATCCGAGAGGTTTCTGAGCAGATGCCATCTGTCTGTGACCTGAACGGCCGATGGTGCACCCCTGTAACAGGCATCCGCGTAGGCTCCAGCCCGGTCTCTGGCAATGATCTCAATACCGGGATTTTGCACAAGCCATGCAGCAAGGGTATCCGCCTGCCGGTCTGGCAGCAGGTTGACCACATCATTTTTTTCCAGATCGACCAGGATGGTGCCGTAATGATGCCCCCGACGCCAGGCCCAGTCATCCACACCCAGAACACGGGGAGACCGCGCAGAGGGCTTCCCTGACATTCTGGAAAGGAGCCTGCGGATCAGAGTGTCTGCGCTGACCGGGCAACGCAGGCGTTCTGCCATTCTTGCGCCTGCAGACCCACCCAGGGCATGGGCCACATAATGGTGAAGGTCTGTCAGGCGCATGGTATGCCGCCCATAGGGCACGGCCATATCAGAAAGCGGGATGACAAACGTCCGGCGACGACAACCCGCAGTGTTGCAGTAAAGACGGAACGAGGAAACCTGGAGCGTAACACGACGGCCCTGCCAGGGCAGATCCGACAATGTGCGGCGATAAAGACTATGGATCCGCTGCGTCCGGACATGACAGTCGGGACAGACAGCACTGCGATCACGCAAACTCGCTTCAATCTGCACCGTATTGTCGCTCGGCGTGACCTGATCAACAACGAGAGAGGGCGGAAGATCAAGGCACCGGAAGCGTGACACGACAGAAAAATCCCCAAAAGTTGCATACCTTCAGGATTTCTCAGCTTCCTTTCCGCAGTACAAGTCCTCGCACCACACACTTTGCGGAAGAGCCGAGAACTGACCCAGGTTTTTCATCAGGAATTGACCCAGCCAGCTGCTATTTCAGGCATAGTCGGGCGGGCGGTCAAGAAGAGGATCTGTCCTTTCTGTTTTTTGATGCGACGGTGCTGGCGCGGAACCTGTAGCTGTCATTTCCTGTCTCGAGGATATGACAGTGATGGGTCAGCCGATCGAGGAGCGCCGTTGTCATCTTCGGGTCACCAAAGACGTCTCCCCATTCACTGAAGCTCAGATTGGTTGTGATGATGACACTGGTGCGCTCGTAGAGGCGGCTGAGCAGATGGAACAGCAGGGCGCCGCCAGACGCGCTGAAGGGGAGATAACCGAGTTCATCAAGGATCACGAGATCCAGGCGGAGCAGCCTGTCGGCAATCTGCCCGGCCCGGTTGGCGGTCTTTTCCTGTTCGAGCGCATTGACCAGGTCGACCGTTGACCAGAAGCGCGCCTTCTTCCTGTGATGGGTGATCGCCTGGATGGCCAGCGCGGTCGCCAGGTGGGTTTTCCCGGTTCCCGGGCCACCGATCAGCACGACATT
>NZ_CP171838.1:0-39901 GCF_043995075.1 Komagataeibacter diospyri
ATGACGATAGAATCTTCTCCTTCCTTGTTCGACATTGTGCCTTCTCTGGCTGTGGAAGGTGATGATCGCACGCCCCTCCTTCCAGTCCGCCATCCAAATCAGGATCTATTCATCTGTGACGTGCTCGATGCCATTCCCAAAGATGATATGGCGTCAATGGAGCATCCAGTTTTTTCGCTCTCGACCAAGCCAGACAACCGGATGCGACGCTATGAACACAATGGGAATATCATAGAGATCATCCCGTCTGGCAAAGGGCTGGCAACGATCCATGACAAGGATATCCTAATCTACTGCATCTCTCAGCTCGTTGCGAAAATGAATCACGGCGAACAACCAGGCCGAACACTCCGCCTTCAAGCCTATGACATGCTGGTCGCTACCAATCGTCAAACCAGCGGAGCAGGCTATAGGCTACTGACCGACGCGTTGACACGTTTGCGCGGAACAACCGTGCGAACCAACATTCAAACAGGCGGCATTGAAGAAACGCGAATTTTCGGTTTGATCGAAGAAGCTAGAATCACCCGTAAGACGTTTGATGGCCGAATGCTTGATCTTGAAATCACTCTGTCAGATTGGGTCTATCGTTCAGTCATCAGCAAGAATGTCCTAACTCTTCACCGAGACTATTTCCGACTTCGTAAACCGTTCGAACGACGCATGTACGAACTAGCCCGCAAACACTGCGGTATGAAAGATGAATGGAAGATCGGATTAGAGCTGCTGCAAAAAAAATGTGGCTCAAATAGCCCGCTTCGCGTCTTTCGATCCTTGGTTAAGAAAGTTTGTGCGCATGACACCAGTCATGCTCATTTTCCTGACTATGCCATCACAATGGCCGACGACATCATTCTATTTCGCAACCGTTTGAGCCTTAAAACAAAGGTCGATGTTATCGCCCCTATGAGGGATGCTCCCTACATCGACCCCGAAACCATGCATGACGCTAAAACCGTTGCGCCAGGATATGACATCTATGCTCTCCATGACGAATGGGTTTCATGGTGGCACGACATGGGAAAACCAGAGCTTAAAAGCCCTGCCGGAGCCTTTATTGGCTTTTGTAAAAAACGGCACGAACGCAACCCAATACGCTGATTCCGGCATACGCCAGCAAGTGTACATGCCTACATGCAAACATGACCGCACGTAAACATGCCTACTTGCCCACAGGACTTTCTCCCATCTTGCGTAGCCAGTCGTTAAACGCGTCGGCCATCGCATCCTGTAAACTCATCCCATGCTTTCTGGCGGTCATATGCATGGCAAATGACATTTCCGGACTAAAATAGCCGGTCATGGCTTTCTTGCCCTGACGGCTCGGCGCAACCTGCTTGCTGGCTGTACCAACAACATTGGTAGCAGCAACCTTGCCTTCTGATGCAACTGCAACCGGCGATATTGCGGAATCACGATCCCGCAACGACAGTAGAGACCCCTTCCGGCTCATGCACTAGCTCTCCGCTTCCTTGATGATTGCATGTTTACATGCTTGCATGTCCACTTGTAAAGCAGCCTTACCTCATCAGACGCCTTGCCTTTAGGCTCTACTTCCATTGCAGTTTTCCCTTCCGCCGCAGCATGACGGAAAACTGCACGATCAGCGATAATATGTGGACATGCGTTCAGTCCGTAACTTTGTACGAGTTGTGTGGCCTCCTCATACATACGTGGAGCAGTCGGACTTCCCGCTGTAAAAACGACGAAGGCTGGTTTGCCACGCATTTTTATAAGGCTGGCAGTCGTTTTGATTGCTGCAAGATCGAACGCACTCGGCCGACATGGAATTAATACCAAATCGGCGACTTCAACGGCAGCACTAGCCGCACTATCAGCGTGAGGCGGAGTATCAATCACGATGAACTCAGCACCCTGACTCATTGCCTGTCCGATCTTAGCCGCGAGACGAGGCGGAGCACTGTCAATTACAACCGGCGGAGCATCCTTACGCCATGCGGCCCATTGGCTCGCCGTCGCCTGTGGGTCCACATCAATCACCAATGCTGTATGGCCAGCATCCTCAGCCGCAGCAGCCAGATGCAAGGCCAGAGTGGTTTTTCCAGCCCCACCCTTCTGGCTGATAATCGCTATTGTTGGCATGTGAACGTCCTTACATGACCTCATGTTTGCATGTGGTCATACGTGAAAATCTGCTCTATCTACAAGAGAGAATGACAGAAAATCACTCCCACATTTTCCGTGCGATATCCTGCTCCTCGGCGCCGACGGCATCGGCGTAGATGGCGGTGGTGGAGAGCTGGGCGTGACCGAGCCATTTCTGCACCATGTTGAGGGGGATACCGCTGGAGACGGCGGCGACGCCGAAGGCATGGCGCAGGCCCTTGGGGGAGGCGGCCGGGCCGGACAGGCCGGCGGCGTCCATGACCGCGTGCACCGCCCGCCAGCCGGTCATGCGGGACCAGGGCCACAGCCGGGCGGCCGATCCACGCCCTCGCCTACGCTGGGCCTCGCGGATGCCATGCACCAGATCCAGGGCCTCGAGCAGGGAGGGGGGCACCGGCACGGCGCGATAGATCCCGTCCTGGCGCTTCTTGAGCGTAGCGAACACCAGCACGCCGCCGGCGAGGTCCACCCGGTCCGCCGTCAGGGCGAGGGCCTCGGACAAGCGACAGCCTGACCAGGCCAGGGTCATGCACAGCGTGCGGGCCTCGCGCGGCGCCTGCTCGGCCGCGCGCAGGAACCGCGCCCGCTCGGCAACCGTGAGGTATTTGCGGCTCCCGTCGCGGTCGAACAGCTGCATCCCGCCAGGGGCGCCTGCCGGGGTCGCCCGCTGTCCCGGTTTTCGGGTGCCGCTCATCCGGCCGTCCTGTCGCGGTAACCCCGCCGGCGCTTGGCCCGAAGCTGACGGGCGAGGGCGTCGAGCGCCTGCCCGACATCGTCATGCAGCTCGCAGATCTGCCGGCCGACCGTTCCGATCCGCCCCCACTGCCGCACCAGGGCGGTGCCGCCGAACAGGTCGGGCTGCAGTGACAGATGGTAGAAGCGCCAGCAGTTGGCGGCCGGATCCACGCGCACCAGCGCCGCCGTTTCGGGGAACAGCGGCAACTGGCGAGGCGGCCGGACAGGGGCCTTCGGGGCAGGTCTGGGCATGATTTCCCGAAAAGTGTAACACATATCACCCGCCCCGGACAGGAAAACCGCTGCAATCGCGGGGCCGGCCGGCCCGATTCAGGCCCGGCCTGTTACACTATTGCCTATAGCCCTTTGAAACACCGGAAAATCGCGCGTAATCATGGAAGACGGTCACCCGACAGACCGAGAAAAACTGACAAAGCTTGATCAACCTGACGCAGAGACGCAGCCTCCAGATGCCCGAAACCCTGACCGATCTTCTCCCGTGGCAGGGATATCGCCCAATCAACCATCACCTGCGACAGGCTGCGTAAGCCGTTCGTCGTGCTGGTACAACCGTAATCCGGAACAAAGGCCAGTTCTGCACGATGCTGGTCAACCTCAGCACGGTCATAGCTGGCGGGTCGGAAAAGGCGTCGGCCTGCACCCCAAGGACCGGACGCGGTTCGCCATAATCACCATTAACGGCAATCGTCACCAGATCACCACGTTTCACGCCGTCCACCCATCCCGGAAATCGTCCTCCTCGAAAAGCGCGTCCAGTGCGCGCAAGACGAGAGCTTCATCACTCGCCGGGGCGCACGCCAGCACCGCTACTTCACGGGACTGCCGCCGCGCTTCTGCCTCGAAAGCACGACGCTCCCGCCCCGCCACATAGCGCGCATGAAATCCCGCAGCACATCGGCAGCAGGCCGTTCATCCGCACTGGTTGCAGCCGTGAACGCTGCCTTCAGCGCCGGGTCAATCCGGAAGTTGAAAATCTCCACCTTCGGATGAGAGCTATTCCGGGGCATCATAGCCTCCTGATCTAAGGTCAGAGACTTATTATGCAATTGCATTCTGCTTCCCCCCAGAGCGGGGATAGAACACTTCTCTGAAATCATCGCGTGTGTGACTGGGCCCTGAGTCTCAGGGCAGCATAAATGGGCATGTCTCCAAGTGCGCCGGCTACGACCATCGCAGCAAAACTCCCGGATAAAAGCGGCATTATCAACTCGGACGAACCTGTCATTTCCATAACCAGAATAATCCCGGTCAGCGGTGCACGAACGGATCCGGCGAACATGGAGGCCATGCCGACAATCACAAAAGGTGCGGTCGCCAGAGGTGTATCAGGACTTAATGCCTGTGCCACAACACTACTCCCCAGACCGGAAAGTGCCCCCAGGGCCAGCATGGGGGCAAACAGACCTCCAGGTGTTGCAGCGGCATAAGACAGGGCCCCAAAAATCAGCCGAAAAGCCAGTAGTGCCGGAATCTGATGTAATCCGATCTCGTTGTTTATGGCCGTCTGCGTGATCCACTTTCCCCCTCCAGCCAAGTGCGGTGCAAGACAAACCACCAAACCGGCCAAACCTCCCACCAGAACAGGCCTGACTGAGATGCTGATAGGCAGCCTCCCGGCCAGACGGAGCACTGCCATGGTCGTCCGGTTGTATCCGACAGCAACCAGGCCCGTCATGACCCCGGTCATGACGAAAAATAGCTGTTTGGCAAGCGATTCTGGAAGGATCAGAGGAGCGACACTAAAGACCGTCTGGCTACCCAGCATGCCCCGGCTGACCAGAATGGCCGAAATGGATGCCCCCAATGCGGCACAAACCATTCTGATTTCAAACCGGCCGACCAGTTCTTCCAAAACGAAAACAGCACCGGCTGCCGGCGCATTGAAAGCGGTCGCCAGCCCTGCTCCCGCGCCTGCAGCAAGGAGGGCAAGGCAGTCTGTCTTCTCCAGACAGAGCAGCCTGCCAAACGTATGAGCTGCAGTCGCTCCCATCTGCACACTGGGCCCTTCACGTCCCAAGGCAAGCCCACTTCCGATCGCCAGCAGGCCACCCACGAATTTGACGGGCACCACCCGCCATGGCGCAGGCGGTGACGCACTCAACAAGACAGCTTCCACATGCGGGATGCCACTTCCTGCTGCAAGAGGGGCAAAATGACGAACGAGACCTGAAGCCAGCCATGCAGCTGCGCCAGATCCGATGATCAACAGCACGCCTTCGCAAGAAAAGCCATGCTGAAGCGACACTTCCATTCCCATATCTGTCCGGACGGCCTCCAGCCATTCCAGCAACAAGCGGAAGATACCACAGATCATACCGGCAGATGCCCCGATCACGACAGATGCCGCAGACAGGAACACCAGACTGCAGACATTTTCCGGTTTCCCTGATTGTGGAACCGGATTGGACAGAGGAAGCAACATGATTTCATATTTCTTTTCTTGTTGGTGAATCTGCCCAACAGAATGCTGATCAGCCGCTCGATCAGGAACCCAGTTCAGAATAAAATTATTTTTCCAATCTATCGTGAGATACCTGTCGCGCCATTTGCTCTGTTTTTTCCAGAAATCCCGTAGCCAGTGCCGAATAAAGCGGTCTGGGACAGACCATGCGGGATACACCGAACGACAGGAAGGCCGTGGCCAGCAGGGCTAGGGTCACCTGCTGATTGTCACATATTTCCATCACGATGATGGTTGCCGTCAGCGGTGACTGGGCAACGCCACAAAAATAGGCAGCCATACCCAGCAGTACAACGCCTCCAGGCGACGTATGAGGCAGAAACTGCTCGGCCCATCCTCCCATTCCTGCACCGATCGCAAGGGAAGGTGCAAACATGCCGCCAGGAATGCCAGAGCAGAAAGTAATCAGCATGGAGATATACTTCAGAAGAAAGAAAGACGCAGGATAATGCAGACTTCCATCCACTATCCCACGCGCCTGCAGATAGCCCGTACCATAAGTCGCACCATCTGATGCCAGTCCGATCAGAGCCAGTAACAGGCCGCATAGCGCCACAAATACAAGAGGGAATCGACTTGAAAACCGGCCAAGAAAAGCCGGTAGACCTTTTGAAAGGCGGATGACAAGACGGGCGAAAATCCCCCCCGCCAATCCACCACTTACACCACATACCAGAACGGCCAGCCATGCGCGTCCTACCGGAATAAAAACATTCGTCCGACCAAAATATGTATAGTTCCCCAACAGGGCAATTGCTGTAATCCCCGAAAAAATAATAACAGTCAGAGTACGCCCCGACGCCTTCTGTTCAAAGGAGTGCGCCAGTTCTTCAATCGCAAACACAACACCGGCAAGAGGCGTATTGAAAGCGGCAGCCATGCCGGCAGCCCCCCCTGCGAGGATCATACCATGCCTGGTGACATCATTATGCTGCCCCATGGCACGCGAAAATGCGTGCATGATGGAAGCGCCGATCTGGACACTCGGCCCTTCACGACCGATCGAGGCACCACAGATGAGACCCAAGCATGTCATCAGGATCTTGCCCAGCGCAATGCGCAAGGTCAGGATCCGGTCCACAAGCACGAAATTATGCATATGCAGGGTTGCGATTGTCTGGGGAATTCCTGATCCCTGAGCACCATTGAACAACAGGCGTGTCAGCCAGGAAATGGCAACAAGCCCGAGCGGGGCAATCACCAGCATGGACCATGGGTTTCTGGCGACAACATGATAACGCAGCTCGGCCGCCCAATCCCCGATATGGGCAAAGATTACGGAGATAATGCCAATCAGCACGGCCCCGGTACAATACATGATGGTTCGATGCCACTTCAGGGTCCTGACCCGCGCCAGACGCCGCATCCGACGGGCCCGCCTGGAACGGGTAGTAGCTATGGAAGCCTCATTATTGTCGTTCTGGGCTACGCCGGGAGAGAATAAAGGGGACATACTGACCATGGGAAATAATTTTCAGAATTACGAAAAGTTCAGAAAACAGACCAACCACAAATTTTGCCAGAATGCACGGAAGATCTGGACGTGGTCGATCAGGAAATGGACGGACCTGGACCGGCACAGCCTCTACCTAAAATGACAGTCAAAGAAACGTCTCTCCTGCATGATCTGTAAAGAGTCCGGCCTCGCGGACATAGGCTGCGAGGACATCGGTGGAGCGGTGGCGGGAGACGTCCTTGAGCCGGAAGAGACTGGCCCCGGCCCGCGCGCCTGAGGTGAGGAAGCCTGCGCGCAGGGAATGCCCCCCGAAGCGGGCCGGGTCGTAGCCTGCGGCCTGGGCAGCGCGCTGGACCACGCGGGCCACGGTGCGGTCGCTGATCGGGCCTGCGCTGGCCTGACCGCGCACCACGTCACGGAATACGGCTCCGTCCGTAATTCCGGCCGCCTCCAGCCAGGCCTCGAGCAGGGCGACGGGCCGGATGCGGCGTCCTTCGGGAATGGCGATGCACACGCCCCGCCCCTCGGGATCGGTCTTGGTTGCCCCGAAGCGCACGGTCATGCCCTCTGGGGTGCGGTCGAGCTGGTCGCAGCGCAGCCCGGCCAGTTCCGAGCGGCGGAAGGCCCCGGCCATGCCGAAGGCCAGCAGCGCCCGGTCACGGATGGCCTTCAGGTTTGTCGCCGGCAGGGCGGCCAGCATGGCCTGCAGCACCCGGTCATCGGCAGCCTGCTTGCGGCGCGGGGCGGTGCCGGCCTGACGACGGATGCCGGCGATCACTTCTGCCAGCACGCCCGCCTGTGGCTGGGCCTGGGGCGGCACGCAGCCGGCCTGACGATGGGCAAAGGCGATGGCCGCCAGCCGGCGGCCGATCGATGACGGGCGCAGGCCACGCGCGGCCTCATGGGCAAGGAACAGTGCCACCAGCCGGGGATCGGCGGGCAGCGCGCCCTGGTCCCGGGCGTGGCACCAGGCGGTGAAGGCGGCCCAGTCGCGCCGGTAGGCCAGGCGGGTGGCGGGCGCCCGGCTGGCGCGGGCATAGGCGCGGGCCTGGGCCAGCGGCGCGGCCAGGGAAGTGTCCCTGCCGGCCGGGCCAATCCCGTTAGGATCGATAATCACGATAGGGCGGTTTCCTGCGGCTTTCGGGCTCGCCAGAGCCTAGCGCAGACCTGTCCGGTAATCCATATTACCGGACAGGATTAGGCCTGGAGGGATTTTCATCCACGTCACCTGTGGCTGCACGCACAACGTGGCAGAACCTTGCGCAAGGGCCTACTTCTGGCTAACATGATTAAGGTTTTAACAAAAACCTTAATCATGTTAGGAAAATCCGGTCTCAGGAAAAGGTTGGCCAGGATGAAGCGTGAGGATCTGGCCGGCGGGATCCGGGAATGTCTGCAGCGGCTACCCGCCCCCTATGCCCAGCATTACGGGGTCGTGCCCCCGTCGCCGCCTGAAGCGGGCGTTATGCTGGGCGATGCCGCCGCCCGCCATGGGCAGGCTTTGTCCGCCCTGGGTGAAATCGCCGCCCTCGCCCGTACCCTGCCTGATCCGTACCTGATCAGCCGCGTCCTGAGCCGTCAGGAAGCCCTCAGCAGTTCTGCCATGGAAGGCACGCACAGCACCCTCAATGAGCTGCTGGTGGTCGATGAAGACGACCAGGACGCTTCCCATGCCACACGGCAGGTCCGCGACTATGCGCGCGCCCTGGAGCAGTTCCTGCCACAGGCCTGCAGCGAAGGCCCGGCCCTCTTCCGCCTGCCCACCGTGCTGACGCTCCATCAGGCGGTCATGCAGCATGACCCGGCCTATCGCAGGACACCGGGCACCCTGCGCCGGGACGTGGTCTGGATCGGCGGGACAGGGCATATCGCCTATTCGACCTATAACCCGCCTCCTCCCGACCAGGTGGCAGCCTGTCTGGAGGCCTCCCTGAACTACATGCAGGCCGACGGGATGCAGCAGATGACCCAGTCCCTCATCACCCGGCTGGCCATCGCCCATGCCCATTTCGAGGCCGTGCATCCGTTCAGCGATGGCAATGGCCGGGTTGGCCGCCTGCTACTTCCGCTGATGATGGCCGCTGACGGCCAGGTCCCCCTGTATCTTTCCCCCTATATCGAGGCCCACAGACAGGACTATTACGCGGCGCTCAAACGTGCCCAGCAGCGGCTCGACTGGCCGCCCCTGATCGGGTTCCTGTCAGACGCCATCATCCGGACCGTTACCGAAGTGCAGGTCACCCGGCAGGCAACCCAGGCCCTGAAGGCCACATGGCGGCAGCGCCGGGCTTTCCGCAAGGGCTCGGCCGCGCTGCGCGCGCTGGACCTGCTGACCGATTATCCCGTCCTGACGGCCAGTCGCCTTGGCCATCTGCTGGACATCACGCCCCCGGCCGCCCAGACGGCCCTTGCCCAGCTCTGCCAGGTCGGGATCCTGACCGAACGTACCGGCTATGCCCGCAACCGGATCTATGCTGCCGAAGAGGTGCTCACGATCCTCAATCGCCCCTTCGGGGAAGAACCGGCACTGCCAGACCCATCATCATAAAAGGGCCTCGCTGCACAATATCCGTTTTGACAGCTTCAATAGAAATGGCTGGAAGTCTGTCCCATTCAGGCTTCCCGACAAAAACCGACATATAGCCCTTATTCTTGCATAGCTTTGCTCTGTCTCAATATGACTATAGTCTGTTTGATACGGATCTAATACGAATGGGAAAAATGGGGGGGTAACAGAATGTCGGTTATCAAGCGACAAGGCTGGCAAAGCAGTCATTCATGGGAACATTTGTGAGCTTTTCGTCGTCACCGTAATGGCGAGAAAGTTTCCGGTAAGCAAAGGCAGGACTGGGCATGAATAATTTGCTCAGGCCCTCCTTTTGGCGGCCAAAGTCCGTCCACGTAATGTTGCTGACGCAGAATATTGCGTTGTTCAAAGCTGTCGAAGGCCCAGATATGGCAGATGCGTGACGCACCATCCAGCGCGAACATGTTGGTGATCAGGTGGCGGGTATAGGCTTGTGCAGGCTTCAGAGCACTCTGCCACGCTTTCAGGGTCGGTTCCAACCCTCCAGCTTTTAAACTGTAAGTTCGGATTTCATAGAGTCCACCACATTCACCAAACTCCGGGGGTTTAAGAAACGGAAAGCCTTCAAACGCCTCAGCTTCTATTAAAACGTCGTTCATCTTGATACCGAAGGGCGTTCTGGACTCCAGTGTTCTGTGCCGCGCCTTAAGCAAGGCATCCTGACAGGAAAAGGAACGCAGCAGGAGTAGCGTTCCAAGTTCACCGATCTCCGTTCGCCATACCCCTGTGAGGCTTCCCGCAACAGGATTCAGGGTATCCGAGAACCGTGCTTTCAGGAGACGGGAGAGGGCTGGCACTCCCAAAACATCCGTCCGAAAGCGAATCATTTCATAGATCATGAGTGTTCTTCGGATGGGAATAGAGATTGCAGTTCCACGGGCGGTTTGCCGGTCGATAGGTTGGACAGGCAACCGAACAGCGGATCCCACTCTTCAATTCGAAGATCACAGATCAAACCTTCCGGCGAGAACGGATCCCGAGCCACCATCGCTTCAATCTCCTGCCGATTGGCACCTTTCATGATCAGAAAACCTGACCGCAATGGGGTGCCTTTCAGCGGACCAGAAGCCAGAAGACTACCTTCCTGAATGAGGCGCTTGAGATACAGCACATGCGCCACGACATGCTGCCCCCACCCGTCGCCGTCCGGATGATCCATTCGCACAAGATAAATAGGCATTCTAAAGAGCTCCATCGGAGAAGATGCTTGCCGATCAATCAGCAGGCTCAACATATTCCTCTTTTTTAAGAGATAAATTGTCGATAGAAGATGTCAGTCACAACTGAGGATGATGAATGCTTGATCGTTTGACCAGTATGAAGGTTTTCATCAAGGTTGTGGAACTGGGGTCTTTTGCCGCGGCCGCTCAGCGTCTGACCTTATCGCCGCAGATGGTGGCCAAACATATAGAGGCTCTGGAGCGTCATCTTGGCACGCGCCTGCTCCATCGGACGACACGTCGTCAGAGCCTCACAGAAATAGGGAGTCTTTACTGCGAGCAATGTCATCTCGTCCTGAAGGCTGTCGAGCGTGCTGATAATCTTGCCGCCAACACGCTGGGCGAACCACGTGGTACACTTGCTGTCAGCGTACCAGTTACCTTCGGGCGGACCATGTTCCCCATGTTTCTACATAATTTTCGGAAGAAATTCCCGAAGGTACGATTACAAGTATCCCTTACGGATCAACTGGTTCATCCGACGCTGGATGGCCATGAAGCTGTCATTCGTATTGGCGAGCCAGATCCCGATCTTACGGTCGTCAGTCGCCCTCTGGCCTCATATTCCCTCACGGTCTGCGCAGCGCCTGCCTATCTCGAAAAATTTGGCGCTCCGGACAGTCCTGAGGAACTCGCCCGGCATCAGTGTCTTGTCTACGAAAACTCTGCAAATTCTGTACGAACAGCATGGCACTTTATACGAAAGACCTGCACACGATCTGTCATGGTTTCTGGCACTGTGACGTCCAACGACTGGGGCTTTCTATTGGCCCTCACCTTGTCAGGAGAGGGCATAGTATTGGGTTCTGAACAGGCCTTGAAGCCCGAACTTGATTCTGGCCGCCTTGTCCGCATTCTATCCCAGTGGAGAGTTCCTGGTCGCCCGATGCATCTGCTTTACAATGCCGGCCCTGCTATGACCCCAAAACTGCGGAGTTTCGTTATCGAAGTTCAAAACGCCTTTCCGCCATGACATCTGAGATATCCTACGATGCTCCGGCGCGTCGAAAGGTCCATGCTCTTCGACGGTACGCTCAAGCCCACACGGCAAGCTGCCAGCTGATTTCACAGTTTGAAAGATGCCCCTAACAGATTTCATCTCCACTCAAAGCCAGAAAATTCCGGATCCCAAAAGACAGACAATCTATTCATCGTAGTTTACTCACGAAATATCTGAGATGATCTGCAATAAAACTGGCTACAAAATAATAGCTGTGATCGTAATCAGGACGAAGATTCAGGATGAGTTCCTGCCCTGCATTCTGTGCGGCTTCCTGGAACAGTTCTGGCCTGAGCTGTTCTTTCAGAAACTGGTCCGCCAGACCCTGATCTATCAGAACAGGCAGTCTTTCCTTCGCTGTCCGCACAAGTTCAAGCGGGTCATAGGCTGCCCAACTGGCACGATCCGGCCCCAGATAAGCACTGAATGCTTTTTCACCCCATGGTACCTGCGTTGGTGCCACAATGGGTGAAAAGGCTGACACAGAACGATAGCGGCCAGGATTACGCAGCGCGATCATGATGGCGCCAAATCCACCCATCGAATGTCCCGCAATGCCTCGCTGCTGCGTAACCGGAAAGCTCGCCTCAATCAGCGCAGGAAGTTCCGTGACGACGTAATCATACATCCGATAATGCACAGCCCACGGCTCCTGCGTCGCATTGAGGTAAAATCCGGCACCCTGTCCAAGATCGTACGCATCGTCATCAGCCACACCCACGCCCCGTGGACTGGTATCCGACGCGACAATGGCGACGCCCAGTTCTGCGGCCACGCGTTGCGCGCCAGCCTTGCCAATGAAATTCTGCTCCGTACATGTCAGACCGGAGAGCCAGTAAAGAACGGGAACCTTTTCAGTTTTTGCCTGCGGCGGCAGGTAGATCGCGAAGTTTGCTTCCACACCCAACGACACGGACTTGTGTCGCCAGACTTCCTGCACGCCCCCAAAAGAGGCGTGTGTTTCCTTGCGTTCCATGGCTCTCACTGCCTTTTGCGCATGTCAGTTACCGTCCGTGAAGGTATAAGTGCAGATCTTGTTCCCTGCCGGATCCCGGAGATAGGCAGCGTAAGCGCCCGGTAAGTGGCTTCGCGGACCGGGTGCGCCTTCATCGGCTCCCCCATTGGCAAGACCTGCGGCATGAAAAGCCTCCACTTCGGCGGGTGTCGCTGCTGCAAAACCGATGGTGACACCGTTGCTTGAGGGCGCTTCACCGTTGCCTGGACGTGCAATGATGAAGGCTGGCTTTTCGCGGCCATACAGAATCCACCCATGCCCGAACGGCCCCAGGTTTTTTATGCCCAGAGCCGCAAGCGCGGCGTCATAGAATTTCGCGGATACCGCAGTATCCACTGCCCCAAGAAAAACATGAGAGAAAACACCGTCACCGGAAATAACTGCCATGATCGTTCTCCTGTAATTTCCAACCATTGGAAATGATGTTGCGCGGTGAGACGCAGACCTTAGAAATGAATGACGGAACGGATGGATTTTCCTTCATGCATCAGATCGAAGGCCGTATTGATGTCTTTGAGCGGCATGGTGTGGGTTACGAAAGGCGCAAGTTCGATATCGCCACGCATGGCATCTTCGACCATGCCGGGAAGCTGGCTGCGTCCCTTGACCCCACCGAAAGCCGAGCCGCGCCACGAACGCCCCGTCACAAGCTGGAAGGGACGGGTCGAAATTTCCTGACCGGCCCCTGCCACCCCGATGACGATCGACTGCCCCCACCCACGATGCGCGGCTTCTAACGCCGCGCGCATGACGTTGACGTTTCCGATACATTCAAATGTATGATCAATACCCCAGCCGGTCATTTCCACAAGAACCTGCTGAATCGGTTTGTCATAATCCTTGGGGTTGAGGAATTCCGTGGCGCCGAATGCTTTGGCAAGTTCAAACTTTTCCGGGTTGGTATCAATAGCGAAAATCCGGCCAGCCTTTGCCTGTCGCGCTCCCTGAATGACCGCGAGACCGATCCCGCCCAGACCGAAGACGGCAACCGTATCTCCCGGCTGCACCTTGGCCGTGTTGTGTACCGCACCAATCCCTGTGGTGACGCCACATCCCAACAGACAGACATGCTCTGGATTGGATGCGGGATTGATTTTTGCCAGAGAAACCTCGGCGACAACCGTGTATTCGCTGAACGTCGAACACCCCATGTAATGATGGATCGGCTGACCTTTGTAGGAGAAGCGTGTCGTGCCATCCGGCATCACGCCTTTACCCTGTGTGGCGCGCACTGAAATGCAGAGATTGGTTTTTCCCGACTTACAGAACAGACATTCACCGCATTCCGCCGTGTAAAGCGGAATGACATGGTCGCCGGGGGCAACGCTGGTGACCCCTTCTCCGACCTCGATGACAATTCCCGCGCCTTCGTGACCCAAAACGGCTGGGAACAGTCCCTCGGGATCATCCCCTGACAGGGTAAACGCATCAGTGTGGCACACACCCGTATGCGTGATCTGCACGAGCACCTCACCAGCACGAGGAGGCGCTACATCGATCTCGACAATCTCAAGGGGCTTACCCGCCTCGAAAGCAACTGCGGCCCGTGATTTCATGATTTTTTCTCCAAATAACCTATCAGCCAGCATCGAGGGCATTACCGGAGATAGGATCGAACGAGTGACACCACATTCTCGATCGAACCACTGGCAGCATCACGATCACCGGCACACTCAACAAATTCTTCCCGCAGGTGGCTTTCGAGAACACCGGCCATTAATCCGTTGATCGCTCCCCGGATAGCCGCCACCTGTTGCAGCACCGGACCGCAATCAGTTCCCTTCTCCAAAGCCTGTTCCAGCGCATCAAGTTGCCCGCGAATACGGCGCACGCGGGTCAGAACGCGCTTTTTCTCAGCCGGTGTGTGCGGCACGAACGCTTACTCCCGAATATACTACCCTTGAGTATCCTTTTCATACTATGGGGCAGTATGTAAGGGATATAAGGAACGTGCTTGTCATATGATCCGATCACAATTCCGTATTGCTGAAATTTTCACCATAACGTCCATGGGTTGCCTGTCTGTGTCTTGGGATCATTCAATAGGTGCAATCAGTGAGATCCAGACAATCTCTGCAACGAGGCTTTGAAGCGCTGATGTCCGCTATTTGGCAAACAACCTTGTGGTCCAAACGACCGAGATGAGGCGTAAGCTGCCATCCTACTTTTGATAAATGTCATTATCAGAGGTAGCGATGCGCGACGGATTTCTACGTCAAACCTGCCGATCAAAGAAATGGTCCATACACTACAAAGAGGACACTTCCGGTAGAGCTGCTCCTTCTTTCACATCAAACGCCCAAACACGAAATTCCTGACAGGTCCGTTTTACGCCACTCGGGAGGACCTTACTCCATCGCCATGTAACTTACATACCTCGGTCTCCGCCAATCCCGGTGCGATTCAATTCATAAATCAAGGCGTACATTGATTTTTATTCAATACCCCAAACCAAGAAACGAATGGAACTGTCTGCCCATCAATGGTTGTTATTTTTTGCACGGTAACTGCCACAGCATTGTCTTCTTTGGTTGCATTATATCCAGCCACTATATACCAGTTTCCTGCAGGAAGATTATTAAAATTAAAATGCCCTCTCGATGGGCAAGTATTAGGGCCATCTGCAGGGCACGAAATATGAGGAATAAATGGCATAACCGAAGATTCAACCCATCGGGGATCATTCAATGTATGATAGCTATGCAACAAGTAGTAATGTTTCATTTTTTCTGAAAGATTATACATATAATCATTTTCGGGAAGAAGGTCTATTGTAAAATTTCGAGAAGGGTTATCGTGATATGAACTTTCTATTGGATAAGAATCATATGTTCCATTAGGAACTTGATAGTTATGATATTTTTCAAAATATCCTCCACTAACACATCCTTTAATAGAAGCACTCCCTTTTTTCTTTGCCCATGATACTTCATTTATATTTAATGGTATTTTTGGTGGCGTAGGCTGCACACAACCAAAAAGAAGAAGCGACGAAGATATTGCAAAAAACAATCCTTTAACATTGTTATTTTTTGTCATTTTCTATCCTTTCTTGATCTGTCAAATTTTTATTGCTTGGCATTGCCTTTACCGCATTTGACTCGTTGTACGCAGCCTTGACCGACTTTTCGAAACTATTCGTTAGGGACAAAATCTCGCCCGCTTCATTCGTATCAAAATCATTACTGATCGCATGGTTTGCAGTTGATGGATCACGGGACACGACACCTGACGTAGATCCGGAATTAATTGTGATATTTGACCCAATAGAAGAGAGGCTGTTCGATGAAGTCATACCAATTACTGGTGCCGCAAATCCGCTTACATTAGCTCCTCCATCAAAAGTTTTTCTTTTTGTATTTTCTATTCCTTGATCCGGTCCTGTATTCCCTCCACTCCCCAGATTACCGTATGAGATACTGGCAGATGCGCCGGCATATTCTGATTTATTCTGTTCATCATTCGCCGTCAGGCTACCCGTTGTAACCATGTTGCCGGATGCCGCCGTGCTTTCCATGACGCCGGCATTGAGGGTCGTGCTGCTGGCAACATCGACATCAAGGCCGCCCTGACCTGCATAAAGCCCGGAAAGGCCACTGGCTTCCGTCGAGGCGTAAGTGTCAGACAGAACCCCTGCCGAGGCATTGACCGAAAAACCCATCTCCCCGCCCGTGCCATAGACGGGAACGGCAAAGCTGAAGCCTGCGCTCTCATTCGTGCTGAGATAGCTTGCCGTATTCTGTGCCGAGGTAATATTCAGGTTACCCGCCGCCACATCTACGGAACCACCGGATACCCTGGCCCCGTCCAGCGTGGTCGTCCCCGCCCCATTATCGATGCTCACATTCTGCGCACCCGTGACCGTCGTATCTACCTGTGTCGTGCTTTGTGAATTCGTGTGGGAATGGGAGGCACTGAGTTGCCCCGTAACACTGACCCCCCACTGCAGATTGGCGTTCAGCGAGGCCGTCGCGCCGACAAAAGCGGACAGGGCCGTCTGGCTGGTAGTCGTATGCGTGGTGTCCTGTCCCGACTGGAGCTGGATATTGCCCGGCGCCGCCAGCGTGACACTCTCACCTGACAGGCTCGCGGCCGTGGCGATGATATCCCCGGCATTGCTGTCTGTCGCAGGCTGCGCCCCGGTCGCAGTCATGGTCAGTCCATCGCCAGCTTCTGCTTCAGATCCCTTTGCCGTGGTCGAAATAGTTTCGGATGTCTTGCTGTCATGCTCGAATCCGACTTCCGCCTGTACTCCTACCAATTCTATGTTGGATTTCGTTACGTCTGATGTTGTCGCGGCCAGCTTGGTATCCACGAGCGTGGCCACAGTCTTCCCGATACTGACGCCGCTCTCCGCAGTTGACAGGGCATCCAGTGACTGGGTCGCCATGTCCTTGTCGCTGGCAGTCTGGGCCGCCGACAGGGCCAGATTGGCGGCCTGTCCGACAAGGGAGGTATCCGACAGTCCGACCTGCACGCCAATGAACTTGAAATCGCTGGTCTGCTTCGTGCTGGATACATCAGACAGTGCGTTGAGCAGGACAGAGGATCCGGTTACGTTCAGATCCTTCGCGGCAACAAGATCAGAAGCGTTGATGACTACTGGGCCGCCGCCGGTAGCAGACAGGGTGCCCCCAGTCGCCACAATCATGCTCGGAGTCCAGGTCGTGCTGCTGTCACTGACGCTTTCTTTGGAAGATCCGAACCCAACCCTAGCCTTGGCACCGTCAGTATCAAAATAAAATCCTTTACTTTCCTTATCGTAATATGACTGCGCCGTGCTCTGGAGCGCATTCTCCGTAAGACTGCCACCTGCCTGAAGCGTGACATTGCCGCCGCCTGCGACAGTGCCCGCCACGGACATGTCCTTGCCCGAGACCATGGTGACATTGCCATTGGCCGCCACCGTGCTGCCGACCTGGTCGGTGGAACTCTCGCTCGAGGTCGTGGTGGTCCTGTTCAGGAAGCCGTGCTCGACGGTGCGGGTATAGGAGGACTGGCTGTCGGTGACCGCGTTGAGGTTCACGTTGCCCGTCGCCATCAGCGTGGCCGACTTCCCGGCCGCGACCGTGGCGCCCGCCAGGGTGAGGTCGCCGCCGAGGGCGGCCGCCGTCAGGTTCCCGCCCGTGCTGACCGACGCCCCAAAATTCTCCGTCTCGGCCGCGCGGTGGCTGTAATCATGCTGCTCGATGTCCTGCGACGCGCTCGCCGCAACCGAACCCAGCGTGATCCCCTGCCCTGCCACAAGCGTGGTATCGCCCAGCGCGCTGAGCGACCCGCCATCAAACGTGATGTCCTTCGCCGCATGGATCTGCGCATCGCCCCCCGAGGTGATGGTGCCCTGCGCGCCCAGTGACTGCGCCTTCCCGCCATCGACCATGAAGGTATTGAGCTGGTCCTCGTTGACGACCGAGCCGTTCAGCGCCGCCAGCGCCACGCTGCCGCCCGACAGCGTCCCGCCGGCATTGACGATATCCCCGCTGGTCGCGGTCAGCGACAGCGCGTTGCTGGCGTTGATCGTGCCGGTATTGTTGATGCTCGAGCCGGTCAGCGACACGTTGGTCGCCGAGATCTCCGCCCCGTCCGTAAGCGTCGCCTGGCCTGGGGCCAGATACAGCTTCGGCGCCAGCACACTGCGCCCGTCCACCGTCTCGGGCACATACCAGACAATGTTCTGCGTCAGCGCCGCCTGCTGGCTGGCCGTCAGCGCTGCGCCAAAGGTCAGGTCAAGCGCATTGGATTCCGAGACCGCGTTGTTGAGCAGCAGTTCCATCTGCTCGTTGGCCGTCTCGTAGCTGCTGCCAAGGAAGGTCTGGCCCGTCGACGCCACGATCTGCTGCTGGATGAACTCCGTATCGAAATACGAATCCCCCAGGAACTCGTAATCCGCCGTGTTGTCGCCCAGCCGGTTGACCAGGTATTGCGAGCCATAGAAGCCGCTGAAGGTCGCGTATTTCGGGTTGGTCTCGATCAGGTAATGCGCGCTGGGGTCCGGATCGGCGATGAACAGCGCGCTGCCGCCCGGAATGGCCGAGATCACCGTCGGGATGGTCGGGTCGCTGCTGGTGGCAAATCCCGGCAGCGTCATCGCGGCTTCCTGGGCCGTCGCCGACGCCTTCACCTGCGCGGTCTCGACCCCCTGATAGGCCAGGGTGCCGCCCGTGGTGGCGGGCGCCGCCGCACTGCTCCGCGTGCCGGCCGCCCCCGCGACCCCGGTGCTGACATCCGCCAGGGCCGCCGTCGCCCCGCCGTTCAGCGCGGCGTCAGCCGCAACCCCGGACGCAGACGAAGCGGCAGCCACCGGAGACAGGCCGCCCGGCGTCTCGCCGGTATAGCTGGTATATTCACTGGAACTCGCGTTGGCGATTTCCGTCTGGTTGTTGATCGTGCCCGTGAAGGTGCCCGTGATATTGTCTTTTGCAACGATGGTGCCGGTCGGGCCGTAATAGGTCTCGCTCGAACCCCATTTTTCCTTGGGCTGCGGAGCGGCCGTCCAGTAATGGCCGACCGTAATGAGGCCAAACTTCTTCTTGTGCCTTACGGCCGACGTCGACCCGCCCTTGAAGGCCGGGTCGGACTGACTGGTCCAGCTACAGCCGTAGAAGGCCTTGCAGGTTACATAGAAAGCATGCTGGACGGCGTAGCCGATATTGTCGAGGCTGCCCCCGCTGAGATTGATGTCGCGCCCCGCCGCGATATGGCTGGCATCGTTGATGATGCCACCTGTGGTTGTAATATCCACATCACGCCCGGCCGAGATCAGGGAGGCGGCGTTGTTGAGCGTGGCACGACCACCATCTTCCTGCACATAGATCGTGCCGCCCTGGGAATGACCGACAAGCTGGCCCGTGCCCTGTGCGCCGGTCACGGTATCCAGCAGGCCTGCCGGCACGGGAATATCGACATTGCTGCCGCCCGCGTAACTATGGCTCCACAGGACGGCATTGGCGACGACCGTCACCCCGCCCAGGACATCATTGGTGACCGTGCCAGCGTTGATCAGGACATCCCCGCTGGCGCTGTCAGCCACGATCTCGCCGGAGCGGTTGAACACGGCGGTGGCCGCCCCGCTGGCGCCATTGCCGATCCCGATCGACCCGTTATCCGAAAGGATGGCCCCAAGCTGGTTGGTCAGGGTGCCGGGCAGGTCCAGGGCCACACCGGCCACACCATCAATGAGGCCGGTATTGGTGATCGCCCCGCCCGAGGAGACGTCCAGGACGCCGCCTTCGGCCATCAGGGCGCCGTTATTGGTGACCGATGCCGCCGTGATGGTGACGTTGCCCCCGGCCAGCACGCCGCCACCGGCCTCGGCCGTGTAGTCGCCCCCGACCCGCAGCAGCGTGTCGCCCCCGGACTGGAACAGCATGCCACTGTCGAGGTCCCCCGTGAGCGTCACGGCCAGCGTGTTCCCTGCGACCAGCTGCGCAGCACCACCGAGCGAGGTCGTATCAAGCGATAGATTGCCCGCCGCCTGCACCACGCCGTCCGTATCGCTGAACCCGGTCATCGCGCTGCCGCCAGCATTTGCAAGCGACAGGGTATTCTGGCCGGAGCGTTCGATCACGCTGCCGCCGTCATTGTCCAGCCCGTTCGCCACCAGGGTCAGGTTGCCCCATGACTGCAGCGTGCCGCCCGCGTTATTGATGCTGGCGGCCGCCTGCGTGCCGCCGGCGGAGAGCAGCAGGCTGCCATCGGCCGCGTTGACCAGGCCGCCCGACCCGTTGGTCAGGCTGTCGGCAACCAGCGTGATATCCTGGCCCGCCTGCAGCGCGCCACCGTCATTGGCAAGCTGCGCCATCGCGCCGCCGCCTGCATTGCGGACATCCAGCGTGCCGCCGGTGCTGACGATCCGGCCGGCGCTGGTGTTATCGAGCGCCGCCGCCGCCAGCGCGACATTGCCCGCGCCCTGGATCGCACCGCCTTCATTGCCCACTGCGCCGGTCGTGGTGACGCTCACGGCGCCCGCACCCGAGATGACCGCGCCGGATGTGTTGGTCAGGCTGGCCCCCGAAAGGGCGACCGCGCCATTGCCCCCGATCCGTCCATCGGTATCGTCGATCGCGCCGCCACTCTTCAGGGTCACGCCCTGCGTGCCGTAGACCAGGCCGGAATTCGACACGGAGCCGGACAGGGTCGCGTTCATCTGGTCGGACGCCACCAGCGTCCCGGTATTGGCAAGGGAGGCCGCGTTGAGGTCCACCAGGCCAGCCAGCGCACCGATCTCGCCGCTATTGGTCACGCCCTGCGCCGCAAGGGTGACATCGCCCTGCGAGACGAGCGTGCCGCCATTGGCCAGGGCCACCTGCGTCGTGACGTCGAGGGTGGCGCCACGGCCTTCGGCCTCGATCCGCCCGGCATTGGACAGGCCATCACCGCTGCCCGTTCCGGTCAGGACGAGGGAGAGCACGCCGTTTTCGGTCGCCATCAACCCGCTGGAAGCGGTCGTCAGGCCAGCGGCCGTAAGGCCCAGCCCCTGCCCGCCCACCAGCGTGCCCGCAACAGCCATGTCGCCCGCCGCCACCACGGACAGGCCCTGACCGGCACTCATGACGCCCGTGGCATCATCGGACCAGGTCCCCGTCACCAGCGACAGGTTCCCGGCCGCCTTGACCGCGCCACCGGCGTTCGAGAAAGCCAGGGCGGATGCGGGCGCGCTGTCGGCATCCAGCGCGATGTTGCCATCGAGTGCGAGGATGCGGCCATTGTCATTGCCGATCGTGCCGGCCGCGATCGAGACACTCCCGGCCGCCTGGATGATGCCGCCCGACGTGTTGTCCAGTGTCGCCATCAATGTGGCGGGAGACCCTGCGGAGAGCGTGACGTTGCCGCCCACGCTGACCAGGGTGCCGGCGGTGTTGGCGAGGCTGGCCGCCGCAATGGTCAGGTTGCCACCCGCCTGCACCGCGCCGCCGCGGTTATCAAGGGCGGTCAGCGGCGTCGTGGCATCGCCATTGCGGATCCCGATGGCGCCTCCCGCGAGGATCGTGCCGGCTTCGTTATCGAGGCCTGTGGCGGAAAGCGCGAGGCTGGTCCCGGCCTGGATCGTACCATTGTCATTGGCGACCTGTGCCGCCGTCAGGGCCAGCGCGCCCGCAGCCCCCGTGCCGATGGTCCCGCCCTGATTGGACGTTGTGCCCCCTGACCCAAGCGTCAGTCCGGTCGCACCATACAGCGTGCCGGTATTGATCAGGTCATCCGTCGTGGACACGTCAAGCCCTGCCGCAGTCGCGATCAGGCCGCTATTGGTCAGACCTGCCGCCGAAAGCGCGCTACTACCGGCAAGTGAGGCGATCTCACCGCTATTGAGCAGGAGGCCGTCGGCGTCGACGCTCTGGTTCCCCTGCGAGATGATCGTACCCGTGTTGGCGAGCGACGTCGCATCAACCTTCAGGACACCGGCGACATCCGCGTCCTCGATGGCGCCAGCGTTGGACAGGGCGGGCGATGCCGCATTCCCATGGACGGCAATCATCGTGTCACCGGCGAGGGCGCCAATGGTGCCCTTCGCGCCATTGACCAGGCTGGCCGCCGAAAGGCTTAGCCCGTCACCCGCCGTAATCGCCCCTTCGTTATCGGCCGCCCCCGTGACCGACAGGTCAAGCGCGGTTCCTGCCTGAAGGGCAGCCGATGTGTCACTGGCATACTGGCCGGTCGCAAGCGTCAGCGCGCCACCCGCCTGGACCGCGCCATCCGTATTGGTGAACAGCCCCTGCCCCGACCCGTTATCGGTGATGGCAACAGAACCGGTTTTCCCGACCAGGCCACCGGATGTATTGTCAACGCTCACCGCGCTGATCGTGAGGTCATTGCTGGCCTCGACCAGGCCCGATGCGTTCGTCAGGTGGTCAAGGGCCGCACCCGTCGCATCGCGGGCAAGGGTGACGGATGTCCCGCCCAGCACTGTCCCGCCGGTATTGTCGAGCGCGGTCGTCACGATGGACATGAGGGCGGCTGCCTGCAGCCAGCCGTTATTATTGGCGACACTGGCGGCATCGATGTTCAGGCCACCATCCGTCGCGATGATTTTGCCCCCGGTATTGTCGAGGCTGGCGGCGGCAAGCTGCACCACGCCCGTATCACTGCCAAGCTGCCCGCCCCTGTTGGACAGGGCGCCACCCGCCGCAAGGCTCAGGCCGCCTGCCCCATATAATGTACCCGTATTGGTCACCGTACCGGCCGTGCGCACGCCAAGCGTGCCGGCGGCAAGGATGCTGTCACTGTTGGCCAGCGTGGCGGCGTCGATCGTCAGGCTGCCCGATGCCGACTGGGATTTTATGACCCCCGTATTGGCCAGGCCACCAGTCCCCGCCGCGTTGAGGGTAAGGTTGCCCGCGGTTGCAAGCAGCAGGGCGGATGCTCCGTTGGCGATGTGGTCCGCCGTCACGGTCACGCCCGTGCCGCCACCCAGCGTGCCTTCGTTATCGACCGCCCCCGTGGCGGTGACGGCAAGGGCCTGCTGCGCCGTCAGCGAAGCCGTGGTGTCGGATGTATAGCTGGCCAGTGCAGCAGTCAGGCTGCCCCCGGCCTGGATGGCCCCGCCATTATTGGTGACGGCCTGCGCTGACAGCGTCATGTCACCCGACTGGTCGAGGATCTTCCCGCCCGTATTATCCAGCGCCCCCACGGCGGCAATCGAGGCCAGACCGGTCGTGCTCGATATCTGGCCACCGGCATTGGACAGCGTGCTGGCGCTGGCCAGCGTCAGCCCCGCCTGGGCTGCGATCGTGCCGGTATTGGCGAGCGACCCTGCCCGGGCGGACAGGGCGCCACCGGATGCGCCGATGCCGCCACTGTTATCGAGCGCACCGGTCGCAGAAAGCGACAGCGCGCCAGCCCCGGCCGTCACCGTCCCGCTATTGCCGATCGCAGCCGCCCGGGCGGCCAGGGTCGTACCGCCGCCAATGGTCCCGCTGTTATTCAGGGCGCCGCCTGCCGCCAGCTGCATCCCGCCACCTGACTGCAGCGTCCCGGCATTGCTGACCTGCCCGCCCACCTGCGCCTGCAGGTTGCCCGAAGCCGCCATGGAACCGTTGAGCACAAGGTCGCCGGCATCGGTCAGCGTCATGTCGCCTGCATTGGCCGCCATGGTGCCGTCAACCCGCACGCCGGCGCCGGCCTCGTTGACCACCATGTAGATCCGGTTGGCGTACATCCCGCCAAGGGCCGCCGTATCAATCGCGAATTCCGGTGCGGCCGTGCCGTCGGACGCCAGCGGATGGGCCGCGTTGGTGCCGTAATCGACCCGGTTGCGCCCGGCCACGATAGTGGCCGTCTCCGCATTGACCTGCGCCTTGAGCGTCACCGAGCGCGACAGGATGTCGAGCACCGGCACGGTGGTGAAGTCTCCGCCCTTCCCCTCGAAGGTGATGTTGCCGCCCCGGACGACGATATCCTTCAGGTTGCCGCTGGCATCCATCTCCGGCGTGCCGGTGGCAAGGGTCACATGGGCGGTGTTGATGAACCCGCATCCCGCACAGGTGATGCCGTTGGGGTTGGCCACCACCACCGAGGCCTGGTGCCCCGCCACTTCCGTATAGCCCAGCATCTGTGTCGGCAGGGTGCCGGTCACCTCGTTGAGGATCAGGCTGGCGGCATGGCCGTCAAGATTGGTGTTGCCATACACCACGCCCCCGATCTTCGTCTCGGTCGCCGTGGTGGCGTTGTTCAGGATCACACCGCTTTCGGGCACGCCATACTGGATGAAGTCATTATGCGACACGCCCGCCGCGTTGGGGGTGGCGATATTGACCTGGTCGATGCCGTTCTGGGTCTTGTCCAGCGTCGGCTCGGGGCCGCCGGCATGGGGATCGACCACGATCTGCGGCTCCGCCTGCTGGGCGGATGCGGCGGACACGGTCGAGGCCAGGAACAGGGAGACGGCGGCAAAGACATGCACGCAGCGCTGAAGACGTGACGGACCCGGAATGATATCGGGTGCGGCAACCCTGCGGGGCGTCTTCATCATATCTTCGCTCCAACCTGAAACAGCGGGATCAGCCCTTCCGAGGGAAGCGGGCCGGTATACATGGAATGGGTCAGGGAGACGTTCCAGAAGAACGGCCCCGTGGTCTTGCGCAGCCCCAGGCCACCGCCCGCCATCTCGCCGCCCTTCAGCGCAGGCGGCGTGGAGGAGGAGGCAAAACCCGCGCGCACGACGCCGACATCAAGGGCGGCGTAAAGCTGGGTGCCCTCGATGACCTGGTGGCAGATGAAGGCGAACTTCCCGCACTTCAGGCCCTTTGTGGGCAGCTGCCACGAGAAGTCGTTGCGCATGTAGCCGCCGTCATTGCCCAGCAGGACCTGCTCGAGGAAGCCGCGCACCGAATAGGGGCCACCCACCTGCAGTTCATTAGTGGGAAACTGGTCGCGCGTGCTGTATTCGCCGTGCAGCGTGGTATGCCACAGCACGCCGCGCGCAAGCGGCTTGTAGCCGTCAATGTCGAGCGAGGGCTTGAGGTAGGAGGAATGCGGGTCCTGCCAGCCTGGACGGATGAAGTTCGACCACGTGCCCGCGCCATCCACCGCGACCTTGAGGCCACCGGTGATGTACCACACCCCGCCCCAGCCCTTGAGCGATTCACTGACCTGCACGTTGACGAAGGCCTGCCGCGCCGTCTCGGTGTCGATCACCGTATGGTTGATCTCCGAGCCGAACGACTTGCGCTCGTAGCTGGCCTGGAAGGTGGTCACGCCGATACGGTTGCGCAGCAGCACGCGCGAGATGCCCAGCCGCCAGTCCCGTCGGCCGCCGCCAAGGTGGTAGATGTCGCTGAGTGTTGCGAGCGGATAGTCATCCTGCGAGCGCCACCACGACCCGAACACGGTCCAGTAGCCGAACGGGATCGACCCGTTGACCGACAGGTAGGACGTGCCGCGCTGCCCGGCATGGCCGACAAGCGAATGGTCGTATTCCACTGACCACAAATCCAGCAGCCCCAGCGGGTTTTCCGCCGTGAGCATGGCATGGCCCGTCTCCTGGCCGGTGATCTGCTGGCCGTAATTGTCGAACCAGACCTGGCCGTGCAGCACGCCCCGCTTGGGCGCAGTCACCACCACGGTGGACGCCCCCGCCCTGCCGCCGGGGGCGATGCGCATGCGCGCGCCCCAGTGGCTCAGCCGGTTCATGTCCTCGATCCCCTGTTCCAGGTCCCGCAGGTTGAGGATCTTCCCGTGCAGCCCGGGGAAGGCCATGACGGTCGCCAGCCGGGCCGGGCGGCCCTGTAACTGGATACCCGCCAGTTTCCCTTCGATCACCACGATCCGCAGGTGCCCGCTGGAAAGCTTCTGCTCGGGCAGGTAGGCCCGCGAGGTGATGAAACCCTGGCGGATATAGGCGGCATTGAGCGCGTTGATCAGTCCGTTGAGATCGCGCACCGACATGCAGGTGCCGACATGGGGACCGGTGATCGCATCGCTCAAAGCGCGCGACAGGTGCTGCGCACCTTCGACCGTGATGTCATGCACCGTAACACAGGTTTTTGATGCCTGTGGCAGGGCGGACGGCCTCTGGATCTGGATGTCGTTTGACGGTGGCGGCAGCGCGTCAAGCTGCTCCTGGTGCTGCTCGAAGCGCTGGAACTGGTCCTGCGACGAGCCCGGCCCCGCCGGCATCACGCCGCCGGGCAGGCCCGGCACCTGGGCCATTGCCACACCGGGCAGCGCCATCATGGCCGCCGCCGCCCCAACCTGCCAGCGCATCACGCGCATTCCGGACTATGCCGCCGGCTTCAGGCAGGCGCTTTCTGGCTGGACCAGGTCTCGATTGCGCCAAAGGCGTCGGAGAAATGGCTCATGTCATAATTGATCGTCACCGTGCCGCCGCCCTGCGCGGGCACGCGGCTGACGCGGATGTGGCCGGTCCTGCCCGCCTTCAGTGCCGTGATCATGGCGGGCGTCGCCTGCAGCGTCGACAGGCAACCCGATGCGTTGCACACCAGATAGGGCAGGCTGACCGGCTTGCCGTTATCCATCGACAGGGTGGCAGGCTTCGTGAGGTCGAAGCCCAGCGGGGTCATGATGCTCAGCTCGTAGGGGCGCGCGGTGATCGCCACCCTGTCGGTCGCGGCCCGGGCGACGATCACCATGCCCAGCGGCACGGCCTTGCCCTGCTGCTGCATGCTCAGCTGCTGGGCCGCCACGCACAGCGAAGCCGCGCGTGTCGCGGGCGCATAGGTGCAGTTGGCCTGCCAGGTGCCAAAAGCCTGCTGCGTGGTGATCGGCGAAGGCTGGGCCGGGGCCTGCGGAGAAGCAGAGGCCCCTTTTGCGGGCGATGGCGCGGCAGACGGGGCCGGGACCGCTGCCGTTCCCGCAGCATGGGATACGCCCGTCAGGGAAGCAGAAAAAAGAAAAGCACAAGCCACGGCCCTGAACTGCATCAGTAACCTCCCGAACGGTCAGCCTGACCGGCGATGACCGGTCGGTCCTGTATTGAATGGAACGTCGCCTTTAAAACGACATATTTCGTCATTCATGGATACAGTTTGACATGGAAGGCAGCAACAGAAGAATTCATTCAACTAGCGGTTGAATAACGGCATACCTCATACATTTTATGTGGAAATATCCTGATACAACCAACAAATATGCACTGTATTCGTCTATACAATACATAATGTATAATAGTTATTTATTTTTGGTCTGAAATTTTCATTTCCAAAGACAGTCATCGTGGCAGCCAGACCGCAGCGCAGCTGCTCTCCGCTTTTTCTTGCCGATCTGCCCAAAATAAACTAAGTTTGTATGACCAAGTCAATGAGGGATGCCATGCGTGTCGTCAATATCCATGAAGCCAAGACCCACCTGTCCCGGCTGATCGATGCCGCCACAAAGGGTGAAAGCTTCATCATCGCCAGGGCCGGCAAGCCGGTTGTGCGGGTCAGCCCTGTCTGTGCCCCTGAGGAACAGCACAGGCAGCGTCTGGGCTTTCTGACTGGCAAAATCCAAGTCCCGGACGATTTTGATCATATGGGACACGAAGAGATCGGCGTGCTGTTCGACGGGCAGGCATGAGGCTTCTGCTCGATACCCACCTGCTCCTGTGGGCAGCCGGAAACCCGGGGAAACTCTCCGCCGATGCCCGGACATTCATGGAAGACCCTCTGAACATCCTGATGTTTAGCGCCGCAAGCCTGTGGGAAGTCACGATCAAGGCCGGGCTTGGCCGGGCAGACTTCCAGGTTGATCCGCATCTGTTGCGTCGTGGCCTCATCGAGAACGGGTATGAAGACCTCCCCGTCACCAGTCAGCATGCCGTGGCAGTTGGACAGCTTCCCGATATTCATCGCGACCCTTTTGACCGTATCCTTGTCGCCCAGGCCACGGTCGAAGGGCTCCTCCTCCTGACCCATGATCCACTCGTGCAGTCCTATCCAGGCCCCATCAGGGCCGTCTAAAAAGAGCAGCAGCACTCTCTTCTCCTTTCCTGTGACCGCTACCGGGAGCCTGGGCGGGTGGTGCTGCCAGACAGCATGTGGTATTTTGAAAGAGGCGCGTAGAAACGCCTTTTCCAAAAGGGCGGCCTCCTTGTCGGGTGGCCTGCCCAATACAACACCCGGACTATGTCCAGCGGTGAACAGGGAGACCTGTCTGCCGTAGTGGAAATAGGCAGGGCGTGCTTTTGCCCTTTTGGAACACGTTTCTACCCGCCCGACGCCAGGGCGGGCAGGAGGCGTGTGCCTGATTGCCCGCTTTCCCGGCTGTCGTCACAGGACAGGCGTGAAAAAAGGACGGACAGATGGCAGGTTCAGGAATAAAGCAGGCCCGTGACCTTGAGATCATGGATACAGACGCCATGACGGTAGCCCTCCTGCGCGAATACGGACTACCTGGCGCCAGGGAACGGGCGCGCCATCACGTTGGCCGGTGTGTCGAGGCTGGCCTTGTGGATGACGCCGCCTTCTGGATGCGCGTCAGCAACCAGCTCGAAAACCTGGCCTCCTCGGACTATGGTCCCGGAAACCTTTTCACGCCTTCGGGGCAGATCAGCCCGACTGCCACGCGACTTGGCTGATGCACCTCACCTTGCGTACCGACTACGCCTTCCGCGTGCTGATCCATCTGGCCCGCCATGGACACACACAGAACCGCATAACGGTCCGGCACATCGCCGAGCGGCACAATATCTCCCATAACCATCTCGTGAAGGTCGTCAACGACTTGTGCCATCATGATCTCCTGGTGGGAACCCGGGGGCGGAATGGTGGCGTCAGCCTGGCCCGCTCCCCGAAAGACATCAATGTCGGGCATGTCATCCGCCTCATGGAAACCGAAGGTGAAGTCATGACCGGCTGTGCGCCGCTTCAGGGCAGACCCTGCATCCTGGCAGATGCCTGCCGTCTCCGTCACCTGACCAGACAGGCAACCGATGCTTTTATGGCCATCCTCGACGGCATGAGCGTGCATGATCTCCTGTCCTGACAGGACGCTTATGACCCATCCGGCCGGACGGTCAGGACACAGGACTGGTCCACCTTCGTCTCGTTGGCCGTTTTCTGGCAGCCAGCGATCCGGTCCCGACTGGCGTCCACAAGCCGGTTGGCCCGGACCATATGCCGCAGGCTTTCGGGATTGTCGGCCTCCATCATCAACGCACCAGATTCCCACCGATCCTGTCCGCCCACGATAAAGGAGGCCACCCGCGTCCCTAGTGACGATGGTAGGAGATAGGTCAAGGCAGGCGAGAACCCGATCCCGACAGCCAGACAGGCCAGCCCGACCTTCAGCACCCACCAGTTCTGACGGTCCTGGGTACGGGCCTGTCCGACAATGTCGGTCAGTTGCTGCCGCTCCACCTGAACCGCACGGATCGCGGTATGAAAGGCGGCCTGCATGTCCTGACAGACGGAAAGCCCTGCCTGTCGTACCCCCTGCCCATAGGCCTGCGGCGTCATCTTCAGCGTCGGACTGGCCTCGATCGCCTTCATGCGCGCGCCCACGTCGTTCAGGGCCTTGACCAGCCTGGCCAGGTCCGGCGTGTAGTCAGGCGGCCGGTTGTCCCGCCATGCCTGGGGCAGCGCTTCCACGCTGCGCCGGAGCACCGTCATTTCGGCGCACAGATCCTCAAAGGCGCGCGCGGCCGGATCCGTCTCGCTCATGATGGAAAGCCCCCTCATCCAGATTCAGTTTTCCGGCACGTCCAGACGATCATCATCCTGACCAGCCTCTTGCGTTCCGGCCCTTTCCTGCTTCCCGAAAAGCAGCCGCCTTCGCCCTTCTTCCATTGCCAGGAGCGTAAGCCTGTTGGGCCGACTGTCTGAAGCCGCGTTCTGAATAGTCCGTCGCAATCTTTCCGCATTACGCGGACTACTCAGAAGATGTGCTGTCTCCTGACAAACGGCTTGTTCTTTTTCCTGCACAACATACCTCCCCCGATCAGGCAGCCCGTTCCAGCCCCAGATGTGTTACAAACGGATCAAAGTCCCGGTCACTGTAAAGAAGCCGATACCCGCTTACGATGCATCGTGTGGCAATCAAGGTATCAATGGTCTTCCGGATGGTGATGCCTCTGGCGCGCAGGTCACGAAAATATCGTGCCGCCTCGATCATGACATCACGTCCCCCGATCTCGACCATATCCAAGGCACCAAGCATCCGCCGTGCCTTGTTGAAATCCCGCTCACTCGCAAATCCCTGGAGAACTTCCGTCATCATCAGATCCCCAATGGCGACAGGTTCTTCTCCCAGAAGCCGGTCCAGAACATCAACCTGTGGCGTCACCGTACCCCGGAAGAAATCGATCCAGACCGGGGAATCCACCAGAATCATGCGTCGGAACGCATGGCATCAAGATCACCCTGCCAGTCGAGCTTTCCCCGCAAGGTACGGAGTTCCCGCTGCTGCTTCAGCCTGATCAGCGTCCGCAGTCCCAGTTCCACGGCTTCCCGTTTGGTCTTCACACCGGCCGCTTTCAGCGCATCGGTCATGAGGGCATCGTCAATGATGATGTTTGTTCGCATGATGTGTATCTCCAATAGAAATAATACACATCAAATCATCCGCTCTCAAGCATGCCGCAGGACATCAGGTCTCCTCCCACGGATTAAGAACCCGCACACCGGCCGCCTCGAAAGGAGACACGTCGCGGCTGGCCACGACATAACCTCGGGATGCAGCGGTTGCTGCAATATAGCCATCTGCCTTGCCAATTGCGCGGCCCTCTGATCTGGCCCGCACCATCAGTTCGGCATAGGCCTGAGACGCCGCCAGATCGAACGACAGGACACGCCCCTCGAACAGAGGCAATACCTCCTGTTCCAGCCGCTCATGCAGCACCGAGCGCCGCCGACCGGCCGGCATCGCCCCAATCCCGAAACGCAGCTCCGCCACCGTGACGGCCGACAGGAAAAGCGTCTCGATCGCCTGTCCATCGATCCAGGCCAGAACACGCGGCTCCGGGACGGGCTTCCACGGCTCCGAGATCACATTGGTATCGAGCAGGATCATTCGAAGGACATCGGCTCGGCCGGGGTCTGATCGCGGGTCTGCAAGGCCGCAATATCCTGATCACACACACCGGCCTCCCGACCGATGGACGCCAGAAGCGAGCCCAGCCGGACCCGCTGCGGCGGCCGGACGGCCGCTTCCAGAATAGTCCGGATCTCCGCTTCCGTACTGCGTCCATGCAGCATGGCCTGCGCCTTCAGCGCCCGATGCGTCTCTTCCGGAAGATTGCGAATAACCACAGAAGACATGACAGGACTCCTCATTTCCAATGAGTGATATCATAAATATAATTCCGATATCATTCCAGAAAAACCCGACATCCCCTCATCCAGATTCAGTTTTCCGGCACGTCCAGACGATCATCGTCCCTGATCTGCCCCCTTGTTCCGATCCGCTCCAGAAGCGCTTTCGCACGAGCAGGCGTGGTCCGTGTCGCCCGTGCGGAAAAATACCGTTCCGCTTCTGCCTGCCCACCCAGCCGGGCCGCGACAGCCGTCGCAACAAAAAGGTTCATGCTGACACCTGAAAGCGCCGCCTGACGCGTTGCGGCTTCCCGCATATCTTCCGGAAGCCGAAGCTGGATTTTACTGCTACTCATCCTCTCATCCTTCGCAAAAGAACACCTGGCCGCACTGCTGGAATACCGAACCGTGATACGGCCCGCTGCATGTCTTTCAGATTGAACGTAGCGATCGCATCCGCATTCCCGTTGATCGCTGTCTCAACCACAAGTTCATCATCACCATGCGCACCTGTCGGTCGCCACCTGTAATCAAAAGAAACCGGCACGCAACACCCTGCAAGTCCATCAAGAACCTCCAGAACTTCATCTCCCTGAACGCCCATTCGAAAAAGATTTTCAGAGCGACGCAACACCGCCTCGTATTCGACCAGGAGGGTCGTGGAGAGCAGCAGACTGAAATTCCCATCCAAGACCCCCAGCAAAAGCTGCCGGGACGCTCCATCCGGCGACATAAATCCCGAAAGAACAACATCCGTATCAAGAACAACGCGCATAGTGACATCATATATGACGTCACTGGTTAACGTAAATCAAAATCTCCTACATCCCCATATCCATATCCCGCCCCCTGGAGCGCGACAGCGAGCGCGTGCGCTGCGGCTGCAATCCCTGATCGAGCGTCGATCCCTTCCGGACGCCCAGTTCGTGTCCCTTCTGCCGCAGGAGGGATTCAAGCGGTGCGTCCCGCTTCAATTCCTTGAGCGCTACACCCTGCTGCTCGCGGCTCAGCCCGTCCCAAGCCTTCACGAACCGCGCCGCCCGCAATTCCGGACTTTTCCGCACCTTGTCCTCGTGTTCCAGCCCCTCGACCAGCCTGCGCGCCCGTGCCGGCCCTTCCAGCCCGTACAGGGCCTGCCGGATCTCCGGCTCATGCTTCACGGCGGTTTCCAGAGCGATCACCGCCCCGGGCCTTAACCGTTCCAGGGCCGTGCTGGCGTCAAGCCATGCCTTCTTCTGGTGCTCCAGCACTGGCAGGTCCTGCTCCACCATGCGCCCGATGTCCCGCACCGCCCGCGCATACTGCTCCACTGCCTGGTGGAGTGGATCACCACCCGGCACAAACCCGCCCAGCCCGGCCGGCACCTGCGCACGCTGCACACGCGGCAGCCGCAACCCGGCAAAGGGCGAGGCGGGAGCTTCACGCCCAACCCCACTTTCCCCCTTCCCGGCCCCGGCATCCATCCCGGCCGACACGTCTTTTTCCGCCGCCCGGCTACGCCCCCGTACGGACAGGTCCAGCCCGTCGAACATCCCGCGCTTCCGCTGTGCCGGTGCCGGATCCGGCGTACGGACAGCTTCGGACTGCCTGTCCTTCTGGGGGCCAGAGGCAACCTTCTCACGCCCCACCACGATCTCGCTCTCGGGGACATGCAGCCCGCGCCGCCGCGCGAACCCGGCATCCCGATCCCGGACCTGCGGGTAATCCAGCGTGGTATCCTTCAGCCGCTCGCGCGACAGCCGCCGCACCAGCCCGTCCCGGTCGCCCACATCATCCCGGCCCCAATGGACGGACACGCTCTCCCGGTGGCGCGACAGCGCCACATAGGCCCCGTGCCGGTCCATGCTCCCCGTCGCCAGCACATGCGCCCGGTCCACCGTCACACCCTGCGATTTGTGGATGGTGGCCGCATAGCCATGATCCAGCGCGTCATAATCCGCCACCGACACGGACACGACCCGGCCAGTCCCGGCACCACCCGGCCCGTCGAGCTGCACCGACAGCACGCGATCCCCGGCCTCGACCGACCCCACGATGCCCCGCACCGTGCCCAGCGTGCCGTTCTTCACCCCCAGCTCCCGGTCATTGCGCAGGAAGTAGACACGCTCCCCATCCGCGAACACCCGCTCGCCCTGGACGGTTGGCACCAGCACGTCGTCACCCAACTCACCCGCCTCCCTGCGGATCTCCCGCGCCGCCTCGTTCAGCGCCCGCACATCGACACGCCGGTGCGCCAGCATGATCTGGCTGTCCTCTGGCGCGGCCTGCCGGGCTTCCTCCCATCCGGCCACCACCCCAGCCCGCGCCTCTTCCAGCGTCTCATGCCCGCGCACCAGGCCGGCCGCCTCATAGCGCCCCAACGCCTCACCCGTCCGCCCGGTCGCAAGCGCCTTCGTGGCCGCCTGCTGCCAGTCTTCACGCTGCCGGCGCACCGTCGTGATCTCCACCGACCCGACCCGCTCGGCCACCGCCCGGAACGCGCCACCAGCCTCGATCGCCTGCAACTGCTCGGGATCGCCCACCAGCACCACCTTGGCCCCGGCCCCGCGCGCGGCAGACAGCACCCGCTCCATCTGCCGTGAACCCACCATGCCGGCCTCATCCACCACCAGCACGTCCCCACGTTCCAGCCGGTCGAACCCACGCGCCCACGCACGCTCCAGGGAGGCCAGCGTCCGGCTTTCGATCCCGGACCCCGCTTCCAGACCTTCCGCCGCGATCCCCGACAGCGCCGCCCCGCGCACCCGGTACCCGGCCTCTTCCCATGCCGCGCGGGCGACACCCAGCATGGTGCTCTTCCCCGTCCCGGCATACCCGACCACGACGGACAGGTCGCGGGACTTCGTGACCTCGCCCACCGCCAGCGCCTGCTCGTCCCCAAGCCCGTCCCGCGCCATCGCCACCCGACGCACCGCCAGCGGCACCGCATGACCCTGGGACCGCCCCATCGCAAGCGATGCCTCTTCCAGACGCTGCTCGACCCCGATCATCTCCCGTGTGGAAAACCGCTCCCGCCCATGCCCGTCTTTCCCAATGACAACCAGATCCGGACACGCTTCCACCTGAACCATGACAGCACTGAACTGCGCGGCATCCGCCGTATGCCGGTCCACGAACCGCGCCAGGTCCTGGCGGGTGAATGTGCTCTGCTGTCGGGTCAACGCCTCCAGCGCCACATGCGGTTCGGCCAGCAACCTTTCGCCATTGCGCCGCGCGATCTCCAGATGGTCGGCAACCCGCTCACACGGTTCGCCGCGCTCCGGCCGGCGTGACCCTGCGGGTCCGATCTTGTTCTGCGGCTCAAGGTCGATCCCCTGTGCGGCAAACGACCGATGGTCGATCCGCACATCCAGGTCCAGCCCGGCCAGCCGTTCATTGGCGAGCGACGCCCATCGCTCCCGCCATGTCAGCAGCAGATCCTTGTCATTCCATGAACGCTCTTTCGCACCAAACCCGATGGAAGGCTGATCCTGCTCCAGACCTTCATGCCGCAGCCGTGCCGCCGCGATCAGTCGCGCCGTTCTTCCAGCCGCTGCAAGCGCTTCTCCAGCGTCGAGAGCTTCAGCAGGATGCCGCGCTGCGTCTCCCGGATTTCCGCCAGCAGACGGATCATGAGCTTGAGTGGATCGTCGTCCCCTTTCTGCTCCATCAGGTCCAGGATCCGGCGTGATGTCGTATGCGCCCCTGCCGCCTCGTTCAGGATGCGGGATTCCGTCTCGTCTTCCATGCACAGCCTCTCCGGTTCTGACTTCGATCCGTCGTGTAGACAGCATCACATGGGCATGGGGCTTCGCCTGTCCATCTTCGCCAATATCCCAATGCACATTGAGATCAGCCACCATGCCGCGTTCCACGAACTGCTCGCGCACAAAATCCCGTGCCAGCGCGATCCCCTGCGCCTGGGTCATTTCGCGCGGGATTGAAAACTCCACCTCGCGGGCAAGCTGGGCATCCTTGCGCTTCTCGATCGCCTCGACCTCGTTCCATAGGGTCGCACGGTCGAGAAACCGCTCCGGCGCGCCGTCGGGCAGCAGGATCTCGGAATGCACCACGCCGCTCTTGTTGGAAAAGTCATGGTCGCGATCCAGCCGCAAATCATGCAGGCGGGACGCTGCACGATAGGCCGCCGCCGCCACGGCGCTCCGGCCGGTGGCGCGGCTGATGACCTTTGCATGCAGGTGATAGATCGCCATGAACGCGATCCTATCACACCACTTAAGCGCACGTCACGAAGTGACGTATAAGCGCGCACTCACATTTTACTGCGCCAAAAGGGTTGGTTTGTCTGGATGAGTGACGCGGTTCTCGCCTGTGTGGTAGAGTATGGCACAGACCAGCAGGACAGGGGACCGGAAATGCGCAGGCCACGGGACATTGATGCGGAACTGAAGGCGCTTCAGGAAAAGGCGAAGCAGCTTAAGGCGCAACGGACCCTCCAGCTCGGCGAACTGGTCGAGGCGACGGGAGCCGATAACCTGTCGATCGAGGCGCTGGCCGGGGTGCTGCTTGCGGCTGTCGAACAGGCGGACGGCAAACCCGAAGCCGTTGCGAGGTGGACCGAACGGGGGACGGCGTTCTTTCAGGCCGGCGCAAAAAAGGGCGGTCGGAAAGGAACCGGAAACGATCAGAACGGAGCTTCTGGCGCTTGAAAGACGGATCAGGAAGCAGGCGGCCCTGATCCATCGCCATCAGGCACGAAAGGCACGCACCGACATGCGCGACTGGGCGAAGGCGCGACGGGAACGCACCCATCATCTGATCGAACTGGGCGGCCTGGTCCAGAAGGCGGGACTGGTCGATCTGACCGATGATGACCGCGCTACCCTGCTCGGGGCCTTCCTGGACATTGCGGGGCAGCTTCGGGAGGGCAGGAATACCGCGTCAGGCGACCTGAAAACACGCTGGAGGCGTGCGGGGCTTCATGCCTTCGACAGGGACCGGGAACAGGACTGACGACGCAACACGATCATCTGATCTGTCCGCTATCGAATGCAAACGAAACCCTGAACCAGAACGGGAGAACCGAGGTCCATGTATTACGGCAAGAACGCCTTTTCTCTGCTCCTACGTTACACCCTTGCCCATGAGATCGAAGAGTGGGGCTGGGACATCGGCGACCATACATATGGTGCCAAGGGTTCTCCCATCATCATAGAAGCCGAATATGCCGGCCTGAAGATCGGGAAATACTGCTCGATTGCCCGCGAGGTGCTGATGATCCTGGGCAATCACCGACCGGACACGATCACCACCTACCCGTTCAAGAACCAGTGCAATTTCTGGCCCGAAGCGGCGGATGCAACCGATGACCATTCCACCAAGGGGGATATCGTCATTGGCAACGACGTCTGGATCGGCGCGCGGGCCAACATCATGTCGGGTGTCACCATAGGATCAGGCGCGATCATCGCCACGGCGGCCGTGGTGACCAGGGACGTGCCGCCATATGCCATCGTGGGCGGCAACCCGGCCCGGGTCATCAAATACCGCTTCCCCGAAAAGACCATCGGGCGTCTGCTTGCAGTCGCCTGGTGGGACTGGCCTGAAGCATTGATACGAGAACGGATGCCCCTCCTGATGAGCGACGATATCGACGCTTTCCTGCGCGCTTTTGAAAAAGGACCCGCACAGGAAAAATCATGATGCAAAAACTGTTTTTGCTCCTTGTTGTCCTGCCGATCCTCTTCCGGCCTGCTTCAGGCTTTGCCCAGGGCAGAGGAGACTGGCTGCCTCGGTCGGACGTTAAATCTCCCTATGCGGCCTTGTCTGTTCCGACAGCACTGAAGCCGGTGCCGGATTCTCTGGCGAGCCTGTTGACCAAAGGCTATCGGATCATGACCACAGCGGATTATGGCGGCTCAGGAGCCCTCTTCACGCTGGTCTGGCAAAGGCAGACCGTAATCTGTGTTCTGACAGCGCCTGTGCCAGGCACGGATCAGAACGTCCCGACATCGCGCTGCTGGGCCCTGAACTGAGTTGTGCAGGCCGGACAGATTGGAAACCGTGTCTTACGCGACATCCCCTGGCTGACCGATGAGGACCGCGCAACCCTGTTCGGAGCCTTCCTGGATATTGCAGGGCGGCTTCAGGGCGGCGATGATACTGCTTTGGTTGACCTGACAGCACGCTGGAGACGTGCGGGGCTTCATGCCTTCGACAGGCACCGGAAACAGGACAGGACAACAGGCAGACGTGACCATGACCGACCACGAGACACGATCATCCGGAGCTGACACAGTGTGCGAGCTTACGACCCGGATTGTCACAGCCTATGTCAGCAGTCACACGGTTCCGGCGGATACCCTGCCAGGCCTCATCGCCACGGTGTTTCAGGCGCTCGGAAGTCTGGGACAGGCGACGACCGGAACACCGGATCTGGTGCCGGCCGTGCCCGTGAAAAAATCCGTGTTCCCGGATTACATCGTCTGCCTGGAGGACGGAAAAAAAATGAAGATGCTCAAGCGTCACCTTCACACCGTCTATGGCCTGACGCCCCAGCAATACCGGGCAAAATGGGGCCTGCCGGAAAGCTATCCGATGACCGCCCCATCCTATTCGGCACAACGGGCTACCCTGGCACAGGAAATCGGACTGGGGCGGACCATCAAGGCGACACCGGAACCTTCGCACGTACCGGACGCTGAAGTTCCGGTCACGCGCCTGCCAGAGAAGAAACGCGGACGCAGGCCAAAACTGGCCTGAAGGTCCAGACCGGGAGAAACGGGACATGAAGACGGATCATACCGATCGCGACGACTGGGAAGCCTGGAAGGACGAAGCCACACGCCGGGCACTGGCCGAGGCTGATGCCGGATTGTTCATCAGTGGTGAAGCGGTGAAGGCATGGGCGGCCAGCCTCGGGACCGATCATCCCCTTCCCCTGCCTGAACCCGGGCAATAAGGGGGACGCTCTCGCACACCGCAGGAAGGTGACGCAGAGTGCAATGGTTACGACTATCCCTGATGCATTGATGGAACGACCGTTTCACGACCCTACGGCTACCCTTGTGACGACCCATCGACATACCCGAGGCCGACATCGCGCCTACCCATAAGTAGTTGTTCTTCATACACCATTGCACCACTGGTGCGGATGCTCAGGCACCTGCCTGCCGGATCTGGGCGATCATTTCATCGGCTGTGATCTCTCCGCGCTGGCGTGCATCCATGATTGCGGTGAGCGCCCTGTCATGAGGGAGCACATGCGGATCATCAGGTGTCGCCGTATGAGCGGCCCTGCCATGCGGGGCCGGAAAGGTTATGCCCGTCACATCGGGATTGCGCGTAAACATCCCGGCCAGGATCTGGTCTGCCTGCTGGATGTAATTGCCTGGGACATCCCGGGATACGCGCGCGGAGCCGGCCGAGGTGGTGATGTCGAGGCCGGCGACATGCGGCAGGAGATCGAGGATGCGCGTCAGGGCTTCGATATCCTGCTGTGTCAGCAGGGTTCCCCCGTCCCCGACCACGAGCAGCTGCCAGGGCCGCTTTTGTGGCAGTGTTCCGGGACTGTCCTTCATGACGATGACCCTTTCTCCGGAACGTCTTTGATGCCCTGCTGCTTTCTGAGCAGGGCCTCATAATGCTCCACGGACATGATGACGAAACGCGGCTTGTGGTGCCTGGTGATGACTACAGGTGCAACGGCGGCCGCTTCGAAAAGATCGCTGGCATTGCGGGTCACGGCGCTCGCTGGAAACGCTTTCATGGAGCATGATCCAGATATGACGGATTATCTGGGATATACAGGAAACCCGTATTTCCTGCCAGAAAGTCGGGAAAAGGAGGCCTGGACGGACGAACAGGAAATGGCCAGCCCATCAATACCCGACAAGGCCCGCAGAGCGCCCTGGGAGGCCGCACAAAGCGCAATTCCCTTATCTCGCCACCCGACCACACAATAACACCTGTACGGCCATCCTGTGGCGTCTGGTGGGCATGTTGTGACACGTGAGCCGCTGAATGATCGCCTGAACGCCGGTAAGTCTTGAGCAGATTGCGGTCTTGCCCGGTTCTTCTGTTGTTGCAGGCGTCGGGCGAGCGCGGAGCGGGAGCCCTGTAGGGCGCCGAAGGCGCCGACGCGGGAGAGGAAGGTGCTGGTGGAGAGACGATGCGGCAACGCATCGTCAGATTATGATTTCGCGCCGTAGGCGTGTCCGTTTAGCGCAGCCCTGAAAGGGCGAGCAGGGGGATGCCGGGTGGGAGATCGCGCATAGCGCGATCGGGGCGGCCGTAGGCCGCGAGCCGGCGGGGGCGGAGCCCCCAAGAGGCGGTGCTTGGAGGCAATTTGGCTGCAAATTTCAGGAAATAAAAAGTTATCCACAGCATTGGAGTGTTTAAATAGGTGTTAAAGTGGTGTTACGGATTTTTATAATTCAAATAACATACTGAATAATAAAGGTTTTATCGGGAGATTCTATCGTCCTGTGAATCCACTATGACGATAAACCGAATCCACTATGACGATAAACTGAATCTAATATGACGATAGCGAGTATGCGTAATTGAAATGACGATAAGCTCAATCTGAATCTAAAATGACGATAATTGGCTTGCGTATTTGAAGTGACGATAGTAGCTATCTGTAATTGAA
>NZ_CP171839.1:0-23417 GCF_043995075.1 Komagataeibacter diospyri
ATGGTATCTGAAACCCCGAATCTGCCTGTTGTCCATGAGGCCCTCCTGCCGGAGCGTCATCCTCAGCATGACTTATTCATCTGCGACGTGGCAGATGCCGTGCTTAAAGACGTGATGCCGCAAATGGAGCATCCGTTTTATTCCTTGTCTAAAAAACCCGAGACTTCCGTTCGTCGCTATGAACATAATGGGCAATGGCTGGAAATCACACCAAGCGTGAAGGGCCTTGCTACAATCTACGATAAAGATATTCTGATCTACTGTATTTCGCAGATCATGGCGAAAATAAAGGCCGGGGAAAAAGTATCGCAACGGGTGCGGATCAGCAGCCGTGACTTACTCATCTTCACCAATCGCGGTACGGCAGGTAAGGATTACAAAGCCCTTATCGAAGCCCTCGACCGCCTTGAAGGCACACGTATCCGCACTAACATTGTCACAGGCGACGAAGAACAGGTGGACGGTTTTGGCCTGATCGACGCTTCATCCATCCGCCGCAAACTTGGCCTCGACGGCCGCCTATTGCATTGCGAGATCAAGCTATCGGATTGGGTCTTTAACGCAATTAAGAGCAATGATGTTCTGACACTGCATCGTGATTATTTCCGGCTGCGCAAACCGCTGGAACGACGCGTTTATGAACTCGCCCGCAAACATTGCGGTCAGCAAGCGACATGGAAAGCCTCTCTTGATATCCTACTGAAAAAATCAGGCTCTCAAAGCCCAGAAAAATTGTTCCGACAGATGATAAAGAACCTCGCTGCAAGCGATCATCTACCGGATTACCGTGTCGAATTCGATCCTCAGAAAGACATGGTAACATTCATCAATCGCGGCACAATGAAAGCTGCCGAGCCAGTAGCCGAGGCTTGGATGGGCGCGCTTGATCCTGATATTTACGGGGACGCTCGGAACATCGCACCAGGGTGGGATGTGCATCATCTCGAAAGAGAATGGCGCATGTGGCTGGGTGATAACGAGATCGCTCCGAAGAACCCTGAGCGGCATTTCATCAAATTCTGCGAGACGTGGTTTGCTAAGCGTGGTCAACCCTGATTGTACAAATATACAAGCATAATCTATCTAAATAGATAGTCAGCGCTCTCCAAAAGGATGACGACCGTGCTTACGCATCAAATCATCAATGGCCTCCCCGATCAAACCCTGAATAGTTGTATCAGTATCAAGCGCAAGTTGATGTAGTCCTTTGCTAACTGCTGGGGAAAAATACCCCACCACAGCCCGCTTACCTTCTCTCGGATTACGTGGACGGGCTTTCTCTACCACCATTTGCGCTGCCGGTTCCACAACCGATGGCGCGACCGTCTTTTTGAGACCAGCAAACCGACTCATGTCGTATGTCCTTAACTTAGAAAATTGCTAACGCGTTTTTGTGTCATCTTGTTTGTGTGATGGCATGTTAACTTGATCACACACCCAATTCCACAACAGTGCTATATCAGCAGCAGCCTTGCTTTCCGGCTCCGCTTCCTGCGCAGTACGACCGGAACCAACGCTATGATGAAAAACTGCACGCTCAGGCAAAACAACAGGAGCAACAGGGATACCAAACTGCGCCACAACCTCGGCCGCCTCTTTATAAACTTGGGGCGCACGAGGAGGACCCGCAGTAAAAATCACGAAGGCAGGCTTGCCACTGGCTCGCACAAGTTCCGCCGTTGTTCTAACCGCGTCCATATCGAAAGCACGTGGTCTGCATGGAATTAACAAGAAATCAGCGACACGACACGCCTCACGCGCCATAATATCGGCATGTGGGGGAGTATCTATTATCGATAGTTCTGCGCCCAGTTCGGACGCTTGTTCCAGCTTTCTTGATAACAAGGCGTGAGCCGCACAATCCACCACATCAGGCTCGACATCCCCCCGCCATGCTTTCCATGAACTTGCAGTCGCTTGGGGATCGGTATCAAGGATCAGAGAAACGTATCCAGCGGCACTGGCACTAGTAGCCAAGTGTAGGGCAAGCGTCGTCTTCCCAGCGCCTCCCTTCTGACTAATGATCGCGATTGTTTTCATGCCACCATGTTTCCGTGTTAACACATTAACTAATTACCATGTTATTTTGATAACTCAATGTCTTCCTCAAAAAAATTGACGATCTAATTGAACCCAATATTCCGCATGTCTCATACCGATGCCATTAGCACCCATATAATGCTATCATGTTTTTGTGTTAACATATAAACACGATGACGTGTTATCTTTCCCTCTGCACAATGGCAGCAACAGTGTTCTTGCTGATTCCCAGATCGCGGGCGATCCACCGATAACTCCGCTTTTCCGCCACCAGCGCCAGAACCTTCGGAGCTAGACGGTCAGACTTCGGCCGCTCTCCTTTCTGTCGGCCGAGCACCTTCCCACGCGCCCTGGCAGCGGCCAGACCAGACTTCACCCGCTCGCTGATCAGATCCCGCTCGAACTCCGCGATCCCAGCCAGAACCGTCGCCAGCATCCGCCCATGTGGCGTCGCCAGGTCGAATGTCATCCCTGTTATGGCGATCAGGGAAACACGATAGCTCTCCAGCTCCTGAAGCGTGGAGATGAGATCAATAGTCGAGCGTCCCCAGCGGGACAGCTCCGTCACCAGGATGGCGTCAATTTCACGGGCTTGGGCCAGTGCCATGACCTTTCGACGCTCAGCCCGATCCACCCGGACGCCAGAACCTGTCTCCATGAAGATGTCTGACACTTCATAGCCCGCACGTTCGGCAAACCGCTTCAGCTCGTCTTTCTGACGCACGCATGACTGATCAGCCGTGGAAACCCGGCAATAGATGACCGCGCGCTGTCCCATTTGAACCCTCCCGGAAAAACCACCATGCAGCCCATGATACACCGTGGCTCCAGCTTGTACCAATTAGACTATAGACTGTTTGGGTCAACCTAATTTGAATGGAAGAAATGGGGGGGGTAAACGGAAGGTCGGATTTGTACAGGACGATCGATAAAACCGGACATTCATATGGACGATACCCGCGAAGGTCTTCACTCTATTCCGATCGTTCAAATAACCCTTAAGACTCTACTGAAAGCCGACGATATCATCTAGTTTGGGCGTCGATCCTGGGCGATGAAATTCTGCAATGCAACCTACTAACCCGGAGGCGTTTATGCTGACTGTCCTTCATCCTGAAGTGAGGTCGCTTGTCGGGCAGTTTGCCGGCGGCCTGATGCCTATTCGACTTCGCACGGACGAGAAATATTCTCTGATTATAAAAACGCAGAAAGAAGCAATATTAGCGGCGAAGATGAATGGTGGATTTGCCCTGTACCTGCCGGCACTCCCATCCACGACGGTCACGACCACTGCACTAGTTACAGCCTTTTTTGATGATGACGATCAGCCATTGATTATCCGCTCCCCTCTGTTTGGAGACGACTCATTCTCCCGCGAGATGCTCGCCATTCTCAAGTATGATGAGGTCGATATCTACTTCTTCGATGACCAGAACTATGAGTGGATGAGCTTCAGGACGGCTCTAGAGGATGGTGGGAGCTGCCTCACCGACAAGGAGGAGATTCATCTGCTCACCTACCATCCTGAAACGGCTAAAAGCGTTCATCAGGTCTTGATAAACTGGTTCGGACAGAGAACGCGCGATGACGATGATTGAGGTGGTCCCGTCCGTTCGGACAGTTTTGCGGGCTTGATAAGCTATACCCGGTTGTCGTTATGCCGCCCTTCTGACAGCGTTGCTGTTGGCCATCTGGTCCGGGGTTAACCCCGGACCAGATGATGTCGGCACGTCATGATACGCCTCATCGGGCGTACGTCCAGCCAGCGCCATATGCGGACGCCTTTCGTTATAATGGGCGATCCATCTGCCAAGCCCGGCCCTCAGCTCTGATCCGGTCTCGAACGCGTGCAGGTAGACGCATTCATATTTCAGCGACCGCCACAGACGCTCGATAAACACGTTGTCCAGCCAGCGACCGCGCCCATCCATGCTGATGCGGATCTGACGCTCTTCCAGGAGCCCGGTAAAACGGGGCGTCGTGAATTGTGACCCTTGGTCAGTATTGAAAATTTCCGGGGTGCCGTAGCGCATCAGCGCATCCCGGAGCGCCTCGATACAGAACTCCACGTCCATCGTGTTCGATAGACGCCAGGACAGGACCTTGCGCGTGAACCAGTCCATGATCGCCACGAGATAGAGAAATCCCCGTTTCATGGGAATATATGTGATATCGGAACACCAGACCTGGTCAGGCCGATTGATGACCAGATCCCGCAGCAGATATGGATATTTCCGATGCTCCGGATGAGGCACGGTCGTGCGCGGCTTCTGGTAGATCGCCCGCAGGCCCATGATCGCCATGATCCGCCGGACCCGCTTGCGGCCCACTTCATGTCCCAGGCGGCGCAGATGCCATGTCATCTGCCGTGAGCCATAATAGGGCGTTTCCAGGAACTGGGCGTCGATCAGCCGCATCAGCTCCAGATTGGCCTCGCTCTGTGGCACAGGCCGATAGTAAACGCCCGACCGGTTGAGTTGTAGCAGCGTGCACTGCCGGATGATCGGCAGGCATGCTCTCTTCGGGTCAATCATCTGCCGCCTCTGATCACGCCCAACCGAGCAGAGGCATCCCGCAAAAAATCCCGTTCCACCAGCAACTGGCCGATCTTGGCGTGCAGTTTCTCTACATCAGCAAGGCTGACTGAAGGTTCCGTTACTGACTTACCAGAAAAAAGGCTTGCCATGCCCTCGATCGCCTGCCGTTTCCATTGGGCGATCATCGTCTGATGCACGCCATGTTTCGAAGCCAGTTCCGCCAGCGTCAGTTCCCCACGGATCGCCTCCAGCGCAACCCGTGACTTGAACTCTGCCGCATACCGTTTCCGCGTAACCTTACCCATAAAACCCGTCCTCGTTCAGGCCAGATGATAGCTTATCGCCCTGTCCGAAAAATGGGGACCACCTCTGATCGTGCCATTCAAGCGGTGTTCAAGAGTGAGCTGGCGCCCAATGATATCCTTGTCCTCGACATGACACCCGAAGTGAATGGCTACCAGGGAAGTACAGGATTCCGGCACGACTCTTTGACGCGCACTAATCCGGGCTATTTTCAGGAACGCGACATCTCGGTTTGCTTGTTACGTGCATTCAAGCCGGAGAGTATCATGATGAATCCGCTACGTAAGGATACGTCCAAGGAGATACTTGACCATCTCGTGCTGACCGAATCCGTCGCCATTCTCATTCAGGCCAAGGACAGTCCGATTACGGAAGCTGGTCTTAGTCGCTCCCTTGATCGCAAGAGACGTGCGACCCGTAAGGAAGTCGACGACGCTATCCGCCAGATCAACGGTGCGGCTCGGTATCTTGGTCGCGAAGCGGTAGCGAGACTGGTCGTAGGCGGTAAAGACGTCGAAGTCTCCATCGGACGGCGTCAGATCATCGGGCTAGCCATCGTAAAGGAGCTTTTCGATGATGAGGGTGACGTCTATGCGACGGCGTGCGGGAAGCTCGCAGGGTTGAGCGGCGGCGGCCTCGTTATGGATTACAATTCTTTTCACGCTTTCACCCATCATTTCACATCAGCAGATGCCTTTATCAGTGCGCTTCATACCCTTATCGCACGCATGAGAACTGGAACTTGGTTTCCCGTGAAGCACGCCGTGCTCGACGGAATTCTGGATTGGATTGACAATATCTCTGGACAGAAATCCGACACGCCAACGTTGCCTTCGCCAAGATGAGAAGCATAGCAAGCCTAAGGTCGCTATGACGTAAGCATGATGCCCATCTTCATCGTTCTTAGTCCGCTTGGCGAGATTCGAACTTTGACTGAGCAGAATGCGTGCACCTGTATACACGGTCAGGCTCGTCGCTATGAGCTTGGAAGGGGATTTCAAATCCGATGCCGCAGAACAAGAGCCATCACTTCGTGCCACAATTCCTGCTGCGATTTTTCTCCGTCAATGGCTCATCGGTTGGTCTTTACAACTTACGCTCTGGCAGAATCGTCACAGGAGCGAGCCTCAAGCATCAAGCCTGCCGGGATTGGTTCTACGGCCGCGACGGAAAGGCCGAGCACGCTCTGGGGCAGATCGAAGGCGGTGCCAGCTCTGTCCTGCGACGGATGATCGCGACCGGCTTGCCCCCGAAGCGATACAGCGACGATCACCGCGTGCTAGCGACCTTCCTGCTCATCCAGTCGGCGCGGACGGCACAGGCCGCCGCCGCGGCTAATGAGATGGCCAACAAGGTCGGCAAATTGATGCTACGGTACACGCTGACCGAGCCCGAACTTCTCGCCGTGCTCGACGATCTAACTATTGAACTCACCGAGCCCGCCGCGCAGGCGCTCCGGCCAGCGCTCCTGGAAACTCCTGTGATTCTCGATCTGAAGATCAAGCTTCTCCACAATGTGAGCTCGACGCCCTTTGTTTTGGGCGACCACCCGGCCGCCAAGCACAACGGGCTCTACAACGGCGCGGACGTCTCGGTTCTTGGCTTGGCGAATCTCGGCCTGCAGTTTGTCATGCCCATCTCGCCCGAGTACGCAGTCGTCTTGTACGACGAAAAAGCCTATTCGCTGGGTAACCCGGCCAGTAACGTCGTTAAGTTGCCCTCGGCGAGCATCGTGATGGCCCTCAACGAGTTCCAATGGGCCAACGCGCTGGACAACATCTACTTCAGGCCCGGCAACGATCCGCCGCGCTGGACGCCGGATCATGATCGACTTGCAGAACTTCGTGGGAATGAGCAGGTGTCGGTCTGGGAGGACGAGGTCCGGCTCGAAGGAACCAAGCGGGCGAAGGTCATCAATGTGCAGACGCAGCGGCCACGTCGGGCCCTTAAGATGCCTCTGTTTCGGAATCGCATGTCCCCACCGCCTCTCGTGAACGTGGGCAGGTTGCCGTTGCGAGATCCTGAGTGGGCCCTCCACGTTCATCGGATGACCGCCGCATTGAACGCCGGGGTAATCCCTCAAGAGGAGTTTCACGTCCGCACCATGCCGCCTCAGTTTTTACGCCGAATCCTACGAGAACGGGCGGGCACAAACGCGGCGACAACAGGCTGAACGTGGGTGCCCTTACCCTAGGCGGCTCAAACTCGGCGGGAGGCTCTCGTCGTTCAGCTTGTCGGCCTCGAACAGCACTCGCCCGTTGCCGATCATTAAGCGCTCTGTCTCGGGTGTGCTCTCCAGACGCTTCGAACTCCAAGTTTTTGGTAGGACGCCAAGGTCGCCTTGGTCAAACTGAGATGACATCTAAGCGTTGCGGACGTCCGCTTCCACTCTCGACCACCGATAGCCCAGGACCGCATTCGGCCAGCCTTGCACATTTCCGTGAAGCGGACGACACTTTCTCTATGTCGGATGTCGGGGGTATAGCGGCCATTCGAGGCACAACCTCGGAACGGCCGGTTTGTCCCAAACTCTGTCTATCGCCGTTCGCCTGACAATGTCGATTTTCGGGCGACCGCCATCACCACTTTGATGTCTGCGTTGTAGGCGTCTGCCGCCTGTCCGCTTCATGTTCCTTGAGGGGACAGCGAAGTGTCTGCTGTTGATGGATGGGCTTCGATAAGCGGACGTCTTGAACAGGGAACATTGAGCACCTGTGAACTCGGAGCACAAGTTCTGGCTATTTTCTTGTCGCGAACACATTTCCAGTTCCCAAGAACTGGCCATCCTGATCCAAATACCCATCAGAGACCTGGCGGACTTTATCCTCCAAAAACGCATCGAAGATACCTGCAATCTCACATGGCGAGAAATGAAAAAGCTGTTTCTTGCTCTGCGTATCTGATGCGACCAACAAGCCGTCTGGCAAATAGTCGCTCCCGGAAAGAACGCCTATAACCCGTGCGTGCAGCATTTTGTCGGAAATTGTTTTCGGCTTTACTCTCTCAAGCTTCCGCACTGTCATATCATAGTTGTTGTATATCCCGCTTGCAGTGCGACTTACGAACGGTTCACGCCATTCCGCATCCTTCTTGCGCATAATCTCGTGAACCTCCAGCGGCGTTGTGCAAAAACGATCCGTCACCAGCCGGCATTCGATCAACCGTCTCATGCATATCGCGGCAACTCCTACCGCCCTTTCTAGCATATGATAGGGGTTGTAGTCGGTCTCCTCCTCAGCAAGTGCTTCGCCAAGGTGCGTAATAATTCTGCGACGCTGTTCGGATAGCTCATTCTTCCATGTGTAAGACTGCCACTCGGAAGAGCTCACGTGGCCCAACTTACGCGCTTCATTGATCCGCTTTTCTATTCCTTCGTTAGATTCCAACTATTATGTTCCTTTAATATTCCGAAAATAATCAGAATTTATAAAATTTCTCGGAAGAAATTACATTAATAATTAAGATATTTAACCATTTCAGTTTTTAGATAAAGCCTATCAGAATAAATAGTCCGCTTTCGGGATTAATACGGCGTGTTCGTATGTCTCATAAGAGGCGGAAGCCGACATCATATGCCATTATGCTTTCACCAAACCAGCCGTCTTTGGATCATAAATGAAACCGTCAATACTTTCATCTGATATTTTATCCACTATTTGAGACACGATATTTATCGGAACCAAAAACCATTCTTTCGGCTGCACGGGATGCCCAAACCGATCCTGAATCGTCAGATCAATCTGTGCAGGCGCCAGAACCCTATGAAAGATCTTTTCCAGCTTCGTGCGGTTAATGTTGAAGAGCTTGTAGGTCGCCACGACTTCCACATCAGCCAGCAGATAGGTGGCATCATGCCTGGCGTTGGCGATCCGTTTTTTCACATCGCCTCCCGTCACCCCGATCTTGTGGATCAGGTTACGATGCTGCGCGATATACGGGTTATCTGACAGACTTCTCAGCACATAGATCGTGCCACTTTCCAGATCATCCGGTTCAACGGTTGTCCCGAACAAAGGCCCGACAGTCGGATCTGTAATCCGACGACCCGCCTCATCCTTATAGAGAGCCCGTTGGAGCGACCTCAGCAGGACATCGCTTTCAGTCCCGTTGTCATAGATGACCCGCAGACGGCTGTCTCTGCGACCGTATTCTGTCTCGAACTCTTCCCCGACATGCGCGACATAAACCATCTGCCCTTTCAGGATAAAGAATTCTCCCTGCCGAATACCGGCTTCCTGCCCAAAGGGACGTGTTTCCCGCACGCCTGATTTCAGATCCTCCTGTACCTGTGCGAACAAAGGCCGGAAGGCTTCAAAATCCTTGCAGGGTTCGCGGCTGGCAATTTCTTCCGCTGCCCGAACTTCTGCGCGTGATTTCACATGCTTCAGGACAGTGATGGAGTCAGCCTCTGGCTCGGCCTCAATGCCCAGTTCAGCCAGAAGCGCATCATCGTCCAGCGTATCGGGATCAGGACTCTCAGTGTCCATCCCGGAAACATTCAGAAGCCCATGCAGATCACGCTGTGACAGCAATGACCGGCATTTTTCCAAAGCCCGGATCCGATCCAGACGCACGGCATAAAGCCGTTCAAAGATATCCCTGTCCTTTCCATGCGCAGGCGCATGCCCATGTTCCTCATAGAAACGGCAGATATCCTCAAACCCGGCAATAATCCGCTCTTCCTCGGCGGTCAGCGCAGCCTTCTTTTTAGCCTCAAGCGAGACACCAAGTTCGGCCAGAAGCTCTTCATCGCTCAGATCAGCCATTCGCCCGTTCCTCTGCCGTCTTACGCGCCAGAACCGCCACCCCTTCTGCCATCTTACGTTCCCACGCATCGGGAGATGTCAGCTCAGGAAGGCGTCCCCTTTCCTTTTTGAACAGAAGCGCACGCTTTGCCAGATCCCTGGCTTCCTCAATCGTCAGAGCAATATGACGACTGGCAATAACCTCCTGAACCTGTTTGAGGGTCTGTGCATTCATGCTCCTGGCCAGGATCTTGTAGGCTTCCTCAAACGGATTGATCGCATCAATCAGGTCAATATCCAGATCCCGGACATTCATGGCAATCTTCCGCATCCCCTCAATCAGGGCTGTATTGCCACCAATCTTCTCCTCGCCCCCGGCAGCCTGCGTGACCTCTTCCGCGGCCTTCTGCCCCTTCTGGGTCAGATTGAATGCCGCCACGGCATGCTGGCGCACAGCCTCCTGATCCTCATCCGAAAGCTCGGGATACCGATCCCGAATGATTTTCCCCAGCCTGACCTGTGTCAGTTCCTGAGGGGCTGTTTCCTCATCGAACAAACCATGCTCCAAGGAAGGCTTGTCCTGCACAAAAGACGCCACAACTTCGTTCAGGTCTTCCCGGCAGATCCGCTGCGCTTCCGGGCTTTTGGGGGAAACCAGCCCCTTGATCTCCATATGGAACTGGCCGGTCTGCTCATTGAAGCCAACATTCGTGCCGTTTGGCTTGTAGCCTTCTTCCCCATAATCATAGCCATCCAGAGGCGCACTTTCTGCGGTCTTCGGCGTAAACTCGAAACGCGGGGTCAGCACCTGTTCCATAAGCAGGCTGGCGGCAATGGCCTTGAGCATGTCATTGACCGCATCCGTCACTTTTTCCTGGGACGCATCCGGTTCAGCAATCAGGTTGATGAATTCGGCCCGCGTCTTTCCTGGTGCATCACGGGTAGCGCGGCCAATGATCTGAATGATCTCCGTAAGACTGGAGCGGTATCCAACCGTCAGCGCCTGCTCACACCAGATCCAGTCAAACCCTTCCTTGGCCATCCCCAGCGCAATGATGATGTCCACATGATCGCGGTTGCTCTTCTGCGCCGGATCCTTCAGGGCGGACACAACCTTGTTGCGCCGGACAGGCTCATCTTCCACCAGATCGGCGATACGAAGCACCCGGCCATCGGTACGGCGCACCAGATGAAATCCTGTTTCTATATCCTCTCCTTCCCAGTCTCCCAGGACGGACAGGATATGCTCGACTTCCTTGTGCTTCTGGGTCGTGCTTTCGCGTGAATTGACATTGGGAATATGCACGATCGTTTTGCGCGTGCCATCCAGCACCCGGTCAATCGCATCCAGATAGGAGCCGGTATAGAAATAATATCCCAGATCCAGCTCTTTCAGATACTGATACCCGTTCAGCTGCTGATAGTAGGTATAAGTGACTGTCTCGAATTTCCCTTCATCTTCCGGGGACAGCACAGCAACGGCATCCCCACGGAAATAGGAGCCGGTCATGGCGATGATGTGCGTTTCCCCACGGGCAATCAGCTGATTGAGATAATATCCCAGCCTGTTTTTCGGGTCTGCGCTGACATGGTGGAATTCATCAACCGCCACCAGACACCCATCGAAGGCTGCGATACCCAGTTCTTCCGCAGCGAACCGGAACGTCGCGTGGGTGCAGACAAGAATCTGATCTTCACTCTTCAGAAACTCACCAACAGCTTTGACCTTGGACCGTGCGACCTGTCCTTCATCTGAACCAGGAGCGTTGCACAGATTCCACTTCGGCTGGACAATCCAGTCTGCCCAGAAGCCGAATTTTCTCAGCGGTTCGCTCATAAAGCTGCCCCCGATCGAGCGTTCCGGCACGACAATCAGGGCTTTTTTCACGCCCTGATGTGTCAGCTTGTCGAGGGCAACAAACATCAGGGCACGGGATTTACCAGAAGCGGGCGGTGACTTGATGAGAAGATATTGCTCACCCCGTTTCTCATAGACTGCTTCCTGCATGGGCCGCATGCCCAGCTCATTGGTTCTGGCAGACTGACCTGTCTGGCCGGTACGCAGGGAAACAGCGGGAATAACCGGATTGATCGTCATGGATCAGGCAGCGTCCTTCTTCTTTTTCGTCTTGCCGCCCTTTTTGGCGATCATCTTGCTGTAGAGGTCGAACAGCTTTTCCAGACGCTCCGTATCATTGCGGAAACGCCGACCGATATAGATCCGCTCCAGCACCTCATCATTGCGGTCATGAGCAGCCCGCAGATTGTCTGGCATTTTGTCAGGATCATACAGATCGGCAATCGTGGCCGGAAAATGCGCCTCACGCGCCAGAAGAATATCCTCGGCACAACGGGTCAGATCAGCGCGGTTCTTTTCCGTCAAAGTCGGAACAGGAAAGGTGTTCCAGCCCAAAGTGTTCGAATATGAAAAATCCGTACGCATACGGACGCAAACTGTACCAATCCACACCCAATGAAGGCGAGAGGCAATCAGCGCCATATTCCAGAGAGGAACATCGTAAATGCCAAATACTTTCTCTTGAACAATACAATTTGCGCCAAGCATACCAACGGGAAGGAATGGCCTATTCTCCGAACTCACTTTTGGTATGACAATTATATGATCAGTGGCCGCGATTTGTTCTCTAAATTTATGTGGTGTGTTGGCAAGCTTTTGCGCTGACTTGTCCTGTTTAGCTGCTCGCCGCGCAACGGCCACATCATGAACTCTCGAAGCAATTTGCGGTATCGTCAGAGCTTCGGATACCTCGTTGTCTTGAATCCAGAGGCATGAACGTGGCGAGGCTGAGATGAATTCCTTGGAACCATAGAGTGGCCGGATATATCTCGACGCCGCTGGGTTTCCCTCAATAATTGATCTTGCCTCGTCATTCGAGAATATCAGTGCCGTGCCATAGTATGGATGATTGCCTACTTGCATCTCGGCAACATCAGCTAACGGTTTTGTTCTGGCCTCAATTTCCACGTTTACACCAGACACTAAATAGGCATTGATATGCATTGTCTCCTGCCGGATCGTTTTCCCGTCTGCTCCGTTTGAGAAGAGAATTTTGGGACGATCTGAAACAGGAGCAATCCCAATGATAGCGACCGTCACACCTGCATTATGAGCCGCCAGATTGGCCCATTTGAACGATGTATGGGCAAAACTGATCTCATAACCCTGAGAAAATATTAGAGGCCAGAGAATGGGAACCTGCCGTCCCTGACAGATGGAATTCGTGCTCACAAATGCGCTGGAAGAACCCGTTTTCTGGCCATAATCCGCAGCCTTCATGAACCAGCCCGCAACATAATCCAGAGACTTCCAGGATTTCGTACGCTGCCCGAAAATCTGCTCCAGATCCGCTTTCTGTTCAGCCGATTGCCATTGACTACCCTTATAGGGAGGATTGCCACAGATATAGGTTTCCGAGCCCTCCTGAGGCGGACAAACATCGAACCAGTCCTGCTCCAGGGCATTCCCGCAGATGATATGCCCCGTATCCTTCAGGGGCAGCACATTCAGGCGAGCCTGTTTCTGGTCGATATGAATTTCATCACTCTGGAACTCAGCGATAAGAAGCGATAGGCGCGCGATTTCCACCGCAAAGTCACGGATCTCAATCCCATAGAAATTAGCCAGAGGAATGACGGATTTCCGTTCCGCCCGCTCTATTTTCAGACGGTCATCAATCTCACTCTGAATGTCCCGCATGTCCTTGTAGGCAATCACCAGGAAATTGCCGGATCCACAGGCCGGATCAAACACCCGAATACCGGACAGACGCGCCTTCAGGGCATGCAGCTTTTGAGTATTCTGGCCTGCCTTTTCCAGTTCCTCACGCAGGCCATCCAGAAACAGCGGATTCAGCACTTTGCGGATGTTGGGCACACTGGTGTAATGCATCCCTAGCGCACCGCGCTCTCCTTCATCCGCAACGGCCTGGATCATGGATCCGAAGATATCCGGGTTAATCTGCGCCCAGTTCAGCTCACCGGCACGCAGAAGATAGGTGCGGGCCAGTTTATTGAATTTCGGGCAGTCCGTTGCCCCGGAAAACAGGTTCCCGTTTACATACGGAAAATCCCTGGCCCAGGATTTGACCCCGCCCTTGTCACGATCGTCATTGCGTGTATCCAGATCCATTGTCCGGAACAGCTCGGCCATGACCTCATGCGTCTGATCCGTGGCCCCTTCCGTCATGGTCTGGATGGTTCTGGTAAACAGATTGTTCAGGAAGATCCCGGTATCCTCGGCAAAAAAGCAGAAAATGAGACGCGCCATGAAATGATTCATGTCGTGACGGCGTTCTTCCGTTGCCCAGTCGGAGTTTTCCTTCAGAAGTTCGACATAAAGACGGTTCAGGCGTGACGTAGCCTTAACGTCGATCGGGTTGTTCTTGATCTTCTGAACGGTGGTAATGCCCGCCAGGGGCAGGAAAAACCCGAACCGATCAGCCAGATGCGTGAACACATCTGTAATGTGCTCATCTTCCGTGCGGTCTTCCGCCTCAAACGTCACTCCATCCGTGGCCAACAGAAACCGTGCCTTGGCTGACTGGGTCTTGGGGCTTTCCCTCAGCAGGTTCAGGGTCTGGGCAACATGCCCCTCAGGACAAACGGCCAGATGGATGTTGTTGCGCTGGAGCACCGCTCCAGAAACGTCCGAGCGGTTATCCTTACGGAGCCGCTTGATCGTGACATCGCGGTTTCCGAACGCTTGCAGGAATTCGAATGGAAATTCCCCGGGATTAAAAGGTGCCTCGGCAATCCGGGAGACAGCTTCTTCAATCTCAACGGGATTCATGCGTAAAATTCCATACGTTCGAAAAACAGATCATACATTTCATGCGCCACCGGACACCTCCAGGAAGAGGCGGACCAGAGGTGCGTTGATATAATAATTGCTCCGCCCTGAGCGGTGCTTGGACAGCAAGCCTTTCTCTGAGAGCTGGTCGAGATATTTCCCTGCCGTCTGACGGGCGATACTCAGGTCCGCCTGAACATACTCGATTTTCGTGTAGGGATGCCGGAACAGGTTGTTCAGCAACTCCTGGCTGTAAATTTTGGGCAGTTCCGTGCGCATCCGCTGCTTCATGGTGGCCATCTGCGCCCGCATGCCTTCAATCAGCTCCAGGGTGATCCTGGATGTCTCAGCCACGGCACGCAGCATGTAGAGGATCCACGCCTCCCATGCGCCTTCATCCCGCACCTTCTGCAACAGATGATAATACTCATCCTTGTGGCGGGTGATGTAGCGCGACAAATAGAGGATCGGGATATCCAGGAGGCCAGTCCGGGTCAGATACAACACGTTCAGGATCCGCCCGACACGGCCATTCCCATCCGGGAACGGGTGGATGCTCTCAAACTGATGGTGGATCAGGGCCATCTTGATAAGCGGATCCAGATCACAGCGCCCGTCATCATTCACGAACCGCTCCAGATCCGACATATGCCGGATAATCTCCCGCCCATCCTGCGGCGGCACAAAGACTACTTCCCCAGTGCGCTCGTTCTTCAGGGCCGTTCCCGGGGTGTTTCGAAACCCATCTCCCCGCTTCTTGAGCCTCTGGAAAATCGCGATCAGCCCCTTGTTCAGGATCAGTCCGTCGGTTTCCTTCATCTGCCGAAACCCCAGATGCAAGGCATCTCGATACAGGGCGACTTCCTTGGCCGCCACTGAATCCGGCCCCTCAGGAAACAGATCCGCCTGGAAAAGTTCATCCTGGGTGGTGACGATATTCTCGATTTCCGAGGACGCCTTGGCTTCCTGCAAAGCCAGCGTATCAATCAGGATCCCCTGATTGGGAATGGTTGCCGCCCGACCCTTCAGTTCCGCCAGAGCCTTATTGGCCTCGACCAACGCCCTGAGAACCGGAACCGTTTCTATCTCCGCCTGAGGCGGCAAAGGCCGAATAAGGTAGGTTGGTGTTAACATGACATCCTGACGTGGTAGCAATGTGCGTTTTTTCTAACACGTCAGGATGATCCGTCAAAGAAATCCAGTTTCTTTGACATGTCATATTCTGCTGTCGGCTTTTATCCCTCAAAACTATTCCTGTTGTGCCGGAATGGTGATGACACAGGATTTCTGAGTTTTTTCCTGACCCGAGGCCACTTTCTGGCAAGCTGCAATCCTGTCTCTGTTGGCCTCAACCAGCTGGCTGTCCTCACGTACACGTTGCCAGCCTTCAGGATTGCTGACCGCCATCATCATGGCCCCAGAGTTCCAGCGATCTTTCTCCCCGACAATAAAGGATGCCACCCGCGTCCCGATAGAAGAAGGCAGGAGATACGCCAGCACAGGCGATAACCCGATCCCTACAACAAGACAGGCAAGACCCACCCCTAACAGCCACCAGTTCTGACGATCCTGCTGACGGGACTGACCAATGATATTGGCAAGAACCCGACGTTCCCCCTGAACCTCACCTATCGCTTTCTGAAACGCTGCCTGCATCTCCTGACTGGCAGAAAGCCCCGCCTGACGTATCCCCTGCCCATACGCCTGTGGCGTCATCTTCAGCATCGGAGTGGCCTCGATCGCCTCCATTCGCGCACCAACTGCATTCATGGCCTTCACGACACGGGCCAGATCCTCCGTGTAATCCGGCGGCCGATTGTCCCGCCATGCCTGCGGCAACGCTTCCATACTGCGGCGGAGCACCGATATTTCAGCACGCAGATCCTCAAACGCACGCTGCGCCGACTCTTCCTCTGACATCAGAGGCGCTCCCATGGATTAAGAACCCGCACACCGGCTGCCTCAAAAGGCGACACGTCGCGGCTGGCCAGAACACGCGGCTCCGGGACGGGCCTCCACGTCTCCAGGATCACGTTGGTATCAAGCCGCAGGATCATTCGAAGGTCATTGCCTTGGCCGGGGTCTGATCGCGGGTCTGCAAGACCGCGATATCCTGATCACGCACACCGACCTCACGACCGATGGACACCAGAAACGATCCCAACCGAACGGCCGCTTCTTTTTTCTCCATGTCCTCTCCAGTCACCACGCCAAAATCAGACAACCCGTTCCAGCCCCAGATGTGTCACAAACGGATCAAAGTCCCGGTCACTGTAAAGAAGCCGATACCCGCTTACGATGCATCGTGTGGCAATCAGGGTATCAATGGTTTTCCGGATGGTAATGCCTCTGGCGCGCAGGTCACGGAAATATCGTGCCGCCTCGATCATGACATCACGCCCCCCGATCTCGACCAGATCCAGAGCGCCAAGCAGTCTCCGCGCCTTGTTGAAATCCCGTTCGCTCGCAAATCCCTGAAGAACTTCCGTCATCATCAGATCCCCAATGGCGACCAGTTCCTCTCCCAGCAACCGGTCCAGAGCATCAACCTGTGGCGTCACCGTACCTCTGAAAAAATCGATCCAGACCGATGAATCGACCAGAATCATGCGTCGGAACGCATGGCGTCGAGATCACCCCGCCACTCCAGCCTGCCCTTCATGGAACGCAGTTGCCGCTGCTGATTCAACTTGATCAGCGTCCGCAATCCGAGTTCGACGGCTTCTTTCTTGGTTTTGACGCCAGACGCCTTCAGCGCATCTGTCATGAGGGTATCGTCAATAATGATGTTGGTTCGCATGATGTGTATCTCCAGTGAAAATTATACACATCAATACATCCTCTCTCAAGCAGATTACATCCCCATATCCCAGCCCCGATCCCGCGACCTGGAGCGTGAGAGGGAGTGCTCCCGCTGAGGGGGATGCAACCCGTGATCGAGCGTCGATCCCTTCCTGATCCCCAGCTCGCGGCTTTTCTCCCGCAGAAGGGACGCAAGCGGCACGTCCCGCTTCAATTCCTTGAGCGCCGCACCCTGCTGCTCCCGGCTCAGCCCGTCCCACGCCTTCACGAACCGCTCAGCCCGCAGCTCCGGACTCGTCCGCACCCGCGCCTCATGCTCCAGCCCCGCAACCAGCCTGCGCGCCCGCGCCGGACCTTCCAGACCATGCAACGCCTGCCGGATCTCCGGCTGATGTTTCAGCGCCGCCCGCAGATCTGCTACCCCGCCACGCCGGACCCGCTCCAGATCCCGACCGGCCTCAGACAGCGCCTTCTTCTGACACGCCAGTACCGGCAGTTCCTTGCGCACCATGCGCTCCACATCCACCCAGGCCCGCGCATACCGCTCCACCGCCTGATGCAGAGGATCACTCCCCGGTACAAAACCGTCCAGGATGGCGGGCAACATCTCACGCCGGACACGCCGCAGCCGCAACCCCGCAAAGCGGGAGACGGGCGCTTCATGCCCTTCCCCACTCTTTTCTGTTCCGGCCCCGACATCCATCCCGGCCGACACGTCTTTTTCCGCCGTGCGACGCCCCGGCCGCACGGACAGGTCCAGTCCATCGAACATCCCGCGTTTTTGCTGTGCCGACGCAGGCTCTGGCATAGGCACACCTTCGGCCTGCCTGTCCTGCCGGGGGCCAGAGGCGGCCTTCTCACGCTCCACCACGATCTCGCTCTCGGGGACATGCAGCCCGCGCCGCCGCGCAAATCCGGCATCCTGATCCCGGACATGCGGGTAATCCAGCGTGGTATCCTTCAGCCGCTCGCGCGACAGCTGCTTCACCAGCCCGTCCCGGTCGCCCACATCATCCCGGCCCCAATGGACGGACACGCTCTCCCGATGCCGCGATAGCGCCACATAGGCCCCGTGCCGATCCATGCTCCCCGTCGCCAGTACATGCGCCCGATCCACCGTCACACCCTGCGATTTATGGATGGTGGCCGCATAGCCATGATCCAGCGCGTCATACTCCGCCACCGACACGGACACGACCCGGCCAGTCCCGGCACCACCCGGCCCGTCGAGTTGCACTGACATTGCGAGATCCCCAGCCTCGGCCGACCCCACGATGCCCCGCACCGTGCCCAGCGTGCCGTTCTTTACCCTCAGCGCCCGGTCATTGCGCAGGAAGTAGACCCGCTCCCCGTCCGCGAACACCCGCTCGCCCTGGGCGGTCGGCACCAGCACGCCGTCACCCAGCTCACCTGCCTCCCGCCGGATCTCGCGCGCCGCTTCGTTCAGCGCCCGCACATCATCACGCCGATGCGCCAGCATGATCTGGCTTTCTTCTGGCGCAGCCTGACGGGCAGCATTCCATCCCGCGATCACCCCGGCCCGCGCCTCTTCCAGCGTGTCATGCCCGCGCACCAGGCCAGCCGCCTCATAGCGTCCCAGCGCTTGCTCTGTCCGCCCGGTCGCAAGCTCCTTCGTAGCCGCCTGCTGCCAGCCTTCACGCTGCCGGCGTACGGTGGTGATTTCCACCGACCCGACCCGCTCGGCCACCGCCCGGAACGCACCACCCGCCTCGATCGCCTGCAACTGCTCGGGATCACCCACCAGCACCACCTTGGCCCCGGCTTCGCGGGCGACAGACAGAACCCGCTCCATCTGCCGTGACCCCACCATGCCGGCCTCATCCACCACCAGCACGTCCCCGCGCTCCAGCAGGTCGAACCCACGTTCCCACGCACGCTCCAGGGAGGCCAGCGTCCGGCTCTCGATCCCGGACCCCGCTTCCAGCCCTTCCGCCGCAATCCCCGACAGCGCCGCCCCGCGCACCCGGTACCCGGCCTCTTCCCATGCCGCACGGGCCACACCCAGCATGGTGCTCTTCCCCGTCCCGGCATACCCGACCACCACGGACAGGTCGCGGGACTTCGTGACCTCGCCCACCGCCAGCGCCTGCTCGTCCCCAAGACCAGAATGCTGCATCGCTGCCCGACGCACCGCCAGCGGCACCGCATGCCCCTGGGACTGCCCCATCGCGAGCGACGCGTCTTCCAGACGCTGCTCGACCCCGATCATCGCGCGCGTGGAGAACCGCTCCCGCCCGTGCCCATCCTTCCCAAGTGCTACCAGCTCCGGACATGCCTCCACCCGAACCATGACGGCCGTAAACTGTTCAGCGTCCACCGTCTGCCGGTCCACGAACCGCGCCAGATCCTGCCGAGTAAACGTGCTCTGCTGCCGGGTCAGCGCCTCCAGCGCCACATGCGGCTCGGCCAGCAACCTTTCCCCATTGCGTCGCGCGATCTCCAGATGATCAGCGACCCGCTGTGCATCCTCGCCACGCTCTTCCCGGCGCATGCCGGCTGGACCGATCTTGTTCTGCGGCTCAAGGTCGATCCCCTGCTCAACAAAGGACCGATGGTCAATCCGTACATCCAGGTCCAGCTCGGCCAGCCGTTCATTGGTAAGTGACGCCCATCGCTCCCGCCATGTCAGCAGGAGTTCCTTGTCATTCCACGACCGCTCTTTTGCACCAAACCCGTTCTCATCCACAGACCGCGTGGACAGCATCACATGGGCATGGGGCTTCGCCTGTCCGTCCTCACCAATATCCCAATGTACATTGAGATCGGCCACCATACCGCGTTCCACGAACTGCTCCCGCACGAAATCCTGTGCCAGCGCGATCCCCTGCGCCTGGGTCATTTCGCGCGGGAGTGCAAACTCCACCTCACGGGCAAGCTGGGCATCCTTGCGCTTCTCAATCGCCTCGACCTCATTCCATAGGGTCGCACGGTCGAGAAACCGTTCCGGCGCGCCATCGGGCAGCAGGATCTCGGAATGCACCACGCCGCTCTTGTTGGAAAAGTCATGGTCGCGATCCAGACGCATGTCATGCAGGCGGGATGCCGCGCGATAGGCCGCCGCTGCCACGGCGCTCCGGCCGGTGGCGCGGCTGATGACCTTTGCATGCAGATGATAGATCGCCATGAACGCGATCATATCACACCACTTAAGCGCACGTCACACAGTGACGTATAAGCGCGCACTCACATTTTACTACGTTAAAAGGGTTGATTGCTCTGGATGAGTGACGCGGTTCTCGCCTGTATGGTAGAGTATGGCACAGACCAGTAGAATAGGGGACCGGAAATGCGCAGGCCACGGGACATTGATGCGGAACTGAAGGCGCTTCAGGAAAAGGCGAAGCAGCTTAAGGCGCAACGGACCATCCAGCTCGGTGAACTGGTCGAAGCAACGAGGGCCGATACCCTGTCGATCGAGGCCCTCGCAGGAGTACTGCTTGCGGCTGTCGAACAGGCGGACGGCAAACCTGAAGCCGTCGCGAGGTGGACCGAACGGGGGGAATCTTTCTTTCAGACAGGCGGGAAAAAGGGCAATCGGAAAGGAACCGGAAACGATCAGAATGGAGCTTCTGGCGCTTGAAAGACGGATCAGGAAGCAGGCGGCCCTGATCCATCGCCATCAGGCACGAAAGGCACGCACCGACATGCGCGACTGGGCGAAGGCGCGACGCGAACGCACCCGTCATCTGATCGAACTGGGTGGGCTTGTCCAGAAGGCGGGACTGGTCGATCTGACCGACGATGACCGCGCCACCATGCTCGGAGCATTTCTGGACATTGCGGGGCAGCTTCGGGAAGGCAATGAGACCACTCCGGCTGATCTGAAAACACGCTGGAGACGCGCAGGGCTTCATGCCTTCGATGCCGAAAAAGAGCATGCAGAAAGGAAAGAACAGCCATGACGGATGACCTTCCAGGCAGACAGGAAGAGCCGGACAATCCTGATGCGGATGAGCGCATGTTTCATGCCTGCTTCTCCATACTCGGAGAGTTCGTGGAACAGGAGCTCGGCACAACCTCGCAGGGTTACGATAAAGAGCAGAGCCGTCTGTATCGTGGCTACCGTTTGCACAGTGCCAATGACCGGGACAAGGCGGCGATCGACCTCTGGCTCTGGTACCGTGACGATCTGCCAGGGGAAACGGCTCTGTGCGATCGCAACATCGCCGCTATGACACCAGATAACCCGGTTGATCACGAACAGATATTACAGAATCTCAAGGACCAGAAATTGCGCGACTTGATCCACATCCGCCGACAGCTCTGGATCTGATCAGGAGAGTTGTCTTGAAAAAGCGTATACTGACTTTCACTGCCCTGCCGCTTCTCCTCCTTCCGGCATCAGGCTTTGCCCGGAACACAGGAGACTGGCTGCCTCAGTCAGGGGTTAAATCGCCCTATAGTCCTCTGGCCGTTCCAACAACACTGAAGCCAGTCCCGGACTCTCTGACGAGCCTGTTGAACAAAGGCTACCAGATTACGACTACAGCGGATTATGGCGGCTCAGGAGCCCTCTTCACGCTGGCCCTGCAGAAACAGACCGTACTCTGCGTTCTGACGGCCCCAACTCCCGGAACAGATCAGAATGTTCCGACATCACGCTGCTGGTCCCTGAATTAAAGTTCGCAAAAGTCTACAGGCCTGGTGGACTGGAAAAATATCAGAAACCGTGCCTTACGCGACGTTTCTGGGCCGACCGCCTTTCGCACCATTCCGGCGTGCAGCCGCCACCTTTGCGGGACTGGCGGATGATCCGCCCACACGTCCCATCTGTGCCGCCATCCAGCTTCGGGAACCGTAGATACCGTGGATCAGACCTTCGACCAGAACATCAGCATCAAGACGGGGCCAGTGAAGCCCATTACCCAGCGGGGTAATCTCGATCTCAGCCAGATCATTCAGGGAAGCGCCCTGCAAATCCTGTAACAGATCCACCGGCACGCTCATTTCAACACCGTTGGAGAGCGTGACATGAAGAGCGCGGCGCGCACGGATCAACCGTGCGGAGACCGCATGAGGAACTGTCGCTCTATGAAGCGCGTCTGCTTCACGAGCAGACTGATAGTTCACGTTATTCGCCATGTATCTTCTCCCATGCTTCCGCCAGCATCTCAGCGTGGTCCTGCACGATGACAAGGGCTTCTTGTATAGCCTTATCCTTCATGCCACCTGCCCGTATCAGGCAGGCTTTCCTGCCAATTTCGATCACCGCTTCCCCATCCGCGCTTATGACGTGAACGTGCATTGGCACATGATCTGCCGTGTAAATCACGACACGAAATCCATTGATGCGCAGAAGCGTTGGCATAATGCACCATATCCCTAACGCTTGGGTTTTTCAATCAGAACCATCCCGCTGAAAGTCAGGAGCAGGATATCTGGATGGTCAGATAGAAATGGACGGCCCATCAATCTCTGACAACGCCAGCAGAGCGCCATAGGAGGCCGCACAAAGCGTAATTCTTGTTATCGCCCCCCCAACTAGCTACCGCACACGATAATGCCTGTACGGCCATCCTGTGGCGTCTGATGGGCATACTGCGACACGTGAGCTGCTGAATGTTCGCCTGAACTATCGTATGCCTTGAGCAGATTACGGTCTTGCCCGGTTCTTCTGGTGTTACAGGTGTCGGGCGAGCGCGGAGCGGGAGCCCCGTAGGGCGCCGAAGGCGCCGACGCGGGAGAGTAAGGTGCCTCTGGCGAGACGATGCATTGCATCGTCAGATTATGATTTCGCGCCGTAGGCGTGTCTGCTTAGCGTAGCCCTGAAAGGGCGAGCAGGGGGATGCCGGGTGGGAGATCGCGCATAGCGCGATCGGGGCGGCCGTAGGCCGCGAGCCGGCGGGGGCGTAGCCCCCAAGAGGCGGTGCTTGGGTTCAATTTAGTTGGAAATTTTTGAGGTTTGTGAGTTATCCACAGATTAGATGGTCGAAGACGGTGTTAAATAGGTGTTAGATTCTGTGTTAAGCGATTCTAGCATCCATTTAATACATTGATGTAAAAACGGAATTTCTGGATTTTCCCCCAGTTTGGTATTTAAAACCCCGAATCTCGGTATTTAAAACCCCGAATCTCGGTATTTAAAACCCCGAATCTCGGTTTTGGTATTTAAAACCCCGAATCACTTGACGCCGGTATGTAAAACCCCGAACTTGAGGT